>JBBSEX010000011.1:0-205686 GCA_038239345.1 Bryobacterales bacterium
GTGCGCGGTTCCGCTCGCGCTGCTCAGTGCGTTCCAAACGTCGATCTGGCTATCTGAGGAAGCGTTGTGGACCAACGCGGTCCGCTGGGCACCGCAGAAAGTGCGTCCAAAGATCCAGTTGGCGCGGGCTGTGGTTCCGGAGCGGGCCCTGGCTCTACTGAGCGAAGCCAAAAGTATTGCGCCGGACGATCCCGATATCGCATCCGAAGAGGGGCTGGTGTATCTCTCGCAAGGAAGGCCGGCACTAGCGCTGGCGCCGTTTGGAAGAGCACTGGCACTGAAGCCAAACGATGCGGCGGCGATCAGCAATCGGGGTGTTGCGTTGTTTCAGCTAGGGCAAAACGAAGCGGCTCGAGCGGATTTTGAAAGAGCGCTGCTACTCGACCCCTGCTTTGAAAGTGCCCGGCGCAATTTACGCCAGTTGGGTGTCGACGTGGCCCCCGCGGCGCACTGTCCGCAATAAGAGGTTAATCCAAATGCGTGCTTACACGTTGCAGTGCGAGATGCTCGCGCCGCAATCGATTTCCGAAGTTTTCGAGGTCTTTGAAGATCCGGCGAATCTCGCCCGGATTACGCCTCCATGGCTGAACTTTCAGATTGTATCGCCCCAACCGGTGGCGATGCGCAAAGGCGCCACAATCGAGTACACCATCCGCTGGCTAGGAGTTCCCGTGCATTGGAAAACCAGAATAACCGAATACGAGCCGCCCTTTTATTTCGTCGATGAACAGGAACAGGGGCCGTACGTTTTGTGGCGTCACCGTCACACTTTTAGACCGGGGACCAACGGAACACTTGTGGTGGATCAGGTGGAATATATTTTGCCATTGGGGCCATTAGGCAGGCTGGCGCATCGGTTGCTAATCGGCAAACAACTGCGCGAGATTTTCGAATACCGGCAAGAGGCGATGAAGCAATGGTTCGGCGAGAGCAGTCTGCTGGTGCAACAGCCGACCATTATCGGCTGATTACGGCGCCACGATCTGGTAATCGGCGCGAATATTACGCCAATCGGGCAGTTCGTAAGACTTCAAGTTCGTTTCAATCTCACTGGTGAATTCCTTGGCTTCCCAAGGTCCCAGCGAGGACAGCTTGAATGAAAACTTCGTGATCGGCGCATCGGTCGCCCGGCGATTCACGCTACGGATTGTGACGTTCATCGTAACGTCGGCAATCATCGCGGTGGAGTGGTTCACCACCAGATAATGAATCTCGGGTTTTCGATTGGCGTCCACGGCAAGACGAATTCCGGTCAGTTCAATGTATTTTGCCAGCGGATGGGTATCGGTGGTTGCCGCCGTTACCACTTGCGGAATGCTTGGACCTTCGACGTTATTCTGGCTCTCGCCGCCACCCATCAAACGGGGAAGCAGATAGAATACGAATCCGAAAAAGATGGCCGCAACCAAAGCGGTGACGGCGATGTATGGCAGCCAACCAGCGGCGGGGTTCTTGCGCTTGCGCATTTCCGCGCCCGGCGTGATGACGTAGCCGTCCTGAAAGCGCTCCAGCTCGGGTGGCAGAGCGGGGCTAGGGAGGGTTAATTGTGGCCCGGTCATCGGCGCTAACGACGACGTTAACGGCGCATGCGCTTTGAAGCGCAATTCCGGCCACCGGGGCTGAATTCCCGGAACGTTCTCCGGAATCGGCTCGTCGGCGATTTGCGCCACGGATTCGCGCGCTGCTTCTAGAACTGGTTCCGGAACTGCTTCCGGCAATGCCTCCGGTACTGCTGTCGCAATCGGTGGATCGCTGGGCGGATGGCTGAGGGCCATTGCACCCATACCCGCGCCTACCAGATCGGCTGCCGTTTCGGCAACTGGCGGCTCTTCCGGCGAACTGCTAACCGTATCGACGGGTAGAGGTTCCAGTTGCACCTCGACGATCGGTTCCGGATGCGCCGCAAGAAATTCATGCAGGCGTTTGGCGACCGCCGGGGCAACTTCGGCGAGTGGCTCGGGATGAACTTCGGGCGTAATTTGCGGGAGTGCCTCGGCGGCTATTTCCTGGGGTTCGTGCTGGATGGGCGTGAAGATCTCATGAACGGCAGGCTGGGTGTGGATCTCCAGCGGTTCATCCGGGGCTGGCGGGAGGCTCTCCTGGACCAGAGGCTGCGTATGAATCTCTACAATCGCCGGGAGAATTGCCTGGTCAACCGGAGCTGGATCGGTTTGAATGCCCGCTACCCCTTCCGGTATAGCGACTTCCGCCGCATGCTCAGCAACCGATGGCGTGAAATGATAAGCAACGGGAGGTTCAACCGGATTTATGATTGGCTCATCGTGGGTGGCCGGCTCAGTATGAGCCACAAAGGGGGGGACGGCGGCTTCCTCGGCTTCTGTATGAATGGCCGATGAAGCTTCCGCTACCGCTTCGGTTACGGGCTCTTCGGGATTGGACACCGGAATTTCGTGCTCGACAGGATGCTCGAAAGGATGCTCGAAAGCCAGCGCATGTTCCGCGGCTGATTCGGCAACAGCTGTTTCAGTGACAGCTGTTGCCGCGGCTGATTCAGAGACAGCCGGTTCAGCGACATCCGGCGAAACGAAATGCTCTACAAACACCGGTACGGCGGCCTCTTCGGCTTCGGTATGGATTTCGGGCGTCGCTTCCTGCGGCGCAGCAAAAAACGGGACAGCGGCCACTTCCGCGACAGGTTCCGGCGGAGCGGATTCCGCTGCTTCTATATGGATGTGGGGTCTGGCCTCGAGTGGCTCCGCAGCCACGGGCGCCAGTGTGGCCACCCGTGCAGCCGTATCGAAATGCGCTTGAAACGGCGGTATATCCGTGCTTGCCACTTCCGTACGAATCTCGGGTAGCGCTTCAAATGGCTCTTCAATCAACGCTAGCGGCTCGGAGGGTGCGCTCGCGGTCTCAACTTCAGGACTAAGCGGCAGTTCCGGCGTCACTTCGGCATGTTCCACTAGCGGCAACGGAATTAGGGCTTCGGGCTCTAGGATCGGCTCGGCCAGCGGCTGTTCGATCACGTCGTCCAGAGGTTCCAAAAGTTCTATTGGGACATCCGGCGCGGGTTCTTGCATCGTTTCCACGGCATGTTCGACCAGTGGCAACTGAAGATCGACTGGGAACGGCATTTCCGCGGTAACCGCATTCTGATCGGTTTCCGGGACTACGGTAGGCGGTTCCGTGAACGCGAAATACTCGGGAAGCGGAAGGGGGATTTCTTCGGTCGCGCGATCGTGAATCTCTCCCGCTGGCGGCTCGGGTGCCGGTACCGGTTCCACCTCGTCGGACCACATCGCTTGCTTCACTTGTGGCGCCGGCTCGGGTTCAACGGCTGGCGTTGGACGGCTGAATTGGGAAACGCCGGAAATTGCCGGACGCCCACCCCAACGCTGCCACACCACCCCGGAATTCGATTTTGGCGCGCTCGCCGGTTTCAGCGGTGCGGGTTCTACCAGAGCCTGCGCGGCGGGTCCCGGCGTGTCGACTTCCGCCGGTACATCGTGATGCGTGATTCCGTTTCCAGCAATGTCCCCATTCGCCTGGACGCCGCCGTTATACACCGGAACGTCCGGCGCTTTGACTTCCGGCGCAAGCACGGCCACCGGCGAGGACGTAGAAACACTATCAGCCTGAATCGCGAGCGCCGCCACCGCGGAACTGGAGGCTTCCTCTTGTTCCGCCGTTTCCGAAGCGCTGCAAATTGGACACTCCCGTGATGAGGGCAGGCACCTTCTACCGCACTCCGGGCAGATCCACTGGAACATGGTTTTTACTTTAAACTAAAGATACCCACCTCCCCGTCAGTAACTTACCTTATGGCTGTAATCAGTACACCTTAGCGGCCTTAGGCACTGCACTTAAAACCAACGTACTTAACGGGGGGAGCGATCCGAGCTTAATCCTCCATACAGAGTTACTATAGGGCAGATCCGGCTTGAGAGCCAATCTCCCTTTCATCTAAAGCTCTTATCGGCACGTCGAGCGAATTTCGACATGGGTAGACCTGAGAACAGATGAGAATTATAAGTAGAACTCCGTTTACTACTACCATAGGGGGGTAATGCAAGTAGTCCGCCGCAATCAGCCAGGCCCGTGGCCGGCAAAATTAGCGATCCTGCCCGCCGCTTTTCATCCACCCACCCAAGCCCATATGGCGCTGATAGAGGCCGCTCGAAGATATGCCGGCGAGGTACTCTGCGTACTCCCCCGGGAATTTCCTCACAAGCAGTACGAGACTGTCGACCTGGAAGAGCGCTTACAACTGCTGCGGGCACTCCCCGGATTTTCGATCGGCGTCAGCGAAGGCGGTCTGTTCATCGATATTGCCCGGGAAGTGGCGGCATTGGCTGGACCCACTACGGAACTCTTCTTTCTTTGCGGGCGCGACGCGGCGGAACGCATCGTCGGTTGGGATTATGGCGACGATCGCTCGGCGGCCGCGATGCTTTCGGAATTCCAGCTTCTGGTTGCCGCGCGCCGGGGCGAATACCGGGCGCCGGAAGATTTACGCCAGCGTATACACCGCCTGGAACTGCCGGGCTCCTTTGACGACATATCTTCTACCGACGTCAGGGCGCGTCTACAAGCGGGCGGTGACTGGGAACACCTCGTTCCGGCCGGCATCGTCGAGCGAGTGAGGACTCTCTATCGCCTTGAACGATGACAAGATGACAATTTGACCCGCCCGGTTCCCTGCCCTCATCCTAAGAAGAACTATCATGCGCAGCATTTTCCTGTATCTCTCGCAGCAACGTTCGCTGCGCCGCTGGATGGAGCAATCGCCAATCTCGCAAAAACTGACCCGGCGCTTCGTGGCGGGCGAAACGTTGCAGAATGCGATTGCAGTTTCACGGCGCCTGGATGGGGAAAAGATCTTCGCCACACTCGATCATTTGGGCGAGAACGTTCATTCGGCTGGCGAGGCGGCGATCTCTCGCGATTCCTACCTTGCGGCGCTCGATCAGATTGAAGCCAGCGGCCTCAAATCCACGGTTTCGATCAAACTGACGCAGTTTGGGCTGGACTTGTCGGATGGCGAGTGTCTACGGAATGTGCGGGCGCTGGTGGCCCGGGCGAAGGAAATGGGAAGCCGCGTGGAGATCGACATGGAGTCGAGCGAGTACACCGATCGGACACTCGCCGTGGTGCGGGCCATGCATGAGGAGTTCCAATGTATTCGGGCGGTTATTCAAGCGTATTTGTTTCGCAGCGAGGCGGATATACAGAGCTTGAACGCCGCCGGAATTCCCGTGCGTCTTTGCAAAGGCGCCTACAACGAACCGCCTGCGGTGGCGATTCCCAGCAAGACGGCGGTCGACGCCAACTACGTGAAGCTGATGAAACTGCTGCTGGATCACGGAACCTATCCGGCAATCGCCAGCCACGATGAAACGATACTCGGGGATGCCCGGCGGTACATTCGCGAGCGGGCGATCCCGGCCGAAAAATTCGAATTTCAGATGCTCTACGGAATTCGCCGCGATCTGCAGCGCGACTTGGTCCGCCAGGGCTATCGCCTGCGCATCTACGTGCCGTATGGAGACGCCTGGTATCCGTATTTTATGAGGCGTTTAGCGGAGCGTCCGGCGAATGTAGTGTTCTTGCTCAAGAATTTGGTGAAAAGGTAAAGAGGGTAGTGGGCACGCGAGATGACGGCCCAGTTCCTACCCCCCATCGCCTAGCTCCCGCTCTCCCCAGGAACATTTTGCTTCAACGTTGCGTCTAAACCAGGCATGAGGTACTGGGCCTTTCTGGCTGCGAAGTTCATCGCGGGCGGTTTGTTGGCTGGCGGTATCGCTTGGATTTTGGCTCGTTCCCTACCGGAGCCCGACACCTTCATGTCGGTTCATGTTCAGCCGTTTGCGGGCGATCTTATTTATACGTTTGCCCTGATTCTCTACGGATTGTTTTGCGTCGGCCTGGTGTACGCTATTATCTGGGATCAAAGATATCGCTGCCGCACCTGCTTGCGCCGTTTGCGGATGCCTATCGCCACCGGATCCTGGAAGAACGTCCTGCTTGGACCGCCGCGCACGGAATATATCTGCGTCTACGGCCATGGCACCTTGAAGTTTTCCGAGCTCCAGATCACAGGCCGCCAGCAGCCAGATTGGCAAAAACACGACGACGATATCTGGAAGGAACTCTTTCCCGTGGAAGAAACCAAGAATTAGCCTTGTGAGACAATGAGGTCAGTGAAAGTCAAGGTGGCTCGCCGCTCATTGGTGGTTCGTCTGCTTTACAACCCCTGGGGCAAAATCTTCTTCTTTGCCACCATTATTCTGGTCGGAATCGGACTTTCCGTCTTTAGTTTCTATTACGTAAAGTATTCCCGCCTGATTGATTCCAAGCTCTCTACCGGCCCTTTCGCCAATACCTCGAAGCTGTTTGCCGCGCCCCGGATGGTGATGGTGGGCGATGAAGGCTCGCCTTCTGAAATCGCGGTCTGGCTGCGCCGTTCGGGGTATGGAGAATCGAAGAATACGCGCATGGGGTGGTATCAGATACGGCCCGACGCCATCGATATCTATCCCGGCCCGGACGCCTTCGATCAGGATTCCGGCGTCATCAAGTTTGAAGGGCCAAAGGTTAGCAAGATTATCGCTTTACGCGATTCCAGCGAACGAACCCGTTTCGCGCTGGAGCCGGAGCTGATCACGAATCTGTTTGACCGCAACCGCGAGAAGCGGCGCATCGTGAAGTTTGCAGACATTCCCGAGGTGCTGCAGCGGGCGGTGATTTCCGCCGAAGACAAACGCTTCTTTCAGCATTCGGGATTCGATCCGGTACGCATTGTAAAGGCGGCTTACGTCGACGTGCGCGATCGCCGCTACGGGCAGGGAGCATCGACGCTCAGCCAGCAGCTGGCGCGTAGTTTCTGGCTTGACCAGGAGAAAACCTGGAGACGAAAAGCGGCCGAGGTGATGATCACCCTCGAACTGGAGCGCAAACTCACCAAAAACGAAATCTTCGAATATTATTCCAACGAGGTTTATCTCGGGCGGCGCGGCAGTTTCAGCATCCACGGATTCGGCGAAGGCGCGCAGGCTTACTTCGGTAAGGATTTGCGCAATATCACGCTGGAAGAAGCCTCTTTAATGGCAGGCCTGATCCAGCGGCCAAGTTATACCAATCCGTTTCGCTATCCCGACCGTGCCAAATCACGGCGAAATATTATTCTTTCGATGATGAAAGAAAACCAATTCATCAATCAGGAACAGTATGAAACGGCGGCTGCGGCGCCGGTGAAATTGGCGGGCGAAGAGATGGAATCCTCCGACGCACCGTATTTTGTCGATCTGGTGAACGAATCGCTCGTCTCGCAATTTCAGGATCACGATTTCCAGAACAGTTCCTATCGGGTTTATACGACGCTCGACATGGATTTGCAGCGCGACGCCTTGCAGGCCGTTCATGCCGGGATGCTGGAAGTGGACGCGCAGCTGAAGAAACGCCACAAGGATTATGGCGGTGCCTGGCCAGAGGCGCAGGTGGCGCTGGTGGCGATGGACCCCCAGACCGGGCAAATCAAGGCCTTGATCGGGGGACGCAACTACGGGCTGAGCCAATTGGATCGAGCACAAGCCAAGCGTCAGCCAGGATCGGTTTTTAAGCCATTTGTATATACCGCTGCGATGAACACGGCGCTTACCGACGGATCTTCGGCGATCACGCCGCTCACGACCTATGTGGACGAACCCACCACATTCTGGTACGACAATAAGGCGTACGAACCGAACAATTTCGAAGGCAAGTTCAATGGAACCGTCACGGTGCGGCAAGCCTTGGCGAAATCGTTGAATATTCCGACCGTCAAGATAGCCGAAGCTGTCGGTTACCGGAAGGTGGTGGACTTGGCGCGGCGCGCCGGGCTCAACATGGATATCCGGGCAACTCCGGCGGTTGCGCTTGGAGCCTATGAAGTGACGCCGATCGAAGTCGCCGGGGCCTATACGATGTTTCCCGGCCGGGGCGTACGGTCTAAACCGAGCTATATCTCGCTGATTCGCGATCAGAGCGGGAGTCCGATTTTTGAGGAAAAGCCCGACCGCAAGACCGTAGTCGATGCCCGTGTGGCGTACTTGATGGTGAATATGATGGAAGAGGTCCTGCGCAGTGGAACCGGCGCCGGAGTTCGCTATCGCTACAACTTCACTCTGCCGGCGGCGGGCAAAACCGGTACATCGCACGATGGATGGTTTGCCGGATTTACCTCGAAGCTGATCTGCGTGGTTTGGGTGGGTTATGACGACAACCGCGAGTTGAAGTTGGAAGGAGCGAAATCGGCACTTCCGATCTGGGGCGAGTTCATGAAGCGGGCTCATAAGCATCCCGAATACCGGAACGTTAGCGCGTTCTATCCGCCGGATGGCATTGTAACGGCGCAGGTGGATCCGCAATCGGGCCAGTTGGCGACGACGGCCTGTCCGGAAGCGCGGAGTGAAGTTTTTATCGCCGGTACGCAGCCCGTGGAAGTGTGCCGTTTGCATGGCGGCGGGGGAACGCAGATCGCCGGTTGGGAACCCTCGCAATCCACCCGTCCAGTAAGCGCGCCGGGCGGGATGACTCCAGCTTCAGGCAAACCTGGCGACCCCCGGGCAGTACAGTCGATCCCCGTAAATCCATCGCAACCCCCCAACCAACAACCGAAGCCGGCCGAGGGCAAGGGAATTTTTGGGCGCATCAGGGATATATTCAAATAGACCGATTTCGGTTATAGTAAATCATTCTGTATAAGAAGGGAGGCCGTATGGTTTCCAGATTTACTTGCCAAATCATCGCCCTCGTCGGGGGCATCGTCATCTTTGAGGCCAGTCCAATGGCCTCGGCACAGGCTCAATCGGGGCCATTACCATCACAGCTGGAGACCGCGTCGTCGAGCTTCCGGCCATCGCCACCACCCAATCCTGGAGGCCGTCCGATTACGCCAGAGGGGCGGGGCGATATCCAAATGGCTCGTAAGATGTATCGCGAGGCGGTGGATTCCTATAAATCTTCGCCGGAAACTGCGGTCCTCGATAACAAAATCGGGATTGCCTATCACCAGATGCTGGAAACGTTGATCGCCAAAACATACTACGAGAAAGCGGTTAAGCTAAATCCCAAGTATTCCGAAGCGATCAATAATCTGGGAACGGTTTATTACACAAAGAAGCAATATCGCCGTTCGGTTGGGCTGTATCGGCGGGCGCTGCGGTTGAATCCGCAATCCGCTTCGATTATGAGCAATCTGGGTACGGCCTACTTTGCCCGCAAGAATTATAAAGAGGCTTTCGAGATTTATCAGAAAGCGCTGGCGATCGATCCGGAAGTATTTGAGCACCGAAGTACAGCGGGCATCCTGTTACAGGAGCGTCCAGTGGAAGAGCGGGCGCGGTATCATTTTTACCTCGCCAAGACGTACGCCGGCGCGGGGATGAACGATCGGGCGCTGATGTATATCCGCAAGGCAATCGAGGAAGGCTTTAAAGAGCGGGATAAGTTCGGCAAGGATCCGGATTTCGCCTCACTGCGGGAGTTAACGGAGTTTAAGGAATTGATGGCCGCTCAGCCACGAGTCCTGTAATGGGGTTGGTTGCCCTTTTGGGAAGGGCGACGGCGACCTGTTTTGCGGGACTTCTGTTAACGATCGCGGGCTGCAATCGAGGCGCGCCCCCGACAGTGGATCGTCTGGCGATTTTGCCCTTCGAAAATCTAACAGGGGACCCTTCCCTGGATTGGATTTCCGTCACCGGCCCGAACATGCTTGGAGCCCAGATAGCTGGTTCGCCCACCGCCAATCCGCTGCTGGCCGAATCGTTACGGCAAGCCTATTCCGAGCGGGCGACGCGCGTTCTTCATGGATATTTCACGGCTCCCAACGGGAAGCTGCGATTCGAATTCTCAATCGAAGATCCGCAAGCGGTAAAGACCGTCAAGACGTTCTCCGCCGAAGGTTCACGCGGCGCCGGTATCGTTCCGCTAATCGATTCGCTGGCGCGGCAAATCGATCATCATACGCAGGCCTATGGCACCACTAACGCGGAAGCACTCCGGCAGTTCGGAGTGGCTCTGCTGGCCCGCGATCTGCCCGCGCGCAGTGAAGCGCTTGAAAAAGCCATCGCCGCCGACCCGAATTATGGCGCGGCGTATGTCGGGTGGGCCAATACTTTAGTGGCGATGAACGATCGTCCGGGTTGCGAAGCCGCCATTCGGAAGGGGCTGGAACGGGGAACGCTGATCGGTGATGTGTCGCGGGCGCAGTTGGAACTGGCGGCGGCGCTGCTGTCTAATAACCCCGCGGAGCGCGACAAAGCCCTGCTGACGCTGTCGCACCTAACTCCAAACGATTCCGGCGTAACCGCCAAGCTGGCCGAAAGCTCGCTCAGCTCGCGGAAATTCGCGCCCGCCGTGGAGTTGTATCGTAAAGCTTTGAAGGTGGATCCGGAAAATCCCGCCTTATGGAATGCCCTGGGCTATGCCGAAGGGCAAACGGCCAATCTGGAGGGTGCAAAACAAGCTTTTGAACGCTACGGGCGATTCGCCGGTCAGGAGGCCAACGCGCTGGATTCCCTGGGCGAGGTTTATTTTTATAACGGACGATTTGCCGATTCGGAAAAGAATTTCTTGGCCGCCCATGCCAAGAATCCCGGCCTGACCGCGGGCGGAGATCTTCTGAAGGCCGCCCAGGCGCATCTACTCACCGGCGATCGCGATGGCGCCGACCAGATCTTTCACAAGTACACCGATTTTCTGCAGGCGCGTAATAATCCAGCAGTCGAATTGGTGACCGGGCAGTGGGAATTCATTACCGGCCGGCAGGCGCAGGCTATTACCCGGTTGCACAACTATATTCCCCGGGCCGCTGGCGAATCGGCGGCATACGCCCATACACAACTGGCCATCTGGTATCTGCAGGGTGGCGACGGGGAGCGGGCCAAAGCCGAAGCCGAACAGGTCCCGATTACCGCCGCGAATCTTTCCGTGCTGGCGCGATTTGTGACGTTGCCCGCCAAGTCGGCCGCGGAATGGGCGACGATGGCGGAAAAAGCGTTCCCGACCCCAGAAATGGCCCCGCTGCGCGATCGCATTCTGAGCTATGCCCTGCTGCTTTCCAAGAATTTCGAGCAAGCGACGCCGCTGCTGAAGCAGGCCTATGAGCAGGCCGATCCCAATAACGACGGTCCTCTGCGCGCGCTCTATGCCTGGTCTCTGGCGGAATCGGGGCGGGTGGATGAAGCCGCGCCGTTGGTGCAACAGTATCCAATCCCATTGAGCCAGGGCGATGTCTTCCTGGCTTCTATTGGATTCCCCAAATTCCTGGATGTGCGGGCCAAGGTTCGTCAGGCTCAGGGCAAACAAGAAGACGCCCGGACGCTTGAAAAACTCTATCACCAATATTCCTCGCGCTGAACTTAAGTCTAGGCAGCGTTTCCCGTTCGCATTTCATCTGGTTACTATGGATCTAATCACTATGGACGTTAGATCCGCTCGGAGAAGGCTGCTCGAATATAATGGCAAACGCTGAAAAATTAAAAGGTACAGAGCGCTTACGGTCGCTCTGGCCGGACATTTGGGTGATGATTGAACCGCGCCGGAAAGCGCTGGCGCTGGGATTGGTGTTGATCGCTATCAGCCGTGTGGCGGGACTCGTCCTGCCAGCTTCCACCAAATATCTGGTGGATGAGGTGATCGGCAAGCATAATTCCAAGATGCTGACGCCGTTGGTGCTGGCCGTCGTTGCCGCGACGCTGATTCAGGCTGTCACTTCCTTCACGTTGACGCAATTACTCTCCAAATCGGCGCAACGGCTGATTACGGACCTGCGCAAAAAGGTTCAGAGCCATATCGGGCGTCTGTCGGTGGGCTACTTCGATTCGAACAAAACGGGAGCTTTGGTTTCGCGGATTATGAGCGATGTCGAGGGAGTTCGCAACTTGGTGGGAACGGGTTTGGTCGAATTGGTTGGCGGGCTGCTGACGGCGGCCATCGCCCTGGTGGTTTTGTTCCGCATCAGCCCCTTGATGACGGGTATTGCGCTGGCCGTGGTCTTAAGCTTTATCTTTTTCCTGCAGCGGGCGTTCAAGACGATCCGTCCGATTTTTCGCGAGCGGGGCAAGATTACCGCGGAAGTGACCGGACGGCTGACGGAATCGTTGGGCGGCGTGCGCGTCATCAAGGGCTATCATGCCGAAGAGCGCGAAGCGGCGACGTTTGGTTTGGGAGTGCAGCGCCTTCTTGATAACGTACTGAAGTCGCTTACCGGTGTGTCGTTGATGAGTCTGGCGGCGACGGTGCTGATGGGAGTGGTGGGCGCCATCGTGATGTATGTCGGTACGCGGCAGATCGCGGCGGGATCGCTGACGCTGGGCGGCTTTATCACGTTCACCGCATTCCTTGCCTTCCTGGTGGCGCCGATCATTCAGACAGTGAATATTGGAACGCAGTTGACTGAGGCGCTGGCCGGGCTGGAGCGTACGCGCGAAGTGCTGCGGGAGCGCCCCGAGGATGAAGACCCTAAGCGCGGAATCGCCCTTCCTGAGATTCGCGGCGATGTGCGGTTCGAGCATGTCAATTTCTCTTATGAGCCTGGCAAGGAAGTTCTGCACGACGTAACGTTCGAATCCAGGCCGGGCACCGTCACCGCGCTGGTTGGATCGTCGGGATCGGGCAAATCGACGACCATTGGACTGATCGCGGCATTCCATTCGCCCAGCGAAGGTACCGTTTGGGTGGATGATATCGACCTTTCCACTGTGCGCCTGGCGTCCTATCGGACACAATTGGGCGTGGTGCTGCAGGAGACATTCCTGTTCGACGGAACCATCCGCGAGAACGTCGCCTTCGCCCGCCCATATGCAACTGAAGAAGAAATCATGCACGCCTGCAAGATCGCTCGCGTCGATGAATTCGCCACTGGCTTTGAACTGGGCTACGACACAATTGTCGGCGAACGCGGCGTGAAGCTTTCCGGGGGACAGCGGCAAAGAGTATCGATCGCCCGGGCGATTCTGGCCGATCCGCGAATCCTGATCCTGGACGAAGCCACCTCGAGTTTGGATTCCGAATCGGAAGCGCTCATTCAGGAAGGCCTGTCGTATCTGATGAAGGGGCGCACGACGTTTGTGATCGCCCACCGCCTTTCCACCATTCGCCGCGCCGACCAGATTCTGGTGATGGAGCACGGGCAGATCATCGAACGCGGCACGCATCAGATTCTCTATGCGCTGGAGGGCCGTTATCACGAACTCTACACCAAGCAGCATGGGATTGAAGCGAACCTCTTTCTGGCGCCGGGTGAGGGGGATTCCCTGGAGACCTCCGATGGCAAAGGGAAAGCGCCGGGCAACAGCAGTGGCGTAACCGAAGCGATGCGCTTGCTGCGGGGCTGATCGTGATATAGTGCCCGGCATGGCTGACGACAAACACAAAACGGGTCCGCAAGATGCTCTGCGGGTGAACGTCCACGAAGATTACGAGTTAACCTACTGGACCAAGAAATTCGACTGCACCGCCGATGAATTGCGGGCAGCGGTGAAGAAGGTGGGCGTCATGGCGAAAGACGTGGAAGCGGAACTGAAGAAGTAATTCACGTATTGCTAGACTAGTTGAGTTGCTAGCGTCCCCAGAATTTCTCTATCGCCGCGGTGCGATTGCTGCCCGTCTGCCTGAACTGAAGGCCCAGGCGCTGCTGGTCTCTTCGCTTCCAAATGTCCGCTATTTAACGGGATTTACGGGCAGTAACGGGATCCTTTTGCTCCTGGAAGGCGATGCCGTTTTCCTTACCGATCCGCGCTATTCTATCCAAGCGGGGCGGGAAGTGTCGTGCAAAATCAAGATCGTGCAGGGGCTGCTTACCAAAGCGGCAAGCGACTTGATTGCCCGTAAAAAGCTAACTAAAATCGGCTTCGAACAAGCTCATTTATCTTTCGCGAACTATATTGCGCTCAAAGACGAGCTAAAGCTGGCGGCGTCCCTGGTACCCATTCCCGATATCATTCTGGACCAGCGAATGGTGAAATCGGAGAGCGAAATCGCGGCGATTCGGGCGGCCGTCCTGCTGAATTCTCAAGCCTTCGAGCAAGCTCTGAAAAAGGTGCGCGTAGGGGCGTCGGAAGCGGATATAGCCGCTGAAATCGATTACCGGATGCGGCGTCTTGGGGCCAGCGGTTCGTCGTTTGAAACGATTGTCGCGGCGGGTGCGCGCACGGCGTTGCCCCACGCCCGCCCGACGGCTGCCCGGCTACAGCCCAATGACTTACTATTGATAGACATGGGCGCTACCCTGGATGGGTATGCGAGCGACATGACGCGCGTCGTCAGCCTGGGTAAGCCGCCGGCGAAAATCCGGAATATGTATCGGGCTGTGCTCGAATCGCAGCTGGCGGCCATCGCGATCGTGAAGCCGGGAATCGCCGCGGGCCGGGTGGACCTGGCGGCGCGAAAGGTTCTGCGGGGGCACAACCTGGATAAGCAATTCGTCCATTCCACCGGCCACGGGTTGGGCCTGGAGATTCATGAACCACCGCGGCTGGGTAAAGCGGCCAAGACGCGCCTGCAAGCGGGGATGGTAATTACCATTGAGCCCGGCGCATATATAGAAGGGTTAGGCGGGATCCGGATCGAAGACACCGTGCTTGTGACCAAGACCGGTTGCGAGGTATTAACGCCGACCTCGAAAGAACTCGTCGAACTATAAAATGACACTCGAAGAAATCAAAGAACTACTGCAAATATTTAATGAGAGCGGCGTAGGCGAATTGGACGTGCAGCGGGGCGACAATCGCGTTCGGATCCGGCGGTCTGTGACAACGACGCAGGAGATGGCCCTTTCCAATAGTCCCAGCGTCGGAAGTGCCGCACCGCCCGTGACCTACACGCAGGCGATTCCTTCCTACGCACCGGCAACGCCCGAAAGCGCGGCCGATAGCAATCAGACACTGGTGAAGTCGCCGATTGTGGGGACCTACTATGATTCCCCGTCGCCCGGAGCCCCGCCCTTCGTGCGCGTGGGCGATTCGGTGGAGCCGGGGCAAGTGCTCTGCATCATCGAATCGATGAAACTGATGAATGAAATCGAAGCCGAAACGGCGGGCATCGTGGGCAGCAAACTGGTGGAGAACGGACGGCCGGTAGAGTACGGCGAAGCTCTTTTCGCCATCCGCCCGCGTTAGGCGCCAATGTTTCAAAAGATTCTGATTGCCAACCGTGGCGAGATCGCGCTGCGGGTGATTTGCGCTTGTAAAGACCTGGGAATTCGTACGGTGGCCGTCTATTCCGAGGCCGATCGGCATAGCCTGCACGCCCGTTTCGCCGATGAAGCGATTTGCATCGGTCCGGCCAAGAGCGCTCGTAGTTATCTGGATATCCCATCGGTAATCAGCGCCGCCGAGATTACGAATGTCGATGCCATTCATCCGGGCTACGGCTTCTTGAGTGAGAATGCCGACTTTGCCGAGGTCTGCGAAACATCGGGAATCCGGTTCATCGGACCGCGTCCGGAAGTGATCCGCACCATGGGTTCGAAGCAGCATGCCCGGAGCGCGATGGAACAGGCTGGCGTGCCGATTCTGCCGGGCTCTAAAGGCATCATTAAGAGTCTCGAAGAAGCGCTTGAGCTGGCTGCGGAAATCGGCTATCCGGTAATGCTAAAGGCGTCGGCTGGCGGTGGCGGCCGGGGAATGCGCGTGGTGCGCGAAGCCGCTGAACTGCCGAATCTGCTAGCCCAGGCCCAGGCTGAAGCCACGGCGGCGTTTTCCTGCGGCGACATGTATATGGAGAAGCTGGTGGTGAACCCCCGCCACATCGAGTTCCAGGTGATGGGCGACCATCATGGAAACATGCTGATCCTGGGCGAGCGCGAGTGTTCCATCCAGCGGCGTCATCAGAAATTGCTGGAAGAAGCGCCATCGCCGGGAGTCTCTCAGGAAATGCGCGAACGGATCAGCGAGAGCCTGCGCGTGGCGATGAAGGGCATCGGTTATACGAACGCCGGCACGGTGGAATTCCTGATGGATGAAGAGGGGAAGCTGTACTTCATTGAGGTAAATGCCCGCATCCAGGTGGAGCATCCGGTGACGGAATTCATCACTGGAATCGACATGGTGAAAACGCAAATTCTGGTGGCGGACGGCGCCCGCCTGGACGAGATTTTGACACTTCCCATTCAGCTTCGCGGGCATGCCATCGAGTGCCGCATCAACGCCGAGAATCCTGAGACGTTTGCCCCCTGTCCAGGACGCATTACAGGGCTTAACCTGCCGGGCGGGATCGGCGTCCGCGTCGATACGGCGGCGTATACCGACGGCGTAATTCCCCCTTACTACGATTCGCTGGTAGCCAAGCTAATCGTGCACGGCGCCAATCGCGACGAGGCCATCGCCAGGATGACCCGGGCGCTGGATATGTTCGTCATCGAGGGGATTTATACGACGATTCCGCTACACCAGAAAATCATGCAGCATCCGGATTTCGTGGCCGCCAAGCTGGATACGAACTTCTTAACCAGAACGAAACTGGCCGGCGCGAAATAGTACCGTCACCAATGCTTCCGCTGGCACTGGCTATATCCATTACGCTAACGGCGAAGGAAGCGGAAGTGGTCCAGCTGTTGAATGAGGCGCGAGCACAGCCGGCAGCCTTTGCGGAGCGGTATCTGCGATCGAAGCAAGCGGCGGAATGCGCCAGAGAAATGCGCGGCATGCGGCCAATCGCCAAACTGGAGATCTCTCCCGCGCTCTGCCGCTCGGCTCGCGACCACGCCATCGATATGGGACGTGCCGGACGCACTGGACATACCGGTACGGACGAATCGAGCCTTGACCAAAGAATCTCCCGGCACGGCATCTGGCGCGCTCGAATCGCCGAGAATATCTACTACGGCGGCGGAGATTCGCTTGAGATCGTCGTCCAATTACTAATCGACGCGGGAGTTGCCGGACGCGGTCACCGGCGAAACATCCTCGACCCCGAACTGCGGTTCGTCGGCGTCAGCATCCGGCCGCACTCTGACTACGGGTCGAATTGCGTGCAGGACTTCGCGGCAGCGATATCCGAGCCTTAGAAGTGCCATTAAAACCGTAATGATTACAATCGTTTGCGAAAATATACTGGCACTCCTCCCGGCAGTGTGCTAACACTAGATGGGGGTCGCAAGATTCCCCGCAGTAGCAGTCCTCAACGAGCCCCGGAGGCTCCAATCACTATGAAAATCCGTCCCTTATACGACCGCGTCGTAGTTAAGCGCATTGAAGACAAAGAGACCACCATGCAGGGCGGTCTTTACATCCCGGATTCAGCGAAGGAAAAGCCCCAGGAAGGTGAAGTCGTCGCCGTTGGTAAAGGCAAGCGCCTGGAAGACGGCAAAGTTGTCAGCCTGGATGTTCAGGTGGGCGATCGCATCCTGTTCGGCAAGTATTCCGGTAGCGATATCAAGTTAGATGGCGAAGAGTACATGATTATGCGCGAGGACGAAATTCTCGGCATTCTCGATAAGCAGCCCACGGCTGCGAAGAAGGCGAGCTAACACATGGCAAAACAGATTATTTACGCCGACAATTCACGCCAGGCGATCCTGCGCGGTGTCAATCAATTGGCTGATGCGGTAAAGGTCACGCTCGGTCCGAAGGGCCGCAACGTCGTCCTCGAGAAAAAGTTTGGCGGCCCCACCATCACTAAGGATGGCGTGACCGTGGCGAAGGAAATCGAACTCGCCGATGCCCTGGAAAACATGGGCGCGCAGATGGTTCGCGAAGTAGCCTCGAAGACGTCCGATGTGGCCGGCGACGGTACCACGACGGCGACGATTCTGGCGCAGTCGATCTATCGCGAAGGCGTGAAGGCAGTAACCGCGGGCGCAAACCCGATGGCCATGAAGCGCGGCATCGATAAGGCCGTGGAGATCGCCGTTGCCGCGGTACAGGGCATGTCCAAGCCAGTATCGGGCGACATGATCGCCCAGGTCGGTACCATCTCGGCGAACAGCGATCATACGATCGGCAAGATCATTGCCGAGGCGATGGCAAAGGTCGGCAAAGATGGCGTCATCACGGTAGAAGAGTCGAAGACCATGGTCACCGAACTCGCCACCGTCGAAGGCATGCAGTTCGATCGCGGCTATCTCTCCCCCTATTTCGTAACCGATCAGGACCGGATGGAAGTCGTCCTCGAGGATCCGTACATTCTGATCCACGAAAAGAAAATCAGCAACATGAAGGACATCCTGCCGTTGCTCGAGCAGATCGCCCGTTCGGGCCGTCCGTTGCTAATCATCGCCGAGGAAGTGGAAGGCGAAGCCCTGGCCACACTCGTCGTCAACAAGCTGCGCGGCACGCTCAACACCTGCGCTGTGAAGGCTCCTGGCTTCGGTGATCGCCGCAAAGCGATGCTCGAAGACATCGCCGTGCTCACCGCCGGCCGTTCCATCGTGGAAGAAACCGGCATCAAGCTGGAAGGCGTGAAGCTGGAAGATCTGGGCCGTGCGAAGCGCGTGACTGTCGACAAGGACAACACGACCATCGTCGACGGTGCAGGCACCACAACAACGATCGAAGGCCGCATCAAGCAGTTGCGCAACCAGATCGAAGAGACCACGTCCGACTACGACCGTGAAAAGTTGCAAGAACGTCTGGCCAAACTGGCCGGCGGCGTTGCGATCATCAAGGTTGGCGCGGCGACGGAAACCGAGATGAAGGAAAAGAAGGCTCGCGTGGAAGATGCTCTGCATGCAACCCGCGCGGCTGTGGAAGAAGGCATCGTTCCCGGTGGTGGTGTAGCTCTGCTGCGTGCCGCCAAGGCGCTGCAAACCGAGAAGTTCGAAGGTGATGAGCAGTTCGGTCTGAACATTGTTCGCCGCGCTTGCGAAGAGCCTTTGCGCCAGATCGTTCTGAACTCGGGCCACGAAGGCGCGATTGTCGTGGAGAAGGTTCGTTCCAACGACAACCCGAACTTCGGCTACAACGCTTCGACCGACGTCTATGAAGATCTGATCGCGGCGGGCGTCATCGATCCGACCAAGGTAACTCGCACGGCCCTCCAGAACGCGGCTTCGATCGCGTCGTTGATGTTGACGACGGAAGCCATGATCTGCGAGATCCCCGAGAAGAAGTCGGCTGCCCCGGGCGGCGGACATGGCGGACACGGTCCGGAAGGCATGGACTACTAAGCTTCGGTTTAGTGGGTTCGTTTGGAAGAAGGCGGTCCTCGAAAGGGGGCCGCCTTTTTTATTGCTCTATCCTCCCGCTTCGGCTGTTTTGAGCACCGTGGTGGACGACCCAAGATTAAAACGATATCCGGGATCGAGTTCTTGAAACTCGACCAGGATCTCGTGGATATCGTATGGATGAGTCGGCTGTCCGGATGCGGCGTTGCGGACGACCTGGAAAATATGTTCCAGGCCTTGGGCATCGTCGATATCCATATCGACGCTCCATTCCGGAAGGTTGCGGGCGAAAGTAAGTTGCAAGTTGCCGTAATGGTCGGGAGTCTTGTAACTATCCACCAACGTAAATCCTGGCGAGGGTTCATGTAGCGCTTCAGACACGGCATGGAACAGGCCGCCAGTCGCGCTATGTACCACTTCCGCATGCAAAGATGCCGGAACAATCGCGAAGAGCCGATCGCCGCGCTGCTCTGTGATCTGCTGCAGGTATGCCAGCACGGGCTTGTCGCTGAGTAAGCGGGTATTCATTGCCTTGGTCACCAGGTTGAGGAAACCCGCCTTACGCAGATCGTCAAATCCGTCATACAGGGCTGGACCCGATAGGCTGTCGATCGTGCTAGCGGCAAGCAGACGTTGCGCATCCGGATCGAGAAGCGAATGCGCCGGGAAAGTGACGCTGACGACGCGATTTTTATTTACGGGAAGGGTCGCCACCAGTCTGGCTGACCCGCTGCTTGGAATGTTGATAAACTGGCTCACCGCTAGGTACGAAGGCGCGTCGATTTCGCTACGGTAGAGCCCCTGCGGATTGCGATACAACCCTTGAAAACGAATGACCTTCGCCGGCTTGGTGCCTCGGAACGAAGGATTATCCGCCAATGATTGATGTCTCAGGAACACATCCACGGGCTCGACGAGCTTATCGCCGTAGACATCGACGACACTTAGATTTAATATTCCGTCCGGCATAGGTTTTCTCCAGCACGATTAGCAAAGACTATCACCTTGTATTGCGCAGAGGGAGGCGATGCGGTCTTAAACGAATCGGGCGTCGGGCTATAGTGAGGAAATGCCCGCCACGCCACCACGATTAGTTCCCCGCCCGAAGAACGCCGCTGAACGAAAGCTACGAGTGGTGAAGATCCTGGAGGGGCTGGATGTTTTGTATCCCCATGTCACCTGCGCGTTGCATCATTCCAACGCCTGGGAGCTGCTGGTAGCGACCATCCTTTCCGCGCAGTGTACCGATAAGCGGGTGAACGAAGTCACTCCGGCCCTGTTCAAGAAATATCCGGCAATACAGGATTTCGCCAGCGTGCCGCAGGAGGAACTCGCGGTCGACATTCGTTCCACGGGATTCTTTAACAACAAATCGAAGTCCGTCATTGGAGCGGCGCGGAAGATTCTTTCCGACTTTAAAGGCGAGGTGCCGCAAACCATGGACGAGTTGCTGACGGTTCCCGGCGCTGCGCGCAAGACTGCCAATGTCGTTCTAGGATCGGCCTTCGGGATTGCTTCGGGCGTGGTAGTCGATACACACGTCCAACGGATTACGCGGCGGCTGGATCTGACGAAGCATACCGATCCAGTCAAGATCGAACAGGATCTGATCAAGAGCATTCCAGCAGCAAGATGGGTCCTGTTTTCGCACCAGATAATTCATCACGGGCGATCGCTGTGCATCGCACGAAAACCGAAGTGCTCGCAATGCCTCCTCGATCCCATCTGTTATGCCAAGGACAAAACCCTCGAAAGTTAACGCGAACTAATGGGTTATGATCTATAAATAGGAACCAAGCCCGTTGCCGGATATGGTCATCACCTTTGGCGAAATCATGCTCCGACTGGCACCCCCGGGGTTCGAGCGCCTGCTGCAATCTCCGCAATTTACAGCCACCTTCGGCGGAGGCGAGGCGAACGTTGCCGTGGCGGTTGCGGGCTTCGGCATCCCGTCGCGCTTCGTCACCGTCTTACCACCGGATAATGCCATCGCCGACGCTTTCAGCGGTGAGCTGCGGCGGTTTGGCGTGGACTCCAGCTGCCTGGTCCACGGGCCGGGACGATTCGGTATCTATTTCGTGGAAGCGGGCGCTAATCAGCGGCCGTCCAAGGTTCTCTATGACCGCACGGGGAGCTCACTGGCCCTTGCCGCGCCGGGCGCGATCGATTGGGAAGTCGCGCTCCAAGGCGGAACCTGGTTTCATATCACCGGAATCACTCCCGCGCTCAGCCAATCCGCCGCCAATCTCGCCCTCGAAAGTGTACAGGCCGCCAAGTCGCGGGGCCTTACCGTCTCTTGTGATCTGAATTACCGTAAGAATCTCTGGAATTACGGTCGCAAACCCAGCGAAGTGATGAGCGAACTCCTTGAATATGTGGATGTAGGCATAGCAAATGAAGAGGATTGTCAGATGTCGCTGGGCATTCAGTCGGAAGCCGACGTTCATTCTGGAGAGTTATCCACGGAACAGTACAGAAAATTGACCATTAAAGTAATGGAGATGTATCCGAATTTGAAAAAAATGGCGGTGACATTACGGGAGTCAAAGAGTGCTTCGCACAACGGATGGTCTGCTTGTTTGAACGATGGGACTGAATTCCTAGTTAGCCGGCATTATGAGATTACCAGTATAGTGGACCGGGTGGGTGGAGGCGACTGCTTTGCGGGAGGGTTGATATACGGGTTACAGAAATATGCTAGCGCGAAGGAAGCATTGGAGTTCGCGGTCGCAGCGTCATGCTTAAAGCACTCCATACCAGGGGACTTTAACCGATTTACCGCGACCGAAGTGGAGCAACTGATCCGGAGTGGCGGGTCCGGGCGAGTGCAGCGTTAATAGGAGAGGCACGGGAAGCCTGTTTGAATAACCCGTGCCGGAAATCCTATTTTAAAGCGGCTTGGCTTTAAAGAGAATCGGCAGCGCCTTTAGCAGCCGATTTCGGTTTGTTCTTGCTGCCTGGTGGACGGCCGCGACGTTTTACTTCGGTCATCCATGACGGGGGACGACCCCTGCGCTTGCCTCGCGATCGAACCAAGCGTTCCAGGCTCATAATAGCTTCTTCAATCTGCTCCCGTTCCTGGCGTAAATCCGCGAGCATTTTTGTTACATCCATGGTGGTCTCCCGCACTCTTTGTAGTTTTCCTCTGGGATCGAAGGTGCCCGGTGCCCGTTCCAAAAAACGAACAGAAGCTACCGTAACCGAAACCCTTCTCCTGTGTTTTACCTTATTTTGGACCTCATTTCAAGTACTTTGTTCTGAATTCAGAACAGATCTTTAAAATAGGTCTTACAGCACCTGTCGAAACTCCCCGTACTCGCGCTGCCTGCCAACTGCGGACTGAATTAAACGGAATTCCGCTTTTTCCAATGAAAGTAAAAGGGCAAACCCGCCGCAATGATAACCAGGCCGCTGATGGACTGGCGCGGGTACGACAGAAAAGTAGTTGTAAGCAGCACCAGCGCGACCCCTACAAAAAGCACCGGAACAATAGGATAGCCAACAATATGATAAGGACGAACCATGTCTGGACGCTTTTTTCTTAATACGATCGCCGCGGCCGCTGTCATTCCGTAAAGAATCCAACTGGCGAAGATCACATATCGATAAAGGTCTTCAAATCTCCCGCTGAGAACGAGGATTGCCGACCACGCGCTGAGGGCCAAAATGGACACGCCGGGCGTGTGGAACTGCGGGTGAACCGCGGCCACGCTCCGAAAGAAGAGCCCGTCGCGCGCCATCGCATAAGGAACTCGGGATCCCGAAAGAATCGATCCGTTTAGCGCGGCGAAAATGGAAATCATCGCCGCGATGCTCACCGCGGCCGCTCCTTTATCACCCAGAATGTGGCGCATCATTTCCGCCGCCACGCGATCCGCCGAGGCCACCTGCTGACTCGTCAAAACATAAAAATACGCTGCGTTTGCAAGCAGATAGATGACTATAATCGCCGCAATCCCGCCGATCAAAGCGAGCGGCAAATTGCGCTGCGGATTTTTGATTTCCGAAGAAACCATACTTACGTTGTTCCAGCCATCGTAAGCCCATAGCGCACCCACAAGTGCTGCGAAAAATCCGGCAAATCCGCCGACGGCCACCACGCTCGACTGATAATTCGCTGTATTCCCCTGGCTCGAGCTCAGACCGATCACGATAATGCCGACAATCAGCGCAACCTTGATCACGGTGATGCCGATCTGGATGCCGCCGCCCAACTTTACGCCGAAGTAATTAATCCCTCCAAGCAGGAAGATTACTCCCATTGCCAGCAACTGACCGTAGCGAATTTCCAGTGGGGAGCCGTTTGGACCCAGTGGAATTCCCAGTGTCAGGAAGACGTGATCGAGCTCCGGACGAAAGTTTGCTAAATATAGGAAAAATCCTGTAGCTAAAGTTGCGATCGAACCGCTTTTCGCCACCCACATCTGCGTCCAACCGTAGATAAATCCGAATAGCGGACCGTATGCTTCCCGGAGATAGACATATTCCCCGCCTGCTTCGGGCATCGCCGCCGCCAGCTCGGCATAGGTCAAGGCCCCGAATAGCGAGAGAATACCGGCGAAGATCCAGACCCCAAAAAGCATCCCCGGCGATCCAACCTCCTGGATCATCGCCTTGGGGACTAGGAAAATTCCGCTGCCGATGGTGGTGCCCACAACCATCGCGATTGCCGCCCATAAGCCCAAATCCCGTTTTAGCTCAGCCATGGATATTTTCTTGCGCCTTCCTGTCTAGCAGCATTGAAATTGCGTACCCCACGGTCACCGTCGCGGTGGTGCCAATCAGGACATACCAGGTCCAGGCGATGGTAGTTGCAAATTTAACGTACAGCATAAGACCGAGTCCGGCGACCATTCCGGCCATTGCGGAACGCTCCTGCACCCGCGTTGTCAGTAAACCCAGGAGAAAGACGCCCAGCAGCGATCCATAAACGATAGAGGCTATGGAAAGGCCCGTGGGCAGGACGTACTTGATATTCCGGGAAATTACGGCAATTCCGAACAGTACCGCTCCCCAACCGATGGTGGTATAGCGCGCCAGCCGCAGATAATAGGCCTCTTCTCGCACCTGGCGCGACAGCGGCTTCACGAAATCCATGATGGTCGTGGATGCCAGGGAATTTAACGCGGCGCTTAGATTCGACATCGCCGCGGCCAAAATGGCGGCGATGATTAAGCCCGCGATCCCGTGCGGTAGATTATTCCAGATAAACTCCGGGTAGATGCGGTCACTCACGGCGGGCGCAGCCAAATGACGATCGGAATAGTACACAAACAAGCTGACCCCGATGAGAAGGAACAAAGTGAACTGGAAAAATACAACCAACCAACTGGTATATAACGCCGCCCGGCTTTCCGCCTCGGATTTAGCGGAGAGTAAGCGCTGCACCATCAGTTGTTCGGTACCATGGCTCGCGGTGGTCAAAAAGCACCCGCCAATCACGCCTGCCCAAAAACTGTAGGTACGCGTAAAGAACTCCTGCGAGAAGGAAAAACGGAAATCGAATACCTGAAACTTGTTCAATTGCCCGGCGACAGTGGCGACGTGTCCCCATCCGCCATCCACCTTTTGGAGAATTACAAAAAAGCTCAGGATCGCGCCGGCGACATAGAGGAACATCTGGATTACGTCCGTCCAGATCACCGCCGTCATGCCACCTTCGAAGGTGTAGAAGAGTGTCAAGCAAACGATCAGGAAAATTGCGGCGATTTCGGCGGTGCCAGTATCGCTGGCCAGGCTCTGGGGAAGAACTTTGAGAAGCATCCACTGTAAGGATTCGCCCAGGATGATTGAAATCACGATGGAGATCGCGAAGACCCGAACCCCTTCCGCCATTGCTCGTAAGACCAGGAACGACCCCGCGGTGAGCCTTCGAATATTGGGTCCGAAGCGGCGGCTCATCAGTTCGTAGGCAGTAAATAGCTCACCCCGAAAGTAGGCCGGCAGGAACAGCGTAGAGATCACGACACGAGCCAGCAGGTAACCAAGGACAACTTGCAGAAATCCGAAGTTTCCGGCGAAGGCTAAAGCCGGGGTTCCAATCACGGTGAGGGTGCTGGTTTCAGCCGAGACGATGGAGAACGCGATGGCCCACCATGGCGCATTGCGGCCTCCGAGGAAATAATCTTTCAGGGTTTTTTGGGAGTTCTTGAATTGCGCGCCGAACCAGGTAATGCCGATTAAGTAAAGAAGAATGACGCTCAGGTCCAGCCATCGCATTCAGATTAGGATAGCGGATGCCGTAAGCGAGGGAGCCCATTCCGGAACGGAAAGTAAGTTCCCTCGCCGTGAAACAGCTATTTCATCGATTTCATGGAACCGGTGGACATGCCCTGTACCATCTTTAAGTGCTCCTGCAATGTCGGTAGCGTTTCTGTGGCGAACGCTTTGATATCGGCATCCTTGCCCATGCTCGATTCCTTTTGGAAGGCCGCTACATCGGTTTGATGATCCTTCAGCATATAGGCCGTGTATGACTTGTCGAAGGCGGCGCCGGACATATTCTGGAGGCGCTGCATCTCCGCTTTATCCTTGGCGGTCATGTCGCTGGGCAGGGTCATATTCTTCTTTGCCGCGATCGCTTTCAGCTTGTCGTTAGCGGCCGAGTGATCGTCTACCATCTTCTGGCCGAATTTTTTCACTCCATCGCTGGAACCCTTCTGCGCCGCTAGCTTACCCAATTCGACTTCGGCCATCCCACCTTGCGCGGCCTCCATCGCAAACTTTTGATCTGCACTGGCCTTCATCGACATGCCTTTGGATTTTGCGCTATCGGCTTTCGACATCGTGCTATCTTGCGCCAAGGCCAATGGGGCCGGGCAGAATGCAATCCCGAGCGCTACGACTCCCGCTGCTGTACTTCCATTAAATAGTCTTCTCTTTACCGTCATAATGTATCTCTCCGACAGTTTGATCATTAATAAGGACGATTGTTTCGCGCTGTGTAATGAAGATTATGTAAGCATTGCAACCGCGCTAGAGAACTCCGCGTCCAGTCAGGTGTCGATGCGCACGATTCAGATCTTCGGGGCCCGGTTCGGCCAGCAGCGGGAACAACTTCATGCCGCACGGTTTCTAATGGGGTGGAGAGATGTAAATCGACAACCATCTATCGAGAACTTGCGGCTGCACTGGCGAGTTGGCTATACTCCGCAATTGCCAGTTGATTGTGGTGCCCTCAATGCAGCGTCCGCCGATTCGTTTCGAATGCAAGCACGCGTAGGAAAACGCGGCTCTGCCAAACGCAGCGTAAGTGTGCCGGCGAGTGGGCGATGGTTGGTGCTGGGACTGTCTTTTGTCGCGATCGCGGTGCTGTGGGGCATCGTTCCGGCTTACGGCCAGGCGAAGCAACCGCAGTGGAAAGACCGCGCGGAATTCGATCTGTACGACGCCATCACGAAAGACTCTAACGCCGCCACACGTCTGGAAAAAATTGATACCTGGAAAAAGCAATACGCCGCAACGGAGTTCGAAGACGCTCGCAAACAGCTCTATATAGCCACCTATCAACAGCTCAATCGGCCGGCTGATGTCTTTGTTGTTTCCAAGGACGCGCTGGCGTCGGATCCGAATAATCTGCGGGCCTTGACGGCGCTGGTCTATGGCGTATATCAGCTACCCGCTCCCACGAAGGCGGACGATCTGGATGCGGCGGAAAAAGCGGCCAACCAGATCCTGTCCAGTCTGGAAACGCTGTTTGCCGCTGATAAAAAACCGGCGGGCGGCGGCGATGAAGATTGGAATAAGAATAAAAAGCAGATTCAATTTCAGGCTCGGATGACGGTTGGTTGGGTAGCGATGATCCGCAAGGATTATGAGAACGCGGAAGTGGAATTTAAGAAGGCGCTAGCGATCGATCCGTACGCGGGGCAAGTGGATTATTGGCTTGGAACGGCAATGGTGGCGCAGAAAAAGCCGGAAAAGCAATCCGATGCTTTGTTTTATTTCGCCCGCGCTGCATCCTATGAGGGAACGGGCGCGTTGAACCTCCAAGGCCGGGGGGAAGTGCGGAAATATCTTTCCGATAAAGCTTATGCTCCGTACCACGGGTCAAAGGAAGGCTTAGACGATCTGCTGACCTACTCGATGAGCCATACCGAGCCGGGCAGTTACCACATCGCCACGGCGAAAGAGATTGCCGAGAAAAATCAGGCGCAGGAACAGGAACTGGCCAAGCAAAATCCAGGCAGGGCTTTGTGGAACAGCATCCAGGCGGCGCTGAAAGCGGCCGATGGCCAGACTTATTTCGAGGCGAACATGAAAGGCCGGCTATTGCCCGGTGGGGCGAATGGAGTGACGGAGTTCAAGGGAAAAATTATTTCTATGGCTCCGCCGCTAAAACCTAGGGAAGTGACCATCGCCATCGGAGACGACGTTACCGCGGATGCGGTTTTGAAGTTAGACGCAGCGCTTCCAGGAACCATGGAGCCGGGCGCGTCGATCGGCTTCCAGGGAGAAGCGGTCGCTTTTACGAAAGATCCATTCCTGGTCAGCTTCCAGGTAGAAAAGGCGAAGATCAGCGGATGGACGGGGAAAAATACTTCGGCTGTACCAGCCCGCGTGCACCGGAAGTAGCGGATACACACAAGATTTCGGCGGACGGCGCTTTCGTCCTTCGGGTTTGTTTCGTAGAATCAAATACACAAGGTTAGGGCAGTTTTTGTCTAAGCCGAAGCGGCTGTTGGCCGCACCGTACTACACTGAATATTTTTGAGGGGGAGGTCAGTCGTGCTGGCACTTACAAGAACTCTATTAGGAAAGAGCGCAATAATCGCTCTTTTTGGCGTGATGGCGACGTCGACAGTCTTCGGTCAAGCTGCGACACCGCCGGCGGGTCAGGCAGCCGCGCCCCAGAAGAATTGGAAAGATCGGGCGGAGTTCGATCTTTATGACGCCATCACCAAGGATGCCACGGCGGCTTCACGCCTGGAGAAGCTGGAGAATTGGAAGAAGACGTATCCTACTTCCGATTTTGCGCCGGACCGCAAGCTGCTTTATCTTGCCACCTACCAACAACTGCAAAATCGCCCGAAAGACGTAATCGTCACGGCGAACGACGTCCTGGCAACTGACCCCGGCAACTTTCGCGCGCTCTCGGCCATCGTCTATGCGGTACTGACCTTGAACCCGCCGACGCCCGAAGAGTTGGCAACCGCCGACCAGGCTGCCGGACAAATCGTCAATAGCGGCGATACGATTTTTGCAGTGGCAAAAAAGCCCGAAGGAATTAAGGATGAAGACTGGGCGGCGATCAAAAAGCAAACGCAACTGCAAGCGCAAATGATTCTAGGATGGGATGCGATGCAGCGTAAGGATGCGGAAAAGGCCGAAGCGGAATTCCGCAAGACTCTGGCGATGGAGCCCACCTGGGGCCAGGTTGACGTCTGGCTGGGCACCGTGATCTTGGTTGAGAAAAAGCCCGAAAAGCAATCCGACGCTCTATTCTATTTCGCCCGGGCAGTGAACGCCGATAGCGGCAACTTCGCCTTGCCTGCCGATGGGCGCAAGAATTACCAGGCGTATCTGGAGAAGGCGTACACGCAATATCACGGCTCCACCGCGGATCTGGATAAGTTGCTCGCGGTAGCCAAGGCTAATCCTACGCCGCCCGCCGACTTTAAGGTGATGAGTAAGAACGACCTTGCCGCCGACGCCGCCGCCAAGGAAGCCGACGAAGCGAAGAAAGATCCGATGAAGGCGCTTTGGAAGCAGATCAAAACCGAGCTTACAGGCGCCAACGGACAAGCCTATTTCGATGCCAGCGTCAAGGGTGCGCTGCTACCGCCGTTCAAAGGCACGCTGATTTCTTCCGCCGCGAAAACCTTGGTGCTGGCTATCAGCGACGCAACCACGCCGGATGTCACCATCAATCTGGATGCTCCGCTGGTGGGCAAAATGGAGCCAGGCGGTTTGATTGGATTCCAGGGCGAAGCCATAGCCTTCACGAAGGATCCTTACATGGTTACTTTCTCCGTGGAAAAGGCCAAGATCACCGGATGGACAGGTAAGGCTGTCGCCGCGCCGCATAGGCCGGTAGTGCGCAAGAAGTAATCGCTCACCAGCACGCCGCCAGGGACTTGCGTCATTGCGCAAACAACGTAATCGGGGCTCGGACTGAATCCGGGCCCCTTATTTTTTCATCCTTCTGTCCGCTGTTCCCCCACGCCGCAGCTCATCGTTTAAAAGATAACCAATGCCCCCCAGCAAAACCCCTCCAGAGTCCGCTGCGCTCACCGTCTATGGCGCCGACTGGTGCTCAATGACGCAGCAAGTGTTGGAACAGCTCGATAGCCTGAAGGTGACTTACAAGTACATCGATATCGACCACGACAAAGACGCGGCGCACTGGGTTAGCCAGCAGAATAACGGTAAAGAAAAAAAGCCGACGCTGCATGTCGACGGTAATGTAATCGTCGAACCCGACCTGGAGGAGCTGGAAGACTATCTGCGGCGAACGGGTTTGTTAAAAGCTTGATCAGCACTCCGAGTCGGAGTCGCAGGAGTGCGGCTGCTGGCTCAGAATCAGGCTCGCCAGCAGCCGATCCCAAATACTCATCGGCACGCCGGTATTGCTGGTTTCCTGATAAAAGTGGATAAAACGGCAAATCGGATCGGCGACCGCGGGTTTAGCCATGGCCGCCTTCACGGTCAACGTAGCCACGATCAGTGCCAGTAGGAAGGTTGCAGGCTTGCCCAGCCGACTCCGTTCCGGTTCCCTCTGTTGATCTTGCATCTACTCATCAGACGGACGAGAGCGGCCGTCGGTTTGCCGCTCCCGGTGTAGTTTTCAGTTAAGAAGAGTTACATCTTGTAACGGCCGAGATCCTCGTCGTTCAGATTTTCCAGCCAGCGGCGGAGTTCTTCGTTGTTCACCTTATCGGACACGATATTGGCCAGCTTCGACGTTTTTAAGACGGCTTCCTCGACATAGATGGGGCAATCCAGGCGCAATGCCAAAGCCAGTGCATCGCTGGGCCGGGAATCCACGCTAATCAGTTCGCCATCTTTTTCGAGCCAAATCACCGCGTAGAACGTATCGTCCTTCAATTCACTGACAACGACTTTCTTCACTCCCGTATTCAGACCGAACAGCACGATCTTAATCAAGTCGTGCGTCATCGGACGGGGCGTGGCCACTTTTTCTATTTCCAGCGCGATCGCGTTCGCCTCGAAAATACCAACCCAAATGGGAAGGATGCTGCTACCCGCAATATCTTTCAAAACCACGATTGGCATATTCGTGACCGGATCCATCATCAGACCCCGGATCTTCATCTCGATTTCCATATCGTCCCCCGATTCTTAAATAACACTTTCGCCCACTAGCGAGTTCGCGCCCGCCCGGGTAACCCTGACGTCCACATAGCGGCCCAGCAGCGACGTTTCCCCGCCCTCGCCCGCCGCCGGACGCAAGAAGTTCAACGTCATGTTGCGAGCCGTTCTTCCAATCCACTGGCCGGTGGCTTTATTAAATCCTTCGGCCAGACACTCCTCCACCGTGCCTATATACGCGGCGTTGTTCTTCAGCTGAATAGCCCGCTGATGATCCAGGACCACGGCCAGGCGGCGGATCTTCTCCTGTTCGGGAATATGATCGTCCAAAGCCAGGGCCGATGTATTGGGGCGCTTGGAATACTTGAAGCCAAACAGCGCATCGTATTCCACCTCATCTAACAAGCGCAGCGTGGCATCGAACTCGGCTTCGGTCTCGCCCGGGAAGCCGACGATGATGTCGGTGGTGATGGAGATCGGCCGCCGGGCGTTTTTCATCCAGTCGATACGCCGCATGTATTCGTCGCGGGTATAGGATCGCTGCATTCGCGCCAGCACGGTTGAGGAACCCGACTGAACCGGCAGATGCACGTGATTGCAGAGCACCGGATTTTCCTCGATCGCGTCGATAATTTCTTTGACGAAATCGCGCGGATGGGAGGTCGTGAAGCGAACGCGGCGAAGGCCCGGGACGTTCCCCATCGCGCGCAGCAACGTGGCGAAATCCCAATCTGCGGACGAGGGATCGCGATAGCTATTCACGTTCTGCCCCAACAGCTGAATTTCCGTATAACCGGAATCGGCAAGCGAACGGGCCTCGCGAAGAATACTCTCGCTGGTTCGGCTCCGCTCCGGGCCACGCGTAAACGGGACCACACAATAAGCGCAGGATTTATCGCACCCTTCAATGATCGTCAGATACGCCCGATGCGGGTTATCGCGCCGTGTGTAGGGCGTATCGAAGGCTTCCTCCGTATCGAGTTGTAAACCGGTAACTCGCTTTGCGCCCGACTCCAGTTGCACCAGCAATTCCGGCAACTTTGCATAGCTGGCCGAGCCCGCCACCAGGCTGACATGCGGAGCCCTCTCGAAAATGGCGCTGCCTTCCTGTTGGGCCACGCACCCAATTACCGCGAAGGTCTTTCCATTGCCGTGATTCTTCTTGAACTGATCCAGGCGGTGAAATACTTTTTGCTCGGCCTTATCGCGAATGCTGCAGGTGTTGTAGAGCACCAGGTCCGCTTCATCCACGGTGGGAACTTGCGCGTACCCTTCGGAGACAAGCGTGCCAATCACCTTTTCCGAGTCGTGCGCATTCATTTGACAGCCAAACGTTTCGATGTAAAAGGTGCGCATTCGTACTGTCTAGATTGTATCGCGAAAGATTTTCGGCACTGCCGGCGCCTGGAGTAAGGCTTTCCACATATTGAACCCGCAGGTAAATAGGCCTACGCTATTAGCATGAAGTGGACCATCGCGTTTTTCTCGACCGTTATTCTACTGGCGCAACAGGACGCCCAGACATTTAAATACGATATTAATGGCAACCGCCTGGTTGGCCCCGATGTGAAACAAACCAAGGTCGGGGACACGGCCGTGACGGACACGTTGCAACTGATCGATGGTCGACGCGTAAAGACGTCGAGCGTAGAAGAGCGGATAGTCCGCCAGGATGCCAACGGCCGGGTAGTGGAACGGATGGAGCGCACCTTCGATCGGAATGGAGCGCCGCTCGCGACCCTCAAAACGGTTACCGAGGAGCAGAAGCAAGCGGATGGAGCAACCATTCACTCCACCGTGTACCGCAACGACATCAGCGGAAATTTGGCGCCGGAACAGCGCTCCACCACCGAGATTCGCCGCAATGGCGCGACCACGACAACCGATACGGTGGTGGAAAAGCCCACCTTGAATTCGGCCTTTGAAGTGGTCGAGAAAAAGAATTCCACGGCCGACGATTCGCCCAATGCGAGACACGAAAACAGCGTGATCTATCGCCGCTCCGTCAATGGCGCGTTGGCCGAAGCGGAACGCGAGGTGGTGGAATCCACCAAGCAAGGTCCGCAAACATCGCAAAACGCCAGTATCTACACTTTGGGTTTGGACGGAAAGCTATTGCTGACTAAACAGACGGTGACGACCTCTGTAAAACAGCCCGATGGTAGCCAATCGACGCAGGTTGACATATTCACGCCGAATAATCCTGGGATCGTTGGCAGTGCCGACTCCAAGCCGCAGTTGCGCGAGCAACAAACTTTCGACCGGAAGGTAACCGCCGATGGCACGGTGGATCGGGTGACCGTCCGAACCCCCGATAATTCCGACCCGAATCGCTTGGGAGCCCCGCAGCGCCTGTCCGATTCGGTGTGTAAGGGAAAATGCGCAGTTCAATAGCCGGCGGCGGTTAGCCGTGGCCTAAATACATTAGCCAGCTCAAGCCGAAGACCGCTCCCATGAAACAGCCAAAGCAGTATAAGCCATAACGCAGCCTCTCGCGATCCGTTCGTTTGGTTACAATTCCCAGAACAACGGACGTAAGCAGAGCGAAGAGAAGCGTGGCTTCAAAGTGAGATAGATTCATTTTCGGCATTTATTCCTTCTTGTGTGTAGCGATATCGAAGGCGTCGACAATGGCCAGAACGTTCAACAGGCCGGCCCCGACCAGAAACTTCGTGCCGTAATCGTGAACGTGGCCTGCCAAATCCGGCTGATTATAGCCGAGCCAGACCGTTAACAGATACGGCAAACCGGAGGCCAAGTTGCCGATGAATCCGCCGACATAGATGACTGTGGTGAGTAGGTCGCCTTTTTGCGGCTCAAACAAAGCGCCGCGCATCATCAGTCCTAAGGCGAACATGGCGAGTACGGAGAACATCAGCAAGCCGCCGCGCAACCTCCGCTTTAGCAGCAGGTGTCCGCCACCCGGAATCAGCCAACTAAGGGCCACTGCGGGCGCCCAAGTCCCAAGGGGAGGGAGGTTATCCTTAGCTTTTTCCACCTTAGTTATTTGTGCCATGCCATTGAGTCTATCGCAGCGCGACGTGAAAAGGGGGACCTGCCGCAAATGGCGAATTGGCGCGGGGACGCGCCCTAGGACCGGGGTACTATCCCGCACCAAGAGTACTAAGTTAAATAACCTGCTTGCCATTTTTAGGATTGGCCTGTATTATGTCTCTACGGAGGAATTCTTGATTACTATTCAGAAGTTAGTACCAGCTTGTTTGCTCGCCTTTGGCGTAGCAATTATGCCGCTCGGCGCGGTCACGGTCACCACAGGTGGAACAGCGGTTGCCGGCAACGGAACGTTTTCCAACTTCGCGGGTGCGACGACCATCAATTTCGATAGCGGCACCGCCCCAACGGTTGGCGGCATTCAGTATGTATATGCCGCAACCAATATACTGAACGGCAACGATCCGTCGGTCAGCGCGGCGCCGTTTGATGACACAACGAACTATTTATCGGTGGGCCCGACTCGCGGAACGCCCGTCACTATCAATTTCTCGACAGCGGCCGATTATTTCGGTTTCTATGCGAGCACGGTTGATCCCTTCAATGTGATCAGCTTTTACAATTCGACCGGTCTGATTCTTTCCCTCACCGGAACCCAAATCGGTACGCTGGGTGGGTTTGTCGCCAGCGGTGACCCAGGCGATCATGTCTATGTCAACATCGCTGCCTCCAGCCCGGCCGAGTACTTTACGCAGATCGTGTTGAGTTCCAGCGCCAATGCGTTTGAAACAGACAACCATGCATTTCACGCAGTAAGTGGTTCGTTTGATACGCCAGAGCCCGGAACCCTGATGCTCCTGCCTGCCGGCCTCGCGCTGGTTTGGATGGGAACCCGCCGTAAGAAGTCTGCATAGGCTTTAGATCTACATCGGGTGTCCGCTTCACGGCGGACACCCATAACCTTCCTCAGTACTCCACCGATAACAAATACAATCCCTTCGCCGGTGCCCGCTGACTCGGGCTGATTCGTGACCCTGTTTTTAACTGCCTACCCAATAAGTCTTCGTCGACGTTTCCCTTCCCGACCTCCAGCAACGTGCCTACGATGTTCCGCACCATGTGCTTGAGAAATCCACTCCCCCGCACGCTATAGATTAAATATTCACCCCGCACCGCAAACCCTGATGAAAAAATCCGCCGAATCTTCGACCGTCCCTGAATGTCCCGATCGTCGGCAGCCGCAAAGGCGCTGAAATCGTGTTCGCCTTCCAACAGCGGAGCCAGTTGGAGCATGCGCCCCACATCCAGCGGGTAGGGATGATGATAAACGAAGTTGCTTTCAAAAGCCAAACAGATTTCGCCGCGAAAAATCCGGTATTCGTAGGTCTTACTCACGGCGTCGAAGCGCGGATGGAACTCGCGATGTGTCTCCGTAGCCGCCAGGATCCGGATCGAACCGGGCAGCAGGCGGTTTAACGCCCGCTGGAGATTCTCCACCGGAATCGGATTCCGTAGTGAAAAAGCCGCCACCTGGCCTAACGCGTGGACTCCGGCATCGGTTCGACCCGAACCCGCCACAATCACTGGCGCCCCTTCAATTATCCCCAGCGCGTCCTGCAGAACGCTCTGAATCGTGATTACGCCAGGCTGAACCTGCCATCCATGAAAATTCGTCCCGTCATAGGCGATGGTCACCCGCACCCGGCGCAGGGGTTCCATTGCCCCTGCCGCAATCGCATCCGGCGGCTCGATTTCCCCTTTAGGCATTCCGCGATCCGGGCTTCTCCACAGGAATTCCCTTCGCGCAAAGCGGACAGTTCTCGGGGGCGTAGGTCACTACTTCCAAGGTCGCCAAAGCTTTCCGCGGCACCAATAGATCGGCCCGCCCGCCGCTGCGATCGATAATCGAACCTGCCGCAAAAACCTTCGCCCCGCGTTCCCGCAGAAGATCGACCACTTCCCGCGAGCTGCCGCCCGTCGTGATGACATCTTCGATTACCACCGCCGTTTCAGCGGGTTCAATCCGGAACCCGCGGCGCAATTGCATCTTGCCCGACGTATCGCGTTCGGTGAATAGAAATCGCACCTGTAACGCCCGGGCCACCTCATGGCCGATGATCAGCCCTCCCATGGCCGGCGCAACGACAACATCGATCTTTTGCTGGGGGTTGATCTGTTGCACAAGCTCGGCCAAATGCCGGCCAAGATAATCGGCAAACCGGGGATGCTGTAAAACCAAAGCGCATTGTAGATATTCGGTGCTATGCAGCCCGCTGGTGAGACGAAAGTGGCCCTTCAAATAGGCGCCCGTCCGCTCAAAAAGCTCGAGGGTGGATTTACGGTTATCGGTCACTGAATACTCACTATATCTCAGCCCGCCCGTTCGCTCGCGGGCACTAGTTTTATGGTCGGCGAGCTTCATCTGTAATCGCCGCAACTGGGTTCTTAACAGCCATTTACAATATAAAACACGCAAGTGGCCGAGGGGCGCTTGTTTCAAAGATCGGTTACGCTACCATGGAACGAAAAGGAACAACCGCCGTCCGGTTTGCGTTACCCGTATATCGGCGGGCGCGACGTGGTTGGCGTTAAATAGGAAAGGTGCATGAAACGTTTTCAGTCTTTTTTGTCGATATTTTCCGTCTGCCTGCTGGCCGGCCAATCGCGAGCCCAGGATACGACGACACCGGAAACCCTTCCCTCTTCCTCGCACGGTCCCTTTTCGTCGTTTCTCAATCCTTACAAGGCCCGGACCTACCCCGCTATCAATCTCGGAAACTCCGGACGTCTTGATTCCCTGGTGCGGGCCGGCATTATCTATTTATCGTTATCAGACACCATTGCGCTATCGCTCGAAAATAATATCGATATCGAAGTGCAGCGATACGGGCCGCGCCTGGCTGAAGTGGATCTCCAGCGAGCCAAGGCTGGCAATTACCTGCGTGGCGTCACGACTTCCGTGAACACCGGATCTTCGAGCGCTACGGGCGGATCAACCGGCGCCACGAATTCCGGCTCGTCGCAGGCGTCTTCCACCATCGGCCAGACCACCTCAACCACGGGACCGATCCTTGCCAGCCTGGATCCGATCCTGGGGGGGACCATTGGCTGGGGACATCGCACCTCGCCCCAAAGCAATACAATTACTACCGGCACGACGTCGTTAGTTACTTCCGGTACCACCGCGAATATTAATGTTAGCCAGGGCTTCCTCACCGGCACCACCGGCCAGCTGAGTTTCAACAATCAGACGGCTGCTCAGAACTCGCCGTTCTTCGCTTTCAATCCCTCCACCCAATCGAGCGCGGAACTCTACGTCAGCCAGCACCTGTCGCAGGGGTTCGGCATGGCCGTCAACAATCGCAACATCCGCATTGCCCGGAATAACATCAAGGTATCCGATCTGGTGTTTCGGCAGCAGGTCATCGCCACCGTCTCAAACGTTATCGGCCTGTATTGGGATCTTGTGAGCTTTAATGAAGACGTAGCGGTGAAAAAGCAGGCGCTGGCGCTATCCCAGAAGCTGTACAACGATAACAAGCGGCAGGTGGAAATCGGGACCTTGGCTCCGATTGAGATCGTCCGCGCTGAAGCCGAGGTGGCGTCGCGCGAACAGGATTTAACCGTCTCCGAGACCAATGTGTTGCAGCAGGAAACCATCATCAAGAACGCCCTCAGCCGCATCGGCACCGCTAGCCCGTCGGTAGCCGAGGCGAGGATTGTACCCACCGACCGGATCCGCATTCCCGACCAGGAAGCGATAGAGCCGATTCAGGATATGGTAGCCCGCGCGCTCAACAGCCGCCCGGAGTTGGAGCAGAGCCGGGTGCAAGTGGACAACTCGCGGATCAGCCTGAGCGGCGTAAAGAATGCTCTACGCCCAACCATCGATGCCTACGTGGATCTGAAGAATAATGCCTTGGCTGGTTCTGTGAATAATCTTCTGGGCACCCCCACCACTGGAACCGGCACCGGATTTAGCACCGGCGCGCCCGATCCCTATTTTATAGGCGGCTATGGCACGGTTCTGGGACAGATTTTCGGGCGGAACTTCCCCGATTATAGTGTTGGCGTGCAACTCAACATTCCGCTTCGAAACCGCGGCGCGCAAGCCGATTTCGCTACCGCATCCTTAACGCTGCGGCAAAGTGAACTGCAGTTACAGAAGCAGGTAAACAACATCCGCGTTGACGTGCAAAACGGTGTCATCGCCTTGCAACAGGCCCGTGCGCGCTACCAAGCTTCGCAGAAAAATCGCATTCTACAGGAGCAGACTCTGGACGCCGAGCAGAAAAAGTATGCCCTGGGTGCGTCCACGGTATTTCTGGTTATTCAGGCGCAGCGCGATTTAGCCCAGGCGCAATCCAATGAAGTGTCGGCCCTGTCGGCCTATAGTCACGCCAGGGTGCAGATTGATCAGGCGCTCGGCGACGTCCTGGAGAAGAATAACGTGCAGATGGATGAAGCCTACTCCGGGCGCGTATCGAAGGTGCCTAGCCCACTGCCGGTTCTGGATAAAGACGGTAAGCCCATCCGTTAAATTCGATCGGGCTGTGCGGTTCCGCAGAGCCCTTTCGCTGCTTGTCCCATTCTGAATCTTCGCGTTTTCAGATCGGTCCCACGCTGTTCCGTTTTTGCACGCTTGCCGATCTGCTGTGGTAAATTTTCCCGTCGCGATTGCCTTCCTCACAACACCCCGGCCGATATAAGCAGCGAAAATCGACACTCCCAGTTTTGGCAGGTCGATTGCTCTATAAGAAAGCGTGAAACACGAGGAAAAGGCTCAAGGAACTCCAGGTTGTCCCTCTAACTGACTGCATCATCAACTTCCAGAAATTACCCCGAAATTACCCCAAAGACCCCGCCCAACCGGACCCTTGAGCCCTAAACCTACACGGTTTGGGGCTTTTACATTTGCATTCAAATGTCAGTGGCTATTTTGCACCACCACCGCCGGTCGCCCTACAACCAATTACACTTAAATTATGCTGCGTATCGTCCCGCTGATTGCCAGCGCCACCGAGATTGTCCACGCTCTTGGACTTGGCGCGCATCAGGTTGGCCGCTCTCATGAATGCGATTTCCCGGCTGACGTCGCCGGCCTCCCGGTTTGTACTACGCCCCGCTTCCTGGTCGAAGGCAACAGCCAGGAAATCGATCAACGGGTGAAAGCCACGCTGCGCGACGCGGAATCCGTCTATGAAGTATTTTCCACGGTTCTGGAAGGGCTTCAGCCGACCCACGTCATCACCCAAACCCAATGCGCCGTCTGCGCCGTTAGCCTGGCCGATGTCGAGCGGGCGATGAGCGATTCCTATTCAAATCGACCTCATGTGGTGGCGCTGGAACCCAATTCACTCGCCGATATCTGGAACGACATACAGCGCGTTGCCGCAACCTGTGGAGTAGAATTAGCCGGCCGCAATCTGGTTGCGAATTTGCAATCGCGCATGATGCAGATTTCACAAACCGCGCGGGCCACCCATGCGCGCCCCAGAGTCGCCTGCATCGAGTGGCACGAGCCGTTGATGGCCGCCGGAAATTGGGTGCCGGAGTTGGTGGAGATGTTGGGCGCGATCAACCTCTTTGGAGAAGCAGGCCGCCACTCGCCCTGGATGACCTGGGCCGATCTCGCCGCGAGTGATCCCGACGTGATCCTGACAATGCCCTGTGGTTTCGATCTGGCCCGCACCCGCGCCGAAATGTACTGGCTAGAGCAAAACCCGATCTGGCCGCAGCTGCGGGCCGTCCGTAACGGCGAAGCGTACCTGCTGGATGGCAACCAGTACATGAACCGTCCCGGCCCTCGCGTGGTTGAGTCGCTGCAAATTCTGGCCGAGATCCTCTACCCCCAAGTATTCGAGCCGCGCTTGAAAGGTTCCGGTTGGGATAAGGCGTGAGGATTCTGGTTCGCGCCACCAATTGGATTGGCGACGCTGTGATGTCTCTGCCGGCCCTGCGCGCGATCAGAACCCGCTATCCGGACGCCCACATCGCCATCTTGGCCCGCCCTTGGGTGGCCGATATTTATGCGCGCGAACCGTTCTGCGACCGGCTGATTCCCTACGTCGCCGCCCGCGGAGCGCGAGACTTCGCCGCGAAATGGCGAATCGCCCAAACCCTTCGCTTAGAAAACTACGACTCGGCGATTCTTCTGCAAAATGCATTTGAAGCGGCGTTGATTGCCCGCCTGGCCGGCATCCCCGAGCGAATCGGCTACAATCGCGATGCTCGCGGCTGGCTGCTCACCCGCCCCATTCCCGTTCCCAAGAAAGGTGAAATTCCGGCTCACGAGCGCTTTTACTATCTGGAACTGTTGCGCAGAGCAGGTATCCTCGAACAGCTTCCAGAGAGCGCCGAGATTCGCTTGGAAGGCGCAGGGGCCGCTTGTGAAGCCGGTCTCGCTCACTTCGATGCCGAAGGTATGACCGCGCCGATTATCGGAGTCAGCCCCGGCGCGGCCTATGGTAGCGCCAAACGCTGGCTGCCGGAACGATTCGCCGAAGCTGCCGCGGAGATTGCCGCCGCTATCGAAGCATCGGTGGCGATTTTCGGTTCCAAAGATGAGCGCGAACTCTGCCAGTCTGTCGCCGCCGATCTAACTTCGCGCGGCATTGCCGTCCGCAACTTTGCCGGTGAAACATCGCTCAGTCAATTTATAGATTTGACCGCCGCCTGCCGGGTTTTTCTTTCGAATGATTCGGGAGCGATGCACATCGCCTCGGCGCTAGGCGTACCCACGGTCGCCGTCTTCGGCGCCACCGATCACATCACCACGGGCCCGACTGGGGAACACGCGCGTGTGGTTCGCGAACCAGTGGAATGCAGCCCGTGTTTGTTACGCGAATGTCCCATCGATCATCGCTGCATGACGCGCGTTCCCGCAAGCCGAGTAGCGCGCACCGCCCTAAACCTGCTCAAATAGAATGCATAGGTGGGCGACGGGCCTTGACGGAGCTAGTCCTTCGTCGGCTCGCCGCCCAGCTTCCTCTATAATTGGATACGCGAAATAAAATTATCAGCGCTGCCCGCGCCGGCGAACTGCTTGACCGCAACGAATGCAGTGTAGTCAGCGGCTACTTCGATCCTCTTCTCGCCGCTCATGCGCAACGCCTCAAAACCCTGAAGCGGTACAAGCCCTTGTTGATCGCGCTTTCCGAACCTGTGAATCCCATCGTGCCGCTTGCCGCGCGAGCCGAATTGCTTGCCGGGCTTGCGGTAGTCGCGTATGTTGTACTCCCATCGCCCGAGCTAGCCGCGCGCTTGGCAAACGCCGTCATCCACCGTGAAGAAGAACCCGATACAGCGCGTACAGCCGCTCTGATTCAGCTCGCCAGAGCCCGTCAGCATGCCACACATCAAGATGGCAGCTAGCGCGTCCGGCCCCAGAATTTTGATCGTGCGGCTGGGTGCCATGGGTGACGTTATCCATACGCTTCCGGCGGTCGCCAGCCTGAAGCACAGCCTGCCCCACAGCCGCCTCACCTGGGTGATTCATCCGCGTTGGATTCCGCTGCTCGAAGGCAATCCGTACATCGATGAAATTTTGCCATTTGACCGGCGCGCGGTTTCCGGTATTCGCGATGCCTGGCGGAACTTGCGGGCCCAGCGCTTTGATTTTGCAGTCGATTTTCAAGGCCTCATACAGTCGGCGCTGGTTTCCGCCGTCGCCCGTCCAGAACGCATCTACGGTTTTCATCGATCCCAGACGCGCGAACCGTTGGCCACACTCTTTTACTCGCATACGACTGAGACTCGCGCGGCGCATATCGTCGATAAGAATCTCGAGTTAGCCGCGGCATCCGGAGCATCCAGTTTATTGCGAGCCTTTCCCTTGCCCCAAGGCATTCCGGAAGGCGATCTACCCGCGAAGTTCGTCCTGGCTTCGCCGCTTGCCGGATGGGGATCGAAGCAGTGGCCTCTGGAAAACTATGCGGCGCTCGCCCGAAAGATCGAGCAATCCTGCGGTCTTCCTCTAGTCGTCAATGGACCGCCCCAAGCGGAACCCATTCTGCGGCGGATTCCTGGCGCCATCGTGCACCGCTCGGGACTCTCCGGGTTGATCGACGCCACGCGCCGAGCGACCGCGATCGTCGGCGTCGACAGTGGTCCGCTCCACTTGGCCGCTGCTTTAGGCAGGCCGGGCGTCGCGATTTTCGGACCCACCGATCCCGCTCGCAACGGACCTTACGGCGGCACCATTCGCGTTCTGCGCGCAAGCGATGTGGTTACTAGCTATAAGCGCCGGCCAGACTCCGACGCTAGTATGTTTGCCGTTTCCCCCGAGGCCGTATTTCGCGAACTGGCTCTGGCCGGGTGCCCCGCTTGAGTTTCCCCAAACCCTATGCCGACGCCGTAGCGAAACTTCGCGTGCCCGGCGGATTCATCCTGGTCGCGGCGTTTCTATGGTTGTCGACGCCCTCCAGGCAATCGCTCGCCATTGGATTTCCCATCGCCATCGCCGGCTTGCTGCTCCGCGGTTGGGCCGCCGGTCATCTGGCGAAGAACACGGAACTCGCCTCCGGCGGACCCTATCGGTTTCTTCGCAATCCGCTCTATCTTGGAACGCTGCTCGCCGCCGCCGGCCTCGCCACCGCCGGACGCCGTTGGGAATTGGCGATACTTTTCAGCGCCGTATTCTTTCTGATATATCTGCCGGTCATCGAACTGGAAGAACAACACCTGCGTAAACTTTTTCCCAGCTACGCCGAGTATTCCGCGCGCGTCCCGTTATTGTTTCCCAAGTGGACGGGGCAAATCAGCTCTCAACAATTTCGTTGGAGCCTGTACAAGAAAAATCAGGAATACCAGGCGCTATTGGGTTTTCTGGCGGGCGCGGCATTCCTCATCTTCCGGGCTTCAGCATAATCCAACCGTCGTAAGGTGATCTTCATGGATCAACTGGATCGCGACGGATACATTCTTCTGGAAAGCTTCTGCCGGCGAACATGCTGCAAGACATGCGCCAGCGCGTCGATGAATTGTTCAAAGCGGAAGGCGAAACACGGATTTTACAAACGCCGGGATATCTGGGGCCAGCAATATCACAAGAAATTGTTCCGCTTCGAAACGCAAAGGCGGCTAAGCCCGAACTAGGACGACTACTCGCCCTCGACGATCCGCTAAATGACGAACTTGCTACGAAAAGCCAATGCGCGAGCGGGTTCCTAAGGTAATAGCGTAAATCTGCGACTAATTTATCAAAGTTTTTTAGGCCCTCACAAAGCTCCTTTAACCCTTGGAAATATTCCGTCCGGATGATAAACTTTCAATAATTGTGCGCTTGGGGTTTTACCAGAATTAAATTCAGGAGTCTTATGAGAAAGCACCTCTTTAGCTGTGTGCTCGCTTTGCTATGCCTGGCGAGTTCACCAATTTTTGCGCAAGTTACCGGCCGCTTATCGGGATCGGTTGTCGATTCCTCAGGTGCCGCTGTAGCGAATGCCGATGTCAGCCTATTTCTGCCGGACGGAAACAAAGCTGTCATTTCCACCAAGACCACTTCCGATGGCCTGTTCAATTTTTCAGGCGTCGCGGCATCCACCTATACCGTCGCGGTAGAATTCTCGGGGTTCAATCAGACCCGCCTACAGGGCGTCCGGGTAGAACCGGCTCGCGAAACATCGCTCCCGGCCATTAAGCTGGACGTCTCCACAATCAGCCAGTCGGTGGAAGTCAGCGCCAGCTCACAGACGCTGCAGACGACTAGCTTTGAAGTCTCAAACACAGTTACGCAGTCCCAGGTAACCAGCTTACCGGTACTGGATCGTCAGATCAGTAATTTGTTCCTGACGCAAGCCGGTGTCACGGCAGGACGCGGGAACACCGTCATCAACGGCCTGCGCACCTCTTACGCCAATGTGACGCTGGATGGCGTGAACATCCAGGACAACTTTGTCCGGACAAGTGGGCTGGACTACCTGCCGAATAAACTCACAATTTCTCAGGTGGCCGAATTGACGGTGTCCACTTCCAACGCCAACTCGTCCATCGGCGGAGGAGCCGCGCAGATAGTATTAATCACTCCATCGGGAACCAATACGTTGCATGGTGAAGGCTATTATTACAATCGCAACAGCAAGCTCTCGGCAAACGATTGGTTTGACAACAAGAGCGATAACGCGAAGCCGTTCCTGAACTTGAATCAGATTGGTGGATCGGTGGGCGGTCACATCATCAAGGACAAGCTATTCTTTTACACCAACTATGAAGCTTATCGCCTGCGCCAAAGTACGTCGACCGAAAATACAGTGTTGACGCCTTCGGCCCGCCAGGGAATTCTCACCTATCGCAACGCCGCCGGCGGCCTGCAGACGTTCAATGTCCTGCAAGGCAAATCGCTTTCCATCGATCCTGCAATTCAAAAGCAGCTGGGCACCCTGCCCGCCAATGGCAACGATCCGAGTGTTGGCGATGGCCTGAACACGATTGGTTACCTGTTCAATGCCCGTTCCAACGAAACCCGCGATAACGTCACTGCGAAGATCGACTACAACTTCAGCTCGCGCAATGTTTTCTCCGGGACCTATAGCTGGAATCGCGACGTGGTCGACCGCCCGGACATCGGTAATTTCTATACATCGGTTCCGCCGGTTTTCAACGACAACCATTCTAAATTTTTGTCGCTCAGCTGGCGTTCCACGATTTCTCCCACGCTGACCAACGAAGTTCGCGGGGGCTTCAATTTATCCCCGGGAATCTTCAATGTTTCGGGAACCGCTCCCACCGGCTTTACCTCGGGCGGGCTCTTCACCAGTCCCGACAATACGTTCTTGCGCCAAGGTCGAGATACCGATACATACAACTTCCAGGACAACGCCAACTATGTTCGTGGTAAGCATGTCCTCTCGTTCGGTTTCCAAATGCAGCTAATTCGAACGAATCCGTTTAACGATGGGGGCATCGTGCCGACATACACCTTGGGAGTTTCCACTTCGAACGCGCTCGGATTTAGCCAAGGCGATATCCCTGGGCTGCGTGCCAGCGATCTTGGAACGGCCAATTCCCTGCTGTCCACTTTGGCCGGTTTCGTCAGCGGTTACACGCAGACCTTTAACGTCCAATCGCAGACCTCGGGCTATGTAAATGGCGCGACCAGCAAGCAGCACTTCACCTACAACACCTACTCCGGATACATTTCCGATGTATATAAGGTGCGTCCGCGCCTGAGCTTGATTCTGGGGCTGCGGTATGACTATTACACCGTCCTGAACGAAAGAGATTCCTTGATTCTCGCGCCCGTTTTGCGGAACGGCAATTTCATTAATACACTGCTGTCCAACGCCCAGCTCAATTTCGCCGGTAACTCCGTTGGCCGGCCGTACTATAAACCGGATCGCAATAACTTCGCGCCAAACGTCGGATTAGCACTCGACGTATTCGGCCAAGGCAACACGGTATTACGCGGCGGATATAGCTTGGCCTATGTCAATGACGACACCATCGTCGCGGTTCGCAACACTCTTACGACGAACAGCGGACTCTCGCAGTTGGTTACGAACACTAACACAAACGGTCGGCTCACCGGGGCGTTACCAGCGATCACGGCTCCAACATTCTCTCTGCCGATTACCGAAGCGGGACTCTATAACCTGAACTCGGGTAACGCCATCGGTCTTCCGGATCCGAATCTTCGTACGCCCTACGTGCAGCAATGGAGTTTTGGGATTCAGCAGAAAGCGAAGGGCGTGATATTCGACCTCCGCTATGTCGGCAACCACGCTACTAAAGGTCTGCGCGCCTTCGATTACAATCAGGTGATTATCAAGGAAAACGGCTTCCTGGACGATTTCACTCGCGCCCGCGCGAATGGCTTCCTGGCACAGGCCGCCACTGGGACCTTCAACCCAACTTATAATCCAGCAATCGCCGGCAGCCAGCCGCTTCCTGTATTTGCCCAACTGGCCTCGGGTGGTTTATTGAACAACTCCACCATTCGCGGCAGCATACAACGCGGCGAAGTCGGCTCGCTTGCGCAGACCTATCAGCAGAATGGCCTTAACGGGAATATTCAGTTCTTCAAGAATCCGCTGGCCCTGGGCACCAACACAATAACCAACTACAGCAACTCCAATTACAACGCGCTCCAATTGGATATCAGCAAGCGGACCCGTTCCGGTTTGCAGATCCAAGGCAACTATACCTATGGAAAGGTATTGAGCGATGCGGCAGGGGACGGGCAAACGCGTTTCGAGCCCTTTCTGGACAACAATAATCCGCAGATTGAACGCGCCCGCGCACCGTATGACTTAACCCACGTATTTAAGGTTAACTATGTGCTTCCGCTCCCGTTTGGGCCGGGCCAGCGCTACACCTTCGGCCCGGTGCTCAACCGTATTCTTGGGGGATGGGCCACGTCGGGCTTCCTGACTTATCAGTCCGGCACTCCGTTTTCCGTACTCTCCACGCGCGGCACCCTCAACCGTGGTAGCCGCTCCGCTAACAACACGGCCGATAGCTCGCTCGTCAAAGGTGAGTTGAATCAGGTCACCGGCTTCTTCATGACCGGGAACGGCCCGATGTTCATCAGCCCTTCCGTCATCGGACCAGATGGACGCGGAGTAGCGCCCGACGGTGCCGCTCCTTTCGCTGGTCAAGTATTCTTCAACCCCAACCAGGGCGAGTTGGGCTCGCTCCAACGGCGGCAATTTAGCGGTCCGTGGTTCTGCAATTTCGATGCGGCGGTTCTTAAGAACATCCAGATCACTGAGAATCAGCGCCTCGAATTTCGCGCCGATTTCTACAACCTTCCCAACCACCCGGCTTTCTACGCGGGGAACGAAGGGAGCAACAACACAAACTTCAACGTCAATAGCGCAACATTCGGTAAGATTACAACCACTCTGAATGCCTCGCGTGTGATTCAGTTCGGCGTCCACTACCGCTTCTAGTAATTAGCGCCCGCAACCAACGGCGACCTCGCAAAAGGTCGCCGTTTTTGTTGTATTCTCGAATATCCGCAACGCTATGAATACGGCCAAAACCTTGATTGCCTTTACCATGATGTCGATCTCCGTATTCGCCCAGCCCGATGAGGGATCGAAGAAAAGCATTGAGGCTTCGCGGGAATCGTGGGGCCGTTATCTGCACGACAAACAACTCGATGCGGCGATGAGTTTGTATACCAACGACGCCGTCTTCTTTGATCCCGAAGGTACGCAGGTAAGGGGCAAGGCGTCCATTCAAAAGCTTTTCTCGACAGTGATGAAAACCTTTACCAGCGAAATTCATTTCACCAGCATCGCCTTGGAAGTCTCGGGAGACTTGGCATATGACAGCGGGGAATACCACGAAGACTTGGTTGCCACCGCCGGAGGAGCAAGGCGGAAGATTCGCGGTACGTATCTAACCGTGTTGAAACATGGGCCAGATGGAAAGTGGCGCATCGTGCAGCAGATGTGGACTCAGGCTCCCACAGCAACCCATCCCTAGCATTTGCCAACTCAAGTCTTGACGGAACTTGCGATTCTGCGCCTCAAAGACAATGCCTACGGTATCGAATTCGCTCTTTCGATGGAAAGCTACTGCGCGACGATCTTACTTTCGGCGTGGAATTTCTGATAGCCGGAGTAAGTCTGCTCCGCGATGGCCGGAACATCGCTCCGCATGTAGCGAACTTTTCCCTTGAACCAGAACCGTGATGGGAGCCAAGCTTCCCGATTCACTTTCTTGAATTCGTAAGTCATCAGCGTTCCCTTTTCAAATCGCATCCCGGCCGCTATTACTTCGGATTCGATCTTGATGAAGACGCCGTCTTGCCGATCCACCCAGAGCTTCATGCGATAGGCCGTTCCGTCTCGAGCGGCCCGCTGCAGCGCCTCATCGCCCGGCTCCGCGGGAACCGCCGTGAATATTAATGTCGGCCGTCCGTCGATATCTTCGGAGCTCTGGGGTGCGACGTGGAACCGAGTGGCCAGTTGATCCAAGGGCAGCGTAGCCTCGAACGTTGCGTGAAACAATCCTCGGCTTTTGTGTTCGCGCCGCGCTTTCGCCACGTCCGCCAGATTCAGGTCTTCCTTCTTTTGTTCCTTTTGCGAGAGCGGCTGCTGGTTATGTAAAACGTGCTTCTTGTAAGGAGCGCCCTCCAAGAAAATGATTTCGAACGTGTCGGTGAATTTTAACTTTTCTGCCCCATTCGAATCGAAAGTCAAGCTCCTGTATTGTTCCGTGTATGTATAGTTTTGGGCTTCGCCCAGCGTCTTCTTACGATTTTCGATTGCCTGCCGCAGTAATGGATGAACGTCATCTCCCGGCTTATCCTGGCCGCAAACGACGTTCGCGAGTAACCCGAAACTGATAATTGAACACAAGAGAGAATCGCGCATGGCCCGCCTTCATAATGAATACGAGACTGGCCAGGGCCTGGTTCCAATCCACTGATGCGCGTGAAATTTAGATCGGCTTGAGCTCTCGCTTGCCGACCAGTTTAGATCGCAAATCGCCTAACAAACAAAACGGCGCGGCTACGACACCCCAGCCCAGAACTAAGGGCACGCCAACAATCCCGATGGGTGCCTTGGGTGAAAGCAGATCGTCAAGACTGGATGTCAGACTTTTGTGGACATCTTTGTGGAGCGCCCGAAGTTGGTGCCCTTTCGTGTTGTTAACCTCAAGTCGCGACAGAGCGGTGCGGGCGATCTTGACGATGCCTTTGTCCTTGGTGGTAACCGAAAGTTGATTGACGTCGATGGCGACGCAATAGCCGTCCACCGTATCGCCATCCACCGTTGTGACACGCATTTCGCCGCCTCGGGCCGCCTGGCATAACTTATTCCATGGTACGTTGACCGGGTCCGCCGCGCGCACACTGGAAACAGCCAAAAGAGTCATGATGATCGAAAGAGTAGTGTGTTTCATGTCGAGTCCAGAGTAAGCCCGCCGGAGCTCGCTCAAGCGCTGGATTGTTGCACTTTCCATTGCGCCACAAACGTCTAGCCTCCGCAGAGTTGTTTGAGTTCCGCAATCGATGAATCGGCAATCACGCGGAATGTTTTGGCCGCGCAATCAGCGGGTAGAGTCCGAGCCGCCACGACGTCGGCCACTACCATCGCAGCGGCTGTCGTGCGCTCTTGCCAACTTGGAACGGTCGCATCGATCTCGCACAACCGCTCAGGATCCCGACCGACCGCGATTAACATCGCACGCGCCGCATATCGAAATTCGGCGGACTTGGACGCGATCGAAATAATGGTGTTCGGCGGGGGTGCCTGCTGATCCTTGAGAGATCCGCCGACCGAGCGCAACCGTAGTGTCATGCACCCAATCCCCCGGGGCAGGCGCTGGCGGACCGTAACGGCGCGTGTGGTCAGGGCCGCAACCAGGCATGCGCTAAGCGATGGAATATTTGAAAGCGCCGCAAGGTCGATCGCTTCCACTGGTACGCTGAGATGTTCCTGCGCTTCCACCTGAAGAATTTCTCGTAGCCCCGGGTCAGGTTCGACGATGAGAAGGCGCGTGTATTCCCGTGGCCGAATCAACTGTTCCAACCGGTGCAGAACATCTTCCGGTTCATGACCGTTGGCGCCGGCGGCACGAAGTAGCGCGGCAAGCAAGACATCGAGCTCGGCCGCGTCGGCGGACGCAGGCTGCAGGGAGCGGACGTACAAACCGCTGCCCCGGCGCAATTCCAACCATCCCCGATGCAGTAAATCGTGATAGGCGGCGCTGACGGTATTGGAGTGAATCTGGTGACGGCGGGCGACCGCGCGGATACTAGGCAATTTGTGTCCAGGCGGCAAATCTTCACTCAGAATCCCCAGCATCACTTGCCGGACCAACTGCTCGCGGATGGGCAGTTCGCTGTTCTTCGTGATCCAGAACCGCATGGGTATTGATCGACGCTATCACGAGTAGCCGCCAATCGAATAGGGTGTCAAACACCTCGATACCCGCTTCAGGTAAGCAGGCATACGCTTGCGACTCGAAATACATGAACTTACGACGTAGCCAACCGTTGGCAGGTCAATTTGGAGCACATTTATAACCGGGAATCGGATCGCAATCTTCTCGAGATTGGCGTTCTAAAACAATCTATCCATATTTGTGGCGTTTAATCCGTACAGCCTTAGAACACATACTCCTAGGAGCGAAGTGGCTTTTTCAGGCGTCGGCGTATGACGGCCGTTGATCGGGAAGGGTCGAGTCGGGTGATACCTAACTGATTGATACTGCTGGATCGCCTCTAAATGAAGGGTGGCAGAGGTGTCTGACCCCCATTTCGAGAAGCTACCGGACCGGGTACTTCTGGACTAAATCCACCGCTCCGCTCGGCCCATAGGTCAGCACGGTGCCGCGCCAGCCGTGTGGGACCGCAAATGGCTTTTGCAGCCGACTGCCTCCGAGCCACCTGTAAGGCTGCGACATTGTCGACCCCGTGACGCACGTACCGGTAATCTGGGCGATCCGCGAACATAGCATATTGCCGTCTCCCCGTCCGCCAGGTTGACCGATATGCGCCACCGCGCAGGAGAGAAGCACGATCCCGCCGTGAATATGTCCATGCAGCGGCGTGAGTTGCCCAATCGTATCGAGCTGCAGATCTTCCCGGCAGAACTGAACTCCGTAGCCACCACCGCGAGAGTCCTGACATTCATACCCGTGGGCCAATATGATGAGCTGCACGTCATCGTTATATATCGCCGCCTCGGTTAGAGTACGGGTTACGAAATAGCTGAGCGGCGTCGTCTGATCGACGTCGAAATTGGACGCATGCGACGGAGCTGTTCGTCCTATGATGCGTAAATCATGTACAAATATCTGCCTCATAAAATCTCCTCGGCGGTCATCCTGAAAGGCGGAATTTCCCGTCGAAGCGGGACACTGGACTTCACTTGCCGGAATCTGGACCGGAGACGAATATCTACACTTGACTGCCCTGATACCCTAAATACATATGCCGGAGTTGCCCGAAGTCGAGGCGGTTTGCCGGAAGCTGCGGCTTGCCCTGATAGGAGCCGAAATTCTTTCCGGGCACGTGCTGCGCCCCAGCGTGGCACGTCCCCAAGAGCCTGCGGAAATCGAATCGCGCGTTGTCGGCCAGACGGTACAGGCTGTAAGACGCCGGGGCAAGAATATTCTTCTCGATCTTTCGCTTGGCGACACGTTGCACGTCCATCTCCGCATGACCGGAAACCTCTATGTCGTCGCCGACGTTCGCTTTCGCTCAGCGGTGACTCGAGCCTATTTCGAACTCTCCGATGGCCGAGGCCTGATCTTTCAGGATTCCCGCCTTCTCGGCAAAATGCACGTCTATAAGACCGACGAAATCGCCCGGGTTCTGGAGAATTTGGGCATGGAACCGCTCGATAAGAGTTTCACGCCCGATTGGTTTATCAATCGCGCCCGCGCCTCGCGCAAGCCCGCTAAAATTTTCCTGATGGATCAGACCCACGTCGCCGGACTGGGTAACATCTATGCGGCCGAGGCGTTGTTTCATGCCCGCATCCATCCGGCAAAACCGATCGGAAATCTTCGAAAAGCCAAATTACAGGAACTGCATGGCGGGATTGTTAGCCTGCTTGAAGCGGCGGTAGAATCTGCCTATAACGCTTACGCGATTCCCGGACAATTTTCCGAAGGAGCGTTTTTTTCCTGTGCCGTCTACGATCGCGAGGGCGAACGTTGCGCTGTCTGCCGGCGAGTGATTCGGCGCATTCAACAAGGTGGGCGATCCACTTTTTATTGTCCTGGTTGCCAAAGATAAATCGTCAGAAATAATATGGCAGTCCTCACCATCCCAACCCGAGCCCAGGAATTTCGAACTCTACTGTCGCAGCGAGCCGTAGTGGCCGACGGCGCCATGGGCACGGTTTTCTACGCCAAGGGTGTGTTCATCAATCGCTGTTACGACGAACTGAATCTTTCAGCACCGGCGATGGTGAAGGAAGTTCATCAGGAATACGTCAAGGCGGGGGCCGAGATCATCGAAACCAATACATTCGGCGCGAACCGGACCCGACTGGCTTCCTTTGGCTTGGCCGAAAAACTGAAAGAGATCAATCAGGCCGGTGTTCGCCTGGCGCGTGAATGCGCTAAAGAGAGTACGTTCATCGCCGGTGCCGTGGGGCCACTGGGCGTGCGTATTGAGCCCCTGGGGCCAACCTCATTCGCCGAAGCACGGGAGATTTTCAAGGAACAGATCGACGCTCTGGTAGAGGCTGGCATCGATCTGTTGATCTTTGAAACCTTCTACGATTTAAGCGAACTGCGCGAGGCTATTTTCGCGGCGCGCGAATCGGCCGGCGATCAGATTCCAATCATCGCCCAGCTAACCATAGACGACGATGGCAATCTGCGCGACGGCACTGACCCCGAAACCTACACACGCAAATTGAATGAATGGCCTGTCGACGTAATCGGCGTGAATTGTTCTACAGGCCCCAAGGCCGCGCTTGAGACCATCGAGAAGATGGCGCTCTACACCACCAAGCCATTGAGCGCGATGCCCAACGCCGGGCTGCCGGCGAGCGTCGAAGGGCGCAACATCTATTTATGCTCGCCCGAATATATGGCGCAGTACGCGCGGCGTCTTTTATGGGCTGGCGTGAAGGTGATCGGCGGTTGCTGCGGAACCACGGCGGAACATATCAAGCTGATTGTGTCGGAAGCGCGATCGTTGCAACCGGCGCAACTCAAGCATTCCATCATCGTCACCGAGCCTGCCGATAAACCGAAGGCCCTGGCGAAGGTGCCTATCGCCGGCAAGTCGAAACTTGGCGCAAAACTCGCTGCCGGAAAGTTCGTTTCGTTTGTAGAAATCCTCCCGCCGCGAGGCATCGATGCATCGAAGGAGATCGAAGGCGCGCGTCTCTGCGCGGCCCATGGCGTCGATTGCATCAACGTCCCCGACGGTCCGCGGGCTAGTGCCCGGCTCAGCGCGCAAGTAACTTGCCAGCTGATTCAAGAGCGGGCTAAGATTGAAGCCGTCCTCCATTTCTGCTGCCGCGATCGCAACATTCTCAGCATTCAATCGGAGTTGTTGGGCGCGCATGCAGTGGGCGTCCGCAACCTGATTTGTATCACAGGCGACCCGCCGCGAATGGGCACCTATCCCGATGCCACCGCCGTGATCGACGTGGACGCCATCGGCCTGACCAACATCGTAAACAACCTGAATCAAGGCTTGGATATCGGCGGCAATCCGATGGGTTCGCAAACTGCCATGCTGATCGGCGTGGGGGCGAATCCGGGGGCGTTGAATCTCGACGAAGAAGTGCGGCGCTTCGAGTGGAAAGTGCAGGCCGGGGCGGAATATATCGTAACCCAGCCGGTCTTCGATCTGAATCTTCTGGAAGTCTTCATGAAGCGTGTGGAACAATTCAAAGTTCCGTTCATCGCGGGCATTTGGCCGCTCACCAGTTTCCGTAACGCCGAGTTCATGGTGAACGAGTTGCGCGTGCCGGTTCCGGAAGAATATATGAGCCGGATGCGCGGGATTGAAAGCGCCGAAATCGCTCGTAAGGAAGGCGTGCTGATCGCCCAGGAGATGGTGCGCCGGGTGCAAGGTCTCGTGCAAGGCGTGCAATTGAGCGCGCCGTTTGGCCGCTATCAGATGGCGATTGAGGTGGCCGAGGCCATTGGAAAAAGCTAGTCCTCCAGTGCGCCTGCGGCTGGATCCCTGGCCTTCTGAATACGAATCGGCGCTGCAGATCGACGCCAGCCAGGACACATCGGCCACCCAGGTGGACCCGACGGTTGAGACGGCCAACTGGCGAGCGATTACCCCAGCGCCTGTGGCGGCCTTCGAGACCTTGTATTTCATCGACGGCGTACGCCGCGTGGAAGCGCGAGTTCTGGCCGATGCGCGGGAAACGGAGATCCGCGGGCTGTTTGGATCCACCGCTGTTGGCTGCGTGCGCTGTTGCGAAAAGCGAGCTCTAATTGAAGACGTGCGCGTCCGCCGTTATCTGATTCTGTCCGGCGGTGAACTGCGAACGGAATCGTTTCGAATCGGTAATGCCGACCTGCGTTTCGAAGGGCACGGCGTGATGAATGACGCACCGGACGCCGCACTTGGCCAACTGCAGCAGCTGATGCGGGAGAGTGAAGCCGACCTCGCGGAATCGCTCGCCGGCCCTGGCGTTTGCGTGTTCGTCGATGGACCTCTGGCGTTTTTCGCATCGCTCAAGCAGGAGATTGTCGGCATCGTTAAACGCATCTTCCTGCCCTATCTCGACCCACCTCAGTTCGCGCTCGCCGCAACGCTACAAGCCGGCCAGCGAACTCCCTTATTCTCGTTGATCGACAGCGGTAAAGAACGATACTCCTGGTATCTTCGTTTAAGCGCCGGCCGTCGTATCGACCATTCGCTCGCTGGCATCGTGCGCTTGGAATTGCGCGCGCCCATCGGGATGAAACGGGCGATCGAGATTGCGGATTTCGCCGCGTTGACGCTGCCCGGCTACGCTTCGACTGCCGCCCGCGAACCCCGCGCACCCCAAAATCTACTGCCGATCGGAGCGCTGGAAGAAGAATTGCGGCACCGCCTGGGCGATGCGTTACTGCTCCGGCGAGCGATGGAAGAAAGGTTGATGGACGAATGAACGAAGTGGGCAAAGTGCTCGGGACGGCCGATGCGCAGCCGCTCGATTTCTGGTTCGCCGCGCCCGCCGACCAAATCGTCCAGTTGGATGATGTTGTTTTCGTGGAGCGCCAGCTATCAGATGGGCGCGCGGTAAAAGCGTTCGGAATTGTCGACATGGTGGTCGCCCGGCATGAGGGCGCGCGTCTGGAAAGCGACGTGTTCCTGGCCGATCGCGGGGTGCTGCCGCTGACCCACGCCGTCAAAGCACACGTCACCGTAACGCGCGTGGAACCGGAGATTTTCGTGCCACCTCTGCCGGGCCAGGCGGTGTGCCGGGCGGAAGGCGACAATCGCGATCAGGCATTATTCTTCGATGCGATGACGCGGCGTTTTCCGCTGGGGCACTCGCGCGATGGCGAGGTGGTGCACGGCAACTTTGAGTTTCTGGATGGCAGCCGGGGCGCGCACATCAACATCTCGGGCATCTCCGGCGTGGCCACGAAAACCACCTACGCGACCTTCTTGCTCTATGGGATTTTCCACTCCCGGTTGCTGGGTAGTGAGTCCATCAACACGCGCGCGATCATCTTCAACGTGAAAGGGGAAGACCTGCTGTTTCTGGACAAGCCCAACGCGTCGCTCAAACCAGAAGCGGAGGCTGTCTATCGCCGCCTGGGGCTGGAGCCGGGGCCATTTGAAAGTGTCGCGATCTTCGCTCCGGCAAAGAAGACGGCCGATGTTCCGGTACCCGATACGGGAACTCGCAGCGAGGGCATTACCGCCTATTGCTGGTCTATCGAAGAATTTTGCAAAAATCGATATCTGCGATTTCTGTTTGCCGATGCCGACGATGAGTCCAGCCAATTGGCGGCGGTCGTCGATCGGGCGGAAGCGCAGCTTGCCCGGGAAGACATGCGCGGATGCGAAACCTTTGATGACCTACTGGCCCACATCGCCATGAGCATCGACGTCTGGGCTGCCACTGCCGCGGTGGGAACTCGCGCGGCGTTTATTCGCCGTCTGGAAGCGGCTGGCCGCCACGTCGGCCATTTGATTCGCGGGCAAATAGAACGGCCGGAGGCGCATCGCATCGAGTGGGATCGCAAACAAGTAACCGTAATCGACATCCACAATCTGCACGATCGGGCGAAGCGTTTCGTGATCGGCGTCGTACTGAAGCGAATGTTCGAAGAAAAGGAAGCGGCGGGAACTTCGCGTCCGCTGGTGTTCGTTGTGCTGGACGAGTTGAACAAGTATGCGCCCCGCGAAGGCTGGAGTCCGATCAAGGACGTGATTCTCGATATGGCCGAGCGCGGCCGCAGTCTGGGCGTCATTCTGATTGGAGCGCAGCAGACCGCCAGCCAGATTGAACGGCGGGTGGTGGCCAATTGCGCGTTCCGCGTGGTCGGACGTTTGGATTTGGCGGAAGCGCAAGCCGGTGAGTACAGCTTTTTGCCCGCCGTCAGCCGGGCCCGGGCAGGGATTCTGAAACCGGGTACGGTGATCGTTTCTCAACCCGAAATCCCCATTCCATTGCTGGTGCAGTTTCCATTTCCCGCCTGGGCTACGCGGTCGAGCGAGGTAAAAAAAGCCGCGAATGCGGTGAATCCCTTCGCCAGGTTTGAGCGTTAAATGCGATTTCTCCACACCTCGGATTGGCACGTGGGTAAGCTGCTGCGGGGCCGTTCCCGATTAGACGAGCAGGAGGCCGTGGCCGCCGAGATTCTGGATATTGCCACGCGCGAAAAGGTCGATTGCGTCCTGTTGTCGGGCGATGTTTTCGAATCGCAGGCACCGTCACCCGATGCCGAGCGTCTTGTGTATCATTTCTTCGCCGAGCTGCTGGGACGCAAAATTTCCTCCGTAGTGATCGGCGGAAATCACGATCATCCCAAGCGCTTGGCCGCGCTACGGGAACTGCTGAATCGCCTGGATATTCATATGCGTCCCGAACCCTGCTCGCCTCGTCTGGGTGGCGTGGTGGAAATAAGACGGAACAACGAAGTGGCGAGAATCGCGGTACTCCCCTTCGTCGCCGAGCGGAAGATCGTCGATGTTTGCCAGTTGATGAATCCAGAGAGCACCTGGTATTCCGCTTACTCAGACTGCGTGGCGGACATGTGCCTGCAATTAACCGAGTGCTTTGACGCCAATGCGATCAATATCTTCATGGCTCACTTGTATGCCGACAAAGCGCAATTGAGCGGTACGGAGCGGGAGGTTCATGTAGCTCCCAATTACTCCATCTCGCCCGAGCGATTCCCGGCGAACGCGCACTATATCGCTCTTGGCCATCTGCATCGGCCGCAGGATATTCCGGCGCCGTCGCCCTGCAAGTACGCTGGATCCACGCTGCAGTTGGATTTCGGCGAACAGGGGCAGGACAAGCGGGTTGTGATCATGGACGCACATGCCGGTCCGCACCGGGAGTTTGAAAGTATCCGCTTACAAGCTGGGCGCCGGCTGCGCTATGTGGCGGGGTCGCTCGACCAATTGCGGCGCCAGGTGGACAGTTTCGGCGACGATTTTCTGCACGTGACGGTTCGCTCGGAAACGCCGGTTGCCGGAATGGCGGATCAGGTTCGGGACCTGCTGCCCCACGCGGTTCATGTGCAGACGCAGTATCCGGCCCGGGATGCTGAGATTACGGTTGCGGCCTTGGGTCCTAAACCCCCGGGAGAACTATTCGCCGATTACTGCAAGAAACAACGGGATGTCGCTCCATCGAAAGAGATGAGCCAATTGTTCGCGGAGCTGTACGACGAGGTCCTGCATGCGTCCGATTAGGCTGGAACTGGAAGGATTCACCAGTTTTCGCCAACGCACCGTACTCGATTTTTCAGAACTCGATCTGTTCGCCATTACCGGTCCGACGGGGGCGGGAAAGACTTCGCTGATCGACGGCATGTTGTATGCGCTCTACGGCCGAACATCGCGCATTACGCAAAATAATGCCGCGCATCTCTTGAGCCAAGGCGCGCCCCGGCTGACCGCTTATCTCGAGTTTTCAAGCGCTGGCCGAGTGTACAAAGTTGCCCGAACTTTCCGCCGGGGCGGTACTGTCGACATCCGTTTGGAGGCTGCCGACGGTGCCGGCTGGACTTCACTGGCATCGAAATCGACCGAGGTTCGAGAGAAAATTATCGACATCATCGGGCTGGATTTTGATGCCTTCACCAAGGCGGTGGTGCTGCCCCAGGGTGAGTTTGATCGATTCCTGCGCGGCGAGGCTAAAGTGCGCCGGGAGATCCTGAGCAACCTGCTGAACCTGAAAATCTATTCCGAAATGGGGAAGCTGGCGGGCGAGAAGATGAAAGCCGCCGTCGCGCATAAATCGATTCTGGAAGCCGACCTTCTTTCGCAGTATCACGATGCCACGGAGGAGAATCGCGCGTCTCTGGGGCGGCAAATCACGCAGTTGAAAGACGATGAGCAGTTGCTGTCCACCGTTCTGCGTCGAGTGAACGAAACGATGCCGCTGGTGATTAAGCTGCGCGACCAGCGGTCGCAAATGGAATTGGCTTCCCGTGAACTGGAGTCAGCCCGAACTTTGGCCGATCAAGCTGGGCGATCGTTGGCCGAGCTGGACGCCAAAGCTGCAACTGCGAAGCTACGAATTTCCGATCTGGACAAAGCTGTTGCGAATTCAAGCTACGATGAAGCATTACTCCTGCAACTCTCTGCATTAAAACCGGTTGCCGAACAGCGCGATGTGCTGCGGGTAACTCTTGGCGCGACTGAAATGGAGCTTGCCCAGCTTACTCGAGACACGGCATCGCTGGAGCCGCGCGTAACGGCAAGCGCGCGCGGTTGGGAGCAGGCGACTTTGACTCTTCAGGCGGCCGAAGCCAGAGTGGTTGAAAAGGAAGAGGAGCAGCGGGCATCACGAGAGCGCTATGGATCACCCGATGCGATCCTGGCAGTTGCGAAGGATTGTCAACGTCTTGGCGAGCAGATTAAGGCTCATACGCAACTCGAACATACAATCGCTATTTTGTTGCAAGAGCGGCTTACTGCAGAGCAGCAGATCGCGGTATTGGAGGTCCAGGAGCAAGCTGCGCAGATCGCGGTTGATCGAGCCTCGGAACAGCTGGAGCATCTCCGGCGAGACCATGCGGCAGGGGAACTCCGCGCAAAGTTAGTCGTCGACGAGCCTTGCCCGGTTTGTGATCGCATCGTCAAGAAGATGCCAGCGAAGATGGGGACCTCAGATGTAACGGCGGCCCATTCGGCAATGGCTGCCGCAGGGGAAGCTAAGCGGGAACTGTACGGCGATCTGCTACGGCGCCGTGGCGAACTGGTTGCGCTGCCCAAGCAGATTGCGGCGCATGAGGGCAATAAAGCCGCAGTGGGCGAATTGATCATGGCGGTGGAGCGGAAAGCGACCGCGATTCTCGGTCTGGGAGCGGGCTCAAATCCGGCGAAGGAATTAACCAAATTAGCAGAGAAGCTATCGCTGCTGGCGGCTGAGGTTGGTTCGTCGCAGCGCGATTTGCGGGAAGCCTCTGAGATCGAGTCGCGCGCCAGGCATACTGCCACCGAGAAAAAGCATGAGCTGGCTGTGAAGAAAACGGCCACAATCAGAAGCAAAGAAAGAATTGAGGAAGACAGCGGTAAGCTTTACTTATTAAACGATCAACTTGGACCTTGGAAAACGGACGACATCGTAAAATCGATGTCTTTGCAAAACGAAGCCAAACAGACCCGGACAGTACTCGAGAAGCAGCGGAAGCAGGAATCCGAATTGATTGCGCTACTGATTTCGCGGCAGGCGGAGGGCCGCGAGAAGGCGGCGGTTGCTGGCGACCGGCTGGCGAACCTGACGACTACGGTGGATTTCGGCGGGCGGCAAATCGCCATTATGGAGCGTGACCTGGCGGGACGCATGGATGAACTTCCAATCGACGATCCCGACGAGTTGGAAGCTTATCAGTCCGAACTGGACAGCGCGCGGACGAAGGCGCACCTCGACATTGCCGTCCAACAGAGCAAGCTTGAAGCCTTGATTTCAGCCATCGCCGTGGCAGAGAGCAAGCGAGGCGAGGCGAAATTTCTCGGTGATCGGGCTGCTCTGCTGAAGGAGCTACACCAGGCCTTGCGTGCGGATCAGTTCCTGACGTTCATCCTGGAAGAATCGCTGCAACGGCTTTCGGCGGACGCTACCGGACGTCTGCTACAGATGAGCAGCGGCCGCTATTCCTTCGCCGCCGAAGACGACGATTTCTACGTCCTGGACCATTGGAATGCCGATGCCAAGCGTCCTGTAAACACCTTGAGCGGCGGTGAAAGCTTCTTTGCTTCTTTATCTTTAGCTATGGCTCTGGCGGGCAGCATCGGGCAGTTTGCCGCCGAGCGCGAACGGATCAGCCTGGAGACCCTGTTCCTGGACGAAGGCTTCTCCACTCTGGATGCCGAGACGTTGGAAACCGTCATCGCGAGCATTGAAACACTGGCCGGTGAGGATCGTCTGGTGGGGGTAGTTTCGCACGTGGCGGAACTCGCCGAGAGGCTGCCGGCGCGGATTCTTGTTACCAAAGCTATCGGTGGCAGTACCATCACGCTGGAAGGCGCAAACGTGGGTGCGGCGGCGGGCTATACTGGCTAGGTTGATTAGAGAGGAACGTCGTTGGCCACCGACCTGATTGAGTTTGATCCAGACCAGCCCGCCCCTGAGGCAGTGGAGCGCGCGGCAGCCGTGATTCGCCGCGGTGGCGTCGTAGCTGTTCCCACTGATGCGCTCTATTCACTCGTCGCCGATCCCCTTAACCTGCATGCAGTTGGAATGGTTTTCTCAGCTAAAGGTCGAGAGTCTCATCGTTCGCTTCCGCTGTTAGTCAGCGGCTTGCTCATGGCCGAGGAGCTGGCCTCGGAAACCACCTCGCGGTTCTATTTACTAGCCCGGCACTTTTGGCCCGGACCGCTGACGATTATTGTTCCGGCTGCGGCCAAAGTCCCGCTGAAGGTGACCGGGAACACAGGCCGTTTGGCGTTGCGTCATAGCCGGTCAAAGATGGCGAGCGCTCTGGTGGAATGGATGGGACATCCGCTGGTTGCGACCAGCGCGAATATCTCGGGCCAGCCTACCTGCCATGCCGGAATCGAGGTTTTCGGCATGATGGATGGCAGGATCGATCTGGTTCTGGATGGCGGTGCGTGCTCAGGGCCTGGCAGCACTACAGTGGATGTGACGGAACCGTACTGGCGGGTGATCCGCGAAGGCGCCATCTCTGAAAAGGAAATTGGCGACTGCCTAAAGGGCCGCTGAAATCCACGATTCTTCTGGTATTATCGGGTTGGAGCGTTCTACAGAGTAGGTAGCCGGGTTTCCTAAAATTGATCCAACAGTCAATGTCATGGGGTCCGACTCGATATTAAGCGTTGGTGTGCAGGCTCCGGTGGGCAACCGCCATGGAGAAGCCTAAAGACGCTCGGAGGACTCCGCCCCTGTACCAGTTTGGGGTCAATGACGGAGGCTCGGCGCGACCGAGTAGCGCGCTCCTTTAAAACCGCCTTCTTGTTTTCCTCGAAGCTGATTCATGAACGTCCTTTTTATTGGTGATATTTTCGCGTCCCCGGGCCGGGGGTTGGTCTCGCAGACTCTGAAGACGATTCTTAGCGAGGAGAAGATCGACCTGGCCATCGCCAACGCCGAAAACTCCGCCGGTGGGTTCGGCATCACGCCTGCCATCGCCGAGGAACTCTTTTCTTACGGTCTTGACGCTCTGACATCGGGCAATCATATCTGGGATAAAAAGGAAATTTTCGATTATTTCGCCCGTCAGCCGCGGTTGTTGCGTCCGGCGAATTACGTAGAGGATTTACCGGGCTCGGGCGTAGTAGTGGTGACGGCCAGAAACGGCGTGGAATGCGCGGTCCTGAACATTCAGGGCCGGACTTACATGCCTTCCACCGATTGCCCTTTTCGCAAGATCGACAAGTTGCTGGCGGAGTTGGGGAATGTGAAAGTGCGGATCGTCGATTTTCATGCCGAGCTGACCAGCGAGAAAGTGGCCATGGGCTGGTATCTCGACGGCCGTGTCTCGGCGATGCTGGGCACGCATACGCACATTCCGACGGCAGACACCCGCGTTTTACCGGAAGGCACGGCATACCAGACTGACGTCGGCATGACGGGTCCGTACCACTCAGTGATCGGGGTGGAGAAGTCGATCGTGCTGCATAAATTTCTGACTGGGACGCCGGTCCGGATGGAAGCCGCGCGCGGCGGAGCGGAACTGCACGCGGTAATTGTCGACGTGGACGAGAATACGGGCAAAGCTCGGGCGATTCGCCGCTATACCGCTTAGGCCGAATTTGAGCTTCTCGAGTTGAATCTTACGCTTCCTGTGTAGGGGTCTTTTATGCAAGCCATGATCAGAGTACAAGTGATGTGCGGCCTTTTGCTGTGCGGATCGGCGAGTCTGTATGCCGACTTTCAGTTCGATTCCAGTACAAAGATGACCGGTGGTTCCCTGTTGCGGATGATGCAGAATGTGCCGTTCACAGGTAAGGCGCGGGCGTCGGTAATCGCCACGATTCTGGTGAAGGGTAACCGCATGGTTAGCAGCCGGCCAGAAGCGTCGGAGATTATCGATCTGGGTAACGAGACGATCACCGCTGTGAATTTCACGCAGCGGACTTACTCGGTAATGACCTTTGCCGAAATGAAGCAGGCGATGGAAGACATGCAAAAGCGAATGACACGGAACGGCTCCACGCAGCCGGAGTTGGAATGGAAGTTTTCGATGAGGGACACCGGAGAAACGCGGCAGATCGGCGGGTACATAGCGAAAGAAACGATCATCGACCTGGAAGCCTAGGGGATCGATCAGAGTAGCGGCGACAAGGGCGGGATGCAGATCAAGGTGGATAGCTGGTTGGCTCCCGAAATGGCCGGATATGCAGAGGTTCGCGAGTTCCAGAAACAAATGGCCGCCAAATTGGCTTATAACTTCGGTGGCATGGGATCAATGGGAATGGGACAACCGCAATTGGCGCAGGCGATGGCCGAGGCGGCGAAGCAGAATTTCAAGTGCGGGGAGTACCGGTTTTGAGGGTGACTGCCGTCAGCGGCACGATGAATGGAACGCCGCCGCCGGAAAACGCGAATCGTTGTGGTGGCGACGACGCGTCACCAGCGGCGGCGATCATAAAGGGCTTGGGCGGATTTGGTCACAAAAAGAAAGATCAGGAGCCGGCACAGCCTCAGAATGACGCGCCCGGCGTTTTGATGGAAATGACGACGGAATTTTCGAACTTTTCGTCAGGCGCGGTGGATCTTTCGAAGTTTGAGGTTCCGGTTGGTTTTAGGCTTGTGAAATCGGAAATGAACCGCAAACGGCGGTGACGTTGGGTGTCGGCAAATGGGTGTCAGACACCTCTGCCACTATATTTCAGCTTCATGCGGCTGGTGGCTTCCAAAATTTGGCACCTCGACTAATTGCGTGTGTCATACCGCATTCACGCAAATGCACTATTGCTAAAACAAATCTAGGTCAAGATCGGAATTGACATGTCAAAACTGTACCGAATCATTCTTGTGGCAGTGCTATGCTCATCTTCAGCCTTCTCTCAGAGTCAACTCGGGACCGGTTCGATCAACGGGCAGGTGGTCGACCCGAGTAATCAATCGGTGGCGGGTGCCGCTGTGACCGTCCGGAATGCGGATACAAAGCTGACACGCACTGCGGAATCGAGTTCCACCGGTTCTTTCTCCGTGCTGGTACTGCCGATCGGAACCTATCTGGTCACAGTGACTCATGCGGGGTTCCGCACGTTGGAGCAAACGGGCGTGTCGGTCAGCGTGGGTGCCTCCGCAACGGTCATCGCGAAGCTGGAAATTGGATCCATTGCCGATTCCGTCACCGTTTCGGATTCCATCCTCATCGACACCACCAAGACCACCGAAGCCGACCTGGTGGACCGCAAGCAGATTCAGGATCTGCCGATCAATGGCCGCCGTGTGGATCAATTTGCGCTGCTCTCCCCCGGCGTCACCCGCGACGGGCGATTCGGCCTGCTTTCCTTCCACGGCGCCTCCGGCAACTTTAACAATTACCTGATCGAAGGGAATGACGACAATCAAGCGTACTTCTCCGAACCGCGCGGCCGCACGCGCATCGCTTCGAGCGTCTCCGCCAACGCGGTACAGGAATTTCAGGTTGGCAAAGGCGCGTTTTCCGCGGAGTTCGGGCGCGCTTCCGGCGGCAGCATCAACACTGTGATCCGTTCCGGCGGCAACCAGGTTCATGGAGACGAGTTCTACTATTACCGCGACCAGAATTTCCAGGCGCGTGACCCGCTGGCTTCCATCCGCCCCGACGAAAGAAGGCAGCAGTTCGGCGGTTCCCTCAGCGGCCCGGTGTTGAAAGACAAGCTGTTTTACTTCGTGAACTACGACCAGCAACTGCGCGATTTTCCCATCCTGATTGAAGATTTGAACGGGGTGCTCGGCTCGGGCCAGCCGACGCTTGCGGCAAACGCGACTCAGGCGCAGCAGGACCAATACGCCAAAGATCTGAACGCTTTCCAGGCGGGTTCCGCCTTCCTGAAGTCCAAATTTCCAAACGGAGCGCCAGGCAACACGCAGACGCGAAATCTGAATCAGTATCTGGGCCTGTTCAAGGTGGATTACTTCCTGAGCCCCTCGAATACGATTTCCGTCTTCTATAATCATCTGACTTCCACGGGCATCCGCGCGATCCAATCGCCGCTGGTGCTGCCGAACGTGGGCCGCAACGGGACTGACGACGTGCACGTGGACAGCTTGAACGCCCGGCTCACCAGCACTTTCGGCGGTTCGCGCGTGAACGAATTCCGCTTCCAGTACGGCAAGGATTTCGAGTTTGAATTCGCCGACCAGCCACCGCCGCAGACCACGATCAACTTCGGCGGCAACCCGTTCTCCTTCGGGCGCGCGACGTTCCTGGAACGCCCGGCCTACCCCGACGAACGGCGTTATCAATTCATAGACAATTATTCATGGACACTCCGCAATCACACCTTTAAGTTCGGCGGCGAAGTGAACCGGGTACACGACGGCGTCGACAATCCGGGGCTGTTCGGAGGCCAGTATTCCTATGCGAGCGCGCTTGCGATCGGCCGCGATCTGGTTGACCCGACCGCCCGCAATTACACCACCTACAGCCAGAATTTCGGTGTCTCCGGCATTCCTTTCGCCACCGTGGATACCGCTTTGTTCGCGCAGGATCAATGGAAGATCGCCCGTCGCGTTACGCTGAACTACGGCTTGCGTTATGACTATCAATTCGTTCCGTCTCCCGTGAATCCAAATCCGGCGATTCCTCAGTCGCTTAACATTCCGTCGGATAAAGCGGCGTTCGGGCCGCGGGCGGGCGCGGCGTGGGATATCGCAGGCAACGGTAAGACCGTCCTGCGGGGCGGCTATGCGCTGTATTATGCGCGCACACCGAACGGCCTGATTGAAAACGCTCTGGCCCAGACAGGTTTGAGCGATCCGATGAAGGTGCTGATCGCGCTCAGCTTCCAGCCCAGCGACCCGGCGGCACCGCTTTACCCGAACATCCTCCCCTCCATACCCGCTTCAGCGCAGGGTTCGGGTTCCGCGTTCCGTCTGGATTCTTCTTTCCGGCAGGCGCGCATTCAGGATTTCAATATCGCGGTGGAGCGTCAGCTCGGTAAGAGCATGGTGTTTACCGGGAGTTTCATTCATACTTACGGCGACCGCCTGGAGACAAGTTTCGATTCCAACCTGCCCACGCCGCAATTCACGCGGGTGTATCAGTTGCCGAATGGCTCCACATTCACGGTTCCGTTCGATGCGGGAGTCATTCGCACCGCGGCGGGCGTAAACCAAACTAATAATCTATCGCGCCCAAATCCGAATTTCGGGTCCCTCACGGTAGCCAATTCGCTGGGCAAGAGCTGGTACAACGCGATGTTTCTGGAAGTGAAGAAACGCTTCTCGGCGGGGTGGCAGTTCAGCGCCGGTTACACGCTGGCCAAGGCGGAGAGCCTGACGGGTGGCGGTGCCGATGGCGGTGGCTCAGGCGTGGAAGGCGCGTTCGGCGGCGGTTCCTTTGCCGACCAATTCAACCTGGGCAACAACCGCGGCACCGCTTCCACCGATCAACGTCACAGGTTGGTGGTCAACGGCGTCTGGGAGCCCCGGCTTGCAGGCGGCGGTGCAACGAAAATCGTGAACGGTACGCGCTTCAGCTCTATCTTCAGCGCGGAATCCGGGCGCCCGATTTCGGCGATTTTGAATATCCCGTCTCTGCCCTTTTTAGCGACCGATGGCAACACCTATAACGGCTACGGCGGACTGCGCGGGCAGGGCGGCGGCAGCGATCGCAATCAGCTGCCTACGATTGAGCGGAACAGCACTTACGGAGACGCGAACTATCGCATCGATCTGCGGGTAGCTCGCGATTTTCGCATCCGCGAACGGTTTACGTTGGAAGTGATCGGCGAGGCGTTCAACTTGTTCAACCGATCGAACTTCAACGGCTACTTCAATACGATCTATACCGCGGGGGCAACCACGAACACCACACCGCTGAGCACGCCGGTTCTGCTCTCGGCAGCCACGAACTTCAGTGTTGCGAATAACGATGGCTCCGCGCCGGATGGCACGAACGCACGACGGCTACAAATTTCGCTGCGTTTGCATTTTTAAAACTCGCGCGCCGCGAAGAGGCATCCGAGCATAGCGCGCTCGGATATGTTATTCGTTACGGATATTCGTCGCTTGCAGGGCGTCAAAGCGGCCTTTTGTGAACCAAAACAGCACGTTCGGCCCTAGCTTATGCAATTTCGACCTTACCCGACCAGTCGTGGATCCCGCAACTTCCGTGGATGGTCGGCTACGGAACGGCATTACCTGGCCTTCATGAAATCTCCCCTCATTGCCAAAATGACACGACGTGCGCTCGTCAGCGGGATGCTCGGCGCGTTGGAGGTGACGGCTAAATCGCGCAAGGTTCCTGCGGATCGCGGCAGCTTTAATAGCGGTTGATCCAGCGCCTGATCCCTACCAGCCCGCAAGCGCGGTTTTCGCTCAGCGCGTACGTTTGACGAATGCCGCGCACCAACTCGCGCAGCGCAGCGGGCTTCAGGCTTTTCTGACAGCACTTCCTGCAAAATGTGCTTGTCTAAGCTCAGGTCCGCTACCAACCCCTTCAGCTTGCGGTTCTGTTCGCGCAATTGCCGCAGTTCGCGTAGCTCGTTTAGTCCAAGACCCGCATAGCGCCGCTTCCAACTGTAAAAGCCTGCGGAGAGACACCCAATCTTCTCTTCGCTGTGCCCTTTCCGTGGCATCGGTTCTCCTCTCCCTACCGCCCAGAGAACCACACCCCGGCAAAACCATCAACTTTCCACTTGTCTCATTTTCGAGTTTTGGGTCAGGTATTTGACCCCCATTAAATGGATGCCCTAGAACGTGACCCGCACGCCGACTTGACCTTGCCGTGGTCCGCCGAAGCGATCCGTGCCTGGGGAATTCAACGGAATGCCAGCGGTGTTGGTAGCGTAGAAATATCCGGTCGTGGGGTTGGCGGTAGCGGTGGGCTTTCCGAAAAAGCTATCTCCATCGCCATTGAAGGTCTTGTTGTTCGCCCTCGTCAGGTTATATCCCTCGATCGACAAACCCAGCCGCAGGCGTTCGCCAATCCTGAATTCTTTGATCAGCCGCATATCCCAATCGAAGAAACTCTCATACCGGGTGGAGGCGCGCGACACCAGGATGCCGTTAATCACGGGACGGTCGTTGTCCTTGTTGCCGTCGTTATTCAGGTCGGTTCCCAGTACGTAGCGGCCCGGCGATCCTGTATGCGCCAAGAGCAAGCTGCTGATGGTAAATCCGCGGCCCAGGTCATACACGACATTCATGTTGCCGCTATGGCGGATGTCGTTCTTAGCGTACGCCGCGTCGCCATTGAGGTTAAATACATTCAATTCATACTGCCGATTGAAATCGCGCTCGTTGGAATCGTCGTCGCGGTTTACGGCGTAGGTGTAGTTGAGGCCGAACTGGAGCCGCCGGCTCATTCTTCGTTGCACACTGACGTAGCCGCCGTTGTAACTCGAATGTCCAATCGATTTATTCACGTTGAATTGTCCAATCGTAGTGTCGGGCCGAGCGACGGAGGGCTTGATAGCCTTTCCTGTCGAGTCCAGATAGATGCCCTGGCCGGTGGCGGCATTGTACCCGGAGGCTTGAATCAGATTCCCTTTGCTGTCAAAAGTGGGATAGGCAACGTAGCCATTCGAAAGAACTGCCGGCGCGAACAGGTTTGTATCGACGCGGCGCTGCAGAGCCCATGTCGAATTGCGCACAAAACCGATGGTGACCGTCATGTTCCGGTCAATCTGCTGTTCCACGGCAATCGAGACTTGGCCGGAACGCGGATTTCGAAAGCTTCGATCAAAAGAATAGATGGCGTTGTTCGCCAGCACCAGGCCCGCCGGAACCGATGTCAGGGGATTGGGGATCGTCAAATAGTTGATGACCTTGGCGTCCGCCTGGCTATCGAGAACAACCGTATTAAAGCCGTTGTCGGTGAAGACACGCTGCATCAAGTATCCAGGAGTACGAGAGTCGAAAAGCCCTCCGGATAATCGAACCACCGTCTTGCCCTTACCGGCGAAATCATAGACGATTCCAAGCCGCGGCTGCCACATTTTCAGATCGTTCGGAATTTGGCCGTTAAGCGGATACTGGGGATTCGCGGGAGGTTGCGGATTGATCTGGCTTTCCCAGCGCAGACCGGCGGTTAACGTCAGGTCTGGCCGGAGTTTTATTGTGTCGGTAAAGAACAGAGCGAAGTCCTTTTGTGTCTGCTCAAACAGGCCCTGTTTTCCGTTCGCGGCAACCGTCTGTTGATACCGCGAATTTTTGGTTTTGTCGCCGCCCAGCGCCGCCAGGTAGTCGGAAAGAGTACTAAAGCTGTAATCCCCGCCATAATTCTTTTCGCGTTGCTGGCGCTCTGGGCTGAAGTTCAAATCCACACCAAGCCGGATGTTGTGAATGCCGCGGGTCCAACTTAGATTATCGAGGAGCTGGTATCTGGTGGCGTCGTAAATGTATGTGCCACTCGAGCTACCACCGAGCGTGCCGAAATCCGTGATGTCGATCTGCGCTAGCGGACTAACGGGTGTCTGGGTGCGATTATCGTAAACCCATTGTCCACGCACTTCATTGAGGAGGGTGGGGGACAAAACGGTGGTTACCCCTGCCTTGACGCCTTGGCTGGCCCGGTCAAGAGTTGTATTGTTCGTCGACGCAGAGTTCGTCTGACCGCTGGAGCCGCCAAAATTGAGACCGGCCTGAGCGGCGTAGGTGTATTGGAGGTTGATTGTATTTCCCTTGTTCAACTGATAATCGAGGCGGCCAAAAGCGACCAAGGGATTATTTTTCTGATCAAAACTGCCCTGCTGAGCGAGAATACTTTGGGGGACGACAACGTTCCCGGTGGGTGGATCGAACTTTACTGTGTAGGGAATACTGACGAGATTTTTTTCGACGGCGCCAAAGAAGAAAAGCTTGTCGCGCATGATGGGTCCGCCGAGTGAACCGCCGAACTGATGCTGAGAATTGCTACTGCTGTCGTTACCGAAGGCATCGGGCGAGGTCATGGCGCCATTGCGATTCTGATAAAATCCCGCTCCATGATAGGCGTTCGTGCCAGACTTTGTGACGACATTCAGATAGCCCGAGTTGGTACGGCCAACCTCGGCTGAGGCGCCATTCAACACGATCTGAAACTCCCGCACCGCAAGCTGCGGAAAGAAGAACGCCGATTCATTCGGTCCGCCACCGCGCGGTCCGCCCTGCAGTGGATCGTTGAAGTCGACACCATCTATCGCAATGTTCGAATTGATCGACCGTTGCCCATTGACGACGATCCCAAAGCGGCTGCCCTCCTGCGTGACGTTCGGCGATAATTGAACAAATTCGGTGAAGTTGCGACCCCGAATGGGGAGGTCCTGGATAGCCCTTGCGTTGATGTTGATGCTGTTGGACGCGTCTGTGAGGTTGACGATCTGCGTTTCCGCAATTACCGTAACCTCGGCATTCAAAGCCGCTACCTGTAGAGTGAGGTTGACACTCTTTGTTTCACCCACCACTAGCGGCAGATCCTCCACGACGGCAGTTCCGAAGCCGGCAGCCGAAGCCTCAATGCGATAGATACCAACGGGCAGAGCACCCAGGCGAAATTGGCCTTCACGATTCGTGCTAGCCGTGCGCACGAGCCCGGTTTGGGTTTCGCGAGCCTTGATGCTTGCGCTTGCCATGGCTTGGCCAGCGGAGTCGAGAATATTGCCTTCAATCGCCGCCCGACCGGACTCCGATTGCGCCAGCAATGCGGCGGGAATAAAGCACACGAGTATCGACAACAACTGAATCGGTCGGCTGAATTTCACGGAAATGCTCCTGAGAACGGATCGGTCTTAGTAAAAGATAATAGCGAGTGAAAATTACATTACCTTTTCGATTGGGTGACTGCATGGTAAATTCCGAGGAGCTGCCGGAGATGGGATTCGCGAACCAGAGGTGAACTACGAGGTGTCAGACACCTCTACCCCCGTTTCGGTCTTTGACCCCCATTAGTATACTTAAAGACTGACTCTCCCTCGCTTTTACCCGATCCTGGATACCGGCGCGTTCGCCGAAATTGTAGCGGCGGCGCAGGCGATTCTCGATGGCGGCGCGAAAATCCTGCAACTTCGGCACAAGGGATATTTCACCCGCCCCGTATTCGAAAACATCCGAGAAGTCAGCCAATTGTGCGCCGAATCGGGCACGCAATTCGTCATCAATGACCGAGCCGACATCGCTCTTTTACTGACCTCCGCTCTCCACGTGGGCCAGGAAGACCTTCCGCCGGCCGATGCAAGGCGAATTCTTGGCGATGATCGCCTGGTGGGCTTATCCACACACAATGAGACCGAACTTGTCGCGGCAGCCATGGAACCGGTCGACTATCTGGCGCTTGGTCCGATTTTCGCCACGGGCTCAAAACTCAATCCTGACCCGGTTGTCGGCCTAGAAGAACTTCGCCGTCTTCGCTTGCTCACGCCGCGCCCGCTGGTCGCTATCGGTGGAATTAACCGGGCTAACGCAACGGCAGTTTTAGCCGCCGGTGCCGACTCGGTCGCCGTCATCGGTGATCTTAACGTCTCCCTCAGTGAGCTGCGTCAGCGCGTCGAAGAATGGATAAGGCTTACTGCTTCACCTTTAACGTAAAGTAAGTCACTTGCTTGCCCGGCGCAACAATCAACTGGTGAGGCATTCCGGCGGGAATCCGCACGATGTCGCCGACCGCCAGATCCTCGGTCTTGCCGCCTTTAATGGTGGCGCCCCGCCGCTCGCCCAGCGATATTGTTTTCGCATCTACGATGGTCCCTCCAAGAATCAGCTTGGCTTCGCCAATTTCGATAACGAAGAGATCGACCATCGTCGCGTGCTGTTCGGCGTCTCCCGATCCTTCGCGATGCGCGACCATCGCCACGTGGTTGCCGTAATCGGCGAGCTGTTGGCTCGCGACCTTCTTCTCATTAATTTTCGGCGCCAGTGTCTTGCGGAAATCTTTGAAGTCCTTCGCGGTCCAGTGCGTATAGTCGTCGGCGGCTACGGCAGCTAGCGGGGCCAGCAGGATAACAACCCATCGCAATCGATTCATCTTCACCTTTCAGGCGGTCCTCACACGGGGAATGCGCGCGTCTACCGTCGGTAGCGCGGGAAAATCGGTGTACGGCTCGACTTGATACCAATAGCCCACGGAATAGAAATTATCACCGCGATCGTTGGCGTGTCCATGCTCCATGGTGTGTTTCAAATAGCGCGTGAACGTTACAGGATTATCGCCATGCCAGCGATAGCAGCAGTACATGCCCCCAACCTTTTCAGCGGCGGCGATCATATGGGCGCCGTACATCCGATGGGCAAAGGGAGGAACCCCATCGAGCGCTCCAAAATTCCAACTGCCCAGGAAATAATCTTCTGAGCCCGTGCCGACGATCAGCGGCTTCGTTTCGTCATCGACGAAGATCATCTCATCGCCTTCGCCCCACCAACCTTCGGCATTTTGTAACACGCCGAGCGTCACGCCCATTAGATGACCACGGCCGCGGGCTTCGGCATAAACATGGTTCTTCGCTCCGTCGAGATTCAGCTTTGCGCTCTCACCCGTGGATGGCACAGCCGGGGCCGATTGCCGGTATTGCGCATGGAAGTACAGTGCATCGGATGGTAGCGACGCAACGGCTTGGTAATCGATATTGGAATAGAAAGAGCCGACGTCAGCCTTACCATCGTTCGTCACAGTGAAGCGCGCCGACTTGCGATAGGGCATGGCGAAGTAGCAGTTTAGCGACTTGCCGGGTGAACAGGCCAGGTATTCCGATTCGTAAATGTGATAACCGCCCAGATTCAAGCCAAAAAAATCACCGATGGGTACTTCAACACTCGGCTTCGCGCCGCCGTCCCAGTATCCGCGAAGGACAAGTTCCTTCAAATGATTTCTTCCCCGCGCGGCGATCGTGAACCAGATATGCGTGATCACACCCGGGCCGTCGGCTTTGAAAACTTCCAGCGTCTCTCCCGACTTGATCGACCAATAATCATGATTGCCGCCGGATCGATCGAAGCTCGATTGCTTCAACGATCGATACGTCTGCGCCCGGGCGTAGGTTGGCAAGAATGGAGTGTCGCCGCGCTGCTGCCCCTGCGCCGCCGGCACCCCGGCCGCTAAGCCCGATGCCGCCATCATCCCTTTTAAGAATTCCCGCCGTCCGTCAGCCATCAGTCTCTCCCAGGAAGCAGGATTATATCGCAGTCTTCCGTCAATACCAGAAAGTTGAGCCCGATCCAAACATGACGCCAAAGCAATTCCAGACGATCAGACAAATGGCTATTATCTCCATGTATGTAACTGCTCGAAAAAAGAATTCATTCAGAAACTCAAAGCGCAGGAGCAGCGCGAAAACGAGGCCCGTGAAGATCAGGTAAGGATTCAAAGTCTCACCGGCGAAAGAGACATAAACCATCAGGATGAAGTAGAACACCAGCGGCAGGTTGGTATCGACTTTCCTTTTCGCCAGCGAAACAATTACAAAAACGGCGAATGCGGCAAGAAGTCCTGTACTGAACTTAGTCGGTGTAGATAGAAAATCCATGCGGCTCTCCGTACTTTAGAATGTCCACAACACGCTAGTGTAACCGGTGTTCGCCCGGTAGTTCTGTTGAAAATAGAATTGTTCCCGATACCCATAATACTGGTAACCGAAGTTCCAGCGAACTTTTTCTGTCAGCTTCAATGAGAGGCGGGCCAATGGCGATTGAAAGGTAAGGGGGAAGGTCTGCGCGGCTTGAAAACCGGGGAGCACCGATCCGATACTGTTACCGAACGGAGTGGCCCGGCCGTCGCCCGTATCTTGAATGCGGTTCAAGCCAAGATATAGATCGGCGCGCTTGAGAAAGGCGAACCGGACACCTGCGTGGACGGAATGAATGTTGCTGAAGTAATACGATTGATCGCCGGTAACGAAATCGCCATTGGCGAAGTAAGCGATGCCGCCTACTGTATTCAGATGCAGCTTGGAATAACCGGCGTCAAGGGAAAACCAGTCCTTGGGTGTCCATGTGCCATCGGCTGAGTAAGTCCGCGACTTGGAACTGTAAGCGGTCAAGGAATTCGAATTGTTGTTATAGTTCGACCGCGCCAATGCCATCAAGGTCAGGTTTTTGCGCTTGTAAATAACACGCCCTCCCAGGGTGTGATAATTCTTGTCGCTGGTGGGATAAAAAGGCTGATCGGTCCGGCCAATTTGGGTTTCCAGATTAATAGTGAGCGCTGGAATCGGCTTGATTCGAATCCCCACCACGCCCTCATGAAGCTGGCTGGTTTGATCACCAGTCAGGGCCGAGGTAGAATCCGGTTGGTTCGGCGTCGCGAACTGTTCAATCGATTTGATCCGGCGGTTGGAATAAGTATAGCCAGTGTAGAACGCCAGCCAGCGAAACGGCCGGACGTCCAGATCGGTGGAATTAGCAACAGTGCGAATGCCGAGGTACTGGAAATTAAGAGTCTGGAAAGCGAGGGTGGAATTGTCCACTTGGGTGAAGAACGAATTTCCATCAATTCGTTGGTTGTAAACCGACGTGTGGTTTGTTAACGTCACGTTCGTCCAAGGGAAGAAACTCACTGTTAGATTTCCCGTGGCGACCGGGCGGTCGGCGTCGCCATAAGTAAGAATCTGCCGATTAAACGGAGCGCCGAAGCGCGATGTGCCGAGGGCGCTTTCATCCTGCACGAAAGCCCGGCGCCCTGCGGTGTAAGTGAAGCGTCCATTGACGGCATACCATTTGGGCCCTTCGCGAAACAGGCCGACACGCCAGTATGGGCTGGTGCCGTGATATGGCTGATTGCGCTGAAACGCGGTGAGCGTTACTGGACTGGCGGGATTGTCTCCAGGGTTCAAGCCATTGGAATGATCCACCGTATCGTCCTTGAAATCGTCCCACCCGTGCAGTGCGTTCACCCGAAAACCGAACAGCACAAACTCGCCGCCCAGGCGATATTCGTTATGCATCCAGCGCACGTTTTCAAACAACGGAAATTCATTCCCGCGGGAATCGAACAACTGGATGGTGTTCAAGGCAGGGCCGGTCTCGACATCGCGCGAGTATCCGAGGAAAAATTTGAGGTTCGATTGCGGGAACAAAGTGAAGTCATGATCCTGGAAGCGATGCTCGGTGTTTTGGAAATGCTCGCCATTGGCGATGGTCAGCGCGGGATTGAAGTATTGATTGGAACGCCAACTCATGTCATAGCGATAGACTCGATTTTTTCGGACCCGCAGCGTCGCCGATTCATAGGGATCGTTCCCCAGGCCCTGCGTCGTCAATACGATTTCATCGAACAGCCCACCGTGACCCTGCTTGGAGTGCACGACAAGATAGCTGGAAAGCAGGCGGATCCCGTTGCCGTAATTAACGTCGCTGCGATATTTGTCCACGTCGCCGCCGGCGCTGAGAAAACGATATCCGGTCTCAAAATTGTAAACGACGTTGTAGCCCTGAACATCTTCGCCGCGGCGATTGCCGACCGCTAGTGGAGTGGGGGCTACGGTTTCCTGCGCGAGCGCGATGATTGGCGGGAGGAGTAGACTCGCGAGGATCAGGAACTGCTGCATGGAGGTTCTCATCGCAGAAAGAATTGGTCGGCATTAGAGCCGTGGATTCGCACGTGGCACGTGGTGCAATTCTGATAACGCGGATCGGCCATATTGTGACTCGGTGTTTGTGTAGGAATTCCGCCAGCTCTGCGCCCAAAACCTTCCGCGCCATTATGGCACTCCAAACAGACGGTAAAAACCACGGGACGTTTCAGGAGACGGGCATTCGTCGATCCGTGTGGACTATGACAGCTCTCGCAGCCATCGACACGCACCGCGGCGTGTTCAAACACGAACGGACCTCGCTTGTCGGTATGACATTTCAGACAAGCTTCCTCATTGGCCAAGGCCTGATCGACCATGCGCGGGCGCGATGCCATACGCCATGTGGGCGCGGGCGTCCCGTGTGGATTGTGGCAATCGGTGCAGTTGACGACGCCTTCGTTCACCCGATGTTTGAACGGCATGGAGAACTGCGCGCGGACGTTGACATGACAGCTATAACAAAGATCGGTTTGCCGTTTGGCGAGCAGAAATTTGGCTACCGGCGATTTGTGAACGGAGTGACAGTTGGTACAGACGACATCGTTTAAGGAGTGCGCCGAGCGGCGAATATTTGCCCGGGTCAACGTCTGCGAGTGACAACGAAGACAGTTTTCAAGAATCTGCTTTGGCCCGAGTTGGGAGAAAGCGACGATGGTAGCTTTCCCGCCCTTGGCTTCGATGTGGGCTTTCGCCGGGCCATGACAGCTTTCGCATCCGGTTTTCTCGAGCGGCTCTTTTCCCGAAGCGACGCTGATGTAGTGAGGGTTCCTATAGAAATTGGATGTAATGTCGGGATGGCAGGTCTTGCATACTGTGCTGCCAACATAGTTGCCTTGGGCGTTGGCAATGGCGGTTTTTAAAGGATCTGTTTGTGCTGCCAGGAAGAAAGGGACAAGAAGAAGGAAAACTGTGGCTGGGACTGTCATAGTTGAAATGCGCGTAAGGCAGCGGACCGAACCCGAGGGAGTCCGCTGCCTTATTGGAGCATAAATCAAAACGCTTAGAAAGCGAAGCTAAGACCGGCCATGGGAACGAAGTCTTGCAGCCAACCGCCCACCTTGCCGCCCGATGCCGGCACAATTACTTTCGATGGGAAGGGAGTCAAATAATCATGAATTTCCACCCTCAGGTTTAAGCCCGGAGCGATCTTGATCTTCACGCCGGCCCCGACGCTGAGCATGCCTTCCAGGTCCTGTGTTTTAGAAAGGAGTGCGATGTTGCCAAGCGGCTGAAACGCAACTTCGGTCCCGGTGCCGCGATAGACTTTAATGCCCCCGCCGAAAGCAACAAACGGACGAATTACCGAGCCGTTGGGCGTTGCATGGAGTAGGAAATCATAATGGACGGCATGCGTCTGGGCACCGAAGCCTACGCTAGCGCCGCCGGAAGAAAGATGTTGGTCGCCACCCTGATAATCGTAGCGCAGCTCGCCGCCGAACAGGCCTTTGGTATTGTTATCGAGCCAGGCGCTGACGGCGATGCCGTTGTCGAACTTCGCGGCTCCCTTCAAACCGGCGACGGTGACGTCTTGGGAGGTGTAAAAACCGGCCCCGACGCCGCCACCGAACTCCCACTTCTGGGCCATGGCGGCCGGAATACTAGCCGCCATTAGCGAAAAAGCAATCAATTTTCCGAGTCTCATTATAGTTACCAAGTATTTAGTCTACAACCCGCACGGAGATCGTCGTAGTGCCGGATCCCTGACTGATAACCAGCGGGACCGACAACCCCTGCGGAACGTTGTTGGGTACTTTCACGTTGATTTGATACAACCCTACCTGGCCCGGCGTAAGACCGGCAAAAAGTACCGGGAGCGAAACGCCGCCAAGACTGACTGTGGGCTGGTTGATAGCGATCGCTAGTGGGCTGGAAGGCGAGGGCAAGCCGGTTTGACCCGCCGGATTCGTGTCTCCCAGACCGGTGAGATAGATTATCAGGACATCGTTACGGTGAATCGGGTTGGATTCCGTGGCGATGATGTTGTTACTGTTGCGAACGACCGTGGGCACTGGCAAGGCGGACCCGTTTGGCACGCTGAATACGGCCGGTGCGCCGGGAAGGATTGTCAGGTTGAAAGTGTCGCTGACGCCGCCCGGAGTGTGAAGAACCAGTTGCGTCTGTCCGGCAGTTTGGAATGGCAATTGAGCGTTGATCTGCGTCGGAGAGACGAAGATGATCGGCACCGGAGCGCCGTTGACCGTCAGGCAGCTATCGCCCAACGCCGTTGGCAGCGGAATCTCGTTTGTGGCGAGGTTTACAGGACTGAGCTGCGTACCGAAGATGGTGATCAGTCCGCCGGGTGCGATATTGGGGCCGAAATCGGCGGCATTGACTACCCGGGCAATCATTGGAGCGGCAACCGACGAATCGTAATTCCAGGGGAGAACGGTGAATCCCGAGACGGTCAATACGACGAAGTTATTTCGGCTATATAGCGGAGCCAAAGTCCGAGTAAAAGGAAACGCCACGCTTCCCAGCAGCGGGGCTTCGCTCAAGCGAGTGGCGCGGATTCCCGTTCCGGAAACAAGGTCGACCCGTTCAATCACTCCAGCGCTGGTTCCGCTGGCGGCGGTAGTGCGATAGCCTACCTGATCGACAAACGAAAATCCCGACGGCAAGCCCGAGGCTGTTTCCAGTTTAGCGATCGGCACAAGGGAGGAATTTAACAGATTGCTTCCGGCGACGTATTGGTGGAAGCTCGAAGCCGCGTAGGCGCCGCCGAGCGCCGTAAAGTCTTTTCGGGAAGCGGTAAAGCTATCGACGGTGGCGTCATACAAAAGCACGTTTCCATCGGATTCTACAGCGAGGATAGAACCGCCGTTCGGGGACGCAACCAGAACCGTACTGGCGCTGATGGTGTTGGTAAAGACACCCAGCGACGGCAAGGTAGAGGCTGTGCGCGTGATCAAGTCCACTGTATCAATCGTGTTCGGACCGGATGCCGAGCGAACCGCGGCAAGAATCGCTTTTGCCGAAGCGGCTACCGAGCGCGGATAATGCCCCGGAGGCATCGTGATCGGCGTCGTCGGCTGCAGAGTTTCCAGATCGAAAACGAAAATCTGCTGCGAGTTGTCGTGACCTACCAACAGGAAGCGGCGATCAAACGTAATCGCCAGCTGGGTCGGGGTATTGCCCGTGCGCAGAGTAGCGATTTGCGTGAAGGAAGAACCGTCGAAGACTAACACCTGATTGGTGTCCTGACGAATAATATAGAAGCGGTCGCGAGACGGATCGGGCAGAATATCGACCAACGTTCCCGGTACGTTGACCTGAGTGCCGCGTTGATCGGGCTGGCTGTTATTGATCAGCACTTTCACGGTTCGCGGAATATTGACCGCACCGGGCGCATTGATGGTGAGCGTGGCGGTTGTCGTTCCGGCCACATTCAGGAAAAGTCTTGGAGTGACATTCACCGTGACTACGGCGGGAGTAGTACCCGAAGATGGCGTTACTGTCACGCCCGGAGTATCGCTCGTGATGCTGAACGGAACGTTGCCCCCGCCAGGATTCGCGATGGTCAACTGTTGCGAAGACACCTGGGTGTTACAAAAGCCGCCCCGGAAAAGGAGCGACTGCTGCGTGGCGCCAACCTGTGGAGCCTGGTTCAACGATCCGACAGGTAAAATGACGACGCCACTATCGGATACGGCATAGACTACGCTGCCATCGCTTGATATGACACTCTTGCCGGCAAGGTTTTCAGGCAACAGCAGGCGCTGGCGAATGTTCAGATTGTCGGCGTCGGCGACCAGAAGTGTGGGAGGAGTTCCTACTGGTGCCGTGGAATCCGGTATCTGCGCATAAATAAAGCCACGGGCGTTATCGAACACGGAACTACCGATATTGAGGGCGCCGGTGGCACCGGGGAAATTATTTACGAAGCGGAACTGCGCGTCCAGTTCCTGCCATCCAGCTAACCACAAGGACCCATCCTGATTTACGCTGACCACACGCGGCCCTAGGGGCGGCGCGGAAGTATAGAAAAAGGATTGGATCGCCTTCGAAGTGACATCATAGGAGAACCCGATTGTGTCGGTGAGTCCGTAAATCTTCAAACTGTCTCCGGATACATTCACCGAGGCGGCCGTAATCTGTGTCGGGAAATTGGCTGGCGGCTGGGGCAGCGTCTTCGCCGTCACACCGGCGATGGTATTCAGGACCTGCGTCGTTCCCAAGGCTGGATCGAAGAGAATGAATTCCATCGACGTGACGACCAGGGCCTTATTATCGAGTCCAAAAGCGACACCAAGCGGTGGATTACCAAGGGCGAAGGTCTGCTTCCCGGTGCTATTCAAATCGATTACCGTAAGAGCATTCGCAGCTGTAGCCGGTGCCGCGAAGTTTCCATAATGGGCCACCACCAGGTAGTGTCCGTCCGGCGAAAGCGCCAGCGAACTGGGCTGGGAAGCCACGTTAATGGAAGTCTGTATCGTTCCGTTCGCCAGTTGCATCACATCCACGCGATTGGCGGTGAAGTTGGCGATATACAGAACTCCTCTGGCCTCATCCAAGGCGAGATCCGAGGCCTGCCCTCCAATGGGGACTACTTTCCCGAATGATGCCCCGAAGGCGGTGCTAGCTGTCAGAAGTGCGCTTAGTGCGATAGTTAACCAGATAAATCGTCGTGGCATAAAATACTACTCCAAAGAACACACAATTCTCTAATGCGCCAAACCGCAGAGTTGAAAAGCGCCGGATCAGGCGAAACGGCGCTTCCTGATTTTTAATTAGGCGATCATTCCGGGGTCTTTTTGCGTCGCATCACAATCACGCCAAGCAAAACCACCGCGAGTACCGCACAGACAATTCGCACCATTCCAGCGTCCATGTTTGTCTCCTTTCCTCCGTTTTCAGTCTTCGATCCAAACTTAGATGTTCTGCATCATCGGGATCAATTCCCGGATGATTTTCATAACCACTGGGCCGACCGTCACAACAAATAGCGACGGCATAATACAAAAGAAGATGGGGAAGATCAGCTTAACGCCCAACTTTGCCGCTTTTTCCTCGGCGATCTGGCGGGCCTGGACGCGCATGTAATCGGCATGTGCCCGCAGGCTCTGAGCGATTCCGGTTCCAAACCGATCAGCCTGGATCAACACCGCGACAAGTTTCTTCAAATCTTCCGAAGCCGTGCGATCGGCTAGATTTCGAAGCGCTTCCATGCGCCGCTTACCGGCTTTCAACTCCAGATTCACCAGCGCGAATTCTTCGCTAATGTCGGGGTGGGCCTTATCCAATTCTTTCGATACCTGAAGAATGGCCTGATCGAGTCCGAGCCCGGATTCGACGCAGACCACCAGGAGATCCAGCGCATTGGGCAATCCCCGGCTGATTTCCTTCTGCCGGCGCTTGGCGAGCAGATTAATATATTCGTTTGGTCCGAAAAAGCCGATCGCGCCCATGGCCAACACGGCGATCAATTTATTGCTCGGATCGGTTCCCACATTGGCCAGCAATATCAAGGTCAAGACCGGCAGTAACACGACCAGAATTAACTTTGCGGCGTACAGCGTCTGAATCGACTTTGGGTCTCGCAGACCGGCGCGAATCAGCCGGCGCTTCATGACATTTACATCTTTCGGCGAAGCGGGGATTACCGTTCCCAACTTCTTCATCACTTCGTGAAAAACGAGGCTGGGGTGAGACGGCATTTCCTCGCCGGTCTCGACGGTTCCAGCCGTGACGCGCTCTAAAGCTTCCTTCGGACGGACCCAGACCCGCATACCCAGCAGCGACCCGCCGAGCACAATCAAAATGAAGATGAATCCGCTCAGAAAAATCATGGTCTAGACCTCGATGTTGACAATCTTCTTCATGATCAAATAACCCGTAACCTGCAGGGCGACTGCGCCGGCTAGCATCCACACGCCCACATCGTCGGTAAAGAAAAAACGCACATAATCGGGATTCACGAAAAACATCAAAACCGCAACTGCCAGCGGAATGCAGGAAAGAGCGGTAGCTGTCATCTTTCCGTGGGCGCTGATGGAACGAATTTTGCCCCGGAGCTTAAATCGTTCGCGGATGACGTAGGCCAGTTTGTCTAGGATCTCAGCCAGATTTCCGCCGGTACGTTTCTGAAGCAGTACGGCTGAAACAAAGAAGTGGACATCGAGCGAAGGGACGCGCTTGGCTAACTTCTGTAGAGCGAAATCCAGGGGCAGCCCAAGATTATGCTCATCGAAGGTGCGGCGGAATTCTCCCGCCAGCGGCTCTTGAAACTCGCGGTGGATCATCTCCAGCGATACCGAGAAAGCATGGCCCGCCCGCATCGATCGAGAAACGAATTCCAGGCTATCGGGGAAAAGTTCTTCAAATCGCCGCAAGCGAAGTTTTTTGGCCCGGCGAACATAGAGATAAGGGAGGACCGCTCCAAGTATGCCCAACAAGAACGAGCCCAACAGATGGACGGCGGGCGGTAGGAAAAACCAGCCGACGGCAAAGCCCGCTAGAAACATTCCGGCGATTCCCCAAGCAAAGCGGACAGGTTCCCATTTCAACCCCGCCTGATCGAGCAACTCCTGAAATTTCGGCAGAATGGAACTGGTCTTCAACATCCGCTGGGTCAAAGCGCCAGTCTGACTCTCACCCTGGAAGAGCGCGGGCGACACCCCGGTTGACTTAGATTTGGCTTCGGTGTTCGTACCAACCACGCGGCTCTTGATCCGGTCGACATCTTTGCTGCGGGCGGCGCGCGACACTGCCCACCAGATGACCATGCAAACCGCCCAGATAGCGATTACGGAAAAAAGAAAGGTACCCATAATTCCTCAGACCTCTAAGACTTCGTCGAATAAATCCGGCCGCAAGCGAATACCTGCCGCCAACAGCTTCTCGTAAAATTTCGGTCGAATACCGGTAGCCGCGAACCGGCCTACCACTTGCCCATCGGGGTTCAGGCCGCGTTTTTCGAACACGAAAATATCCTGCAGTGTAACCACTTCGCCTTCCATGCCGGTTACTTCCGTAAGAGCGACCACGCGGCGCGAACCATCGCTTAAACGCGACGCTTGCACTAGCACGTGAACGGCACTGGCAATCTGCTGGCGAATAGAAGTCAACTGCATGTTGGCGTTCGCTAGGGACACCATGACTTCCAGCCGGGCAACAGCGTCGCGAGGGCTGTTGGCGTGGACTGTCGTCAAAGATCCATCGTGGCCCGTATTCATCGCCTGCAACATGTCGAGCGCTTCTTCACCGCGGACTTCTCCGACCACAATCCGATCGGGACGCATACGCAAACTGTTAACCAGCAACTCGCGCTGCCGGACCGCGCCATTGCCTTCGAGATTCGCCGGCCTGGTTTCAAGCCGCGCCACGTGCGCTTGTTTTAATTGCAATTCGGCGGCGTCTTCGATTGTGACAATGCGCTCCTTGGAATTGATGAAGGAAGATAACGCATTGAGGAGCGTCGTCTTACCGGAACCCGTTCCGCCGGCGATGATGATGTTCATCTTGGCCTTAACGGCGGCCTCGAGCAGCTCCATCATTCCCGGTGTCATCGCCTTGCGTTCCACCAGATCCTTCGGCATCAGCTTATCGGTGCTAAAACGACGAATGGAGAGTAGCGGACCGTCCACCGCCAGCGGCGGAATGATTGCGTTGACGCGCGAACCATCGCTCAGGCGGGCATCCACCATCGGCGTCGATTCATCCACGCGCCGGCCGACCTGCGATACGATTTTGTCGATAATTCGTAAAAGATGCTGCGAATCGCGGAAGGTGACGTTGGTTAATTCGAGCAAACCCTTGCGCTCAACATAAACCTGTTTATGGGTATTGACCAAAATATCGGATATGGTCGGATCCTGCAGCAGCGGTTCGAGCGGTCCTAAACCGAACACTTCGTCGAGCACTTCATCGCTGATCTGCTGCTTTTCCAGAGCGCTTAACAGCGTAGGCTCATTGTCCACGAGCGAGATTAGAGCTTGGCGCACCTCGGCCCGGACGCGCTGGTTGTCGATGCTGGCCAGCGCCTCCAAATTGATTTTATCTACCAATTTGCGGTGCAGAGTAAACTTCAGCTCCTGATATTCCGGCTTTAGCATTCCCTTCGGACGGCCGGAATTTTTGAGCAGTCGTTGCTCCCAGGTCAGCTGCGTCGACTTTTGATCAATAGTAGGAAACATAGTTTATTACGAAGGCGAATACGCCGGTTTTATATCCTGCAGTCCGGTTCCTGACTTTTTCGTACCCCTATTAAGGCCCGCCAAACCGCCGGCGAGATTCTCAATCGCTTTACCCAGATCGCCTTCCCCACTGAGTGGCTGGCCTAATGTCACCACCCGGTGAAGGGAGAAATAATCGTTCGGAAGACTGGCGTGAATTTTACATTTGAACAGCTTTTCCATGTCGCCCGTGCTGATATCGTCGCGCTTGTTCATGCGGTTGACGATCATGTGAAAACGTTCCTTGGGAAAGCCTAACTGCTCCAGCATCACCACGGCTTTGCGGGCCAGATGAAGACTCGGCAATTCCGAAGTGGAGACCAGGAACGCCTGATCGGATTCGGAAACCGCCATCAGACTGATCCGTTGAAAAACCGAAGGAAGATCGAGGATCACCCAGTCATAGAGCATGCGGGCGTAATTGACGACCACATGGAGCTGCGCCGATTCGATTGTCTCGGTATAAGGGACGGCGGGCGCGGGAAGAATATCCACTCCACCGCAGCTGACGGTCAGCGAAATCCATAATGCCGGGTCCAGATGATCGGCGTGTTGGAGCGCCTCCAGTAACGAATAGCTATGGCTCAGCTTGAGGTAGAAGCCGATGGTGCCGCCCATCAGATCGCAATCGACCAGCAGTACCTTTTTTCCGGTAAGTTTTTTGAGGGCGAATGCCGCCTGGGTCGCGAGAGTAGAAGCACCGGAACCGGGCTTTGTGCTGGCAAAGGACAAGACACGTCCTGTCGCGACCTCTTCCGGCGGAGCCTCGGGCTTCCGGAGCCTAATTAGGCGTGCCACCGCTTCCTGTTGCGTGGTGACATCGAACGGAGCATGGAGGAATTCCGCCGCCCCCATTCGCAGGCTGCGGAGGATCGATTCGGTGTCGTTCAGCAAGTGCAGACCGACGACGTGAATCGGCGGATCCTGCCGCGTCGTAAATTTGATGAGCTCGGTGGCGGTGTCGAGGTCCGTCATGAGATCCAGCAGGATCACTTCGGGACGTAATTGGCGGATCTTCACATCCAGGGCTTGCTGCGTGGGGTAGCTTTTCAGATCGGCTAGAATCTGAAAGGCGCGGCTGTGCGGAAGTGTCAGCGAGAAATCCCTCGCCAGCTCCCGGTTAGGGGAGATGAGGAGTGCCGACATTTCAGCGTCTCGAGTAGTGTAATCCATACAGCTGCCAGTAGCGGTCAATTACCAAACGAAGCCAATTACTAATTCGTCTTTCTGCCCCACTTCAGTGGATTCATGGACACGTGCGCCTTCTTGTCCATTTGTTGCTGCGACGTCGTGGCATTCTTAGGAGGCAGAATCGGCACCAGGAAGTCGTGCGGGTAATACGGCAGCGGCTTCGGGTCGCCCGGATTCAGGGCTGTGGCGATTTCCGGCGTCACCATCATCACCAGCTCGGTCCGCGTCTTGGTTTCGTTCTTGCTGCGGAACAGCGCTCCTAAGATTGGCAGATCTCCCAAGCCGGGAATCTTCGAATAGGATTCCGTCTCGCGATTGTCGATCAAGCCCGCGACGATAAAGCTTTGCCCTTCCACGAGCTCGATGTTCGTTTCCGCTTTACGGGTGGCCAGAGCGGGGATCGTAAACCCGTTAAAGACCACGGCGTTATTCAGATCGATCGTCGAAACTTCCTGCTTGAGATACATCTTGATCGTCTTGTTCTCGGTAATTTGCGGATTAAAGATGAGCTTGATTCCGAATTCCCGGAACTGGATTGTAACCGCGCCGGCATTCGAGCCGCCCTGAACGACGGGAACGGGGAATTCGCCACCGACAAGGAAGCTTGCTTCCTTGCCGTTGGAGGTGACAAGGTTGGGCTCGGCGAGGATCTGCAGGACTGATTCCGACTGCAGCGCCTTAATAAAGGCACCCAGGTTTAGGTCCGGCCGGAAGGCGAAGATATTCAGCGCGTCGGACACCGTGAAGTTGGTAGTTCCAGTATTGTTAATGCTCGAAACCGAAGGCGGACCAAACTGTTGCGTACTGATCGAGCCGGTTGTGCCAGTTGCCCCTGTAGATACAATATTGACGCCCAGTTGTTGCGTCCGATTGCGATCCAGTTGGGCGAATTTCACGCGGAGGATAATCTGCTTATCGACAAGCTGCACAATCTGTAAATTGTTGACCACGGTCTTAGCGAAAGGAGTGGCTAGCGCCGAGATCCGGTCTCCCGCTTCCTTACTTGTCACTCTGCCGGTTATGGAAATCGATTCCCGCGAAGACTGAATATGGACATCTTCCTTAGGGAAGGTTTCTTTGAGAAGCCGGCGCAGCGGTTCAAGGTTCAAATCGACGGTAACGTTATAGAAAGTCCGCTGTCCCGCCTTATTCCAGACGACCATGGTCGCGGAACCAATCCCCTTCCCGTGGAGCAGGATTTCCCGGGTTGTAACGGGATTCGCATCGACCACATCGGGATTACTGGTAGAGATTTGCCGGACATCGGTCGGATAATCGATCACCACGCTCTTACCGACGGTGAGATTCAGGTTCTCCGCGGCTGATTGAGCCACAAGGCTCAGGGGGGCAGCCAACAGGGATGTCACAACTAGAGTCAACCACTTCGAGTAAGAATTCATGTTTGATTACCTGACTTCCGGGCGACTCGGCATTGTCTCCACAGTTCTCTTATCGCCGCGAATCACGATTACTTGATCTGGTGGTGGAGGCGGGGGTGGTGGTGCTTTAACAACCGCCATGGGAGGCGGCGCGGAGGCTCTCGCCTTCCGCGGTGGAAGGTCGGTTTGAGCCAGTTTCTTTGTTCCACCAAATAATTGGCTCGTTTGGCTGGACGATGTCTTCTGAATCTCGGCGTCGCCGCCGTTTCGTAATACCAATTGCACTTGACCTTGACTATTGGCCAGGGTCAGAAGCTCGGCCTGCTCAGGAGTGGCTAGCAAGGTGACGCTGGGCGCCTGGATGGCTTGGCCTTTGGCATCCGCCTGCACATTCGTACCAACCGATAGCACAAGCAGGTTTTGCAGGACCGTGGAAGTCATCGCCTGATCGGAGGATGGAGGCCGTCCGGTTACCAGAATATCGACGCGCATGCCAGGCAGCACGAAGCCCGCGACGCTTGCCACGTCGTTCACTCGGACGGAAACCGCGCGCATTCCGACCGGAATGATCGGGGCCAGCCCGAGGCCGCTACCGCGAGCCGCCAACCGTCCATCGAGAAGAGCTTCATCGAGCAAAATATTGCTGATTACAGGGCGATCGACAACATCCTCAATTTTAGAAAAAGCGTTCTTCGGGAAGCTGTCGGTGGCTCTTTTTTCCAGTCTCACGTCGGTGTTTTTGACCGTCACCCCCACGCCCATGGGCTTAGCGGCAACAACGATATCCTTCATATCGGAGGGTTCGGATCGTTTCGATCCGCTGCCTTTAGCGGCCGTCATCTGATAGAAAATACTGGATACGACAAGGGCGAACACCAGACTGACACCCAGAACCGTCAAAAATCTGCGATCCATAAAAACTCTCCTGACTTCTCACTAACCGGAATCATTCTACTAACCTGGAAGCCTTACCGGGCTTTCCCCCGGCGTAATGCGTGTAAGGTACTCTTCGGCAAACTTCGCTCCGGACATTAACTATTGGGCTGGAACCAGTGCAATTAACACGCCCAGAGCGATTGCCGGAGCATACGGTATCGTTTCCGGCCGGGCCACGTTGGTTCGGCGCAGTAAGCGGTTCCGAGCCGCCAGGACGCCAATCACAGCCAATGCCCATAGCCCGCCGAAAGCCGCGGACCACAACGTCGCCCAAAGTATCTTTTGAACCCCGAGAATCGCTCCGAACCCCGCCATCAACTTCACGTCTCCGCCGCCCATATTAAAAAGCCAGTAGCGCACGAAGAACACTGCAAATCCAGTCGCCGCCCCTAAGACCGCCCACATCGTCCCGCGCCAACCGCTCTGCCAGGTCTGCAAGGCGATTCCGCCGGCCAATGCGGCGAGGGGAATCCAGTTTGAAATTCGCCGCCGCGCCAGGTCTTCAATCGATGCCACGATGCCTACCAGGAGAGTCAGCCCGACCTGCGGGCTCATTTTCCTACGCGAACCCTGATTTGCCCGCGACGCTGAATACCGTCGGAAATTCCTGTTTCCAGTTCCTGCTCACCGGGAAGTGGTTTTCCTTGCCGGTTCTTCGGGAAGCCGCCTGTGCCGAACATTAAAGGAGCCAAAAAGCCAGCTTGCAGGGCGAACTCTGCCAGAGCCTTACCCGAAGGAAGCCGCCAACTTCCACCACCTACCCATTCCATGGGGATCGGGGCGGACGGGAATCGTGTGGAGACACCCTTAGTTCGCGGATTAAGCTTCCCTATCTTCATTATGCACTCCACTATAGTGTTCGGCCGTGTCGGTTGTTTTCATTAGAGTCGGGTATCCATTTTGTGACTGTACGTAGAACGTTAGTCCTTACCGTACTTAATCTAAAGTCCTATTCCTGCCGCCCGAGGCACCATCAGAACGGTCTTTCCATCGTCCTCGATCACCTTCCACCCGGGGTCCTGCTTCAACAACGACACGAGCGGCCAATCCACCGGCGCGAGAACGGCATTGAATCGATTCCGCTCCAGTATTTCCCGCCAGTCGGCAAAGCCTTGCGAAACCCGGCGATATTGTTCGCCGATTTCAGGACCATAAAAATCGCTGCGTCCATCAAAGAAAACCCTCTGTTGCGGATAGTTCACAAAGATCAGATAGTCGGCCCATTGATCCCTGGTTAGTACCCGTGCCGTCGCCAATTCGCCGTGGCGTCTTACCATCGTAATCGGAAACAATTGTTCTGGGAAGTCCCTAGGCCACTGAAAAGGCACATCAACAAAGATTAATGCGAGTGCCCCCAAGCCGAGCCAGACGCTACTTCGGGCAAACCCCCCCCGCATATCCCGGGCAACGGAATTGAAGATCCCCGGCAGCGAGTTTTTCCCCGCCCGGGAGACCCAGTAATCCCACCAGTTGCTGGCCTCGAGCGCAATAATCGGGCCCGCGACAATGGCGAACATCGTTACATGGCGCACCGACGTCAAAGCCAGATGGGCGAAGCAGAGGATCCACAGCGCCTCGGTGATTGTATGGCGCTTAAGCAGAAAGCCGCTCGTTGCTATACCCGCCAACAGCAGAACTTCAAACTGCCGCATGTTTTCGTTTTGAAAGCTAGGTGATTGAAATTCCTGGATCACCGTTCGGATCCAGTCGGAGCGGAGGTATTCCAGAATGTGACGATGCAGTTCAAACCCGTAGGGGTTGGCCAAAGAAGCAGCAGCGCAGCCCGATAGGAGTAACACATAACGTCCCACCCCTTTTCCGATATTTTCACCATCCAACCAGTTTTCGGCAACCGTGCCGACCACTAGTAGGCCTTCGAGCAAGATCAATACTAGGAATCCTCCGTGTAAATTCGTCCAAATTACGGTGAGTGGAATCAAAATCCAAAGACGAGCGGACGCACCGCGCCTGTCGGACTCTAGCAACCATATGGAAATAACGAACAACAACAGAGTCCAGATGTGCGGACGAGCCAAAAAGTGAACGGCCGAAGCGCCCACTGAGAGCAGGCAGACTGTTACCGCTGCCACCATGTTGGCGCCGCGCCAGAACATCAGGCGAAGTAGAACGGCTGCCCAGGCAGTGATCACGAGAGCCGAAAAAAGGACCACGCCCTTCAGCCCCTGGGCGCGAAAAATCAGCGCGAAGATCACATCGGACAGCCATTCCCAGGCGTACCAGGAAGCGCCGGGTTTGGAGAACGAGTATAAGTCTCGATAGGGGACCGAATGATGATTGAGGACGTATTCCCCGGTGCGAATATGCCACCCGATATCGGCATCGGCTAGCAATCCCGACCAGCCATATGGCCCAATGGCGAACATCCAGGCGAATAGAGCCAGCACGAAGAAATCCGCCAGGGAGGGAACCAGCGCCCGGCCGAGGGGAGTAACCAGCAGCGTTTCTAACCGCCACTTGGAAGAGGTGGGCACCCCTTTAATTCGCCATGCGGGAACGGTAACTTTAGGATGACGCGGCGATTGGCAGAAAAGCTAGTCGCCGGCGCGGCCCAATATTTCCGCTTCAAAATCCGGCCCTAGCAGTTTCTTTCCCTGTACCGCCAATTCGAATCGATCCTTGGCCCCGGTTTTCTCGAAAATGTGCATCAGGTGCACCTTAACGGTACCGGCAGTAATCGAAAGCGCCTCGGCAATTTGTTTATTGCGGAGACCCTTGCAGATATATTTGACGATCTCCCGTTCCCGGGCTGTCAGCCGTGGCGACTGCTTACGATTCAGGAATCCCACCACTTGATGGGAAATTGAGTTCTCAATCCAGATATTGCCATTACCGACGGCGCGCAGGCACTCCATCAGGGTGGCGATGGGAAGCGTTTTCTTAAGGATTCCCCGGGCGCCGAGCTGTAAGGCGCGAAAACATTCCACTTCCGCCAGTTCGTTCACCCACAGGACGGCCTGGCAATCGCCTATAGTACTGCGAACATCGGCTATGAACTGAAAGGAAGTTTTCGGCCCAACCGCATGATCGATCAGGAGGACGTCCGGTTTTAGTCCCTTTAACGCCGCCAGGGCTTCCGTCGGATTTGCGGCGGACCCTACCAGGAACATGTCTTCGCAATGGGAAAGAACCTTATTAAGCCCTTCGACAACAATGGGCTGGGATTCACAAACAAATACGGAAAGCGGATTCACAATTTGCCTTATTATGTGCATCGGCAGATCGCTTATCGCAATGTAGGTACTAAGTATTTTTCGTACTAGGACTTCTAGTCCTTACAAGTACAAGTGCTTGGGCCACTCAGCGACACGAAGCTTTCGCCGAAGCGACATCCGCGTCCATTCGGCACTGAGCGCTGGCCATAGACAAGCGAACAGTAGCCATGACCAACGAAGCGTGTCGGGCCAGAAGGCGACAACGAGCATTCCAACCAGCGCCAACCATTTCACAGCGCGGTAGACTCGGGCCCGGGACCGGGTATACAGCGGCAAGAACAACGCGCTCAAAAAAACGCTTATGCCTAAGCCCCCGGCGAGCAGAACCTGGGCAACTGCTGTGTCACCGCTATAGAAAAACGAAACGGCGGCGCACAGTGCCCCCGCGGGAATGGCTAAAATCGACCACTTCAGCCACGGGCGGGAACAAAAAATTCGGGCCTCGGCCTTTCCCTCGCGGAGCATACGGGCTTCGGCAGAGGTCAATAAGACGTCCCGATATGCACAGTTGGCTGCCTTTGGGTCGCCCAGGGCGCTGAGTGCTGAGCGGTCAGCTTCCTTCTCGTTCACTCCGGCGCCGATTGCCGCTTCCCTTGCCGAACCGTAGTGTTCCTCGATTTCGGTCCGCACCCGAGCCACCGAATCCTTCGATAAATTTGAAGTTGCCTGCTTCAGCCAAGTTTCCAACGTCGGTGTCATTTATGCCTCCCCTAGAATCAACGTAACCGCTTGCGAGAGTTGCCGCCATTCGGCGCGATCCTTAGCCAACATCCCGCGTCCGGATTGCGTGATGCGGTAGTAACGCCGAGGCCGGCCGTTTTCCACCTCCTCGTCCGATTCCACCAGACCTTCCTTTTCCAACTTGTGGAGCGCGGGATACAGAGTGCCTTCCTTAAAATCCAAGACGCCTTTGGAGCGTTCTTTGATTCCTTGGGCGATGCGGTAGCCGTGGTTCCGCTCGTGCTCCAACGCCTCCAGAATGAGTGTGGGAAGAGTTCCTTTGAAGTTCATTCATACCTCGTTTTCCTATGCATAGGATACGATCGGTATTTGCCGCTGTCAAGTTATTTCGGAAGACGCCGCTAACTGATATCGTCTTTTTCGAAATTCCATTCCACCGCCCGGCCATTTTTCGCCGAGGCGTTTACCATATGGGCACAAGCCGCGGCGTGATGACCGGCGCTGGCATCTTCCCAATAGGACTTGCGGGAACGAATTGAATCGAGAAAGTGGGCCATGTGGGCGACAGTAGAATCCACGCCTTCTTCGCGAAATGTTTGCCCGTCGTCGAGGGCCCGTGGAGGACGAGCTTGGGGCATCTCCGCCACCCGCACCTTCGGATCCTGATAATAAGCGTCTTCCAAGGCCTTGGGCCAGCTGTCCACAATCCAGCCATTATCTTCGTGGGCGCGCTCGGCCTGGAACGTCAGCGTGTCTCCCAATGAAATGCTGCCCTTTGTCCCCAGTATTTGAAAGCTACCTTCGGCCGACGTCTGATTGTTGAACGTCGAGCTTAAGTTCACCGCGAAGCCTTCCTTGTATTCGAGCAGGGCGTTCAGCGTATCGGGGACGTCGCGCGATTCTTTCCAGCGATACAGCTCGCCTAAAGCGACGGCGCGGGCGGGGACCGTGGCGTCCATCAGGAAATGAATGGTGGTGCAAAGATGCACGAAAAGATCGGTGGCGATGCCGCCCGAATAATCCTCATAGCAGCGCCAGCGGAAGAATCGCTCCAGGCTGAACGGCCGCTTGGGAGCGCTACCGAGGAATATTTCCCAATTTACCGTCGACGGCGAGGCATCGGGCGGAATGGGATAGATCCAAGCTCCGGATGCCGTATTGCGATTGTAGGCGGCGCGGATCATCGTAATCTGTCCGAGACGTCCGTCGCGAATCAGTTCCTTCGCCTTATGTTGAATGGGAGAACTCATGCCCTGGCTGCCCACCTGCACGATCCGCCCGCCCGCCTTGGCTGCGGCGATGATCTCTACACCTTCCGCCGAACGATAGGTCAGAGGCTTCTCGCAATAAACATCTTTACCGGCTTCCATGGCCTCCACCGCCATGCGTTTGTGCCAGTGATCGGGGGTGGCTACGATTACCGCATCGATGGATTTTTTCGCCAGAATATCGCGATAGTCCTTGTAGGCCTTCGCCCGGCCGGCGGTGCGTTCGATGGCCCGCTCTACCCTGCCCTTATAGGCATCCACCACGGCGACAATTTCGACGCCCGGCAGAAATAGCAGGGCGCGCATCAGTTCCTGCGCCCGGGCTCCGGTACCCAGCACGCCGATTTGAATTTTGTCATTCGCGGCCCGGCCGACGCGCGACGCGCCCGCGAGTATTGCCGCGGTTTGCAAGAAAGTTCGACGATCCATTAGTAAGCCTCCAATGCCGCACCCAGGCGGAGGATGATTGCCTCGCTGAATGCCGGCCCAAGAATCTGCAATCCTATCGGAAGTCCGTGGCTATGTCCACAGGGGATGGAAAGCGCGGGAATGCCGAGAGCATTAATTCCCCGCATGAAGCGCGTGGTGGCCAGCCGCACGTCGGCCGATTCCGTCCCAATCTGAATGGTGGTTTGGCCGATCTTGGGGGCGATGGTTGGCGTGGCCGGCGTCATCAGGCAATCCACCTGTTGCCAGATCAAAGCGAACTTGCGGGCCATCACGCCACGCAGCCGTTGGGCGTCGACATAATCGATGCCGGAAATCAACCGCCCCTGATCGAGCAGAGCCAGAACGTCGACGCCGAATTCTTCACGCCGGTGATGGTAGGGCCGCAGTGCCGCAGCCGCCTCCACCAGAAGGATGACCCGGGCCACGGAATTCAGGGCGTCGATATCGGGAATTGGGACGCGGACAATTTGCGCTCCTAACGACTCAGCGCGGTAGAAAGCGGCGCGGACGGCGTCGGCCACTTCCGGATCCACATTGTGTAAATAGTAATTATCGGGAAAGCCGACGCGAAGCCCTTTGAGGCTCGGATCTTCGGGCGGCAGATAGGCATCTACTGCCCGGCGCGAAGAAAAGGCGTCGTTGGGATCATGGCCGGCGATGAGGCCGAGCAGGATCGCGGCATCTTTCACAGAGCGCGTGAGGGGTCCAATATGATCGAGCGAAAAAGCCAGGGGCAGTGCGCCGAAGCGGCTGACTCTACCGTAAGTCGGCTTCAAGCCGACGACCCCGCAAAACGAGGCCGGGATGCGAATCGATCCGCCGGTGTCGCTCCCCATGGCGGCAAATGCCATGCCAGCCCCTACAGCGGCAGCCGAACCGCCGCTCGATCCGCCGGCGATCCGTTCCAGGTCGTTCGGATTGCGCACTGCGCCGTAATGTGGATTGTTCGACGTGATGCCGTAAGCAAGCTCGTGCATGCCGGTCTTGCCCAACAGCACCGTACCGGCGCGATGCAGCCTGTCCACTACGGTAGCGTCATGATCGGGAACGTGATGCGAGAAAATCATCGACCCCGAGGTAGTGCGGATGCCCTTCGTGCAGAAGAGGTCTTTATGGGCGATGGGGATGCCATGCAGCGGCCCGCGATCGATACCGGCGGCGAGTTCAGCGTCGAGCGCGGCGGCTTCGGCCAGGGCCGGCTGATCCAACACCGTAATGAACGCGTTGATGTTGGGATCGATCTTGGCAAGGCACTGCTGGGTCAGCTCGACCGAGGAATACGTGCCAGCCCGCAAACCGGCGGCGGCTTCGAAAATCGTCAAGGAAGCTCCAGCAGGTTTAGCGGATCGACCTCAATCTGGAGCGACTCGACCAGTGGTTGGAGCGCGATTTCCAGATTCTCGAGGACGCGCGCGCCCTCTTCGGAAAGCTCGACATCCCGCGCTTCCGCTGTCTTGCTCCAATCCGTCATTTACTTGGTCTTCGGTTGGCGGGCCTTGATTTTCAGGCGGATCTTTTCGTACGTGTCGGCCGGTACGATTTTCTTGTCCAGCAGTTCATTGCGTCCTTTATAGGGACGACCTTTGATGATGGCTGCGGCGATGTCATCGGTGATGCCGGGCAGGGCCTTCAACTGATCGGCGGTGGCGGTGTTGATGTCGACAATGGTAGAGGGCGTCTTCGCCTTTTCCGTTTTGGCGGGGGTCGCGGTCTTGGCCGGGGTGGCGGCAGTCTGACCGAAGGCGGCAGTCTGATCCAAGGCGGCAATGGCCGAGACGGCGGCGATTAATGCAAGATTCTTTAGTGTCATTGTGGTGGCTGCTCCCAAGTTGCTTAAAGAGTTTCATTCTACAATGTCTGTAGGAACCCGAATGAGCCAGCCTTCCGCCCTACTCCATGCCGAGAATCGCACGGCGCTGCCGCTGACGCAATTAAGCGAAGAAGAACGGATGTTTCAAGCGGTGGTGCGCAAGTTCGCCCGCGAACAGGTTGCCCCGCACGTCCGGGCGATGGACGAAGAAGGCGTCTTCCGCAAAGACATCCTGAAGCAGTTCTTCGATTTGGGTCTGATGGCGATCGACATCCCGGAAGAGTACGGCGGCCAGGGTGGGCACTTCTTCCAATCCATTTTGGCGGTGGAAGAGATGGCGGCGGTGGACCCCTCGGCTGGAGTGATCATCGACGTGCAAAATACGCTGGTGAATAATGCCGTAATCCGCTGGGCGAACAACGAACAGAAGCGCCGCTATTTGCCCCGGCTGGCGAAGGATACGGTGGCTTCCTATGCGCTGTCGGAAGCGGGGTCGGGCTCAGACGCATTTGCGCTATCCACGAAAGCGGTTTTGCAGGGCGATCGGTACAGCCTTACGGGGCGCAAGTTGTGGATCACGAACGCCGCTGAAGCTGGCTTGTTCCTGGTCTTCGCCAATGCCAAGCCGGAGGACGGATACAAGGGCATCACGTGCTTTTTGGTGGAGCGCGATTTCCCCGGCTTTCAAGTGGGCAAGAAAGAAGACAAGCTGGGCATTCGCGCGTCATCCACCTGCGAATTGATTTTGGACGATTGCCAAGTGCCGCTGGAAAACGTGATGGGCGAAGTGGGCAAAGGCTACAAGATCGCCATCGAAACGTTGAACGAAGGGCGCATCGCGATTGGCGCGCAGATGCTTGGCCTGGCCCGTGGGGCGATGGATCACGCCGTGGCTTATGCCAAGGAGCGGAAACAGTTCGGCAAGACGATCAGCGAGTTTCAAGGCGTGCAGTTCGATCTGGCGCAGATGGGCGTAGAGGTGGAAGCGGCGCGCTTGCTGGTGTATAACGCAGCGCGTTTACGAGACGCCGGATTGCCTTTCGTGACGCAGGCCGCCATGGCGAAGTTCTTCGCGTCGCAGGTGGCGGAGAACGTTGCATCGAAGGCGATAGAGGTGTTCGGCGGCGTTGGCTTCACCAAGGATTATCCGGTGGAGAAGCTATATCGGGATGCGAAAATCGGGCGAATTTATGAAGGCACCAGCAATATGCAGCGGGTTGTGATCGCCAAGGCGATGCTGGGGCAATAGCGGCAACGCGACGGTAAACAGCGGCGTCGGTAAGTGAAAGGAGCTCTCATGCGATTTCTTCTTGCTCTCGGACTGGTGGCGGGCAGTCTTTGCGCCTCGGAACCCGAGCCCAGTGCGGCCCAGATCCAGGAAATTATCACGAAGTTTTCGACCAAGGAAACGGAGTTTGCGAAAGCGCGGGAGAACTATACCTATCGCCAGACGGCCAGGGTAATCGAACTCGACGCCGGCGGCAATCCCGGTGGACGTTGGGAAATGGTCTCGGACATCATCTTTACCGGCGAGGGCAAGCGAAGCGAACACGTGGTGCGGGCCCCGGTGGCAACGCTGCAAAACATCCAGATTTCGCCCGAGGACGAGCAGGACTTGCGCAGTGTCCAACCGTTCGTGCTGACAGCGGGCGACATCTCGAAATACGATGTCCGCTATGTAGGCAAGGAAAAGCTGGACGAGATCAACTGCTACCAATTTGCGGTGAAGCCGAAAACGATGGAGAAGGGCAAACGATATTTCGAGGGTCAGGTGTGGGTGGACGATCACGATCTGCAGATAGTGAAAAGTTATGGCCGGGGCGTCGGCATTCTGTCTAAGCACTCCGACCAGGCATTCGCCAAATTCGAGACCTATCGGGAACAGATCGACGGGAAATACTGGTTCCCGACTTACACCATCGCCAACGATACGTTGAACTTCAAAACTGGCCAGAGCCAACGGATCAAGATGACGGTGAAGTACGAAGACTACAAACAGTTCAAGAGCGATACGCTGATCAAGTATGGCGACGAGGTGAACCAGACTCCGACCGTACCGCCGTCGCCCAAGAAGCCCTGATCTTCGCCACTCAGGCGCGAAAGACGACTGATAATTGTTTCCCTGGAAACGGACGGCCATGAGTGTGTTTTAATAAGATGATTCGTCACGTATATGTCAGATAGGGGCTTCCGGATTCGGCGACAGATCCGGGCGGCTGAACGCCGCCTGCGGGAACTAAAGATGATCGCCTACGGCGCGGTGGCAACCGACCATCCGATCATGGCGCACATTATCCCCATCCGGCGCTGTAATCTGGCCTGTACTTACTGCAACGAATACGACGATTATTCAAAACCTGTCGATACGGCGACGATGATCGGAAGGGTCAACCGTTTAGCGGATCTAGGTACGGGCATTATCACCCTGAGCGGCGGCGAACCGCTATTGCATCCCGACCTGGACGACATTATTCACGCCATGCGAAAACGCAATGTACTGGCGTGCATGATCACCAACGGTTATCTGCTAGTGCCAGAGCGGGTGAAGCGGCTGAACCAGGCCGGGCTCGACCATATGCAGATCAGCATCGATAACATCAAGCCCGACGATGTGTCGAAGAAGAGCCTGAAGGTTCTGGACAAGAAGCTGGAGACTCTGGCCGAATATGCCGAGTTCCATGTAAATATCAACTCGGTGGTGGGCGGCGGTATTCACAATCCGGAAGATGCGTTGGTGATAGGGAAGCGCGCTCTGGAACTTGGATTTTCTTCGACAATCGGCATTATTCACGATAGCGATGGACAATTACGTCCCTTGGCCGATCGCGAACGGGCGATTTATCTGGAAATGAAAGGCATGGAGAAGCGCCACTTCAGCCGGCTGAACTTTTTCCAGGAAGCGATCGCCCATGGCAAACCGAGCGATTGGAAATGCCGCGCGGGCGCCCGCTATCTCTATATTTGTGAAGACGGGCTGGTACATTATTGCTCACAACAGCGGGGCTATCCGGGCAAACCACTGGCTGAATATTCGATCGAGGACATCCGCCGGGAATACATCACCGAGAAATCCTGCGCCCCCTTTTGCACCGTTTCCTGTGTGCATTACGTGTCTTATTTCGACTTCTGGCGGGGCCCGCAAACGTTAAAATCGACACCGGATGCCCAGGCTAAGGCCACCCTGGTTCAGATCGGGAAGTAGACCCGCCAAGCCAGCGGCCGTCAGACCTTGGGTCGAATCGCTTTGTAATGATTGCGATTGATGTAGAGGATTCGAACGATTTCCGCCTTCCCGGGATTCGATATAACGGGTCAGCACTTTCCAGAAGTCACCCCAAGACCCCCCAGCGCATGACGCGGCGAGGAAGTGAGAGGCTACCAGCTTGGCAAGCTCTTGGCGGTTCCGCGCCTCCGATCTCGTCAGAATCGTCTCAGTCGAAGCTGCCTCGTAGTCGGAAGGGCTTTCAACCGGAGCTTGCTGTTCCCAAAGCTTTGCCTACGCATGCCTGAGCTTTTCCGCCGGTCGCTTATCCTGTAATGAGACCCGCAGAAAAGGCATCCTCGAATGTTCGAACAGGCATTTAAGAAGATCGACGACATCCTCCGTAAAGACGCCGGTGTGTCGTCTGAACTCGATTACGTTGAGCAGACCTCATGGCTGCTTTTCCTCAAGTATCTCGACGCCCTCGAACAGGACCGCGCACAGATCGCCGAACTACATGGGCAACCCCACACATTTCTGCTGGAGAAGCCTTACCGGTGGCACACATGGGCCACGCCGCTGACCGATAGCGGCACGCTTGACCACAACCGCGCACTTATCGGTGACGACCTCCGCGACTTTGTTGACCAGAAGCTTTTCCCTTACCTGAAGGGCTTCAAACTGCGGGCAGACCGTCCCGATACCATCGAGTACAAGATCGGTGAGATCTTCGGCGAACTCAAGAACAAGTTCCAGTCCGGCTACAACCTCCGCGAAGTCATCGAACTGGTCGATACACTTCGCTTCAATTCGCAGACCGAAAAGCACGAACTCTCCGACCTCTACGAGGCCAAGATTCGCTCTATGGGCAATGCCGGAACGGAACGGCGGCGAGTATTACACGCCGCGCCCGCTCATTCGCGCCATGCTCGCCGTTGTTCAGCCACGCATCGGGGAGACGATTTATGACGGGGCCCTCGGCTCCGCAGGCTTCCTTTGCGAGTCATTCGAGCGGCTCAATCAGGAAGCGAAGAACGTCGCCAACCGCAAGAAACTCCAGACCAGCACCTTTTACGGCCAGGAAAAGAAGCCTCTCGCTTATGTGATCGGGTTGATGAACATGATCCTCCACGGCATCGAGGCTCCAAACATCATCCACACAAACACACTTGAGTTGAACAACAATGACATCCAGGAGAAGGATCGGCACGATGTCATCCTCGCCAACCCGCCATTTGGCGGGCGCGAGCGCACCGAGGTGCAACAGAACTTTCCTATCAAGACATCGGAGACGGCTTTCTCTTCCTCCAGCACTTCATTCGCAAACTCCGCGCAGGTGGGCGCGCTGGCATCGTCATCAAGAACACGTTCCTTTCAAATACGGATAACGCGAGCGTCTCGCTTCGCAAACTCCTCCTTGAATCGTGCGAACTGCACGCGATCCTTGATTGCCCCGGCGGCACCTTTCAGGGTGCGGGCGTGAAGACCGTTGTGCTGTTCTTTACCAAAGGGTCAGCAACGCGCAAAGTTTGGTTCTATCAGCTCAACCCAGGCCGCAATCTTGGCAAGACAAACCCGCTGAACGATGCCGACCTCGCCGACTTTATTTTGCAGCAAAAGACAATCGCCGACTCGTCACAGTCCTGGTCGATTGACGTGACCAGCATCGACAAGAAGACCTTCGACCTGTCCGTCAAGAACCCGAACGGCAATGATGAGATCGTCCATCGCTCCCCGCAGGAGATACTGGACGAGATCGCCGCCCTCGACCTCGAAAGCGCAGAAATCCTTCAGGGCATCCGAGGGCTGCTATGAGCAAACTAAAAAAGCCAGTTCCGCTGTACGAGGAAATCCGGGCGCTGGTCTTGTCGGCCCGCCAGACCATCGCCCGTGGCGTCGACCTTCTACAGGTTCATACTAACTACGAGATTGGCCGCCGCATCTTCAAGCAGGAGCAGTCCGGTTCAGATCGAGCGGAATACGGTCAGGAACTCATGAAGGAGCTATCCGCTCGGCTAACTGAGGAGTTCGGTGCCGGATTCTCCCTCAGCAATATCAAGTACATGCGCCAGTTCTACCTGGCTTACCCTGATCGGGTTTCGTCAATTGGCCAGACACTGTCTGGCCAATTTAAAGGGTTGCCGATTAGCCAGACAGCGTCTGGCCAATCCGTCGCCGCTCCAATATCCCAGACACTATCTGGGATATTGGGAAACGACCAGTCTCCGCCGCCTTTCACCCTTAGCTGGTCACATTATGTCTTCCTGATTGGGCTGAAAGAGGCTGAGCGTAGCTTCTATGAGATTGAGGCTACCCAGCAGGGATGGACACTGCGCGAGTTGAAGCGCCAGTTCAACGCCGGCCTCTATGAGCGCCTTGCTCTGAGCCGGGACAAAGATTCCATTCGGGAGCTTGCACGCAAGGGCCAGCACGTCGCAAAGCCGCAAGATCTGCTGAAAGAGCCTTACGTGCTGGAGTTCCTTGGGCTGCAGGAGAAAGCCAGTTACTCCGAGTCCGAGTTGGAATCGGCTATCGTCACCCATATCGAAAACTTCCTGCTGGAACTCGGCAAAGGCTTCCTCTTTGAGGCGCGTCAGAAGCGCTTCACGTTCGACGAAGAGCATTTCTTCGTGGACCTGGTGCTTTATAACCGGCTTCTACGCTGCTATGTGCTCATCGACCTCAAGATCGGCAAGTTGACCCACCAGGACCTCGGACAAATGCAGATGTACGTTAACTACTTCGACCGCTTCGTCAGGACGGAGGCGGAGAACCATACCATCGGCATCGTCCTCTGCAAGAAGAAGAACACTGTTTTGGTCGAGATCACACTCCCGAAGGACGCGAACATCCACGCCCGCGAGTACCAGCTTTATCTGCCGAGCAAAGAGGTGCTGCAGCGGAAGCTGGAGGAATGGATTGGAGAGCGGGGTGAATAACGAAGTCAGGCTTGCAGAAGTATGTCAGATACAGCCGCCCAAGAGCGAAGTCCGCTTGCGTTTGAAAGGTTCGGATGCAGTTACGTTCGCTCCTATGGAAACGCTTGGCATAAATAGAAGGAACCTGGTCGGCACGACCGAGCGTGAGCTTGCGGATGTTGCAGCCTCGTACACGTATTTTGCCGAAAACGACGTCTTACTGACAAAGATCACACCCTGCTTTGAGAACGGCAAGCTCGGAATAGCTTCTGATCTAAAAAACGGCGTGGGGTTCGGTTCGAGCGAGTACATCGTGTTTAGGCCATCTAAAAACTTGATGCCGGAATATCTTTACTACTTTCTGTTGCAGGATTCGTTCCGAACCGTCGGAGTCAAGCACATGACCGGGACAGCCGGTCAAAAGCGAATTACAAGAACCTATGTCGAATCGCTGAAAATCCGCCTGCCACTCCGCCACGAGCAATCACGTATCGTCGCCATCCTTGATGAAGTTTTCGAAGGAGTCGAACGAGCCCAGGCCGTCACTAGACTTAACCTCAGCAATTCACGTGCCCTACTGGATGGCGCTCTCCAGTCATTGCTCGAACGAGATGCCAAAGCATCTCAAGTATGTCTAGACTCCGTTTGTGAGATCAGTTCGATGCTGATTGATCCTCGTGAACCCTTATATGTTGATTTGCCACATGTCGGAGCCGGAAACATCGAATCGAGAACGGGCGTACTCTCAGACATTCAAACTGCACGTGAAGAAGGCCTGATATCTGGCAAATTCGTCTTTGACGAGACAATGGTTCTCTACAGCAAAATCCGACCTTATTTGGAAAAGGCCGCCCGTCCCAATTTTCGCGGATTGTGTAGTGCAGACATGTATCCCCTAAAGCCATTTCACGGCAAGATCACCAGAGATTTCCTTTTCTACATATTGCTCTCTCATAGCTTTACCCAGTACGCAATAGCTGGTTCCGCTCGGTCTGGAATGCCCAAGGTGAATCGCGACCATTTGTTCAAATATCGTTTTAAACTCCCGTCCCTCGCTGAACAACATCGCATCACCGAAAAGCTTGATTCGTTGAAGAGCGAAACTGAACGGCTTGATGGCGTATACAAGCAGAAGCATGTGAATCTTGAAGACTTGAAACAGTCACTTCTCCAGCAGGCTTTCTCCGGTAATCTTTAGACGACCCAATGCGAAACGAGTCAGAGACCCGAGCAGAGTTGATCGACCCCGCCCTTCGCGCCGCCGGCTGGGGCGTGGTGGCTGGCTCGCGGATTCTGCGAGAGTTCAAGATTACTCAGGGACGCTTGATCGGGGCCGGGAGGCGCACTGATCCCGATACAGCCGACTACGTCCTCGTCTATCAGAACCGCAAGCTCGGCGTCATCGAGGCCAAACGCGAAGACCTCTCCGAATCTGAGGGAGTCGCCCAAGCAAAGCACTACGCCGGAAAGATGGCCGTCCGCTTCGCCTATGCGACAAACGGCCACAAGATTTACCGCATGGACTTGGGTGCTACGCCCGTTCAGGAACCCGCCAGCATAGACGAGCCCTACGGTCCAGTTGCCATCACGGCTTTTGAGGGTCTGGTAGATGACTTCCCGACGCCGGACGAACTCTGGGCTGCAACCTTTGCCGTACCGAATGCCTGGCGGGAATGCTTCGCCCAGGTTCCCTTCGAGGACCGATCGGGCTCATGGGACGTTCGCTACTATCAGGACACCGCCATCCAGCGTGTCCTTGAGGCAGTCGCCGATGAACGCCAGCGCATCCTGCTCACACTCGCCACCGGCACCGGCAAAACCGCCATTGCCTTCCAAATTGCATGGAAGCTCTTCCACGCCAAGTGGAATCTCTCCCGTCAGCCTACCCGTCGGCCACGCATTCTGTTCTTAGCTGACCGGAACATCCTCGCCGATCAGGCCTACAACTCGTTTTCATCGTTTGCCGACGATGCCCGCATCCGCATCGCCCCGGACTCGATTCGCAAGTCCGGCAAAGTCCCAACCAATGCCAGCATCTTCTTTACGATCTTTCAGACCTTCATGTCCGGCAGTGGCCCGGACGGACAACCAGCGCCTTACTTCGGCCAGTACCCTCCAGACTTTTTCGACTTCATCATCATCGACGAGTGTCATCGTGGGGGCGCAAACGATGAGTCCAACTGGCGCGGCATCCTGGACTACTTCGCCCCGGCAGTGCAGCTCGGGCTGACGGCCACCCCGAAGCGCCGGGACAATGTGGACACTTACGCCTACTTCGGAGAGCCGGTCTATATCTACTCTCTGAAGGAAGGCATCAACGACGGTTTCCTGACGCCCTTCAAGGTCGTTCAAGTCTCCACGACCCTTGACGACTATGTGTACACACCGGACGACACCATCGTCGAAGGCGAAGTAGAGGATGGCCGCCGCTATACGGAGTCCGATTTCAACCGCATTATCGAGATCAAGGAGCGCGAGGAGAAGCGTGTCTCGGTGCTAATGGAGCGCATCGACCAGCGAGAGAAGACCATCGTCTTCTGCGCTACTCAACTCCACGCCGCCGCGATCCGTGACCTCATCAATCAGAAGAAGACGAGCACAGACCCGATGTACTGCTGTCGCGTGACGGCTAATGATGGCGCTCTGGGCGACCAATATCTGCGTGAGTTCCAGGACAACGAAAAGACCATCCCGACGATCTTGACGACTTCGCAGAAGCTCTCCACCGGCGTCGATGCCCGGAACGTTAGGAATATCGTTCTGCTCCGCCCCGTGAACTCCATGATCGAGTTCAAGCAGATTATTGGGCGTGGCACTCGACTTTTCGACGGCAAAGACTTCTTCACCATCTACGACTTTGTGCGTGCCCACCATCTGTTCAATGACCCCGAATGGGATGGTGAACCGCTTGATCCTGAGCCTGATCCAGAACCGCGGCTGTCACAGCCGCCAGTTCCTCCCCGGACGGAGAACAGCCCGAGGGCGAAGACGGTACTGCGCCTCGTCGCGAGCGTTTGGTGATTCGGCTGGCAGACGGCAAGGCCCGCGAGATTCAGCATCTGACCGCGACAAGCTTCTGGAGTGCTGACGGCAGGCCGATCTCCGCCAACCAGTTTCTCGAATCGTTGTTCGGCACCCTGCCTGAGTTCTTCAAGGACGAGGACGAGCTCCGAAACATCTGGAGCAAACCCGATACCCGGCGCGCTCTATTGAGGAGTCTTGAAGGTAAGGGGTTTGACCGGACGCAGCTTACAGAAATTCAGCGTGCGCTCGCCGCTGAACAATGCGATCTTTACGATGTGCTTGCCTACATCGCATTCGCGTTGCCCCGTGCCACCCGCCAGGAAAGAGCTGATCGTGCGCGTCCGTCCATTCAGACGACGTTCCCAGAGAAGCAGCAGGCTTTCCTCGACTTCGTGCTATCTCAGTACGTGACTGAGGGTGTGGAAGAACTAGACCAGGACAAGCTATCGCCACTCTTGATCCTTCGTTACAACGCCATATCCGACGCGATCCTTGAATTGGGTGCGCCGCCCGAAATTCGCGATATGTTTGTGAGCTTCCAGCAGTATCTCTACTAGCTCCCAAATCACCTTGAAGTAGAGGGAGGAAACCCTCCCTGCCGTTGGCTGCTGTCGCGTCCTACGCTACCCTCCCGTACGGGCCTGTTCCTGCCGCAACGTTGCCCCTAAAGACTCGAGCAACGAGGATGGGGGTTAGGAGGGCAACGCTCGTTTCCAAAACCCATCGTCCGTACCCGGCCCGCGGATGGACACGAAATCATTTTAACGGGAGCAGGCCTCCTCCCGCGCTTCGATCCTGCGGTTCTCCGCTCCCCACCTCTGCGGGCCATCCCTTCCCGCAACTCCCTCCCTAAAGTCAGGCGCTCTGACGAAGCGAGAAGAAGGAAACCAAGCCTCCTAAGATGAGCGAAGTGGGACATTCTTTACGTTTTAGACCGGAGAGGTGGTTTACAAGCCCCTTGCGGTGGAAGTGGCCCCGGTTCCGGGTTAAGGGTGGCTAGACGTCTGTGGTGCCGCCGCTTTCACTGCCGCGCTCGTCCATTGCGCGTCGGGGCCATTGCCGGTGGCGACATTGGTCTCGCGGATTTGCTCCCAGGCATCGGCATCGAGGGTAGGCAAAGTGTACTGATAAGACTCATCCGGCAGGCCGTCGAACCGGACCAGACCACTGCTGTCCGTCTTCGAGCGCGATACTTGCATTGGTCGCCGCAACTCCACCGGTATGTGCGCCAGCGGCTGATCGCTTTCATTCCACACCACGATTTCAATGGCATGCTTCTGGCATGGCAGCACCGCGGAATCGGTGGCGAAAGCCTGCTGCTTGGCTGAATCTTCTGCCGCCGTTAGAGCGGATAGAGAATTAGGGGAAGCGCTCACGCTGACACCGCGAAATTAGAACGCAAGCGCCGATTCTGTTCTTCGATGCGCAGCCGATAGAGGCACTCATCCACCAGGAGGCGGATCCGGTCATCCGCCGAAGACACTTCCGTGTCGCGCAGCATTTCGCGCATCCAGGCATTTTGCGGATCGGTGTCGAATTGCCATCCGTAGATAAGGGCGAGGTTTAGAAAACGGCAACGTGAGGCGCGATTTTCAAGACCGTATTCGCGCGCGCGAAGTAGCGTCTGATCAATGGCAAGTTGCAAGGTTATGCCGTCGATATCGGGGAGGCTGTTTGAGAAATGCCGCAGCACGTGGGCCTGCATATCATCGCTGAAGGAAGCTACCCGGGCCTGTTCCAATAGGGCGAGTTGTGACGCGCGAATTGTCAGCAAGGATCAAGCATAGGCCAACTAAAGGGTGAATTTCAACAAATTGCCACGATTAAAAGATAGTATTTTATTTGGCTCGCCGGAGAAGTCCTTCATGCCGCGCACAGCCGGAAAGTTACACTGGCCGGTGGGCCATTCTCAGCGCGATGATGGGTGTGTCAGGACCTGCTTGCGCTCATCTTTTCAGGCGCGATGCTGGTGCCATCGATGGTCGCCACTCTGTTCGGACCAACATTGCTTTACCGGTTTGTGCAGGATTGGGTAACGCAAGTTGCAATTCAAGGATGGGCGGCCCGCAAGATTGATGATTGACAGATCCGTCCGGGAAAGTGGTGTTCGACGAGCAGATCGAGGACTCCACGGTTCGGATATGCGACTTCGGATTTGGCCGACATAGCCTGACGATTGGATACAGTTATTGCTACCCCACGACGATTTCGGGCTTGCGTCTTCGCTTGGGCGAGCCTATTCGCCTCACCGTGCGGCTTAACGACTGCCCACCACATAAGGAGTCGGGAAGAGTCTGTTACACGTATCTCCGGGTACGCAATCCTTCGGGCTCTGCAATTCCCGGCGCGACCGTTTCGTGGGACACCTCTGCGCCGCCAGGTACTACAGACGAATTCGGGCGCGTTGAAAAGTTCTCTTCGACAACCGTTACACCACCGTCACTTTGACGAAGCAGGGCTATCTGTCCGAGGATGTACCACTGCACTGTACGGATTGGGCAAACATTGAAAAGGAGATCGTCCTCAAGCCCAATGAGCACTGAGGCCTGTGACCTGTGACCTGTGACCGGCGCCACACCCAGGGTTCCACTGGCGAAGCACCGGATTTGCATTCGCGAGCGTAACATTACCCTCGGAAATCCTTTATTTAAGAGGTGAAGAAGCATCCCGGAAAACTAACTCGCGTAAACGAAGAAGCGGTCGATGAGCATTGTAACGCCTTCAGTGGTTATGGAGACGAAGGAGTAATTTGCAATCGAACCCGAATGCGCCCTTGGCAATCATCGCCGACGATCAAGCGAAGATCTTCCTTCGTCTGCTTGCGATCGCACTTCTAGGATGCATCACGGGGGCGTTTTCAGGAAGCTTGCAGGCTGCAATTAGCACCGAACTGACTACAGTCCGCGATGTCCGTGCCTTGACGCCCGATCAGGCGCGGGCGGCGCGTCCAGTAAGACTAAGAGGGGTTGTGACAGTTCTCTCCGGTTGGAAAGCTTCCTTCTTTTTCCAGGACGAAACTTCCGGAATTTCCGTCGATCGAGTAAACCCCCTTCCTCCGCTTGAGGCCGGTCAAGTAGTGGAAGTGCGCGGCGTGACGGGCCCGGGCCTCTTTGCGCCGACCCTCGTTGCCGAAGAAGTAAGAGTGATCGGTAAGCGCCCGATGCCCACCGCGCGCTTTTTTGATTTGAGTAGATTAGCAGGGGGCAAGCAAGATAGCCAATGGATCGCCATCCGCGGATTGGTGCGATCGGCGGGGGTCCAACTCAGTTGGGGCCATCCTGTACTCTTCCTCGAAATCGATATCGGGGGAGGCAATCTGATTACAGCGCGGGTCCACGATTACTCGAAAGCCAACCTCGACGAGCTCCCGGGTGCCACGGTTTCTGTCCGCGGCGTTTGCGGCACAGTGTTCAACGACAAGCGGCAATTCGTCGGCCTGCGGCTCTTCGTATCCAGTCTGAACGACCTGACAGTGGAACGGCCGGCGTCCATCGATCCGTACGATATTCCCACCCGCCCTCTCGGCAGCCTGCTGCAGTTCAGCGATGCGGGGGGCGCTCTGGCCCGGGTAAAAGTTCGAGGAATCGTCACCTATTCGCAGCCTGGCAAAGGGCTATACATACAGGACGGACTACAGGGCGTGTTCGTTCAGAGCGCCGAAACGACACAAGTTGCCTTGGGGACAGAATTGGAAGTGGTGGGCTATCCCGCCGCCGGGCGCTACTCCCCTAAATTGGAATACGCCGTGTTTCGCGTTGTTGGCTCCATTTCCGCCGTAGCCGGCGTGTCGCGCGAAGCCTCGTCGATGATTGTCGAAAAAGACGGATTTACCGCCGCCCCCTATGATTCGGTCCTGGTCCAGCTGAAAGGCCGATTGATAGAACAAGTTCAAAGCGGAGATGAGTATCTGCTGCATTTCCAGAACGGGACATCCATCTTCAGTGCGCGGTTGTCGCGGACAGCGCGTGGCGACAACGGATTCAACTTGACGCCGGGAAGTCTGATGAGCATCACGGGCATTTGCTCGGTGAAGGCTGATGAGGCGCATGAAGCAAGCTCATTCGAAATTGTTCTTCGCTCCGCGGCGGACTTGGTCGAGATCGAAAGAGCTCCTTGGTGGACGGCCTCTCATGCGGCGTGGGTCGTAACGCTTCTTGTGCTTGTGGTGCTAGGAATGTCGGCGTGGCTGTTCGTAGTCCGGCGCCAGGCTGGTTTGCGAGTATTGACTATCACCGATCCCCTTTCCGGCTTGTACAACCGCAGAGGGTTTCACTTGCTCGCGGAGCAACAATGGCGCTTGTCATTACGTGGCAAGAAGCCGTTATTACTGTTCTACATCGACGTAGACCATTTCAAGAACATCAACGACACGCTCGGTCATAAGGAAGGCGATCTGGCAATTCAGGCCGTTTCCGCTGTACTTCGCGAGTGTTTTCGAAAGACCGACATTATCGGACGGCTCGGGGGCGATGAGTTCGCCGTGGCCGCGGTGGAGGTTTCCGAAAGCGGCCGCGCCGTCTTGGAGTTGCGTCTACTGAAAACTCTCCAACAGAGTAACGAAACGCCCGGTCGGGCATTCCACCTCTCGTTGAGCGTCGGAGTTCTTACTTGCGACAAAACGTTGGAACATCTGGCGATTGAAGGCCTGCTGGATGAAGCCGATGCTCTCATGTATCAGAAAAAGCGGGGCTCGATGAGAACATTTGGCGACGCGGGACAATCCCTAGCCAGAGAGCTGCAATTACAAGATCGAATTTGCTGAAAGGCGACTGCCGGGGAGTGTTTGATAGCATGCCATGATGGGCGTCGAACTGGAAACTGCACGTCTGTTATTGCGTCCATTGCAACTCGACGATGCGGAAACCACCCAGCGTCTTTTTCCTCATTGGGAGATTGTACGGTACCTGGCTAGCAGCGTCCCTTGGCCCTACCCCGAAGGTGGAGCGATCGCTTACTATCGGGATGTCGCCTTGCCGGCGGTCGCCCGCGGTGAGGAATGGCATTGGACCTTGCGATTGAAAAGCGATCCCAAGCACTTAATCGGATGCATCTTTCTTTCGCGCAAGGAAGACAATAATCGCGGGTTCTGGTTGGGCCTTCCGTGGCACGGCCAGGGTTTGATGAGCGAAGCAGCCCGGGCTGTCACCGACTATTGGTTTGGCGTACTCGGCTTTCCCGTGTTACGCGTGCCAAAGGCGATCGCCAATACTTCATCGAGGCGAATATCGGAGAACAGTGGCATGCGGATAATAAGGACGGAAGATCGGGATTACGTCGCAGGAAAACTTCCGGCAGAGCTGTGGGAAATCACCGCGGCCGAATGGGCGGCAAACCTTCGTCTTCGTGCGTCCCGCAGTCCGCCAAGCCCCGCTGAGCTACTATAAATCTTTAACAAATGCAGGTGGTTCGGAAACGCGAGCTATCGGCGATGTGCCGTTGAACAAACGATTGCAAGGAGCCAAGTGTGAGTAATGCACCGTCCGCGGCATCCCCTTCCGAACATGCCGGGGAGGCCGTTGAGCGCCGAGGGATGCTGCCATCGATGATCCGTATGCTGATGGTTGTCGGTGTTGCCAGTTTGCTGATTCTGGCCACCCTCCCCTTGGCGGCGCTGGTGAAGTCCGCCGACGCATCTTTGTCAATCTCTGAAAGAGTCAAGGCAGTTGGCTTACTCTCGCCGGAATTCATTATCGCTGGTATTATGCTCGTGATCTTCGCACTGCTGGGATCGATAATTCTCCATTCCCTGTTCAAAAAGTCGCGGGGATTCCTGGATGCCGATGCAGAACAGCAGGCCGGTTTCCTGGATAACCTGGACCCAAAATATGTGGACATTGCCATTCTTTCTTCCGCCGCGCTGAGTCTATTTCTCGAATTAGCGCTCATCCGATGGCAATCGTCGGTGCTGGAATTTCTGGCGTTTTACAAGAATTTCAGTCTGCTCGCGTGCTTCGCGGGTCTGGGCCTCGGCTATGCGCTCGCAAACAGGAGCCGTATCTCGGTGCTGCTAGTCATCCCACTACTTGCCTGGCAGTTTGGCTTCATGATGATAATCCGCATGTTCCGCGATTTCTTCCGGGTGATCCCTTTTCGGGAACAGCTATCGATGGGGGTGGGCTCGGAGGTAATCTCCACCGTACTCCTATATGCACTGCTCACGGTGGTGTTCTTAATTACGGCGCTAACATTCATCCCCGTCGGCCAATTATGCGGACGCATGATGGAGAGAAGTACAAAGCTGCGCGCTTATGGATTGAATCTGGCAGGCAGCCTTATTGGAGTTCTTCTGATGCTTGCCGCCAGCTTCTTATGGACTCCTCCGCTGGTCTGGTTTGCGCTGTGCTTCTTGACGCTTCTGGCCTTCCACGTCAAAACAACCGCCTCGTTATTTGTCGGAATTACGTTCGCCATTGTCGCTACCATCACGCTGTCCTGGTGGCCGATAGAGCCTCTCTGGAACCGCGTCTATTCGCCGTATCAACTTCTGGAGATTGGAACCAGCGACGACACCCGCCTCCCGCTGATTCGGGCCGCCGGTCATTATTACCAACGTATCTTTGACTTCTCTGGCGATACGCCTTCAGGCCCTTTGCGGCACGTCCGCGATTATTACGATCTGCCGTACAAAGTTCATCCCCGCTTGAACGATGTGGCGGTGGTGGGGGCGGGAACCGGCAATGATGTTTCGGCTGCATTGCGGGCCGGGTCTGGCAGGGTGGATGCGATTGAAATCGATCCCGCCATTATGCTGATTGGCAGGATGGACCATCCGGAAAAACCTTATCAGAATCCTCGCACGTTTGCGGTCAACAACGATGCGCGATCGTTTCTACGCGGCACCGGCCGCAGCTACGATCTAATCGTCTATGGACTTCTGGATTCTCATACGCTGCTGAGCCAAGGTTCCAGTGTGCGTCTGGATTCTTTCGTCTACACGGTGGAAGGTCTCCGCGAAGCTCGAAATCGCCTCAAACCGGATGGCGTAATCTCGCTGGCATTCACCGTCTTGTCCGATTCTCTGGGCCGCAAAATTTATCTCATGCTACAGCAGGTGTTCGACGGCCGCCCGCCGATCTGCGTCCAGGCCGATTACGATCATGCCGTGGTATTTCTTGCGTCGAACGACCCGAATTGGAGCTTTCCAAACCAAAAGGTAGCGGACGCGGGATTCCAGGACAAGACCAGCTATTACGCGAACCCTTCGCTCCAGGCCAACCTATCGACAGACGATTGGCCTTTCTTCTATATGCCTCTGAGGGTTTATCCAACCTCTTATCTCGTGATGGTCTTTCAGATCCTGGTTCTATCCATTTTGTTGGGCGCAAACTTCTTCGGAGAAGCGCCGAAATTCAGTCACCTTTCGTTCTTCTTCTTGGGCGCGGGTTTCATGTTGGTGGAAACCAAAGGGATCACGGAGATGGGTTTGACGTTCGGGAATACCTGGCAGGTGATCGGCTTTGTGATCGCGGGCTTACTGACAATGGCATTTCTCGGAAACTGGGCGGTGTCGTTGCTCAAGATCCGCCGGCCCTTGGTCCCCTATCTTTTATTGTGGGCCGCGCTCGCGTTGGGCTGGTTTGTGGCAAGATCGGGAGGTTTCGGCTCCACTCCGATCGGACGCCTGGAAACCGCCATCGTCCTGACGTGCCCACTCCTTTTCTCGGGCATCGTTTTTTCCACTCTGCTGAATTCCCGCGGTCAGGTTTCGGGAATGATGGCGATGAATTTGTTGGGCGCTATTTGCGGCGGATTGGTGGAATACAACTCAATGTACTTCGGTTTCCAGTGGCTCTATTGGGCGGCTATGGTCTGCTATCTCCTCGCCTTCCTCTCTGATCTCATGTTTAGCCGAAAGCATGGTGGGGAAACGGATACGGCGGCGGCACTCGCTTAAAGATAGGCCGCCTGTTTTCACTCACGGACGGCCGGCAAACCTACGTCTTCATCCGGACAAAGAAATATAGCCCGGCTAAAGAGAAGATTGCGTCGGGTGACCATGCCGCTACCGGCGCCGGGAGCTGCGAGACGTTACCTACCTGCTCAAACAGCTGATTGATCGATAAATAGGCGATGGCGATGCCGAAACTGAGGCCGACCCCGGCCATTGCGCCGCGGCTTCCCGTCCCAAAGGCGAATGGGATCGCGATCCCCGCCATGATCAAGGCGAACAGCGGGATCGAGAACTTCTTGTGAAATTGCACTTGCAAGCGAACGGTATCGAAGCCGCCCTGCTGCAGATCGTGGATGTAATTCGAAAGTTCTTCGAAGTTCATCTGCTTGTCCTGCTTTACTTCTTTCAAGAAATAATTCGGTGGTTCGTTCAGTTCGGGGAACGGAATGGATCCGCCGGTGAAATCCTGGAAATTTCGGTCGTGCAGGCCGTCGAAATCGCGGCTCCAACCGTTGTAGAAAACCCACATCCGCGATGGCGCGTCCCAACGGGCCTTTTCGGCCGCAACCTGGCGGTTTAGACGGAAGCGCTCCGTATCGATTTCATAGACGCTGACCCCGGCCATGACATCGGCGACGGGATCGAAATACTTGTAGTAATAAATACGCATCGACTTACCGGAACCCACGATCCACTTGCGATCGGGACGGAGGTAAGTCTGTACGGGTCTGCCTTTGATCTCGTTTCGAATGGCGTCTTGCTTGCGGTTCGCTTCGGGCACGTAATAGTGATCGAAGGCGAAAAGTCCAGCGCTCAGGACAACCGCCGCCGCCAGAACCGGAACTGAGAGCCGGTACAAACTGACACCACAAGCTTTGAGCGCGGTAACTTCATTGTGCTTGGAGAGAATTCCGAAGGTGATCAACACGGCCACTAGAACGCTGATCGGGGTCATGTCGTAGATCAGTTTGGGCGTCAGGAAAACCAGATACGTCAAGACCCGCGGCATCGGAATGCGGTTCTTCACGATGTCACTCAGGAGTTCGAAAAACGTAAACGCCTGAATCATAATCACGAAGCTCACCAGCAGCAGGACGAAGTAAAACAGAAAGCTGGTTAGGACATAAGTGTCGATTACTTGGGGCAGCAGCGGAAAGCGCCGTGCCCCGACGCCGGGCGCCGAGGGAAGACTGCCGCGGACGCTGCGAAAGAACGACACCAGCCAATCGCGAACCAGCGCCACCCAGTCGCGATCGCCCGGCACTTCCAGGCGGATCATCATGATCAAGCCGGCGATGGCGAAGACGGCGTTCGGCAGCCAGACCGCGAGGGGCACGGGAATGGTCCCTTGCTTCGCCAGCCCTATAAGGCTGATCATGCCCATGTAGTAGAGGAAGGCCAGCGCCACCGTTAGGACGAATGCGGTCGACTTGCCGCCCTTGCGCGACGAGACCCCCAGGGGGATGCCGACCAAGCCCAGCAGTAAGCAGGCAAGCGGAAGGGCGAAGCGTTGATGCAGTTCAATCCGCGCCTCTAAAATCTTTCCGCGGTCCAGCTCGGGCATTTTATAGGACTGCCTGTAGAGCGGCCCAATATCCATTTCACTGGTGGGCTTGGTAGCGCGCACCTCGCCCGGTTTCTGCGCTTCCAGCAGTTGCTCACCGCGGGGAAAACTGGATAGCCGGTATTGCGCGATGTCTTTGCCGACGTCGTAATTGCTTCCGTTTAACAGTGAAAGCTGGATGCGATTGTGAACTACGTCCGGCGTGGCGATGGCATCGCTGGCCATCGTAACCCGCGGGCTATCGCCGCGTTCTTGCGCGGACTTGGGGCGATCCTCGGGAGGCGTGATGTCGGCCAGGAAGACATTTTTCCAGTGCGTAATTGGCCCCGGCACAACATCGCCCACCCACAGAATCGTATTCGGAAATTGCTCTTCGAACACTCGGGCCTGGATCTCGGCGGTGAGTTGGGCGGCCGCCAATTGGTTCAGAACGCGATACGTTTCGCGGACCGACCAGGGAGTAACAAACAGCGAACAGGCAGCCGCGATCAGAGTAGCCAGAAATCCGAAAGTTAGAATCGGCGCTACCACGCGGCGGCTGGGCACGCCCGCGGCACGCATCGCGGTAATCTCGCCATCGCTGGACATTCTACTAAGACCGATCAAGATGCCAACCAGAACGCCAAGCGGGATGGCGAAGGTCAGCGTCGGAGGTAAGGCCAAAGAAAACAGGTAGGCAACGGTTTTTGGCGGAGCGGAGCTGCGGACTAAAATCTCGAAAAGCTTGGCGCCGACTTTGTAGAGAAACAAAACGAAAGTGAAGAGAAACGCGCCCAGGAAAGCGGCCACCGCGACCTCACGAAACACAGTGCGGCTGATTATTCCCATGAAGCCGCGCGTTCGAATGATCATCCTCATTCTTTAGCGGCCGCCGGTTACGAGTGTAGGAGCCGGAACCAGGGGCGGTTTGGCAAGTTCATCCTGGGGATGCTCTAGTTCAACCTCATCGAATAGCAGCCCTGGAGCCACTACCGATGTTGGCGCGATATATCCGCCGCCACCCATGATGGCAAACGGCGCACCGTTATTCACGTACTCAAACAGCGCGGTTTCAGTGGACGCGGCCAGGATATCTTTCAGGGTCTTCACGTTCACTCCACGGAAGCGAACACTGCGGATGAGTTCTTCGCGCCCATCCAAGTAGACGCGATAGACCAGCAGCGGGATGCTAACGGGGCGCGCCGCACCGCCGCCCGATTGCATCATGCCCGTGGCTATACTGCGAAATTCCGCTACCGACGCCGAAGAAGGAAAGTCCAGCTTGCGAACAAGGATGCCGTACGTCTTGTTGCGTTGCTTGCAAAGATCGATCAATTGCTTCTTGAGATCGGTGAGCGGAACGCTTTGCGATGTCTTGATGAAGAGGTTGGAAATGGCCGCCGCGCGATAACCGAATGAGCCGGGCAGACGGGCATGGCCGTTCGATTCCGAGTATCCCTTGACGGGTTGGCGGCTGAGCAGGAAAGACTTCAAAACGCCTTTCTCGATCAGCGTAACAGGGCGGGGTTTTACGCCTTCCATATCGAATTGCGTATAACCGATCAGCGCCTTGCCCTTCCACTCTTTCCGCGTAGCATCGTCGATCACATCGATCCATTCCGGGATAACACGCGAGCCCATGCGCGATTCGAATTCACTGGGAATGTAGGGCGCTGTACGGCCCGGTTCGACGACCGGACGGCGCCCCACTCGAAGATTGTCGCCCAACACCTGGGCTAGCAATTGCGCGGCGGCCCGCGGTTCAAAAAGCATCGGGCCGATGTAGCTTTCGCCAACCGGCGCGGCGGCAAGCGCTTTGACATTGTCGGCAACGGCGGCGACAGAACGGCTGAGATCGCCTTCCGAGCCGAGGTCGCTTAATTCGAATGCGTGGATGACCGCCGCGTCGCGGACCACCATGCCATCGGGCGCGATACCGCTAGCTCGAATCCGAAAGTATGAAAAGTTGTCGGGGGTGCGCAGCAGCGTGCCTTCGGAATTGGCGTAGTAAGCGGTGGCCTGTATCGATTCCAGATCAGTGGCGGAGGTAAGCACTTCCGGATACGCGGCGAATACGCCTGAGAGTTTGACGACGCGATTGCTCCACTGCGCCTGGTCAGGACGGGTTTTTTCGATCGCCTGAATACTGTTGCTGGGCGAAGCCTTGAGGAAATCCGCTTCCGGTTCGCGTTTGGCATTCACGGCAGCGTCGCGAAGGGCGGCGCGCTTGCGGCTTAACGATTCAACCGCGGTTTTGTAGGCCCGATCGGTGGCCAGCCAGAAGTCCTGGCGGAGAATTTCGTAGCTGTTGTCGATGGGCCAACGGTCGGGATCGAAACGCTCGCCGGAGTAATGTCCGGAGGCCACGTCGTTCGTGTTGTCGAACTCGTAAGCGCCGACGCGAACTTGCACGTCGGGAACTCGCGAGCGCGCGGAACTTATCCCCAGAAGACCACCGAGCGAAGCGGAAACGGTAAACGAATCGATATCCTCTAGCGTGTACTCGATGTAGTACGGCGGATCCTCCGCGCCATGGATGCGGAGAGATCGCGAGCGTTCGAGTTCGTCACGCATAGCCCGGATAATGACGTCTTCGGTAGGGGGAGCGGGAGGCGGCGGCGATTGGGCGAAGGCCGGCGATAGGCTGAAGAAAGCAATGATCAACGCCGCTCTCATTGCGCGCCCCCGAGAACGAAGGGACGCGATAACAGCGGTGGACGATCTTCGGATTTCGGCTTTTTCTGGATTTCAATTTCCGATACCAGAATGGCCGGAGAGACCGCCGAGACTGGCACACTACCCGATTCGGCCCCACAAATTCCATTGAATACTTCCGGCTTATCGGAGGTGGCGAGAATCTTGGAGAAGCTCGCCAGCGGCGTCCCCACGATGTCGGCGCCACGGACAAGTTCATCGGGGCGGCCGTCGGCGTAGACGCGATAGACGATGAGCGGAATCACGGTAAAGGCTTGTAATCCGCGGCGTCCGGTAAGGGTGAAGCCGCCGGTCACCTGGCTGAAGTAGAGTCCATAAGGCTTATTTTGGCGGGTGATTTCAGCCTTCAACATGTCGCGCAGTTTTTCATTGGAGACAGCCTTCTTCGATTCCACCAGCAAGTTCGATTGGCGGGCAACTACTTCGAGCCCCGGTTGGCGACGTCCGTGACCGTTGGAATGGGGAAAGTCCTTGATGGGAGAGCGGGACATGAGGAACGTCTCGAGAATTCCATCCTTAACCACGGTCACAGGGCGCGCCTTGACGCCCTCATCGTCGTAAAGGTAAGTCCCGTTCAGATCGATGCCGCCGACCTCTTTGCGAGTGGGGTCGAAGATCACGGAGAGGAAATTGGGAAGCACGGGGCCGTTGACGCTCTTGCTAAAGGTCTGCCCTTCGCTCTCGTCCTTTTGCCGGTGACCTTCGACGCGATGACCGAATATTTCATGAAAGAAAACGCCAGAGGCGCGGCCGGAGAGGATGGCCGGGCCAAAAAAGGGTTCGACCTCCGGAGCCGCCAGCAACGCCGTTAAGTTCTTGGCCACCTGCTCCACGGCGGCGGCGATGACGGCGTCCTTCGGCAGATGGGCCGGGTCGTCGGACTCGAAGGTATCGGTGGCGGCGAGATTCATGCCGTCGGAAGCCTTGGCCTGGGCGACGATCAGCACGCGCGCGAATAAACGCCCATGCTCCAGCCGGGTGCCTTCCGTGGTGACCATGTATTTGGTTTCGCGAAGGAGCGCCACGGTGACATTGGAGCTGAGGATCAAGGGGTACTTATCGAATCCGGCGGAAAATTTGCGGACTTTCGCGGCCCATTCGTCAAGCGAATATTTCAGCTTTGGCGGCGCCTGGGCGAAGACCACGGGTTCTTCCTGCGAGAAATCGCCGGAGGTGTCCGAGGCCGCGATCTTCATCTGTTGATCGGTCTGGATCTTAATCAAGCGCTGGGCGGCGGCGCGATAAGCACGGTCGGTTTCGGCCCAGACCCGGCGCTTGATGGAATTTATGTTGTCATCGAGCGGCATGGCCGTTGCCGACGAAAACTGCGTCCGCTCCCCGGTCACTCGGTGATAATTATCCAGCTTCGGGCTGCCTACGCGAACCGTTACATCAAGGACCCGGTTCTTGCCCTGATTCTGCGCCACCAGCGCCCCGAGGGTAGCCGAGACCACCGCGTTTTCCTGCTCCGTGATGGAATAGCCGATGTAATAGGGAGGCGGATCGGCCTTCTGTTTCAGGATGGTGAAGTTGCGCCCTAACTCATCGGAGAGGATCGCAGGCAAAGTGTCGGCGGCGTGAATCGCGCCAAGGGGTAATAAAACCAGCAATAAACGGAGCAATCTTCAGGATACCGCTTTGATACGGTATTGGTGCGACGCTAAAAACCCGTAAACGCATCCAATGTGCCAGAGACTATGGCCGACAAACATCGCGTGGTGATTTTAGGAGGTGGCTTCGGCGGGTTATACGCCGCTCAGGCTTTGCGGAAGGCTCCGGTAGAAGTCACGCTGGTGGACCGCCGTAACTTCCATTTATTTCAACCACTGCTGTACCAGGTGGCGACGGGGTCATTGTCCCCGGGGGAGATCGCGGCGCCGTTACGGGGTGTGCTGAGCGGCCAGAAAAACACTCGCGTGCTGCTGGGCGACGTCGTGGATATCGATCCAGAAAAGAAGCTGCTGATCCTGCGCAACGGCGGCCATGTCGAGTACGACACGCTGATTGTGGCGACGGGATCGCAGAGTTACTACTTTGGGAACGATCAATGGCGGGAGTGGGCGCCCAGCCTGAAATCAGTGGAAGAAGCGACGGCGATCCGCCATAAGATCCTGTATGCATTTGAGGCGGCCGAGCAGGTGAGCGATCCGCAGCAGCGAAAGGCGTGGTTAACATTCGTGATCGTGGGCGCCGGACCGACTGGGGTCGAGCTGGCGGGCGCATTAGGTGAAATCGCTCAAAAGACCTTGAAGCACGATTTTAGATCGATAAAAACCGACGAAGCACAGATTCTGATTCTAGACGGCTCGTCCCGGGTACTACCAACTTATCCGGAAGATCTCTCCCGAAAAGCGGAACAGCAGTTGCTGAAGCTTGGCGTACGCGTTAGAAGCGGAATTCGCGTGACGAACATCGACGGCGATAGGGTGACATTCAAGACAGCGAAAGGCGAAGAAAAACTGGCGGCGAAGACGGTTCTTTGGGCGGGCGGGGTGACGGTATCGGATTTTGGGAGGAAACTCGCCGAACGATTGCATGCCCAGACCGACAAAGGCGGGCGGATCACGGTACAACCCGATCTGACTGTCGGGCAGTTTCCGGATATCTATATTGTGGGCGACCTGGCGCTGTCGCTGGGTAAGGACGGCAAGCCCGTTCCAGGCGTCGCGCAGGTGGCGATGCAAGGTGGAGCTTACGCGGCCAAAGCGATCGTGAAGCGGCTGGCCGGTGACAACGATCTTCCACCGTTTAAATATTTCGATAAGGGCGATCTGGCTGTGATTGGGCGCGCGGCTGCAGTAGCCAATATTTTCGGATGGCACGTTTCCGGTTTATTCGCGTGGCTGATCTGGCTGTTTATCCACCTGATGTACATCGTGGAATTTCAGAGCCGGGTGATCGTGTTCGTGCAGTGGGGGCTTGAGTATCTGACCTTCAGCAGAGGCGCCCGCCTGATTACCGGATTAGCTGTGAAGAACTCAATCACCGGTACCGAAACTATGAAAAACGAGATGGAAGCCTAAGCGCCTCAGGCCGTCATCAAGAGCGCCGGCTCTTCAATGGCTGCCACTGCGGGAATTGCGGCGGCTAAGGTATTGATGGCCAGGCCATAGCGTCCGTGCACGCCGGTCTTCTCGAAGATATGTTTGAGATGAATCTTGACGGTACCCGGGCGAATTCCCAATTCGTGAGCGATTTCGCGATTTTTGTAGCCTTGTTCGACTAGCGCCAATACTTGCTGTTCCCGTGCGGTCAGGTCGGTCCGAGGGCTCCGCTCGGGGCGAAAGCCGCCTCGAAATACGCAGTCTTCCATCCACGTTCCGCCGGTTGATACCGTGCGCAAGCAGGCGGTGATCATCTGTAAAGTAGTGGTCTTACGCACCAATCCTCGAGCGCCAGCTTGCAGAAAACGCAGGGCTTCGGCCTCAGTGACAGGTACTCCCCAGATCGCAATCTGAGTATTCGGACTTACCTGGCGAAATCTCGGCATCCATTCCAGGACAATCTGCAGGCCGAACGATTTATCCAACAGCAATACGTCGGGCGCCTCGGTGCGCAGTAGTTCGTAGGCATCCACAAGAGAGGCCGTGGCGTCCAGGAATCGCAAATCGGCGCAGGAACTGAGAAGTATTCGCAAACCTTCGGCGGTGACTGGCTGTGTATCGCACACAACGACCGTTTTCTGGGCCTTTGCCGTGAGAGTTCGAACTTCAAGAGAGGGCCCGCCGCCTAGCGCCAGGGAGAGGTTAGCAAGCCCTCTGGCCGAAGAATCGGCGGAGGAGGATGCATCGCTGCTTAGCTCGTCTGTGATTAGCATAATTTTCTTATCGTGCAAAAGCATCAAAGTGTTAGTTAGAAAATTGAGTAAAGACTCTCATGTTATTATCGGGAAGCGTCGTATAACACCCCGTCCCTATGCAGGCAAGGTTCTAAGTGCAGCAGTTACCCGAGCCGGATTTTCCTAGATTTGGCGATCAAACCGAGGCGCTGATCATTTGCCCTAACCCGGCCATGCTCAATGAGTTGTCGCCGCTGTTGAAGACCTATCTACCGCAGGTGGCGCTGCGTGACTTGCGCTATTACCCCGATGCATCGCAGGTGCGGACCATGGCTACCACTGCCCGCTTGTGCTTCCTTGACACGGTGTCCGACCGGGAAGCGGCGGTAACCGTAATGGGGGAGTTACTGGCGAGCAATCCGAACCTGGCGGTGATCAATTTATTGTCGGGGAACGACCCCGATTTCATCCTGCGCGGGTTGCGCCTGGGAGCTTCCGATTTTCTCCTGCGTCCGTTCACCGGAGAACATATCGAAGCGGCACTGGCGAAAGTCTCGCGAACGCAACATGTCGATGGAGCGGAGCGCAAAGAGGGTGGCAAGATCATTTGCGTCATGCCGGCCAAAGGCGCGTGCGGCGCCAGCACGATCGCCAGCAATCTGGCTTATCAGTGGAAGCGCCTGGGCGCGAAGCGAATTCTGCTCAGTGACATGGATCCTTTGACGGGCATCTTGTCGTTTCTGCTGAAAATCAAACCTAACGGCTACAGCTTTATCGACGTACTTCATAACGCCCAGAAGCTGGACATCGACCTGTGGAAGGGAATGATCACGACTCGCCAAGGAGTGGATGTTCTGCTTGCGCCGGAAACGCTGGTGGAAGGCATGAACGATCTGCGAGATCCGGGGCCGATCGTCGAATTTGCGCGCAACAACTACGACGCCGTGATCCTGGACGCGAGCGGCGCCTATGGGGACTGGAACCTGAACCAGGCGCGGTTGGCCGACGAAATCGTGCTGGTTACGACGAACGAACTCCCCGCCCTGCAAGCCGCGCAGCGATCGCTGACTTATCTGGATGACAATCGCATTGGGCGCTGGAAGATTCGCCTGGTGGTGAACCGCTATCATCGCGACGTCGGGCTAAGCCCGGAGGTCATTGGACAGGCTTTGCATACTGAAGTGTTCCATATGATTCCGACCGACTATGAGGCCGTGCAAAAAGGTCTGATGGATGGCCGCCCGATTCCCGCAACGACGCCGTTTGGGAAGAATCTGACTGCCTTGGCGGATAAGCTTTCGGGCAAGGAAAAGAATAGCGCGAAGCCGAAGAGCGGTGGCTTTTCGGGCTTGTTATCGATGTTTAAGAGTTAAAGAGGGTGGCGGGCGGTAGGTGGTGGGGCTGTCGCCGTGCCGATTCCCGCACTGATCCGCCGCATTGGGATTAGAGCCCAATGAGTTGGACACGGTCCAAGAAATCGAAGACGCCATCGGTTCACTGACGCCCCAGGAGTTGGAAGAACTGTATGTTTGGTTCGACCAACACAACTACCCGCTCGATACCCCCATTCCATCCGATCTTGCGGCGGGCCATCTCGACAACGCCATCGAGCGAGCTTTGAGCGGGGGGAAAAACAATCGTCTTCAGCCGCTTTAGGGACGGATTGAGCATCGCACCAGTCCAGACTTTTAGCAGGAATACGAGGCGCTCCCGGACCGTATCCGCGAGCGGGCCGACAAACAGTTTTTACTTCTGAAAGCCAACCCGCAACATCCTTCGGTGCACTTTAAGAAGATCGGGGAACGCGACTGGCGGGAAATCTGGTCAGCCCGGATTACGTTGAACTATCGCTCCCTGGCCATTGAAGGCGATGATGGCTTCCGGCCAACTACCGCGGTATTCAATCGCGACCGCGCGGAGTATCTTCTTGGGCTTTACGAAAAGCTTGTTGCGCCTCTAGTTGCCGCAACGTTCCAGCCGACCGCCGACCACGGAAACTAACGTAGTTGCGAAACCGAGGGCGTCGGGGCTATGCTACTTTCACCTTAGAATCCACTCCGCGGGCGATAGCCAGGGCGGGCCAGCACGCGATATTTCTTCCCTATGTCGGCCGTGATATCCACTTTCAGTTTGCGAAAGCCTTCGTTCGGATTCGGTTGCGGGTAGTAAGTCACCGTATAGGAATTTCCTAGATCTTCGCGGATGGATTCGAACGCCTCCACTTGCTTCTGCCAGGTTTTGGCGAAGAAGCTTTTGCCGCCGGTACGAGTGGAGATCCGTTTGAAGATGCCGCTCGAAATCGGATCTTTGTTGACGTCGTTGGTGGAGATAACGTAGATCGGGATGCCTTCATCCTCGGCCACCGCGCGGACATCGTCGGGCGCCACCATGCTGGCATTATCGGGACCGTTTGAGAAAACGATTACCACCTTGCGTCCGGGAACCTTCGCCGCGTCGCGCAAGCTAAGCAGCAAGGCGTTGTACAGTGCCGAATCGTCACCAGCCACCGCGGTGCGCAGCCCCACAATCGCCTGATTGCGATCCTTACTCAAGGCCGCGGCGCGGGAAAGATTGCGGCTATAGCTATAGACGGCGATGGAATCGGCGCGATCCAGCCCGCGGATGAAATCGGCGATCGCGTCGGAGGCATACACAAACCCCTTGTACATATAATTGCTGGTATCGAAGAGAACGAAGACGTTTGTTCCGACGAAGGCATCGGAGCGGCCATCCACTGGCGTTCCCGCTTTGCCATCGCCTTCGGCCATTATCAAAGGCTGCAACGATCCATCGGCATTCACCAGCAGCGGGGGCCGATTTCCTTCACCGAACGTCGACAACTTCTGGGTGATTCCATCTTCGGTAACCACGAAATCCTTGGGCTTAAGCCCGTTGATGTAATGGCCCTTGCTGTCGGTGACCGTAAAACTCAACACCACCATGTCGACCTTCACGCGGAAGACGGGCCGTTGGCCATCCTGCGCCCAAAGGGAGGTAAATGGAAGTACCGTCAGCGAAACCGATATTGCCGCCGCTGCCACGGTAAGTCCAAGTTTATTCACAAAAAGCACGCAACCTCCTCGATTTTCTTAACCGTCTTATTTCAGTTCCGCGGTGGTGGTCATTTGCTTGCGGGCCTTTTGACGAACGTCCTCGCCCACGGTGCGCAGAGATCGCAGCAAGGCCGGCCAGTCCTCAAGGTGGGTGGCGAAGATGCGCTCGACGGTTTGCTGGGTCCATTGGGGAATAACGACGTTCAACTGCGACGGTGGCAAATATACTTCATCGGCCAGAGCGGCGTAGAACAGGAGGTTCGATTCCCAACTTTCGGCGAGGATACGGCTGGAGTAACCCATCAGGGTCGGGAACGTACGCAAATTAAGCAAATCCGGCTGATAAGAGTTAGAGAGTGTCGGCTTGGGAGTGCCAAACGCGCGTCCGATGACCCGATAATTAATCTGGTCGGGCGACTCAGCGGCCAGGCGGCGGATGTCGGCGGCAAGCGGTCCGCTACTGGACTTCGGATCGGCGGTGGCCGTGGCGGCCAGCAGAAACAGTTCCGAGGGAATTACCTGATCCAGGGCTTCCCGGGTGCGTGCTTCCATCAATAAGCGGTCGATTTTATAAACCCGCGCTGGAGGGGCATATTGCGCCAGGATCTGCGTCACTTGCGCTCGGACGGCGGCATCGAGACTGGCTTCGGCAAGCAGATTTTCGCCGTAGCTCATGTGCATGCCCACCCAATGCATCTGCGCCGCGCTGACTTCCCACCAGCGGGGGACGGTAGCGCTAAGAATCATTTGCGGAACAAGGTCACCCCATATCAAGGCTTGTTCGCGGGATGGAATAAAGAAGTTCTGTTCAGCTTCGGCCAAAGCGTACGGCAACGCGCAGAGCGACCCACTCAAGCGGCCCCCGGCGCTGGAAGGCCATCCGCTACCGAACACTTCCGTGTTCTTCCAGCTTTGCGTGGAGGCACCCTGAATTCCGATGAAGTCATGGCTGCGCACGAACAATGGGTTCGTTTGTAGAATCTGGGCGGCGGGCGGCGCGTAATGGACATAGCTGAAGCCCACCAGCGTATCGCGCAGAAATGGCGCGAGCTGGCCGCGGAGATCGCGCAGCTTTTCGGGATCGGATCCGGCTTTCTCAATCGACGAACGGAGGTTGATTTTGCGCTGGATCTCGATGTGCTTTTCCGTCCAGTAGCCGAAAGCCATCGAATTTTTTTCCGTTGTACTCATAGAGGAGCGGGGCAGTTGAATCTCGCCGATTCGCGAAGCCAGCTTCACGACTAATGCGTTATTCAATTTTTCGCCCCGAGCCACACTTTCCAGATTGTCGGCCAGCGCAAATAAAGTATCGAGAGAAACGAGACGCTGCGATTCGAACACGCGAATCATCTGCTGCACTACTTCGGTGCGGGTTTCCGATTCGGTGGACGATCCGCTTAGAAGGTCGTAAATTTGATCCTGGGGCAATCCATCGCGGGAGTGAGCGGCGGCCAGCAGGAGTTTGATACTGGCGCGGCTGCCATCGAACAAATCGCGTTGGTTGTGAATCTTGGTGGCGAAGGGATCGATGATCTTAGCGAACGTCGCGTCGGCATCGGACGCCGCGATCGCTCCCCGCCGGCAAGCGATCTGCCAAAGGGAGATCAAGGCCTGCAGAGAGCCGATGGTATCGGCGCGAAGATTTCCATCGTGGATCTGATCGGCCGTCTTGGCCGTGTCCAGGTATTGAACGATGCTTCGGTCAGAGATGGTTGGCACCTCGCTGAAGAGGGAATATTGAGCCCCATAAATTCTGAAATCCCGCGCCATGCGGTCGACGGTGGCTAACTCCAGAGGCTTCGGCCGATTGCGGTTGACGTCGCTGATGGCCAGGAAGATCTTTAAAGGCTCATTCTCTACGACCTTGCGGCATAACCCGAACAAAGCCTCCAGAACATCGTCGGGCTCCTTCCAATTAGCGGCGGACTTGGTCAGCTTACCGTCATACTTGCCATGCGGATGATTCTGGAACAGGCCCTTCCAAACCTCCACGCCGCCCGGGATGTGGGCCCGGCCATCAGAGTCGATCCGAAGGCGCGTCGTCAGCAGCATCAATTCCGTATTCGAGCGAAACACCGGCCGCGCCGGACCGGGACTGGTTACTTTGCCACGCATCGCCGCATAGAAACGCTTCATGCGCTCGGGCTCGGTGAGATATGTCAGTTCGGCCCCGCGACATCTTGCCAAAGAGTCGAAATAACTCGCTAACCAACCATCGTCGCGGGCTACCAACTTCTCAAAAAAGAGGGCACCCTTTTCGGGTGAAGCTCCAGCCAGATCGGCCCAGGCTTTCTCGGAGCGCGGGCCGCCAGGGGTGACTGCTCGGCCATCGCGAATTTGAAACATGCCGCCGAAGAAATCGATGACATGTGAAAACGCCTTGATCTTGGTCGCCGACATCGATTTGCGAAGTTCGTCGGCCGTCGGCGGGTCCAGTTTCGATAAGCCGAGATAGAGGCGGCAGATGGAAGGGTCGCCTAGAAACGAATCGATGAACTCACCGCTCTGCTTATCTTTGGCCGACAGCCAATAATCGGACCCATACAGAATAGGCGCTCGCGTGGGATGGTAGTCGTAGATGAATGGGCGGTTCGCCCGCAGCGACGCCTCCAGGTCGGAGAGTGGGAATCCCGAATCGATGGTCAGAAACGCGCGCGTGGAGTTCACGGTTTCAAGAACGACATCGCTGCCGCAGGCACCACGCATGCGATAGCCGATCACGCGGAGAAGTTCACCGGTTTGGGTGGAATCGCAGGTCTCGATGCGAATCATCTTGTCGGCTCCGGCGAGCTTTTCGAGTTCCCGAGCCTGCGAGAGATAGCGGATTATCAGCTTCAGATATTCAGTTTGCTCCAGCCCTTCGACACTGCCGCCGGCCTGGTATCCATTGGTGACGACGTTTCGGGCAAGCGCCGTTAACAGATCGTCCTCATTCATGTCCGGTGAGAGCGCCGCCATGCGCGAGAAGGAGCGCATCGGGCCGGGAATCTCGATGGTTGCGCGCCGTTCGGTGGCCACCAATTGGGGCAAGGTCAGATTCGTGCCTCCCGCCCGGCGATAACCTTCCAGATGTTTTGCCGCCGCCGAACGATCGCCGGCGAGGATATCAAGCACCGCCAAGCGCCGATTGGTGGAGGACTGCAAACTCCGATTCTTATCGGCAACCAGTAGCACTTTTTCGTAGGTGTCGCGCGTTGCCGGATCTTTATGACGATCCAGAAACTCGGCGTACGCCTCAAGAGATGCTACATCGGTGGGCGAAGATTGCACCGACCGTTGCAGCAATTCGCGGGCACCGGCCGCATCCCCTTTTCGTTCCAAATCCCAGGCCTGCGATTTGAGATCGGCGCCTGTCACCGTTCCTATAAAAATGCTGGACCCCGTAAAGGTTATAAGAGCGAACAGAAAAGCCTTCATCAGAATTGCTCCTTCCCCGTCTTGGATACTTACTCTATCACCGGCGCGAGCGTACAGGGAATTTCCGCGTTCCGTATATTACTCTTAAACGGATCGAAGCCAAATGTGGATGTGGACGAGGATTGACTGATGAAACTTGCACCGCGGTTAGGAGCTTCCCTGGCGATTATGGTACTTGGGACTTTAGCGACGGCGCAATCGGGCGGGCCGGCTCCATCGGACCATGCGCACATCCGCGCGGCCGTTGCCGAGTTGCGGGAAGCGGCGCGGGAGCTTCGCTCGGCTAAACACGATTTCTGCGGCCATCAGGTTGAAGCAAGCGAGAAGACGGGGGAAGCTCTTGCCGCACTCGAGGCCGCGCTGGCCTGCGTTCGTCATTAGTACTGTCGGGTTGCGTGCTCAGTACGAGCGGGCACTTTTACTCACCCTCTAGCTCTACCTCTTCGATGCGCTGATGTGGGTATCGGATTTTTCTAGCGTACTACCGCTCCCCACCCCTGCGCGGCGTTAAATTCAGTACGGTTCTAAGCTCCTTTTTTCCTATGCTTTTGCTCGATTATTGGGGAGAATAAACATCTCGAAGCTTCAGCACATTTGATCGCGGAAGAGTTTCTTGCAAAGCAGAGAAACGGACCAGCGGGATAGGTGTGCCTGAAGCTCTAGAAACGGAGAAAACCCAAAATGTTCCGATCGATTTCTATCGACCGAAGAACCTCCCCAAGACCGCGCCTAGTGCACGCGGTCTTGACGTTTGCTGTAGTTCCTTGTTTGATGATCGCCGCGGTACACGACCCCGGTCCACGCGGCGGGGTACCCTCGGCAGGTGGAGCTGTGGCTGGATTACTGCCGAATGAGTCCGCGCTATTTACCGAAAGTATTTTCCGTGTTACAGAAGTGGAAGCAACCTGCGACACCTGTAATCAGTTGCCCCTAAATCAGCCGTCGACCGGGGGATTATCCAATTCCGCCGGCTTAGGCGGAGTATTCAACGCCGACCAATGCACCATTTGTCATAGTCAACCGGCGTTGGGAGGCAGTTCTCCCGCGCACAATCCGGCATTCATCGTCAGCGGCCGCCGCGGGAGTACGAATGTGGTTCCTTCCTTTGAAGATCCTAACGGTGCGTTCAAGGAAGTACGTTTCAAATACAATTCCGATCTGACTCGCGACGGCGGCGTTCACAGCTTGTTCACAACCAGGGGCCGCGCCGATGCCCCGAGTTGCACGTTTGCGCAACCCGACTTTAATACGGCTGTCGCACAACAGAACATCGCCTTCCGTATTCCCCTGCAGTTGTTCGGTCTCGGGCTGATCGAATCGATTCCCGACTTCGCCATCATCAACAACATGAACGCCAGCAAATCTCAGAAGCAATCGCTGGGCATTAGCGGCCATCCGAACAAAGTGCCCAATAACGGCACAATCAGCCGCTTCGGTTGGAAAGCACAAAATGCTTCCATAACTCTGTTCGCCGGCGAAGCGTACAACGTGGAAATGGGAATCAGCAACGATCTATTTCCGATTTCCCGTAACGAAGATCCCAATTGCAATCTCGGCTTTGAGCCCTTCGATGTGCCACGCGTCGATGACTTGCAGTACCACGATCCGCTGAAGATTATGCCAGCCTGGCTGATGTTCACGGTGTTCATGCGCTTTTTGGACGCGCCGCAACCGGCGGTTTTGTCGACCAGCGCGCAAAAAGGACAGCAGTTGTTTAATCAGGTGGGATGCGCGCTTTGCCACACTCCTTCCATGCAAACGCGGCCCGGTCTTTTGGGCCCCTCCACGGTCGCCTTACGCGGTAAAACGGTGAATCTCTATTCGGACTTGCTGGTTCACAATATGGGATCTACGCTGGCCGACAATATCGTGCAGGGCGCGGCCGGTCCCGACGAGTTCCGCACCACGCCGTTATGGGGCTTAGGACAGCGATTGTTCTTCCTGCATGACGGACGGACATCCGATTTGATGGTGGCGATTCAAGACCATTACTCGGCATTCTTCTCCAATGGCGGCGATAATCCGTCCAAGGACATCGCCTCTTACCTCTACCAACCTTCGGAAGCAAATGGCGTCGTTACGGCGTTCAACGCCCTGAAGGATAGCGACAAGCAGTCGGTCTTAGACTTCTTGCGATCGTTGTAATCCTTGCGTTACGTGGCGGGCTTCTCTTGTCGGAGGGAGGAGCCCGCCCTCTTTTTTTCACAGGCCGGCAAGACACTTCTTCAGGGAATATTTATGCTCAATCTGATTCGTTGCACTGCCCTTACAATTATGTTTTCGTCCTTCGGGATGTGCGCGTCCGACCCCTTCGTGGGTACCTGGGTTCTGAGACCGGAGCTATCGAAATACGCTGCCGGCGCGATGCCGAAGAGCATGATCATTCAGATGGACACCGTCGGCCTGGGTATCCGCTACCGTTCGCAAACCGTCAGGGCCGATGGACAATCGTCTTATGCAATTTACACGGCGGAGTACAACGGTCCGGAAGCCGTGGTCTCGGGCGCGACACGACTGGCACCCGTTGTATTAAAGCGCATCGATCCATACACGGTTGAGGCGATCTACAAAAAAGACGGAAAGCTGATCGCCGTGGCTCGCCGTGTTGCCGCTCGTGACGGACAATCGATGACGGTATCCACGACCGTTAACGGCAAAGACGGGAAAGTGTCGAAGAACACCGGCATCTATGAGCGCCAACTGGAGGCGGTCAGCGGGCAATAATAACCAGATGGTGACAATCGGCGTTCTGGTGATTAGTCTGCACTTGTTGGCGGCGGACCTTCCGGCGGCTGACAGGATCGTGGTGAATAAGGCGAAGCGCGAATTGATCTTGCTGCGCCAAGGTAGGGTCTTGAAGACGTATCGCGTGGCACTCGGCGAGCACCCTATTGGACCGAAGCGTCAACAGGGCGATAAGAAGACTCCGGAAGGTCTATATAAGATCGATTGGAAGACGAAACGAAGCAATTATCATTGGGCACTTCACATCTCCTACCCCAACGATAAGGATCGGGCACAGGCCCGGCTTCGGCATGTCGATCCGGGTGGCGCGCTGCTGATTCATGGGCTGCCGAATGGCCAGGGGTCGGCTGGAAAAGATCACGTCGCCCGCGACTGGACCTGGGGTTGTGTTGCTGTGACCAACGAAGAGATCGAGGAGATCTACGCCTCGGTTCCGGCCAATACTCCGATCGAAATCAATCCGCTATAGTAACCACATATGAATCGTTTTCTGTTCTTGCTGGCCGCGTTGCCACTCCTCGGGCAGGAGAGTTCGACGCCTCAATACAAGGTTGCCGTAATCGGTCTGGTGCACTCTCATGTCTGGGGTCCGCTGGGCCGGATGATCAAGAATGAGCCGGCTCAACTGGTGGGAATCAGCGAGAAAAATCCAGCTCTGGTGGCTGAAGCGAAGAAGATGGGCGCCGCTGAAAATCTGTTCTTCGACGACTATAACAAGATGCTGGACCAGACCAAGCCCGACTTCGTCTGGGCCTTCGTGGAGAACAATCGCCACTTGGAAATCGCGAAAGCCTGTGCCGCGCGAAAGATTCACATTATGTTTGAGAAGCCGCTAGCATCGACGTACAAGGATTCGGTGGCGATCAAGGATATTGCGAACAAGGCCGGCATCCAGGTGATGGTGAATTACCAGATGGCCTGGTGGCCGGCGAATTATGTGGCCAAGGCGAAGGCCGATTCAAACGCGATCGGGAAGGTGTACCGGCTGCATGGAATTGTCGGACATGGCGGGCCCAGCCCGGATGGCGCGCGTAATAAATATTTCTTCGATTGGTTGACCGATCCGGTGCAGAATGGCGCGGGCGCATTGATGGATTTCGGCTGTTATAACGCACTGTGGAGCCTGTGGTATCTGGGCCGCCCCGATACGGTGTTTGCCACGGTGAATCATCTGCGGCCAGAGACGTTTCCAAAAGTGGAAGACAATGCGACTCTGATTCTCACTTACAAGAATGCGGTGGGAATCTTCGAAGGAAGCTGGGATTTGCCACGAAGCTTTCAAGACCTGGATATTTTCGGAGCGTCTGCCAGCGGCACCGCCGGCAGTCTCCACATGAAGAATGGGAGCGTAGAAATGCAAGTGGGCAGAGCCGTCACCGCGGTTCCGATAGAGCCCTTGGCGGCGGACCGCAAGGATCCGCTGGGTTACATGGTGGGCGTGATCAAATCCGGCAAACCAGTGGATGGATTGGTGGCCGTCGATATCAATGTGGGTGTGATGGAGATTATCGATGCGGCGAAAGAATCGGTGAAGACCGGCAAGCCGGTGAAGCTGAAGTAGCCGGTTCTATGGGGAAGTTGACGCATGCTCCTTGGCGTCCGACACCATCTTTCTGACTTCGGCCATGAGCGTGGCGTCGTTATAGGGGATGCCATCCTTGATGGTCCACTCGATGCCACCATTTGAGGCATAGAGAATTTTGAAGTCTTCGAGCGGGTTGCCTTTGATAACTAACAGGTCGGCCGCGTAGCCCGTACGCACCCGGCCAAAGTGGTTTTCGATGCCGAGGATCTTGGCGTTATTACTGGTCGCGTGTTGGATCACTTTGAGTGGCGGGAACCCCGCTTCCTGATGAAGTTCCAACTCGCGGATCAGTCCGAAACCATACATGGAGTAAATGAAGCCCGCGTCATCCCCGACCCCGACCAAGCCTCCGCGCTTTTCGAATTCCCTTACCGCCGCCATCCATATTCTGTAGTTCTCCTTCCAGAACGCCTCATCGGTTGAAGTCCAATGGGCGAAGTACGATCCATGATTGGCGGCGTTAGGTTGGAAATAATCGCGTAGCGCAGGATGCAGATATTCGGCAAACCACGGCTTATTCTGGGCCCGCTGTAGATCGCGGCTGGCTTCATAGATACTAAACGTCGGATCCCAGGCAACGTGCGCATCGGCCATGGCCTGGAGAACTTTCGATAACCGCTCCGGATTCACTTCCCGCCACAGGTGGCCGGCATAGCGGAAGCGATCGATTTCATCGCTGTAGTTATACGACGCGGGAAAATTCTGCACTCCATTCTCAAGCGCGGCATCGGGGATTCCGTACCAATGCTCAATGCTGGTTGTCCCAATGGCAACATCGTCCCAGGCATTCGTTTCTTCGACGCCAGTATGGTGAGCCAGGCGAAGACCGGTTTCTTTCGCGGCGCTGCCAAGGGCGATCATGATGTCGCGCTGGATGCCGAAAAACTTGATGCCATCGGCGCCGTTGTCCTTCAACTGGTGGACGGCTCGGCGAGCGTCATCGGGAGTAACGGCGTTCGGAAAAACGGGATAGACAAGGATGCGCGGGGCGACGATGCTGTTGGCGGCGCTCTTCTTCTTCAGATCGAACGATATGCGCGTATTGCTGGCAACATCGCGAACTGTGGTAATTCCCGACGCGAGCCAGATGTTAAATTCATACTGCACGGGCTGCGGCTTGCCACCTCGCTCGTCTTGAATATGAGCATGGGCATTGATGAAGCCGGGAAGAACATATTTTCCGCTGGCATCGATTTCGGTATCGCCCGTCGGCCGCTGCGCGCGACCTGAAGCGAGGGCCACTGGATCGATCGGCACGATGGCGGCGATGATGCCGTTCTCGATGACGATGTCCTTCGGTCCGGAAGCGGGCGTTCCACTGCCATCGATCACAATCGCGTTACGAATAATCAGGCGGGCAGCGCGCTTGCCATGTTCGGCATTCGTCTTCTGCGCGGACAGGGAGGCGGTCAGTAAAACGGCGATGAACAATACAGTTGAGTTATTTTTCAAGGGGAATCTCAGAATAGAACAATTCCTTGCCCGATCCCGCTTCACTTATACCGTTGACGTAAAGCTTGGACCCCGGGCGATAGTTAACCTGGAAATAAAAGAAGCCGTGCACGGACTCTCCGGGGGGCAGCATCTTCGCGGCGAATGCCCGGCCCTCAATCTCCCACGTATCGAGCGGATTCTTCTTTTTGAATTTTGGGATAGGAAGCGAGACACCGGGATTCGCTGGCCGCGCCGCGCCACGCAGATAAGCCACATCGCGGGCCGGCGTCGGCTCAACGTGGCTGCCGTCGGCGTTCACGTAGGAAACCTCAAGATCCAGACGCAGCGCTCTTCCCGTTTCGTTCTTGATCACCAGCAGAATCGGCAGGATGCCATGCGCATACGGATTCGCTTTTCCGAAAGCAGGCTCGGCCAGCTCGGCGTTGATATAAGGCACCGCGGCCTGCGTAACTTTATCCTGTGTCTGATGGGTTGGGTAGCTCTCGGCGGGCGCGGCATTGAACTTAGGATGGTCCTTGTCGCCAGCCACCGCCGCAGCTATACTCAAGGAGATTAACAAGCATTTCAAGGCGCAGTTCATTTATCTCCTCTATCATCTCCTGCTGGGGCTCAGTCTACCCTTTTTAGTCTTGTATTTCCTTTACCGCGTCTGCAGGAATCCGAAATACATTCGTCATTTTCCAGAACGTTTGGGGCAACTCCCCCAGTCCTTTCTCCGGACGGCTTCAGGGTCCATCTGGTTGCATGCGGTTTCAGTGGGCGAGATCGTTTCGGCGGTGGAACTGATTCGCAAGCTACGGGAAGAATATCCGCGGGTGGAGGTGTTTGTTTCGTGCACCACCCTCGCCGGACGCGACATCGCCGACCAGAAACTGGATGGGATCGCGGCAGGAGTATTCTTTGCACCTATCGATTATCGCGCGGCCGTGCGGAACGTACTGCGCACCATAAAGCCATCGCTGGTTCTGATTCTCGAAACGGAGATCTGGCCGAATCTATATCGCGAGACCGTGAAATCCGGCAGTGGGCTGATGGTGGCGAACGCCCGCATCTCTGATAGAGCCATCCCGAGTTATCGAAGATATTCGTGGTTCTTTCGGGAGATTCTGCAGTGGCCGAATGTCATACTGGCGCAGTCGGAAAAAGACCGGCGTCGATTCATTGAAGTGGGCGCGCCGGCCAATCGAGTGCGTGTAGGGGGAAATTTGAAATACGATTTCTCTCCGAAGCAAGGCGAGGTCCCTTTGGCGATCGCCGGTTTTATGCAGCGATCGAACCCAGCGCAAGTTTGGATCGCCGCCAGCACGATGCCGGGCGCGCATAGCGGCGATGTGGACGAAGACGATGTTGTTATAAAAACGTTCACTCAACTCACGCCGCAGTTTCCAGGCCTGATGCTACTGCTGGTGCCACGTAAACCCGAGCGATTCGCGATTGCGGCGCAGAAGCTGGCCGACGCTGGCATACCATTTGTAAGGCGTACCGCGATCAACGCCGAGACTCGGGTGGGACTGCCGGGCGTACTGCTGCTCGATTCCATTGGCGAACTCGGATCGTTGTTCGGGTTTGGAGATGTCATCTTCATGGGCGGTACGTTGGCCCGGCGCGGCGGACACAACATACTGGAACCGGCTTCGTTTGGTAAGCCGATCATCGTGGGTCCGCACATGGAAAATTTCACAGCGATCGCCGACGAGTTTTTGGAAGGCGAAGCGCTTTACTCAATCGCCAATTCGGAAGAGCTTACGCCCGCGGTGGCTCGCCTGCTGGGTGATCCAGCGTTGCGGCAATCGTTAGGCGAGGCGGCCAATAAGTTGGCGGAGGCGAAGCGCGGCGTCACCGGAATAATCGCCCGTGAAGCGTTGGCCTTGCATTCGCTTGCCTTACCGCATTCCATTTCCACGCCCCTGGTGCTATGGACGTTATGGCCACTATCGCGGCTATGGAAGTGGAGTGTAGAAAAGCACCGTCGGCGCAGCACGGCCCGAAAGCTGAAGACACGTACGATCAGCATTGGTGGTTTGACGATGGGCGGTACCGGGAAGACGCCGATGGTGCAATATCTGGCGTCGAAGTTTCACGAAATCGGTTTGCGCCCGGCTATCCTGACCCGCGGTTACCGGCGCCGATCACCGAATCCAATCATCGTCATACCGGCGGGGGTGCCGGCGACGATAGACATGACGGGGGACGAAGCGCAGATCTTCGTGCGATCGGGCCGGGCAATCGTGGGTATCGGCGGCGATCGGTATCAAACGGGCTTGGTCGTGGAAGAACGCGAGACCCCAGGGGTGTTCCTGCTGGACGATGGTTATCAACATTGGAAGTTAACACGCGATCTGGATATTGTTTTAATCGACTCGCTGGATCCGTTCGGTGGCGGGTGGCTGTTCCCCCTAGGGCGGCTGCGCGAGCCGATGGAATCGCTGACCCGGGCGAACATTTTCGTAATCACGCGCGTTGAGCCGGGTATGCGAACCGATGCCATCGAATCGGAATTGCGCCGTCGCAACCCGACCGCCCCGATCTTCCGTTCCGGTGTCGTGCCTGAGTGCTGGGTGGAGAACGATTTCGGCGTCGAGTGGGCGCCAGACCGATTGCCGGTTCGAAGAATTGCCGCGTTCTGTGGACTGGCGAATCCGTCATCGTTCTGGCAGACCCTGCGGGAACTCGGCTACGACGTAATCTGTTCCTGGAGTTTTGACGATCATCATCATTTCCGGCCGTCGGAGATTCGCCGCATGGTGAACGATGCGCGGGAACACGGCGCCGAGGCCCTGGTAACAACCGAGAAGGATCTGATGAACTTGGGGCCGAACATTACATACCTGATTGAGCCAACGCGTTTGTACTGGCTGAAAATCGGCGTTTCGATTGAACGGGAATCGGAGTTTCTGAGGGCCGTCGGGATCTCGCCACAAAATTTGTGAGTTCGTTTCAGCTCTGAAATCCGCGGCCAAGTCTGATATACAGGATGCATGTCGACGACCGATCCGCTGGCTACCTATTTGCACGATCATTTCGCCGGGTCTACTTTTGCTGTGCAATTGCTGGAATCGATGCGCGATTGCCATCCGAACGAGCCTCTAGGCGAATTCGCAATATCGGTACTGGCCGATGTGGAGCAGGATCGAGCAGTTCTGCAAAAGATCATTGATGGCGTGGGACAAGCGCACCTGGATCTGCTGGAAGCGGCCGCGTGGCTGATGAAGAAGGCGAGCCAATTCAAGCTGCAACACGATCACGCGGGCGGGCTCGCCACCTTTGAGGCGCTGGAGACTTTAAGCCCCGGCATATTGGGCAAAGCCGCTCTGTGGAGGGCTTTGGCGGTAATCTCCCAGTCCGATCCGCGAGTGCAGGGCTTCGATTACGAGCATCTCGAGGAGCGCGCCCAAGATCAACATGCGCGGGTAGATGGGTACCGGATCGGGATTGCCGCAAGCGCGTTTGATCGTTCGGGCGATTCTTCCCGGTAACGGAGAATTTACGCGCCACCGCATCGTATTGGAGGGCGTCGTGCAAGGCGTCGGGTTCCGCCCGTTCGTTAAAAAGCTCGCCGACCGATTGGGCTTGGCCGGTATCGCGTTCAATACTGCGCAAGGGCTGATTGTCGAAATCGATTCGATCGAAGTAGGCGTCGTAGCGAAGTTTTTCCAAGCGCTGCAAGCCGAGGCGCCGTTCGCCGCGAAAATTGAAAGCGCTCAGCTAACGGAAATCCCGCAAGAGACCCGCTATGGCGATTTCCAGATTGCACCGAGCGCGCCCCGTGAGGATCGTTTCACACTCATCTCGCCCGATCTGGCGACTTGCGCGGATTGCCTCGCTGAGATTACAGATCCCGCTAACCGGCGCTTCCGCTATCCCTTCACGAACTGCGCCAATTGCGGGCCACGATACTCGATCACGTTCTCCACGCCGTACGATCGGGCCAACACGACGATGGAACGTTTTCCGATGTGTGCCGCTTGTGCCGCGGAGTATTTGGATTTAAGTAACCGGCGCTTTCATGCCGAGCCCATCGCCTGTGCCGTTTGCGGCCCCCAACTTTCGCTGGACCTAGCCGATGCAATCGCGACACTAGCGTCTGGCGGAATTCTGGCGATCAAAGGCCTGGGTGGTTTTCAATTAGCCAGCGACGCCCGCAATGCCGCCGCCGTGGATGAGTTACGCCTGAGAAAACGCCGTAGTCGAAAGCCGTTCGCATTGATGATGCGCGACGTAGCGACGGTGGAACGCTATTGCGCAATTGACGATGCCGAGCGCTCCTTGTTGGGGCAACCTGCGGCGCCCGTCGTATTGCTGAGCCTGCGCGATGCGACTGATCTTGCGTACGGTGTGGCCCCCGGCCTGCGACATGTAGGGGTGATGCTGCCTTACACTCCTTTGCATCATCTGCTTTTTACAGGTTCCATCGACTGCCTGGTGATGACCAGCGGGAACATCAGCGAAGAGCCGATCGTCGTTCGCAACGACGAAGCAATTGCAAAACTTTCGCCAATGGCGGACCGGCTGGTGTTGCACGATCGCGATATCTTCATGCGCGTCGACGATTCGGTGACGCGAGTCTTTGAAAGCGTTCCGCTAATCCTGCGCCGAGCTCGTGGCTATGCGCCGAGCGCTATTTCACTGGGTCATGACGTTGCGGAAGTGTTGGCCACGGGCGGCGAGTTAAAGAACGCGTTTTGCATCACGAAGGGCCACTATGCCATCCTCAGCCAGCACATCGGCGACCTGGAGAACTACGAAACGCTCCAGTTCTTCGAGGAAACCCTACGCAATTTGCAAAGTGTTTATCAAGCTAAACCGCGATTGATCGCCCATGATCTGCATCCCGATTATCTGAGTACCCGTTGGGCTTTGGATCGGCCCGAGCCCAAGATCGCGATTCAACATCATCATGCCCACATCGCCAGTTGCATGGCTGAGAACGGAGTGGACGAGGCGGTGATCGGAGTGGCCTTCGATGGATCGGGATATGGAGCCGATGGACAAAGCTGGGGCGGCGAATTCCTGCTTGGCGATTATCACGGCTATCGGCGTTGCGGGCATCTTCGCTACGTTGCGTTGCCCGGTGGAGACGCGGCGGCGCGACAGGGTTGGCGCATGGCCGCGGCACATCTGCATGACGCGCTAGGCCCGGATTTCCGGAACATCGATCTGCCTTGCTGGAGTTCGGTGCCTGCACCATCGTGGAAACTGCTGCAGCAAATGATTGCCCGGCCCACGATCCGCACATCGAGTTGCGGGCGGCTATTCGACGCCGTATCGGCGATTTGTGGAATTAGCGTCGAGAGTAGTTACGAAGGAGAATCCGCCATGTTGCTGGAGGCCGCGACGGACGGAGAAAGCGCCGAAGCGTATACCCTGGAAGTGGATACGCAAACCGTTCCTTGGACAATCGATACCCGGCCGATGTTGCGGCGAATTGCCAACGAGATCGCCCGGGGCCGCTCGCCCAAAACCGTTGCCCGTTGCTTTCACGATTCCATCGTGGTTATGATTGAGGCGGTTTGCAGCAAGCTTCGCGAGCGAAATGGCGTGAATAAGGTTTGTCTCAGCGGCGGTGCTTTTCAAAACTTCACGCTGCTCTCAGGCGCAGCGGCCTTCTTGCGGCATAGCGGTTTTCAGGTGTTTCTTCATTCCCAAGTTCCACCGAATGACGGCGGCCTCTCACTAGGGCAGGCTGTGATTGCGGCGGCTTTCCTTGAAAGGACCGACTCTGATGTGTCTCGCAATCCCCGGTAAAATCAGCGCGCTTCACGACAGCTTAGGCGTCCCGATGGCCAGAGTTGATTTCGGCGGCATCACGCGAGAGGCGTGTCTGTCGTACGTGCCGGACGCGCGGATTGGCGATTATGTTCTGGTTCATGTCGGCTTCGCCATCAGCAAACTGGATGAAGAAGAGGCCGAACGCACCTATCGGTATCTAGCGGAGCTGGATCAGCTGAGCGAACTGCACGACGGAGAAGGAGAGCCGTACGATGAAATACCTTGACGAATATCGGGATCATGCTGTCGCTCAAAAGATTGTCGGCGAGATCAAGCGAACGATCACCAGACCGTGGGTATTGATGGAAGTTTGCGGTGGCCAGACTCATTCCATCGTCAAGTATGGTTTGGATTGCCTGTTGCCGGAACAGGTCGAGTTGGTTCACGGGCCGGGCTGTCCGGTTTGTGTAACATCACTTGAGTTGATCGACCGGGCGCATGCTATCGCCCGCATGCCGGACGTGATTTTTTGTTCCTTCGGAGACATGCTGCGTGTCCCGGGATCGAACGGCGATCTGTTCAAGATCAAGGCCGAGGGCGGCAACATACGCGTTGTATATTCGCCGCTTGATTGCTTGAAAATTGCCCGCGCCAATCCCGGCAAACAAGTGGTGTTCTTCGCAATCGGCTTTGAGACCACCGCGCCGGCAAACGCGATGTCGGTGTGGCAGGCCCGGCAGCAGAACATCCGGAACTTTTCGGTGCTGGTCTCTCATGTGCTGGTGCCCCCGGCGATGACTGGAATTCTGGATTCGCCGAATAATCGCGTTCAGGCTTTTCTAGGGCCCGGCCACGTGTGCGCCATCTCCGGCTGGACCGAGTATGAAACCATCGTCGAACGTTATCGAGTGCCGATCGTGATCACCGGTTTTGAGCCAATTGACATCCTGCAAGGTGTGCTGATGTGCGTGCGGCAGTTGGAACAAGGCCGTGCGGAGTTGGAAAATGCCTATGCGCGCGCCGTGCAGCGAGAGGGAAATGCCAGCGCCCAGAGCATGATCAACCGAGTCTTCCGCGTCTGCGATCGAGCTTGGCGAGGTTTAGGAATAATCCCCCAAAGCGGCTTCGGCTTGTCGGAAGAATTCAAAGAATACGACGCCGAAACGATCTTCAATGTGGGCCACATCCAGGCGTTCGAGCCGGCGATTTGTATGAGCGGCGATATTCTTAGAGGTTTGAAAAAGCCCCTGGATTGTCCGGCTTTTGGCAAACAATGCAGCCCGGAAAATCCTTTGGGCGCAACGATGGTGTCCGCTGAAGGCGCGTGCGCGGCGTACTACGGTTATGGGCGCCACTTAGTAAATGTAGAAATGCCGGTTGCCAGAGCATAGCGCGAGTAATGGAAAAAGACTTTGTCCTATCATGCCCCGTGCCCATCACGGAACGAAAGAATATCGTCATGGGGCACGGCAGTGGCGGGAAGTTAAGCGCCCAATTGGTACGCGATCTTTTTCTGCCGGCTTTCAACAACGAGTATCTTCGCAAGCTGGACGATCAAGCCGTTTTTCAAGCTGGGTCGGCGCGGCTCGCCTTTACAACCGACTCCTTTGTTGTAACGCCGCTGTTTTTTCCCGGAGGAAATATCGGCGATCTGGCGGTGAATGGAACCGTCAACGATTTGGCCATGAGCGGCGCGCGACCGCTGTATCTATCGGCGGCCTTCATCATGGAAGAGGGTTTGCCGATCGAAGAGTTGACGCGCATCGTTGCGTCGATGGCGCTGGCGGCACGCGCGGCCGGGGTGTCCATCGTGACTGGGGATACAAAGGTAGTGAACAAGGGTTCCGCCGATAAATTATTCATCACCACCTCCGGCGTGGGCGTGGTACCGGATGGCGTATCCATTTCCGCATCCAATGTGCGGCCGGGCGATGCCGTGATCGTTAGTGGGTCGATCGGCGATCATGGCATGGCCGTCATGTCGGTAAGGGAAGGGCTGGAGTTTGAGAGCGCAATTTTATCCGATTCAGCGCCGCTTCAAACTTTAGTGGAAACTATGTTGCGGGCTGGCGAAGTACATGCTTTGCGCGATCCGACGCGTGGCGGCTTGGCTACATCATTATGCGAGATCGCAACTTCATCCGCCGTAGGTGTGGAGATTGACGCCTCGGCGATACTCGTGCGGGAAGACGTAAAGGGCGCCTGCGAAATTCTGGGACTCGATCCTTTGTTCGTCGCGAATGAAGGAAAGCTGGTGGCCTTTGTAGCGCAAGAAGCATGCGGCGCCATTCTTCAAGCCATGCGCCAAACGCCCCAGGGCATGGATGCCCGCGTGATCGGGCGGGCCGTAAGCGATCATCGCGGAATGGTACTACTGAAGACGGAAATTGGCGGTACTCGCGTTGTGGATTTACCATTTACTGAACAGTTGCCGCGAATCTGCTAGGCCAATCTTCGGCGTACGTATTGCGTTCAGGCGATGGATGTTTCATAATTAGCTGCCTGTACATCTGTGTCCGCCTTCCCGGCCGGCACAGATTTTGTTTTTAGAGGAGGACAATGTCTCGTATCGTCAGATGTTCGCTGATACAGGCCGCGAACGTAACTCCCCCGGATGCGCCACTAGAACAAATCAGGCGGGAGATGATCGATAAGCACTTGGGTTACATTGAACAGGCCGCGCAGGCCGGCGCGCAGATCGTCTGCCTGCAGGAAATCTTCTATGGTCCGTACTTCTGCGCCGAGCAGAATACCCGCTGGTATGACATGACCGAGCGGATCCCGGATGGCCCGACGATTCAGCTGATGCAGGACGTAGCGAAGAAGCATCGCATCGTGTTGATCGTGCCGATTTATGAAATGGAACAGGAAGGCGTGTTCTACAACACTGCCGCCGTGATCCATAACGACGGGACCTATCTCGGCAAATATCGCAAGACACATATTCCGCACGTGGCGCCCGGATTCTGGGAGAAGTTTTATTTTCGGCCGGGCAATCTCGGTTATCCCGTTTTCGATGTGGGCTTCGCGAAGATTGGCGTATATATCTGCTACGACCGGCATTTCCCCGAAGGCGCACGCGCGTTGGGACTCAATGGCGCCGAGATCGTTTTTAACCCGTCGGCCACTGTCGCCGGATTAAGCGAGTACCTCTGGAAGTTGGAACAGCCCGCCCACGCGGTGGCGAATGGATATTTTATCGCGGCGATCAACCGCGTCGGTACGGAGGCGCCGTGGAATATCGGCGAGTTCTACGGACAAAGTTATTTCTGCAATCCCCGCGGGCAGATCGTCGCGCAGGCGGCACGCGATAGCGACGAAGTGTTAACCACGGACCTGGATCTGGACATGATCGGCGAGGTTCGCAAGACGTGGCAATTCTTCCGCGATCGGCGGCCCGATACGTACGAAGCGTTGGTGAAGGCTTAATACATGACGAAACAAGAAATTATACTGGCGAACAAAGAGTACCTCTTTCCGGCGGTCTTCCATTATTTTCAGGAGCCGATGGTGGTGTCCCATGCCAAGGATCAATACGTTTGGGATGCCGATGGAAATCAATTCCTGGATTTCTTCGGAGGGATCGTAACGGTTAGCGTCGGCCATTGCAACAGCACTGTTACGGCGAAGATGCATGAGCAAATCGACAAGCTGCATCATGTATCGACGGTCTTCGCGAATGAGCCTCAGGCCACCCTGGCGAAGAAAGTTGCGTCACTGACGCCGGAACAGAAGCTGACGAAATCTTATTTCACCAATAGCGGGACGGAGGCTAATGAGACGGCGATCATGGCCGCTCGCTGCTATACCGGGTCAACCGATATCGTCGCGTTGCGGCACTCCTACCACGGAAGATCGAATCTGACGATGGGTTTGACTGGCCAGGGGACATGGAAGTTGGGGCGGCCGGAACCGGGCATCATCCATACGGCAAACGCGTATTGCTACCGCTGCCCGTTCGGTTTGACTTACCCTTCGTGTGAAGTGCAGTGCGCCAAAGACGCCGAAGATGTCATTCGCTCGACGACGCCGGGCCGGATCGCCGGCGTGATCGCCGAGCCGATTCAAGGTGTCGGCGGATTCATCACGCCGCCCAAGGAATACTTCGGGATACTCGCTGCAATCGTGCGCAAGTATGGCGGCATCTTTATCAGCGACGAAGTTCAGACGGGCTGGGGCCGCACCGGCGGAAAATGGTTTGGCATTGAGCAGTATGGTGTCGTGCCCGATATCATTACTGCGGCGAAGGGCCTCGGAAACGGCACGCCTATTGGTTTGACGGTGGCCAAGCCGGAGATCGCCGACGCATTAAAGGGTCCGACGATTTCCACATTTGGCGGAAATCCGATCGCGACGACAGTGGCCAAGGCCGTCATCGATTTCATTGAAGATCAGAACCTGCTGACAAATTGCACGGTTGTCGGCGAATACTTGCGCGACAAATTGATGGAGTTGAAGGACAAGCACGAAATCATCGGCGAGGTTCGCGGAATGGGCCTGTTGCAGGCAGTCGAACTAGTACAGGACCGCAAGAGCAAGGTTCCGGCAACAGCGGAAACGAATCGAATTCTGGAAGCCGCGCGGGAGAATCGGATCTTGATGGGTAAGGGCGGGATGTTTGGCAATGTGCTGCGCATTTCCCCTCCGATGAACATCGGTAAGACCGACGTCGACCAGTTCGCGCAACTGCTGGACAAGAGTCTTAGCGCTGTCGGTGCGCTGGCGGGTGGCGTCGCGCGATGAGCGCTGGGCCTGTTCTAGTCCCGGATAATTTGCATCGATTCCCGGATCTGCATCCGGCGCTAAGCGGGCAGGCAGCCGTAGTGGAGGCATCACGCTGCCTCTTTTGTTTTGACGCGCCATGTGCGGTGGCGTGTCCCACTCACATCGACGTTCCACGATTCATTAAGAAGATCGCCAATGGAAACCTGCGCGGATCGGCTTTGGCGATTCTCGACGCCAACTTGTTGGGCCTCAGTTGTTCCCGAGTTTGCCCCGTGGATGTTTTGTGCGAGGGCGCCTGTGTTCTGCATCGCTATAACGAGAAGCCAATTCAGATTGGTTTATTGCAACGTCATGCGATGGAGGACTTTTATGAACGGGGAGCTAAGTTGGCACGGGTCGCAAGGGAAGATCGTGCCGGCAAGATTGTTTGTGTCGGCGCCGGTCCTTCCTCACTGGCATGCGCCGCGGAACTTCGTCTGCAGGGTTTTGCGGTCACCATAATCGATAAGCGGGAATTCGGCGGTGGCCTGAATACGTATGGCGTGGCTGAATACAAGCTGCGTCCGCACGACAGCTTGCGGGAAGTAGAATTCGTGCGTTCACTGGGCGTACGCATGCAACAGGCGGAAGTTGGCACTTCCGTCATGCTGTCCGATCTGGAACGCGATTACGATTTTGTGTTTCTAGGCTTGGGTCTGGGTGTCATGCAACGGATGGGGATTGCTGGCGAGGATCTTCACGGCGTCGTGGATGCGCTGCGATTCATCGCGGACTATAAAACACAAATGGCTATCAGTGTTGGAAGACGCGTGGTGGTGATCGGGGCGGGCAATACGGCGATTGATGCGGCCAATGCAGCGCGAAGGCTGGGAGCGGAAGAGGTTCACCTCGTTTATCGTCGAGGCGAAGCGGAGATGCCGGCGTTCGACTTCGAATACGAACATGCGAAAGCGGAAGGTATTCAATTCCACTGGCAATTGCTTCCGGTCGCATTACTCGGGGCGGCGGGTGTTGTGAACGGTGTTGCATGCGCGCGGGTCGAGTTAGGGGAGCGAGATGCAAGCGGACGGCGATCGCCCCAGCCAATCGAAGGCTCGAATTTCGTTATCGAATGCGACATGGTGATTCCATCGTTAGGCCAAAGCCGTCTCACCGGACTGGTGGAGGCGTGCCCGGGCATTGCGGTTCGCGATGGTTGCTTGGTGGTGGATCGCGCTACCGGGCAGACGGGAAATCCGCACTATTACGCGGGCGGAGACTGTATCAATGGCGGCCGCGAGGTAGTGGATGCGGTGGCCGACGGGAAACGCGCGGCACTGGCGATCACACGCGAATTAGATTCACGGCGGGATCAAGCATGGCGGATCTAACCACTGTTTTCGCTGGGAGCATCCGCAGCCCCAATCCGTTCTGGCTGGCCTCGGGACCGCCGGCGAACTGCGGCGATCAGGTGATGCGTGCCTTTGACGCAGGCTGGGGAGGCGCGGTGTGGAAGACCTTGGGCGATCCGATTGCTAATGTCTCCTCGCGATATTCCTCGGTCGATTGGAATGGCTCGCGGATGATGGGATTGAATAATATTGAACTCATCACCGATCGTCCACTGCATGTAAATCTGCGCGAGATCGCCGAAGTTAAGAAGCGTTATCCGAATCATGCGGTGATCGCTTCTCTGATGGTGGAGTCGAATCGCGAGGCATGGCATCGGATTGTCCGGCAGTCGGAAGACGCTGGCGCGGATGGATTGGAATTGAACTTCGGATGTCCGCACGGCATGAGTGAGCGTGGCATGGGCAGCGCGGTAGGACAGGTGCCGGAATACGCGCGCATGATTACGGAGTGGGTGAAAGAAGTTGCGCGTACGCCGGTGCTGGTGAAGATGACCCCGAATATCAGCGATATCCGAGTACCTGCCCGGGCGGCGGCGCGGGGCGGGGCGGACGCGATCTCGGCGATCAATACGATCAATTCGATTACCGGAATCGATCTGGATTCTTTCGTGCCTCGTCCGAACGTGGATGGACGCTCGGCACACGGCGGGTATTGTGGTCCGGCGGTGAAACCAATAGCGCTGCATATGATTCAACAAATCGCAGCCGATCCGGAAGTGAATTTGCCCATCTCCGGGATTGGCGGAGTGGCTACATGGCGTGATGCGGCGGAGTTTATTTTACTCGGGTGTGGAACGATACAGGTCTGCACGGCGGCGATGCATTATGGCTTCCGCATGGTGGAAGACCTGATCGATGGACTCAGTAATTGGATGGACGAAAAAGGCTTTCGGACGCTGGAAGATTTCCGTGGTCTGAGTCTGCCAAAGGTCACCGAGTGGAAGCACTTGAACCTGAATTATAAGATCGTCGCCGAAATTCATGCTGAGAAATGTATCGGCTGCGAGCTGTGCTACATCGCTTGCTGGGACGGCGCGCATCAATGCATCCATCTGGATCGCGGGGGTATGGCGCACCGTCTTCCGTCGGAAGTGGAAGCCGCCAGCCGGTCAAGCTTGACGGTGACGCCCATCCCTAAGCTCGACGCGGGCGGAGTAAATCGTGAGAGCCCAAACCGAACGCCCCTGAAACGCATACCTCGCGTGGATGAAGACGAGTGTGTCGGCTGCAATCTATGCGCTCTAGTTTGTCCGGTGGAGGGGTGCATCACGATGACCGAAGTCGATACGGGTCGCCCATCGGAGAGCTGGGTGCAGCGGATGTCGGCGATCGCCGGAGGAACAAACGCGTGAGCACACTGATCCGCAACGGCACCGTGGTAACGGCGAAGGAGACGAGAGCCGCCGATATTTTGATCGAGGGCGGGCGCATCCGAGAGGTGCGTCCGGGCATTCCGGAGAACGCCGCGGACACGCGCATCGACGCTACGGGAATGTTGCTGCTTCCTGGCGGCGTGGATGTGCACACGCATCTCGACATGCCTTTTGGCGGGACGACATCGAGTGACGATTTCGAGACTGGGACACGCGCCGCCGCATTTGGCGGGACCACGACGATTGTAGACTTCGCGATTCAGGCGCGCGGTACGCGGATGCGTGATGCACTGGATACGTGGTGGAAGAAGGCCGAAGGCAAAGTCTGCATCGACTACGGACTGCACATGATCGTGACGGACCTGGGTAACTCCGGTCTGGAAGATATGGATGACCTGGTGAGTGAAGGCGTCGCCAGTTTCAAGCTGTTCATGGCCTATCCGAATGTGCTGATGGCCGACGACGCCACCATTTTCCGCGCGCTCTCGCAAACGGCGAAGAATGGCGCCCTGATTTGTATGCACGCCGAGAACGGAAGCGTAATCGACATCCTGGTGCAGCGGGCGCTTGCGGAAGGGAAAACGGCGCCGATTTATCATGCGCTGACCCGGCCAACAACCGCCGAAGCCGAAGCGGTACACCGGGCGATCGCCATGGCGGAGATGGCGGGTGCGCCCGTTTACATTGTACATTTGTCGTCGGAAGATGCTTTAAATCAGGTCCGGCAAGCGCGAGATCGTGGGGTGCCCGCGTTCGCCGAAACGTGTCCGCAGTATTTGTTGCTCTCGATTGAAGAGATGGAGCGTCCTGATTTCGAAGGCGCAAAATATGTCTTCACGCCGCCACTGCGAGAGAAACAAAATCTTCCGAAACTATGGGAAGGGCTGCGGCAGGATCACCTGCAAGTGGTATCCACCGACCATTGTCCGTTCTGCTTTGAAGAACAAAAGGTGTTAGGCAAAGACGACTTCACGAAGATTCCCAATGGCGGGCCGGGCATCGAAAACCGGCTGCAGTTGATACACCATTACGGAGTGAATGAAGGCAAGATCTCATTGAACCGATTCGTTGAATTAGTGTCGACAACGCCCGCGCGTCTTTTCGGAATGTATCCCCGGAAGGGCGAGATTGCGCCTGGCAGCGACGCCGACATCGTGATTTGGGACCCGGAAGCGGATCACCTGATCAGCGCCCACACTCATCACATGCGCGTCGATTATTCAATGTTCGAGGGCTTCCGCGTCAAAGGCAACGCACGAACAGTTATGTCGCGCGGAGAAGTGATTGTCGACAACGGGAAGTTCCTGGGCAAGGCCGGCCGCGGCGAATATCTGCGGCGTGCGGCCCGAGGTGGCGCGTGGACGTAACCACTTACGATCCGGCGTTATATAACGAGGATCTGGCGCCGGTCCCGCTTTCCAAACGAACGTGGGGTCTTTACAACTATGCATCGTTGTGGGTGGCGATGAGCGTCTGCATACCGACATACATGTTGGCATCCGGGTTGATCGCCGGCGGCATGAGTTGGTGGCAGGCAATAGGAACCATTCTGCTGGGCAACCTGATTGTGCTGGTGCCGATGCTGCTGAACGCACATGCGGGCACGAAATACGGGATTCCCTTCCCCGTCTTAGTGCGCGCGTCGTTTGGCGTAAAGGGCGCGAATATCCCGGCGATTCTACGCGCGCTGGTGGCCTGCGGTTGGTTCGGAATTCAAACCTGGATTGGTGGGCAGGCCATTTATTCCATGCTGAAGATAATTTGGCCTGGAGCGGCTGCGCTCGCCGGCGGCGTCTGGATCTGCTTCATGGCGTTCTGGGCATTAAACATATTCGTGATCTGGCGTGGAATAGAAACCATCAAGTTATTAGAGGGGATTGGTGCGCCGTTCATGCTTGGGATCGGCCTGCTCCTGTTATTTTGGATCACGAAAAAGGCCGGCGGCTTTGGCCCTGTGCTGAGCGCGCCGTCAAAGTTCCAAACTACGAGTGACTTCCTGAAGTTCTTCATCCCATCGCTGACTGGAATGGTGGGATTCTGGGCAACGGTGGCCCTCAACATTCCGGACTTCACGCGCTATGCGAAATCTCAGCGGGCACAGATCTGGGGGCAGGCTTTAGGATTGCCGGCGGCGATGACGCTTTATTCATTTATCGGAGTCGCGGTGACCTCCGCATCGGTGGTTTTATTTGGAGAAGCAATCTGGGATCCAGTGGCACTGCTTGGCAAATTCAATCAGCCGGTGGTGGCGTTTATCGCGCTCATCGCCTTGCTGGTGGCCACGCTGAACACAAACGTCGCGGCCAACGTCGTATCGCCGTCGAATGATTTTTCCAATCTGAATCCGCGCCGCATTTCGTTTCGCACCGGCGGTTTCATTACCGGTGTACTGGGAATCGCAATGATGCCGTGGAAACTGTTGAGCGATTTTAGCGCTTATATTTTTGGCTGGCTCGTCGGCTATTCCGGCTTATTGGGACCGATTGCCGGCGTAATGATCGCGGACTATTTTCTGGTGCGCCACTGCCAACTGGATGTAGCAGCGCTCTATCGGCGCGACGGCCCCTACGAGTACTCAAACGGAATTAACTTCCGTGCTGTTGCCGCGCTGATTGCCGGGATTGTCGTTGCCTTATTAGGACTGGTGGTCCCGGCGATACGCTGGTTATACGACTACGCTTGGTTTGACGGATTCCTTGTGTCCGCCGTGGCATATACATTATTAATGCGGAGCGTGCCGGTAAAAATGGGTGCGTCCGTGGAGGTGAGAGAGTCATGATCGCTACAGAACCAACAACACAAACCTTGAATTTCCTGATTGACGGAAAGTGGACGGGGTCAGCGGATCGCACGCTACATGCGGTCACAAATCCCGCGACCGGCAAGACTATCGCCCTAGTTCCCTATGCCACGGAGGCCGACGTGGATCGGGCTGTCCGCACGGCGCACGAAGCTTATCTTAAGTGGCGCGAGGTTCCGGTGGTGGAACGCGTTCAGGTTCTCTATCGATACAAGGCGCTGCTCGAAGCACATATCGACGAGCTGGCGGGGATTCTGACAAGCGAGAACGGCAAGACGTTCGACGACGCGAAGACCGAGGTACGGCGGGCCATTCAGATGGTCGAAGTGGCTTGTGGAATGCCCACGCTGATGATGGGCGATTCGCTAAATGACGTTTCAAGACATATCGATTCTCATAGTATCCGGCAGCCGATTGGGGTCTGCGCCGGCATTACGCCGTTCAATTTTCCGGCGATGGTGCCGATGTGGATGTGGCCGTTCGCGATCGCCTGCGGTAATGCTTTTGTGCTGAAGCCCTCGGAGAAAGTACCGCTCACGCCAAGTCGCGCGATTGAACTGCTGCAGGAGGCGGGTCTTCCACCGGGAGTGTTGAGCGTCATCCATGGCGACAAGGTTGCGGTGGACGCTTTACTGCATCATCCGTTGGTGAGGGCTGTTTCGTTTGTTGGGTCGACCCCGGTGGCGAAGTATATTTACGCCACGTCGGCTGCCGAAGGCAAGCGCGTTCAGGCACTCGGCGGGGCAAAGAATCATCTGGTGGTGATGGCGGACGCGGATATGCCGAAGACCGTGGAGGGAATCATGTCCTCGGCATTCGGCGCGGCGGGCGAGCGCTGTCTGGCCGGAAGTGTTCTGGTTCCGGTGGGCGAAGCCGCCGAGCCTCTGCTGAAATTGCTGGTGGAACGAACGCGGAATATGACGGTGGGCGACGGATCGCAGAGCGGGATCGAGATGGGACCGCTAGTGACGAAAGACCATTGCGGACGCGTCCGCGGCTACATCGATAAAGGCGTCGCCGAGGGAGCTACCGCTTTGTGCGACGGGCGGAAAACAGCTCCAGCTGGCGAGGGTTTCTTTCTTGGACCGACGATTTTCGATCACGTGACGCCCTCAATGGCGGTCGCTCGCGAAGAAATCTTCGGACCGGTACTGGCGGTAATTCGCGTGGACACATTGGAAGACGCGATCCAACTGGTGAACAGCTCGCCATTCGGGAATGCGAGTTCGATTTTCACGTCCAGCGGTAAAGCGGCGCGCGAGTATTCGTCGCGCGTGGAGGCGGGAATGGTGGGTGTCAACATTGGCGTGGCCGCCCCCATGGCGTTTTTTCCATTTGCCGGATGGAAGAACTCGTTCTTCGGCGATCTGCACGCCCATGGAAAGGATGCCGTCGGTTTTTACACCGAACAAAAAGTGATTATGACGCGCTGGTTCTAAAGCCCAAGCGCTATCCGGCCAAAAGCGATGCGTCGGCTACGCGAGACCGTCCGGAATGCGTTTCCACGATTGCGAGCAAGGCGGGTGCCTGAATTGGCTTGGAAATATAATCGTCCATTCCAGCTTGTAAGCAACGTTCTCGATCGCCCGTCATAGCATGGGCTGTCATGGCAACGATGGGAATGTACCCACCGGTCTGTATTTCGATGTTGCGAATCGCCGCCGTGGCCTCCATACCGCCCATTTCCGGCATCTGCACGTCCATCAGGATGACATCGAAATTCTGCTCCTTCAGTAGGCGGAGCGCGTGTACACCGGTGTTAGCAAGTACGACGCTATGGCCGGCTTTTTCGAGCATCAAACGCGCCACCCGCTGATTTATCACATTATCTTCCGCGAGAAGAATATGACTTCCTGTCCCCCGATGCGCATTCCGGCGCACGGCCGACGTCATTATTTCGGGTCTTGTTGGGCCCCGTTCGGGCTGAGCCTGAGACGCGAGGGCCTCGACGATAGCCGCGCGTAGCTCCTGGCGCCTTATTGGCTTTGTTAAATACGCCGCTATACCCAATTCTTTGCACCGCGCTATGTCGCCCCGACGCCCGCCCGAAGTCAGCATAAGGATCGCCGCCTGGGTGATGTTGGGTATGGCTTTAATGCGCTCGATCAAATCAAACCCATCCATTTCCGGCATATGAACGTCGCTGAGAACCAGTCCAAACTGCTGTCCCAGTTCTTCAGCACGGCGCAGGTGGGCCAAACCTTCAGCGGCACTCGCCGCGACGGTCGGCAGTAACCCCCAAGTCCACATTAAGTCCGCTAAGATACGCCGATTCGTTGAGTTATCATCCACCACCAGGACGGAGATACCGGCTAACGAAATCTCCTCGAGTGGTCGCACTTCCAGTCGTTCGGCGGATGCTTCTAATGAGACGGTGAAGTGGAAACCGCTACCCTTGCCAATTGTGCTTTCCACCCAGATCTTCCCGTTCATCGCATTCACCAGCCGAGCCGAAATCGTCAAGCCTAGCCCGGTCCCGCCGTAGTTACGAGTGGTCGATCCGTCAACCTGAGAAAAGGCGTCAAAGATCATCTCGTGGCGGTTCGCCGGAATTCCGATTCCGGTATCGCGCACAGTGTAATGCAACTGCACGCGGCCATCTTCCTGGGATTCCAAACATACATCCAGTTCCACTTCGCCCGAAGCGGTGAATTTGATGGCATTCCCCAGAAGGTTGATGAGAACCTGACGTAGCCGGGTGACATCGCCGACGGCATATTCCGGAACTTCACGGCGGACTTCACAGAGTAATTCCAGATTCTTTTCGTGAGCCCGCAGCGCCATGGCCTTGATCGTTTCCTCAACGTGATCGCGCACATTGAAGGGGATTGGATCCATTTCGAGTTTGCCCGCCTCGATCTTTGAGAAATCGAGGATGTCGTTGATGACGATCAGCATTGCATCGGCCGAGGTTCTGACAATATTCAGGTAGTCGCGCTGCTCGGCGGTGATATCGGTGTCGAGGGTCAATTCCGTCATACCCATAATTCCGTTCATCGGCGTCCGGATTTCGTGACTCATGTTCGCCAGAAACTCACTCTTAGCGCGGCTGGCGGCCTCCGCCCGATCCTTTGCCTCCGACAGTTCCCCGTTGGATTTGAGAAGTTCCGCCGTTCGCGCCTCTACCTCACCTTCGAGGCGATCCCGGTGACAAATCAGGGCTAGGTCGCGACTTTCAATCTCGGCCAACATCGCATTGAAGGTATCGGTCAGTTGTCCCAGATCATCTTCGGCGTACTTTACCGCCCTGGCAGAGTAATTTTTCTCCACGGAAACGGTTTTGGCCACAAGTGCCAGATGCGCGATCGGCTCAAGAATGAAGCGCTGCAATTTGCCCGAGATGAGCATCGCCAGGAGAGAGGCGCCGAGAAGAATTGCCAGTACAATCCAGGCAAATTGGTGTAGGCGCGACTGCAGTTCATCGAGGTCGGAGATAAGGCACACGGTCCCGATCTTCTTGCCGTTGAGCTTCACACCGCGGAATAACACGAGACGGTCAGCTTGGATGTTGCTGCTATCGCCGGCTGGACTGGGTTGGGTTAAGAGCCTGACGCCCTGCTGGCGGCGATACGCGGCGAACAGTTTACCGTCGGCCGTATAAAGGAAGCCCGCGACGACATTCCGCTTGACCCTAAGTGTTGTCAGGAGTTCCTCAGCGGCCGAGGCATCGTTGAAGCTCAACGCGGCGGTGCTGTTGGCGCTAAAGATCTCAGCGACCATACCGAGATCGTTGCGCAGTGAATCCCGGGCCGCCATTTGGTCATACACCAGAACGGTGGAACAGGCCAGAATCAACGCACTGGTCACGGTAGCGCCGATCAGCAGATTCAGCTTATATTTAACGGACAAATTTAGATAGCTGCTGGCAATATTCATTTTTTTGTTTCCTTACTGCTTCTTCGTGTCCCCTAGGCTTAACAGCTTCGAACTGATCTTGAGCTTTTCGCGAACCGCCGCGTCCGCGTCAATTTCGAAGCGCACTTGAGCGCTCTTCAGCTTGAAGCGAACGATTCCCCCTTGGGGGAGGAAGTCGTCGGTTTCCCCGACTGTCAGGATGTGAAAGCCCTTCAGGTCGCTAAGCAGCGGGCGCGATCTTTTCCACTCCGCGGCGCTTATAAATAGGACATGGCACCCAGCCGCTTGTCGAGCGTCAGCGATCCTATTGATCAAGAATGCTTTACCTTCAAAATCTCTTCCCTGCACCATATCTTCCAGAGCGGAGCCGAAGGGATTCTGGCCGAGGACGCAGATCTGAAAGGGCGCCTCAGCTGAATTGGGCGTTGCCGGCCAAATCACGAACTTGGCGAAGTTAACGAGAAAGGCCGCCTTCACCTGATATTCATTGATGCCCGGTGCTTCCGCGCGAGCCTGAACCAGGCCCGCTGTGACGGCGATGACCAGCAGCCGGATTGTCGTTTTACTGAGACCTAGAAGTGCCACGTGACCTTCCCGATCACACTTCTCTCGGCTGACGTAGGAGCGACTTGGTACGTATTCAGAAATTCCGGATGGCGTGGCGACAACAGATTTTGTCCGGCGATACTGATCTCAACGGACTCGCCGACCATCCAGCCCAGGCGTGTGTCGAGCCGTACGTAGCTGGGCACTGGACCCGATCGTAGAGATCCAACATAGAATGCGGTCGCGTCCCACTCGAGGCGATGCGGCAGGTTCATCGTGGATTGCAATTGAGCTTGCCGCTTAGGAGAATTGCCGGAAGCGGACCCAAGGAAAGGATCGTGGCTTGACTTGTCGAGCGAGTACTGCGTCTGAAGATAGGTGAACCCGGGATTGAGGCGCCAGCGGTTAGTCACCTCCAAATGCATGGTCATTTCCAGACCATAAGTTCGTGCTTGTCCGAGATTCTCCCAGACATTTGGAATGACTAAATGGGGAGGACCGGGTACAAGCGTGTAATAGGGCGTTCTTGGCTCCAGCGTCTGTAGGCGCCGATAGTTGCTCAGGAAGCCTGTCGCATCGAAGGCTAGCCGGCGCGAGAGACTCGTGCGGTAACCAAGCTCGTAATCAATCAGCTGAGCGGCTTTTATCCCGGAGGTGCCTATCACCTGGTAGACAGCGAAGCCGCCGCCGCTCACTGGAAACGCGGCATAGTCGAGCCGCGAATTGGCGTAGTCCCAGGCCGGTTGTTGAATCGCTTTGGAAGCCGATGCCCACACTGTCTGGCGATCCGTCGGAGTCCATACCAGTTGCACGCTGGGTTCATACTCGAATCCGGTGTAGACGTTATGCTCGAACTTCGATCCGATAGTCAGCGAGAGAGAGTTTGTCAGCTTCACCTCATCCTGGATGAAAGTACTTAAAAGGTTGCTCCTCTGATTACCCGAACCGAAGGAAATCGCGTATCCCCCAGTGACACTTTCGTCCACCAGACGATACCCGGCCCCTACTACAACGTCGTTCCGCGATCCCTCATGAAAGTGATACTGAAAATCGAAATCACCCGTATTGCGAACTTCCATTCCCGCGTCGAAGCGCCGGACGCGATCGTAATAAACCTGGAGAGTTGAGTCTGAACCGTCGGAGAAAATGTGATTCCAGCGTCCAAGCAAATTCCCCACGCCAACACGAACCTTGTCGTTTAAGGTGTATTCTTCCGGTAGCCTATTTGAGAAAAGCGTGGTGATGGTCTGGCCTTCCGATGTCCCTGAAATGTCGCCTTGCACTGTTAGTTTGTCGCGCGCCGATAAATTCCAATCGGAGCGGAATCCAGCCTGCGACCCGTGCCACCCATCCGCAGCCTGTCGCCCATCGCCGTACCTTGAGTTCTCGACCCGGAAGGACCGTCCATAGACGCGATAGGCTCCTTTCGTGCCAGCTGTCCCTCCGAACTGCATCACGCCGGTGGCACTGTCAGTGGATCCCGTGCTAACGCTAATCAAACCCCCAAGAGTATCTTTGGTGTTCTTAGTGATGATATTGATGACACCGTTTACCGCGTTGGCGCCCCAAACCGTTCCGCCGGGTCCGCGAATGATTTCGATGCGTTCGATATCTTCAAGCGGGAGGCTCTGCTCATCCCAGTAGACGCCGGAAAACGCCGGATCAAAGATAGTGCGGCCGTCCACAAGCACTAAGACTTTATTCGAATAGCGGTCGTTGAACCCTCGAACACTGATTGCCCAGGTATGCGCATTAATACGCGCTACTTCAACACCAGGCGCCATGCGCAGCAAATCGGGGATATTGTTCATCCCAGAGCGGCGGATGTCGTCCTGAGTGATGACGAAGACTGCCGCACCCGTGCGCGAAAGCGATTGTTCTCTCTTGGACACCGATGTCACCCGAAGATTCATGAGACCTTCCAAATCCAAGGCCTGCAAATCCGGAGATTGAGCGCTGGCGCCAAACGGAAATATTGCGACCAGCGCCGTGACGCACAATATCCGCAGCGCAATTGCCAAGCGCCTCAGGCGGATTGCAGTTGACCTACTGGTAAAACACATGACGGTCTCCGGTTTGCATAATCGTTTTTGTAGCTGGACCATTTACCAGGCCCCGCTTCACCTCCCCTATCTCATCGTCCAGGACTACTCTTCCATGAGCGAATTGTTATGGGCGGCGGTGCGCGTGCCTTTATGAGCTAGCGGTGAAGAAGAATCCGGGGAAGTATTCTAATTACATGCTGCAGCCGCAATTGATTACAAGTGAGCCACAGCCGGGCCTGGTTTTCCCTTGGAAGCGGGAAATGACTACCCAGGAACGGGACGAGTTTATAGAGTGCGCTGGGGACCTTTTGTCGAAACTCGGTTAGGAACTATAGAGGAACGCCCCCTGCTCTTGGCAACCCCGCGGATCCAGGGGCCGAGCAGTTGACTGACAATTTTGTTTCGCAACAGCGTCTGCGTCCAACTCCACGTCGCGGAATTATATAAGGAAGATAGGTGATGCTCTAGAGCCGACACTTTTTCTTGGGCCGTGAGCAGTTGACTTTGAGCCAGCCCGAGCTGTTCCGCCTCGGCCCTCTGAATCACGGCAGTTCGCTCCAGCTCTTGCTGCAGTCGACGGTTCTCCGCGAGAATCAATTCTCCGTCCGCTTGCCGAGACAGTAACGTCTGCTCCAAAGCCTCGCACTGCCGATGTGATTGTTCTTTTTCGCGGATCATGCCTTCGATGCGCAAATCGCGCTCCTCCAACTGCCAGGCAGTCTGCGCTCCTGTCTTATAACGCGGCGCGCAGTGAGTCAAATATTGCGAGATGGCGCGGTCCGCCTCATAAGAGGGCAAGAGGGGTGAGGTTCGAGCCGTGGCGATGACCCGCTCATAAATACTCACCAGCCGGTCAACGGCGGGCGAGAGAGGGCACAACTCGCGAACGATTCTCGACAAGGCGTCGCCATCTTCGGCGTCGTAGCCGCTGAGCTCCGCCTGTAAAAGATCCATCCGCATGGGCGAGGAAAGCGTTCGCACACCGAAATTGAAGCGCCGCAGCGAAGCAAAATTCCTGCGAGTCACCAATGGCCCTAGCCGGCCCGGCGTACTCAGAATCACCGCCGCGCCCACAGCCATAGCTTCGATCGCCGACCTTCCCTTAGCAAATACAATGTCGTAGTTCGCCAACAGATTCCCAGTTCGGCACACCGATCTTTCGCTACCCGTTCCAATCGCGTCGAGCTCGATTCCCGCCGCCTGGCAGGCTTCGCGCAACATAGGCAGGTCGTTATTTTCGGCGAACTCGTTACCGAAGGCCAGGGACCGGCGTGGAACTTGGGGCAGCGGAGATCGCGGCGGAAAAAGACCGGGATCAAAGAAATTGTAAATTACGTCGATTTGCTCCGGCGCGATTCCGCCTTCTACAATCAAGCGCTCTCTGCACAATTCGTCTACCGCCACATAATGCAGAATTCGCGGAAAGCGCAGAGTAGCCTCTTGCCACGGCAGCCATCCGTGACAATAATAAATCGCCGGTGTTTGCGGAAACCAGAGCATCGCCGTCAGGGCTTCGTAATGGTGCTGCCCGTGAATGATGTCCGGCGCTTCGCCCATCGTGCCCAAACTGTCGATTACGGGGATTGTTGCGGCCCGCAACTCTTCAGCGACTGCGCCGAGCGTCATACTATATGCGACCGGGCTATGCCCTCGACGCATCAACTCCACCGCCAGATCGCGGATGTACAATTCGCTGCCCGCGCGCCCAGCCAGCGTGTTATTGGTCAGCAGAATTCTCATTCCGCTGGAGCGCTCGATTCCATTTCCGCCAATTTACGCAGAAGCCGCCGATGTGGGATCGCGAAGTTTCCACTGCACCGCGCGCCTGCGGGAACATCGCGAATCACAACCGCTCCTAAGCTGATGACAGCCTGATCGCCGATGTTCAGATTGTTGGAAATAATCGCGCCTGGGCCAACCCATGCATCGTCGCCAATAACGACATTTCCGTTGATGATGGCACCGTGGCCGACGAATGTGCGCGCACCCACCCGCACGCCGTGGGAGACGAAGCTTCGCGCCCCGATGCGCGCCTCATGTGCAATCCGCGTGTCATTGCCGAACAATCCCGTGGCAATTACCGCACCGGGTAAGATATGGGCACCGGCGCCAATGGTCAAGCCACCAGCATGACTCATTTCGATCATCGGCCGGCTGCTTCGCACAGTTTGAAATCCCACGCCGCCCAGCACCGCTCCAGCGCCAATCGTTACGCCTTCTTCAATGACGCAGCGCTCTAAAATACTGGCGTTCGGGCCTACGCTCGTCCCGCCAGCGATCCGTACATTCTTCTCGGCGATAAAGGCGGTCGAATGGATTTGCGCCCCGGCGTCGATGCTGGTTTCAAAATCCTTCCGATAAAATCCGCAGCGCGCCAGGTGGTTATGAAGATTGGCGAATGTCACGCGGGGAGCCAGGCAAACGCCGACACCCCTGCCTTGCGGAACATGCACGGCAAGTTCTGGTGTGGTGAGCACCGCCGTGATCCACTCTTTTTGTTCCAACCCGGCGGCCGAGCGAAAATTTTCCAGAAAGACCAGCATTTCCGGCGAGCGATCGGTCAGAAATCCGAGGGTCCGGAAATGGCCGCCGCGCAGTACCGATATTCCGGCTATCACTTCAATATCTGTTAGCTGCATAGAGCGAGCGCTGAATATCCCCTCGAATACACTGACATAATAGACCATCAATCGCGGTAGAGGAGAAACGAATCGCATGAGCGACGCGCTTACTATCGCGGGTCTGCTGAATCTTGGCCACGTCGATCATCTGGCGATCGCCGATTACCGCGGCGAGGGCCTGACGTATAGACGAGTTCGGCTCTTAATAGAAGATACACACGAGTTCCTGGCGAATCTCGGTTTAACCGGCCAAGATACAGTGGCAGTTTCGCTGCGCAATGGACCGGAAACCGCGGCTCTTTTTCTGGCTCTCTGCTCTTATTGCCGCGTTGCACCGCTAAATCCTAGTTATACGGCGCCAGAGATCGCATTCGCGCTCGATGATTTACAGGCCCGGGCTATCGTGACGACGGTAGATAACGATACAGCCGTTGCGGCGGCGAGGCTGAGCGGTGTCCGGCTGATCCTGCTTGAGACCTCCACGCAGCCCGGTGCCTTCCACTTGCACGCGGATCCGATTGGCGAAAGGAGCGTACGGCGGGTGCCCGGCTGCGACGACATCGCCTTGCTCCTGCATACATCGGGGACTACGGCGCGTCCGAAGCTGGTCCCGCTGACGCAGCGCAATCTTTATCTTTCCGCGATCAACGTAGCCGCGGTATTGGAATTGCGCGCGGTCGATCGTTGTCTCAGCATCATGCCTTTATTTCACATTCACGGTTTGGTGGCCGGGCTCCTGGCGTCCATCGCCGCCGGCGCTACCGTTTGCTGCGCTCCGGGCTTTCAAGCGACCAGTGTTTTCTCATGGCTGGAAGCTTCACAAGCCACCTGGTATACGGCGGTACCAACGATGCATCAGGCGATCCTGTTACGCGCCCGCCACAATTCCAGGATGCTCGCAAACCATACATTGCGTCTGATTCGTTCCTCATCTTCCCCGCTCTACCCGGCGGTGTGGAAGCAATTGGAGTCAACGTTCGGCGTGCCCGTCATCAACGCATATGGGATGACCGAGGCCGCGCATCAGATCAGTAGCGTGCGTCTTTCCGACGGCAAGAACGAGAGTCTGCAAGGCACCGTCGGCTGGCCATCTGGCCCGGAAGTGGCGATCCTCGATTGCGAGGGCTTACTGCTGCCCGCGGGACAAATCGGCGAGGTCGCCCTGCGCGGTCCGCAGATCATGAGCGCTTACCTCCAACCCGCGGGTATCAATGAGGCAGCTTTCGTAAACGGGTGGTTTCGAACCGGCGATGAAGGATTCCTGAATGCCCTCGGGGTACTGACTTTGTGCGGACGCATCAAGGAAATGATTAATAGCGGTGGAGAAAAAATCTCGCCCTACGAGGTGGAGGAAGCGTTGCTGAACCACGATGCAGTGTCCCAAGCCGTCGCCTTTGCCGCTCCGCATGCCCTCTTGGGTGAAGAAGTCGTGGCGGCCGTGGTGTCGCGCGAGGGGTGTCAGCTCGATACCCGTCATCTTCTACTGGCACTCCGATCCAGCCTCGCCCGCTGCAAGACTCCGCGGCGTATCGTCATAGTCGACGAAATTCCCCGAGGCGCGACCGGAAAGGTGCAACGGATCGGCTTGGCGGCCCGGTTAGGGATGGCGAAGAAGGATTTTCACGGGTAAACCATACGGAAGGTTTACTTCCTGGCAGTATGGAAAAAAGGGGATTAGTTGGTCGGGCCGCCGGGATTTGAACCCGGGACCTCTTGCACCCCAAGCAAGCGCGCTAGCCAGGCTGCGCTACGGCCCGAAGTATTCATTCTATCGCAAACCATTCTCCGGGGTCTGGAAATTTGCAGTTACCGTTTTAGTGCGTTGGTAAATACTTCGCCGGTATTTCCAGACCCGGCCGTTCGGAATCCCAGAGAATCGTGAGGATCCAATATCGATCGCCATCCTTGATCAGTTGAATGCTATTGACGCCGCGCGCGAAGGGCTTGGCATCGTCCATTGCATGGCGGCTTTCGTAGGTGGAAAATACGTGCACGATGTTGCCGAAATTCTCCGCCTGCTCATGGATACCCACTTCAAAAAATCCATTCGCAGCCATGTTCGGCGACGCTTGCGAGATGAAATCCTCGACGCTCATGTTCCGCAAATCCGTTGACTTTCCGTCGGCGGCGGGAACGGTGCGAGCCAAGCGACCTTCGGGAACGAAGAGCGAGCGAAAACGAGTCCAATCGCGGGGCTGCCCCTTCGCGCCAGAGATGCATTCATAGACGGCCTTCACGATTGCCTGCGGAGTGGCAACATCCGGCGCCTTGGGGGAGGGCCAACCGGCGGGAGGCGTCAAGCCGTACATGGTCGAAGCGGCGATCAGCAGCAACGACAGCGGCCCAACATTTTTAGAATTCATTAATGAATACCTCGATGAATATATTTATAATAGCGACAATATGGAATGCATCCAGCGCGATTCACCAAAAATAGAAAAGGGGCGGTCTCTTCGACCACCCCTATATGCAACCGCCCTTTTTTACTAAATGTCGTAATAAAGAGCGAACTCGTATGGATGGGGGCGTAAGCGGACGGCGTCGGCTTCGTGCTTTCGCTTGTAATTGATGAAGGTCTCGATCAGCTCTTCGGTGAAGACATCGCCCTTGAGCATGAATCCATGATCGTCTTCCAGACACCCTAGTGCTTCTTCAAGCGACGCCGGCATCGACGGCACGAGCTTCATCTCTTCCGGCGACAGATCGTAGATATCCTTATCCAGAGATTCGCCCGGATCCATCTTATTCAGTACGCCATCGAGGCCGGCCATCATCATCGCGGCGAACGCGAGATAAGGATTCGCCGACGGATCCGGTGGGCGGAACTCAACGCGCTTCGCTTTAGGACTCGCTGAATACATTGGAATACGGACGGCCGCCGAGCGATTGCGGCGGGAATACGCCAGGTTCACAGGTGCTTCGTAGCCCGGCACCAAACGCTTGTAGCTATTCGTGGTCGGCGCAATGATCGCGGCCAGAGCGCGTGCATGCTTCAACAAACCGCCGATATACCACAGGGCCATCTGACTCAGTCCCGCGTATAGATCACCGGCAAAGAGCGGGCCGCCGTCTTTCCACAGACTCTGGTGAACGTGCATCCCACTGCCGTTATCGCCGAACAGAGGCTTGGGCATGAAGGTAACCGTCTTGCCGTACTGATAGGCGACATTCCGCACGACATATTTGTACAACATCATGTTGTCGGCGGACTTCACCAGGGTATCGAAACGCTGATCAATTTCGCATTGTCCGCCAGTGGCCACTTCATGGTGATGGCACTCAATATTGAGCCCACAGCGGATCATCGTCTCTACCATCTCACCACGAAGATCTTGATGATGATCGGTGGGCGGCACGGGGAAGTAGCCTTCCTTGTACCGCGGCCGATAGCCAAGATTGTTTTCCTGACGGCCAGTGTTCCAGCGCCCTTCGTCGGCATCGATGAAGTAATAACCGGAATGCTGATTCTGGTCGAAACGGACGTTGTCGAAGATGAAAAACTCAGCTTCGGCGCCAAAGTAAGCGGTGTCGGCCAGACCGGAATTCTTCAGGTACATTTCGGCTTTTCTGGCGATCCAGCGGGGGTCCCGTTCATAGTGCTGGCGTGTGATCGGGTCAATCACTTCGCTGGTCATTACGATGGTCGGAATCTCGGTAAAAGGGTCGATGAAGACGGTCGAAGGGTCGGGGATCAAGAGCATGTCGCTCTCGTTGATCGCGGCCCATCCGCGGATGCTCGAGCCATCGATTCCGAACCCGGCTTCGAACGATTCTTCTTCAAGCACGTTGATCGGGTAGGAGATGTGTTGCGAGAGTCCCGGGAGATCCGTAAAGCGCAGATCTACCTGCCGAACTTCGTTCTTCTTGGCAAATTCAAGTACTTCTTTAGGGCTCAATCTAACCTCCTGGGCGGGATCAGGTCCACACTTGGACAAGTCGAACGAGGACGAGAGTGTAGACGATTTAATTTGTTAGAATAACACAGCTTGTTCAATCGATAGCGTGCGATTCCGGCATGGAGCAAATCACACTTAACTGGGAGCCGCAAAGAAACGTTCTGACGGTGGTTGACCTCAACATGGCCATTCGAGCACTGTTGGACGAGTCCTTCGGTAATGTTCTAGTGGCGGGGGAAATCTCGGGCTGCAAGATTGCCTCCAGCGGGCATTACTATTTCACTCTGAAGGATGAAGCGGCGCAACTAAGCTGCGTTTGCTTCCGGATGACCGCTCGATTTCTGCGCTTCAAACCGCGCGATGGAGTGGCGGTGATCGCTCGCGGTCGAGTCGATGTTTTTGAGGCGCGCGGGCAGTATCAATTGATCGTTGAGTCGCTCGAGCCGCAAGGGCACGGCGCTCTGCAAGTCGCCTTTGAGCAGCTAAAAAAGAAACTCGCGGCGGAAGGCTTATTCGAAGCGGCGCGCAAGCGGACCTTGCCTAAGCTGCCGGCGCGCATCGGTATCGTGACGTCGCCGGTGGGGGCGGCTATGCAGGACATCCTGCAAGTTCTAGCGCGCCGCTTTCCGGGGTTACAGATCCGCGTCTATCCGGCGCAGGTGCAGGGGGAAGGATCGGTGGAAGCGGTATGCCGCGGCATCGAATATTTCGGTGCGGGCGGGTGGGCCGACGTAATCATCGTCGCCCGCGGTGGCGGATCGCTGGAAGACCTTTGGACATTCAACGAAGAGGCGGTGGCCAGGGCGATCGTGGCCTCCGACGTTCCGGTTATTTCCGCCGTGGGCCATGAGACTGACTTCACCATCGCCGATTTCGTAGCCGACTTGCGGGCACCCACTCCGTCGGCCGCAGCCGAGCTGGTTATCTGTACCCGCCAGGAGATTTTGGACGCGGTTGCGGCCCATCGAAGAAAGCTGGAACAGGCCATTCGATATCGGCTCGCCGACGCCGCGCGGGCTCTGCATGAACAAGGAATCGATCGCGCAACCACTCTCTTGCATCGCCAAATCGGGCGGTCCCAACAGCGCATCGACGAAGTGATATACCGAATGCGCGATCAGATGCGAACGGCCGTCGATAGCCGCCGGCGGAAATTGGAGCTGACGTCGGCGCTGTTGCGCAGGCTGGATGTACGCCTGCGTTTTGCCGAGGCCCGGCGCAGAGTCGATCGCGCCGAAGCAACCGCTTCGCGATCCATTCACTTGCGAATTTTGCGGGAAAAGGGCCGGCTGTCGCCCCTTACCGCTCATCTGACGCAGCTAAGTCCCCTGCGTATTCTGGAACGTGGTTATGCCATCGTTTTGAACCAGGAACGGCGCATTGTAAAGTCCTCCGCTGACGCGCCGGTTGGCGAAAGCGTGGAAATCCGTACGGCCCGCCACATCTTACACGCCCAGATCACACAATAAAAATTTAATCGGATCGAAACTTTAGTACTAAGATGGGGTTAGCTATTAAGGTGAGTAAACGATTATCATGTATACCGATCCTGGTTCCAGCCTCTTTCTTATTCAGGTTGCGATTATCGGAGTGCTCACCGTTCTCTATCGTGTGCGCGGCCGGATACAGCAGCTGTTTCGAAAAACTCGGCCACAAGGAGACTAAGTCTCCTGGACGCCGGGCGCAACGCTTCGAGCATTTCGTTTCGCGATCCTGACGGATTTCTGGTCGCGAATGGAGATCGCATGTTGCGGACGGTGCACCCCCGGCGGCGCGCCGAAATTGTCGACCTGATTCACAGCCCCATATTCCAGTCATTGGTAAACATGGGCGTTCTGAATAACTGCCGTGAATTACAAAACGAAGCCAATTTATTCGAACAACCGCGAATCTGGTTTCCGAGTTTCCCGCAGGAATGGCCTCCGGAAATGCTTCACGATGCGGGCCAGATTACCCTGGATCTAAGCGAGAAGTTACTGCCTGCCGGCTATTGGCTTAAAGACGCCACACCCTCCAATATTTTGTACCGCGGGGCAAAGGGCATTTTCATTGATCTATTATCTATCGTGCCAAGACCCCCGAAGGCCGCCATGTGGCACGCCTACGCGCAATTTCTTCAGACATTTCTTTATCCGCTGATCGCGGTGAAATGGGGCGGGCTTGAGCTGGACCAGATCTTCACTACGCGCCGGGACGGCCTTTCACCGGAGCAAATGGCGCGAGTCATCACCGGAAGCGGCCGGCTCCGAATGTCCGTCGCCGAATTGATTCTTCTTCCCCGATGGATGTCCCGGGGCACTGGCGGCACTTATTCCGTTCTTGAGGCGAAGAGCGCACCAGAGGCGGATTTCGTCATCGGCCGCCTCTATCGGGGACTGCGGAAGCACTTAAAATCGGTCAAACCGGCGGCGCCGGAATCGGAGAAACTTCATTACGATGCCGAATCTTACACACCCGCTCAGCGTGATGCGAAGAGAGCTTTCGTCACCCGATCGTTGGCCCACTGTAAGCCGCGGCGCGTCTTGGACATCGGAGCCAATACGGGCGAGTTCAGCCGAATGGCAGCTGCCGCCGGGGCCAGTGTGGTGGCCATCGATAACGATCCCGCGGTGGTTGGGGCGATCTACCGACGTGCCCAAAAAGAGGATCTCGAAATTCTTGCGCTTCGCTTGGACATCGCCCGACCGACGGCTGGCACGGGTTGGGAGAATCGCGAACAGGCGTCATTTTTAGAGCGGGCGGGTGAGACCTTCGACCTGATCCTGATGCTGGCGGTGGTGCACCACCTGGTGTTGACCGAGGGCGTCCCGTTGGAACGTGTGATCGATCTCGCACATCGCCTGACCGCGCGTTATGTCCTGATAGAAGAAGTGACGGAGCAGGACCCGATGTTTCAAAAGCTCGCCCGCGGCCGCGATGGGCTGGTTTCGCGTTATGCCGGGATATCGTTCCGGGCCATCTGCGAGCTTCAATTTGAAATTCTGGATGTGGAGGAACTGCAAGGTGGCAGCCGGCGCCTCTACTTACTCCGAAAGAAATAGCGCGCGGGGCATTATTCGAATCGGGATTGCCGGCGCGTCGTTTGTATCGCTGTGCTTCATTCACACGTGGTTCGAACTGGCAAAGGACGCACGTCTCTATTTTCGGCAACGGTCTCCGTTCGCCACCATCGTACTTCCCACACTAATTCTGGAAGCTACCCTGTTCCTGATCCTAGCAGCCGGATATTTCGTCCTGCCTAAGCGCTGGCGCGGGGTTGCAGGCGTTTTAACGATGGCTATCCCCGCCGGAATGATTGCGCAATTCCTGTCGGCGGAGATCAAGTTCATTCGGCTTTCTGTGCCGCTGCTGGCAGGCGTGGGATTGGTAGCCGTCGCCGCGGCTCTGCGTTTCCGCCGCTTGCTACCATCGCTCGCGATATCTTTTCTACTACTGGCGGGGCCAATCGAGATCTATCTGTATGCGTGCGCCTTGTGGAATTCCTCGCGCACAATGACCACCCCCGCCGAGCGATACTCCGCGACCGGGGCGGCTGACAAGAAGGCGCGAGTGGTATGGATCATCTTCGACGAAATGAGCCAGCATGCGGCATTTGATGTCCGTCCGGCTCGCGTCCACCTGCCGAACTTGGATGTCTTTCGGGGGCAGGCGCTGTATGCGTCGCATGCCGAGTCTCCCTCCACCGCGACACTAACGGCATTGCCGGCTCTTTTCTTAGGGGCGAACGTCAAGGCCGCGGCCCCCTTAGGCGCGAATGAGCTGATGATCGCGGGCGACTCGAGCCGCGCCAAGTGGAGTGAGCAGGTCAATGTATTCGATGATGCCCAATCGATGGATGGACGAGTGGCAATCGTCGGCTGGTATCACCCTTACTGCCGCATCTTCGCCGGCCGTCTGGAGCAGTGCGCGTCGATACCCGATTGGGCGCCGTTGGGTACCGAAGAGCCATTTCAGGAAAACACATTCGATGGGTTATTACGCTTCCGTCTACAGGCCCAACTAGGCTACCTGCCGTTGCTGGGGCACATTCCAGAGTTCAATCCGCAACGCCGGTTGCGCCAGACCAGAATCAAGGAATTCGAATTTCTGCGACAGCATGCCGAGCGCGCGGCAGCCGATCCAACCCTGCAGTTGGTCTTGCTGCACTTGCCCGTGCCACATCCGCCGGCAATCTATTCCGCTGGACACCTCTGTTCCGATTGTGCCAGCAGCTATCTCGATAGTTTGGAACTCGCCGATCAAACATTGGGCAGAGTGCGAGCGGCGATGGAGCGGGCCGGTCTGTGGGATTCATCCACCGTGCTGCTATCCGCCGATCATGGCTTACGGCGCGACCTGTGGGCCCAAACCCCCTGGTGGAGCGGCGATGAAGAAGACGCAGCGCAAGGGGCGGATCCACGCGGCGTTCCGTTTCTTGTGAAGACCGCGGGGCAAAAAACAACGCTCGATTATACGGCGCCAATCCGCACTATCGTTTCCCGGTCACTGATCGCCGCCCTGTTGCGCGGCCAGTTGACTAACGCGAATGAGGTTGCGAACTGGCTCGCCCACCCGCCCCCCAATGTCCGCTAGACGAATTTCATCCGGCGCATCGCAAGGATTACCATTCGTAGCAGCAGCCATCCATGCGACCAGCGCTGAATGTTGGTTTCCCCATACGTTCGCTCGCCGTAACGAACTGGTAAATCCACGATCTTCAGATTGTACTTTGCGGCGCCGAAGATCAAGTCGAAATCGCCAAAAGGATCGAAGTCGCCGAAATAGGAACGGTTCGCGGCGATCATCTCATACTTCTCGCGGCTCAAAACCTTCGTCCCGCAAAGTGTGTCCTTGATGCTCTGGCTCAGCAGCCAGCGGAAGGCGAGACTGAAGAATTTGTTACCCAGGAAGTTGAAAAAGCGCATTGCGCCGTGCTCCATCGGGTAGACCAAACGAACGCCGTTCACGAATTCGCCCTTGCCCGATCGCCACACTTCATAGAAGCGCGGAAGATCCTCGGGCGGGACCGTCAGGTCAGCGTCCAGAATCATGAAGACACCGCCAGTGGCTTCGGCGAAGCCCATCCGCACGGCATCGCCCTTGCCTTTACCCTGTTGTCGAAAGAGCTTCGCCGTGCATCCCCGACGGCTGGCGATTTCCCGCACCACGGCCTGATACGTATCGTCCTTCGAGTGTCCTTCCACGAAGATCAACTCCGTGCCCGCGCCCATTTCCGGAACACGCTCGAAGATCTGGGCGATGTTGCCCGACTCGTTGCGGGCAGGCACGATCACGCTCACCATGCAATCTTCGCGCCTGGCCAACGGGCGCGGCCGGGCAACCAGAAAATTCGTGATGCCGAGCATGTTGAATGGCCAGAGCTTTACCAGAATTCGATTGCACAGAGCATCAATCCCCGGAGTCCGCAGCGGCCACATGATTTCAGAAAACGCGCGGATCACTTCAAAGTCCGCGAGGTAAAGAAGATTCCCGATATCGTCCGCCGTCAGCCAGTTCTGAATCAGCAACGGCTTGGCGATTCCGCACAATTCCGCTAAACGCCGCGGACCCTCCCAGAGACGGCTGTAGGCATTCAAAATCAGTCGCGTGCCGGATCCGGAATGGCGGGCTGCCGCGTCGAAAACCTGCTCCACGTCCCACAGATCGTTGACCAGATCGGAGCAGATGATGAAGTCGAATTGCTCGCCGAGATCGAGCGCATGCGCGTCCTGCCGCACGAAGTGAAGACCGGGATGGCGGTTGGTTGCGCGATCGAGCATCGGCGCCGAGAAATCCACTCCGACTCCGTAGCTCGGTCGAAGCGATGCCAGCAAGTCACCTTGTCCGCAACCCAGTTCCAGGACGCGCATGCCGGGAGGAATCAGGAAGCTATAAATCTCCGCCAGACGCCGCTGATAATAGCCGCGAATGCCCTGCCAGCGTTCCAACGAGCGAGCGAAATCATCCCAGTATTGCTGGCGTTCGCGAGTATACTCGGGCTGTTTCGAGGCCGCCACGATCATCGCTTGGAAAACATTTTCCTGTAGTATGGCATGCGGATTATTTTACGGGAAGAACGAAGGAAGAGGTCTCGGCATGCCCCTGGGCATCCTCCGCCGTGAGGGTATATTTCGTGTCTTTTTCTGGAAACACTGCAAGGCAGCGGCCGAGTGAAGGCTTAATCTCCTCCACCGCGGGCTCAATGCGGACGGACTTGGCATTCGCCACGGCATAGCAAAGTAACGCCCGCTGTCCACGCTGTAACGGAGCCGGAGTAGCGTAGAAATTTACGATCTTCAACTTCCCGTCGCCGTACAGCTGGATGACTTTCCGATCCTGCTGGAGGCGCTCGGCTTCGGCGCTTTTTTCAATCTCGCGGGTCGCGCTCCGCCGCGAATAAAGCACCCATCCGACATAGATCAAAGAAACCGCCAGAGATGTTAAAGACAACCACAGCAGTGTACGAGTGGACATCACCCACTATTATCGAGCAAGATGATTTGTAGATGCGATTCCAGGGATGGTGGCTGATTTTGGGTTTGATATCCAGTTCGATTGCGGCGGAAGCGAAAGACTACTTCGTGTACGCCGGCACGTACACCGGCAAAGGGAGCAAGGGCATTTATCGGATGCGCTTCGATAGCGCCAGCGGGAAGCTATCCGCGCCTGAGTTGGCGGCGGAATCGGACAACCCTTCTTTCCTGGCTGTGGATGCGAAAGGCCGATATTTATATGCGGTGAATGAAGCCACTACGGGAGATGGCGAGGTCAGTGCGTTCCAGATCAACCCCGCCAGTGGAGCGCTGACGGCGCTGAACAAAGTGTCGTCGCATGGTGGATCGCCTTGTCACCTCTCGTTCGACAAGACGGGAAAGTGGATCTTGATTGCGAACTATACGGGCGGTAGCGTGGCCTCGTTCCCGGTGTTGGACGATGGCAAGTTGGGTGAGGCCGTTTCCGTAATCAAGCATCGGGGCAAGAGTATCGATTTGAATCGCCAGGAGGGTCCGCACGCTCACGCGATCGAAACGACGGCGGACAATCGCTTTGCCCTGGTTCCCGATTTAGGCGCGGATCAAATCGTGGTGTATCACTTCGACGCGGCAAGCGGCAAGCTATCGCCCAGCGATCCACCTGTAGGAAAAGCGCACGCCGGCGCGGGGCCGCGGCATCTGGTATTCGCGCCTGGCCATGCATCTTTGCTGGTGCTGAATGAACTCGACTCCACGATCTCCACCTACAGCAACAACTCCGGCACATTGAAGGAACTGCATTCGGTGTCGACGCTGCCGCAGGGGTTCAGCGGTCATAACACTACGGCGGAAATCGCCATCGATCACAGCGGTAAGCTCGTTTATGCATCCAACCGTGGCGTGGACGATATCGCGGTTTTCAAACTGGAAGCGGGTAGCGAGAAACTTACGCCGGTTCAGCATATGCCCACGGGCGGTAAGACTCCGCGCCACTTTGCGATCGATCCGTCGGGGAAGTTTCTGTTCGCCGAAAATCAGGATTCCGACACAATCGTGCGCTTCCAGATCAATCAGAAATCGGGCGAACTCGCGGCAACTGGCGATACCGTTTCGCTGCCTGCGCCGATCTGTCTTGTTTTCGTCGCGGTGAAGTAACGCTATTTGACGACGCGAATAATGCGGCCGGGGATTCCCCACAGCAGCCACCAGCCGGATTGCGTGACACTGGCGACGCCCGCGGATGTGAAAATTTTGGCGTATTCCGAGGTCTTGAAGATATCGAAAATGGCGAGTTGTCCCCCGGGCTTCAGAACGCGAAGCATTTCCCGGAGTGCCCGCTCACGGCCTGTTCGATCGGGGATATTGTGAATCACCGTCCCGGATACGATGACGTCGAAGTTGCCGTCTGGATAAACCAACTTGCGGGCATCGCCGCTTTCCACGCGCACTTTATCGAAGACGCCTTCGGCTTTGGCGTTCGCTATGGTTTCGCTGGCGCTGTTAGCCGAGAGATCTTCGTTCTGCCACAAGTCGATTCCCGTGGCTTTGCCAGTCTTCAGCTGCTTTGCCGCGCCGATCAGCAGTAAGCCGCGCCCGCATCCGACATCCAGAATCTTCTCGTCGCCGCGCAACGATAAGCCGTCCAATAGCGCATCGCGCATCTTCATCTTGCCGATGCGGCTGCTCCAAACCATCACGCCGTAGCCCAACAGAAAGCCGACTCCCATCGAGCCCAGCGCCGACAACATGGAAGCACCGCCCTGGGGATTGCTGGTGCGGTTCATTACGAAAAGGGCTATGCCCAAACCGAGCGAAGTCAGCCCCCACTTCAAGAGGCGGTTAGCAACCTTGGGCGCATCCATGCCATAGTCGGCTGATTTGCGCCCCTTAGTTTCCTTCGAGACGGCCATTAAGCAATCGCTTCGACAGGAGCAAGTTCCCTTTTGAACTTACACTCGGCGTTCGGACATTGCGCAACCGGACCGGCCTTGAGGAACTTCTCTATCAGGTAGCCGCCGCCGCAATCGGGACATTTTTCCAGAATGGGCTTGCCCCAGGCTACGAAATCACATTCCGGATAGCGGTTGCAACCGTAGAAGGTTTTGCCACGCTTCGAACGGCGTTCCACCACCTCACCCTGCGTACAATTCGGGCAAGGCACACCGATGGTCTTTTGCTTGACGTACTTGCAGGTGGGATAGTCGCCACAGGCCGTAAATTCGCCAAAGCGCCCGTTTTTCATCACCAGGTTATGGCCGCACTGCGGACACTTCTCTTCCAGCGGCACGTCTTTCTTCTGCGCGCCGCCGATCTGCTTGGTGGTCTTACAATCGGGATAGCCGGAGCAGGCATAGAAGGTTCCGAAGCGTCCCTTCTTCAGCACCATCGGACGACCGCAGTTCTCGCAATATTCCTCGGCGCCCTGCTCAGTTAAGTCGGCTTTATCGATATCCGGAAGATCCACTTCCAGTTCCCGTGTATTGCGGCACTCGGGATAGCCGGTACAGGCGATAAAGCTGCCGTTTTTGCCCCATTTGATGACCATGGGCTTGCCGCATTTATCGCAAATCAAGTCGGTGGGACGTTCCATCCGCTTGATGTCGGTCATGTGCTGTTCGGCGTGTTCCAGATTCTTCTGCAAACGATCGTAGAATTCCGACATGGCCACGCGCCAGTCGATTTTGCCTTCTTCGATTTCGTCCAGCTCGTCTTCCATGCGAGCCGTATACTTCACGTCGAAGAGTTCGTTGAAGCTTTCCAGCAGTAGGTCGGTCACCACCATGCCGAGTTCGGTCGGAGTGAATTTTCCGCCTTCTTTTTTGACGTATTCGCGTTCCTGGATCGTTGACAGAATCGAGGCGTATGTTGACGGACGGCCGACACCATCGGACTCCAGTTCTTTCACCAGCGTAGCTTCGGTAAAGCGCGGAGGCGGCTCGGTAAAATGCTGTTCCGGCTCAATCGATTTCAGTTTCAGCGTCTCGCCCTGGGTAACGGCGGGCAGGCGATGCTTCGCTTCCTCGTCGTCTTCGTCCTTCTGATCCTTGCCTTCCTCATAGACTTTCAGGAAGCCGTCGAATTTCGGAACGCTACCGGTGGCGCGGAAGGTGTAAACGTTATTATCCTTACCAGTCGCCGTGACATCGATCGTGGTTTGATCGAAGACAGCGGGCGTCATCTGCGACGCCACAAAGCGCATCCAGATCAGCCGGTACAACTTCATTTCGTCTTCGGCGATATAGGGCTCAACCGATTCCGGAGTGTGCAAAACGGAAGTAGGACGAATCGCCTCATGGGCGTCCTGAGCGTCTTTCTTACCTTTATATACGTTGGGCGTTTCTGGCCGGTAGGCTTCGCCGTATCGTTCCGTGATCATGCCCCGCACTTCATCCAGCGCGTCGTTTGAGACACGTACGGAATCGGTACGCATATAAGTGATAAGGCCGACCGAGCCTTCCTTGCCAAGCTCCATACCTTCGTACAAGCGCTGGGCGATCATCATCGTCCGCTTGACGCTGAAACGGCACTTGCGGGCGGCTTCCTGCTGCAGTGTCGAAGTGATAAAGGGCGCCACCGGATTGCGGCGTTTCTCCTTCGTTGTCACCGATTTGACGGAGAACGACGAATCCTCGAACTGGCTGATCAAGTCCTTCGCGGTCGCCTCGTCGGCAATTTCCACGTTCTCGTCATTGCGCTTGGCGAAATGGGCCGCTAGAACGGGCGCCTTCTTGGCGTTCAGGTTAACGTCGATGGTCCAGTATTCCCGCTTCAGGAAGGCGCGGATTTCCCGTTCCCGTTCCACAATCAAGCGCAGAGCGACCGTTTGGACGCGGCCGGCCGAGAGTCCGCGGCGAACCTTATCCCACAGCAGCGGCGAGATTTTGTAGCCGACCAGGCGGTCAAGAACACGCCGGGCCTGCTGCGCATCCACTAAATGCAGATTGACGGTCAGCGGCTTTTCGAAAGCCTTCTGGATCGCATTCTTGGTGATTTCATTGAACATCACGCGAAAGAATGCCGGTCCGCCCTTCTTCTTGGTATCCAATTCCTCCTGGAGGTGATAACAAATGGCTTCGCCTTCGCGATCCGGATCGGCCGCAAGATAGACCGAATCCACGCCTTTTGCGGCGGCCCGCAGCTCACCCATCAGTTTCTTCTTGCCTTCGATGACTTCATACTTCGGTTGGAAGTCTTTGTCGACATCGACGGCCAGGTCTTTCTTAGGCAGATCCTTGACGTGGCCCAGTGAGGCCTTCACCACGAATTGTTTGCCGAGGTATTTTCCGATTGTTTTCGCCTTCGCCGGCGATTCGACGATGACGAGAGATTTTGCCATAGCGATACTCAGTCGATTCTTTAAAAGGTGTTACTGGGCGGACAACCGCAATATAGCGCGATTCGGCTATCCCCGTTTTCAGTCACACCACACTTTAACAAAGTTCTTGCCGGGAAGTTGACGCACGATACCCATCATTTCCAACTCAAAAAGAGCGGCGATCAGCTCCGATGGGGAGTATCGTTCCAGCGATTCTATCAGAAGGTCGAGTTGCACAGGTGCATCGATCTTGAGCACCGATAAAATCCCTCTGCCGACTTCGGCGGCTGGTCCGCTTAGTACTGATGCCTGGCTGCTTGCATCGGATTCAAGCGTCTGGTTCTCATTCAGAATCAGCTGTTTACCGCTTTGCTCCAGCAGTGTCCGTCGATCCTCGGCCTTCATTTCGGTGGTGACATCGTTCCATTCCTGGACCAATTTCGCCCCCTGTTTGATCAGCAGATTGGGTCCCCAACTCATCTTCGAAGTGATGTTTCCCGGTACCGCGAAGACTTCCCTTCCCTGATCGAGGGCCAGCCGCGCGGTGACAGCGGACCCGCTATATTGCGCCCCTTCCACCACTAAAACTCCGATGCTCATCCCGCTAATGATCCGGTTACGAACCGGAAAGTTTTGCGGATAAGCTGGCGACCCCATGATGAATTCCGACAATAGCAATCCGCTGGCGGCGATGGATTCGGAGAGCTTCCGGTTCTCTGAAGGATAGATGTTATCGACCCCGCAGCCGAACACGGCTACCGTTTTCCCGCCGACCGCTAAAACGCTGCGATGGGCGGCCGTATCAATTCCCCGCGCCATGCCACTGGCAATGGTTAACCCGGCATTTGCCAAGTCCGCCGAAAGCCGTTCCGTGGCGGCGATTCCATAAGCGGTGGGGCGGCGCGTGCCAACCACCCCCAACATTAAAGTGGATAGCAGATCAACCCGGCCACGGGCAAAGAGAAGCACCGGAGGATCGTAGATCTCGCGCAGGCGCGGCGGATAGCGGGCATCATTAATAGAGATAGCCGTTACGCCGTATTCGGCCATCTTCTCCTGCTGGGTGACGGCATCTTCAAAGGCACAACCGCTGGCGATGCTTTGAGCGACGGTACCGGCAAGCCCCAGGGATTCGAGTTCAGAACGCGAAGCGCGAAAAATGGCCATCGGAGTCCGCAGACGCTCCACCAACTTGGCGGCGCCACGGGTGCCCAGACCGGGAGTGAGCTTCAGCGCGAGCCAATGGAGTTCTTCTTCGCGAGAGAGAGTGGGAGTCACAAAGCGAGGTGCGAATTGCGCGCCTGAATTCTCACTCGAAGACGATTCGCTCGCCGGTTAGCGCCCGTTCGCCGCACTATGAGCGCCGATAAAGTTATCCACCAGATCGCTGACCATCAAGCGGATGATGTCGGGAATCCGTTTGGGGCCGGCCACCGCCTGGTTCAGGGCGGCCCAGACGATGGCCGTGGCCGTCCCGTTCGGATCGCGAACCAGCACCACCCGCTCAAGGATTTCCAGATCGCCCGTAATCGCCGTCACCGGATCGTTCGGCACGGCCAGCAAACGGGCCGATACCTTCAGCAGCGTATTCCTGGAGCTCTTCGGCTCCACGCGAATTCGATGCGATTTCAGCCGTCCTTCAATGTCCCGGCGGAGCGTGGCGGTGATCTGGGCAATATCAATTTTGGCGCGGCTGGCTTCGTCGGGAAACAAATCGATCTGAATTGCAACCGCCTCCAACCCTTTCAAGTTGGCCGATGGGGTGCCGCTATCTTGCGCGATGGCCGCCGACAGGGCTATGCAGACGGGCAATAGGAATTGCAATGATCGCCGAACCGTCACTCTGCTAGCCTATCAGGATGCAGCCACCGGCTACCTACGAGGATGCGAATCTTGTTCTGCGCTTGTATGAATTGCGGCGCGAAGAGAAGCTGCGCACCGCTCGCGATTGGTTTGTGAAAAGTTTCCATGTCCGGAATATGGAGGAGTTTACCGCGAAGTGTCCACCCGGCTCGCAGGAAAATAGCAATGCGCGGATGGTAATCAGTTATTGGGATATGGTGGCTTCGTTTCTGACATCGGGCATTTTGAATGAGAATTTGTTCTTTCAGAGCGGCCGCGAACTGCTTCTGGTCTGGGAGAGGGTTCGCGACATCACGCCAGAGCTTCGAGTGGCGATGAAAGACCCGCAAGTTTGGAATAATCTGGAAATCGTAGCCGGGAAATACATTACTCATTTGAAGGCCATCGGGCCCGACGCGTACCCGGCATTCTCTTCGCGGGTTCGCGGCGCCTAGCGTCGATGCGCAAGGAACCGGCATTTTTTGGCGACGCTGCATTAGACCTGATTTACATCGCGAAAAAGCTGAAAGACGCCTTGCTTGTAGAACAGCTGCTGACCGATTCGGGCATCGATTACGCGGTGGAAACCGAGACCTATAGTGGCGGCGTAATGTTCCGCTCGGAACGCGTGGGTGCGTTCTTTTATATCGCCCCTGGCGTCCGCGACGCCGTATCGCCGATTCTAATCGCCGCAGGGTTTGAGCCCTACGATCTGCCGCAATAGACTGTGCCAAGATCAGGTAGGACAGTGGTTGGGGCATGGTCGTCGAATTCTTAGTTCTGGTGGTAATGCTTGGCGGATTTGTATTATTTACGACCTCCCGCGGCTGGCTGACGAATTTTCGGGAACGCCGGCGCGGGCAGCTCCTGGATGCGAAGATGCTCACGTTACCGGGCAAGCCCATCTCCGCCGTGATAGAAGAATTCGGACCGCCGTTTGAAGCCTTCACCGGATCTTCGGGACGCGGACTCTACGTCTGGAAATCGCCGCCATCGACGAATTTTCCCAAAGGACGCGGCCTGTTGATTGTCACCCTGACAACCGAGCAAGGGGTGGTCAGCCAAACGGATTGGAAGACTCGTTAACGATGCCTGAGCTGCCGGACATCACAGTTTACATCGAGGCACTGGAGGAACGAATTCTCGGCCAAACCCTGGATCGTATTATGCTCAACAGTCCGTTCCTGTTGCGCTCACTGGACCCGCCGCTGCAATCCGTGGAAGGCCAACAAGTCCGCGCACTGCGGCGCATCGGCAAGCGTATCGCGATCGGTTTCAACAACGACGTCTGGCTGGTGCTTCATCTGATGATCGCCGGCCGCCTGCACTGGGGACCGCGCAAAGATCAGCCGCTAATCAAGCGAGTTTTGGCTTCCTTCAATTTCGCCAATGGGAGCTTGACGCTGACCGAGGCCGGTACGCAGCATCGGGCTTCTTTGACCTTGACCGCTAGTGAGAAAGCGCTCGCCGATCTCGATCCAGGCGGCATTGAGCCTCTGGATGCCGACTTGGCGTCGTTCGCCCATGCACTGACAGACCGAAATCATACACTGAAGCGGGCGTTGACGGACCCTCGCCTGTTTAGTGGAATCGGCAACGCCTATTCCGATGAAATACTCCACAAAGCTCGGCTCTCACCGGTCGCGTTGACTCAGAAATTGACATCCGGCGAGATCGCCCGTCTGCATGCGGCGGTACGGGAAACGCTGCAGTTCTGGATCGGAAAATTACGCGACGAGTCGGCCGGTGACTTTCCCGAAAAGGTGACGGCGTTCCGCCCCGGCATGGCGATGCATGGCCGCTACAAGGAACCGTGCCCCGATTGCGGCACGAAGGTGCAACGGATCCGGTATGCCGCCAATCAAACGAATTATTGCCCAACCTGCCAGACGGGTGGAAAACTGCTGGCGGACCGTGGACTCTCGCGGCTGTTACGCCAGGATTGGCCGCGCACCGCCGATGAACTGGAATTACTGAAAGCATCGAAAACAGTTAGTCCGCCGTAGTGAGCGCCGACGGTACCGTGTATATCTCAAAGCCGACGTTCCCCGATTCGATCGCCTTCCGAAGCGATAGTTCGGTCTCGCTTAAGCGGCCCTTGCCCGACTTGACTTCCAGAAACACGACGCGCTTTATATTCCGCTCGTCAAGACCTTCGAAAACGATAAAGTCCGAGGGCTTGCCCAGGAACTTAACCTCGGTCGGCCGATAGCGAAAGCCTGGCAGAAAGGGCGCGAGTTGTTCACTAAACTGTCCTCCGATCACCGCCCGGCTACGTTTCGCGGCATCGCTTCGGGCATCGCGAAGACGATCGTGCACGTTACGCTCCGCCGCCAACTTGCCAATCAAATAGAAAACCACCGCCGTCACAAAGACCACCAGAATTGTTTTGAGATCCATCTAGGCCATATTGTATAAAGGATGCCGATGAAACTTCTTTTTCCGCTTCTGCTCTGTGGCGCCTGCTTCGGCCAACAGGCTGACCTGGTGTTGCGCAATGGGAAGATCGTGACCTTGGAACGCGATAGTCCCCAGGTTCAGGCGATCGCCGTGCGTGGCGACCGGATCGCCGCGCTGGGAACAGATGCCGCAATCGGCAAGTGGATTGGACCGGCGACGAAAGTAATCGACCTGCATGGAAGGCTGGCGATCCCGGGCTTCATCGAAGGACATGGGCACTTCACAAGCCTGGGGCAATCGAAGATGGTGCTGAACCTGCGCGACGCCCAGAATTGGGATCAGATCGTGGCGATGGTCGCCGCCGCCGCGCGGGAAGCTAAGCCAGGGGCATGGATCGTCGGTCGAGGGTGGCATCAACAAAAATGGGACAAGGTGCCCTCGCCAGCCGTGCAGGGTTTTCCGGTCCACGCCACGCTAAGCGCTGCATCGCCGCGTAATCCTGTCCTGTTGCAGCACGCCAGCGGACATGCCGGGTTCGCCAATGATGCCGCGATGAAGCGCGCGGGGATCACGCCGGCTTCCCCCGATCCGCCGGGCGGAGCGATTCTGAGGGATAGAGCGGGCAATCCAACCGGGCTCTTACAGGAACAGGCCCAGTCGCTGGTAGGCAAAGCTTTCGAAGCGGATATGAACCAGCGTCCGGCCAGCGAAAAGGCTGCGCAGGCGCGCCAGGAAGTGGAATTGGCCGTGCGCGAGTGTCTCTCCAAGGGCATCACGACATTTGAAGACGCCGGCTCGCCGCTGGCGACTGTGGATTTATTCAAAACGATGGCTCAGCAGAATCAGCTGGGAATCCGCCTATGGGTAATGCTCCGCGCGCCGAACGCCGTGCTTGAGAAAAATCTGGCTAACTATAAAATGATCGGATTCGGCGACAACCACCTTACAGTACGGGCGATCAAGCGAATGATTGATGGCGCGCTCGGCTCGCGCGGAGCCTGGCTGCTTGCCCCGTATGCCGATCTGCCCCCGGATGCGCCGAACCGCGAAGGCCTTGCCACGGAAGATCCGGCCGACATTCGGAAGACCGCCGATCTGGCCATCGCCAATGGATTCCAGCTCTGCGTGCATGCCATCGGCGATCGCGCCAATCGCGAAGTGTTGAACCTTTTTGAAAGCGAATTTGCGGCGCATCCCGATAAGAAAGATTTACGCTGGCGCGTGGAGCACGCCCAACACATCGATCCGGCTGATATTCCCCGTTTCGGTAAACTCGGCGTTATTGCCGCGATGCAGGGAATCCATTGCACGTCCGATGCCCCTTATGTTCTTGCGCGGTTGGGCGCCCAGCGCGCCGAAGCCGGGGCTTACGTCTGGCAAAAACTGATGAAGACGGGCGCCATAATCGCCAACGGCACCGATGCGCCGGTGGAGGATGTCAGCCCGCTCGCGTCCTATTACGCCACTGTTACTCGAAAGCTGAAGGATGGCACTACGTTCTTTCCCGATCAGCGTATGAGCCGCGAAGAAGGTCTGCGCTCCTATACGATCAACAACGCATTCGCGGCGTTTGAAGAGGATCTAAAAGGATCGTTAAAAGCCGGGAAACTCGCCGATATTACGGTGTTATCGAAGGATATTCTTACCGTTTCCGATGAGGAACTGCCGAAGACGCAAGTGGAGTATACGATCGTCGGCGGTAAGGTGCTGTACGAGGGCAGCCATTGAAGGTGACGGATTTCAATTCGTTACGTCGATTCTATGTGCGAACGTTTGTGGCCCTGGTAATCGCCGTTGTCATTGCCAGCCTAGGTACGGTCTGTCCACTTCTGGCCTGCGGACGAACTGCCTGCGATCGGCCCGCGCCGGATTGCTGCCATGAATCTTCTTCGAACACTGCCCCGGACTGTCCGCTTCAGCTTCTGGCAAAGGCCGATCCAGCGAAGATAGATTCGCCATCGGCTTCCCAGAAGATTGTGGCAGTGTTCGCGCGCGCAGCGGGTATCGTTTTCCGGCCCGAAGTTCGCTTGGAAGCGCTCTTGCCCGCGGTAATCGCCAGTGACGATCTCTTCCTGCGCATTCGTGTTCTCAGAATTTAAAGACAATCCTTAGCGGCCAGTTGTATGTCTATTACACGTGAGTATGTTTCTAAGGAGATGTTTATGAACAGAATCAATTTGAACCTGCTTGGACTGATGGCTGCGCTTGTGCTGACCGTCGGACCTTCGTTCGCTTTCGCTAGCACAGACTGTTGCGATCCCGCCGGGGACTGCTGCAATCTGCCTTGCTGCCACCAGGCGAAGTAAGTAAGCCCCACTGACCGGGAGGAGCCCTTGCTTGCGATGCTTGGGCTCCGGCCCTTCCAGGAAACATTTTGAGTCCAGTTCCGCAGGTACAATAGAGTTTGGCGACGTTTTTTACCAGAGTCCGGCTAACGCTTGAGATGATCAAGTTCGAGCATTCGGTTTTTGCGCTCCCGTTCGCACTGACCGGCGCCCTGCTCGCATTGCGGGAGAGCAGTTTCGACACCAGCGGCCTGGGGCGCAAGATTCTTCTGATCGTGGTTGCGATGGTCTCCGCAAGGTCCGCCGCCATGGGATTTAATCGGGTGCTGGATGCCGATATCGATGCCAGAAATCCGCGTACGAAAGGGCGTCATCTGCCGGCCGGTTTATTAGGACGTCCGTTTGCCTGGGGCTTCGTATTTATCTCCGCCGCCATCTTTCTGATTACGGCGAAAATGCTGAACCCGCTGTGCTTCGTATTGGCGCCCGTGGCCCTGGGAATCGTCTTCTTTTACTCCTTTACGAAGCGCTTCACCACCTTCGCTCATTTGATTTTGGGCTTCTCGCTAGGCATCGCTCCGGCTGCGGCGTGGATCGCCATGCGCGGTTCGCTCGATCCGCGAATTCTCTGGCTGACGGCGGCCGTGACGCTCTGGACAGCCGGCTTCGACATCATCTATTCGTGTCAGGATTACGAGTTCGATATCGCCTCAGGCCTGTTCAGCATCCCCGGGCATTTTGGGATTGCAAAAGCACTATGGATCGCCCGTGTTTTCCACATCGCGATGCTTGCCTGCCTGCTGGCATTGGTGGTGCAATTCCACCTTGGAGCCTTCAGCGTAGTGGGTGTGGCGGCAATTGCCGGACTGCTGGTGTATGAGCATAGCCTTGTGAAAGCAAACGATCTTTCCCGAGTGGACGCGGCTTTCTTCACCGTGAACGGCTACGTTAGCGTGCTATTCTTTGTTTTCTGGGCAGCTGATATTTTTGTGGGCCGGCCGAGTTGATTACCGCTATGCTTCCAATCTTTGAAGATTCCCGTTTACAGCCGATTTTGGAGAAAGTGCAGGACGGCCGCCGCCTGTCGTTTGAAGATGGCCTGACTCTCTATCGCACGTCCGATCTGCTGGGCGTAGGTTACATGGCGAACCTTGTTCGGGAGCGAATCAACGGCAATGTGACGTTCTTTAATGTCAACCGCCACATTAATCCAACTGACGTTTGCGTGGCAAGTTGCCGGTTGTGCGCGTTCGGTAAGCGGGCCAAGGATCCGAAAGCTTACACGATGTCGCTGGAGCAAGTGTGGGAAGTTGCCGGTCATGGATATTCCGAAGCCGTTACCGAATTTCACATCGTTGGCGGCCTGCATCCGGAACTTTCGCTCGATTGGTTTTGTCAGATGTTGCGTGGATTGAAGCAGCGCTTTCCCGAAGTCCATTTGAAAGCCTTCACGATGGTGGAGATCGGTTTTCTGGCGCAGCGGGCCAAGATTTCCATTCGCGAAACGTTAGAGAAGCTGATGGAAGCCGGCATGGATTCGATGCCGGGCGGGGGCGCCGAGATATTCAGCGAACGCGTCCGGCGCATTATCTGCGACCACAAAATCACCGGCCAGCAATGGCTTGACGTAGCCCGCAGCGCGCATCAGCTTGGCTTGAAATCGAATTGCACGATGCTTTACGGACATATCGAAACCGACGAGGATCGCGTCGATCATCTGATGAAGTTGCGCGAGCTACAGGATGAAACCGGCGGCTTTGTCACTTTCATACCGCTGGCATTTCATCCGGAAAACACCGCGCTCCATCATATTCCGAAGACGACTGGATTTCTGGATCTACGGCAAATCGCCGTGTCCCGCCTGATGCTCGACAATATCGATCACATCAAGGCTTATTGGATCATGATGACGCCGGAGATCGCCCAGATCGCCCAGCGCTTCGGGTCCGACGATCTCGACGGGACGGTGGTGGAAGAAAAAATCTACCATGATGCCGGCGCTACAACCAGCCAGAATCTGCGCCGGGGCGAATTGCTGCGGCTGATCCGGGAAGCCGGCCGCGAACCGGTGGAACGCGACACGCGCTATCGCCCGGTGACGCGAACGGAATCGGCATTTACGGTTCTGGTCTGAGTGCCAGAATTTGAACCACGATTTCCATCATCCCTCCCCATTTGCTACACTTAAGCTTCGCGTTAATTTCCTAGGAGCCTATCGAGATGTCGAAAGTTTGTGAAGTTTGCGGTAAAGGTCCGCAGTTTGGACACCGCATCAGCCACGCGCACAATGTTACGAATCGCCGCTGGAATGTGAATCTGCAAAGTGTTCGCGCCATGGTCAAGGGTGCGGGCAAGCGCATTCGAGTCTGCACGTCTTGCATCCGCAACAATAAAGTCCAGAAGGTCGCGTAGTTCGTCGCCCTCCACCCTGGGCGCTCATCTTTATAATTCAGATTCTCAAATAGACGCAATCCCAACGGGCATGCGTCTATTTGGCGCGTTCCAGCATCGGCGTGGTATTTTTGTGTAGGCCGTTTCTGTTCTCCGTTCCGTCACGCGAAAGGAATAAAAGATCCATTCAGTGGGGATTAGATATCGAGGAGTTCTATGCTAATCAAAGCCAGCCATCAACCCCACCGCCGGGCGTTTCTCGTATCGCTAACCACTGTAGCCGCGTCTTACGGTATACAGCGATTATCAGCAGCAAGCCGGTCACCGGTAAAAATTGTTGATTTCGCAAATAACGGTGCGCGGAGAGGAGTGATCATAGTGGAAAAAGTGGTAAAGACACAAGCCGAATGGCAAAAGCAGCTTTCGCCAGAGGAGTTTCACGTCACCCGTGAGAAAGGGACGGAGATGGCTTTCTCAGGCCGCTACGCCAAGACTCACGACGCCGGAATTTACCGTTGCGTGTGTTGCGATACCGCGCTATTCAGTTCGGATACGAAGTTTGAATCGGGTACCGGGTGGCCAAGTTTCTGGGCGCCTATCGCCCCAGAGAACGTCTTCCGAGCTAACGATGAGAGCCATGGAATGAGCCGGGATGAGGTGCTGTGCAAGCGCTGTGACGCCCATCTAGGTCATGTATTCGACGACGGGCCAAGACCCACGGGCTTACGCTATTGCATGAACTCGGCCTCATTGAAATTCACTAAAAAGGACGGTTGATGTTCCAGGTTGAATCGCCGGTGACGGCTACGAAAGCGGAATTATACGGGGCCTTGCGAGTACAACTGGTTGCCTTGCTGGAAGGCGAAAGGGATTTCGTAGCTAACGCCGCCAACACCGGCTCGTTGCTCTATCACACACTGCCGGACCTCAATTGGGCCGGCTTTTATCTGTATAAGAACGGCCAGCTTGTACTTGGACCGTTCCAGGGAAAACCGGCCTGTGTACGCATTCCCATCGGCAAGGGAGTTTGCGGAGTGGCGGCCGCGCGAAGGGAAAGCGTCGTGGTTCCCGATGTAGACAAATTCCCCGGGCATATCGCCTGCGATAGTGGTTCGCGCAGCGAGATGGTGATTCCCCTGGTGCGCGGCGGCAACCTGCTTGGGGTTCTGGATCTTGACAGTCCGCTGCTCGCCCGATTCGACGACGAAGATCGAAAGGGCTGTGAAGCTCTCGTAGGAATTTTTTTAGCCGGCCTGTAAAGGATCCATGTTCCGCCGTCAGGTTTTACTCCTGGTGCTTGCGTCGCTAGCCTGGGCTCGACAGGACCCGGCGATTTGCGGCACTCACCTTCAGCGGTCTCGCGAAGAATTATTTCTTCATCGGCAGCACGCCGCCCGCCGCGGCAAGCTGGGATTTCGGGCCACGGCGGCGAGTACCGCGCAAGACCTCGGCCAGATCGCCATCCTGGAAGATTCTAACGGCGTGGTTGGGCGGCGCAACCCTTTTAATCTCGACCAGAAAACGATCGTCTTCTCACCTTCCGTTCCTTCCGCCTCTGCCTATCATTTCGAAGTGGACGGCCCGAGCTTCGACGAAGCAGCCGCAGGCACCCCGCTCGATGGCTTGGGTGACGACGATTCCCGTTCCATCGCGCTGCCATTTTCATTCCCGTTCTTTGGCGCTAATTACTCCCAGGTATTCGTCAATTCCGATGGCAATCTTACCTTCCAGGTGAGCGATCACGCCAGCGCCGACCGGTCTCTTGGCCGCGTCACGGCGGGCCCTCCGCGCATCGCGGCCTTGTTCGCGGATCTAAATCCCGCTGCCTCTGCGCGACCGGTGGAGGTTCTTACTACGGCCGAGCGTGTGGTGATTACCTGGCCTCTGGTGCCGCTGTTTTCCGACACTTCTATCGGCCTGCTCCAGCGCTTCCAGATTCGCCTCTACCCCAGCGGCCGTATCGAATTCGCCTATGCCGGGACGACAGCGACCGATGCCGTCGTGGGGATCGCGCCCGGTAAGGGGAACGGCACAACCATGCCGATCTCGTTTATCGCCGGCGGAACACAGGAATTTTCCGGCTCCATCGTCGAACGATTCAGTGGTTCCGATGCGATCGACATCATCACCGCCGCGCAGCAGTTTTACCAGACTCACCAGGATTCCTACGATTATCTGGTCTTTTATAATGCCCTGAATATTCCGGCAGCGTCGGGCGCCGTCGCCTATGAAGTTACCGCGCGCAATAAACGCAGCGGTTATGGCGACGTCGTTGTAGAGGATGGCGCCGAGTACGGGTCGGCCAGCCGTCTACAGTCGGTGTTGAATATGGGTCCGCTCAGCCAATATCCGGTTGATCCGAATGCTGTAGTCGGGGCGCGGGCCATCTCTCGCGATACTCCGCTTACCGTGCTTGGCCATGAAGCGGGACACCTGTTCCTGGCTTTCGCAACCTTGCCCCCCCCGCACAACCCGCAGGCACTTCTGGGGCGATCGAACGTCCATTGGAGTTTTGACTTTAACTCTGAAGCATCCTACCTGGAAGGCAATCGGATTCGCGACAACGGGGCTGGAGTATCGCCGCGCTTCACAACCATCGCCACAGTGGAAGGCTATGCGCCGCTCGATCAATACCTAATGGGATTTCGCGCGCCGGAAGATGTTCCCGGATCGTTCTACGTTACGCAGGCGACTAGTAGCGGAGGAGGATCCCGCGCACCCCAATCCGGCGTTTCCTTCGACGGCCAACGAGTGGATATTGGCGTTCCCGACATCGTTCAATCGCTGGGCCCGCGCATTCCCGATTCCACGGTGGCACAACGGCATTTTCGCTTTGGGTTCGTTTTGATTGTAGCGGCGGGAACAGCACCAACGGCGGCCCAACTGGCGCAAGTGGATCAGTACCGGTCGCGCTTTGAATCGAGCTACGCCAACGCAACCGGTAATCGGGCTACCGCCGATACCGGCCTGCGCCAGGCCGTGCATCTCTCGGCGTATCCGGCGGCGGGGGTGATTGCAGGCGGCACGGGCACGATGAAGATCACGCTTGATTTGCCGGCGGACACGGCTTTGACGTTGATGCCGCGCACGCCCAACGGGATTATTGGCGCACCTGCTTCCGTGACTATCGCAGCCGGCGATTCGAGTGCCTCGTTTACGGTGGACGGACTGCGGGCAGGCGTCGAAGAACTTAGCATCGAACCAGCCGATCCTACTTATGAAACAGCCTACGCCCGTGTGCAGGTAATTGCGTCTACGGCTGCCCTTCACATCGATTACCGAATAGTAAACACCGATAGCGGTGTTACCGGCCGGCTCTTCACGGTGATACTCAAGGCTGTCGATTCGAATAAACTACCGTATTCAAACATTCGCATCATAGACGACAAAATCCCTCCGACCGTGTTTTTGACTGACGCGAGTGGAGAAGTGGGGATCTCCAATTTTTCAATCTCCAACATTCCGGCGGAGCTCAAACTGATGATCGACGGCGTGCCTTCGTCGGCCATCACGATTCAGCTTCCAACCGTCTTCAAGATCGTCGCTGGTGGGGTTGTGAATGCCGCGTCCTATACCCCCGGCCTGACGCCGAACTCCATTGCCACCATTTTCGGATCGGGATTGGCGACTGCCGATTTCGCGTCCACGAAAGTGCTTCTGAACGGCGTAGCGGCGAATGTGATCTTTGTTTCCGCGGGCCAAATCAATTTCATCGTGCCCGTCGACCTGCCTTTGCGTATAACTACGCTACAGGTTTCAAACGCCAGTGGCACATCGGATGCAGCGGCCGTGACTGTGAGACCCGCATCTCCTGGCATCTTCTTCGACCCGGCAACCGCACTCGGCGCGATCCTGCTTGCAGGCACGTCGCAACGTGGACCATTCCTGCCGGGCCAGGCTATCGAGATTTATGGGACCGGCCTCGGCGCCGAGACCAGCGCGCAAATTACTATCGGCGGCGTCTCCGCCCAAGTAGTTTACGCCGGACCCGCGCCGGGCTTCCTCGGTCTTAACCAGATCAACGCCGTCATCCCATCCTCCACTCCCGCCGGGGCGCAGTTTGTCTACGTCACGGCTGGCGGAATCAGCAGCAATACGGTCAAGATTGCGATTGCTTCCGGGCAATAACCGCAATCCGAAATGACGGCCGGTAGACGGTGACTAGTGGTTCCAGGAACCCCGCGCTCCGCAACAACCCTTCCATTTCGTTGCGATGAAAACCGGCTTCTACTGAGATCGGGCCATCGTTCACGGTCACCCCATCCCAACCTAAAATCCATTTCGTCGCCGGCAGAAAATAATAGGCCAGCGGGTGGCGTTCCAGATCGTTCACCAGGACAGCCTTGCGGGCCACGACGGCGAACCCGCGCAACAACTCGACAATCCGCTGGTTGCTGAAGTGATGCAGAAACAGCGAGCACGATACAAAGTCGAAGCTCTCCGGCGCGAACGGCAAACGAAAAGCATCGGCGGCCAACTTCGGAGGCTTGGCCTTGGCCAGGTGTGATTCCAGATAATCGAGCGAAGTCACGGACGCGTTGGGATACCAGGCGCGGACGCAATCTCCCGAGTCCCCGCTAGCTGCGCCGACATCCAGCAGCGTAAACGCATCGCCCGGTTTCGCAACCTGAGCTAGAATTTTGCGCATCACGCCGTGACCGCCGAAGTGGCGATTCAGACGCACCAGATCACCCAGGCTGCGGCGAGCTTGTTCGGGCGGCAGCGTGTCCAGAATCTCCGGTCTGATAATCCGGCCATGGATGGCGTGCATGGACCTAACCAGCCGAGTGATAAGCTAGACAGCTTCGAGGATTTGACCCATGGACAATCTCACCAGACGAAAATATCTTGCCTCGATCGGGGCGGCGGCAATTGGCGCGAGTGCCCTGCAATCCACTGGAGCCCAGGCCGCCACATCCGACGCCGACCGTATCCGGCGCATGAAGTGGTGGCATGAAGCGAAGTTTGGGATGTTCATTCATTGGGGCCTCTATAGTGTTGTGGGACGCCACGAATGGTCGATGGAGAACGAAGCCATTCCGGTTAGCGAGTATGAACATTATGCCGACCAGTTTAAGCCCACGCCCAACGCCGCCCGGGAGTGGGCGAAGCTGGCCAAGCTCGCCGGCATGAAGTACATGGTGATGACCACCAAGCATCATGAAGGCTTCTGCCAGTTCGACAGCAAACTGACCGACTATACGGCCGTGAAGCGAGGGCCGGGGCGCGATCTGGTGGCTGAGTTCGTCGAAGCCGCGCGGGCGGAAGGAATGCGTGTTGGTTTCTATTATTCGCTGATGGATTGGCATCATCCCGATGGAGCGCGCTGCGCCACCGACGAAGCCGCGCGCCGGCGCTTTGTCGATTACATTCACGGGCAGGTGCGCGAGCTGTGCACAAACTACGGCAAGCTGGATGTTCTTTGGTATGACGTCGCCTGGCCGCTGGATGCCAAGAGCTGGGAGTCGGAAAAAATGAACGCCATGGTGCGCCGGCTGCAACCGGACATCATCCTCAACAATCGTTCGAAGATTAATGAGGATTTCGACACGCCGGAGCAGCACATTAAGGCATCGAAGGGCCGGGCCTGGGAATCCTGCATGACGATGAACGATAGCTGGGGCTATCATAAGGCCGACGATAATTGGAAATCGCCCCGAACCATCGTTCGCAACGTGATCAAATGCGCTCACGATGGGGGCAACTACCTGCTGAATATCGGGCCGCTGCCGGATGGATCCGTTCCGCGGGATTCAGTTCGCATACTGAGCGCGGTGGGCCGGTGGATGAACGTCAGCGGCGTCTCTATTTATAACGCCGGCGTTTGCCAGCCCCGAAGGTCGGAGTACGCGAGTTACTCGCGCCAAGGAAATACGCTATACATGCACGTGCATTTCTGGCCTGGCGAAACCGTGGTGATTCCCGGCTTGATCCCCAAGGTTCTGTCGGCGAAGGTTCTGGCTTCGGGCCAGCCAATCGAGTTCCGGCAGGAAAAGCTGCGAGCCATTTTCAGCGGACTTCCGGCCACCGCCCCCCAGGAATTAGCCACAACACTGGTGATCGAATTGGACGCCGAGCCGAAGCAGGATACGGAAATGGTGCGCCGCGAACGGGAACGCCTAAAAGCATAATCGTCATTTTTCGCTTGTAAATCCGGGCCTGTGTTACAGTGAGTGTTTCGCCTCACTCATAGCCCATGTCGGTTCAGATTTTCGTTCAAGGCAAGCTGCTCGGAATAGAAGAGTTTCTCATCTCTCCCGCTGACGGCAATTCCGAACAAGTATTCACCGGACGGTCGCATTGGATCAACCTGCTGGCTGAAGTTCTGCCGCGCGCGCTATTAGCGGATTTGAATCTTTCGAAGATCCTGTTGGGCACCAGTGGGGGCGATCAGTTTCTGGTGGTGCTGCCCAGCGAATCGCGCCCGCAGGTGGAAGAATTTTTGCTTGCCGCGGCGAAACAAATCACTGAGTTGAGCGGCAATCACATGAGCCTGCAGTGGGCCATTACGGAAAATCTGGGCGATTGGACCGACGTCAGAAAACGTCTTAATGAGGAAATGCAGAGCAAGCGTGGCGCTCCGGCTGGTTCATTAGGCGCGGCTTATTTTCACGAAATGGCGCCCGCGCCGCTTGCCGCCGGCAACGATTATTTCTCCGTTGATCTGGGAACGAATCTGCGCGATGCGGAGAAGGCCGGCTGGTCGCCTGAAAATCCCGGGAAGGTCTCCATCGGATCGGGCAAGCATACCTGGGGCCTGGGCCCATCAGCAGCCGACGCGCTATCTATCGCCCGCCATTCCGCGCTCACCGAAGACGGAACGCAGCCGGCAAGCGCCGCCAAACTTGCGGAACGCGCGGCGGGCCGGCAGATTTGGGGCGTTTTGCGGGGCGATGTCGATAGCTTTGGCGTACGGCTGCGCCGCGTGCAGACCATCGAAGAATATATTCAGCTCTCTGTAATGTACAAGCAGTTCTTCGCCGGCGAGCTGGAAGTGCTGTGCTCCATGCCGGAGTTTTGGCGTAAGGTTTCCATCCTCTATTCCGGCGGCGACGATTTCGCCATCTACGGAAGTTGGGACGCGCTGATCCCTTTTGCCCGCGAGGTCCAGCGGCTTTTTCAGCGCTTCTGTGAAGAGAACCTGAAAGAGTTTCCGGGCGCCGAAGGCAAGACCATCACGATGGCCCTTTCGCTGGCACCAGCGCTTGACGCGGCGCTTGAATCGGTCTACGAAGAGGCGGGGCAGCGTCTGGAAATCGCGAAGTCTTCCAACAAGGATTCGTTTTATCTGCTGGGCCGGACCATTGAATGGAAGCAATTTGGCGATGCCGCGGATTTGAAGGAAACGCTTACCCGGATGGTCTCGGAATTTGGCGTTTCGCCGCAATATCTTCGCGATCTTTGCGGTATTTATCGCGAGACGAAGCGTACCGGCGTCACACGAAGACAGCGCGCGGCGCAGGGCGAACGTCCGTGGCGATTCCATCGCCGTTTGAACAGGATTCTCGGTCCTTCCCGCGACCGTGAGTTTCAAAAAGTCCGCAACAGTTTGGTCACCGATCTGGTGGGCAAGGGTAACGGAACTCTGAAGTTGCGTCCCTCAGGGCGCGTGGCGTTAGAATGGGCGAGACTGTCCACAGAAAGCTAGCAGGCTCTTAGAACATGGCAGAAGCACAGAACGAACAGAAACCGCGAGAGAGTCGTCCGCCTCGCGAGGGGCGTGGCGCGAATGAAGGCCGGCCGGCCGGTGAAGGACGTGGTCCTCGCGAAGGCGGCCCGCGACCGGGCGGTAATCGTGAGGGAGGTCCTCGCGGCGGAGACCGGCAAGGCGACAGGAGTGGTGAACGTGGCGGCGACCGCGGTGGCGATCGAGGGCGTTTCGATGGTCCTCCGGAAATCGACCTGGAGAAACTCATCGCCGACAGCCTGTATCTGGACAATCAGGCGCATGGCGTAGTCAGCCGGATGCGCGATATGGATTCCGGTACCAAGAGTCAGCTGCGGCGTCTATACAACGCGGTTCGCCGAGCCGTTCGGGCTCCGGAAAATGAGCGTCAGCACCAGTTCGTGATGCTTCGGGCGCGCCTGGCGTACACCATTGCACGCCATTCGCTGCGTAGCCTGGACGCGCTGGAAAAGCTGCTGCTGCAGGTAACCCGCAAGAACGATGCGCGAGGCTATGAAAGATTCAAGGATCTTTTCGAAGCCATCGTCGCCTATAACGAATAGCCGATACGAGTAAACGAGAACACATGAGTTCGCACACCGCGCAAACTGAATTGAAATTGATTGGCAAGCTGATTCTCGAAGGAGATCTGCATTGCGAGACTGGCCTGCATATTGGAGCCGGCAAGGGCTCGCTGGAAATTGGCGGGGCCGATAACCCAGTGGTAAAGGACGCTTTCGGATTACCCTACATTCCCGGAAGTTCGTTACGGGGCAAGCTGCGATCGCTGCTGGAGCAATCCTCCGGGGTAGCGATTCCGTCGGAGTTGGTCTACCTTTCCAAGCGCAAGGGTCAGGAAGTTCGCATTCATCAGAGCGATCGTCCGAACGACGATATTTGTTTGCTATTCGGTCGTAATCCGGGGCGGATGGAACGCGTTTCCGGTGAAGCGATGGAAGGCAGCATCGCCACGCCCGCTCGCTTGACGGTATACGATGCGCCACTCGATCCGGAAAGCATCACGGCGCAGATGCGCGAGAATTTGGACGACGAGTTAACCGAAGTGAAGAGCGAGAATGCCGTGGATCGCATTACGTCGCAGGCAAATCCGCGCACCCTGGAGCGGGTTCCGGCCAGTGCCCGGTTCCGGGTACGGATGGTTCTGGATATTCTTTGCGCCGAAGATGGCGTCTTGCCCGGCAGGCTTTTCGAAGGTCTGCGGTTGTTGGAAGACGACAGCCTGGGTGGCGGCGGATCGCGTGGTAATGGCCGGGTCCGCTTCGCAAATCTTAAACTGACGTGGCGCAATCGAGCATTCTACGCGTCCGGCGTGGCGGAAGAAGTTCTGTCCAGTGGCGCGGATCTCTCGGCGGTACAGGGCGCGATCGCCGATCCTGGATTTGAGGGCAAACTGGTTGGATAGCATCGTTCCAGAAGCGGAGCCGAGTGCGAAGATCGACGCCGAGCCTGTAACGGAGCAATCGGTTGCGGAGGTTGCGGTCGAAGCTGCACAAGTTGAACCTGCAACGGGGGAAGCTGGACCAGTCGAAGCTACACCAGTCGAAGCTACACCAGTCGACGCTGCACCAGTCGAAGCTACACCAGAAGAAGCTGCGGCGGCCGTCGAAGCTCCGCAATCAAAGGGTCCGGCGGGGTTACTCATCCGTCTACGGCCCACCGGTCCGTGGCGTATCGGGCCCGACTCCGGGGCGCGCGATCGAGTGGACCGCATTTATCACAGCGATGCCGTGTACGCCGCCGTCAGTAGTGCGATGTCGCGGCTCGGCATGCTAGAGGAATGGCTGGCGGCAACCGCAACATCGGACGAGTGCGCGGTACGGTTCAGCTCCTGTTTCCCGTTCTTGAACGAAATACTGTTCGTCGTTCCGCCGCGCGGTGTGTGGCCGCCTCCTCCGTCGGCAAAGGTCCGCTGGAAGGGCGCGCGATTCGTTCCCGTTTCGTTGATCGAGAGCCTGCTTTCGAATCAACCGATCGACGAAGAACGTTGGAATGTCGATGGCCCTAGCGAATGCCTGTTGCCGCAATCGAAGCCCGCGGGACCCTTCCGCATCGGGCTTCGTTCCAATGCCGCGGTAGACCGTCTACAGGAAGGGCAAGTATCCACTCACTCCACCGCCTGCATCGAATATGCACCCGGCGCCGGGCTCTGGTTGTTAGTAATTTTCTCCAGCCCCGAAGCTAAAGCGAAGTGGGCGACGCCGATTCGCAGCGCCTTCCGCTTACTGGCCGATTCGGGTTTCGGCGGCGAACGCTCGCGCGGCTGGGGACGCTCGGAAATGCCGCAGTTCACAGAAGGCACAGTCCCCGATCTGATCGTCAAGCCGCCCGTCGTCACGGGGGCTCCAGGCTACTGGATGCTCTCGCTCTTCAATCCCGCGAAGTCCGATACGGTGGATTGGCAGCGCGGGAATTATTCGGTTCTCACTCGCGGCGGACGCGTGGAAAGCTCCGCCGGCTGGGGCGCCGAAAAAAAGCTGACTCACATGGTGGAGGAAGGCTCCGTTCTGGTGGCCGGCTCCACGCCTCTGGGTGGTGCGCCGAACGTCGCGCCCGATGAGTTTTCACATCCGGTTTACCGCTCCGGATTCGCCGTCACGATTCCGATTCCCTGGCGGTTTGCATGATGAAATACCGTCTCACGTGCCTGACTCCCACGCTGGTTGGCGATGGCAATAAGCTTTCCCCCATCGATTACATGGTTTGGAAAGACCACGTAAACGTGCTGGACCAACGCCGCATCTTTAAGTTGCTGGCGCGCGGACCGCGCTTGGAGAGCTATCTGACGCAGCTCCGTAAGGCCGACAAGCTGGACTTCGCCTCATGGGGTGGATTCGCCCAGAACTTCGCCGGACGGCGCATTCCGTTTGAGAATCCGTCGGCCGCCGCACTGTGGGATAAAGCGCACATTGAGAACCTGCATATCCCGACCTTTGCCGCCGGACCTGCGGGGCCTTATCTTCCCGGTTCGGCGTTGAAGGGCGCCTTGCGCAGCGGAGCTATTTTCGATCGCTGGACGGAACGCACCATTAGCGAAATCGTCGAACGTGCCGAAGAAGAAGGTGGCGGACGGCGGGCTGTCGCTCGCGCCGAAGATGTCGCTCTAGGGTCGTCGGGACAGAATCGCATGCGCCTGGTTGGGGCCGCCGATTCTTCCGCCCTGCCGACAAGCGCCTTCAACATTTATCTTTTGCGCGTGTCGACATTGGTGGCCAAGGGTCCGGGCAAATACGAGTTGGGCTGGAAACAGACTCGAGGCTCGGTGGACAACCGTCGCGTCGACGACAGCACCCCGTCGTTTGCCGAAATGACCGTTCCCGGTACCGTATTTGAGGGGATGTGGCAGGAGCGCTCCTTCCTGGCGCAGCCTGAAATTGCCAAGGCTTTGCATTGGAAGGATCCCAGCCGTAGCCGGATCTTCGACGCGGCCAACCGCTACGCCGAAAAGCAGCTCCAATTGCACAAAGAGTACGCGGAGTGGACGGGGATGACGATTCTACTGGCGAATTTGCAGGCTTTGGAAGCAAAGCTGGCGCTTGCCCGGGAGACGGGCGGTTGTTTGCTCTCCCTCGGCTGGGGTGGCGGATTCCTGAGCAAGGCGGCGTTCCTCGACACAGGGGCCGATCCCTATCGCCGTATTCTGAAGCAGATCCCATTTTATGATCGCGCCATGCAGACCGGACTTCCCTTCCCGAAGACCCGCCGCATCGTGTTTCTGGGCAATCAACCAGCCGCCCTTCCCGGTTGGACTATGCTCGAAGTGGCGTAATTCATTGGCTTCCATTAAGATTCGCTAGTTGTAACGCGTGTTAACATCAGATGAGGATCTCTGCTCGCAATCGCGCGAGTGTTTTGTATGTATAACGCGTATTTCGGTTTTGAAGATGCCCCGTTCAATCTAAGCCCCGATCCGATGTTTTTGTATCGGAGCAAGCAGCACGAAGAAGCGCTGGCAAATTTGATTTATGGGGTGCAGAGCAAGAAGGGCTTCATCGTTTTAACGGGGGAAGTCGGCACGGGCAAAACGACGATGCTCGAATGCCTGCGTGATTATCTGGAAGCGCAATATACCGAATTCGCGTTCATCTTCAATTCCCGAATTAATACGCAGCAGTTCTTCGAAATGATCGCCTACGATTTGGATCTGCGTTGTAACCGTACATCCAAGACGGAAGTTCTTTTCGCGCTCAACAGTCTGCTATTGCAACAGGCGAATGAAGGCCGCACTACCGTTCTGATCGTCGATGAGGCCCATAATCTGGATTGGGAAGTTCTGGAAGAAATCCGTATGCTGGGGAATTTGGAGAATCGGCGCGGCAAGTTGATTCAGGTTATTCTCGCGGGCCAACCGGAACTGGATCGCAAACTGGAATCACCCGATCTTCGCCAATTCAAGCAGCGCATCGTGCTCCGTTGCAATCTGTCGCAGTTTAGCGAAGAAGAAACATTTGAGTACATTGCATCGCGGCTGGAAAAGGTCGGCATGACGGAGCAGACTGTGTTTCCACCAGATTTATTGGCGGAGATTCATGTACGCTCGGTCGGCACGCCGCGACTGATTAACGCCATCTGCGATAATCTGCTGCTCACGGCATTTGCCATGGAGACCAAGGTCACCAACCTCCAGATGCTGGACGAAGTGAGTACGGATCTGCGCTTGGAATGGCCGGGAAAACGCCGCACTCCCCGTGGCCGGTACAGTAACGAAGAAACCGTGGAGCCGGCGCGCCGCGATTAGAATTCGCTGTTTTCAGTTAACGTTTCCGAAAATCCTTCCCTTTCGGGCCGCAATTTGTAATACCCTTACAGAACATGCGTATTTTAATTGGTGTCATGCTTTGGGCGAGCCTCGCCTCGTCTCAAATTATTCCCGGCAGGTACATGGTCGAACTGCAAAGTCCGCCCTTGGGAGCACAAGCCAAATTCTTAACGCCGGATGCGCGCGGTAATGAGCGCAGCGCGGCGATCACTCTCCGCAATCAAATTCGTACGGAACAAAAGCGCGTTCGCGCGGCAGTGGAACAACATAGCGGTAAGATTCTTTCGACCATGGAGAACGTCACAAACGCCTTCATCGTTACTATCCCCGACGAAAGGTCGGCCGAACTCTCGGCGATCCCCGGGGTGAAAAAAGTCTATGCCGTACAAACGGTGAACGCGGATCTGGACCACGCTCTTCCTATCCATCACGTACCGCAGGCCTGGAGTCTGGCGGGCGGAGCCAACAAGGCGGGAGCGAATATAAAGGTTGGAATTCTCGATTCCGGAATCTCAATAAATCATCCGGGCTTTCAGGACAGCACTTTGGTTCCGCCGGCCGGCTATCCGCTGGTCAGCAAAGAGGCCAACCGGGCATTCACCAATAATAAAGTGATTGTCGCCCGAAGCTATGAAGACATCTACCAATTGACAGACCCAGACGATGCCCACGATACGTTGGGGCACGGCACGGGTGTGGCGATGTGCGCTGCAGGTGTTTCGAATAAGGGACCGCTCGCCACCATCAGCGGCGTGGCTCCGAAAGCATTCATCGGCGTCTACAAAATTACGCCTCTGGACAGCGGATCGGCCTCCGGCGATGTGATCGTCAAGGCTCTGGACGACGCGCTGGCCGACGGCATGGATGTCATCAATATCAGCTATGGCAGCCTTTTCGTGCAGCCGCTGGAAAACGATCTGGTCAGCGTCTCCATTGACCGTATGCTGCAGTTCGGCGTACTGGTTTTCGTCTCGGCGGGAAACAGCGGTCCGAACCTGAACACGATCGGAAATTTCGCCTCGAATACGTCGGCGGTTTCCGTCGGCGCCATTGAGAACGATCGTGTCTTCGGCGGGCAGGTCAGCATTCCTGGATCGCAGCCGTTCCGGGCCTACACCGGTGTTGCCACCGATCCGTTTCCCACCACTCCCATCACCGGTCCCGTCTTCGACGTCTCCGCTCTCGACCAGGATGGTTTGGGCTGTGTGCCCTTCGCGGCTGGTTCGCTGCAAGGAAAGATCGCTCTGATTTTGCGCGGCACGTGCGGCTTCGTCTCCAAGGCAACCAATGCCAAAGACGCCGGCGCGATCGCTGTAATTCTCTACACGAATGCTTCCCCCGCCGTTACACCTTCCATCACGACGGCCACAATTCCCACGGTGCTAATTTCCAACGCCGATGGCCTGACGCTGAAAGCAGCCGTTGCCGCCGGTGCGGTGACTGCCACGGTCCAATTCATTGGAGTGACGTTCGCCAATCCGGCGAGCGGAATAACCAGCTTCTCCAGCCGCGGACCCACCTATTTCTACGGACTGAAACCCGATATCAGCGCCGTGGGATCGAACGTCTATACAGCGGTGCAAACTGCGAATTCGAAGGGCGAAATCTACGATCCCAGCGGCTATGAGGTTCTTGCCGGCACCAGTTTCGCAGCCCCCATCATGACTGGGGCAGCCGCGGTTTTGAAGGCCGCGCGGCCGGGCTTGACGGCACTGGAATATCGATCGCTGCTGATTAACGGAGCGGCGACATTGTTGCGCGCCGACGGCTCCATTGAGAAAACCCAGATCTCCGGTCCGGGTATTCTCGATCTGCAAAGCTCCGTCCTCAGCACCGTGGCGACCTATCCAACATCGCTGAGCTTTGGTATCGGCGATGGCTTCCAGGATAATTTCTTTCAGCTTACGGTGACTAATGTCGGCGATTCGGCGGATACCTTTAGCCTTTCCACAATCGAGTACGATGGCGCGGATCCACCCCAGTTCTCGCAAACTCCCTACGCTCTGGATACCACGCCGACCCTTACTCTGCAGATGAAACCGCACCAATCGCAAACCGTGTATGTGTATTGGTTCAGCGATGGCCTTGATGTTGGTGAGTATCAAGGGCAGATGGAAATCTCCTCGGCCCATAGCGGGACGCGGGCGCAGATTCCTTACTGGTACGGAGTTCCGTCGGGCATTCCGACACTAGTAACGCGAGTCAGTTCGCCACCGCCAAGCGCCCCGGCCGGCGCCACTTTGAGCATCTATTATCTGGTTACCGATGAAACGGGTTATGCCATCAAGGATTCCTCGCTTTTGAAATTCAAGAGCGCGGTTACCGTTGGCGACGGCACCGTTCTTGGCTTGGTACCGAGCGTCAGCTATGCGAATCTCGTCTATGCCCGCGTGAAGCTGTCCGCCACACCCGGTCCGAATACGTTCCTTTTCCAATTCGGAAACACAGCCCCGGTGACTGTTTCAATTACCGGCAACAAGCCGTAAGATTTTGCTCGCGACGATAGCGCGCGGGATCTACCAAGATTCCGCGCCTGCGTCGGATTCAGCAGTACACGCGTTGGTAGAATACGGATAGATGGACCAAGAGAAAGCTACAGTAACTGCCGCGGCAGAGCCCAGCCCAATTATCGAAACGCCACGGCCCGACCCTCCGCGGGGCACCATAGCCGAATGGACCGTCACTATTCTGTTGTTGCTCTTTGGCACCACGACTCTGGTGCAGGCTTTCGTGATCCCCACCGGATCAATGGAAGATACGCTATTAATTGGCGACCACTTACTGGTCGATAAACTCGCCTTTGCGCCCTCCGGCCCGGTCAGCAAATATATCCTGCCTTATACGGAAGTGAAACGCGGCGACATCATTGTTTTCCGCTATCCCGTCGATATCCGGCAGACATTCGTTAAACGAGTGATCGGCGTTCCGGGTGACCACATCCATCTGGAAAATAAAGCGGTTTTCCTAAACGCTCACAAGTTGAACGAGCCCTACAAATATCACAAGACCGATTACATCGATTCCTATCGCGACAATTTCCCCAGCGAACCGAATGTGCACTTGTTTGACCCCGCCGTGGAAATGCTCGGGAAGGACGTCGTGAATCATGAAATCGTTGTGCCGCCCGGTAAGTATTTCGCCATGGGAGACAATCGCGATTCTTCGCTCGATAGTCGTTACTGGGGCTTTGTTCCGCGCGAGAATATTATCGGCAAGCCGCTGATCATTTACTGGTCGTACGACGCGCCCACCGACCAACTTGCCGATCCCGGAATCGGCGTGGATCATATACTCGACGTCGCGCAGAACTTCTTCACGAAGACGCGCTGGCGCCGCACATTCATGTTGATTCACGGCTATCCCGTTCAGTAGTAACCCCATGAACTAGCATGTCCAAAGCAAACCATTACGGCCTCATACTGGCCGGCGGCCGAGGCACGCGCTTCTGGCCACGTAGCCGGCAGAAGCAAGCCAAACAGGTTTTAGAATTCTTCGGAGAGCGCACGTTGATCCAGCAAACGGTGGATCGCCTGGCCCCGGTCGTGCCACCGGAACGCATTTGGGTGCTGACGAACGACCATCTGCGCGCCGAAATTGTGAGGCAACTTCCTGAGGTCCCCAAGGCCCAGATCCTTTCCGAACCTGTGCAGCGCAATACAGCTCCAGCGATTGGATTGGCGGCTCATATCCTCCAGTCGATCGACCGCGACGCCGTGATGGGCGTATTCCCGTCCGATCACATTATTGCCAAGCCAACGCCCTACCTGCGCCTGATTCGAGCGGCATTCAAGATTGCCGCCGAGGGCAAGATGGCGGTTCTAGGGATAGAGCCTCGCTGGCCCGAGACCGGCTACGGCTATATCGAATTCCCCGGCGGGGTGAAGGCCGGGTCCATTGAGCCCGTGGCGGTTCATAAATTTCGTGAGAAGCCGAACCTGGAAACGGCGAAGGAATTCGTCGCCGCTGGTAATTTCTATTGGAATGCCGGCATGTTCTTCTGGCGAGCATCCGTGCTGCTGGATGCGTTGCGGCTCTACCTGCCGAAAACCGCGACACTGCTGGCAACCTTGCCAGGTTTCGGCCATCGACAGTTTAACGCTCGGATGAAGGAAGTGTTCCCGAAGTGCGAGAACATCTCTATCGATTACGCCGTACTCGAAAAGGCCCGAGGCGTCGTGGGGCTACCGGCAAGCGGCATCGGCTGGAACGATGTCGGCAGTTGGAACGCCGTCTACGAACTGCTGCGTCCCGATAAAAACGGCAATGCATCGAAGACAGAGACCCTGATTGCGGGAAGCACGGGCAATTACGTCCACGCCCCAAAGAAGCTGGTGGCTCTTCTGGGCGTGAAGGACCTGATCGTCGTCGATACGCCCGACGCGCTTCTCATCGCCGACCGGCACCAGGCCCAGCAGGTTGGCGAACTGGTGAAGCTTTTGGAGAAGCAAGGGCGGAGCGATCTGCTGTAAGGATTGGCTAGCCTTAAGTCGCGGGCGTGTGTTTCTTGAACACCTTATTCAATCCAGCAACCGCCCGATCAACGTCCTGCTCCGTCAAAATATACGGTGGCAGCAGCCGGAGTACGGTGTCGTGTGTGCAGTTGATCAGCATCCCTTCTTCCATCGCATCTAGGACGAATTGCTTTCCAGGGATATCCAGTTGAATACCGATCATCAGCCCATATCCGCGAATTTCTTTGATGAACCCATAGTGCCTCGCCAACTCCGTCAGACGCATGCGGAAGTAGCCGCCTACGCTAGCGATGGAAGGCAGCAGTTCCTCTAAAATATCCAGAAATTCCAAAGCGACGCGGCAGGACAAGGGTCCGCCACCGAAGGTCGATCCATGCATGCCGGGCGCGATCGTACTGGCTGCCCGTTCATTGGCCAGAATAAATCCCAAAGGCAATCCGCACCCGACAGGTTTAGCGGCCACCGCAACGTCCGGCAGAATCGCGGGTTCAACCAGTTGATAAGCGAAGTGCGTGCCGGGACGGCCGACTCCGCATTGTGTTTCATCGCAGACCAGCAGCGCGTCGAATCGCTGCGAGAGTTCTTTTGCTTTTTCCACGAATTTCTGGGAAAGCGGATTAATTCCCCCCTCTCCTTGTATCCATTCCAGGATAATGCCCGCGGTGCGCTCGCAAACGATTTGTTCGAGCGCCGTACTATCGTTGGCCTTCACGAATCGCGCTCCAGGCACTAGAGGCTCGAAATCGCGGCGGTATTTTTCCTGACCGGTGATGGATAATGCACCCAGGGTACGTCCGTGGAAGGAGTTGTCCAGCGCAACAACTTCGAACTTGTCGGGACTGATTTTTCGCCCGTGGGAGTGGATCATCTTCAGCGCGCCTTCCACCGCTTCCGTGCCGGAATTGCAAAAGAAAGCTCGCTGCAGCCCGCTGATTTCCGACAGCCTCTTGGCTAACAACCCCTGATATTCGTGGTAATAAAGGTTCGAGGTATGAATCAGCCGGCCCGCCTGTTGCTTGATCACCTTCGTGATCCGCGGATGGGAGTAGCCCAGGGCGTTAACGCCGATGCCGGAAATCAAATCGAGATATCGCCGGCCCGCTGTGTCGTAAACGTAACATCCCTTACCACGATCCAAGACCACCGGATAACGGCTATAGTTCTGTAAAAGGTACTGTTTTTCGAGCTCGGCGACCGAAGTTTCGGTGGCTGCGGTAACCGCTACGCTGGTGGTCATAATCGATTATAAAAATTTTTAAGGCGAGACGTAACCTTGGCGGGCGGGCGAACGCATATACATTCAATCCCCGTTACAAGCGGGCGCTTTCACCCCTTCACCCAAACGAAGCGCCCGCTTTTCCCAATTAATCCGCGCTGATTCCCTCAAACAAAACTGAGCTTAAGTAACGCTCCGCGGTGTCTGGAAGGACGACGACAATCGTCTTGCCTTTCATCTCCGGTTCCTTGGCCAGGCGCACCGCCACCGCCGCCGCCGCGCCGCAGGAAATCCCGCTGAGAATCCCCTCTTCCTTCGCCAGACGGCGCGCCATCTCGAGAGATTCGTCGTTCGTCACCAGTTCCACACGATCCACCATGGACAGATCCAGCGTGTCGGGAATAAAGCCCGCGCCGACGCCTTGAATCTTGTGCGGACCGGGCTGAATCGGCTCGCCTTTCAGCTTCTGTGTAATTACCGGACTGTTTGTTGGCTCAATGCCGACAGAAAGAATCTTCTTCCCTTTCTCCAGCTTGATGTAGCGCGAGACGCCCGTGATGGTACCGCCGGTGCCGATGCCCGACACCAGCACATCGATCTCGCCGTTGGTGTCGTCCCAGATTTCCGGACCAGTCGTTTTGAAGTGAATACCGGGGTTCGCCGGATTCTTGAATTGCTGCAGCAGGACATAGCGCTCCGGGTCGGAAGCTACAACTTCTTCGGCCTTGGCGATCGCGCCTTTCATTCCCGAAGGGCCGTCCGTCAGAATCAAATTCGCGCCCAGGGCCTTCAGAACCTTTCGCCGTTCAATCGACATCGTCTCGGGCATGGTCAGCGTGATGGGGTAGCCACGCGCCGCCGCGACGAATGCCAGAGCGATTCCCGTATTTCCGCTGGTGGGCTCAATCAGGGCCTTGCCAGGTTTCAGGATGCCTCGCTCCTCGGCGTCCCAGATCATGGCCGCGCCAATACGGCACTTAACCGAGTAAGCGGGATTGCGGCCTTCGATCTTCGCGAGCACAAGCGCCGGAGCGCCATCGATAACACGATTCAGCTTGATGAGCGGTGTCCGCCCGATGCTTAGAGAATTGTCTGCGTAGTACAAAAAATGCCTCCCTGACTTCTAAATGTCCCAATTGGGGACGTACGTTGCTTGCCGCTCTCGCCATGAGCGTACCAACTCGGCGAAGTTGGTGCGATCCACGATTTCCGACACGGCTTGGTCCACTCGCTGCCACATGGCGGTGAACGCATGTTCCGCTTTCCGCTTCGAACCGCCGGCGGATGGTTTTGAACCTTCCACAAAGCGGATTACTTCGCCAACCGTGATCGTGTCCGGCATGCGGGCCAACAGATATCCGCCTTCGGCGCCACGTCGCGATTCGACAAATCCCCCTTGCTTCAGCCCCGCCAGAATCAACTCCAGAAACTTTTGGGGAATCTTCTGGCGACGGGCGATGTCGGCGATTTTAACGGGCTCCCCCTGCGGCTGGGTGGCCAAATCGAAAATTGCCTCCAAAGCGTATTCACCCTTTACGGAAATATTCATGCATTCCTTCGTAGTGTCGAAACCAATAGAAATTGTATGCCGAAACTGCCGCTAACGGACAAATGTCTTCGCGACCCCGTGGCAGTGGACATGACACAATGATGGAGACGCAACGTGGAAATCGACCCCGAAAAACAGAGCCCGGCTCCGGGATTTACAGCTCGGGAGCGCCGCTCCAGCAACCGTAAGCTTTCCGCTCAAAGCCCGGAATCGGACTTGCCCGCTGCCCCCTCCAGTGTCTCCAGCTATCGTGTGGAAACGCCCAAGGAATATCTATCTTCCGCCCCGCAATCCGCTCCCCGCTTGGTTCCGGTGCTGGCCGTAGATATCCGCCGCAAGCACAATCGTAGGCTGCGCTATGGCGCGATCGCGATTGCCGTAATGCTGATCGCCGGCTATTTTCTTTATCGCTGGAGCGATCGCCCCGCGCTCGCCATCCAGCTTTATAATTCCGCCGATACTTTGATGGGCGCCGGAAATTTCAAGGATGCCGTACCGTTTCTCGACGCCGCCATCGGCGCCGATGCCAAATTCGTGGGTGCCTATGAATTGCGCGCCACTGCCTATACAAAGCTCGGCAATCCTCGGCGGGCCGCGGAATCTTTCAGCAAGGTGATTCAGCTACAGCCGGATCGCACGGATATTCTGCTGGCGCGCGCCGCCGCCTATTATCAGAGCGGCGATCCCGACAGGTCCATTGCCGATTTGAATACGGTGATACAACGCGAGCCGACAACCGCCGCCTTCAACCTTCGCGGAAATGCTTACCGCGCAGTGAAGAATTACGATGAAGCGGTGAAAGATTTTACGCGGGCTATTCAACGCGAGCCGGCAACCCCGGTAAACATCGACAGCTTCTACCAGCGCGGACTCGTGTATGTGATTCTTGGTGAAAATCGGCTTGCCATGGACGATTTCAATCGCGCCATCGAGTTGAATCCGCGGAATGCTTTCGTCTATGCATCGCGGGCCGGTTTGAAGCTCAAAGCGGGAGACAAGCGTGGGTCGGACGAAGATTACGCGGCGGCTCGGTTGAGAAAACAATGATGCCAGCCGTAACATTTGGGTGCGGTGTACTGTAGGAGAAGAACGAATTCATGGAATCGCCCGATCCCAAATTGCCGTCCGAGAACGAGCCCTTAAATGTCTCCAGCGATGAAGCGACCCAGCCGGTCGAAGCCCCGCCAGTCGATTGGAACGCTCATGTCTCCACGCCGAAGGAATATCTGCGCAATACAACGCCGGCGCTGATTCCGATGTCGGAAAAAGATGTCTTCCGCCGGGGGATCAAACTTGCATTGGCGATCACCGCAGTTTTGATCACGGCCGTGGTGCTTGGTCTCTATTTATCGAATCGCGCAGCTGAGCCGAAGAAAGCGCGAGCCGCTTTCGCCGCCGGTGAAACTCTGGTCAAAGTTGGCCGCTACCGCGACGCGATTCCGATGCTGAACCAGATGTTGCAATACGATCCGAACGATCCCGAGGCTCTGCGCCTTCGCGGTATTTCCTACAGCAACAATAATGACGACGAGAATGCGGTGAAAGATTTCACTGCCTTTTTGAAATTGCAGCCCAACGGCATCGACACTTATTTCGATCGCGGAATTGTATACGGCCGCATGCACAAAAGCCAGGAGGCGATTGCCGATTTCAGCAGATACATCGCCGCCAAACCAAGGGCCGGCCGGGCTTTCAATTATCGTGGGGCGGCGTATCGCGAGTTAAAGCAATATCCGCAAGCACTCGACAATTTCAGCCAGGCTATCGGGCTGGAGCACGAGACCGATGAAATTCTCGACGATTACTATCAGCGCGGCGCGATGTATGAAGCTTTAGGCGATCTGCCGCATGCGATGGCCGACTACAACAAGGCAATCGAGATCAGTCCGGAACGCCCCTTCGTATACATCTCGCGAGGCACTCTGCGTAAACGCCTTGGCGACAACAATGCCGGCGACGCGGATTTGAAGCTTGCTAAATCGATTGAAGACCGGATTTTTCAACGGTAGTCCGATGCCGCCGGCAATTCATAAATCAAGTCCACTTACAAACTAATGATTGATTCTTCTTCTCACTCTGTGAAGCCGCGCAGGCAAGTGCGGGTCCGCCGCGTCGATGAGTGCAATACGCTGGACGAACTTTTTCTTCATTGTCTGCCAGCGTTCGGCGGGGCGTTTTTACGGCGCATTTACACGATTCTCGACCGGGCCATCGGGTCCGGTTGTCCGCTGACGATGTCCATCGCCGGACCGGTTACGGTTTCCGGTCAGCACCAGGCGTGGCTGATTCCGTTACTGGAAACGGGATGGATTGCGTACTTGAGCACCACCGATGCCGTCTGCTATCACGATGGTCATCGCAGCCTGGATGCCCATCCGGATCCGATCCACGAGGTACCGATTTTCGGCGATGACGGCGCACTGCGCGATGAGAAGACGATTCGCGTAACCGATATGGCCTTTGATGAGGATGTGCTGCTGGATCAGGATCGGTTTCTTACCGCCTTGCTTTCGCTTCCCGAAATGCAGCATAAGATGACCGGTACGGAGCTTCGTTATCGTCTGGGCGAATTCTTCGCGGCGCAGGAGCGGCAGAACGGAATTCAGGAAGGTTTGTTGGCTACATGCCATCGCCTGGCAATTCCGGTTTTCGTCGGCGCCCCGGGGGACGGCAGCGTGTTCCTCAATTCCATGAAGCTGTGGGCGATGCGCAAAGCCGGCCTGCTGAAAGACTACGGCTTCGATCTCGACTTGCATGCCGAGGTCTTCGAAGCCTGCGCCTATCATCGTTGGGGACTGTTCGACAATCCCGCGGGCATGCTGGGAACCGTGATTCTGGGCGGCGGTGTTCCCAAGAATTACAACCTGCAGCCTGAGCCGGCCCTTGGACAGGTGCTGGGTTTGCCCGACGTCCGCGGCTATAACTTCGATGTTCAAATTGTCACGGCGCCGGTGACGGATGGATCGCTTTCATCGTGTCCTCCGGCCGAAGCGGTCACCTGGGGCAAGGTGGATAAGGATACCTATCAGCAATCCACCGAAAGCATGCAGGCCGACTATTCGATGGTGATGCCGTTCCTGGTAAAGGCGCTGCTGGACAAACGGAAACATTACGAAAATCTATCGCGCGAGCTTGGCGAAGAAGCGCTGCTGGAACGGCATCCCGAGGCGCAAGGCTATCTCCGCTCGCGCAACGGGTATCGTTTGTATGCGCAGCGGGAAGAACTTTGTGAGCTTCTGACAATGGACGTCCGCAAGAACAAAGACTGGCTGCTGGAGACACTGCAATACCCGCTCGCGGCGCGTTCTTAAGCGGAGATCGATGGTGGGTATTCTTTTAGGTTGCGAATGGCGGGGGCGAGAAACCAAAGACTGGAAACGAGGACGCCCACCGCGCCAATCAGCATCGCTGGACGTAGTCCGATCCGGTCGGCAAGCACTCCGCTCACCAGGGCGCCGAGCGGCCATATTCCCCGCGACACCATCTGCATGCAGGAATTGATTCTCCCTAACAAGCGATCGGGAGCGAGCGATTGGCGCAAGCTCAATTCGTGAATAGCGAAAACTGTGTAGCCACAATCCCCGAGGATCTGTTGCCCTATCAGGCAGGCCATCGCGAACACCAGCGGACGATGTCCCAAGGGGATCAGCAGCGTTCCTAATCCAAACACCACAATGCTTCCGAACAGCGTCGCCCCCAAGCCGGCCAGCCTCTCTACGCGCCTGGCAATTACCGCTCCGAGCATGTTGCCGATGCCGCCGATGGTGATCGCGACGCCAAACCAGATGGGAGTTAGGCCGAGCTCGCGGATCGCGTAGATAGTGTAGAGCCCTCCGAAAATTCCCTGGAATATTCCAGCCGAAGCCGCCCGCAGCGCGAAGAGACGGAGAATTGGCTGCTCCCATACGGCCGTCAATCCTTCGCGAATTTCCGCCCACACGCGAATTTGCGACGGCGGAGGTTGCGGCGGTTCAGGCTGCTTGATCGACCACACGCTGACCGCCGAAACCAGAAACGAAAGGGCGTCGAACAAAATTGCGATCGGCGCCGTCAAGAGCTGCACGAGCATTCCCGTTAATCCCGGGCCTACCATTTCAGCCACGGAACTGCTGAGAGCCAGACGGCTATTGGCTTGTACGATCGCATCGAGCGACACGAGCGATGGGACATAAGACTGATAAGCAATGTCGAACAGAATAGTCAGCACGCCAGCCAAAGCCGCGACTATATACAACTGCAACATGCCCAACCGATGGTGAAACGCGGCCAATGGAATCGATGCCAGCAGTAGCGCCCGGGCGATGTCGGTGGCGATCATGATTGGCCGTCTCGACACGCGGTCGGCATGAACGCCGGCGGGCAGACTTACAAGCAGCATGGCTAATCCCCCGATGCCCGCAAGGAAACCCATCTGCGTGGAACTGGCGTTGAGGTAGAGTACGGCGGTGAGTGGGATTCCTTCGCGGGTGATGCGTGAGCCGAGTTCTGAAATGGTTTGGCCGGCCCAGAGCTTGTTGAAGTCGGCTGGAAACTTCACGTCTTTTCCGGGCGGACATGATCCCGGATGATCCGCAACGTGTAATCGATTTCATGCTGTAGAGTGCTGCGCGAAAGACGGATTTCAAAAACCAGCAAGAGGCATGCATAGAGCAGGAACACCACCCCGGTGATCCCCAAAACTACGGGTACCCAGGTGAAACTGGAAGCGATAACGGCGACCAGTCCAAGAGCTACGCTCGTTAATACGAATAAGCCCGAGGCGATATAGATATTGCTCAAGGTGCGTTGCAGCATGCTGGCACGGCTGCTGAGCCGCTGCAATTGTTCCAGAATCATGGCGCGGCGTTCTTCCACCATCTCGACGTCCCGATCGCCGTGGATGAGGTCTTCCATCTTGTCGGATAGAGCGCGGATGCGGTCGATGACGCGTCCCAGCCGGATCGAGGTGGAGACAACGAAGGTGCCGCAGGCCGACAGAAGCAAGGTGGGCGTGATCATCGCTGTCAGGACACTGATGGCAGCGGAAAGCGTTGGGGCGAGAATTAAGGGGAAGGCAAATTTCACTCGTATGATTCTACCGTTGCGCGTCGCCCGGGCGCCGAAATCACCGCATAACTTGCGCCGCTTAATGGGTGCGCCGCTTAATGGGGGTCAGACACCTCTGCCACTTATTGGAATTGCGTGCTCGTAACAGGAACAGGCTCATTATCTGTACTTTAAGAATTTCAGGACGGGCTGGACAGTGAGCATCGCCAACCAAGACGATCGATCTACGCTCCGCGAAACCTCCTAAACGACTGAAGCCGCTGATAAAACATTTCTTCAGAGAATGCTCTAGCAGTCGGTTTTGCCGCTGGTTGCACTCCGTAAATCGGGGAAAATAGCACCGAATTCCGCCTAAAAACTCTACTCTCCGACCGTGTCTCGACGTAGTATCAATGCTTTAGCGAAAACATTCGGACTGAATAGGGAACAGAGGTCTGAACTGCACCCCTCACCTGAGACAAAAGAACTAGGGACAGTTCCACTCGTCGATTGATTGTATGCCGGGGAGGGGGGTGTGGGGCGAGGGGGCCGGCCCTCTTGCCCCACTCAATGCTGGAGAAGGCCGGGCGGGATGCGGCTGATTGAGCAACTGCTGCTCAAAAGCGGCTGGCGTTTTGTAGCCCAGCGAAGAATGAAGACGCTGGCGATTGTAGGTGGTCTCGAAGAACGTCTCCAGGTCGGAGCGCAAGGCGTCGAGATCGCGCCAATGATGGCCGCGCACTTGCTCCTGCTTCAAAGTCTTCATGAAAGACTCGGCTTTGGCGTTGTCATAAGGGTTGCCGGCGCGGCTCATGCTCGGTTGAATGCCGTGATTGGCAAGCAGCGTCAGATAGTCGGCGCAGGCATATTGAATGCCACGGTCGGAATGATGAATCAAGCCGGACTTGGGCTTCCGCTCGTCGAGTGCCATGTGAAGCGCTTCCAGTGCCAAGCTAGCGCCGAGGTGCCGCGCCAGCGCCCATCCGATTACTCGCCGCGAATGCGCATCGAGCACCACGGCGGCGTACACAAACTCTTCGTTCAGCCGCACGTAGGTGATGTCGGCCACCCAGAGTTCATTGATGTTTTGCGTTTGCAAACCCCGCGCCAGGTTCGGCCAAATGCGCCAGCCATGCCGCGAATCGGTCGTCGGTGGGATGAAGCGCTGCGTGCGCAGGCACAACAAGTTGTCCTCACGCATCAGCCGCAGTACACGCTTGGCATTCACTATTCGACCGCGATGCTGCAGCTCCTGCCGCACGCGCCGGTAGCCATAGAACCGCTTCTCAATGGCCACTTTTTGGATCTCATCGCGCACCGCGGTATCGGCTTGCCGGGGAGCACGCTCTTCCCAATGCCGGTAGAATCCAGCGCGGCTCACGCTTCCCAACTCACACATCCGTTCCACCGTCAGTTGGCCTTGCTCAGCTCGTTCCGCGATCAACGCGTAGACCGCTTCGCGTCCACCCCGATGCGCCGCAAGGCTTCGCCGAAAAAATCCAGTTCCAACTCCTGCTGGCCGACCTTGCGTTCTAACTCCGCAATCCGCTTTCGCGCCGCCAGCAACTCCCCGCGTCCGGCTAGCGGTTCGCTGCCCTGCACGATCGCTTGCGCGTCTTTCCTCGGCCGCCCAACTCGGCTCGTCAGCAGCCCGGCCGCGCCTCGTTCGGCATAGCGATCCTTCCAAATATAAAGACGCTTCCGGCGTATACCCAGGTCATTGGCGACCGCGCTTACGCCCTCACCGGCCAACACCCGCTTCACCGCCGAAAGCTTGAACTCAGCCGTGTACTCTCGTTTTTCTTTCTGCTCTTGTGACACTCGTTCTCCTTTTGA
>JBBSEX010000012.1:0-201254 GCA_038239345.1 Bryobacterales bacterium
GAAATAATCTCCGCAACCGTACCCGCGCCCACCGTGCGGCCACCTTCGCGGATCGCGAAGCGCAAGCCCTTATCCATGGCGATTGGCGTAATCAGCTCCACTTCCAAGCTGACGTTATCGCCCGGCATCACCATTTCCATGCCTTCCGGCAGTTGCGCCACACCCGTCACATCCGTCGTGCGGAAGTAGAACTGCGGCCGGTAGCCCTTGAAGAATGGCGTGTGCCGTCCGCCTTCTTCCTTGCTCAGAATATAAACTTCACCCTTGAATTTCTTATAACCCTTGATCGAACCCGGCTTGGCGATTACCTGGCCCCGCTCCACGTCGTCTTTTTCGATACCGCGCAGCAGCAATCCCACGTTGTCGCCCGCACGGCCTTCGTCCAGTAACTTCTTGAACATTTCGACGCCCGTGACAACCGTCTTCCGCGTATCGGCGAATCCGACGATTTCCATTTCCTCGCCAACCTTGCAGATACCTTTTTCAATACGCCCCGTAACCACCGTGCCCCGGCCTTGAATCGAGAAAATATCTTCAATCGGCATCAGGAACGGCTTATCGATGGCCCGCTCCGGCATCGGAATGTAGCTATCCACCGCCGCCATCAGTTCGTCCACCGACTTTTCCCATTGCGCTTCGCCGTTCAACGCACCCAGGGCCGATACCTTGATCACCGGCAGATCGTCGCCCGGAAACTGATACTTCGACAACAATTCGCGTACTTCCAGCTCCACCAGCTCCAGCAACTCGGCGTCTTCCACCATGTCCACTTTATTCAGCGCCACCACGATGTACGGCACGCCCACCTGCCGGGCCAGCAAAATATGCTCCCGCGTCTGGGGCATCGGACCGTCGGTTGCCGCCACCACCAGAATCGCCCCATCCATCTGGGCCGCGCCGGTGATCATATTCTTGATGTAATCGGCGTGCCCCGGGCAATCCACGTGCGCGTAATGCCGGTTCGCCGTCTCATATTCCACATGCGATACGGCAATCGTGATTCCCCGCGCCTTCTCTTCCGGCGCATTATCGATCGAATCGAAACTGCGGAACTTTACCTTCGGATTGTGCTTCGCCAGCGTCTTGGTGATCGCCGCCGTCAGGGTCGTCTTGCCGTGATCGATATGTCCGATCGTCCCAATGTTGACGTGCGGCTTACTGCGGTCAAATTTCTCTTTTGCCATTTGTCTTCTCGCTCTCTATCTAATTGGTGACTTTCCCTTGAACTTTGCTTACGATCTCTTCGGCGATATTCTTGGGGACTTCTTCGTATTGGCCGAAATGCATCGTAAAACTGCCGCGTCCCTGGGTGCGGGAACGAAGCTCCGTAGCATAACCAAACATTTCCGACAGCGGAACCATTGCCTTAATCAACTGCGTGGTGCCGCGAATTTCCGTACCTTCCAACCGGCCGCGCCGGGAGATCAAATCGCCGTTAACGGGTCCCATGTACTCATCGGGAACCACAACTTCCACTCGCATGACGGGCTCAAGCAGAACCGCTTTCGCTCGCCGGCAGGCTTCCTTGACACAAATGGAACTGCAAATCTTGAAAGCCATTTCCGATGAATCGACATCGTGATAATCGCCGTCAATCGCCGAGACCTCGACATCCACCAGCTGATACCCAGCCAGAACGCCACCCTCCAGCGCTTCCACTACACCCTTTTGAATCGCCGGAATGAATTCCTTCGGCACACTGCCGCCGGTGATGTCATTTTCAAAGGAGTAGCCCTTGCCGGCATTGGGCGCAACGCGGAGTTTCACCTTCGCATATTGGCCGCTACCACCGGTTTGCTTCTTGTGCGTATATTCGTATTCCGCTGTATTGCGAATCGTCTCGCGATAGGCAACTTGCGGCTTGCCGACGTTTGCCGCGACGCCGAATTCCCGCATCATCCGGTCGACGATAATTTCCAGGTGCAATTCACCCATGCCGGCCAGAATCGTCTGCCCCGTTTCCTGATCGGTGGAGACATGTAGCGTCGGATCTTCCTGGGCCAGCTTTTGAATCGCCATGCCCAGCTTTTCCTGATCGACCTTGGTTTTGGGCTCGATCGCCAGCTGAATCACGGGCGCCGGGAAATCGATCGATTCGAGCAGCACGGGATGCTTTTCGTCACAAATCGTATCGCCCGTAACAACAGTTTTCAAACCCACGGCGGCCACAATATCGCCCGCCAGCACGTCCTGCACGTCTTCGCGTTTGTTAGCGTGCATTTTCACCAGACGGCCAATGCGCTCCCGGCGGCCTTTCGTGACGCTATAGACGGACTCGCCACTGTTCAGCTTTCCCGAATAAACGCGAATGAACGCCAGTTGCCCGACGAACGGATCGGTCATGATCTTAAAGACCAGTGCCGAGAAAGGTTCGTCATCGGAAACGGCGCGGGTGATGATCTTTTCCTTATCGTCGATATCATGACCCTGCATGGGTGGAATGTCGAGCGGCGAAGGCAGATAATCGACAACCGCATCGAGCATATTCTGAACGCCCTTGTTTTTAAAGGACGATCCACAAACCACCGGAAATATCTTCAGCGCGATGGTCGCTTTCCGAATCGCGGCTTGCAGCTCTTCACTGGTAACCGGAAGCCCTTCGACGAACTTTTCAAACAACTTGTCGTCCACTTCGGAAACCGCTTCCACCAGCTTGTCGCGATATTCCTGGGCCAGCTCTTTCAGATCTTCGGGGATTTCCACGTCGTCGTACTTCGCGCCCAGCGTTTCATCGCGCCACAAACGCGCGGTCATCGTAACCAGATCCACCACGCCCTTAAACCGCTCTTCGGCCCCAACCGGGATTTGGATCGCCACGGGGCGGGCATTCAGACGATCGACAATGGTTTGAATCGAATGAAAGAAGTCGGCGCCAACGCGGTCCATCTTATTGATGAAGCAAATACGCGGTACGCCATACTTATCGGCTTGCCGCCACACTGTCTCGGTTTGTGGCTGCACACCGGCGACGGCGTCGAATACCGCCACCGCGCCATCCAAAACACGTAAACTACGCTCCACTTCCGCTGTAAAATCCACGTGCCCGGGCGTATCGATAATGTTGATGGTGACGTCGCGCCACTGGCAGGTCGTTGCCGCCGAGGTGATAGTGATTCCCCGTTCCTGCTCCTGCGCCATCCAGTCCATCGTCGCCGTACCCTCATGCACTTCGCCAATCTTATGAGTCCGGCCGGTGTAATAGAGAATGCGCTCGGTGGTGGTCGTTTTACCAGCATCGATGTGCGCCATGATGCCGATATTTCTCATCTTCTCTAACGGTACTGTGCGTGGCATAAAATTCAGCGGTTAGCGGTCTAATTAACGGCCAGTCCCTACCACCGATAGTGGGCGAAAGCTTTGTTGGCTTCGGCCATACGGTGAACGTCATCCTTTTTCTTCACGGCGCCGCCGCGGGAATTGGCAGCGTCGGATAGCTCATTGGCGAGCTTTTCCGGCATACTCTTCTCGGGGCGCGTGCGGGCATTGATAATGATCCAGCGAATCGCCAAACTGGTCCGGCGATTTTGCGGAACTTCCACCGGCACCTGATAATTCGCCCCGCCGACACGTCGTGTCTTTACTTCCAATAGCGGTTTGCAATTCTCGACGGCTTTCTTAAACAACTTCAGCGGATCATCCCCACTACGCTCGCGGATCTTATCCATGGCGGTGTAGAAAATTCCCTGCGAAGTCATCTTCTTGCCGTCCCACATCATCGAATTGACGAATTTCTCCGCCAGCGTCGAATTGTAGACCGGATCCGGCAGAATTTCTCGATTTTCAGCTCTTCGTCTGCGTGGCATATTTCTTTCCGAGCCCTATTTCGCCGCGGTTTTTGGCCGCTTCGCCCCATACTTCGATCGTGACTGTTTTCGATCGCTGACACCTGCCGTATCCAGCGTTCCACGGACGACGTGGTAGCGCACACCTGGCAGATCCTTCACGCGGCCGCCGCGAATCAACACAATGGAGTGCTCCTGCAGATTGTGGCCGACGCCTGGAATGTAGGTTGTAACTTCAATTCCATTCGTCAACCGCACGCGGGCTACTTTGCGCAGCGCTGAATTCGGCTTCTTCGGGGTCGTCGTATACACGCGAGTGCATACGCCGCGCTTCTGCGGACAAGCCTGCAATGCAGGACTCGCCGTCTTATACCGTGGCGGTTTACGCCCTTTTCGCACGAGTTGGTTAAACGTCGGCACGAATTTCCTCTCTAGAATCTTCAACGACTACAATCAGGGGTTAATCGCCAGCACAAGCCGGATTATGAAACAAGATCGATCAACGGGTAACTACTCGAACGGGTAAATACACGAAAGATGGCCAAATTCGCCACTTCCACTTGCGAGGGTAACTACTTCGGGCTAGTCCTTGCTCCGAACCGGCGTAGAATCCGTCAGAACAGCGGGACTGGCCCCCGGCCGGACTTCTTAACAAAGAAGGGGTAGCACGGGAGCAGAAGAATCAACTCGCCAAACTTTTATAGAATAACGAAATGACGACCGGGTGTCAAGCCAAGCAGTGGTGAGGTGGTGGGTCAGTTTGAAGTTTGTCTGGCTGCACTTGCTGCCAAACCATTGGACGATTGAATTGTAATGGAGGCGCCACGAATTCGTTGCTGGTTATTACGGGAGGAATGGGGGGCGGGCAAGACGAGCATCTTGGCCGACGCGTCGGACATCCTTGCACTGCGCCACATTACCCACGCGGCGATTGACGTGGATGCCCTCGGACTGGGTTTTCTCCCGTCAGCCGCAACCACCGATGGCGCGATGTACAACAATCTTCGATCAGTCTGCGGGAATTATGCTGCGTTTGGAGTTGAGCGATTTCTGCTGGCGCGCGCGATAGAAAATCACGCACAACTGGACCTCTGTCGTGAGATTATTTCAGCCAAAGATACTGTTGTCTGCCGTCTCATCGCCAGCCTTGAAACGATGCGCCGGCGGGTACAAATGCGCGAAACGGGTATTTCGCAGGGGGAGTACGTCACTCGCGTTAGCGAAGTTGAACGTCATTCTGGACCGTGCGCGATTGGAGCATTTTACCGTCACGAATGAGAATCGTTCGTTAAACGATGTTGCGCTTGAAATGCTTGTCAAAGCTGGATGGATTTCAAACTGACCCGCTACCAGTGGTGAGCTCGCGAAGCGGATTGCGAAAGAGAGCGGCTACTTCTAGCCGTGCTCGCGCATAAAAACCAGATCTATCCATTGCCCGGCGGCAACGTCCAGCGGCAAGCCCGGCTGTAATTCCCCCGTCCTACTTATAGTGTGGGACTGGAAGCCTCGGTCTTTGAAAAATTGTAGAAGGTCAGCGGGATTGTAGCCCAAATCCGTCATCGCGTCCGGCATATATTCCAAAGCGACCACGCAATCGGGGGACGCCTCCAGGGTCTTCGACATCCCCCGGCAGACCGCCAATTCATAACCCTGAACGTCGATCTTCACCAGGCGAACGTTCGCCATTGGTTCCGGCTCCAAATATCCGTCGATCGCGATCAGCGGAACCTTAATCGATCGGGAACCGGGACGCGACTCGCGGAAGGCATCCGTCAGAACCCGATGATCGCCGTGGTGATCTTCGTTCACCCACAACTCAATTTCGCCCTCGCCGGCGCCCACGGCGGCTTGCATCGCCCGCACCGCGCCGGCTAATTCACGACGCGCCAGCACTTCCGTCAATAACTGATAGTTCCGCGGCTCGGGCTCAAAGGCATACACGTGAAACGGCTTCTCAATTGCCCCGGCGAAGAGGACGGAACAGTAGCCGATATTCGCCCCCACGTCGAGGATATGTCCCCCGCGAAATAACTCCGGATGCTTCTCAATCAAGCCGTGATACGGGTCTTCCAGGTGCCTCTTGTAGAAAAAATAAGAAGATGCGAAAAGCCGCTTGCCCATCCGCGTATCAAGGAAGCCGGAGCCCCGGACCGCGGAGTACGTTTTAGTCAGCGCGCCGGCCAGAACAAGATTCACGACGCTGCCGATTATCCCATGAAGGGAGTATCATAAGCGTTCTCCATGAAGCTAAACGCATACCTGATCAAGAGCACAATCACCGCCGCTTTGGGTGGCCTCCTGTTCGGCTTCGACACGGCCGTAATCGCCGGAACCACGCAAGCGTTAACCGCCTTATATGGGCTAACGCCTTCGGCACTGGGCCTTACCGTCGCCGCCGCCTTGATCGGCACCATCTTCGGCGCGATGTTCGCCAGCATTCCCGGCGATAGATACGGACGCCGCGATAGCCTCCGCGGATTGGCGATCCTTTATCTGATATCGGCGATGGGTTGCGCGTTCGCCTGGGATTGGAATGCGCTGGTGGTCTTTCGGTTCATTGGAGGGCTGGGCATTGGCGGATCCTCCGTTCTGGGTCCGATGTACATCGCCGAAATTGCCCCGGCCAAATGGCGTGGACGGTTGGTTGGCTGCTTCCAGTTCAATATCGTGTTCGGGATTCTGCTGGCCTACTTCTCGAATTACGTCATTGGAACACTGGGCCTAGGCGATAACGAATGGCGTTGGAAGCTGGGCATCGCGGCTGTACCGGCGGCATTCTTCTTCGTGGCGCTATTTACCATTCCCCGCAGCCCCCGTTGGCTGGTACAAAAAGGCCGGATTGCGGAAGCTCGACAAGTATTAACCATGTCCGGCGATCCGGAATTCGAAAAGCACCTGCAAGACATCGTCGCGTCCATTCGAACGGATGCCGGCCACGGAGCGCAGCCGTTCTTCTCGCGCAAATACCGTTTCCCCATTTTCCTCGCCGTTTCGATCGGCCTGTTTAATCAGCTATCGGGAATCAACGCGATTCTTTATTACCTCAACGACATTTTCGCCTTCGCCGGTTACAGCAAGATTTCAGGTGATCTGCAGGCTGTCGCGATCGGCGGCACCAACCTTCTGTTTACGATGATCGCCATGTCGGTGATCGATCGCATCGGCCGCAGGACTCTTCTTCTAGTGGGCTCGGTCGGTACGGCGCTATGTCTTGCCGGTGTCGCGGCGATCTTCTTCACGCATCAGAATCAGGGTCTGCTGGTGTGGCTGCTGGTTGGCTATATAGCCTTTTTCGCCTTCTCCCAGGGAGCCGTGATCTGGGTTTTCATCAGTGAAGTATTTCCCAATGAGGTACGCGCCAAGGGGCAGAGCCTGGGCAGTCTTTCCCATTGGGTGATGAATGCCCTGATCTCCTGGACCTTCCCTTCGATGGCGGCTTCTTCTGGAGCTTATCCGTTCGTATTCTTCTCGCTAATGATGGTATTGCAATTTTTCGTCGTCTATTTTATTTATCCGGAAACTAGCGGCGTTTCCCTGGAAGATATGCAAAAAAAGCTGGAAACAGCCTGAACATGAGCAGGTTTGTCTTCGTCTTTCCAGAGAAGCGGGTTGAATCCGGTATGGGGCTCACGCTAACTTGGAAGTATCCACGCCTCTCTGGGCGGCATCTACTGAACTTTGATGCGATGGGAATCGACGAAAGGATCCGCGGTGTCTTCTCTGGGAGCCACGATCTCGGGAACGTTAAGCGATTCGCGCATCCGCGCCCAACTGGAAAGCATTCTCCGTAGTAGTTCGTTCGCCAATTCCGAACGGGCCAGCCGATTTCTACGCCATGTCGTCGAAGGCGCCCTGCGCGGGGAAGTGGATCAGCTCAAGGAATCCGTACTCGGCGTGGAGGTTTTTGGGCGTAAACCAACCTATGACCCGCGCCTGGACGCAGTCGTTCGCATCGAAGCGGTGAAGCTTCGTGGGCGGTTAAAAGAGTATTACGAAACCGCTGGTCTAAACGATCCCATCCAAATCGATCTGCCGAAAGGCGGATACGTCCCCAGTTTTGCCGATCGGGAGCAACGGCCCGCGCCGCCTGAACCCGCGCCTCAGCCGCCACTAAAGAAATTGCCGTGGTTTGTTGTGCCGTCTCTGGCAATCGCTCTTTGTATCGCCGCCGCGGGCTCCTTCTGGTATGCCAATTCGCGGCATCGCGTGAAGGCCAATCCGCTGGACATATCTTCCATCGCCGTGCTGCCGTTCGTCGATTTGAGCGCTGAGAAAGACCAGGAATATCTCTGCGACGGGATGGCGGAACAGATTATCGACTCGCTGACGAAGGTAGGCGGCTTTCGGGTGGTGGCCCGAAGCTCGGCGTTTGCCTTCAAGGGCAAGCAAGTCGACATCCGCGAAATCGGCGCGAAATTGAATGTTCGGGCGGTGCTGGAGGGTAGCGTCCGGCGCTCTGGTAATCGCCTCCGGGTTACCGCGCAGTTAAATAGCGTCGCCGATGGTTATCATCTTTGGTCGGAAACTTATGAGCGCGAATTGAAAGACGTCTTCACGCTGCAAGATGAAATCTCACGATCCATTGTCGAAACTCTACAACTAAAGCTGGCTGGAAACGGCGCGCAGAAGCTATTGGAATCGAAAACAGGCGACATGGATGCCTACACTTTGTACTTGCAGGGTGCATTCCATCATCGCAAGTGGACGGCCGCGGATGAGATCCAGGCCATCGACTATTTTCGGAGGTCGATCGCCGCCGATCCTAAATACGCCGCTCCATACGCGGGTTTGGCCGACACCTACACATGGATGGCGATGGTGGGTTCGGGTCCCGCGGATGAAGTGATGCCCAAAGCGCGAACCTACGCTACACAAGCCTTGGCGTTGAGCCCGAAGCAAGCTCCGGCGCATATCTCCCTGGGTTTTGTGAAGGCTTTTTACGATCACGATTGGGACGGCGCGGCCGCCGAATTTCGTCAAGCTATCCAGTTAAGTCCAGGTAATCCGTTGGCTCACTTCGGCTATAGCCTGGCTTATTTGACGCCCCTGGGAAGAATGGGAGAGGCGGTTGACGAGATGCGCCTGGCCAACGATCTAGACCCCCTTTCGCCGGCCGAACACACCTACCTTGGCATCACCTATTATTTCGGTCGCGAGTACGACGCGGCGATCAAAGAACACAAAGCCGCGTTGGCATTAGACCCGCTGTTCCCAGAAGCGCTGCACGAGCTCGGCGTTACTTATGGGCAGAAGCGGATGTTCGGCGAAGCAAGCGCGGTGACGGCGAAACTGGCAACCCCGGGGCAAGCCGCCAGTTGCGGCATGCGCCTCCATGAGGCCACGCTGTTGGCGATGCAGGGAAAAAAGGCGGAAGCGTTGGCGGTAATTCCACCCATCGGACCTCCCTTCGCCAACTATGTCCGTCCCACGTCACTGGCCTGTGTCTACGCCGCGCTGCGCGATAAGGAACGGACCCTGGCGGAATTGGAGCGAGCTTATGCCGAGCACGACGGCATGATCGCTTTCCTGAAGGTATGGCCGCCTTTCGATTTCCTTCACGATGACCCGCGCTATCAGGCTCTTCTATCCAAAATCGGTTTAACGCGGCAGTAATCCCCTTTCCAGACGGCTGGCATCGGAGCGGCGATTCTGCAGGCGATATAAAGTGGCCAGGTTACGGGCCGTTGCATCCACGTGGGCCTGTTCCGAGTTCGCCCGGCGGATTTTCAGCGCTCGCACATAGAAAAACTCGGCCTCGGGATAGCGGCGCTCCATCTGATAAACCGCCCCAAGGTCATGCAGGATAGTTGCCAGATGCGCACTCTTCGCCGGCATCGACTTCTCGGCGATGTCCAATGCCCGGGTTAAAGCATGCCGCGAATCGGTGATGCGCCCTTCTTCAAATAAGATCTCGCCGAGACTGTTCAGCCCAATCGCTACATTCGCGTCTTCCGGCCCGAACACCCGCTCCACCGTACCCAGGGAATCGCGGCTGGCGGCTTCCGCTTTGTTCAGATATCCTTCCAGGCGATAGATTCGCGCCAGATCCCGTAGTAACAAAGCGGAACCGAGATCGCCCGGTTGATAGATGCTTAGCGCCGTTCGGCACAGCTTAGCGGCCTCGGCCAGTTTGTTGTTACCCAGAAGAATTTCCGCTTGGCGATGCACTTCCGTCGCGCTCGCCGTCCACAACAGAGCCATCGATAACCAGATCATGATGAGCAAGCATGAGGTGGATTTAACGGCGGCGGAAGTTCCCGCAGGGTCGGGTAACGGTTATCGAACCAGCGGAACCTGTTGATTTATTGGCGGGCGTGGACGGTCATCCGCATCCCGTGCTTTGGGCGCAAGGTGATCAATGCCTTGGTCTCAACCGGATGTCCGGGGACCAGTTTCAGTTTCCACTTCTGGGCAATCGCGGCGATCGCCAGTACGCCTTCCATCCAGGCGAAGCGTTCTCCGATGCAGACGCGGGCTCCCCCACCAAACGGAAAGTAACTGAATTTCGGGCGCTTCTCGGCTTCCCCCGCCGCCCAACGCTCCGGATCGAAGTGTGTGGGATTGGGAAAGTAGTCGGGATGACGCTGCATCACGTACGGGCTCAGCAGTAAGATCGCTTTCGCCGGAATCAGATGTCCACCCAGCTCAAACGACTCAATGGACATGCGCCCGACGGCCCACGCTGGAGGGTACATCCGCATCGCTTCGGCGAACACCGCTTCGACGTATTTTAGCTGTGGCAGGTCGTCCATCGACGGTGTGCGTCCACCCAAGGCGTCGATCTCGGCTTGCATTCGCGATTCTACTTGCGGATGTTGCGAAAGCAAATACCAGGTCCAGGTAAGGGCGTTCGCGGTAGTTTCATGGCCGGCCAGGAACAGCGTCATGGCCTCGTCGCGAACTTGCTTATCGTCCATGCCGCCGCCAGCTTCTTCATCCTGCGCCAGCAGCATCATGGAGAGCAGGTCGCCCCGATCCTCCTGACTCTTGCGGCGCTCGGCGATAATCCCGTAAATAGTTTCATCCAGCCGAGCCCGCGCGCGTTGGAAACGTTTCGTGGATGGTAACGGAAGCTTTTGCAGCAGATCGGAATAGGGCAACATCGCCGTGTTGAAGAGCCCGAGAATTTCCGTTAGCGCCTCGCCGATTTCCGTGGCTTCGTGTTCGACATCGGCACTGAACAGAGTTTTGCCCACGATTGCCAGCGTCAGGCGCATCATCTCATGGTCTATATCTTTCACCTCGCCATCGTGCCAGCGATTGCGGGTGTTTAGCGAACACTCCACCATTTGCGCGGCATATCCGGCAAGGCGCTGGCGATGGAAAGCGGGTTGCACCAAACGCCGCTGCACCGTGTGCTTCTTGCCTTCACTGGTCAACAAACCTTCGCCAAGGAAAACCTTCGCTTTCTGCAGGACACGGCTTTTCGTGAAGTTCGCTTGGCGCGTCACCAGGATGTCTTTAATGTGATCTGGATTGACGATCAGATACGCCCGTTGGTTGGCGAGCTTGAAGTGAACAATTTCGCCGTACGTGTCGAACATCTTCTGGAGGAACGCCAGAGGATCCTTACGAAAGGCCGGCAAATGGGCCAGAAACGGTCCGTTCTTCGGCCCCGGCGGACGCGTATCGATCTTCGGTACTTCAGAAAGTGTTGCCACGTATCCATCCTGTTGAAGCCATTCCGTGTTCTTCTATTATGACCAAAATGTTGCATTAGTGTTTGCGCTCGTCGTCGACGCTGGAGCCAGAATCTCACCGGCGTGGATGTCTTAAAAATACCGGAATAACAGACATATGACCGAATAATTCGAAAACACAGAGTCTCAATTCTAGGAAGGCCCATACTGCCCGTCAACAAGTTCGGCTTGGTTTATGTTAGCCGCGATACCGTTCCGTGGATGTAAATTCTGTGTTCATGAGATATTAACCGCTGCGAAAAGATTGCGTAACTCTCCGGTGCCACTCTAGATCGGCTGGCCGCGCTACTCCCGCGTGCAAAGTCGAATCGGAAAGCAGCGAAAGGCGAATTACATGAAGAGAGTTTTTGCAATCCGTAAATGGATTATCAGCCTGGTTCTGCCGGTGTGGCTCCCGGTAATGATTAGTATTCCCGCCAATGGGCAGACGGTTACGGTTAACCCGAACACAACCACCCCCATCAAGCACGTTGTAGTGATCTTCCAGGAAAACGTATCCTTCGACCACTACTTCGCGACATATCCTTATGCATTGAATAGCACCGGAAATGAGCCGACGTTCACCGCGGCACCCAATTCTCCATCCGTGAATGGACTGAATGGTCCGCTTTTAACGCATAACCCCAATTCCGCGCAACCCTTCCGTCTAACCCGCGCGCAAGCGGTTACCTGCGATCAGGATCACAACTACACCGACGAACAAAAAGCATTCAACGGCGGCCTTATGAATAAGTTCGTAGAGGACGTGGGCGCCGCCAGCCCCAGCTGTGATATCGCCGGCTTTGGCACGAAGATTGTCATGGCTTACTACGATGGAAACACCGTCACCGCTTTCTGGAACTACGCGCAGAACTTCGCGATGAGCGACAATTCTTTCGGCACCACATTCGGTCCGTCCACTCCCGGCGCGTTCAATTTGATTGCCGGTCAAACCCACGGCGCGACGGTAACTTCGGGAAACCCCGCGGGCAACGTGTCGGCGGGTTCGGTAATTGGCGATCCCCGTCCGGCACTTGCTCTGGACGACTGCACCCTTCCCACGAAGACTCTAATTTCCATGAGCGGTAAGAATGCGGGCGACCTGTTGAATGCCAAAGGCATCACCTGGGGCTGGTTTCAAGGCGGATTTAAGCCGAGTTCGCGCAACGCCGATGGCTCAGCCGTATGCGCCGCGACGCACAACAACATCTCCGGCGCATCGGCCGGCACTGATTACATTCCGCACCACCAACCCTTCCAATATTTTGCCCAAACGGCGAATCCGCATCACCTGCCGTTCACCACCGTCGCCGCGATTGGTGGCACCGATCAGGCAAATCATCAGTACGACAGTAGCGATTTCTTCACGGCATTGGCGGCGGGCAATCTTCCCGCCGTTAGTTATCTGAAAGCCCCGGCCTATCAGGACGGCCATGCGGGCTATTCCGACCCCCTCGATGAGCAGACATTTGTCGTCGGCGCGGTGAATAAGCTGATGCAATCGCCATTCTGGAGTAGCACTGCCGTGATCATCGCCTATGACGATTCAGACGGCTGGTATGACCATCAGATGAGCCCCATCGTTAGCCAGTCCAGCACCGGCGACGACAACTTGAGTGGACCCGGTGCCTGCGGATCTGCCGCTGGAGTGGTATATCAGGGGCGCTGCGGTTACGGTCCACGCCTCCCGCTGATCGTCGTCTCGCCTTATGCAAAGGTCAACTATGTGGATCACGCCATTACCGATCAGTCCTCGATCCTGAGATTCGTCGAAGACAACTGGGGCTTGGGTCGCATCGGCGACAATTCCACGGATGAGATCGCCGGATCGCTGAACGGGATGTTCGATTTCTCCGGGAAAAGTGGCGCGAAGGCCTTAATCCTTGACCCCGCAACCGGGAATCTACTGGGTGGCACTACGAATCCTGGTGGCGGAACCACGACTCCCACGCTGACCATCGCCGTAGCGAATCCCAAGCAAGCCACGGTCTCCTCACGACAGTTTGCCCTCGACGGCAGGGCGTCCACCAGCTTCGACGGCAAGCCCCTCACCTACGCCTGGACATTAGCTGCGGGAAGTCCGCAAGCCAGCATTCTTGGTGGAACGTCCGCCACACCAGCCGTTCAGTTCGGCACGGGCGGAATTTACACTTTCGTTCTGACGGTTACCGACTCCGCAGGCAAGACGGCAACCGACACTACGACTATTAATTTCGTAGGTCACTAAACAAACTAGTCTTAGTACTAGGCTGTTTTAACAGAGGCAGGAACGTTGCATGCGTTTCTGCCTTTTCTTTTAGAGCTTCGGTCGTAAAGATCCGCTCGCGCGCGACACTATTGGCGGATTGGTGTTCGACCAGTATGCATTCGTACGGGAGCCCGACGATTAAGAACATTTGTGTATTCTGTGGTTCGCATACCGGTGGAAAGCCGGAATACAGCGCCGCCGCTACTCGCTTCGGACAGGAAATCGCAAACGCCAAAGTCAATCTGATTTATGGCGGTGGGCGCGTGGGTTTAATGGGTACGCTGGCCGATGCAGTCCTCTCCAATGGCGGTCGCGTAACTGGCATAATGCCCCGGGGCATGGTGGAAAAGGGCATCTCGCACAAAGGTCTGAGTAATTTTCACGTCGTTGCCTCCATGCATGAATGCAAGGCGATGATGGCAGACTTAGCCGACGCCTTTGTGCTGCTTCCCGGTGGCATTGGGAATTGGGAAGAATTCTTTGAGATCGTAACGTGGGCTCAATTGGGAATTCACAAAAAGCCCTGCGCCGTTCTGAATACCTCCGGCTATTACAATTCCTTATTCGCCATGGCGGCACATTCCGTGGCCGAAGGCTTTGTTCGGCCTGCCCATCAGGAAATGATAGTGATCGAAGATGACGTTAAACGGCTACTGGCGCGTCTGGCGAGTGCACCGATTCCCCAAGAGATGCAGTGGATGCGCCCCTCGGAACGGTAAGAGCGCTTCTTCGCCATTGTTACTGCACCGCAATATCAGCTAAATCCGTAAATGCCTCCAACGTCTGAACGGCAAGCGCCGCGTTGCCGCTGGGAGCATCGGAGGGAATCGTGAAGTTGATCTGGTAAAGTCCCGCGAGCCCTGGCGCAAGACCTTGGAATACGAGAGGCGCGCGTGAGCCTCCAACATATACGGCAAGCGGCGTGGGAACCAGGGACAGCGGATTGGACGGTGCGGCCGATCCATCGGCGACCGCGGGCGTCACCGCGCCGAGTCCTGTAAGGAACAATTGCACGACTTCGCCGCGCTTGGCCGGACTGGCTGATGAAACAAGCGTGTAATCGGCATGAAGAATCGCTCCCCCGCCGAGTCCATTGGCCGTTACCGTGAAGACGCCAGGACTCGAAGCCGCCAAAGGAACCGATACCGTGTTCGATTTGTTCGCGCCGCTTGTAACGACAACAGTCGCGGTGGATCCCGTTACGGAGTACGGCACCAACCCGCTGATCTGGTTCGCGCTCACAAAATAAAGAGGAGCGGGCGTATTGTTGATGGTCACCTGAACCCCGCCGAGTGTCGTGGGAAATGGAAGGGCGCCGGCAACGGTTTGCTGCGACACAAATCCCGTTCCGAACAATGCGAAAAATTCTCCCGGAGCCAGTGGATTTCCCGCCGGAGCATAGCTGCCCGCATTCAGAACTCCCTGCGGATTCAGAAATACGCCAGTACCCGATTGCGGTGCGGCGGGTAGAGCGATGACGATCTCATACGTGGTGGTATCGGACGTTGAGACACCGCTTTCCAGGAAGGATTTTCCAGTCGCCGCAAGCGCAACCTTGTTAAGAACCGCCGTACCCACCGTGCCCGATCCGTCGGCAGTCAGTTTATAAGGTGTCAGTGGTGTGAAATCGATCAAGGCATCCTGCTGCCGGAGCCTGCGCGACCACACCAGATTCCCCGTGCCTTGCGCGCTGGCCGCTCCGGCGAAACTGCTCAAGGCGTTCGAATCGATGCGCAGTCCAGCCCCCCAGAACAGGCCATTGAAACTGCCATTAGTTGCTCCACTAGCGTAAGCCCGAATGCCGAACACCAGACCATGATCGCCGGTTGTAAGCCCTCCACCGATAAAATAGCTTCCGTCCTGCGAGACATAGATCGTCTTCGCGCCGCCAATCAACTGGCTGCTGCTATCGGTACCGCCGCCAAAGGGAAAAGTCACGGTTCCGCTGCCGTCGGCGGCGACCGTATAACTGGCGGCCGTCACGGATTGGGTTATAGATTTGCTGCCCAGATTGGCCGCTTCACCAGTGACGTTTACATTTCCAAAGCCGCCGCTCCCGTTGGCCGAGGCGGTAAAGAAAGTGTCGCGAACCAAAGCCAGGCTCCCGGTCGGGAATTCGAGGGAAGAGATGTAGTAATTGCCCGTAAGAGTAGCTGTCGTCAAAGGCTGCGCCGGAGCCGCGATGGCGACGAAAAGATCGTAGAGAGTAGTGCCACTCTCAGTGCTAGAACCAAGGACGGCCCCAGTACTGACACGCGCATTAACTGTTACTGACGTTTTCAACGGATTTGTCAGGGTAACGAATCCCCCCGACTTTACAGCGTAAGTCCCACTACCGGTGAGACTCGCCGGCGCTGTGGCGCCCACAATCTGCGTTCCTGTGAACGTCAGGTTTCCGTTTCCATCAAAGGTCATCGTTCCCGATCCACTGCGGGCTTCGGTAAGAGTCCCCGTCCCATCCGTTATGTATTGGCTGTGGCGAAAAAAATACTTGCCGTTGAGAGACTTGTTATCGGACACTTGGCCGATGGCTGCCTGCATCCCCGCGATCAGACAAAGCGACAAAAGTCTGCGAAAGTTCATGGTCACATTGTAGCCGCCAGCGCTCGTTATCACCCGATGATGCAGCGCGGACCGGACTATCCTTTGCACTTAGAAACACGGTGAGTAGACTTTAGTCTTGTAAGTAACGCAAAGAAACTTCGGCCTCCGCAATAAGCTTAATACCCGTAGTTCGCGTTAACTAAGAAACCTTGTTACTCGCTGGAAATGGGCAAGTTGCTATTGATTGCGGAAGTTGTTACCTTCGGGGCATGTCGGTTACAGGGGCCACGTCAGCCGCTCGTGAAGTGAATTTTCATCAAATTAATCGGCTCGTGTCCAGCGAATTACTGCACGGTTCGGAATCTCTGTGCAAACTTCTGCGGTATCTCGCCGAGCAATCTTTCGAACGTCCCGCGGCGCCAATCAAGGAATACCAGATCGCCACCGAGGTCTTTGGACGACCGGGCGATTTCGATCCACGGCTGGATTCCACGGTTAGAGTCCAAACCGGAAGATTGCGATCAAAACTGGCGGAATTTTATGCCGGCGCCGGATCCGAAGATAAGGTGATTGTGGAGCTGCCGAAAGGCTCCTATTCGCTCTTGTTCCATACGCGCCTGGTGGCGGCACAACCGGAGACGCCGCTTCCGCTCCCGCCGATCGCATTACCCCCAGTCTCTCCTGCTTTAGTACTAGAACACCCGATAGCGCCGGCACTCGCTCCTCGATCTGCGTTGTGGATCGCTGTTGTCACTCTATCCTTGCTGACCGCGGCTGCCGTTGGCGCATTAATCTACGTCGAGGAATTCCAGCGTCCGCAGCGGGTTGCCATGATTGCCGCGGAGAATACGCCGCCCGTGTTCCGCCAATTCTGGAATGGCTTTCTGGATCAGCCGGAATTACCGTGGCTGGTTTTCAGCAATGCCGAATTCGTCGGCCGGCCAGAAACCGGAATGCGCTATTTCGATTCCGCCAAGGGCGACAAGAAGGAACAGATTCTGGATCATTACACCGGCGTGGGCGAAGTGCTGGCCGTTCACGAGTTGGACCGCGTCTTCGGAATGTTTCATCAAGGTATGCGAGTGAAGCGCGGTAGACTCCTATCGCTGGACGACGCCAAGAATAACAACCTGATCTTCGTCGGCTCGCCTTCCGAAAATCTGACGTTACGAATTATTCCCACCACGCTCGATTTCGTCTTCGGTCAGACGGATATTCCATCGCGCAAAGGGGACCTGGGAATCATCAACCAGCACCCGCGGCCGGGCGAGGATAAATCGTACATTGGATCGCAAGGGATGCCGCTGACCGAAGACTACGCATTGATCGCATTATTTCCTGGAATGAACCCATCGCGCCTGGCGATGACTCTTGCCGGGACCACCACGATCGGGACGCAAGCGGCTGTCGAATTCGTCTGTCGCCCACGCAATCTGGAGAAGCTGCTTGGCCGGCTGGGCATCGCCAAAACAGGAATCGTACCCTTTGAAGCTGTGGTCCGCATCAAGATAAGCGGCGGTGTCCCGGTGCAGAGCGATCTGGTTGCCGTACACGCCCGCGCCAACTGATAAAAGATCCGGTGGTAGTATCTAGACTGTCGCGATTTGAACTATCCCTGTTTTGATAGACTCTTCCGGTTTGGGGTGAACCCTTGCATCTTGTCTTTGTCGACTATCTAATACTTGGTTTGTATTTTGCGTTCGTGATGGGTATCGGTTGGCTGGTTAAGCGGCGCGTCACATCGAGTGAAGACTTCTTGACCTCGGGCCGCTCCGTACCCGTGTGGATCACCAGCCTGGCATTCATCGCGGCGAATCTTGGCGCCCAGGAGGTCATCGGAATGTGCGCGTCCGGTGCGAAATACGGCATCATGACCGCGCATTTTTACTGGATAGGCGCCGTGCCTGCCATGCTCTTCGTCGGCGTATTTATGATGCCCTTCTATTACGGCAGCAAAGCGCGCAGCGTTCCCGAATACCTTAAGCTCCGGTTCGACGAAAAAACGCGCGGCTTGAACGCGCTCACCTTCGCCGTGATGACCGTATTTTCGTCCGGCATATCGATGTACGCCCTTGGTCTGTTGTTCCGCCTGGTGCTGGGTTGGAGCTTTACCAATTCCGTTCTGCTTTCAGCCGCCATCGTGCTGGTCTATACGTTTCTGGGCGGGCTCACCAGCGCGATCTACAACGAGGTGGTGCAGTTCTTCCTGATCGTATTGGGCTTCTCTCCGCTGGCTATTCTCGCGGTCTCGAAGGCCGGTGGATGGGGCGGGATGTCGCAGCGTCTGCCTGATGTGATGACCCATACCTGGAAGTATGTCGGTACTCCGTCTCAGAATCCGATGGGCGTGGAAATATTCGGGCTTGTCGCGGGGCTTGGGTTCGTTTTGTCTTTCGGATATTGGTGCACCGACTTCCTGGTAGTGCAACGCGCCATGGCTGCCGATTCTATGTCGGCCGCCCGCCGCACTCCACTGATCGCCGCTTTTCCAAAAATGTTCATGCCGTTCGTCGTCATCATCCCCGGCATCGCGGCCGTGGCTCTGTCGAAGATGGCGGTGGGCTATGCGCTGCCGATGAAGAACGGAGTGGCCGATTACGATCAGGTTCTGACGACATTGATGGCCCAGTTTTACCCATCCGGCATGTTGGGCATCGGACTCACTGCTTTGATGGCGTCCTTCATGTCGGGCATGGCCGGCAACGTCACGGCCTTCAACACCGTTTTCACCTACGACATTTATCAAAGCTACATTCGTAAGGGCGCGCCCGATGCGCATTACCTGATGGTTGGCCGCGTCACCACGGTTGTGGGCGTGCTGCTGTCCGTGGGTACGGCTTACCTGGCGTCGCTCTACAACAACATCATGGATCTGTTACAGCTTGTATTCGGATTCGTGAACGCACCGCTGTTCGCAACGTTCCTGTTGGGTATGTTCTGGAAGCGGACAACCGGGCACGGCGCCTTCGCCGGTTTACTTTCCGGAACAACGGCCGCGATGCTTACGCATGGCTTGACAGTGGCCGAAGGCAAGGGCGGCTGGATCGCCGACGTGCAACAATTTCCATCCACCATGGCGCAGAATTTCTGGATCGCGATCTTTGCCTGGAGCACCTGCTGCCTGGTTACGGTCGCCGTCAGTTTGATGACGAAGCCAAAGCCCGAATCCGCGCTTACAGATCTGGTGTATGGGCTGACGCACATTCCCCATGAAGCGGGTGTGCCATGGTTCAAGCGTCCGGCTCCGCTGGCTATCATTGTGATGGTGGCATTGGTGATTCTGAATCTGATTTTCTGGTAAACATATGGATGATTTACGAGTTCCGACCGGCCTTCTGTTCGCCCTCCTGGGCGCGATTCTCTGCATCGTTTCGTTTGTGATGCCGGAGGCCCGCGCTCCTCTGACGGATGTCGACGTCAACCTCCGCGCGGGAATAACGATGTTCGTCTTCGGCGTGATTCTGCTGTTGTTGGCCCGCCGCGCCGCCGGTCTGAGCAAAGGTTGATCGCTAGAAACTGGCGTGGTCCAGGACGCGTAAACCTGATCGGCGAGCACACCGATTACAACCTAGGATTTGTTCTGCCAATTGCACTGGACCTGGCTTGCTTTGTCAGCGCTAAGCCGAATTTCGACGGGCTGCTTCGGGTCCATTCCGGGAATGAAAATGACAGCGCGGAATGGCCGATAGGAGAATTGGGTTCGCTCCGCAAGCGCCAACACTGGAGCGATTACATCGCCGGTGTCGCCCAGCAGCTATCACTTTCCGGCGTGCCTGTCGAAGCGGCGGACTTATCTATTCACAGTACCGTGCCGGTTGGAGCCGGCTTAAGTTCATCGGCGGCGCTGGAGGTGTCGGTAGCGTTGGCATTGGGTGGGGGAGTTCTGAATGGCGTAGAACTCGCAAAATTGTGCCGCCGGGCTGAAACCGAATTCGTCGGGATGCCGTGCGGCATCATGGACCAATTTGTCTCCGTCTTCGGCCAAGAGAACGCCGCCATCTGGATCGATTGCCGCAGCCTGGAACACCGCGCGGTGCCGCTCCCAACGGACTTGAAGATCGTTGCCATCAATTCGCTGGTGAAGCATGAACTAGGATCGTCAGCCTACCGCCAGCGTGTGGCTGAGTGCGCCGAGGCATCGAAGATGTTGGGCGTCGATAGCCTGCGCGATGTCGATGTCCTGGGCGTCATCGACGAATCTTCCCTGCCCCTGCGACGCGCCCGGCACGTGGTGACTGAAAACCAACGCGTGCTGCAGTTTGTAGAAGCCGCGACTGCGGGAGATTTGGCCGGGATGGGCCGTCTCTTTTTCGCGTCCCACAAAAGCATGCGCGACGATTATGAGATAAGTTGCGAAGAAATCGATTACTTGGTAGATACAGCCAGAAATTTGCCGGGCGTATATGGCGCCAGAATGACTGGTGGCGGGTTTGGTGGTTGCACTGTAAACCTCGTGGCGCCCGGAGATGCCGAAGCTTTTCGAACATCCATGAGCGCGGCATACCGGGGGCGCTTCGGCCTGGATCCGATATTTTACGATTGCCACGCCGCCGCCGGGGCGGGCAGTTTCTAGCAACTTACTCGCGGCAAATTCCCCGTTTGCTTGAGCGGATAAAACGCACCAAATGGCGCGTATGCTCGGTGGGAATCTCGGTTTCTATCCGCACCAGCGCGTCTTCCAGCTTCAATCCCGAGCGATAGAGCAACCCATAGGCAGCCTTAAGCGCCGCACGGTCTTCACGGCTGAATCCGGCCCGGCGCAACCCCACAACGTTCAAACCGCGCGCCTTCACATAGCCGCCGGAGTACAAAAAAAACGGTGGAAGATCCACATTCACGCGGGCGATACCACCCACCATTGCCAGGCGCCCGATCTTCGAATACTGATGAATGCCCACGCCGCCCGAGATAAAAGCCTGGTTCTCAATCTCCACATAGCCGGCTACTAAAGAGCAACTGGCGATTACCGTTCCATCGCCAATGTGCGCATTGTGCGCGATATGGCCCGACGTCATAATGTAATTCTCGTCCCCTATCACCGTCTCCGATTCGGGCGCGGTGCCGCGGGAAATCGTATAGTGCTCGCGAATCTTGTTGCCATTGCCGATGCGCAGATAGCTGCGTTCGCCGGTAAAGTTTTTGTCTAACGGATCCGTGCCAAGAGCCGTGCCCGCGGAGATCTCATTGCGCTCCCCCATCGTCGTCCAGCGTTTTACAAAGACGTACGGTTCCAGCCGCGAATAGGCGCCAATCACCACATCGGCTTCGATCACGCAATACTCGCCGATCACGGCCTGTGGACCGATCCTGGCATCGGCGTGCACACGCGCCGTGGGCGCAATCACCGCCGATGGATCAGTCGACATAAATCAGTATGATAATTCAGTTATGAAGACCGCATTCGTTTTCCCGGGACAGGGCTCGCAATTCGCGGGCATGGGTAAGAGCTTGGCCGAGTCCTATCCGGAGGCGCGCACCATTTTCGACGAAGCGGATGAGGCGCTGGATTTTTCGGTTTCCAAACTTTGCTTCGAGGGTCCCGAGGAGGATCTGAAGCTGACCGAAAATACGCAGCCCGCGATTCTCACCGCCTCGATTGCCGCCTATGCCGTGCTCCATGCGAAGGGCGTCCGATTCGATCATGTTGCCGGGCACAGCCTTGGCGAATACTCGGCCTTGGTTGCCGCGGGGTCTCTGCGATTCATGGACGCCGTGCGCCTGGTCAGAAAACGCGGACGCTATATGCAGGATGCTGTTGCACCCGGCGTCGGCACGATGGCCGCACTCCTGAAACTCCCCGACGGCGCCCTGGCAAAGGTCCTGAAGGACGCCGCGCAGGGCGAAGTTGTAACCGCCGCGAACTTTAATTCGCCGGATCAGACTGTGATTGCCGGACACGCCGGCGCGGTACAACGGGCGATGGAACTCGCCAAGGCCGCGGGAGCCAAACGCGCGATCCTGTTACCCGTCAGCGCTCCATTCCACTGCCCGCTGATGAAGCCCGCGCAGGAAAAGCTATCGCACGATATCGAATCCACGCCCTTTCATGACCTCGCTTGCCCGCTGATCAACAATTGGCAAGCGAGAGAAATTCACACCGCGGTAGGGGCGCGGCAGGGCTTAATCCAGCAAGTCCCAAATCCCGTGCACTGGTTGGAATCGATCCGGTTCCTGATAGCCCACGGCGTCACGCGCTTTGTCGAGGTTGGGCCCGGCGGCGTTTTATCCGGTTTGATCCGCAACATCAATCCAGATGTGGTCTGCTTCAAGTTTGGTGAAGCCGGGGATTGGGAGAAGCTTGCCGCCGGCCTCGCGCTGTAAGGCCCATTTTTCTATAACGGAACATCCACGAGCGTCAGAATTTCTTTGAGGATTCTTTCGCTCGCTTCCGTATTTCGCTGCGCCAGAGCGACGCGGCTGTTCACGGCTACGCGGTGCGCGAAAAGGGGAATCACTAATCGCTTGACGTCGTCCGGAATAGCGTATTCACGGCCTTCGAGCAGCGCCAGCGCTTGCGTGGCTCGATACAAAGCTTGCGCGCCGCGGGGGCTGACACCCAGTCCTAACGCTTCATGATGGCGGGTTTTCTCCACGATCGCCAGCATGTAATCCACTAGCGCGTCGTCCACATTGACGCGTTGCGCTATCTCCTGCAACTGCAATAATTCTTCGCCACTCACAATGTTGCGAGCGGCGTCGTGATTGTCGCTCACATTGCGCAAAATCTGGCGCTCGGCCGCCAGGTCGGGATAACCGATGCGAATCCGCATCAGGAACCGATCCAGTTGCGATTCGGGAAGCGGATACGTTCCATGATGCTCTACCGGATTCTGCGTCGCAATCACCATGAACGGCTGCGCGAGTGGATAGGAGTGTCCGTCGATAGTCACCTGCAGCTCATTCATTGCTTCGAGCAATGCCGATTGGGTTTTCGGCGTCGCCCGATTGATCTCGTCGGCCAGCAGAAAATTCGTGAAGACCGGCCCCGCCTTGAACTCGAATAACTCGGTATGGGCGTTATAAACCGTGACGCCCACGACATCGCTGGGCAACATATCGCTAGTGAATTGGAGGCGATGAAACTCGCAATGGACCGATCGGGCGAGAGCGTGCGCCAAGGTCGTCTTGCCGACACCCGGAACATCCTCGATTAAAAGATGGCCCTTAGCGAGAAGGCACACTAGCGACAGCCGCAAAACATCGGGCTTGCCGCGGATGATCGTCCCCAGCGCGGATTCGAGTTCGTCGAGCTTTTCGCGAGCGCCGGAAGCGGTAAGGGCCGCCGGCGGGGGATAGGCCGTATCCCGCTGGGTCATTAATGACATAATATCGAATTCGACGAACCCGATGCCCCGAAAGTTTATTCTTTTCTTATTTTCCGCGCTGTGCGTCGCCCAGACTACGCCACAAACGGCCATTCGCGCGGTGTTGGATAAACAGGTAACCGATTGGAACCGGGGCGACATTCCCGCGTTCATGGATGGGTACGACAAAAACACAACATTCGTCGGCGCTACCACCACCAAGGGCTCGCGCCAGGTGCTACAGAATTATCTGCGAAAGTATCCGACGAAGGAAGCGATGGGGCAGCTCACGTTTTCCGATCTGGAGATTACTCCTCTGAACGCCGGCTCAGCCTATGTTATAGGGAAATGGCATTTGGCAAGGAACGCTGCCGGCGGCGGCGATACCGGTGGCGTCTTTTCTCTGATCTTTCTCAAAACAGCAAGTGGTTGGAAAGTGATTCTGGACCATACTAGTTAGCAGGCACCGCAAAGGAGCGCCCCAGCACATGATCTTCGTTCCCGTAATCATCATCCTGATTTATCTGATGTCGACCATCAAGATCCTGGCGGAATATGAGCGGGCGGTGATTTTCCGCCTTGGCCGCGTTCAGAAAACACCCAAGGGACCCGGAGTGATTTTGGTTTTGGCCCCAATTGATCGTATGGTCCGCTTATCGCTGCGCGTGGAAGCGATGGAGGTGCCGCCGCAGGATCTGGTTACCAAAGACAACGTCACCGTGAAAGTAAATGCCGTTGTTTACTTCCGCGTTGTGGAACCGGTCAGAGCCGTGATCGAGGTGGCGAATTTTCTCTATGCGACATCGCAGCTTGCCCAGACAACCCTTCGCAGCGTACTGGGTGAGGTGGAACTCGATGAACTCCTCAGCGAACGCGAAAAAGTGAATGTTCGCTTGCAAGCCGTGCTGGACCAACACACCGGCCCGTGGGGCGTGAAGGTGACGATGGTGGAAGTGAAGCAAGTCGATTTGCCGGAACAGATGATCCGGGCAATCGCTCGCCAGGCCGAAGCGGAACGGGAACGGCGAGCCAAGGTGATTCATGCCGAGGGCGAATACGTCGCCGCGGAAAAATTAGCGATGGCGGCCGAGGTAATTCAAAAGCAGCCGGCGGCAATCCAGCTACGATATATGCAGACGCTGGTGGATATCAGTGGTCAACAAAGTACGACGATTGTGTTTCCGATGCCGATCGACCTGGTGTCCTCATTGGGCAGGGCTCTGGAGACGATTGGGAAACCCGTGAAGCCGTAACAGCGGTGCGAAACCAAACCTAAAGAAGTTGTTTTATCGGCCCGCGTAGACTATTCTCAACGTTGGGTGGTGCATTCCACAAGCGCGCCCCTGAAACGAGTCATGGCGAAAAACGAAGACGGCGAATTCGAACTAATTCTAGGTAATCGGCAATTGCTCAGCGTGTTTTTCATCGTGGTGATTCTACTCGGTGTCTTTTTCACGATGGGATATATCGTCGGGCGGAATTCCGGCGGCCCCGTGGAGACGGCTAGCACCAAGAAGCCGGATTCCAAGCCTCTCTACGTTGATTCGCCGGGACGATCGTTGCCTCCGACGAACCCAGCGGATTCGCAGCCAGCGGAACCAAAGCCGGCCGAGAAGCCAGTGGAGACGAAGCCCGTCGAGACCAAGCGCGAGCCGCCCCCCACGAAGCCTGAGAAGAAAATCGAGCCGGTGACGAAGCCCGATACCAAACCGGAAATCAAGAAAGCGGAGCCACGGCCCGTCGCCAGTCCGGGTGGTCCGCAGGAACCCGCGGGCGGACAGATTTATCTTCAAATCGCCGCCACTGGCCGTCCCGAAGCGGAAGTGCTTACAGAGACGTTGGCTAAAAAAGGATTCAAATCCATCTACACCCAGATCCCGGAGAAGCCATCTCTGTTTCGCGTTCTAGTGGGACCGCTGAAAGACGCGAATGCCATCGGCGACGCGCGGACGGAACTGCAGAAGTCCGGATTTCGTGGATTCGACGCCATCAAGAAGACTTTCTAAGAACCGCTTGCGACAGCCGGTGGTAACCTTAAGGTAGGACTCGACGGGTCCTATCCTCTCATGCGAAACGTAGTGATTCTTGGTTCCGGTTGCGCCGGAAATACAGCGGCTCTTTATGCCGCCAGAGCTAATTTGAAACCGTTGGTTGTGGCGGGTCACGAAGCAGGCGGCCAGCTTTCCCTGACTACACTGGTGGAGAATTTTCCCGGTTTTCCCGACGGCATTCACGGCCCTGAACTCGTCGAGAATATGAAAAAGCAGGCGACGGCCTTCGGCGCCGAATACCTGCATGGTTCCCTGATTGAGGCGGACCTTTCCACCCGGCCTTTCAAGCTGAATATCGATGGCGAGTGGATGGAAACGCTGACGGTAATTATCGCTACCGGGGCATCGGCCCGCTGGCTGAATTTACCCAACGAACAAAAGTTGATTGGGCACGGCGTCAGTTCCTGCGCGACGTGCGACGGCTTCTTTTATCGCGGCAAGAAGATCATCGTTATCGGTGGTGGCGATTCGGCAATGGAAGAGGCGAACTTCCTAACGCGCTTCGGTTCGGAAGTGGCGGTAGTGCATCGCAGTGACACCTTCCGGTCATCTCGAATCATGCTTGATCGCGCGCGGCAGAATCCAAAAATCAAATTTTTAACGGATACGGTAGTTGACGATATCTACGACGTCGCGCAGAATTCGGTCACCGCCGTGAAGTTGCGTAATTTGAAAACCGGTGAAACGTGGATGCGCGACGTGGACGGGTTCTTCGTTGCCATCGGGCATATCCCGAATACGAAACCATTCGTGGGCCAGATCGACCTTGATCCCGATGGCTACATCTTGTCGAAGGGTGGAGCGCGCACCAACGTCACCGGTGTGTTTCACGCGGGCGACGTGCAGGATCGGACATACCGCCAGGCAATCACAGCATCAGGCGCGGGATGCATGGCAGCCATCGAAGTGGAACGCTTTCTGGAAGCGGAAGGCCACTAAATAGCCTCCCGCGATTAAAGTTCGTCTAGCGCCCCACGACAAGAACTTTAAATGTATCCGGTACCAATGCAGGACGGGGCCGGGGCGCTTGCGCGGTTGCGGCAGGCGTCGCGCCCATCTCCGCTGTCGGCAGATACAGCTGATGGGTCTTCAGGTCGACAGCCATCGTCCTAGCGCCTTTTTGGGTCTTGGCGTTTTCGACAACCGTCCACTTGCCGTCAACCTCCTGAACCACGGTCAAGGTTCCTTCTCCATTGGAACTGAACGCCAAGCCCCGGCCGGGGTCGAATCCAGCGCCGTCCGCGCCCTGTCCGATTGGCGGTGTCGCCACCACCTTGCCTGTATCCGGGTCGGACACCACCATCATCTTATTTCCGCAGACGGAAAAGATGCGCCGCTTCTGGACATCCATCGCCAAGCCCGAGGGCTCGTCGCATGGGGCAAGAGAATATCGCTTCGTAACCTTCAGCGCCTTGGCGTCGATCTCAGCGATCTCATTGGTGTCTTCGATGTTCACGTAAATCCGGCCTTTTCCATCCGCAGCGGAAAATTCAGGCTTGCCGCCCAGAGGAATAGTGCCTTCGACATTCCCCGTCTTCGCGTCAAACGCCGTGGCATCCTTGGAGCGCCCATTGAAGGTGAACACCCGGCCGGATACGGCCTCATACTGAATGGCGTCGGGATTCTGACCCGTTTTCACTTGACCCGTAACCTGCAGAGTTTTTAGATCGAAGATGCTTACCGTATTTGCCCGGCCATTGCTCGTGAAACCGCGATTCAGATCCGGCGCGGTCGCGATCCCGTGCACGCCAGCCGTATCGGGAATCTCGCCTACTGCCTTGCCGCTATCTGTGTCGACCACCACCACTTTCGTGGCGTGCGAAACGTAGAGTCGCCGGGCGGCGCTGTCCATCGTCAGATAGTCCCAGCCGCCTTCACCGCCGAGCTTGATCTCTTTCACAACCTGATATCCGTTCGGTGCCGCAACGGCGGCCGCGACCACGGCAACACAAGCAAACTTCAAGAATGGTTTCATGGATGCTCCTATTTTTTCACGCTTCCATCGCCGGCGATTGCAACTTCCGATTTCTTGCCACCTTTGTTGATAGTGGCTTCGTACGAGACGGCTCCGGCTTTTGTAACTGACTCAACTTTCACAATTTTTGCGCCAGCCGCCACGCGCTCGATGGTGGCCCGGACGGGTGCCGGCACACTGGCAAGCTCGACTTGCTCTTCTACTTCGACGATTGCGCCCGCGCTATCGACAATCAGGTCCCGGCTCTTGCCATTCACCTTCGTTTCGACTTCATACATCGTCTTGCCGCCTTCCACCTCTTCGGATAATCCGACTAGCTTGGCAGCCTTGGTTTCGATTTGTACTGTTTTCTGAACGGCGGGGGGAAGATCTTTCATCTTCACCGGTTTCTCGGCCGCCGAGGCTCCGATAGCCACAGCCGCGCCTATCAGGAATGTCGCCAGATAAGAAGAACTCATAGCGTAACAGTACAGACCTTATCTGAAAAATCGGTGAAAGCTATTCCGGAAGCACAAAGTAGAAGCGTGAACCTCCGCCCAGCGAGCTTTCGGCGTGAATTTGCGTGCCGTGCATTCGGGCGATCGATTGCGCGATGGAAAGCCCTAAGCCGCTACCGTTGGCGCGATTGCGGGATTTATCGGCGCGATAAAAACGATCGAATATATGTGCCAGATCTTCAGGCGAAATGCCGTTTCCATTGTCCCGGACCGCAAGCATAACTCCGTTCGGATGTTTGGCGCCAGCCAGCTCGATCAGGCCACCAGCGGGTGTATGTTGCACGGCATTATCAAGCAAGATCAACAGCAGGCGGCGTAGCGCCGCGCGATTGGCCCGCAGGCCGGGGATAGGCTCTTCCAACGCCGTGGTTAATTGGATTTGCTTCTCGTTCGCCGATGGCGTCTCCTCATCCACAACCGCCCGCGCCAGTTCGGAAGCATCGAGGAGCTCCAGCGCAAGCCGTGAGCCACGATCGTCAGCCCGTGCCAACGAAAGCAAATCCTCGGTGAGCGTCGTCATCCGCTGAGCCTCGACGACGATGCCGGTCAAAGCCTCGCGGTAATGCCCGATATCGCGGTCGCGTCTTAGGGCGAGTTCGGCGGTGGTTAAGATGACGGAGATCGGAGTTCGCAACTCGTGTGAAGCGTCGGCGGTGAAATTCACGATGCGTTGCACGGACGATTGCAGGCGATGCAACATCTGATTCCAGGTTTCGGCTAATCGCTGCAGCTCGTCCCCGGTGTGCGGTACGGGTAGTCGATCGGAAAGATTCTCGACACTGATCCGTTGCGCCGCGTTGCGCAATTCGTCTACCGGAGCAAGGGCCTGGCGGCTAATCCAGTAGCCACCACCGATTGCGATCAAAACGACGAGGGGAATCGCGAAGAACAACAGGTTGCGAAACTGCGCCAGCATGCGATCCACATCGGTTAGCGGCGCGGAGGCCTCCACTACGAACTGCCGCCCGTGGATCTGGAGAAGCGCGGCAGTAGCGCGATAGCCTTGCGGGGTGGTTGCGTACAGGCCGAACGGCGCCCCGCCAGGCAACAGTCGCGATCCCGGTAGCAACTCACGCCCACCGTCATCGCGGACCCGCAATAACGCGCCCCCCGGCGCCGCGCGGACGTACTCAGCTAACTCCTCTCGCAATTGGGCCGGCCCGCCGACGCCCTCCTCTTCTTCCAGAACTGCGCCGATACCCTGAACATCCTGCGCCAACTTCTTGTCCGTGCTGGACAACAATTCGTACCGCACCGCCAGCCAAAGGCCCCCGCTGAACAGCAGCAATCCAGCAAGCAAAATCGCCGAGTACCAGAACGTCAGGCGGAATCGTATGGAACGAAGGACGATCATTCGGCTTCGCCTGCTTTCATGCAATATCCGACGCCGCGTACCGTGTGGATCAGCTTCGCTTCGCCGGGCAATTCCACCTTTGCGCGAAGCAGCCGGAGGAACGCATCCAGCGTGTTGCTTTCAATATCGGACTCGTGTCCCCAAACCCGTTCCATCAACGATTCGCGGGTAATCACCCGCCCCGCATTGCGCATTAGCAATTCCAGGATGGCGAACTCGGTTCGCGTTAGGACAATGGATCGACCGGCTCGCGTACCTTCCCGGGTCCCTTGATTCAGCAGCAAATCGCCGGCGCGAAGAACGGAGGGATGAGAGACAGGTCCCCGGCGGGCGAGCGCCCGGAGTCGTGCCAACAGCACGTCGAAAGAAAATGGCTTGGTCAGATAATCGTCCGCGCCGCAATCCAGACCGGAGACAATATCTGCGCCTGTGTCGCGAGCGGTCAGCATCAGAATCGGAGTCTGATTGCGGCGATCGCGCAAGCGCCGAGCAACGCTGATACCGTCCAAACCGGGGAGCATTACGTCCAGCACAATCGCCTCGAATGGATAGTTCAGCGCGATGTCCAGCGCCTCCAGTCCATTTGGACATACGGTAACGGAATGGCCTTCTTCCGTCAGCCCTTGTTGAAGAAGGCTCGCCATAGTCGGTTCATCTTCCACTACCAGAACCTGCATCTCTCTTAGATCGTATGCTGAAAGCCGGACGAGTCTCCAGTTTGTGGCTTTCAGCGAGTTTTCAGATTCGTTCGTTTCAATCGAAGAGAATTGGTTAGAGGACATGAGCCGTTGCTATCGAAATTAACGACCGCCTTCTGCCTGGTATGCGTCCCACTGCTGGCCCAGAATGCCGGGGTCGCGCTAAGCCTTACCGGGGCCATTGAGCGCGCCCGGATTTATAGTCCACAGTTTTTGTCGGCGGAGATCGCTAGTTTGAGTGCGCGCGAAGATCGGATCCAATCGAAATCGAACTTGCTGCCTTCCGTCAATTATTTCAATCAGTACGTCTATACGCAGGGAAACGGCACTCCCACCGGCATCTTCGTGGGCAACAACGGTGTGCATTTCTACACGAGTACGGGAACCGTGCATGAGGAGTTGTCACTCACCCATCGCGCGGATTACCGGAGATCGATCGCTGCCGAGGTTGCGGCTCGAGCCCGGCAGGACATCGCCCGGCGAGGGCTTTCGGCGACTGTGGCGCAGGCCTACTATGCAATGTTAAATGCCCAACGGCACGCTACAAATGCTAAGACAAGTTTGGATGAATCGCGTCAGTTCGCCGACATTACGCGTAAGCAAGAGCGAGGTGGCGAAGCCGCGCGATCCGATGTCGTGAAGGCTGAGCTGGTGGTTCAACAGCACGAACGCGATTATCTGGAAGCGCAACTGGTAGTTGAAAAAACGCGCGTCGGGCTGAGTATCCTGCTCTTTCCGGATCTGAACCGCGACTTCACTATCCTCGACGATCTGCTTAACCTGGAACCGCTGGGGCAGTTTGAGGATCTGCGGACCCTTGCAGTATCGACAAGTCCTGAAATCCGCGCCGCCGACGCCACGATCCAGCAGGCTAGATTTGGTATCGATTCGGCGCGGAGTGGCTATATCCCTTCTCTGGTGATCGATTACTTTTATGGGTTGAGCGCCAATCAGTTCGCCGTGCACAATCCAGATGGCGCGAATAATCTCGGCAACAGTGTGCTGGGAACTCTGAACATTCCTATCTGGAACTGGGGCGCGACGCGGAGCCGGGTTCGCCAAGCCGAACTCCAGCGGAGACAAGCCGAGATCGATCGTTTATATACAGGTCGCCAATTGCAGGCCGCGCTCGATACATCGTATCTGGAAGCGCAATCGGCGCGAACGCAGCTTGACTCTTTGAAGGCATCGCTCGATTTGGCCGTTGAGAGCCGGCGCCTGACATTGCTCCGCTACGAAGCCGGTGAGGTAACGGTGCTTGAAGTAGTAGACGCGCAAAACACGCTTTCACTAGCTCGCAACGCCTACGATGACGGCCTGGTGCGCTATCGTCTCGCGCTGGCGAGCTTGCAAACATTGACGGGGACGCTCTAGATGGTCATGAAGGAACGCAACTTACTCGTAGTCTGCGCGGCGTTGGCGATAGCCGCCGGATGCGGTGCAAAGAAGGAAGCCGTGGAGGAAAAGCCGATCGCCCATGTTCAAGTGGCGGAGGCAAGGCTGGACTCGATACAGCGCGTGGTCAAAGCCGAGGCAATCTTGTATCCGCTCGATCGCGCCAGTATCATGCCGAAGATCAGCGCGCCCGTGAAAAGCTTTTCGGTGAACCGCGGGGATCGTGTCGGCAAAGGACAATTGCTCGCCGTGCTCGAAAATAGCGACCTTGCCGCTGCCGTCAGCGATGCTAAGGGAGGCTATGAACAATCCTCCTCGGCTTATCGCAACATCTCCACGGCAGGCATCCCGAATGAGTTGACAAAGGCGCAGCAGGACGCGCAATCGGCGAAGCAATCCATGGAAGCCACCAAGCGCGTTTATGAGAGCCGCCAGTCGCTGTTGAAGGAAGGCGCTATCGCCCGCCGATTGGTGGATGAGGCGAATGTCGCCTACGTCACGTCGCAAAGTCAGTATGAAGTTGCCAGGAGAAATTTAGAGTCGCTGCAGGCCGTCGGACGCCATGAAGAGCTGAAGTCGGCGCAGGGCCAGTTGGATTCGGCCAAGGGCAAGTTGGACGCCGCGCTGGCGCAGCTTTCGTATTCACAGATCCGCAGTCCGATCTCAGGCGTAGTGACCGAACGTTCGGTCTATCCGGGGGAGATGGCCAGCGCCGGAACGCCACTTCTTACGGTGATGGATGTGTCTAGCGTGATTGCGCGAGCAAGCATCCCCCAGGCACAAGCCGCATTGGTGAAGGTCGGTAATCCGGCCACCATCACCGATCCAGACGATGGTGCGGAGATCGCTGGCAAGGTGACTGTGGTCAGCCCGGCATTGGATCCCAGCAGTACGACGGTAGAAGTATGGGTGCAGATTCCGAACAGCGATTCAAAGCTGCGCCCCGGTACTTCGGTGCATCTCGCCATCGTTGCGCAGACTGTCGCAAACGCCTTGTTAATTCCCGCTTCTGCGCTGCTCCCCACGGCCGAAGGACCCATCGTCGTGCTGGTGGTGGAGGGCGACACGGCGCATGAACGTAAGATCGAGTCCGGTATTCGCGACCAGGAGAAGGTTCAAATTCTGAAAGGCCTGAAGGCCGGCGAAAAGGTGATAGTCGCCGGCGGGCTAGGCCTGGAAGACAAAGCCAAAGTCCAAATTGACGCCGCTGGCGAGAAGAAAGAAAAAGAGAAAGAATGATTGACCCGCAGCCTGATCATTGGACCGCCAAACTCGCTAAACCGGTGATCTTCGTAATCCTCACGCTGGTCGGTGTCGGGGTATATCTTTCTTTAACCATTCCGGTCTCTGTCTTTCCGGCTACCGATTTTCCACGCATCGTGGTAGGCGTCGATAACGGGGTGGCGCCTATCGAACAAATGTTCGTGACCGTGACGCGGCCGATTGAAGAAGCGATTAACACGGTGCAGGGGCTGGAAAACGTGAAGTCGATCACCAGTCGTGGTTCCGTCGAAATCGATCTGTACTTCAACTGGTCGGTCGACATGTTCCAGACACTGACCCGCGTGAATGCCGCTATCGCCTCCGTTCAAGCGGCGCTGCCGCCGACGGCGAAGGTCACAGCTGAACGTTTGACCTTTACCGCTTTCCCGATCATGGGCTATAGCCTCACATCCAATACAATCCCCATGACGCGGCTCTGGGAGCTGGCCACTTATGATCTTCGCCCCCGTTTGAATCGCCTAACTGGTGTATCGAAAGTCATCATTCAGGGCGGCCTTGAACCGGAGTTCGAAATCCAGCCAAGTCCGGCGAAGTTGCTGGAGACTCAAGTTACGATCCCCAACTTGCTGGACGCTGTTCGTCGCAGCAACATGATCGATTCGCCCGGCCTGATAGAGAACAATCATCAACTGGTGCTTGGGCTGGTCAGTGGACAGGCTCGCACGCCAGAGCAGGTTGCAGACATCGTCGTGAAGTCAACCGCCACGGGACTGCCCATTCGTATCCGCGACATTGCCGCCGTGCATTCCTCGGTGAAGCCGATCTATACGGCGGTAACCGCAAATGGTAAGCCCGCCGTGCTCCTGAACATCCATCAACAACCGGATGCCAACACCGTCCGGGTGGCCGATCAGGTGCACGCGGAAATCGAAGTGATTCGCAAGTCGCTTCCCCGTGGTGTCGATCTGCTGCCGTTCTACGATCAATCCGAAGTGGTGAACGGGTCCATTCAGAGTGTTCGCGATGCTATTCTGATCGGCCTCGTCCTGGCTTCCATTATCCTCGTGATATTCCTGCGGGACTGGGGTACGTCGCTGGTCGCCGGGCTCGTTATTCCGGCCACAGTCGCAATTACTTTCATCGCCCTGCGCTTTCTTGGGCAGGGCTTCAATATTATGACCCTTGGCGGATTGGCAGCCGCCGTAGGGCTGGTGATCGATGACGCCATCGTTGTAGTGGAGAACATCGTCGCGCACCGGGATAGCGGGCAATCGCGCGGTGAGGCCATTCGCAGTGCGCTGGCTGAAATTCGCGTCCCGCTGATCGGATCCACCGTCACGCCGATTGTCGTCTTTCTGCCGTTAATCTCCATCACTGGTGTCACGGGCGTTTTCTTTCGCGCGCTCGCCCTGACGGTCGGTATCGCATTGCTGACATCGCTTGGCTTGGCACTTACATGGACGCCGGCACTCAGTCACTACCTGATTCGCCGCCAAGGAAAACATAGCGCCGAGAATGAAACCGGACCCGTGCATCGCTTTTACGGACGCTCTTTAAAGTTCACCTTGGAGCGCCCACTGCTTGTCGCCGTCTTCTGCGTCATTCTAATTGGTGGCTCTTTTTTTTGCTACAGGGCGTTAGGGTCCGACCTGTTGCCGGCGATGGATGAAGGCGGCTTTATCGTGGATTACCTGATGCCCGCGGGGTCTTCACTCGCTGAGACGAATCGCGTGACGGCGATCGTAGAGTCGATCCTGCGCAACATTCCCGACGTCGAGGGAACTTCTCGCCGCACTGGTTTGCAGTTGGGCTTGGCGGTGGTAACCGAAGCCAATCGCGGCGACTTCACCGTGAAACTGAAGCGCGATCGTAAACATTCCGTGGATGAGGTAATCGCCAAAGCCCGGGGGGAAATAGTCGAACAGTTACCGATGTTGGAGGTTGAATTCCCGCAGTTGCTTCAGGACATGATTGGCGATCTGACCAATGCGCCGCAGCCGGTGGAGATCAAGCTGATCTCGGAAGATCCCGCTCTGCTCGCGCAATGGGCGCCGCAGGTGGGCGACTCTATTAAGAAGATCAAAGGCGTAGTGGACGTGCTCAATGGAATCGATAATACGATCAGCGGTCCGGCTGTCATGTTCCAGGTTAATCCCACAGTTGCGGCACGGTCGGGATTTGCGGTCGATGAGATTGAGCTGGATGCGAGTGCGATTCTCCAGGGGGAGCCTTCCTCCGCGCCGATTATCGCCAACGGCCGGTCTTACACGGTGCGCGTCCGTTTTCCAGAATTTACGCGATCGTCCCTGGATGCGATTCGCGATACTTTGCTAGTGAGCGCCACGGGTCATACGGCGACTCTCGGGACCTTGGCGACATTTGTCGAACTGCCCGGCCAAACCGAAATTCGACGTGAGAATCTTTTACGGGATGTGGCGGTCACGGCGCGTTTGGAAGGGTTAAGCTTGGGGCAAGGAATCGACCAGGTGAAGAGCGCGGTGGCCAAGCTCAATATCCCCCCCACGATTCGTATCGAGTATGGCGGCGCTTATGCCGAGCAGCAGAATTCATTTCGCGATCTTGTCGTCGTGCTGGCATTTGCCGTCCTGCTTGTGTTCGTCGTCTTGCTCTTTGAGTTTCTAACTTTCAGCGCTCCGTTGGCCATCCTCACTTCGGCGCTACTATCCAGTTCCGGCGTATTCCTCGCCCTCCTCGTCACCAAGACGACGTTCAATATATCGTCCTTCATGGGATTGATCATGGTCATAGGGATCGTCGCCAAAAACGGAATCCTATTGTTAGATGCCGATCAGAAATATCGCAGCCAGGGGCATTCAGCCGAAGAAGCGATGCTGCTGGCCGGTGAACGGCGTCTGCGCCCAATCATGATGACGGCTATGGCGACAGTAGCCGGAATGGCTCCGCTCTCTCTTGGAATCGGCGCTGGATCCCAAATGTTACAACCTCTGGCGATCGCCGTAATGGGAGGAATCGCCGCATCGATGGTGCTCTCGCTCATCGTGACGCCCGCCGTGAATTTCTACCTGCAGCGAGAAACTTAGGCGCACTTGTCCTACAATGACGGCTTATGTTGCAACGCATCCTTCTTCTTGCGCTGACTGGTTGTAGCCTATCCGCGCAGACATTTGAGTATTGGCCCGGCGCCACCTATGACCCGGCGGTCCCGACCATGCGTCAAGTGATCGGCTATGACGTAGGCGATCGCATCGCGCCGCACGCCGACATCATGAAATATTTCGATGCTCTGGCCGCGGCACAACCAAAGCGAATAAAGATTTTTGAATACGCGAAGACGTGGGAGAACCGCAAGCTGGTTTACGCCGCGATTGGCTCCGAAGCGAACATCGCGCGTTTGAGCGAAATTCAGAATTCCATGAAGCGCCTGGCGGACCCGCGAAAAACTTCGGATGCCGACGCCAAGGCAATCATCGCGAATTTGCCGGCGGTCATCTGGCTTGGCTATGGAGTGCACGGCAATGAGATTTCGTCGCCCGATGCCGCGCTGATGACGGCCTATCACCTGCTTGCCGCGCGCAACGACAAGATGGTCGATAATGTTCTGGCCAACGTCCTGGTGCTGATTGATCCGCTGCAAAATCCCGATGGCCGCCAGCGCTTCATTAATAATTTTGAGACTAATGAAGGCTCCACCGCGGATTCCAATCCGCTGGCCGCCGAGCATAGCGAACCTTGGCCCGGCGGACGCACTAATCATTATTTCTTCGACATGAATCGCGATTGGGTAGCGATTACCCAGCCGGAAACGAAGGGCCGGATCAAGACGTTGCTGGAATGGTACCCGCTTGTATTTGTGGATCTGCATGAGATGGGGACGGAATCGACGTACTATTTTTCGCCCGAATCGCAGCCATACAATCCCCACTTGGCGAAGGATCAGATCGACGCGCTCACCTGGTATGGCAAAAACAACGCCCGCTATTTCGACCAGTATGGCTTCCAGTATTTCACCCGTGAAGTATACGACGCGTTCTACCCGGGATATGGCGCGAGTTGGCCGGCTTATTACGGCAGCGTGGCGATGACATATGAGAATGGATCCACGCGCGGGCTAACCGTGCGCCGCAACGACGATTCGATCATTACGTTTCGCGAGACCGTTCGCCGGCACTTCACATCTTCGATAGCAACCTGTGAAACTTCGGCGCAGCACCGCGAAGACCTGCTGCAAAATTTCTACAAGTACCGCCAAACAGCGATAGCCGAAGGTTCATCGGAGACTATTCGAGAGTACATACTGCCTCGCCGCGGCGATGTCGGCGCCGTCGATAAGCTTGCCCAGTTGTTGGTTTTTCAAGGTGTCGAAGTTTCCCGCGCCAACGGGCAATTCACAGCCGGCGGTAAGCAATATCCAACTGGAAGCTATGTCGTCAGCCTGGCGCAGCCATCGAAGCGTTTGATTCGGACGCTGCTGGATCCCGTGGTGGCGATGGACGACACGTTTCTGAAAGGCGAAGAGCGCCGCCGTCTCCGCAGACTGAGTTCCGAGGTCTATGACGTCACAGCCTGGAGCGTGCCGCTGCAGTACAACGTGGAGGCCATCGCCGCCAACGCGAAATCTTCCGGCAACTTCGAAGCGTTGCAGCTGAACGATAAGCCGGGCGCGATTCCGCCGGCAACAACGGCCTCGGTGGCATATCTGGTGCCCTGGGGTTCGCAAGCGGCGGGTCGTGTCCTGACGGGCGCCCTGCTGCAAAATTTACGCGTGCTGAGTACCGACAAATCGTTTACGCAAAATGGCCGCAAATTTTCGGCGGGCACGCTGATTATCCCGGTGAAGAACAATCCCGCGGATCTCCAGAAAATCCTTACGAAGTTGGCTGAGACGGCGGGCGCGGAGATCGTCGCCACCGACACGGGCTGGGTGGATGACGGCGTAAATTTTGGAAGCGCTTACGTGAATGTGTTGAAGAAGCCGGAAATCGCTCTGGCCTGGGATCGTCCCACTTCATCGACTTCAGCCGGGCAAACCCGCTTTGTTCTGGAACGCCAGTTCGGATATCCGGTGACGGTCGTGCGGACTGAATTATTAGGGTCGGCCGACATTAGCCGCTTCCACGTAATCATCCTTCCCGATGGCGGATTTGGCGGCGGCTATGCCGGGGTTCTCGGCCCGGACGGAGCGCGGCGGCTAAAAGAATGGGTGCGGGATGGAGGCACGCTGATTGGGATCGGGTCGGCCATGCAGTTCCTCGCGGATCCGAAATCGGCATTGCTGGCCGTGAGGCAGGAGGATTTAGCAAAGCCTGGTGAGGTGCCCACAAAAAAGCCGGAGACTCCGGAACCATCTCGCGCGCCAGGCAAGCTTTTCAAAGACGAAGCCGATTTCGATAAAGCAATTCAACCCGAAACGGAATTGCCCGGAAGCGCACACGGGATTCTGGCTCGGGTTAAGGTTGATTCCGATCAGTGGATCTCCGCCGGTCTTCCGGACACGCTGTATGCGATGGTTCAGGGACGTGCCATCTATGCCCCAATCAAGATCGATCGGGGAGTGAATGCCGTGATTTTCGAAGGTCCCGACAAGGTGGTCGCTAGTGGCTATCTATGGGATGAGTATCGCAAGCAGTTGGCCTACAAGCCGTTCGTAATCGTGCAGCGGGAAGGGCGGGGGACGATCATCGGCTTCACGGCGGATCCGAACTTCCGCGGCTACATGGATGGGCTGAATGTGCTGTTCTTGAATGCGGTATTTCGCGGTTCCGCTCATAACTCGCGGGGATTTGGCGCGGAGGAAGAGCTTTAGCCGTGCGTTATTCGAACAGATGACCGAGCTTTTCTTTTTTCGTCCGGAGATAGTCTTCGGTTGAAACCACGGCCGGCGCCACGCATGGGATTCGCTCCACCACGCGGACGCCGGATTTTTCCAGCGCTTCGATCTTATCGGGATTATTCGACATCAGACGAACCCGCGTCACGCCGAAAAAATTAAGCACGTCGCCCGGCAGCCCGTAGCGCCGCAGGTCGGCCTCAAAGCCCAATTGCTCATTCGCTTCCACGGTGTCGGCACCCTGATCCTGCAGCTCGTAGGCCCGCAGCTTATTCAGCAGCCCGATGCCCCGGCCTTCCTGCGCTTCATAAATCAGCAGACCTCGGCCTTCCAAGGCGATGGCCGCGAGTGCCAACTCCAGTTGCTCACCGCAGTCGCAACGTAAGCTGTGAAATACATCGCCCGTAAGACATTGCGAGTGGATCCTGACCAGCGGCGGGGGTTCGCTATGCAAATCGCCCATTCTCAAGGCGACCACTTCTTCCGGCCCCGTTTCATATTCCCCACGAAAGCCGAAGATTCGAAAGTGTCCGAACCGGCATGGGAAATCAGCTTCAGCCACCTTTTGAAAATGCAATACAGGAGTTGTTGCCATTATCGATCGTTACGGTAGTTACAGTAAGGCAGATGCCTTCATTATAATGGTGTCCGGTACGGAATGCTCGAACAACACCTGGTCATCCTATTGGTGAAGCTTGCAGTGGCTGCATCGCTTGCCAGTATCTTGACTCGTTCTAGCGCTTTCCAGCGGATGTTGATGCGCGAAGAGCGGACCCTCTGGCAGCGCGTGCAAATGGCATTTGGCTGCGCGGCGATTTTCGGGGCCGGAGTTGCCGTGCGGATCCTCACCCACGGCACCTATCAGGCAGTGGACCTGGGGTTGGAGGGCAGTATCGTCCTGGGAATGCTGGGCGGTTACGTCACTGGCCTGGTCTCGGGAATTTTGATTTCCATGCCGGCGATGTTCAATGGCGAGCTGATGTCGATGCCATTATTTGCGACCGTCGGGGTGCTTGGCGGATTGCTGCGCGACCTCTCACCCGATCCCGAAGAAATCTGGAAGTTCTCGCCGTTCTTCGATCTCAGCGTGTATCGTCTTATTCGCAAGCGCGATCTAGGCCGGGCGGCTTTCAGCTTGGCTTGCGTCTTCACAATTTTGCTGGCGGAACTTCTGCGGACCAGTGTTGCCCGATTCTTTTCTAACCAAGGTGTCTTTTCGCTGTATCAACATTGGGTGGACCCGCAGCCAATAACCATAGTCGCGATTTGCGTCACCACCCTGTTCGCCGTCGCCCTGCCGATAAAAATCTGGAACAGCAATCGCAATGAGAAAAAACTCGAGACGCAACAACTGCTGCTGAATGAAGCGCGCCTTTCCGCTCTTACCCGGCAGATCAATCCGCATTTCCTGTTCAACACGCTGAACTCCGTCACATCGCTAATTCGTGTGAACCCCGAGCAGGCTCGAGGAGTGGTTTACCGGCTTTCCAATATCCTTCGCCGCCTGCTCCGTAAGAGCGAGAATTTGACGCCCTTGCGCGAGGAACTTTCGTTCATCGACGATTATCTGGCGATCGAAATGATCCGCTTCGGTGAAAAGTTACGGTTTCTGAAAGAGATTGGAGCCGATACAATGGATTGCCTGGTGCCCAGCATGTGCTTGCAGCCTCTGATAGAAAACAGCATCCGGCACGGACTCAGCAGTAAGGTGGACGGTGGAATGATCCGCGTTCGCAGCAGGCTCTCCGATGGTCGCCTGCACATCGCCGTGGAAGATGACGGCGTGGGCATTCCAGAAATTAAACTGGCGACTTTATTCGAGCAGGGAATCGGCGTAAGCAACGTGAACGAACGTCTGAAGGTGCTGTTCGGCGAAGATTATAAGATGTGGATCGACAGCAAGCCCGGTGAGGGTACCACCACCGGCATCGAGATTCCCGACCTGCATGCCGCTCTCGCGGCAGTATCTTAAAGGCCCCTATTCGCATGAGCGATCTTAATTATTCCCTGACATTGCCGCGCCACGAAGCGCTGCCCAAGACCATCGCCGGACGCACCCGCAGGATCTACGACACTGTCGCCGCCATCTATCCCGCCAGTACTTTTTTCTTCCATTCGAAAGCGCATCAGCGGGCGTTGCAATCGTCGGGAATCTGCGATGGCATGCGGGTATTAGAAGTGGCCACGGGATCGGGCGAAATGTTCCGCCGCCTGGTTCGCGCCAATCCCGGCGGATCGACTTTCGGCCTGGATCTTTCGCCCAATATGGCGGCCAAGACTCTGCGCCGGGTACGTTCCGAATTCCCCCAGGCAAGCACGCATTGTGAGGCCGTGGATGTCCGCCATATGCCGTTTCGCGACGATACATTCGACGCCATCGTTTGTTGTTATTTATTGGAACTGCTGTCGGCCGAAGACATCCTGTTAACGCTGCGGGAATTTCGTCGAGTACTGCGCGCTCAAGGGACGTTGTCGCTGGTTCTAATTGGACAGAACGCCGAGGTCTTCAATCGCCTGTACAAAATCTGCGGAAGCCTGGCGCCGGCCTTCTGGGGACGGCAAGTCGAGGAAAATGTGCCTGGACTGCTGGCGTCGGTTTCGTTCCGGATTATAAGGGATGAGACCGTGCGCCAAACGGGTTACCCTTCGCGCGTCTTGACCGTCAGTAAATAGATGTGGAAGTTTCTCCTGCTCGCGCAGCTTGCCACGATAGCTATGGCGACCCCTTCCTTAGTGGGAAGCGTGAAGCAGGCGGCCGCCGCCAATCGGTTTGCCGACGCGGAATTGCAAATCAGGCAGTTCCAGAAAGCGAACGGTACGACGCCGGAAATGATTGAGGCTTTATCCTGGCTCGGACGTAGTGCGCTGGACGGGAAACAGTTCGATAAGGCCGAAAAATACGCCCGGGAAACCCAAGAACTTGCCGTTGCCGAGCTAAAGAAACGACGCCTGGACGCGGAGCAACGCCTGCCGTTGGCCTTGGGCGCCGCGATCGAAGTGCAAGCGCAAGTGATGGCCGCTCGAGGTGAAAGCGGAGGCGCTGTCGCCTTCCTTCGTGGCGAATTAAACAAGTATGGAACCACGTCGATTCATGCCCGAATCCAAAAGAACATCAATCTGCTAAGCCTGGAAGGTAAGCCCGCGCCTGACCTGCCCTCCAACCGCTATCTGGGTCCGAAGCCATCGACGATTCATGCTCTACACGGACGGCCTATCTTGTTATTTTTCTGGGCGCATTGGTGCGGCGATTGTAAGGCTGATGGCCCCATCATTGCCCAACTACAGCGAGAGTTGTCGCGAAAGGGATTGGTGATCATCGCTCCCACGCAGCATTACGGTTTCGCCGCGCATGGCGAAGAAGTCCCGCCGGAAGCGGAGTTGAAATACATCGAGCAGATTCGTCAGAAGTTCTATGCCGATATGCTGGATGTTCCCGTACCGGTGAGTGAGGCAGGCTTCAAGAACTATGGCGCCAGCACCACTCCGACGCTTGTCTTGATTGATCGTCAAGGCATTGTGCGGATGTACCATCCAGGAAATCTAGGGTACGAGGAGTTGCGAAGCCGGATCGTGCCGTTGTTAGCAAAATGAGGCGCTAGCAAAATAAAGGCCTTTCGCGACACCCTAGATCGCGAAAGGCCTAGATGCTACTTGGTAGGCGCGACACTGAACCAAAAACAGAGTGCACCCGTAATCACAAGGAGAAACGTACGCTAACAGAAGTATAGACGAAGTTGAGCTATGAAAAGTTGCTAATAATTAATCTGATCTTGCTAGCTTTTCTTTTTGCCGAACAATTCCAAGGCTATGGAAGGGTGATCGCGTGTGCCGGTTACCTTAATGGGAATAACGGCGCCGGCGCCATCCTTTTTGAACAATCCATCGAAAGGCTTCAATAATAGGGACTTAAATCCAGTCACTGTCTGCGAGACCTTGGCCTGCAGGCGAACAGTCCCGTGTAAATCCAGGTCCCCGCTAATCATCCCGAAACTCCCCGCCAAGCTCACCAATGCGCCTTCCACCTGGAAAGAGAGGGGCGAAAAGCGAATCGTACCGTCCCGAATGGCAAAATTGCCTCTCAGATCGGAGACTGCATCGCCCTCCAAAACTTCGTCGGGTTTCCCTTGTGCGTGCTGGCTCAGCGAATCGATTTTCTCTTGAATCGAGGCTTTTGTGAAGTGCGCGTTCACTACATTGAATGACCCATCCAGCATGATCCTCTCGGGAACGCCGCGGTCCTCAGACGGGATTTTGATTTTCGCCTGAAACACGACACGACCGGTCAACAGCGGAGGCTTCTGCTTCACCGACAGCAGTAGCAAATCCTGGATTCTAGCGCCCGCTTCGGACTTCGTATCCAGCGTGATCGTCTTTCGCTTGTCCTCGGGCTGCCTTACAATCCCGCCGCTTACAACGAATTTCGAATCACCTAGTTGGGCTTGTACCGGCTCCAGAATCGTATTGCCGTTTGTCCCATCCACCAGCGCCTTATAATGAGCTCGCAGGTGCATTGGATTGCCGGCACTCGTGAGCCGGAAATCTGGAACGTCGGTAGCGCCTTCCACATTAATACGATTCAACAACCCGCTAAATTTACCCGTGGACGACAGAATACCGCCGATTCCCTTAAACGTTCCCAGATCGGCGTTGGAGAACGTGAAATTCGCGTCCAGCGGAGTTTCGCTCGGCTCACCCGGATGCCATGGACCGAAGTGACCCCGGGCTTCGATTTCCCCACGCGGCGCCGGATTATCAAGCTGGGCGTGAAAGGCAACCCCCCGGTCAAGTGTCAACTCATCCATTGCCAGCCGATGTATGTGGAAGATTCTGGCGTGTTTCGCGGGATCCATCGGAAGCATTTCGAGCGTGGCGTTTTCACAGAAAAGCCGGCCGACGATGAGGTTAGCTTTGGGATCTTCCCCCTTGGATGGCTGCTTGTCTTCCGCCCGCCGTGGTGGAACATGCAGTTGTAACTCTTTAATATGCACGGTGTTAATGCGATGCGGATACAGCAACAGCGACAGAATATTGGTGGCCGCCGATAATTCTTTGATTTCGGCTATCGGGGGCAAACCGGGTTGGCCGTTCTTCCGCAATACGACGTCATCCACTGTCAAAGTCACCTGCGGAAAGACGGAGACGTGCACGGCCTGTAAGTCCACTTGACTATCAAAACGGTCGCCCAACACTGTAACGATTCCGCCGCGAAGCCGGCTTTCCACAATCGGTCGAGCTGTAATAGCCCCGATCAGCAGAACGACTGCGAGCAATCCGGCGATGCCCAACCCGATCTTTGTATTTCTGCTCGCAGTCATGTTTTTACCAGATTCGCATAGTTATTTTCGGGACGGTGTAATAATCGGACTACCCTTCTGTCTTTAGTTGTGAAACGAACAGGAGGCGTACCCTCTGCAACTTGCAATCGAAGAGGCAACCGTTCCGAACTTGCCAGCCGAACTGGAACATATTTTTCGTGCCCATCACGCGCTCGTCTTCCGCACGGCTTACCGGATCACCGGGAACGCGGCGGATGCCGAAGACGTGTTGCAAACGATATTTCTCCGTCTGATTGGCCGCGATGGATCGACGGGAGCGCTGCAAAATTCCGAAAGCTATCTGCGCCGGGCAGCGGTGAACGCGTCGCTGGATATTGTTAGAGCCAAGCAGGCAGCAAGCAGTGGCCCGCTCCAGGACTTCCCGACAAGAGGCGATCCAGGCGAATTGCGGGAGGGTCTCCGGCGGGCATTAGCTGCCCTCAAACCGAAAGCCGCTGAAATGTTCGCCTTGCGCTTCATCGAGGGATATTCGAATCCGCAAATTGCCGCCATGTTGGGTACGTCGCAAATTTTGGTGGCCGTGACCCTGCATCGCACCCGGCGGCAATTGCAAACTGAGCTTCGTTCGTATCGTTCGTACCTAGGAGAGAACGCATGAAAGACGAAAAACTAGACCAGATTCTGGACGGCATTCGCGAGGAACGAATCGACGACTCGGTTGTATCTGAAGCCGCCGATCGCGTGTGGAAACGCATTGCCCCTACATCCGCGACGCGTGGCGCCGATCGCCTGGAAAACTGCGGCGGCTTTCAGTCGCTGTTCGACGATTTCCGCGCGAAGCGTCTCAGCGACGCGCGTTACTTATTGGTGCAGGATCACATCCGCACCTGCGTTGCTTGCCGCCGGGCATTCGGCGCATCACCCGTTGTCGTCTCTATGGCACGCGCTTCGACGGCAAGCAAGCGACCGATTCTGCAGTGGGCAATTGCCGCGACGCTTGTGGTCGGAATCGGCATCGGGGCAACGGGTCTCTTTACCGGCGTCTATCCAACGGGCCGGTCGCGGGCAGTTGTCGAAACAGTGGATGGATCTCTTTACCGGGTGGGCGGAGAGGGCGGCGCGGTTCTATTAACCGCCGGGCGGGAGCTTACGCAGAGCGACGAAGTCCGGACCGCGAAAGGGTCCCATGCGATCGTCCGGCTTAGCGATGGCTCAGTTGTCGAAATGTCGGAGCGCGCCGATCTTTCCGTCTCCCGGGGCTGGGGCGGCACCACAATCCATCTGGAACGCGGCAAAATTATCGTGCAGGCGGCCAAGCAAGGCTCCGGTCATCTCTATGTCGCCACCAACGATTGCCTGGTATCGGTAAAGGGAACCATCTTCGCCGTGAATAGCGGGACCAAGGGCTCCCGCGTGTCTGTCGTTCAAGGCGAGGTGAAGGTCGATCAAGGCGAGAAGTCGAATACACTGCATCCTGGCGATCAGGTAACTACCAGCGCTAGCGTTACGTCCGTGCCAGTCAAGGATGAAGTAGCGTGGAGCCAGAACGCCGGCCAGTATTTGGCTTTGCTCGGTGAATTCGCCACTCTCGGCAAGCGTCTGGAGGCTATTCCGTCAACGGGCTTGCGCTACAAATCGGATCTAGCGCGATACTTGCCCGCGAACACTATCGTTTATGCGGCAATACCCAACCTGGGCGTAACGCTAAGCCAGGCCAATGCGGTGTTTCAGCAGCGCATGCAGGAGAGCGCGATCCTGCGCGACTGGTGGGCAAAACAGCAATCCACTAGTGGGCCGAAGTTGGATGATCTGATCAATCGCATTCGCACGTTCAGTGACTATTTGGGCTACGAAATCGTGTTGGGAGTTGCTGCCGATAGCCAAGGCAATTACGGTCATCCCGTCGTTTTGGCTCAAGTGACGAAGCCGGGTCTGCGGGACTTTATCACTGCGCAGCTGCAACAGAGCGGCGCGCCCGCACTCACCATTGTCGACAACCCGGCGAACATCCCCGCGGGTAATGGGGCGGTGATCTATCTGCGCAATAACCTGATGGCGTTAACCGTCGATAATGCCGCGCAGCTGCGGACGATTGCCGCCGCAGCCGACAATAGTGGCGGCACAAACTTCACTACGGCGCCCTTCTATGCACAGGTCGCGCAATCGTATCAGTCTGGCGCCGGTTGGATATTTGCAGTCGACATGGAACAAATTCTCGCGCATTCCGTAAGTCAGAAAGAACAATTGAAAGCACTGCCTCCGGGATTGAACGATGTCAAAGTTTTACTCTTCGAGCGTAAAGATGTTGCCGGCAAGACCGAAAATCGTGCGGCGCTCACGTTCTCTGAACAGCGTACCGGATTCGCTTCCTGGCTCGCCGCTCCCGGTCCAATGGGTGCACTCGATTTCGTCTCGCCCGATGCCAGCTTCGCCGCTTCGTTCGTCATCAAGAACCCTCGATCGTTACTTGATGAGTTGTTCACGTATCTGGAAAGCGTCAATCCCGGTTTCAAGCAGATGCTATCGGACACCGAATCGCAAGCGGGTGTCAGTATACTCGCCGACGTCGCCGGCCCGCTTGGCGGCGAGTTCACCTTCGCCATCGATGGACCTCTGCTGCCAATGCCAAGTTGGAAGGTCGTGATGGAAGTTTATAGTCCCGAGCGCCTCGTCTGGACTGCCGAGACGCTGGTGGATCGCTTTAATCTAAAAGCGACCGCCGACAGCGGAAAGATGTTCCTCGATAAAACACAGGTGGGTTCCCAAACTTTTTTCACGCTGCGCAATGACAAGTACACGCAGATGCAGATTAACTTCACCTTCGTCGACAGCTACTTGATCGCCGCGCCTAGCCAGGCATTGCTGACTCGTGCCATACAGAATCGCCAGACCGGCTATATGCTGACTCGCTCCGATGCATTCCGCTCGCAGCTTCCGAGTGACGGAAATCTTAACTTCTCGGCGCTGCTGTATCACAACCTGGGCATCGCGGTGGCTCCGCTTGCGCAACAACTCAAAGCGACGGGCATGCTGACTCCCGCGCAGCAGCAAGCCATCGCGGGACTGACAAGCGATAGCGCCCCAGGCTTGATTTACGCTTATGGGGGAGCGGATCGCATCATCGTCGCCAGCACTGGAACCTTCCTGGGACTGAACCTGAGCACTTTTATCGGTATTAGCCAAGGCCACGGGTTTGTTCTGCCGCCGGCAATGGGCGGCTTGCTCGAATCCATGAGAGGGCGTCACACAAGCACACAATGAACACTTCGGTAATTGAATTACAAGGATTGGGAGTCCGGTTTGGGTCGAGGGAAATTCTCCACGGCCTGACCGGCTCTCTGTCCGGCCGGACCATCGGGCTTTTGGGCCCAAATGGCGCCGGCAAGTCCACCCTCATCAATACCCTCTTGGGTTTCTATAAGCCTTCCGCTGGTTCCGCCCGCGTCCTCGGTTACGACATTAAAACCCACCTGGGAGACATCCGGGCAAGAATCGGATACATGCCCGAGAACGATGCCTTTGTCGCGAACATGACAGCGGTGACATTCATCCGGTTGATGGCTGAGCTCTCTGGTCTGCCTTCCAGCGCGGCGTTGGAGCGTGCCCATGAAGCGCTCTTCTACGTCGGACTGGGTGAGGCGCGGTATCGCAAACTGGGAACCTATTCGCTGGGTATGAAGCAACTGGCGAAACTGGCGCAAGCGATCGTGCACGGTCCTAAGCTGCTTATCCTGGACGAGCCCACCAACGGCCTGGATCCTCCCGCCCGCGCGCGGATGATTCGTCTGGTAAAAGAAATGAAAGATTCAGGCGACATGCACATCGTCCTCTGTTCGCATCTGTTGCGCGACGTGGAAGAAACCTGCGAGGAAGTGCTCATTTTGAAGCAAGGGCACATCGTGCACTATTCGAATCTAGAAGCGGAACGCAGCGCCAATATGCGTTTTCTGGAACTGGAAACGCGCGGCGGCAATGGCGATTTCACCGAAGCCGTAGTAGGGCTCGGCTGCGAATGCGCCGTAACGCCGGACCATCGGATGAAAATGGTCTTGTCTCCAGGCGTGGAAATTCGCGATATCTATCGACTTGCAGCGGAGCGCCACGTTCAAATCCGGCGGCTGAACTATCGCCGCGACACCCTGGAAGATATTTTCCTGAAAGCCATGGAGAACCACACGAATGGCCGTATATAAACGCACGTATCGGGGCTATAGCGGCAGTCTCACGCCGGCCTGGTCGCGATTCCTAGTGGTCTATCGCGTTTCCTCGTTAGGCCTGTTTCGATCGAAATTCCTGGCTGCGTTTTTGATGGCCTGCTTCTTCTGCCCGATCATCGCGGCGGTGGGTATTTATGTCGCCAACAACGCCACTTTCTTGGCAAGTGTTCGCATCAAGCCAAATACGATATTAAGCATCAACGGCCCGTTCTTCTCGCTCTTCCTGCAAATCCAAGCTTCGTTCGCGATCATCCTAACCGCGCTCGTTGGACCCGGCCTGGTATCGCCCGACCTCGGCAATAACGCGCTGCCGCTCTACTTCTGCCGCCCGTTTTCGCGGACAGAATATGTGGTCGGCAAGATGTCGGTATTGGCCGTAGTCCTTTCCTGGATCACACTTCTTCCGGCGCTGGTGCTCTTCGCAATACAAACCAGTGTCGCGGGTGGAAAATGGTTCGCCGATAACTATTGGATCGCCGGCGCAATCGTCCTGGCATCGGCAGTACTCATTCTTACCTTGACGCTGCTATCGCTCGCCTTATCGGCCTGGGTTAAGTGGAAGGTCGTCGCCGGTGCGCTTGTGCTCGCCGTCATTTTCGGCGGCGCCGGGTTCGGACACGCAGTCGACGCCGTGATGCGCACTGAGAAAGGCGCTTTCCTCGATCTGATCCGAATGGTAGTTACGATCTTCCGGCAACTATTCGGCGATGAGAGCGAAAGCGGAATCACGAATTCACAAGCGTGGATGGGTTTGTTTGCGGCGTGGAGTCTCTGCTTGTTCCTGCTCACCAAAAAACTTCGGGCCTATGAGGTGGTGAAGTGAACGAGATCGTTTTCGACAACGTCTCGAAGTTTTATGGCGAGGTGCTCGGTGTCAACCGCATTCATCTCACCATCCCGCCAGGAATCACGAGCCTGGTGGGACCAAACGGGTCCGGCAAGACGACGCTGATGAACCTGATGACGGGCCTGATTCGCCCTACCCGAGGGTCAATTCGAATTCTCGGCTTGACCACCGATCAGCCCGAACAGCTTTTTCGCAAACTCGGCTACAGCACGCAATTTGATTCATTTCCCAAGGGCCTTACGGGTTATCAATTCATCTATTCCTATTTGAAGCTGTATGGGTATGACCATCGCAAGGCTGACGAATTAACCGCCCAGGCGATTGAACGGGTCAACCTGGGCGAGGCAGCCCATCGTAAAGTTGCGGGTTATAGCAAAGGAATGCGCCAGCGGATTCGTCTGGCTCAGTCTATTTGTCACGACCCGGTGGTTCTTGTGCTCGATGAGCCTTTGAACGGTTTGGATCCGCTAGTTCGCGCCGAAACGATCGCTCTGTTTCGATCGTTCGCCGAACAAGGCCGGCACGTAATCATTTCAAGCCACATTCTGCATGAGGTCGACATGATTTCCGATCAGGTGATTCTGCTCAGCAGCGGATACGTCGTTGCGGAAGGCAAGATTGAAGGCGTACGCAATGAGATTCAGGAACATCCCATGCAGATCCTGATTCGTTGCGATAATCCAGGCGCTTTGGCGTCGCGAATCTTCCAGTATGATTATGTCGTCGAGGCCCGGATTCACGGCGATCGCCGCGGCTTGTTGGTAAAGACACGCGATGCCGACCGGTTCTATCTTTTGCTGAATGATATCGCGCTGAGTGGCGTGGAAATCGAAACCGTATCGCCGGCCGACGACGATGTGAACTCCGTTTATGAATATCTAATCGGCGCCGAAGAGGTCAATCGATGATGAGTCTTTGGTGGAGTCAGATACTCGCCATCGTGCGGCTGGAACTCAAGAAGACGTTTTTCGCTCGCCGGGGATTATGGATTTACCTGTTGGCTGCCGCGCCGATTTTTATGTTCGCCGGCCATTCTATTACCGCCACCCGCGACCAGGCGCGCCGGCATAATTCTTTAGAGGGCAAGAAGGCTATAACCCGCGAACAATTTACCGCCGTGCATTCGGGGATGAAGAAAGAACAGGTCGTCGCATTGCTGGGCGAGCCGTTTTCTCGGCGCTCCCGCGAGCGCCGTCACGACACAGTGGAAGACTATCGATACACTGACGGGACCACTGAATTCGGAGTAAGGATGATTGACGGCGAGGTGACAGGGACCTCGACCCAGGGTGGTTGCAACATCGGCGAAGACAGCGTGATCTTCGCGGGAATCTTTGAGTTCTTCTACCTCCGGCTAGCGATTTTCTTCGGCTGTCTGGGGATCTTCATGAACTTGTTCCGGGGGGAGATGCTGGACAAGAGCCTACATTTTTATTTGCTGGCGCCGATACGGCGAGAGGTTTTGCTGGCGGGAAAGTATGTCGCGGGTCTTGTTGCCGCCATCGTGATCTTCACCACCAGCGCGGCGCTGCAGATGCTCTCCATGGCCTGGCACTGGGATTCGGCTGGTCTGCGGGAATACTTGACGCATGGCCATGGCTACGCGCACGCGCTGGCTTATCTGGGAGTAACCGCGCTGGCCTGTGTTGGATATGGGAGTGTCTTCCTGGCAGCCGGATTGTTGATGAGAAATCCGATTATTCCCGCAGCCGCCATTCTGGTGTGGGAAGCGATGAATCCGTTTCTGCCCCAGTTGTTGAAAAAGTTCAGTGTAATTTATTATCTGAAGTCGCTATGCCCCGTTGACGTACCAGTGGACCCCGATGTTCCGCCTACGCTGGCGTTACTGATCTCTAACGCCGACCCGATAGCCGCGCCATTGGCAATCTTGGGCGTGCTGGCAGTGGCGGCGGGAATTCTTGTGTTTGCCAGTTTCCGGGTGCGGCGGCTGGAGATCAACTACAGCACGGAATAGCTATTATCGACAGGCGAGCGAACTCTTCTCGGCCTGATAAGCCAGAAACGCTTCGGCGGGAACCTTCCCGAGATATCGATCCAGCAGCCGCCGATCGGTCTTGATCAAATCGACGAGAATCAATCCGTCCAATACATTTGAAAAGGCGCGGTCGACGTTGAATTCCAAAATCTGGCCGCCGAGATTGAGATACTGCCGCAGAAGGATCGGGATCCCTTTGCGATCGGGTTCTACATCGGCGATCAATTCAGACAACTCGCTGGCATCGTCGACAAATGAACCTAGCAATCTGAGATCCGACCCGCGAAGAGGGCGTTCCCGGAATGCTTTGCGAGGCTTTACCGAGGCGGCCAACCCCTCATCGTCGCGATGCGATCGTAAGAACGAAACCATCAACTCCTGGGAAGCCCGGCCATAATCGCTGGAAATACTGACCGGCCCAAAAAGCTTTCGATATCGCGGATGTTTTCCAACATAGGCGCCAATGCCTTTCCAAAGGAGCAGCAGCGGAGAATAGCTCTTTTGATAATCGGGTGCGACGAAGGATCGGCCGAGTTCCAGCGCCGGCGTGATCCGGTCCATAAAGTCGTCATCAAAACGAAAAAGCGTGCTGGTATAAAGTCCACTCTGCCCAAAGCGTGAGACGATCTCATCGGTCCCCGCCAGGCGATACGCGCCGGCGATCCGCCCAGCCTTGGCGTCCCAGATAAACATGTGCCTGTAATGCTTATCGAACCGGTCTATATCGACAGCCTTTCCCGTTCCTTCGCCAACTGCGCGAAATGTAATTTCACGCAGACGTCCGATTTCACGAAGCAGATCGGGAATTTCTTCGGCGGTCGCGATATAGACCGAGTAATCACCGCTAGACACAAGCTTCTGGCTGGCGGGAAGTTGGTTGATTTCAGATTGCAAAACTTGGCTGCGAGTGGGCGCGGCGATTTTGGCTTTTGCGAGTGGCAAACTGAAGTGCGGTTTCGCGTTTGCGCGGCGGGTCTGCAATAGATAGGTTCTGCGGCGTAAGTACTCAATGGCGGCCTCGTCGTCCGGCAACCGTGCCAGGCGCTCCGCCGATACCGGCGCCCCAACCGTCAAGCTGATCGTCTTATGCCGCTTGTTCATCAACTCCCGCGGCAACAACGCCGTTCTAAGACGCGGATGGATCAGTCCGGCCACTTGAAATCCGCTACCGTTGCGGCCGGGAAAGAAAACAGGAACCGTGGTAGCTTTCGTTATTCGAATCAGCCGGGAAACTGTCACGCTCCAGGCGGGGTCATCCACCTTCAGATTTGGTAAGCGTAGAGCCGATACTTCTCCGGCTGGAAACACCACCAGCAGTCCACCCTTTTTTAGCCACAAGATGCTTTCGCGAAGCGGGGCGGAATTGAACTTCGAAGCTTCCCGCCCACCAAAGGGGTTAATGGAAATTACATAAGGACGAAGTTCGGGCAGATCGCCGAGCAGCGAATTCGCCAGGAATTTTACATCTTTGCGAACCGAAAGCATCAGCTTGCCGAGGATGGCGCCCTCAATCATGCCGAACGGATGATTAGCGGATACGACGACTGGACCCGTACGGGGGATCAATCTAAGATCGTCCGCCGAACACTGGCAATCGACCTCAAGAACATCCAGGAGCTTCCCGCAAAATTCATCAGGATGGACGCTACTCAACCCCGCGTCGACGCGCGCCCGGTCCAGTTGATCCACTTGAAGAAGTTTTTCCAGAGCTGCTTCCACCATGGAGAATGGCGTCTTGGCGATGAAATTCTGCATCGCCGCAAACATTGTGCCCGCTTTCTGTAATGAACCAGTAACAGGGGTATGCGGCGAGTTAGCCATAGGTGATGAGAGGTCACCCCTACGCTAGCCAATAAGATTTACAAACGGATGGCAACTCAGTGACGATGTGGTGTGAAGGGGTGAGTTGAAATCACGGCCCCAATAGATTTTCAACATCGCGTCGCCCCTGAACAACCCGTAAAGACTAGTACGTCGTCTTCGTCCACGCGGTAACTAATGATGTATTCACCTACTGGGAAGCTTCTTGTTCCCGGTCCGAATTCCTCGCTTCGAGCACGGCCCAAGTACGGGTGGTTGGAGAGCAACAGGAGCCTATGGACGATTGAATCCACCACCCGGTTGGCAACGTCAATACTGCCGCTCGCCTTCGCCACGTAGAACCAGATTTCGTCTAGATCGTCGGCAGCGCGGGATGCCAGACGATGCGCCATTAGAACGAATCTTTTGCTCGCTTACTAGGCGCGCCAGTCCGCGACGCTTTACATCCTCCGCGAGACTCCGCATGGATTGCTAGGTAATTCGAAGGCCCTGTCCCCCCGTAAGCGAAAGAGTAGCGTCGTCCAGGATCGCCAGGAATTCAGCGCGCTTACGTTCGCGGTCTTCCCAGAGTGCAAGCGCTTCCCGCACTGCGTCTTCTTCCAGACGAAACCGGCCATTTTCGATAGCTTGCCGGATGAATGCTCGCTGATCGCTAGTCAGGGTTACTTCCATGATTTTGAGAGTAGGATCAAGATCTGTTGATGTCAAGCCACCGTAAGAAAGGGCGGCGATTCCCTGGCGGCGACGGGATTAACCTACATAAACAACGCGTGACAATTCAGTAAGCAAACGAATCCTACTAATTGCACCAGCGATCATCGTGCGGTATCGTGACATGAGGCTCAGCCCCTATCAGGGCTTGGCTCAATTGACTCATTCTGGAGGCACTTACTGAATGCTCCTGCATTCTCGAACGAACACCTTGGCGTCTCGCGTTTATAGTGGCGTACCCGCCGCCCCCGACGCCGCCGAGGATCATTCCAAGTTGAATTCGTGGCGACGAAGCCGCATCGCGTCTGCAGTGTTGTCGTTGTTGTTAGGGCTGGTGCTGTTTGCCAGCGTGCCATCGGCGGCCTTTGCTCAACCCGTCGCGCACCGGGGTGGCGAGGCCAATTTGATTCTGCCCGATTTGGGCCAGGCGACCTTTCTTGGCGGCATCAACGGCCGCACGCTCTTGATGAGCGGGCTTATTATATGCGCGCTGGGCCTGCTATTCGGCCTGATGATTTCCACGCAGTTACGGAACATGCCGGTTCACAAGTCGATGCTTGAGATCTCGGAGCTGATCTATGAAACCTGTAAGACGTACCTGCTGACGCAGGGCCGCTTCTTGATGATTCTTGAAGTGTTCATCGGGGCAGTCATCGTTCTCTATTTTGGCGTGCTGCAGCATATGGAAACCATCAAGGTGATCATTATTCTGCTGTTCAGCATCATCGGAATCGCGGGTAGCTACGGCGTCGCCTGGTTTGGCATCCGCGTTAATACCTATGCCAACTCCCGCACCGCATTCGCCAGCCTGCGCGGTAAACCGTATCCTTGTTATGCAATTCCGCTCAAAGCCGGCATGAGCATCGGCATGCTTCTGATTAGCGTTGAGCTATTGCTGATGCTGATGATCCTGCTGTTCATTCCAGGCGATTATGCCGGACCTTGCTTCATCGGTTTTGCGATCGGTGAATCCTTAGGCGCGGCCGCTTTGCGTGTGGCCGGCGGCATCTTCACGAAGATTGCCGATATCGGAGCGGATCTGATGAAGATCGTCTTCAAGATCAAGGAAGATGACGCTCGCAATCCCGGCGTGATCGCCGATTGCACCGGTGACAATGCCGGAGACTCCGTTGGACCCAGCGCCGATGGCTTCGAGACTTACGGCGTCACAGGTGTCGCGCTGATATCGTTCATCCTGCTGGCCGTGAATGAGCCGGTAGTGAAAGTACAATTGCTGGTGTGGATTTTTGTCATGCGCATCATGATGGTGATCGCCTCCGGCCTCTCGTACTTCATCAATGAAGCGATTGCGAAGTCACGCTACGAAAATGTCGACAAGATGAACTACGAAGTCCCGCTCACCACGTTGGTCTGGCTCACTTCCATCATCTCCGTCGCCGCTACATATGTTGTTTCCTACCTGCTGATTCCCGATCTGGGCGATGGAACGCTGTGGTGGAAACTTTCGACAATCATTACCTGTGGAACTCTCGCCGGCGCAATCATTCCGGAGTTGGTGAAAATCTTCACGTCGGTGGATTCGTCGCATGTGCGAGAGGTTGTCACATCTTCGCGCGAAGGCGGCGCATCCCTGAACATTCTGTCCGGGCTTGTAGCTGGAAACTTCAGCGCCTATTGGCTGGGCATGGCCATGCTGCTCTTGATGACCATCGGCTATCTTGTCAGTACGTTGGGCATGGGCACCCTGATGCTCGCTCCCGCCGTATTCGCTTTTGGATTGATCGCATTCGGTTTCCTCGGCATGGGACCAGTCACTATTGCCGTGGATTCGTATGGACCCGTCACCGATAACGCCCAGTCGGTATACGAACTTTCGCTGATCGAGCAGATCCCCGGAATCAAGGCGGAGTTGAAAAAGGATTACGGCTTCGATGTGAATTTTGAAGTCGCCAAGGATCACCTGGAAGAAAACGACGGCGCGGGAAATACGTTTAAAGCGACGGCGAAACCTGTTTTGATCGGTACGGCCGTGGTCGGCGCTACGACGATGATTTTCTCAATCATCGTGGCCCTGACCGATGGCCTGAAACCGGAACTGTTGCAGAATCTGTCGATCTTACATCCTCCCTTTTTGCTAGGCTTAATCTCCGGCGGTGCGATGATTTACTGGTTTACTGGCGCATCGATACAAGCCGTCACAACGGGTGCCTATCGTGCAGTGGAATTTATTAAGGCCAATATCAAGCTGGAAGGGTCAACCAAAGCATCGGTCGCCGATAGTAAAAAGGTGGTGGAGATCTGTACCAAGTACGCCCAGAAAGGCATGTTCAATATCTTCCTGACAGTGTTCTTCACAACCCTGGCTTTCGCTTTTGTCGAGGCATATTTCTTTATCGGTTACCTGATTTCAATCGCCCTCTTTGGGTTGTACCAGGCGATCTTTATGGCCAACGCCGGTGGGGCTTGGGATAACGCCAAGAAAATCGTGGAGACGGAGCTGAAGCAGAAAGGTACTCCTTTGCACGATGCCACTGTTGTCGGCGACACGGTGGGTGATCCGTTCAAGGACACCTCTTCGGTGGCGCTTAACCCGATTATCAAGTTCACTACTCTATTTGGTTTGCTGGCAGTGGAATTGTCGGAATCGTTGCGCGCCGACCAGCCAACGTTGACTTTGGTACTGTCGGGAATCTTTCTATTGATCTCGATGGTATTCGTTTGGCGGTCCTTCTACGGGATGCGCATTCAAGGCGCGTAGTATTCATACGAAACGGTATGGACGCGCCGGAGTCTAGCACAAAGGAGCATCCATGCCGTGTTTCGTTTTTTTGATCACCCTCGCGTTCCCCCGGCTCGCGATCGTTCTGATTTTTCTTCTCTCCAACTATCTGGAGCGGGCGTACAATTCGATCCTGCTCATCATCGCCGGCTTTCTTTTCCTTCCGCTGACCACCCTCGTTTACGCATGGATCGTGAATAACGGCCATAGTGTCGAAGGTCTTTACTTGATCATGATAGTTATATCGGTGGTAATGGATTTGGGTCTTCTCGGCCACGGCGAATACTCGCGCCGGCGACGAGTAAAATGATGCCCTAAGCCGCGTCTTGAAGACGCGGCTTAGTTACCCGGATGATACTTCCGCTCGGCGTGTTGCTCTACTTCCGGCCGGTAAAAATACACTTCTCTCAGATCCCCGTTACTGTAACGCTGGGCTTGATCGTTGAAGTGAGGTGACTTTGGATTGCCACTCTCGCCGCCGGCCGTTACAGCCCTTGCTCGCACTGTGCCACCGAGTTCTACAACTGCCACGAAGCTATTTCCGCCTGTGCCATACCACTTCTTTGTGGTTGGATACGGGTGTGCTCCAAACGATGCCAGCGATCCCCATTGCGCCGAGGTGAAGCCGACGGGAATGCTGGGGGCGGCATCGTTGAATGACTGGACCAGATCTCCCGTCAGCCGCTGGAAACGGTTGATTTCACCCCATGGCGTTTTCCATGTCCCGAAGTCGGCCGTGAGTTTGTCGCTGGCCGCTGAAAGCGATCGTAGTAACTGCTCCGGCTGTGTTTGGCTAGCGATGTAGTCATCCGCGGAGACGCCGGCCTTCCGCGCGTCGACTCTTATTCTTTTCTCAAGATCTTCGCCCCAATAGACCGCCAGCGATGTCGGAACCGATGACACCGCCCAACGGCGATTCCACTTACGCAGGTCGTCAATCTGCTCCGCCAGTTTCGCCTTCAACGGATTGTTGGGGGACGCCGCGTCCCAAGCTTTAATCAATGCTGGAAGCGGTTTGTCGAACCATGGCAGATAGCTATCATAGGCAGCCGCAATCAGGGAATCGAGCGTAAAGTTTTTGGTGTTCTCCAGAACACGGATCGCATGCAGACCCCGGGCGGATTCGACGCCGCTCTCAACATATGCCGGATAATCTTCCCTTTTCAGGCTGCTTGAGCCAGCGGCCGACCACGGCCAATTGTTTGAGTTATACAACCAACCGCTCTTCGGGTTTAGCAGGTTTGGCGCGTCGTCCACCGCCAGCAGCCCATTCCAGTCGGTTGCCGGATCGCTGCCATCCACGGGTTGGGTCCAATTGAATTTCGTATCGCGTTTGGGAATGAAGTTGCCGTGGAAATAAGCAATGGTGCCTTCGGCATCGGCGAAAATTGTGTTGTTCGATGAATTCGCCTTCAGTTCCATTGTCCGCCGGAATTCCTTGTAGTCCTTCGCTTTGGTGCGCGTGTAGGACTGTGTCAGCGCCTTGATGGGCTCTTGCATCAGTCGGATGCTCACCCACTTTCCACCCACGTCGCGGATGATGGGCCCGTGAAACGTGCGATACACAGTAAATTGCTTTTCGGCCATTCCGTGATCAGATTTATAATGCACCGTGATTTTAGACTCAGTGACTGGCCGTTCTTCGTTGCCGTACTTATAGATGAAGTGGCTGCCCTTCTTCTGCACGGTTTCAAGATATTCATCTACTGCGTCGACGCCGCTTGAGGTGTGCATCCAACCCGCAGTTGCATTGAATCCCTGATAAATAAAGAACTGCCCCCACGTCGCGGCCCCATAGGCATTCAGGCCTTCGCCACTTACCATCTGCAACTCAGACCGAAAGAAGAACGAAGTGTGCGGATTGATTAAGAGCAACGCGTGATGCCTTGCGGTATTGGAGGGCGCGATGGCGATTCCATTCGATCCGGTTGGTTCTTTCGGGTAGGGTTGTTCCCGCGATTGCGCGACGCTGGACCCGCCATAAAACTTCGCGAGTTGGGTAAGGTCGACGCGCTCAATATCGCCGCCGATACTGCCTTCGGTGAAAGAGAGCGCCATCCATGGTTCGAATCGTTGGATCACTCGCGGCTTCACTTCAGGATGTTTATAGAGGTAGTAATTCAGGCCATCGGCGAACGCAACCATCAACTTTCGCAGCCATGCCGGGCTGGCCGCATATTGCTTCTTCAAATCGGCGGCGTCAATGAAGAGCTTCATCCGCAGGTCCTGATAAATCTTAGACTCTCCCTCGGTCTCCGCCAGCCGCCCCATCGCGTTTAGATAGTTCGTCTCAACGCGGTTGAAATCATCTTCAGCCTGGGCATATAAAGCGCCGAATACCGCATCGGCGTCGGTCTTGCCATAAATGTGGGCGATGCCCCAATCATCCCGAACGATCGTGATTGCGTGCGCCTGCTTTTCCCAGCGTGTGGCGTCGTTGTCGGCCAGTAGATGGGTGACGGAGGTGATCATGAACGCGATGGAAAAGAGTGTAGTCTTCATTGACCGGTTAGGTAGAATCCAGTTTAGCCGAGACCGGCATCGAAACGTTTTCCAGCGAAAGTCTTCTATAGATTGAGGGATTCACTCATGCTGGGCTTGACTCTGTTTTCGTTTGCTCTACTTCTATTTCAAGGTTCATCCACTAAAGCCAAGCACCGGCCTGTAAAGGCGCGCGCCGCGGTCCAGCGGACGATTCCCGTCAACGTGTCTAATGTAAATGACCCCGGAATCAAACAGTTTGTCACCAGCAAATCCTCTGGCGCGGCTGTAGTGCGCGCTCAAATTCTGTTGGGGCGAGCCAAGTTTTCGGTGGGCGAGATCGATGGGTTTCCCGGAACTAATCTTCATGGTTCAGTCATAGGATTTCAGCGCTCTCGAGAAATTCCTCTCAGCGGAAACGTCGATCTCACAACGTGGAAAGCTCTTAGTGCCGATCCTGGACCGGCCCTGATTGCATATCGCATTACCAAGGATGATTTGGCGGGCCCTTTTGAAAAGATTCCCGATGATCTGACGGCTCAAGCGAAGCTGCCCAAACTTAATTACGAGTCGATCGACCAGGAACTTGGTGAGAGATTCCATTCCAACCCCGATCTTTTGCACAAATTAAATCCGGGCAAACACTTTGACGAGTTGGATACGGAGATCATGGTTCCGAATTTTGAGGGCGATATGAGCGCGAAGACAGCGTCGGTCGTAGTAAGTAAATCCAAAGGGACGGTCAGCGCGCTCGATGCCGGAGGAAAGATACTGGCGCAGTACCCCGCCAGCATCGGAAGCGAACATGATCCTCTGCCGCTTGGCAAATGGAAAGTAACGACCATCCTTGCGAATCCGGCGTACTTCTACAACCCCGAGTTGTTTTGGGATGCCGATGCCACCCAAAGCAGAGCTAAACTTGCGCCAGGGCCAAAAAATCCAGTGGGCGTAGTGTGGATTGGAATATCGCGAAAAAATTATGGGATTCATGGTACGCCCGCTCCCGGTGCTATCGGGCACGCGCAATCACACGGTTGCGTCCGCTTGACGAATTGGGATGCGCTCGAATTATCGAAGACCCTTGCACGGGGCACACCGATTCTGTTCGAGCAATAGCACGCCATGGCCAAATCCCATCAGATCCTTGTACTGTGCGGAATAGTGATGTTGAGTGCCGCTATCTTCTACATCGCGCCTTCCAGAGGCCTTCCTTCCGCGCCTCCGACCGCATCCGCAAGAATAATTAATGTTGCCGCCGCGACGCCTCTGCAAATTTCTCTCCCCATGAAAGGCTTGAAAGCTTCGGATATTCAAGATACGTTCGACCAGATGCGCGATGGAAAGCGCAAGCATGAAGGAACGGATATTATGGCCGCGCGCGGAACTCCGATTCTTGCGGTGAATGATGGGAAGATTGTAAAGTTGTTCCTAAGCAAGCCGGGCGGCATCACTATTTATCATTTCGATCCTTCCGAAGAATACTGCTATTACTACGCTCATTTGGATCGTTACGCGGATGGGCTTACGGAAGGTATGACTGTGCGCCGTGGAGATGTAATTGGCTTCGTGGGAAGCACGGGTAACGCCAACGCTGCTGCCCCACATCTTCATTTTGAAATCCATCAACTGGAAGCCGATAAGCATTGGTGGAAAGGCGTTCCACTCAATCCGTATCAGTATTTGGTGAACGCTTTGCCATCGGCGGAGTGACTACTCGTCTTATCGTTTCAATGGATCTTCCACCCAGGGCGGTGTCGCTTCGATCAAACGGCCTAGCGAAGGTTCAAGCTCATCCATGCGGAGCTTCATTTCCCAGGCGATTTGACGATAACTGAAGTGCCCTTTGACGCCGCTTCGCAAACGGGAAATGTATTCCACTTCCGCGAAATCCATCTTAAACAAAAAGCGCGAGCGTGTACCAAACGGTAGCAGGTAATGCGACGACGGCGACGGCAGGAATGCGAATGCGTCGAAAGCCTCAAGCATGATGTTCGCGTATAGAGAATCGAATCCCGCTTCGATCACAAGAGGCGGCGTTTCCCATCCAAGCTTGTTTGTGTAATCCTGCCGGAATTGCTGGCAGCGTCGATGGCGGTGCATGTCGCGATACGCGCCGATGTCGATGGTCATGTCGTACACGTAAGGGCCGCCACGAAAATTGCGGAGCATCTCGCCGCGATCGCGAGACTGCAGCGCGACGTCGATTAGCTCGGCCCGTTGCGCAGCGCTGAACTCGCTAGCGATGTGGTAGAGTTCGCGAAATGGCCGATCGGTAACCGGGTAAAGAAGGGTCGCCACAATATCGGCTTCGGTGTTATCGGGACGCAGGAGATCGACGCGGGGAGCCCCGATACCTTGTGCCGGCGGTAGATTCTGCGCCGCCCACAACCGAACATCCCGGCGTGAGGCAATCATATGAGCGTCGGCCTCCACATGCCTTGCGAGTGTTGGCGCAACTGGCTCCGCTGGAATCCGCTCATCGAACGAGCATGCAGGCGGAGCAGCACATGCCGCGGCAATCTCATCGCCTATCTCGACGAGTTCCCGATAGGTCGAGGACTTCAAGCGGCGCACCTGCTTCTCCAGTGTACGGATGCTGGTGACTTGGCCGACGCCGGTTGGAATACCAAAGAATAGAAAGTAGCGGGCGACGTCGAACGCCCGCGCGGCAATGTTACGCGCGTAGGCGTCGGGCTTCATATCGTCAGGGCGCGGCAGACGATCTGAGAGATCCGCCACCATCAGACGGTGCATTTCGCCATAGGCGGCCAGCAACTTGTTGGCGGCTACTTCATAAAGATCGGCCTGCGCCGCGTCGAGCCCAGGCGGCGTGACAAATCCCCCGCGAGAGAAATCCTGATAGCGCGAAGAGCGAGCTTGCCCATCCCACAGTTGCTCATCTTCAATCTCAGTCGCGGCAAGTTCGGAGACACCTTCAAAGCAGACAACGACGTGACCAAGGTCGGCAATAGACGCGTGGCCGTATTGAAAATAAAAGCTCTCGAGGAACTTTGCGGAATCATGCGAACGCACCCACTCGATTGATTTCGCTATCGAGTCAGGCGAGCGGCTGTAGCGGGCCAGCGCGTAGGCCGACTTTTCGGCTGGCATCGGCGCAACGGTGAACACGCGTGGCATGGATCTTGTAGGATAACCCGCGCGCTATCATAGCGGGTTCCATGAGAATCGCGATTAAGAAATTACATGCCGATGCTGTGCTGCCGGAATACGCCCACGGGTCGAGTGAAGACGCCGGGATGGACCTGCGCGCTGTGGAGCAAACTACGCTTGTGCCCGGAGTGCCGAAGCTGGTACCGACGGGATTGGCAATCGAGCTCCAATCGGGTTTCGAAGCCCAGATCCGGCCTCGCAGCGGCTTGGCGCTGAAGCATTCGATCACCATTCCCAATAGCCCAGCGACCATCGACCCTGGCTATCGGGGCGAGATCAAGGTGATTCTGTTGAATTTAGGTGCTAACGAATATGTGATGGAAAAGGGCGATCGGATCGCACAAATTGTGATCGCCCGATACGAGGCAATCGAATGGTCTGAAGCTGACTTAGGAGACTCCGTGCGCGGCGCGGGCGGCTTCGGATCGTCTGGCCGTTAATTGTTGATGTCGCCTGCAAGCTTGCTGGCGAGTGGACGACTCTGACCGGCGTACTTGTTGCTGGCCTTCTTGTAGTACGGAACGGAAACTGGCGAAGACAGCTGTTCGAAGGTGAATGAGCAGATGCGCATTCCAGGATAGAGGGCGACTGGCATGCGGCCAAGATTGCTTAATTCCAGCGTTGCTTTACCGCGCCAGCCTGGATCGAAAAGGCCGGCGGTGCCGTGAACGATGATTCCGATGCGGCCTAAACTCGAGCGCCCTTCCAGCCGACCAAGGACATCGTCATCCAACTCCAAATGCTCCTCGGTAATCGCCAAAACGAACTCTCGCGGTTGTAGGATGAAGGCCTCGCTGGAAGGCACCATGACGGTACTCATTAGATCCTGGATGGCGATTTTCTCGCGCAAATCGATGTACGGATTTCGACTGTGTTCGAATACGCTAAATTCGTTGCCAAGGCGGAAATCGACCGAGCAACTTCCGAACTGGTCAGGGGGGAGATCGGGACTGATCTTGATCTTCCCTAACTCGATGTAGCGCTTGATATCGACATCCGAGAGAACCATTAGTTCATGGTATCAGCCCGTCGCGATCTCGAGATTTCAGCGTGGTAAACTTGGGTTGTCCGCATGCCTCCATGTGGGCGGCTAGCTCAGTTGGGAGAGCGCGGCGTTCGCAACGCCGAGGTCGTGGGTTCGATCCCCGCGCCGTCCACCAAAACAGACTTGTAAATGCAAAGCCAAATTCCGCCAGACCAATTGGAACGAATGAAGCGGGAGTGGGACGAGCGGGCTCTCGAAAATGCTCGTTATTACGTCAACACGGCCAAGAAGGACTGGAGCGATGACGAATTTTTCCTGTCGGGAGAACGGACATTAGCCGAAGAAGTCTGCACCGATCTCACTAATGTCTGCCAGGGAATGCGGCCGGAGCAAATGCGCGTTCTGGAGATTGGATGCGGGGCAGGACGAGTTACTCGGGCGTTCAGCAAAATGTTCGGTGAGGTGCATGGAGTAGACGTCAGCGGCGAGATGATCCGCCAGGCAAAGGACGCTCTCGCCGACCGACCGAATGCTTTCGTGTATCAGAACAACGGCAAAGATCTTTCCGTTCTTGGCGATCTTCAATTCGACTTTGCTTTTTCTACGATCGTTTTTCAGCATATCCCCAGCCGTGACGTGATTGAGAGTTACGTGAGCGAAGTCAGCCGTTTGTTGCGCCCGGGCCGTCTTTTCAAGTTCCAGGTGCAGGGCGATACGACGTTGAAAACGAGTCCCGACGATACGTGGCTGGGTGTTCCTTTTTCCGAGCAGCAGGCAGTTGAGATGGCTTACCGCTGCGGCTTTGAACCGCGTTATCGTCACGGCGCGGGCGAACAGTATTTCTGGTTGTGGTTTTTCAAGAAATAATATTCTAACGGTGCGCCGAACTATCCAACCTTGGCTTTGGCTGAACCTGTTGAATCTGGACGCGCCCTTGATTGCGGTACTCTGGCAGGTCTTCGTTGCGCGATGCCGGAGGGTTGAGTTGGACGCTGCACCGACCGCTGTACTTGCTGGGTGCGTGTGGCTGATTTACGCGGCTGACCGGTTATTCGACACTAGATTTACGCAGGATCCCCAGCGCGAATCACCCCGGCATAAATTTCATCGCCGGCATCGCAAGATTTTGATCGGTATGGTCGGCGTCGTGCTACTCAACACAGCTTGGCTTTCCTGGACACATTTGGCGCCTCGGATGTTCCGGGCGGGAATTATCCTTCTTCTGGGCGTCGGGCTGTATCTTGGCGTGATCCATCTGATGCCCGATCGGCTACGGCAATACTGTCCGAAAGAACTGATGGTGAGCTTGCTGTTTGCCATCGGAACGTTCCTTGCGATTTGGTCGGATGACCAGCGGATTGGCGGGGGATTCTTCCTGTTTTTCGCGCTTTGCTGGATCAATTGCACGGCTATCGAATACTGGGAATGGCGGCGGCGCTTGCGCGCGCAGAGCAATGTGCTCCATCGATCGACACTATGGATCGGGACCCGGGTGGGAACAATCGCGCTCGGCCTCGCCACGTGGGCTATGCTGATTCCCGAGACGCGCGTTCCGGAACCGATCTGCATCGCCGTGGCTTTGAGCGCCACGGGGTTTTTCGTGCTTGACCGATTCTGGCACAAGCTATCGAGCGATGCTCTGCGTGTGTTGGCCGATGCGGTTCTGCTGAGTCCGGCGGTCCTGCTGCCTTTTGTCGCGCGGTAGCTTGACAATGAGTTTCGATAGGATCGCCCGTTCCTATCGCTGGCTGGAATATGGAGCCTTCGGCCGTGAATTGGAACGCCGCCGGAGCCGATATTTAGGCGACCTATCCGGCCGACAACGGGCGCTGGTCCTCGGGGACGGAGATGGGCGCTTCCTCGCGACGTTGACCGCCCGCCATCCCGGTATGCGAATTGACTATATCGATGGCAGCGCCAAGATGCTTGCTCTCGCCCGCCAGCGCATTAGTAAAACCGCGAACGTACAGTTTTATCATGCTGACGCGATGCATTGGCAATATCGGGATGCGGAATATGACTTGGTTGCAACCCACTTCTTCCTGGATTGTTTTACGAACGAACAACTCCGGACGCTGATCGCTAAGGTTGCCGCCGCTACGCAGGCCGACGCCCTCTGGATCGTTTCGGAATTCCGGCACGCAACGGGTGCCGGCATCGCCTCAGTGCGCACCAAAGCTTGGATCGCGATACTCTATCGGTTTTTTCGTCTAACCGCGAATCTGCAGGTAGACCGGCTTCCCGACTATGGCCCAATTCTTACTCAACATGCTTTCCGGCTTCTGCGGGAGGAGCGTGTGGCGCATGATCTGCTGGTTTCCCAGTTGTGGGTCCGCTCGCTTCCGCTTTCTGATCGCCTTTCGAGCCCGGGACTGCTGTCTGATAACGGACGATAACGGAAATACGGCGGTTCGAAGCGCTTTCCGGATCATCTACCTTGCGAAGTTGTTGATCGGCGAATCCGCGTACCTGGACTACTTGATTGCTCCGAACTCCATTGTTCTGCATAACGCGGCGCGCGGCATTGGCCCGATCCGCCGATAACTCCCAGTTCCCGTATCCTTCCCTGTTGAATGGGCGGGAATCGGTATGCCCTTCTATCAGCAGCGAATTGGGCAACTTGCCGAGTTCCTTCGCAAATAGCTGGATAATCTCTTCTCCGGCGGCGCTAGGGCGCGCGCTCCCACTTTCGAAGAACACACCGGACTCGCTCTCCAGAAGCTCGATGCGCAAACCTTCGCCTGTCACGGTCAGAGTCATGTGGTCTTTCAGTTTCGGAAACTCGGGGAGTTGCTTCATGGCCGCCTCTAGTTTCTCTTTCAACTGATTCATGTCGTCCTTCTTCACGGCGACGCTCTCGCCGGTGCCCGCCATTCCGCTGCCCGTTTCCTTACCGCGGCCGGTTGGGTCGTTGAAGTACACACTGACGGCTTTCTTCGTTTCGGGACTGGCGTTCATGAGCCATAAAACGATGAACAGCGCCATCATCGCGGTGACAAAATCCGCGTAGGCGACCTTCCACGCTCCACCGTGATGGCCGCCATGGCCGCCCTTCTTCTTGATTATGATGATGGGTGGTTTGGTGCTCATAGCCTAGGCTCCCGCTCCGGTTCCGCCTTTGCAAGCTGTTTCTACCGCCTTGAACGACGGCCGGACATCGGAAGGAATACTGCGCCGCGCAAATTCAATCGCCAACACAGGCGCATCCCCTCGAACAAACGAGATCACGCCCATTCGCAAACAGCGATAGTAATCACCTTCGGCATCGTTCATCTTTGTCAGGTTCGATGCCAGGGGGCCGAGGAAACCGTAGCACAGAAGAATCCCCAGGAAAGTCCCGACCAGGGCCGCCGCGACTTTATGTCCAATTTCTTCCGGTGGTCCGCCGAGCGAACCCATCGTGATAACCACGCCCAGCACCGCCGCTACGATACCCAAGCCCGGTAAAGCATCGGCGACTGTATTGAGTGCGCTCACGGGAACGGTAACTTCGTGGTGGTGAACCTCCATGTCGAGCTCCATCATCTGATCGAGCTCAAAGTGTCCGATTCCGCCGGTGATGGCCATGCGCAGGGTATCGCAGACGAAGTGCACCGCGTGATGATTTTTGAGGAATTTGGGGTATTTCGTAAATATTGTGCTTTTCTCGGGTTCTTCGACGTCCGTCTCCAGCTTGATCAAGCCGCCATTCTTCCGGGAATAGGTGAACAGATCGTTCATCATCTTCAAGGTTTCGATGTAGAAGGTGGATGTAAATTGGCTACCGCCAAGGATACTCATCAGCCCCTTGAAGATCTTCATTACCACGCCGAGCGGGTTCGCAATTAGAAGGGTGCCGAGGGCCGCGCCTCCGATAATGACGAGTTCCGCGGGCTGCATCAGCACCATCAACTGCCCGTGCTCCATCAAGTAACCACCGATGATGGCACCGATCACGATGACGATCCCTACAATTGCAAACATTCTGTTCTCCCAACATTCTTATCGGGCGGCAGTGCAATTGTGTGATATCAATCCGCGCGGATCGAAGAGTAAGGATACCGGCGTCAGAACGAAAAAAGCCCCGCGCCTGCTGGCAAACGGGGCTTCCAAACGTAAACGCGATGAACGGTTATTTTGTAATTCCAGCCTTCTTGAAATCGCCCGCCTTAAATAAACTTACCTCTTCCGGCTTGAAATGCTTACGGAAAGCGGCGCTGATCTGCTCTGGCGTCAAGGCGAGCACGCGAGCTTCGAACGTCGCATCCCACGCCATCGTTCGGCCGAACTGTTCGTTGAGGGCCAGTTCACGGGTCAACGCTGCATCCTGGGACCGGTTGGTTGCCTGCAGTTGCTTCCAGCCAGTCTTCGATTTCTCCACTTCATCGGCGGGAAATCCGTCCTTGATTGCACGTTGGATTTCTTCCTGATAAGCCGCTTCGACCTTCAAGATATTTTGCGGCGCGCAGATTGCGAACACACCGAAGCTGGTATTTTGCTCCTGGGGCTGGGCGTTCATGAACGAACCCGTCCCATAGGATAACCCGTCTTTCTCGCGGATTCGTGAAAACAACCGAGAGCTGGGGCTTTGGCCGATCATAAAATTTGCGAAGATCATCGCCGGATAATCCGGATCGTCATCCGCCATGTTGATCCGCGTCCCGCCGAAGAACATGGAGTTTTGCTTATCCGGAGTCTCGATCATCTTATTCACTGGCGTGATTTTTTGCCATGGACGAGTAATTCGCGCGTACGGAGCCGGGCTCTTCCAATTCCCTAAAAGATCGCCGGCAAGTTTTTGAACTTCGGCGGGATCGAAGTCTCCGACCACAGTCATCTCCGCGCTGGAGGCGCCCGCGAAGTCGGCATAGAATTTCTTAACCTCTTCCAGTGTCACTTTCTTGGCCGCCTCGGCTTCCTCGTCGAAGCTCATCGTGGCGCGCGGATCGCCCTTTGGATAAGGATACTCATGTTGAGCGAACGCATTGGCGGCGACCGGTTGCGGCTCGGTTTTTAGAGCTGTGGCCTGGGCGAGTGTCGCCAGGCGAATCTGTTCCAGCTCTGTATCGGGGAATGACGGTTCACGTAAAATTTCAGCCGCCAGCTTCAGCACGGCCGGTAAATTCTCGTGAACAGTCTCGATCGTCAAGCTCATGCTGCTTACTCCGCCGGTGACGTTGAGGCGAGCTCTTAGTCGATTTAGTTCATCCTGAATCTGTTGCCTGTTATGTTCCTTGGTGCCGCGGATTAGCATCCTCGATGTGAACTGCGCGGCCATCAATCGTCCTTGCAGACTCTTAAGATCTCCGAAGTGTAAGACGATCAGCGCATTCACGCCCGCGCCGCGATTCTTCTTCGAGAGCATGGCCAGCTTCAGACCGGAAGGCAGCGTTGCGTGCTTGGTTCGGGCATCGATATTCGCCGGTGAAGGATCGAAAGCTTCCCCTTGGGCGATTACAGCCGAACCTTTGTAGTCCTTCACCAAAGCGGCGACATCGGGTGGCGCTGGAATTTCCGCCCGTTGCGAGTTGGTCTCCGGAATGAATTCACCGATCGTCCGATTGCTATCGCGGAAGTACGCCTTGGCAACCCGCAGAACATCCTCCGCGGTGACCTTTTTCAGTTGGTCGCGAAACAGAAACAGCAGCCGCCAGTCGCCCATCGAAGACCATTCGCTTAATTGCAGCCCAATCCCCGTCGAATTATTCAAACCCAGCTCGATCTGCTTCAGAAGCGCAGTACGCGCGCGTTCTACCTCATCCTTCGTGGGCGGCTCTTTAATAACCCCTTCGATTGTGGATAGCATCGTGTCGCGGACGGCCTTGAGCGATTTATCCAAGGGGACCTCGGCCCTTATATAGACGATTCCCGGCTCACGCAATTGATAGCCTTCCCCACTCACCGAGGCCGCCATCCGGCTTTCCACCAGCGCCTTATACAGACGTCCCGAAGGATTCTCGGATAGAACGGCATTCAAGACTTCCACCGCTGGATAATCCGGATCGGACCCCGCCGGCACGTGATACGCCACGCCCAGCGCCTGAATTCCTCCGGCGCGTCGCAGCGTAACGGTGCGTTCACCGTCCTGGGTCGGCTCCTGCGTGTAGGTGACCTGTAGTTTGCGCGTCGGTTTTGGAAGCGAACCGAAATATTCCTTGATCAGGGCGAGGGTTTTTGTTTCGTCGATTTTTCCCGCTACCACTAGCGTCGCGTTATCGGGCTGATAGTAATTGTGGTAGAACGCCTGCAACCTCTCAATCGGAACGTTTTCAATATCGGCGCGGGCGCCAATGGTCGACTTGCCATAGTTGTGCCAAAGGTAGGCCGTCGAGAGGACCCGCTCTTCCAGGATCGAGGTGGGGTTGTTCTCACCGCGCTCGAATTCGTTGCGGACGACAGTCATCTCGCTGTCCAGATCCTTCCTGGACACTCGCGAATTCAACATTCGATCCGCTTCCATTTCCAGCGCCCAGCGCAAATTTTCATCGCTGGCCTGCAGGATTTCGAAGTAATTCGTCCGGTCGAAAAAAGTGCTGGCGTTGAAGCGCCCGCCATGATCGCCAATTTCCTTGGCTACATCGTGATGCTTTTCCGTCCCCTTAAACAGCATATGCTCCAGCAAGTGCGCCATGCCGGTTTCTCCGTAATTTTCATGGCGCGAGCCAACGTTATACGTAATATTGATGGTAATCAAAGGCTTCGAGGGGTCTGGAAATAGCAGGACACGCAAGCCGTTCGGAAAGGAATATTCGGTGATGCCTTCCACCACAGCGACTTTCTGCTGAGGTAAAGCGATACAGGGAGCCAGCACGCAAATGGCGGCGAGCGAGAGTAGCGAGCGCATTCTTAAACTCCTTATCGGGTGGTGAGGGGAAACGCTTAACATTTCGACGGACCCTCGTGCGGGAACGTCACGGCAACTTCTTGCACTGACCGCGATATGGTGTTCCGCAGGCTACTAATTTAGCGCAATACGCTAATCTATATGAATTTCGCCGGTATGGAGCGCAGTTTTTTTCCTCAGGAACGCCAGTGGAACAACAGCCATCGGCCAGTATCCGGAAGGGGTCGATAAACGCCTGCCATCGCTCGCGGGTGATCGATGCGAAGGCCAGGGATTGATCCAGTAGCGCGCCTAGAAGTGTTTGCATCGACAGCGGCAGTGCGATTGTGCTGGCGTACAAAACGAAGCCAATGATGAAAAGATGACGGTGGAGGGTATGAAATTGCAATCTTTGAGGAGCCGCAAATCGATTACGGGATCCGTTTTCGGCAACTCCCAAATCCGCAAAGGAAAGACTTGACGGTGATAATCATGACGCAGGTAACACAAAAACGCTTCCGGCCGAAGAGTGTTGAGAGCGATCCGCGCAGCGGAAGCACGAATCGAGTCGGCGAGCAGGTATGCCGTCCGCACCAATGTGGCCGCGTCGGTCGTGTAACCCAAATCACCCGCGCTGTGCGAAAAGGGGATTATACAGGGGTTGATCGTTCGATCATCGAGCTTAGGTCCTGGACCTGGCGTGGAAGCGGCAGCAATTTCTCATCGACAATATCAGTGGACCTGCCACCTTGATGATCAAAACAATCGGTTCTGAAGAAATTTTGGATCGCTTAGTTCGAAGCGCCGGCTGGAGGGCCCTTGATGCTCCGCTCGAGCCGTTTCGTCAGCCGCGCGGCTGTTTGATCCAAGGTTTTAGTTTGGGAATTTTTGGGCGGATCGTAATTTGACCACAGAACCGTGTGCGTTTTTCTGTCGATCAGGAACACCATTCCCCGGCCCCGCGAAAAAGACGTTAACTTAGCGGTGGTCTCTTTGGCGGGGTCCCAATTATCTTTACTCTTATCCTTGTCTTTGTCCTCTTCCTTCTTGGGAGGGGCAGGCGGAGGATACAGATCTTTTAGTTTTGCCTCAAAGGACTCGCCGATATGATCGGTGAAAATCGCGTCCGCTTTCTGCGGATCGGTGACGATCTGGAAGAGACCGGAGCGGATCAAATGATTAGCAATGTACTGATCAAAGCCGTTTCCCATGGGCAGCATGTATACCGCCTGCACCTTCAGCAATGCCGGATTGGGGGGCGTGACGTTGGCCGCCTTCGCTAAAAACGCCAGGCAAACGAACACGGTGGGGAAAGCTTTCATCCTCTTCAGCATAACGCCTGTCATGAAAACAAGACGGCGGCAATCAGCAAATAGACGGATTGCGAGGATTCTTCTGGGGCAACAACGGGTAATTGGCTATCCTAGTCAATTCCGATGTATAAGAGTCAAAAAATCACTGTGATCATCCCGTGCCTCAATGAGGAGCAAGGAATCGAACGGGTTTTACGGCGAATGCCGGAATTCGTGGACGAAACCATTGTCGTCGATAACGGTTCCACTGACAGAACTTCGGACGTCGCCGCCAGTTTTGGGGCGTTGGTGATTCGCGAAGGCGTACGCGGCTATGGGCGGGCCTATAAACGAGGATTCGCGCAAGCAACCGGAGACATCATCATCACTCTGGATGGCGACCACAGCTATCCGCCGGATGCGATTTCCTACCTCTTGGAAGCCCTCCTACACCTGGAAGTCGATTTCTTGAACGCTTCCCGCTTTCCAGTTCGTGATCGCCGGGCGATGAGCTTCAAGCACAAGTTCGGAAACTTTGTGCTCTCCATCGCGATGTCGATCCTGTTCTTCCGCTGGGTACGCGATTCGCAGTCCGGGATGTGGGTATTTCGGCGCAGCATTCTGTCAGGCATGCGGCTTGATTCTGACAGTATGGCGTTTTCCGAAGAGATCAAAATTGAAGCTTTGAAAAGCCCCACGGTCCGTTTTGCGGAGATATCCATCCAATACTCATCGCGGCTGGGGGAAATCAAACTGAATCCTTGGCGCGATGGGATTCATAACTTACTCTTCCTGTTGAAAAAACGGTTTCAAGCCCGAAAATCGCCCGATGCCTGAGGTGACGATCGTAATTCCGCATTGGAATAGGCGGGATCTACTCGCTAATGTGCTGAAACACTTGGCCGCCCAAAGCTATCCAATCGCGGAGATATTGGTCGTCGATAACGGCTCGGAGGACGATTCTGTAGACTTGGCCGAACAAGCGGGCGCGCGAGTGATACTTATGGGCCGGAATGCCGGGTTCGCGGCGGCGGTGAATCGCGGGGTGGCCGAGTGTAAGACGGAGCTGTTAGCGATCGTTAACAACGACGTCACCTTTGAGCCGAAATGGTTGGAGGAACTGGTGCTTGCGTTGGAACAAGACGGCGGCTGGTTCGCTACGGGCAAGCTACTGAAGGCCGCGAGTCCAAGCCGGATCGACGGTTCCTTTGACGCGATTTCCCGCGGCGGGTGCGCCTGGCGATGTGGAAACGGCCGGATGGATGGGCCTGTATGGACGATGAAAAGGCGAATCACTTTCGTGCCGCTAACCGCCGCTCTATTTCGTCACGAGCTATTCCGCAAAGTGGGCGAACTGGACTCCCGCTTTGAATCCTATTTAGAAGACGTTGATTTCGGAATGCGCTGTGCCAGAGTGGGCTTGGATGGCTGGTATGTTCCGGCTGCCGAAGCCATCCATGTGGGTAGTGGGACTCTGGGGGCGTGGAATAACGACACAGTCCGGCGGATCTCCCGTAATCAGATATTCTTGTATCGCAAATACTTACGCGGCGCTTTTTGGTGGCCGGTGCTGGTTGGCCAGTTGCTATGGGGTATCGTGGCGTTCCGGCATGGGGCCGGGAGAGCGTTCCTGCGCGGGAAGTGGGAAGGTTTCCGTCTCAGGCGCGACATCGCTGGCTTTCCGGGCGATATAGAAATAATGCGAACCATCGTGATGAAGAGCGAGCGGGAGATTTGGGACCTGCAACAACTCACTGGGTTTAATTTGTATTGGACTCTCTACTTCGCGCTCGCGGGACGGCCCGAGGTCGACGCTAGATGACCTCTGTCGACGTAGTCGTCGTGACATTCAATTCGGAGAGCGAAATCGGGCCCTGTTTGGATGCTCTGGCGGACCGGGGCGTTCACGTGATCGTAGTCGACAACGCCTCCACCGATAGAACTGTCGAAGCCATCCGCCGGCATTCGTCCGTGACGCTGATCGCGAATGGGCGGAATCTGGGTTTCGCCGGTGGGGTAAACCAAGCTGTCCAGGCCGCGGAGGGGGATGTCATCTTATTGCTGAATCCGGACGCCATCGTGCTGACGGATCTCGCGCCGATGATTGAAGGGTGCCGGAGAGCCGGGCTTGCGGCCGGAAAGCTGGTTGACTCTAACGGACGCGCGCAAAGGGGATTTTCGCTACGTCGATTTCCCACCCCCTGGACACTGATCTTTGAGGTGCTGGGGATTAATAGCCTGCTTCCCTGGAATCCGGTAAACCTGCGATACCGCTATATAGATCGAGATAGCGAATTGCCGGGCGAAGTGGAACAACCGGCGGGCGCTTTTCTATGTTTCCGGCGCGATGTTTGGCGTCAGGCTGGGGGCTTTGATGAAAGCTTTTATCCGGTCTGGTTTGAGGACGCGGATTTCTGCGCCCGTACGCGGAGACTGGGATTTGCGATACAGTATTTCCCTAATGTGGTGGCGCGGCATGCGGGTGGTCATTCGGTGAATCGGATGTCTTCGGAATGCCGCAAGGTGTTTTGGTATGTTAGCCTTCTAAGATATGCCGCAAAGCACTTCCGGGCGGGTTACTACAAGGCTGTGTGCGCAGCCGTGGTCCTGGCATCTTTGCCACGGATGGTTGTAGGGGTGATTTTGGAACGGAATGTTGCACCAGTTAAGGCCTTCAGCAGAGTAATACTTTACGCGGTCAGTTGCCTATTCTCGGCACCCAGGGGGATGGGCGCGGCAGATGGGGCGAAACCAGCAGGGGCGAGTGTATAAATCGTCCGGCGGTGTCAGTGCGCGGTGCGTAAGTGCTAAGTGTGTCAGAAGCGCGGCCGCGATGCATACTACGTTTTGAGGAGTAGGCTCAAGTCTATTTGCATGTCCTATACCGATACGGTTTCCGTAACAATCGTGACCTACAACAGTGGTCGATTCATCAAACGATGTCTCGAGTCTGTCCTGGCACAGAAGTGCTCCGGCAAAGAAATCATTATCGTCGACAACGCCTCCACCGATGGGACGACCGACATTCTGGAGCAGTTCGAAGGCGCTTGCACGATTGTTTATAACGATAAAAATATCGGGTTTGCGGCGGCCCAAAATCAGGCAATTCAACTGTCGAGTGGGGGATGGATTCTGACCCTGAATCCCGATGTCCTGCTGCTACCGAACTTCATCCAGGCGTTGGTGGATGCCGGCCAGAGCGATCCAAAAACGGGAACCGTATGTGGCAAGCTCCTCTCCATTCTGGCCACCTTCGACCTTCCCGATAAGCCTCTGGTGGATTCCACCGGCATCTACTTCACGCCGATGCTGCGGCACCTTGACCGGGGCAGCCAGGAAGTGGATAACGGGCATTATTTAAATTTCGAGTACGTGTTCGGGGCCACGGCCGCCGCGGCTTTATACCGGCGAACGATGATTGACGATGTTTCGATTAACGACGAGTTTTTCGATCCCGATTTTTTTGTCTATCGCGAAGATGCCGACGTCGCCTGGCGCGCTCAACTGCTGGGCTGGCGTTGTATGTATACGCCGCATGCCCGCGGATATCACGTGCGCAATGTATTACCTGGAAATCGCCGGGCCTTGCCGCCGGTGATCAACATGCACTCGGTAAAGAACCGCTACCTGATGCGCATCAAGAATATGACGGGCGACCTCTACTGGCACAATTGGTTGTCCATCACGGCGCGAGATGTGGTCGTAGTAGGGTGTTGTCTTCTGCGTGAGCAATCTTCGTTAAAGGCATTTTGGTATCTTGCCAGGAGCTGGAAACGGGTGTTAGCCAAGCGGCGAATCATCATGGAAAGACGGCGCGTGGACGACGAATATATTGCGAAATGGTTCTCGTATGAACCGGTAAGCCATCCGGCGCAAAAGCCCTCGGCTCGGGTGCTGTCACAGCGCCGCTAAGTTGTCCCGCTTCGCAATTCTTGGTACGCGCGGGATACCGGCCCATTACGGCGGATTCGAAACGTTCGCCGAAGAGCTCTCGACGCGCCTTGTAGCTCGCGGCCACAACGTAACCGTTTATTGCCGTGAGCCTTACCCCGGGCCCACTTATCGCGGTGTTTCGCTCGTCAGCCTCCCCACGATTCGTCACAAATACCTCGACACCATCGTGCACACCGCGCTCTCGACTCTACACCTGTTAAGCCATCGGCAAGACGCCGTGTTGTATTGCAACGCGGCCAATGCGATATTCACCTGGATGCCGCGCGTGTTCGGGATGCCTGTAGCGCTGAACGTCGACGGCCTGGAGCGTAAGCGGAAGAAGTGGAATCGTCTGGCACGCTCCTGGTACCTGATGTCGGAGTGGCTGGCGACGTTCTGCCCGACCGAGATCATCACCGATGCGGCGAAGATCGAAGAGTATTATCTGGAGCGTTACCACAAGACCTCAACCTTCATTCCTTATGGCGCCGAAACAGGCAAGGTGGAGTCGACGGAAGTTCTTAGGGAACTGGGTTTGGAGCCCGGGCGGTACTTTCTCTACGTCAGCAGAATGGAGCCGGAGAATAACGGGTTGCTGGTGAGGGAAGCTTTTGAACGCCTGGATACTACGATGAAGCTGGCGCTCATCGGCGATGCCCCTTACGCTGGAGACTACATCCGCCGCGTGCGCGATACGAGGGATCCGCGGGTTGTGTTGCCGGGGGCGATTTACGGATCCGGTTACCAACAATTGCAGTCCCACTGCTTCGCTTACATTCACGCAACCGAAGTGGGCGGGACGCATCCAGCGCTGATCGAAGCCATGGGCCGGGGCGCTCTTACGTTATATCTGGATACCGTGGAAAACTCTGAAGTTGCGGGCGGCGCCGGGGTTCCGTTCACGCCGGACAGCCTAACCGATGCGCTGCGGTTGATACTTGGGATGTCCGATCAGACGCGCGATACGTGGCGCGAGCGGGCGCTGAAGCGCGTCCAGGATCGATACAGTTGGGAAGCGGTCACCACCTCTTATGAAAGTCTGCTGCAAAAATCGCACGAGCGGCCGGCGCCGTAAAGGGTGGGGTAATCCATGAGCAGCCCTCCCGTGGTGCATCGATCGTGGGTGGAAGTGTCGCGCCAGCAGATCGCGGCGAATTACCGGGCGATCCGCAATGTGGTCGGGCCTGAGGTCGAAGTGATGCCGGTCGTAAAGGCCGATGCGTATCGCCACGGCGCCGTCGAGGTTTCGCGCATTCTGGAAGCGGAGGGAGCCGGCTGGCTGGCCGTAAGCAACGTCGAGGAAGGAATAGTTTTACGCCAGGCCGGTATTCGCGCGCGAATTCTGGTAATGGCGGATTTCCTTCCTGGCGAGCGCGATGCTTTGATCGAATTTCGGTTGACTCCCGTTATTCACCAATTGCCGGACGTAGCCGAATGGAACGAGTTAATAACGCGCCGGGGCGGAGATGGCCGCTATCACTTGAAGATCGATAGTGGAATGGGCAGGCTGGGAACCCGTGCTTCCGCTGGCGTAATCATAGCCGCTATTGAGGAAGCACGGGCGGTGCATCTGGAGGGTTTGATGACGCATTTTGCCTCTGCCGCGAACTACGCAACCGGGCAGACCAGCCAGCAACTGGAGCTGTTTAGCGAAGTCCGCAAATCGCTATCCGCGGGCGGGATCAGTCCGGAATTCGTGCACATGTCGAGTAGCATTCCCGTAGCCTATGGACGAAAGGAAGCATGGGGGAACATGGTGCGCCCCGGACATGCGATGTACGGATACGTTTCGGCGGCTCGTGGTGAAGCGCCTGGTGTGATCCTCGATGTGGCGCCGGCGCTGACCTGGAAGGCCGCAGTCTTATCCGTGAAAGACGTTCCACAGGGCGCCTTGATCGGTTATGGCGGCATTTGTAAGGCTACGCACCCGATGCGAATTGCAGTATTGGCGGCGGGTTATGCCGATGGAATTCCGCATCGCTTGTCGAATCGCGGAAAGGTGATCGTGGCGGGTCAATTGGCGCCGATCATCGGTGCGGTTTCGATGGATCTCACTACCATTGATGTGACCAACTGCTCGGCGATCCAACCGGGGGATGCGGTGATAATTCTCGGCGTGGAGGGGGATGTCAGAATTGACGCGCAGGAAATTGCCCGGGTGGCGGGGACGATTTCTTACAGTGTTTTATGCGGAATTAGTGCCCGGGTTAAGCGCGTTTACGTGTGACGACGGAAGTGTAGTCATCGGGGCTGTCCGCAGGTTTCAAAACTTACCGTTTTCGAAACGGAATCGTAGTATGATGCTCCCCGGAGCTGCATGCGCATCGAAGCTTTAACCTCAGAATTCGATCAGGAAATGACAAACACTCGCAAGCTGCTGGAATGCGTGCCTACGGACAAGTTTGGATGGAAGCCCCACGAAAAATCGACCACGCTTGGTAAGCTGGCTAACCATCTGGCGGCCTTCCCGAGTCTTGCAGCCGCTGTTATGACTGGCATGGCCAAGAAAATGCCTGAGGCAGCGTCAAAGTCGGACTTGTTGGAGGCGTTTGATACAAATATTGCGACGGGCCGCGCGGCTCTCGCCGGATCGAGCGACGATCATTTGGCCGCAACGCTGCCAGCTGTAGGAATGACACGCGAGGCCCTTCTTCGTGGCCGAGTGCTGAGCCATATGATCCACCACCGGGGCCAATTGACCGTCTATCTGCGGTTACTTGACGTCGCGGTACCGGGAATGTACGGGCCGTCGGCTGACGAGAAGTGACGGATCGGCCAGGTAATGCGCGGCATCGTGACGACGGCCTTCCACAATGCTCTCGCGTCGTTCCAGCGCTGACGCGAGAGATTCCATTAGACGTCTAAATTGCGAACGTCCAGGGCATTTTCTTCAATAAACTGACGCCGGCTTTCGACGTCTTCGCCCATCAACGTGGTGAAGATTTGATCGCATTGCACCAGATCTTCAATCGACACCCTGAGCAATGTGCGCGTCTCGGCGTTCATGGTGGTGGACCACAACTGTTCGGCATCCATCTCACCTAGACCCTTGTAACGCTTCACGTCCACTTCCCGCGTGCCTTCCGTTCGGACCCAGGCCAGTAAGTCTCGCCAGTTCCCGAGCGTCTCCCGGCTAGTGTCTTTCACGGCCGAAAACGGCGGACGATTATACTTCGCCAATTGATTCGCCATCGACCGCAGGCGTCGATATTCGGGATGCTGCGCCAGATCTAAGTTGATCAGGCGCGCACCGCCGGTGGGGTCTCGGAATGACACCATCCAGGCAGAATGTTCTTCTTCGCGAAGCAATGTGGCATCCAGCTTCACCGCCTGAAGGGCAGTTTCCAGCGCCTTTAAGTTCGCCTCTTCGGCGAAGTCCGCCTTTGTATCGATGTGCAGCGAGATATCGGACAGTACCTCAACCACGCGGGCTTCCCGAAGTCGCCGTTCCAGGCGTTTGAAGATTTGCTGGTATTCGTCCAGTTGCATCAGGAAGGTGCGTAGTTCTCCAAGTTCGATCACTTGCGGATCGTCGCCGCCTGTTTCAACCCGAACCTTCTCCGTCGCCCGGCGCAGGATTTCCCGCGTCAATTCTTTGTCATCCTTGACGTATTTTTCGCTCTTGCCCTTGCGGATGGAATAGAGCGGCGGTTGCGCGACATACACGTGGCCGCGCTTGATTAATTCACCCATGTGGCGGAAGAAAAACGTTAGCAGCAGCGTCCGGATATGCGAACCGTCGACGTCGGCGTCGGTCATGATGATGATCTTCCCGTAGCGCAACTTGGCCGGGTCAAAATCGTCTTTACCAATACCCGTGCCGAGCGCGGTAATCATCGCCCGAATTTCTTCATGCCCCAGCATCTTGTCGTAGCGGGCCTTTTCGACGTTCAGGATCTTGCCTTTTAAAGGCAGGATTGCCTGATAACGGCGATCGCGTCCGCCCTTCGCGGTCCCACCCACCGACTCGCCTTCCACCAGAAAAATTTCGCAGCGTTCCGGATCCCTCTCCTGGCAATCGGCGAGCTTACCGGGCAAGCCTCCCGAATCCAGCGCACCCTTCCGGCGGGTGAGATCGCGAGCCTTGCGGGCGGCCTCCCGAGCGCGTGCGGCATCAATTGCCTTGGACACGATCTTGCGCATGATAGCCGGGTTCTTATCGAAGAACTCGCCCAGCTTTTCATTCACCAGTTGGACCACGTGGCCTTGAATATCGCTATTCAGTTTGCCCTTGGTCTGTCCTTCAAATTGCGGTTGCGGGAGTTTGACGCTGATCACCGCGGTAAGACCTTCCCGCACGTCGTCGCCGCTCAGATTCTCTTTTACATCTTTGAAGAGTCCGCCCGATTGACCGGCGGCGTTGATGGTACGCGTCAATGCGCTACGGAATCCGCTTAAATGGGATCCGCCGTCGACCGTATTAATGTTGTTAGCGAAGCTGAAGACGGACTCGCTATAGGAGTCGTTGTACTGCAGAGCCACTTCCATCGTCAACGTGCCGCCGTTCGGCATTTCCCGCTCACCTTCAATGTGAATGGGCTTTTCGTGTAGAACGGACTTGCCGCGATTCAGATGCTTGATAAATTCGGCGATACCGCCGACAAATTGGAATTCGTGAGCCTTGACCGGATCCTCGCGCTCATCGGTGAGGACGATCTTGAGGCCCTTGTTGAGAAACGCCAGCTCGCGCAATCGCTGCGAGAGTGTGTCGAAGTTGTACTTCGTGGCGTCCATGATCGTCGGATCGGCCTTGAAGGTAATCTTCGTACCTGTTTTCTTGCCGGCTTTACCCGCTTTGGCGAGCGGAGCCAGCGGAATGCCCTTGGCGTAATCCTGTTCCCAGGTAAAGCCGTCGCGCCAGATCTCCAGATGAAAAGCTTCCGACAGGGCGTTCACGCAGCTGACGCCTACACCGTGCAACCCGCCCGACACTTTATAACTATTGGAATCGAACTTGCCGCCCGCATGCAGTTTGGTTAGTACCACCTGCGCGGCCGAGACGCCTTCTTCCTTATGCATATCCACCGGGATGCCGCGTCCGTTGTCGATTACGGTGATCGAATCATCGGAGTGGATTGTGACGCTGACTTCGGTGGCGTGGCCGGCGAGGGCTTCATCCACTGAATTATCGACTACTTCATACACCAGGTGATGCAATCCCGACTCACCCGTTGAACCAATGTACATCGCGGGACGCAAGCGAACGGCTTCCAAACCCTCCAGCACTTTGATACTAGTGGAATCGTAGACATCCATCGTTGACCCTACCTCTTTTGTCGCCATAAATTTCCTTCCCAAAGACCGCTAGGTTCAGATACGCATCGGCATCACGACGTAGCGGTAGGTGTACAGGCTGCTATCGCCGCCAGGACGCATTTCACCGGCGCTATTGGCGTCTTTGAAATGGAACGTGACCGTGCTTTCCTGTACCGCGCGCAGAAACTCCAGCAGATATTGCGCGTTGAAACCAATTTCCACCACCGGCCCTTCGTACATCGCCGGAATACTCTCTTCACTCTCTCCGGTTTCCGATAGAGAAGAGTGAATTTTCACTTCACCGGGAGTGAAACTTAAGCGCACGGCGCGCGATCGTTCGTCGGAAAATTGGGCGACGCGTTCAATAGCCGAGCGGAACTCATCCCGCTCCAAACTGATGGCATGCGGTTGATCTTTCGGTAATACCCGCTCGAAATCGGGGAAGTTCCCCGTTAACTTGCGGCTCAACAGCAGGCGTTCGCCAACCTGGAAAAACAAGTGGTTATCGTCGCCCGAGAAATGCAGCATCAGGTCGTCCGACGCATCCTGCGCTAGTTTGAGAATCTCACCCATCGCCTTCCGTGGCAGCAGAGCGCGATATTGACTGGCAATCGGGATTTGCATCGGCGATTCCACCATCGCCAAACGATGACCGTCGGTGGCCACCATGATCAGCCCGGAATCCTTCACGATCAACAGCGCGCCGTTAAGCGTAAAGCGCGACTCTTCCGTGGAAATGGAAAAGATGGTTTTGGAAATCATGGAAGCCACGGCGCGGATCGGTATCTGGGCCAGCTCGGTGGGCATCGTCGGCAGTTCCGGGAAGCTCTCGCGCGACATGCCGGCGATCTTTGTACGCGATCGCCCGCACACCAGGGTCGCCCAGTTATTGTCCTGCAGCTTGAACTGCACCTCGGAGTCTGGAAGCAGGCGGACGTAGTCCAACAGTTTCTTGGCGGGAATCGTTCCGGCTCCGGGCTTCTTTACCTGGGCTGGACAGGAACAGCGTATACCCAATTCCAAATCCGTAGCCGTTAAGACGATGCGCCCGTCGGCTGCTTCAATCAACACATTGGAAAGAATCGGAATCGTCGTTTTTTTCTCAACCACACCTTGAGAAAGACTCAGTTCCCTGACTAGTTCGTTTTTGTTAATGGTGAATTCCATTTGGTGTTCTTGTCTCCCCGGACGCTTCAGTAGAACTCGTACGCTACCGCCTCGAGGCACTTCCTGCCGCAGCCCCCTATTTCTGTTCTTAGTAGAAATAAATATACTTTGTAAGGAACCGAATTAGTAAGAGCTGTGGAAATGTTGATTTCTCCCTAAAGTATAGCAAAAACAAAGCCTTGTTGTCACTTGATCCTGTGGGAACGGCCGCTGCGATAGGAGCACAAAACTCTTCTCGCGCAAGTATCCACCGGATACGACAGGGAAAACTACCCCTCCCTGTGGAGAAAACTCGTAAGCTCAATGCAGAGAGTCGGATAGCCTGTGCAAGAGGCTGTCTAAATCGGAATCTTTGTGCCGTAACTGCTCGATCTTTTGTACCGAGTGCAGGACCGTGGTATGGTGCTTCCCGCCAAACGCCCGCCCGATTTCCGGAAGCGACGCATGCGTTAACTCCTTAACCAGATACATGGCGATCTGCCGGGGGTAAGCGATCTGCCGGGAATTACTTTTCTGCTTCAACTGGGCGGGTTGCAAGCCATGATTTTCAGCCACCGCGCGGACAATCGTTTCAATCGTAATCTTCCGATCGGGTGCTTGCACTAGGTGCTTCAGGATCTGCTGCGCCATCGCCAGATTGATCGGGGTGTCGGTTACCGAAGAGTAGGCGATCAGCTTCACCAGTGCCCCCTCCAGCTCACGGACATTCGATTTCGTTTTGGTGGCAATAAAAATTCGCACATCCTCGGGTAGAGACAAACCTTCCTGCTCGGCTTTCTTATCCAGGATGGCCATTTTTGTCTCTAAATCGGGGGGTTGAATATCCACCATCAAGCCCCATTCAAAGCGCGAGCGCAAGCGCTCCACCAGCCCTGGAATGCTCTTCGGCGGGGAATCGCTTGAGATGACAATCTGCTTCTGATGATCGTAAAGCTCGTTGAACGTATGAAAAAATTCTTCCTGCGTCCGCTCTTTGCCGCCAAGTATTTGTATATCGTCAATCAGTAACACATCGGCAGAACGGTAATGCTGGTGAAAGTGCGACATGCGCTCTGTCTTGATGCAGCCGATCATCTCATTCATAAAGCGTTCGCTGGACGTATACACGATCTTCATGCCGCTAAAGCGATCGAGCAGCGCCCGTCCGATGGCATGCATCAGATGTGTCTTCCCCATGCCCACTCCGCCGTATAGAAACAGTGGATTATACGATCGGGAAGGCATGGTGGCCACTGCCTTCGCCGCTGCATGGGCGAATTGGTTGCAGGTGCCGACAACGTAGGAATTAAAGGAGAATTTCGGATTCAGTTGGCTCACTGGCGAAGCGAAAACCGGCTCGCCGGATTTGCCACTTGCCTCCCCGGGACGACCGTTCGGGCGCTCGTGAAGGACGATGTAATCCAAGCCGGTGACCGGCAACTGCAGAGCCTGAATCGCCGTCCGGATCTCGTCGGTATACTCTTGCTCCAGATAATCTTTCGTTACCTGGTCGGGAACCGAAATCTGCAATTTCGACCCGTCAGTCCGCTGAAACGCCGTTTTGATAAACCAATTTTGATAAGCCTCCGTGCTCAACTTCGTCGAAAGGTGCGTCTTTATCTGATCCCAGTCGTTCATTTGCCCTTCCACACGTCGCATTGCCGCAAGTTATGCACATGATTTCCACACCCTGTGGAAATCGTAAATCCCAAGTATTCGATTCTTGATGGGAACCGATGCGATCAAGCCCGGCGGTGAGACGTCAAAACGCGCCCCCCGTGCATTTGCGGACCTTCAGTCTAGCATAGAAATTCTGTTCGCAAGAGGGTAAGTTCAGGATTTAATGTTGGTTTGTTTGCAGTAGTTTACAGCTTCAATTACAACAACAGAGCCCCATCAAAACATTCTATGTCTAAGGTGTTTACGGGGTCCCTCCGACAGCCCGTTTGACTTCCGGAAGCTATCGAGCGAGAATGAAATTCTAGCTCCACGCGGGAGTAACTCAGCTGGTAGAGTGCAACCTTGCCAAGGTTGATGTCGCGGGTTCGAATCCCGTCTCCCGCTCCATCCTGCCCTGCAAGAACCTGTCACTGCCCTTATTCATGCGAGACAATGTTCGACACTTCCACGCCCCGGACTCCATATACCTTGGCCAGTTGCCGGGAAATCTCTGAGGCTAGCTTCTCGGGTTTTTCTTTGTCGTCCAGGTCGAGTTGTACTTTCAGGTAAAGATCGAAGCGAGCCATAAATCCGATGATACGATGAAGTTCGAAGCATGAAATGCAAGATCTGCGGAATCCGCCGGCCGCGCCGCTATTGCCCCGGGGTGTCGGGCGACATTTGCCCCCAATGCTGCGGCACTGAACGCGAAGTTACGATCAGTTGTCCCTTCGATTGTGAGTACTTACGGGAAGCGCGGAAGCGCGACAAACATCGCCCGGTATCCGACGCTGCGTTACCGGATAGTGACATAAACGTTACGGAACAATTTATGCGTGATCAGGAACGGCTGTCGCTCTTTCTGAGCATGGCTGTCCTCCGCGCCGCGCTATCGACGGCGGGCGCCGTTGACAACGATGTCCGCGAAGCGATCGATGCCGCGATCCGCACGTATCGGACAATGGGCAGCGGTCTGATTTACGAAACGAAGCCAACAAATCCAGTCGCTGGCGCGGTTTCGGAATCTATACAACTGGCAGCGCGGGAATTCCAGAAGGAGCAGACAGTGCGCGACGTGGACATTCTCGGAGTTCTGGTCTTCATCAGGAGAATCGAAGCCCAGGATAATAACGGAAGGCCAAAGGGGCGGGCCTTTATCGATTTGTTGCGCGGCTATTTTCCCGAAGCAGTGCCGCCGGCCGCCGCGACATCTTTAATTCTATGAGCCGCCGCGAAATCTCAATTTTATGACAGGATATATTGTCTTTGCCCACGGATCGAGCGTCGCTTCCGCCAATGAAACCGTCAAAGTAATCGCCGCTAAGATGGCTGCGGCCGGCGGCTATGGCATCGTTGAACCGGCGTTTCTAGAGATGGCGCATCCAGACCTGGGGGAAGCGGTTTCGAGGGCCATTGAAAGGGGTGCCCGACGCATCGTCGTGATTCCCTACTTCCTGACACTGGGGATCCATCTGCAACGGGATCTGCCGCGGATCGTCGATGGTCTGGCCAGCATCCATACCGGTATTGCAATTGAAGTGAAGCCCCCGCTGGACGGACATCCCGCGTTGCTTACGGCATTGCTCGACCGCGCGGCGGAGCAGTAGAATGCAAGCGAAGTTGGTGGAAGTTTTCGAGATCGCTCCAGACGTCAAACACTTCGTTTTCGAAACTTTGGAAGGTGAGCCTTTCCCTTTCCTCCCCGGGCAATTTGTTTCGGTGTCGGAACTGGTGAACGGGAAGCAGATTACGCGAGCTTATTCCATAGCGTCGGCCCCTAATGGCAATCGCTTCGAATTGTGCCTGAACCGCGTAAACGACGGCGTTTTCTCGCCCTATATGTTCGAATTAAAGAGCGGAGACGCCGTGGATATCCGTCCGCCGCTGGGATATTTCACTCTGCGGACTCCGCCCAGCGATGTGATCCTGATCGCCACCGGGACGGGCATCGCGCCCTATCGATCGATGTTGCTTACGGAACTAGCTAAGCATGAGCGCCGCTTCACGCTCGTCTTCGGTATCCGTCATGAGCCCAGCATCATGTATAGAGGGGAATTTGAACTGATGGAACGAGACCATCCGGAACACCTCCGTTTCTGGCCTACTCTGAGCCGCCCCGATCCGTCCTGGAAGGGCCGGACTGGCCATGTGCAGAAACATTTGGACGAGGCTATCGGGGATCGCCGCGATGTCGATATATACCTATGCGGATTGAAACTGATGGTGGACGATGTCCGCTCAAGGCTTAAAGAATTGGGTTTCGACCGTAAACGGATCATTTACGAAAAGTACGACTAATTATGTCTTCTCGTATTCTCGCTTTAGGCGTAGGCCTTCTACTAACGTTCACAATCGTCGCCGCCATTCTACTGCGGTTAATGCCCGGCCCGCTCAAAGAGACCGACTATCTGGTTGTCGGCGGGGTGGCTACGATGGTCTCAATGCTGGCCTTGTTCGTTGCCTTAATCACGACAACTCTAAAATCGCCAGACCCGTTCTTCAAAACAAAACGCAAGATCGATCCAGCCACCCCTGTCCCGGATGAAACCGATAGCGCTTAGCGCGCCGGCCGAATCTCCACGTTGCGGTAGATTTCGCGGCTCTGTTGCAGACTAGCGAACTGGATGCCCGGCAACTTCGCCGATGCCGTACCAGCCGCCACGCCCCACCGTAGCGACTCCGCGAAGCTCTTCTTCTTTTCCATCGCCCAAACAAATGCCGCCGCCATTGCATCGCCCGCCCCAATCGGAGTCAGGGCATCCACGCGAGGGGGCAGGGCCTCCCACATTTCCTCGCCGCTCTTGCCAATGGCGCCACGGCTTCCCAGGGATAAAATCACCGCTTCGGCGCCCAGAACCTGGATCCGATCCACTGCCTCCATGCATTGGCTGCGAGTGATCAAAACCTTGCCCAGCAGGCGTTCGGCTTCCAGTTGATTGGGCGTCACCACCGTGGGTTTCGCTTCCAAACCGTGAGTAAGCGCGTCACCATCTGTATCGAGCAAAGTGTTCACGTTCTGGCTCCGTGCCAGCTCAATCAGCTCATTATAGAAATGCGCTGGCACGCCGGGCGGAATACTACCGCAAAGCATTAGCCAAGATGCTTTTTTGATGGCATTCTCCACCGCCTTGTACACCAACTTCAGCTCATCCGTGTTGATCTCGGGGCCCAGCTCATTCAGCTTCACGGTAAGCCCCTGCTTATCAGAGATCGTGAGATTGGCCCTGCTGCGATTGCGGATTTTCACAATGTCCGTGCGAAATCCTAACAGCGTCACCATTGTCGAGAGACGCTCCCCTTCTTCGCCGCCCGCCGTTAGCACCGCAAAAGTCTTACCACCAAAAGAATGGATTACCCGTGAGGCGTTTAAGCCCCGGCCACCCGGCTCCTCCGAACGGGCGAGGATGTATCCACGGTCCTCAAAAACCAGACGATCCACCATGACGTTCCGGTCAATGGCCGGATTAATAGTTAAAGTAGCGATCAAGCTATTATTCTAACTTGGTTAAATTCGGCCCGATGCTAATCTGAAGAATTGCTATCTGAATCTAAGTGGCGCGCCTATGCAGCGTTAGGCGCCGTCTGTTTCTTCTGGGGCACCACCTACCTCGGCATTCGCATGGCGCTGGAGACTTTCACCCCGTTCATGCTGATCAGTCTGCGCTTCCTGATTTCCGGTTCTTTGCTCCTGGCGGGCGCCAAAATCCTGGGCGCTGCATTCCCTCGCGGGGCGGAATTGCGGAGGATCGCCCTAAATGGATTGCTGCTGCTAGGCGTGGGTAATGGCTGTCTGGCTTTCGCCGAACAATGGATACCCAGCGGTTTGGCGGCACTGATTGTTACGATCTCGCCATTCTGGTTAGTCGGATTTGAAGCTGCTGTACCCGGCGGCGCAAGCCTTCATTTTCCCACCGTAATGGGAATGCTGATCGGACTCTTCGGTGTCGCCACCCTGGTTGCGCCGGGTGGTGTGGACCTTGGCCATCAATCCAATCTGATCCAGGCATTTCTCGTACTGCAGTTGGGATGCATCGGTTGGTCACTTGGCTCAATCCTGCTGAAACGCCAGGAATCGAAGATTCATCCCATCGTCGCCGGCGCCGTACAACAATTCACCGTGGGAGTGGTTACATTGATTCCGGCGCTGGTAATTCCACATCCGGCGATCCATTGGAACCCGCGCGGCATTGGAGCATTGCTATACCTGGTTACATTCGGCTCCATCGTCGGCTATAGCGCTTATCTGTACGCCCTGAGTCACCTACCCGTGGCGGTGGTGTCGATTTATAACTACGTTACTCCGCTGGTGGCTGTATTTCTCGGCTGGCTGATTTATCGTGAGCAGTTCGGCATGCGCGAAGCGTTCGCGATGGCCGTTATCTTCGTCGGTGTGGCCGTCGTCAAGACGACTAGCGCGAAGAGAGTTATTTCCCGCTGAGCCAACGGACGCTAGCCGGATTTGTATTCTGGCATCCGATAGTGTCGGTCACTCCGCTGGAGATTTGCGCGCATGCGGTTTGGGTCGCCGATCGCAAAGCGTAATCCTTTGTGGTTGCGGCGGCGGTACTGCAGGCGTGGCGCCCTTGAAAGTCCATGCATACTTCCACCCGGGCGCTGGAAAGATTCATCGTCGAATAAATTAGTACGGCCAGCACAGCGATCACAAAGAAGATTCCGATAAGAACAGGTCTCTTCATTGCGCGCCGGCCACCTCGAAGAAATTGCCCATGTTGCGGAACTTCTTGTATCGATCGTCAATCAACTCTTTCGCCGAAAACGGCGCTAAATCCGCAAGAGCCGAGCGGAGCGTGAGCCGCAGCGATTCAGCCGCGGCATCGTAATCGTGATGCGCGCCGCCTTCCGGTTCTGGAACGATGCCATCGATTAAGCCCAGTTCAAGCAGATCGGGCGACGTCATCTTCAGCGCCGCCGCGGCTTGTGCAGCCTTGCCCGAATCACGATAAATAATCGCCGCGCAACTTTCCGGCGAGATGACGCTGTAGACCGCGTTCTCCAGCATGTACACCCGATTCGCCACTCCAATGCCAAGCGCGCCGCCGCTTCCCCCTTCGCCAATCACCACCGCGATCACCGCGGTACCCAGGCGCGACATCTCACGAAGATTCACGGCGATGGCTTCCGCTTGTCCACGTTCTTCCGCATCGATCCCGGGATATGCGCCAGGCGTATCCAGAAAAGTGAGAATCGGGCGCTTAAACTTCGCGGCGAGTTCCATCACACGCAAAGCCTTCCGGTAGCCTTCCGGTTTAGACATACCGAAATTGCGGTGCAGCTTTTGTTTAGTATCGCGGCCCTTCTGCTGACCCACCACCATCACCGGCCGAGCTTCAAACAAACCCATCCCACAAACCATGGCCGGATCGTCGCCGAATGCCCGGTCACCGTGGATTTCCTGAAAATCCACCAGCAACCGCTGGATGTAATCTAGGGAATGCGGACGCTTTGGATGCCGCGCCAATTGAACTCGTTCCCATGCGGGATTTGAAATTTCGGGAGCCGGCGTTGATTCCGTCATCAGTTTCCGATCTTAACTAGCAAGTATTTCCAAGGCCTCAGGGCCGCAGATGCGCGATACCTCCGCGCGAAATTCTTTATCGGGGCGGACCTTCGCCGCAATGTCCAGGATAACCGAGAAGTCCCGCGACTTTTCCAGCCGAAGCCGAACTTCGGTCGCGCCTTGCTTCTGACTGAAGAGCCGCAGAAGCTGGATGGCTCGTTCCGAACTATCGCCATTAGGCCCAAGAGCCACGCGAATCGAGATCAGGCTAGGCATCGGAACACGCACAACATCCAGCGGGATGATATCTTGGACTGAAATCTTGGGTGCCGTGTTTTCTTCCGGTAAAGCTAAACCGCGCACCAGCAAGGCTTTGTCTTCGATCAGGAACGGCAGTAATTTTTCATATTGCGTGGTGAACACCATCGCTTCAACGTTACCCTTCCAGTCTTCAAGGGTCATGGACGCCCACGGTTTGCCTTCTTTATTCCGCCGGCGCTGGATGCCGGTTAGCGTTCCGCAAATCGCAATCTCGGCGCCTTTTTCCAATCCTTCAATAGTCTCGCTATCGTGGGTTGCCAGTTCGCAAACTTTCTCGCGATACTCATCCAGCGGATGGCCCGTGACGTAAAAGCCCAACATCTCTTTCTCGCCAGACAACTTTTCCGGACCGGTCCAATCGGGGACGCTGGGAAGCTTGTGTTCGGACGCAGGCTCGGCGGCCATCAAATCCGCGAAGAGACCCGATTGCCCGCTGGATTTGTCGCGCCAGGAACGCGCCCCGCATTCGATAGCACTCTCCACCACGGAGAACAGTTGCGATCGTGAGCCGTTCAACGTATCCATCGCGCCCGCTTTGATCAGGCTTTCAATCATCCGGCGGTTCACGGAACCAAGATCGACGCGTTCGCAGAATTCATAGATCGACTGGAACACCCCTCCCTCGCGGCGGGCGGCTACGATGGATTCAACAGCTGCGGCGCCGACGTTCTTGATTGCGCCGAGTCCGAAGCGGATAGCACCTGGATCGATGGTCAGGTCGGGTGTGAAGTTCAATTCCGACGCGTTGACGTCGGGGGCAAGGACGCGAATGTTCATCTCGCGGCACTCGTTGATGTACTTCACCACCTTTGCCGTGTTGCCTGTTTCCGATGTCAACAGAGCGGACAGAAATTCCAGTGGATAGTGGGCTTTGAGATAAGCGGTAACGTATGCCAAATAGGCATAAGCCGCGGAATGCGATTTATTGAAGCCGTATCCAGCGAACTGCGCCATGAGATCGAAAACCTTCTCGACCTTCTTCTGCGGGTGACCTTTCTTTGTCGCCCCTTCGATGAACCGCGCCCGCTGTTTGTCCATCTCCGCGGCGTCTTTCTTACCCATCGCCCGTCGAAGAAGATCGGCATCGCCCAGTGAATATCCCGCCAGGCGATTGGAAATTTGCATCACCTGCTCTTGGTAGACGATGACACCAAGGGTCTCTTCGAGGATTTCCTTGAGATCGGGGAAATCGTAGAACACTTGCTTGCGGCCATGCTTCCGATCGATGAAGTCGTCGATCATGCCGCCTTGTATCGGACCCGGCCGGTACAACGCGTTCAGCGCACAGAGATCCTCTACTTTAGTCGGCTGGTAGCGGCGCAGGATGTCGCGCATTCCGGGCGATTCAAACTGAAACACACCGCTGGTAAATGCCTTGGAGAAAATCTCATACGTCTTGCGATCGTCGAGCGGGAGTTCTTCGGGAACCACCTTAACGCCGCGGAACTTCTGAATCAGAACCAGCGCGTCGCTAATGATGGTTAGCGTCGTGAGGCCCAGAAAATCCATCTTGAGAAGTGCCAGCTTCTCAAGCCCAACCATATCGTATTGAGTAACAATTTCCTGGTTACTTGTTTTATATAGCGGGACGATTTCTCTTAGAGGGACCGGCGAAATCACTACGCCCGCAGCATGGACGGAAGCATTGCGGGCAACTCCTTCCAGGCGCAGAGCGACATCCAGAATTTCACGAACCCGAGGATCTTTCCGGCTAGCTTCTTCGAATCCCGGCTCCGTTTCCATAGCCTTTTTCAGGGAAATATTGAGAACGCTGGGTACTAGTTTGGTAATCCGCTCGACTTCGGCATAGTTCATGTCGAGAGCCCGGCCAACGTCCTTAATCGCCGCCCGCGCGCCAAGCGTTCCGAACGTGATGATCTGCGCCACCTGTTCGCGCCCGTACTTCTCGGTGACGTATTGAATGACTTCACCACGCCCGCGAGTACAAAAATCGATATCGATATCGGGCATTGAAATACGCTCCGGATTGAGGAAGCGTTCGAAGAGCAGCCCATACTGGAGCGGGTCGATATCGGTGATCTCCATCGCATAGCTGACCAGGCTACCGGCCGCCGATCCACGGCCGGGCCCCACCGGAATACCGCGCTCTCTGGAGAAGCGAATGAAGTCCCACACAATCAGGAAGTAGCCCGAGAACTTCATCTGCTGGATCATTAGAATTTCGCGATCCAACCGCTCGACGTATTCCGCAAGCTCGCATTTCAAGCGGCCCGCGGCATGCATCGCCTCAAGCCTTGGGCGGCGTTTTTCAAATCCCTGGCGAGCGACGTAAGCAAAGAACGAATCCGTGCTGTGCTCCGGCGGGACATCAAATTTCGGGAAAGGCTCTTTGACTTTTTCAAGCTTAACCTGGCAGCGTTGGGCGATCTCCCACGGCAGGTCTACCGCGGATTCGATCTCGGCGAACAACTCCATCATCTCGTTGCGGCTCTTCAGGTGGAAGGCTTGTTGGGTGAAGCGCATCCGGTTGGTATCCGACATGGTCTTGCCGGTTTGGATGCAGAGCAGGATTTCGTGCGCTCGCGCGTCTTCCTTGCGCAAATAATGCGAGTCATTCGTGGCAACCAGGGGAATCCCGGTTTCGCCCGAGAGGCGGTTCAACTGCGGCAGGATGATTCTGTCCTGATCGAGCCCGTGATCCTGGACTTCGAGGAAGAAGTTATTTTTCCCAAATAGATCGGAATACTCATAGGCGAGTCGGCGGGCATCATCGTATTTATCCGCCAGAAGCGTCTCGTTGACGTCTCCCCGCAGGCAGGCGGATAGGGCGATCAGACCCTTGGAATGCTGCGCCAGAAGATCTTTATCGATGCGCGGCTTGTAGTAGAAGCCATCCAGATACCCGGTGGATACAAGCTTAATGAGGTTGCGATAGCCTTCCTGATTTTCGCAAAGCAGGACAAGGTGGTTATATCGATTGCTCTCCGCCTTTATGGTATGCGCTTGCTGCGAGACGTAGACTTCGCAACCGATTACAGGATGAACGCCTTTCTCCCTCGCCTTGTTGTAAAACTCCACCGCGCCGAACAAATTTCCGTGGTCCGTCATGGCGACGGCGGGCATCTTCTGCTCGACAGCGAGGTCCATCAATTTGCCGATTTCACAGGCTCCATCGAGCAGCGAGTAATCGGTGTGGCAATGAAGGTGAACGAATGGAGTATCGGACATCAGGCTAAGGGGGGAGGCCTAAATAACAGTATACGAGTGGGGCGAGTGAAGTGGTAGGGACGGGCAGATTCGAACTGCCGACCTGTCGCTTAGGAGGCGGCTGCTCTATCCATCTGAGCTACGTCCCCACATCGTCTGCTGCCGCCTTTTACATGTTACCCCAGCGGCGCAGTCCCTTCTGTGCGATGTCCTGGCGATATTGCATGCCCTCGAATTGAATTTGGGAAACCGCGTTGTAAGTATTGGCGATCGCGCTTTTCAGATCGGGACCCGAATCGGTGACGCCCAGCACACGGCCGCCGGCGGTTTGAAGTCCACTCGCCGTGCGTTCGGTTCCGGCTTGAAATACTGTTGCATTCGTTTGATCGATTCCGTGGATCGTGTCGCCGACTCGAACGTTTCCAGGATAGCCGTGGGCCGCCATGACAACACAAACAGACGGGTCCTTCTTCCAGCTGAATTGATTTCCCGCGAGTTGGCCGTGCGCGGCTGCTTGTAGGATCTGCGCAAAATCAGAGTCCAGGCGGTGCATCAGACATTGGGTTTCAGGATCGCCGAGGCGGACGTTGAATTCCAGAACCTTCGGTCCATCGGCGGTCATCATCAAGCCAGCGTAGAGAAATCCCGTAAACTGAGTCCGATCGACAACCGGCGCGATGATGGTCGCCAGAAGAGTTTCGATTTGGTCAGCTGTAAGAATTCGACCATCGCAGTAAGCGCCCATGCCGCCTGTGTTTGGTCCCCAATCGTTATCTTGTAGCGACTTGTGATCTTGCGAGGCATCCAGCGGGATGGCGGTCTTACCATCGCAGAGGGCGATCAAGCTGACTTCTTCGCCAACAAGGAATTCTTCAAGCAAGAGCCGCGGGCCAAGATGGCGGATCGCAGTGCGAGCCGACGAGGGATCGTGCGCGATAATCACTCCTTTTCCCGCCGCCAAGCCGTCGGCTTTGACTACGACGGGGAACGAAAAAGAAGGGAGAGCGGCCAAGCCCGCCTCTACAGAATCGACATGTTCCGACCGGGCGGTGGGAATTCCGCAATCGCGCATGAAGGATTTAGAAAAGATTTTGCTAGCTTCCAATTGTGCGTTGGCGGCGGTTGGACCGACAATCGCTCGGCCCGCCGCGCGGAATGCATCCACCACGCCTTCAACAAGCGGGAGTTCGGGTCCTACGATTGTTAGGTCCGGGTCAACGGAGTTGGCCACTTCCAGATAGTTCGTGGACGGAAAGACGGAGCCAATCTCGGCGATGCCGGGATTGCCGGGAGCGGCAAAAACTTGATGTCCATGGCGGTGCAGTTGCCAGGCGAGGGCGTGTTCCCGGCCTCCGGAGCCGATGACGAGTACTTTCAGAAGAGTTCCTCCTTCAACATATATAGATAGAATAGAACCAGGATCTGAGTTTTCCAATGGTGACAGCGCGAAAGTCGAAGTACGACGTGATTGTGATCGGGGCGGGACATGCCGGCTGTGAGGCGGCGCGGGCGAGTGCTCGAATGGGCCGCGCCACCGCCATGATCACGATGAATATCGACTTAATCGCGCAGATGTCGTGTAATCCCGCGGTTGGCGGTATCGCGAAAGGCCATCTGGTGCGGGAAGTTGACGCATTGGGCGGCATTATGGGCGAGCTTACGGATGAAGTCGGAATCCAATTTAGGCTATTGAATACCAGTAGAGGTCCGGCTGTGTGGTCGCCGCGAGCCCAGTGCGATAAGAAGCAATATCGGGTTCGGATGCGAGAACTGTTAGAAAAAGAGCCGAATCTCCGAATATTGCAAGCAGAAGTGGCTGAATTGGTCCTTATCGCCGACGGAGATAAGCGGCGAATTCGTGGAGTAGTATTACGCGATGGACGCACATTGGAAGCGGATTCTATCGTCGTAACCACCGGAACCTTCTTAAACGGACTGGCGCACGTCGGGGAGCAGAAGTATAGCTGCGGGCGCAATGGTGAAGCTCCGGCGAACTTACTGGGTGACCAGTTGCGGTCGCTCAATCTACATTGGACCCGCCTGAAAACCGGCACGCCCCCTCGCCTTGATGGTCGGACCATCGAATGGTCTCGGTTTGAGGAGCAGCATGGCGATGCGCAGCCTACTCCGTTTTCGTTCCTAACTGAGAAAATTGATCGCCCCCAGGTTCCCTGCCACATCGCCTACACTACAGAGGCGACCCGCCGCGTGATCTTGGATAGTATCGGGCGGTCCCCGCTATACAGTGGGCAGATCGAGGGCGTAGGGCCACGTTATTGTCCTTCAATCGAAGATAAGATCGTGAAGTTCCCGGATAGAGTTCGACACCAGGTGTTCCTTGAGCCTGAAGGGCTCGATACCTATGAAATTTACGTCAACGGATTGTCGACTAGCATGCCAGTGGATGTTCAACTAGCGGTTCTTGGGTCGATCCCGGGCTTGGCTGACGCCGAAATGATGCGGCCTGGGTATGCCATTGAATATGATGCAATCGACCCGCGAGAGTTAAATCATTCGCTCGAGGTGAAAACAATTCGTGGGTTGTTCCTTGCTGGGCAGATAAACGGAACTTCGGGCTACGAAGAGGCGGCATGCCAAGGTCTAATAGCTGGAATCAATGCAGCTCGGCTGATCGGCGGCGAAGCCCCGGTCGTTATTGGCCGGACTGAGGGTTATACGGGCATCCTTATTGACGATCTTATCAATAAAGGGGCGGATGAGCCTTACCGTATGTTCACTTCCCGGGCAGAGTTTCGACTGCATTTAAGGATCGACAATGCCGATGAGCGCCTCACGCCGCTTGGCAGGCGGGCCGGTTTGGTTGACGATGAGCGATGGGGCACGTTTCTTCGGAAGGAATCGCAAAAAGCGAGTATCCGGCAGCTGTTGAGCGATTATCGGGTGAACCCCACGGACTTTGGTTTACTTGGGCTGGCCCATGACGAGCGGCCTTCTTTAGGTACGTGGTTGCGGCGACCCGAAGCGGATATCGCGGACATTTTTGGGTGGCTAGAGTCTCGTCTGGGAGAACCGATTGTCCGAGGCGTGCTGACAACGGTTCAGACCGTCGTGAAATATGAGGGGTATATCGCGCAGCAGGAACGCCAAATGGCGCGGCTTAAGGACTGCGATTTGCGGCGGATCCCGGCTGAGTTCTCATTTGACGCTATCCCTGGATTATCGTTGGAGGTACGAGAGAAGCTTCGTCAGGTTCGGCCCGTGAATCTGGGTCAAGCGGGTCGTATTCCAGGAGTTACGCCAGCTGCTATCGCGGTTCTGGATGTCTACCTCAATCTATCCAAGTAGTGAATTCGCTTCGCATCTGCAAGAGGCCGTTTCCGGGTTCTGTTCGTTAGCGGCGGAACAACTTAAAATCCTGGAAGGGCACTATTCTAGTCTCGTCCGCTGGAACTCAATCATCAATTTGACTCGCGTGACGGAAGTTGGGGAGGCCGTGATGCGGCATTACGCGGAATCCCTGTTTCTCGCCTCGGTGATTGGAGGTGGGAGCGTCATTGATGTGGGCTCTGGCGCGGGCTTTCCAGGGTTTCCGTTGGCTGTCTTCCGACCGGAGGCAGCGGTTACATTGTGCGAATCCCACCAGCGTAAAGCTGTTTTTTTGCGGGAGATTAGCCGGGGTGTGCGGAATGTTTGCGTAGTTGCGAGGCGAGGTGAAGATGTCGCAGACAGGTTTGACTGGGTTATATCGCGGGCCGTTTTGGCGGAAGATGTGCTGAGTTTTGGTCTTGCTGATCGATTCGGCCTATTGATGTCGCATTCGGATGCCGCTCGGTTGGAGTCCGTCTCGCATGTGGCAGCCTCACAGCGGATTCCCCTTCCGTGGGATGAAAGTCGGTTGGTGCTACTCGGCGAAAGTGTTTCACGTGGAACGGCGTAAGGAGAGTGTTTCACGTGAAACTTCTATGGCGCTATTCTCGCTTTGACCCTCGTAGGCCGAAACCTCCCCTCCGGAAGAGCGAATCCCGTCGTATACACACTTCTGAGGCCCTAACTCCCAACCTGGCGCTGAATCCGACATGTCATACTAACATCTGAATCACGTGGCCAAGACCATAGCAATTGCAAATCAAAAAGGCGGCGTCGGCAAGACTACGACGGCCATTAACCTCGCGGCCTCCCTAGCGGCAAACGATATCCGAGTCCTCTTGGTTGACGCAGACCCGCAGGGTAACTCCACGACAGGACTAGGAATCTCTAAAACTGACGGCAAGAAGTCGATATATCATGCCCTGCTAGGCGAAACTTCACTTGAGGAGGTAATCGTCCCAACAGAATGCGAAGGTTTAGATTTGATCCCGGGAGATCGAAACCTCGTAGCCGCGAATCTCGAGCTAGTGGATGTCGAAAACCGAGAATCTCGACTCAAATCACGCCTTGAGTCCGTGCAAAAAAACTATTCTCATATCCTAATCGATTGTCCACCTGCCCTCGATCTTCTGACATTGAATGCGTTGGTCGCAGCCGATTCTGTTCTCATCCCAATTCAGTGTGAATTCTTCGCACTAGAGGGCGTATCGCAACTCCTCGACACCATAGATCGTATTCGGATCGGTTTCGATCATGACCTCAAATTGGAAGGGATCCTCCTCACTATGTACGACGAGCGAATGAACCTGACAAAGCAAGTCGCTGACGACCTGAAAGAATTCTTCGGCAAAGACGTATTTAAAACAGTCATCCCACGTAGCATTCGCCTCGCGGAAGCACCTAGTTATGGCAAGCCGATCCTCTTGTACGATGTCAGGTCGCGCGGCGCGGAGAGTTATATCAAGCTCGCGAAGGAAATTCTATCCAATGAACAACGCAGCCGACAAACAACGCAAAGTTCTAGGTAAGGGCTTATCGGCCCTTCTCAACCGCACAATTACGCAGCCCGAGTACCCAAACACCCCGACACATCATAATCAAGCCCCGATCACAAGGCTAGCCGTCGATGACATCCTCGCGAATCCTCTTCAACCGAGAACCCAATTTCAACCCGCCAAGCTGGAAGAATTGGCGCAGTCGATCCGAACCAATGGCATAATCCAACCGATAATCGTCCGCCGCAAGAACGAAGGCTATGAAATCGTGGCCGGTGAACGCAGGTGGCGCGCGGCGAAATTGGCGGGACTCAACGAAGTTCCTGTCGTCATTCAGGATTTCGCCGACCATCAACTGCTGGAAGTCGCTCTTATAGAGAACATCCAGCGTGAAGACTTAAATGTCTTGGAAGCCGCTCACGCGTTTGATCGCCTCAGCCGCGAGCTCGGCTTAACGCAAGAAGAGATTGGCCGGCGAACCGGTAAAGATAGAGCCACGATCGCGAATACCATCAGGCTTCTAAAACTTCCCATTCAGGTGCAGTCGCTGATAACCGAGAATAAGTTGTCCATGGGCCAAGCCCGACCTTTACTCGCCCTGCCAACCGACGATGCCCAAATCGACCTAGCTAATAAAGCTGCCGCCACCGGGATGTCGGCACGGGAAGTGGAAAGGCTTGTTAAGAATTTCACAACCGCCAAACAACCCACTCAAGAGAAACTGGACTATCCGCAGGACCCCAATGTTAAAGCCGCTATCCAAGAGCTTGAGCGAACCTTGGGAACAAGGGTCAAAATTCTTGAGCAGGGCGGACAACGCGGTCGCATCGAAATTGAATACTATTCACAGGAAGATCTGAACCGCATCTATTCCATGATCGTCGGAGACGCAAGTGAGAAGTAAAACTGGTGCCGGCGGCAGGAGTCGAACCTGCTACCTACGGATTATGAGACCGTCGCTCTAACCACCTGAGCTACGCCGGCGCATATCCAGCGTATGCAACTACGAAGTATTCTGTCAACCTACTTACATATTAAGACCCTTAACTCCCAATAACATCTGTATAATAGTTCTATGGCTGAGCCGCTTCAATTCCAAACCGTGGAACACATCTATCTGTTATTGAGAAACGCCGCCATTTCCAAACGCTCGCTCTCGGCCATATATAAAGGATACGAACGTCACTTCTCGCCCCACATAATCGGGATCCGAAACGGCAAATTCTGGTCGCTCAGCTATCAATATGGAGGCGCCAGCAGTAGCGGACTCGCCGCCGAAGGATCCTCCAATAACTGGAGGTGCTTCGAAATCGAGAGACTGAGCCGCGTCAAGGAACGCAACGATTCCTGGCAAGGAGGACCCGCTCACTCGCGTCCACAATCGTGCATCGATCAGGTAGACGTCGATTCCGCTAAGCCCCAGACCCACACAGCTACCTCCTTGTTCGGGCGCTAGTCTACAATTTTCATAGTGGCTCCCACCGCAGTCGAATTTCGCCAGGTTTCGAAGAGCTACGCCGTTTACGATTCGCCGGCCGCACGCCTTGGAGAATTACTCACCTTCCAGCGTAAGTGTCTGCACCGCGATTTCTGGGCCTTGCGAGATCTGGACTTCGAAATCCTGAAGGGCGAAACCTTCTGCGTGGTCGGCGAGAATGGCTCGGGCAAAAGCACGCTTCTTCAGATGGTGGCGGGCATTCTCGAGCCAACCCATGGCAACGTGACCGTCACCGGCCGGGTGGCCGCGCTGCTGGAACTCGGCTCAGGCTTCAACCCGGAATTTTCGGGGCGTGACAATGTTTACTTAAATGGCGCGATCCTCGGCTTTTCAAAGAAGGAAATGGACCGAAAGTATCGAAACATCGAAGAGTTCGCAGAAATCGGCGATTTCATCAATCAGCCGGTGAAGACCTATTCGAGCGGAATGGCGGTCCGCCTGGCGTTCGCGGTTGCGATCCACGTGGACCCAGAAATCCTATTAGTGGACGAAGCGCTCGCAGTCGGCGATATCTACTTCCGCCAGCGTTGCATGCGCAAAGTGAACGAACTCCGATCCCGGGGAATCACGATCTTGTTCGTCTCCCACGCCACTGGTGACATCAAAGCGATTGGCGACCGAGTCCTATGGCTCGAAGATGGCCGCATGAAAGCAATCGGCAAAACCGAAACAGTCATCAACCAATACCTGGCCGCAATGGTGGAAAAAGACTCGGCGTATCTCAGTCATAAGCACCCTTCGCGGCCAGTCGTTTCAGATCACATTGCGCCGCCCGAGATTGTCGACACCGTCCCCAACATCGACCACCGCTTTGGAGACAACCACGCCGAGATCCTGGGGATTGCCGTCCTGGATGCAGTGGGCGAACGGATCTCTACACTCGAAGCGAATAGTTCCATTGTTGTACGGATTAGTGTCCGTGCAAAGGCCGACGTTTCCCAACCCATTGTCGGCTTCATGTTTCGTAATCATCTCGGAATGGATTTCGCCGGCACAAACACCGCTCGCGAAGGAATCGAGCTGATGCCCATGGTCGATGGGGACATCGTCACGGTAGATTTCCATCTTGAACTTCCAGAACTCTACGCATCGTCATTCTCCTTTTCGCCCGCGATCGCCGATGGCGGGCTGCACGCTTACAAGATGTGCGATTGGATCGACAACGCAATCACACTGCAGATGGAGGCGGGCGAGGATCCGATTTACGGGCATCTCCACCTTCCCTGTCGAATCGCCGTGAACTCACGTTTGCATGACCCGGTGGTGGCGCTTGATTGAGTTCACTGGCGAACGTGTGATTCCCGGACAAGTCGATCCAGATCTGTGGAACGAACATATTGCCAGGTATGCGTTCGCCGGCCGTTACACGACAGATAGGCGTGTCCTCGATATGGGATCGGGAACCGGCTACGGAGCGGCGGAACTGGCGCAGCATGCCTCGAACGTTATCGGTATCGACATCGCGCCGGAAGCAGTCGATTATGCCAGCGCGCATTACCCCCTGCCAAATCTGGAGTTCACCACCGGGTCGTGCACCCAACTTCCGTTCGACGCCTCCAGCTTTGACGTGATAACGGCATTCGAAGTCATTGAGCATCTGGTCGACTGGCGTTCTCTATTAACTGAGGCGAAGCGCGTTCTTGCCAGCGGCGGACAACTACTGGTCTCCACACCCAACAAGAAATACTACGGAGAGTCTCGGAAACATTCTGGCCCTAATTTGTTTCATGAACACGAGTTCGAATACCGCGAGTTCGAAGAAGAGCTGCGCAAGATTTTCCCTCAAGTGACACTCCTCCTGCAAAACCGTACTGAGTGTTTTGCGTTTCATCCCTACAAGACTTTCTTGCCTTCCGAGTCGCTCATCGCAGGTAGCGCGGGATCGGCCGAAGACGCGCATTTCTTTCTGGCGATCTGCAGCGATCAACCGCCGCGCGATCTGAAATCATTCGTATACGTTCCAATAGCGCGGAACATTCTGCGCGAGCGCGAGCAGCATATTCTTCTCCTGGAACAACAACTCGCTGCCGCTCGTTTCGATCGCGATCAACTTCTTCTGCTGTTTGAGAAACAAAAATTCGAACTCGAAGAGCACAACCGATGGGCACAGCAACTCGACGCGCAGCGCCATGACGCACTAAACAGGATTTTCCAGTTGCAATTGGAATTGAAAACCGACCAAGATTCCGCCGTCAACGTATCCGCGGGTTACGCCGCGAAGGTGACGGAGTTGGAACAGGAGAACCAACGTCGAGCAGAATGGGCTCGCGAAACGGAAAGGCGCCTGGGCACGGAACTAGAAGCTAAATGCCAAGAGTTGGCCCATTGCGTAGATATACTGCATTCCGTCGAGCGAGAACTGGCCGAGAAATCCGCTTGGGGCATCGCTCTCGCCGATAACCTCTCTGCCGTCCAAGCGCAGCTTCGCGGTGTTCAAGATTCGCGCTGGGTAAAGGTCGGGCGCACTTTCGGAATGGGGCCCGATCTAACACTCTAGTGACGCCATCAAGCCCTAGTCTGCGTTGGCTGCTACGCTTCCTGAAGTCGCTTCCTCTCCTGCTAATCTCGCCATTTCTCGTCCTCATCAGTGCCGCCAGCCTCGCCGCCATCGACTTGTTTTCGAAGCTCAGTGGAACACGCAAGCTGGTTCCCGAAGTAAGGCCGTCCACGATCTCGGCGAGTGTCGTGATCCCTAACTGGAACGGAAAGGAGCTGCTCGAACGCTATCTACCGTCGGTCATCGCCGCACTCGAAGGCCATCCCTTAAACGAAGTGATCGTGGTCGACAACGGTTCCACTGATGGCAGCGCCGATTTTGTTCGGGATCGCTTCCCGCAAGTGAAGCTGCTCGCACTCAAACAGAACCTCGGCTTCGGCGGCGGGTCCAATGCGGGGTTTCGTGCGGCAAGAAACGACATCGTGGTTTTGCTCAATAGCGACATGCGAGTGGATCCACAATTCCTAAAGCCGCTGCTCGAAGGATTCAACGACGATAAGACCTTCTCCGTCGCTTGCCAGATCTTTTTTACCGACGCCAAGAAACTGCGTCAAGAAACGGGGTTGACGCAAGGCTGGTGGGAGAACGGAGGGCTTCGCGTCCGTCACCGTCTGGACGAGCATGTTCAGGAGTTGTTCCCGTGTTTCTATGGGGGCGGGGGCTCGTGCGCCTACGATCGCCGAAAGTTTTTAGAACTTGGCGGGTTCGATGAACTGCTTGCGCCATTTTATTTAGAGGATACCGATCTCGGCTACATGGCCTGGAAGCGCGGCTGGACCAATCTGTATCAACCCCGCAGCATTGTCTTCCATGAGCACCGTGGAACTATCGGGAAGAAGTTCAGCGCCGAATACATCGAATCGGTCTTGAAGAAAAACTTCGTACTTTTTGCCTGGAAGAACATTCATTCGTGGTCCTTACTCGCATCTCATTTTTTCTTCCTCAGCGCCGGCGGCATCTTCAGTGTCCTCTTCGGTGATTCACCCACGCGTTCCAGTCTCAGCGGACTTTGGCATGCCGCGCTCCAATTGCCCGCGGCGACGCAATCTCGCTGGCGTGCTCGCTCGCTGGCCCAAATCAGCGACGCCGACGCATTTCGCCGGCCTCTAGGCGGGCATTTCCGTGACTTGGAGCTTTCACAATCTCGCGACGATATCCAGAAAGTTCGAGTACTCTTCGTCTCGCCCTACCCGATCAATCCGCCAATCCACGGCGGTGGTGTCTTCATGTACCAAACCGTCACGGAGATGGCGCCGCTTACCCACCTGCACTTAATCGTCTTGCTTGATTACGCTCGTGAGATTGAAGCCCATGAAGAACTCACCTCCCGCTTTGCTTCCCTTCAATACCTTGTTCGCATGGAAGGCAAGACAAAGTCATTCGGCTCGATCACGCCCCACGCCGTTCGCGAGTTTCGAAACGGTGAATTGGCATGGATGATCCATCGCACCATCTACACGCAGAAGATCGATGTCCTGCAACTCGAATACACCGTGCTTGGCCAATATGTGGGCGGCTTCCGTAACATCGCCAGCATCCTTTTCGAACACGATGTGTATTTTCAGTCGATCTCGCGTGGTCTGCCTTACATGCAGGGAGTCCAGAAAGTGCAGGCAATGTTCGAATACCTGCGAGCGTTGCGCTATGAGCTCGGCATGCTTCCCAAGCCAGATCGAATTCAGGTATGTAGCCGCGACAACAAAGAATATTTGCTGTCGTTTCTCCCCGCGTTGCGCGGCCGCATCGACGATCAATATCGCGCGGGTATCACCACCAGCGGTTATGAGTTCCGCCCTACCGGCCGCGAGCCGTTCACAATGTTGTTCCTGGGTAGCTTCCGCCACATCCCTAACGGGGATGCGTTGCGCTGGTTCATGCGCGAGGTCTTGCCGCGCGTGAAATCGAAGTGTCCGCAAGCGCGCCTGCTTGTCATCGGATCCGATCCCCCACCGCGCCATTCTCTGCCCGATAGCGGCGAAGGAGTCGAGTTGATTGGCTTCGTTCCGGATGTTCGCGATGCGCTTGCGCAGTACTCCGTCTTCGTATGTCCTATCCTAAGCGGCTCCGGTGTGCGGGTGAAACTCCTGGAAGCATTCGCCGCGGGCATTCCAGTTGTGTCCACGCGATTGGGAGCCGAAGGGCTTGCGACTCTTGATGGCGAGGTCTGCGCTCTTACCGACGATGCCGGTGAATTCGCCCAGAAAATTCTAGAACTGTTCGCCTCGCCCGAAAAAGCGAGCACTCTCGCCGAAAGTGCCCGCGCCTATGTCGTCGAGCACCGCGATATGAAAACGATGACTCGTCAACTGGTGGATTGCTATCGCAACGAAGTAGATCAGCGGCGATCGGGTACCGCGCCGGGATCGTCCACGCGCACCACGAAAGCCTGACCGTACTCGCTCCGAAGTTGTTCGGCAAGGGTATTCGCTTCTTCCATCGTCGCCAACTTTCCCGCAAGTACGCGCCACACCGGCACGCTTCCCGCGCGCATTACAAGTTCCGCCGATCCGAATCTCAGTTGTAGCGCGGCGCGAATATTCTCCGCTCTAACCCGATCCTGCAGCGCCGCCACTTGCACCGCATACACCGGAACTGGTTCTGCAACCGCCGGTATCTCAGTCGCGAAAACTATTGGCGGGGGGAGAGCAACCGCGATCGCCGTCGGCTCAACCGGAGGCGGTGCCACCACTACAACGCGGACACGCGCCAGTCCAGGCCCCAGCATGTCTATCGATCTCGCCGCCGCTTTCGATAAATCGATAACGCGTCCGGCTGCGAATGGCCCGCGGTCCGTGATGCGCACTCGTACAATCTTCTCCGTGTCCAATCGCTTCACCGCTACCCATGTGCCGAACGGAAGCGTGCGATGAGCCGCGGTGAAAGCTTCCATATCGTAAATTTCACCGTTCGCCGCGCGGCGTCCATGATACGGGTATCCATACCAACTCGCGATTCCCGTCTCGGCCGATCCGATTCTTGCAACCGTGGGGAGTGAACGTACCGGCAGCACTCCGCGCGTAGCCTTCTTCGCGCAACCAGTGAGAAGAAGCGTCATGATTAGCAGAACGATGGACGTTCGCACTCAAAACAATTCTAGCGTCCTACGTTTCAAACGTCGCGCGGACTCTTCGAAACAATCATGGAAAGTGTGTTCGTGCATTTTTTTCTTGACTTTCATCGCAAAGGAATTTATATATGGATCACACTGCGATCTTTTTAAGGTCGCAAATTTGATGTTTAGGGAGAATCAATCGATGAAGAACGCAACCAAGAAAGCTGCCAAGGCCCCTGCAAAGAAGAAGGCTGCTCCGAAGAAAAAGAAGTAGTCCCGCAGGGCTCTTGTGAGAGCCAAGTTCACCAGACATTCTGGTATTAACCCAAGGCCCCGAGAAATCGGGGCCTTTCTTTTGCTCTACACTCTCTCCAGCAACAGACATCGAAACGTCTCCCCCATGCCGTATAACAAGGCTTTCAACTGCATTCTCAACTTTTGTGATTCCACCTCGGACAAAGCGGCCAGCGCACTTGCGAACTGATCCGTCTCACCCGCATCCAGCAACAAGCGAGCTAGATTATCAAAACGTACCCGTCGCCAGCCGTTCGCCGTCGCATGCCGCTCCATCGCCGTGAACGCGACGTGCGCGGTGATGTCTTGTTCGCCTGGCGAATCGAGCACATCTTCATAAGCGCGATGCTTTCGATAGCTCATCAACGTCCCGCGTGGATGAAGGAGTAACTCGCGCTCCGTATAACCGTAGTCGATCGCAAGAAGAAAACCGCCAGCCAGGCAATCCGCCATACGATCCAGCCACTCCAGCGCGCGCAGATTCACCTCGACGATCGTTCCATCCTCTACCGTCGCTTCATTCCGGGCGATGTATTCGCGCATCGCTCCCGTCGCCGTTGGCCCGTCGATAAACTCAAATCTTCCACCGGCCCAACTCACCAGCCGCTCATGATACTCGCCATTCCGATACATCGCGACATGAACCGGAAGTGCATCGAAGAATTCGTTGGCCAACAGAACTCCACTGAATCGGCGAGGCAACTCCGCGCCAACCCCTACCCCTTCGTAAGCGAATTCGCTTAGCTCCGCCGCCATCTCGCCGCGACCCGGCCCTAGTTCGATAACGCGAAAGTCCGCCACGCCTTTCATCCCTTGGCGTAGCGCGCGAATGTATGCCGCGATCAGCCGACCAAAAACCGGTTGTAGTTGGGAGGCTGTATAGAAATCACCGTCCTTGCCGAATGGATCGCGAGCGCGCCGATAGTACCCCAGCCGGGGATAATACAGCGCCGCATCCATGAAAGCTTCAAAGGAGATCGGCCCGTCACGCTCGATCCGGTCACGCAGAATCTCCGCCAGCGCCGTCAACGGATAAGCTTCCATCGAGTGTTGTTATGATTGTCTCGCATGAAACGCCGTTCGTTCCTTCAAGCTGTGGCCGGCGGTAGTCTGGGCACGCTCGCGGCGCTGCGACAGCCCAGTACCGCGCTAGCCGCCGACACCGCACAACCGATACTACTCGGCTTCGATTCTTATTCGCTTCGGGCATTTCACTGGAAATCGATGCAGTTACTTGACTACACAGCAAGCCTCAAGTTGGATGCTATTCAGATCTCCGACATCGATGACTTCGAAAGCCTCGATCCGTCGCACCTGGCCAAAGTAAAGGCACGCGCGGAGCAGTTGGGCATCAAGGTTGATGGCGGCATCGGAAGCATTTGCCCAACCTCAACCAGCTATAACCGGAAGAACGGCGAACCGGCCGACTATCTTCTATTAGGGCTGCGCACTTCGAAAGCAGTCGGGGCTCCAGCCATGCGCTGCTTTCTTGGTGGGCGCGCGGAACGGACCAGCGGTAAGCCGATCGAAGAACATATGGAATCGACCATCAAGGTTTTTCGCTCCGTACGTTCGCAAGCGACGGATCTGGGCGTGAAAATCGCGCTTGAAAATCACAATGGCGATCTCCAGGCAAGCGATCTTAAAACCATCATCGAAGAATCCGGGAAAGAATTTGTCGGCGCCTGTCTCGACTCGGGGAATCCAATGTGGCTCGTCGAGGATCCTCTGTTCACCTTGGAGACGCTGGCGCCCTATGTTGTCACGACTCACATCCGCGATAGCGCCGTTTACGAAACGGCACGCGGCGCCGCCTTTCAATGGGTGGCTCTAGGCGACGGCAACATAGATCTCGCAATGTTCATCAAGCGCTACCGGGAATTATGCCCGAAGGCGTCGATGCAACTCGAGATCATCACCGGTCGCCCTCCCGCCGAGTTGCCCTATCTGGAACCGGCATTCTGGAAAGCGTTCCCCAAAAAACCTGCGACGGAATTCGCGCGCTTCGTCGCCATCGCGAAAAAAGGACGTCCGTTTTCCGGTTACATGGTGATTGCCGACGGCATCAAGCAAATACCCGACGAATATAAGGAAGCTCTAAAGATCCAGCAACGCCGCGATCTGGAGCGTAGCTTTGAATATGCAAAGAAGACGCTGGATGTAGGGGTCCGCTGGCGGACGGCTTAAACGCTCCCGGTCTTCCGCTTCCATTCGAACAACACAATTCCCGCAGCCACCGATACGTTCAACGATGGAATTTTTCCGGCCATCGGAATCTGCAGCAACACATCGCAGTTTTTCTGAACCTGCTGATGCAACCCCTTCCCTTCGCCACCTAAAACGATGACGGTGGGCACGGCAAAATCGATGGCATCGTAGGATTGCGTACCGCGCTCGTCTAATCCGTAAATCCAAAATCCGCGCTCTTTCAAGTCTTCCAGAGTGCGATTCAAATTTGCGACGCGAACTACCGGGACATATTCGAGCGCACCGGCCGCAGCTTTCGATACTGTCTCCGTCAGCCCGGCCGCCCGTCGCTCCGGGATCAGGACGCCGCCGGCTCCAGCCGCGTTCGCCGTTCGAACGATCGCCCCAAGGTTATGCGGATCCTCCACGCCATCCAGCACCACCAACAAACGCGCGTTCGCCGCCACCTGATCCAGATCGTAATAATGGTGCGCAGCTCCGAACGCGATTACGCCTTGATGAGACGCCGCGCTTGAGGCCCGGTCCAGTTGCTCGCGCGGTTCGAAGCGGACGGCGACGCCTTTATCGCGGCACAGGTCGATGATCTCCTGCAGCCTCGGCCCACCCGCACCCTTGGCGATCAAAACCCGGTCCAGCGGATGACCCGCTCGGAGCGCTTCGCGAATAGGATGGATTCCTGCCAGAACTGACACTACAATAGGGTATCCGTTTGGCACAGTATTGTGCCACCGCGAAATGTACGGCAGGCGTGAACCATTGGGGCGCCTGGCGAGCTCACGAAAAGTGGAGTAGTGGCAATGCCGGAACCCGCTCTAGCAATAGAGCCGCAGGAAATTCCCGACAAGTTGTACTTTCGCATTGGCGAGGTCGCTCGCCTGGCGGGGATCAAGCCCTACGTGTTGCGATTCTGGGAAAGCGAATTTCCCGGCCTCGGTCCTAAAAAGTCCGGTACAGGGCATCGTCTCTATCGCCGCAAGGATGTCGAGTTCGTTCTTGAAATAAAGCGCCTGCTCTACGAAAAGCGCTACACCATCGAAGGCGCTCGAAAATTTCTTGAGGCCCGGCCGAGGGCGGAGGCGTCCAAACCGCTCAAGACGGCGAAAACTTCCCGCACGAAAGATCCCCAGGGTCAGCTCTTCGATGGGACCAGTCCCGCGCTCGACCAAGTCCGCAAGGAACTCCAGGATATTTTGAAACTGCTGGTGTAGTTTGTCCGCTGTAATTCCCCAATAGAATCGCTAAGACAATTGCGCTGGTCTCCGATAAGTCCAGTGGAAGGTCTTATGTCGGTTGTTCCTCCATCTGCCAACGCGGCTTTAACCGTCGAACCCGGTCCACCGGTAAACGTCGGGATTCCGTTTATTCCTCGGGCCGGCGGGCCGTCACAATTTCGCAATGGGTCATTCGCGCCATGAGTTCCAGGAATGTCGCTCTCGATATGGCGTCCAAGTTCATTCCGATTGAGGAAGAGCTGGGGCCGCACGCGGTCGACCTGATCATGGACAAGCTGTACGCCCGTGGGGATCGGCGCATGGGTTATTTCATCGTCGCGCACTTCGTGCTCTCTATTTGGTTGGCGTCCTATTACAGTACCTGGGCCGTGACCTTCGCTGTTGGTGGTGCAGCCGTGGCAATGTTTTTCGCCAGCGTCGTCCTTGCCCCACGCACGTTCCTCACTCGCTGTATTGCCGGCGTTTCGCTACAAGCGTTCGTCGCGCTCCACATTTATCAAATGCACGGCTTGACGGAGATGCACTTCTTCTTCTTTACCGCCATCACGATGATGATTGTGTACTGCGATTGGAAGAGTATGTGGCCCGGCGCGGTGTTGATCTGTATGGAACAGATTGTTTTGGCTCTCTTCCAAAACCCCAATTCCCTTGGCTATCATAGCGACGGTGCCTACGTTGGAGCGCTGCAAATTTCCTTGCGGATCGGAATCGGGTTGGTCCAAGTGGCGATGTGCGGCAGTTGGGCGCGTTATTTACGACGCCACAAACTCCGGGCAAAGTATCAATGGATGCAAATAGATGGAGTAAATGACGCGCTTCAATCGCAGCTCCAGCGGGCCCAGGATTCGGAAGGCGAACTGAAACAGCGAACGTCGGAACTGCTGCGTGTACAAAGCGTATTGGAAGACGATATCCGCCAACGCCGGGCGATCGAAGAAGAACAATCGAAATTCCACGCCCTAGTGGAGAACTCGTTGGATTTGATTTCGATGGTCAGCCTCAGCGGTCGCACGTTCTTTATGAATGCCGCCGGTCGTCGCCTTCTAGGGCTAGACCGCGATGTCGATCCTTCGGGACGCTACTTCGACGATGCGACCTGGAGCCATCTGAAGGCGGAAGCCATTCCAAGACTGAAGAGTAGCGATTTCTGGTCGGGCGAAGGCAAGCTGCGCAATTTTATATCGGGCGATCTTATTGAAGTGGAGATATCGATCTTCGTTGTTCGTGACCCGCGGACTAACGAGGCACTCTGCATCGCGACCGTACAGCACGATATCCGGCAGCGGAAGCGAGCGCATGATGCACTGCGGGTGTATGCCGCGGAAATAGAGGCGGCGCGCGATTCGCAGCAAAAACATGCCGGTGAACTGGGCCTGCTTGTTAGTGAACTGCGGGAAGCGCGGGAGAGAGCGGAGAATGCCACGCGGGCCAAGGGTGAATTTCTGGCCATGATGAGCCACGAAATCCGAACGCCGCTAAATGGAATGCTCGGGATGACTGGGCTGCTGCTCGATAGCGGCCTAACGAAAGAACAGTATGAATTGGGCGAAATATCCCGGCGATCGGGTGAAGCGTTACTTACCATCGTCAATGACATTCTCGATTTCTCCAAGATGGAGGCTGGTAAGTTCAAACTCGAACGGGAGCCCTTTGACCTAAGCGTGGCGCTCCAGGAAGTCGCCAGTCTTCTGGCTCCACGGGCAACCGAAAAGAAACTGCCGCTCCTGGTCCGGTATCAGCCGGGAATTGCTCGATACTTCATCGGCGATAGCGGGCGCATCCGGCAGATTATGCTGAACCTAGCCGGAAATGCCATCAAATTCACAGAGTCCGGTCACGTTGTGATCGAGGTGCAGTGCGAAAACATGGAAGATGGTGTAGCAACTATCAGGGTCACGGTGCAGGATACAGGCATCGGAATCTCTTCCGACAAGCACGCCATTCTCTGGGAGAAGTTTACCCAGGCCGACGCTTCCACCACCCGGCGATTCGGAGGAACAGGACTGGGCTTAGCGATATCGAAGCATCTTACGGAGTTGATGGGCGGTATTATCGGCGTGGAAAGTACAGTCGGAGTTGGCTCGAAGTTTTGGTTCGCGCTACCTCTAAGACTGGACGAGAATCCACGTAACGCTCCGCTTCCGCCCCCACCCATACGCGTAAGTTCATTGGACACGGGAAAGAAATATCGGGTCCTGCTAGCGGAGGACAATGCCGTAAATCAAAAAGTAGCAACCATGATGCTAGCCAAGCTCAACTGTCACGTCGATGTCGCGGCGAATGGATATGAAGCTCTCGAACTCTGGGAAAAGCTGTCGTACGACTTCGTTCTAATGGATTGCTTGATGCCTGAAATGGATGGCTATGAAACTACCGAGGAAATCCGCCGCCGCGAAACTGGAGATCGCCGGACGCTGATAGTCGCCATGACGGCGAACGCGATGCAGGGCGACTGTGAAGCATGTCTCGCCGCCGGAATGGACGATTATCTCGCCAAACCAGTCGGTCTAGCTCAGCTTCGGGATATGGTGGCGCGATGGACCCAAGTGGAGCACACTACCGAAATATGCAAACAATAAATTGGCGTCCCCAAGGGGATTCGAACCCCTGTTCTCACCGTGAAAGGGTGGTGTCCTAGGCCGGGCTAGACGATGGGGACTTGCTGGACGCTTCAAAGAATCGCTTAGACTAATGTACCGTTCCGGCGCCTTCTTCGTCAAACAACCCCAACGCCCGTGATATTGCTCAGCGAATCTATCACCCTCCTAATACTGGAAGGCGAGGCATTGAGCCAGCAGGAGTTGCCGTAAGCCGATGCGGAATGGTGCATCACATCACCTCAATTTTGCTAGAGCGGGGTTGACAATGCTACGAACACGGTGCGCGCGGCTCACTTCCAATCGGAACACCAAGACAGTGCCGGATATCTTCAACTGCTCCCAAGCTAGGTGGAGACTGTAGGGATGCGTGCGAGGACCGCGTCCCCGACTTCAATGGTGACAAAGTCCCTAATCCGTTAGTGGTATATTCTCCCTGAGCTACAACACCAGCACAGCGGTCATGTTAAATTCAAATCGTTAATTACCCCGCGCCCGGGTGGCGAAACCGGCAGACGCAACGGAGCTAAAACCCCTTAAATAAATTCAGAATTCCCTACAAAGCTAAGCGCATCAAGGGCATATTGACTACGTAGCCACGTTGCGATTTCTTGCACATAGCTAACACAGTTTGCCTGCTTGGCGGGCAGTCTGGCGGCGCAACGCTTGTGGCAGAATCGCACACGATCTTCGGCGGCAAGGTCAACCTCTACAAACGCGAGAACAGCTCCTACTGCCAATGTGCCACCTACCTCGCTTCCAAAAATCACCGCACCAGCACCAAGGAAGAGAGCCTCTCCAAAGCCACGGAGATCGCCGAAGGCTGGTATCTGCAACTGCACGGGCAACACCTCCACGGCGGCGAGATCAAAACCGAAAAGACGTTTCACGAAGCAAACGAACAATACTTGCGCGAGTACGACGTCATCACGCAAGGCGAGCGCGACGCAATCTAGGTCAGGGGACCAGCATCGCCGCTCGAAGCTTCACCTGGTGCCGTTCTTCCGTCAGATGGGCGCATCCCGCCTGGTTCTCCCCCGACGAATACAAACAGCTTTATGAAGCGACGAGAAAACGTGCGAAGACACCTCTCAACGCGCGCTACAAATGAGAGTCCAAACAGCTTTACGACTACGTGCTCTTCATGGCCTATACCGGGCTGCGACCGGACGAGGTGAACCGCCTTCAGGCTCGAGACGTCACGGCAAAAGCACCACCGGCGCCGTGCGGCCCTTCGAGCGGCTGAAGGAGAGAAACGACGCGAAGAAGAAGGCGGAAGGAAAGGAATCGCATCCGACCGACCCGATCTTCCCCAAAACGCACCGCGATCTCTTCCACAAGATCCTCCAAGAAGAAAATCGCAAGAAGGACCGCGAGGGCCTGCCGCGTACCGCTTACAGCCTGCGCCTCATGGAAGTGCCGACATTTACCAGATCGCGAAGAACTGCCGCACCAGCGTCGAGATGATCGAGAAGTATTATACGTCTCACATCAAGACCAGCCTTGACGCGGCCGCGATTAACATCCGCAAGAAGAACCGTCGCAGAAAGCGCAGACCGCGACTAAACCTGATGAAGAAGATTAGCGGCTATACTGAAGTGGTCCTAAGCGGGCGTGGCGAAATCGGCAGACGCACCGGACTTAAACGAAAACCTTGAGTGCTCGCTGGGAAACCAGCGATGCAGAACTGCTCAAATTCGGGGAAACCTGTTAAATGGCAATCCCGAGCCAAGCCCGGACGGAGTTCATTTCCCGACGGGAAGGTGTAGAGACTAGACGGGCAGCACCTAAAGCTTCGGCAACGGTGAAGGGATAGTCCAGACCACAAACGCCGCATGGGCGGCGGCGAAAGCCGCAGTTGGTAAGAAAATCCGTTGGGCGCAAGCCCGTGAGGGTTCAAGTCCCTCCGCCCGCACCAATTCTTTTCCGTTCGCGCGCCGGGGAAACGGCGGGCCACCATGGTCCCGCCCGACGCCTGGGGTTGGAACCATCCCTCATAATGTTAGCGCAAGGGCGCCCTGCCAACTTGCACTCCTCATGTTCACGCCGTCGGTGACGGCGCTTTAAAGAATTTCTCCGCATTGTTTGGCTGTTGGTTCCACTTACTTGTCGCACTTGATCGGCGGCTTGACGGTCAGCGCCGGCGTTAACGTCTCGAAATGGTGCCACGGTCGATATCTAGAGTGAGCCCAGGATGAGCCGGAGTCCATCCCAACTGTGCCTGCGTTTTCGCACTGGAAGCCGGATAATCGGCAGCGACGAAGTCCGCAAGCCAGCCAAAATGGGCAAATGCCTCCTCGTGAGAGTTGGAGACGGCCGGAGCGTTCATACGTCGGCCGATTAACTCCGCAATTTCGTTAACCGGAGCTCGGCGGCTGAACAGGAGATCTGATTTATTGCTTCTGGGGCCTTGGCCGCGAACCAAAGCGTACGTCAATCGGAGTCAACGATGGAAATTTCAACTCTTGCCCGCGGCCCAGAATGTTGGTGTAAACGGACCATCCGGCAGCATAAAAACCCATCGCAGCGGAGACCGGACGTGAGATCTGACCGATCCCGGCGCCGATCAGTCCAAAGCCTACAGCCCCCGCCACGGCTTGTCCGCCAGCGTTAGATTGAATGGCGCCCGTCGGGGCACCATTGACCAAGGCCCGATCGTGGTCGAGTCCACGGCCTGCGAGCATCAACATCGCAACGGGAGCGATAAAACGAGTCTTTGACGATGTCACTTTGGACCCTCCCTCTGAGTCCATGACGATCTTTTCCTTGCCGCCCACCTCCACGCTTTCCAATTGGCCTTCGCCGCGCCACACGGCTTGCGCGGGCTGTATGCCCGCAATCGCCGGTTCGATATCGTGGAATGAAAATCGAAGCTGGCCATTGCGATGCCAGCGGCGAGCCGGGCGCACTTGATCAACGGTACCCCGCAATCGGCTTCCCTCGGGAAAGAGCAGGTGATGGTCTTGAGAGAATAGCGGCTGAGACAACAACGCCTCCACAGCCATTCCCTTTGCGACCGACCCGGAATCCAAACTGGTTACGAGCCGGGCGTGAACCACGCTGTCACCCACCGGCTGAGCACCGAGTTGGGAAAGTTCCACAGATGGAATCGCCGCCGTTCCGAAATCCAGGGGCGAGAGCAACTCGGCGTTCAAACGAGTTCCATTCGGCCACGATTGAGGATGATATGGCAAGCGCGCAAACAAACTGTCGCCCAGGCGTTGGAGCTTGCCAGGAGCCTTCACCGCATCAATGACCGCGCGCTTTCGAGTGTCGACTTGATCGCGGGCCGCTTGTTTTGCAGAGGCGATCTTACCCTTCTTTTGAGAATTGGTATCAAAGCTAATCACCGCGCCGCTGCCCGGCGTTACCTGAGTTTGGAGACGCATACGCCTGCCGTCTTTCAAAACCAGCATGTCGAAGTCGATTTCGGGGTCGTATAGTGGCGTAAAGTCACCGCCCAGGATTGCCACCAGACGCCTGCGGCGGGAAACCGGTTTCAAACTCTTGATCCTGCCAATCACCTCCGCGCCCGGAGGAACCACTTCACGATCAAAGGCAAACAGCGGTTCGACGAGACGAGCGTGCACCGTCTGATTCTCTTTGAACCGGACCTTCGCGGTCAAGATGACCCGGAGGGGAACGCCCTTCTTGACGCACAGCGCCACCGGCGTTGAGGCCGAGCCATCGGCGGCTGCAGTCACGGTATCTTGCGCGGACACCAGCATAGAGCTTAACCCACAGAACACACACCGAAGTAGGAAAGTTCTTGACGTGGTACCGGATGATGTCATGGTTTAACTTTTGACGCGGGGACGAGGCAGGACGTTCCAGGGTTCTTGCTGGCCCTTCACGCCACTTTCCTACTGAAACTATTCAACGACCCCACAATGAACGCCTCCATGCCCCGATATTGGGGAGCGCCGGCAGCCTCTCCGAAACGACATCGGTAATCTGGACGGTGTATTTGATGGTATCGATCAGCCGCAAACGATGGAGGTATTGAGTGACGATTCTAAAGGATGTGGACGCCAGTTCGATTAAATACACGGCATGACCCGTCAAGTCAATATTGGTGAGATGCTAAGGCCCGTTTCTGCCCCCGAAGAAAATATATCCGTTTTCCAGCAATCCGCTTACTACCGTCCGGAAGGAAGCGCACCACGCTCGCGATCACATCGATATAAATTCGCCGACCATCGCTACTATGAATCCGCGCAATTCGTGCTTTCACTCGAGACCGTGTTTCGATGCGTGTCCCGCGAAGTGACGATGGACCGATTTCAATAACCGGAAGAAGAGCATAAAGTGTGGCGGCGATCATCGGTTGGCGTGCCAATCGGGAACTTGCCTCCCCAGCCATTCCTCCACCCTTTCTATCTCGTGATGGAATATTTTCGACAGAAAAGTAAAATCCTCACTGCACACCACCGGCGAAAATGCGAGATCTGGCGCCCGATTCAGGCACATTTTGGGAATGTCAACGGGAAACAGATCAATGCCAAGAAACCTCGATAGGCGTTCCAGACCGGCAGGTTGATCGCGGAAGAATTCCTCAAAGATCTCGCAATGTATATTTTCTTCGGGGAAATACCGTAAGAGATAGTCCAACTGCTCGCCATACAGACCACGCTCAACATAAGCGCGAAACCGGTGTAGCCCCTCAGTGCTGCTTTCGTCACGAACCCGTTGGCGGCCCGATCGGATCGCCTCGGCAAAGGGCATAGTCTCGCGGCCGTGCAAATATTCGTGCTTCCAATTGGAGATAGCGCGCACCACCGGATCACGCAGAGTCAGTATGAATTTTACGTTCGGATTGTAATCGTGTAAGCGGCGAATCGCTGGCCGCCAGTAGAAAGTAATTGGGGTAGCTTCCCCGCGAATCCGGCCATCGCAACCGGGAAAATACTGGTTAAGCGCGTCGTAACCAGCCGATGTCCAATCTCTTTGCTCGTCGTCGAAGAAATGTGTTTCTTTAACGCTTGCCATCTGAATTTGCGGGTGCAGGCGAAAAATTCCATCAAGCGTAGTGGTGCCAGCCTTCTGTGCACCGGCGATGAGGAACGCGAGCTTACAGTGACTCAAATGATGGCACCCCCGACGCTATCTCCGGTCCCAACGAGTTCTACGATATTAGTCCTACGTTCGCTGCCCTTGTGATTAATGTTGCGTATCTAACGCGCAATATACTCGATCATATTCTGCGATCGAGGATGATTCCACTCTCCAATATAATTGGATTCCCAACCGGCTTGCGACCCGAAGTTCTCCATGGCCGAGCGTGTATAAGCGAAATAGCCATGGCTATTCGATAACGAGGGGTTGGCTTGCGTCTCGATCACCTCGAAAAAGGTGGCGAATAACCGGCACCCGGGCGCTCCGGCGCCCCTCAGCTTTAACAAACAAGTTTGCAAGTCGGGCGCGGAAAGATGAGTAAAGAGCGATTGAGCAATGCCAAAGCCCGGCTTAGCGTCGAACTTTTGAAATTCAAACGTATCCGACACGAGAAAGCGTGGACGCTTTTCACGATATGCATCCAGGCCGAGCTCGGCCGCAACACCATAAACGATCAGTTCGATGTGCTTGTCGACGCCCAAATAATGATCCGGTTCAAGATAATGAATGAATTTTGCGCCGCCCCGCAAGGCCCCACATCCAACGTCGATAAGGGTGTCGGAAGGAGCGAGACCACGCTCCAACAGGAAACGAAATTGCAGGTCGCCGATAAGGTCCCAGGTGTCCGCTGTGCCGCCGACAAAACGGCGATGGCCGGCCTGATGTACTGTTTGCGGCGTGTCTTCCAACGCTATGCACTTTCGTCAAAGAAAGACTTATTTCGTAAACCTACGAAATGATCATAGCAATGGATTGGATTGTTGAGTTAATTCATCACGCTCAGGTTAATGGTTTTCACTGAGACTATTTTGCGATCGCTTGCGTTAGCTCCCGGAGCTTGCTTGCATCGATTTCCAAAGAGGCGCTTCACGGTAAGATCGCCTCCAATCCGAAAACTATCGCTGTACCCGGCTCATTCATTGGCATCTCGAGTGGGTACATATCATTCTCTCGCTAACTTATAATTTCTCATCCTGCCGGCCTTATGCTCAAACGCCGCGCCGGACCTCCGCCGGAGTAATTCCAAGACGCCTGCGGAATACAGTGGTCATGTGCGATTGGCTGGCGAAACCACACGATGCAGCGATGTCTATCAGGCTCATACTTTTGCCTTTCAGCCAGTCCTGAGCGTGGCGCAGGCGAAGGTCCAAAACATATTGATGAGGCGTGATTCCGGTGGCCACGCGGAACATCCGTAGAAAATGTTCACGGCTATAACCGCTCTCTTTCGCCAGGCCGTTGAGATTCAAATCAGTGTGCAAATTCGATTCCATCTGCTCCCGGACCCGATTCAATATTCGCTGTGGCAACGCCGACGCCCGCGAGGCCGGCTGTTTCCCGCAAGCTCCATCGATCAACAGATAGCGGGCTGCAAGCGCGTGAGCGAGGCTATCGGCATAGAGCTTCCCCGAGGGTGCTTCGGACTGCAACTCTTCCATAAGCAGGGTAAGAATTCTCTGGATAGCGGCGTCGCGCATGCACCGTCGAAAACATGGTCTCAACCCAGGCGGGCAATCCATTTCCTCGCTCACGCCTTGAATGAATTTCTCTTCCAGGGCACAGTGAATGAACTCTGCTTCGGTGTCCAACCGCGCGTCTGGCGCCGGTCCGGCGGGGAGAACGGTAATAGCCCCGCGAGGCTCAATCGACGAGATAACGCGGCCGCTTCCGTTAGCGTACTCAAACCGTGCGGGATGACCGCAGAGCAAGGAAACTACATGCCGATCAATCGAAGCGGAAACGCGTTGTCCAGGGGAACTTAGATGTTTCTCCAGAAGAAAGCCTTGCCATGGCAGAGCCGCGCTCGATCGAAGAATCCGTGTCGGACCCAAGGCGATGGCCAGAAGAGGAGAGGCCGCATTAGCAGCAGAGATACCAATCGCTTCGGGCAGTGCAACTCTCATATTGTCCGTCTCCGTGAGCTTCAAGGAAGTCTGAACGTGCCCGATTTTCCGGACATGATTCTGTAGGTTCGACGCGACGGAATAGCGGGCGATCCTGTAAATTAACAGAGGATTCGTTGACGAGTGGAAAGTACCACGTTCGAGGTATTTGGGGGCTATCTTAATTGCCGCAAACGTTCATAATCGGCTGGCGTATCTACATCCTCTTCCGCTTCTGGACAGTCGATTAGAAGTGCTTGCTCCTGGTTTCCTAGGATCAGCCCTTTGCAACCTTGGTTCGCCGGAAGCGCCAGTAGATGGGGAAAAAACTGGCGAGAAAAGAAGACCGGCACCCCGGCGGTTCCGGAATACCGGGAGGCGATTATCGGCAGGCCGGTCGATTGATGCTCACCGATGAGGCGGTCATAAATCTCGGGGGTGATGAGTGGCTGGTCCGCGAGCGCAAGAATAATCCCGTCCATCCCGTGGGCCGCGGCAACGCCCGAGTGAATCGAGGTACCCATTCCCTGCTCCCACGACGCATTCTCCACGATGCCCAGGGGTAACCCCGCAAGCGCGATGCGGATTTCGTCGGCATGCGAACCAAGCACCACGACGATCGGATCGCAGGTAGATTGCAAGGCCACTTCCGCCGCGTGACGAATAAGCGGGCGCCCCCGATACAGTAATAGCTGCTTAGGCGATCCCATGCGGGAAGCGCTCCCGGCGGCTAGCAGGACGAGTGCGAATTGGGGCATAGGGTCTACCATGAATTATAGGGACCCCCGACATTCTATGGAAAAAGACGTCATTTGCGGCATGCAAGTGGATCCGGAAAAAGCGGCGAATCACAGTGAATATGAAGGTCAAACTTTTTATTTCTGCGGAGCCGGATGCAAGAAAAAATTCGACCTCGCTCCAGCCGTAGCGACACGGGTGAAAAAACCGGATGGGCCAGCGCCACAATCCGCCAGCCTGGAATATACCTGCCCGATGCATCCCGAAATTCGGCAGATCGGACCGGGAGCTTGTCCGATTTGCGGTATGGCACTGGAGCCGGTCGACTTCGCGATAGAGGATTCAAATCCGGAATTGGTCGACATGACGCGCCGATTCTGGATCAGCGTCGCGTTGACCGCTCCGCTACTGGCCGTGATGCTAAGCGCGATGCTTCCCGGCGATCCGCTCCATCGCATGTTGGGTTCGCAATTCGTTCTCTGGTTGCAATTCGCGCTGGCCACGCCGGTGGTTTTGTGGGCGGGATGGCCGTTCTTTGAACGCGCCTGGATGTCGGTGAAAACGCGCAAACTGAATATGTTTACGCTGATTGGAGTGGGCACCGGAGCGGCATATTTATACAGTGTCGTAGCCTTACTTTTTCCGAATCTGATTCCCGATTCCTTCCGCGTACATGGTGGTGAACTGGCGATTTATTTCGAGCCGGCGGCGGTCATCATTACGCTGGTGTTGCTAGGACAGGTTCTGGAATTAAGGGCTCGCAGCCAGACCAGCAGCGCAATGCGCGGTCTGCTGGGGTTGACGCCAACGTCGGCGCGAATCGTTTTGGCCAACGGGAAGGAAGAGGATCTGCCACTCGACTATGTGCGAATCGGCGATCGGTTGCGAGTCAGGCCCGGTGAGAAGGTCCCGGTGGATGGATTGGTTCTGGAAGGTTCCAGCTCAGTGGACGAATCGATGATTACCGGGGAGCCGCTGGCGGTGGAGGTTATTGCGGGGAGCAATGTCACGGGTGGCACAATCAACGGGCGCGGCACCTTCATCATGAAGGCCGAGCGAGTTGGGGCCGACACCGTCCTATCTCGAATTGTACGCATGGTGTCTGAGGCGCAGCGGTCTCGCGCCCCCATTCAGCGCCTTGCCGACGTCGTAGCGGGCTGGTTCGTGCCAGTGGTGATGCTGGTTGCCGTGATCACTTTTGCGCTCTGGGCGCTATTAGGGCCAGAACCGAGAATGGCCCACGCCCTGGTGAATGCGGTGGCGGTTCTGATCATCGCCTGCCCTTGCGCATTAGGTCTAGCAACGCCCATGTCGATCATGGTGGGGACCGGGAAGGGGGCCAGTGCCGGTGTCTTAATCCGCAACGCCGAAGCGCTGGAGACGATGGAGAAGATCGACACTATCGTATTGGATAAGACAGGTACGCTTACCGAAGGCAAGCCGCGTCTGGTCTCGATAGTTCCCATCCACATTGACGAGCGCGAATTTTTGCGCTTAACGGCAAGTCTGGAAAGCGCCAGCGAACATCCACTAGCATCGGCGATTCTCAAAGCCGCCAAAGAGCGCGATATCGCTACAAGTCCTATTTCCGATTTCCAGGCGATTCCGGGCAAGGGTATCACTGGCATGATCGATGGTAAAAAGATCACCATCGGCACGGAGCAATTGCTTGGCGAATTGTCGATCCCGCTCGGTGGGCTCGAGTCGCAAGCGGCTCGCCTGCGAGGAGAAGGACAGACCGTGATGCTGGCCGCTATCGATAAAGCCGCAGCCGGCTTGCTGGGAGTGGCGGACCCCATCCGGAGTTCAACACCCGAAGCCATTTCCATGCTTCGCGAGGCGGGACTTCGGGTGGTCATGCTTACGGGGGATAATCATGTTACCGCCGAAGCCGTCGCCAAAACGCTAGGTATAGAAGAAATTAAGGCTGAGGTGTTACCGCACCAAAAGGCTGCCACGATTAAAGAATTGCAGGCTGCGGGACGTAAGGTAGCCATGGCTGGCGATGGCATCAACGACGCACCAGCATTGGCCCAGGCTGACGTTGGCATCGCCATGGGGACCGGGACCGACATCGCCATGGAAAGCGCCGGCGTCACCCTTGTCAAAGGCGACTTACGATCCATCGTGCGGGCGCGGCGTTTGAGCCAGGCCACCATGCGCAATATCCGCCAGAATCTTTTCTTTGCGTTCGCCTATAACGTTATCGGTGTTCCCGTCGCCGCCGGTATCTTGTATCCCTTTTTCGGAATATTGCTAAGTCCGATGATCGCCAGCGCCGCCATGACATTCAGCTCGGTGTCGGTAATTACCAATGCGCTGCGCCTTCGACGGGTAAAACTCTAGTTACTTCGCCGCCGAATTCTTAGTGTGCGGATGTTTGCCTAATTGCTTCCAGCTTGTCTCGGTCATTTCGACATCAAAATGTTCCGCCGCTTTCTTGATATTGGCGAAAGCAAGTTCGCGATCGTCGTCGCTAACCCCCTTCACCTGATCGAACCGCGCGATCGCATTCCTAACGTGGGAGGGATCGTGAAGCGGCTCCTTCCTTGCGCCGGGAAATGCAAATACATGGTCCGGCAACTCTTTCGTTTGCGCACTGTCCAGCGTGCCATGCTCCGCGGACTTAGTCGGCTTCCAGGTGGTCTTCATCGTTCCTCACTTGCTGTTTGACGCCGGGAAGGAGACTCGATTACATACTGTGATTTAATCCTCACCACCTGCGACTAACAAAATGACAGAAAGGAGACAGCAACTCTGGAACAGCAGGAACGGTTTCAACTTCTGATTGAACAGCATAAGAAGATCCTTTATAAGGTCTGCCACTCTTACTGCCGGAGCCGCGACGATCGTGAGGATCTGGCACAGGAAATTGTCATCCAGATATGGCGGTCATTCCCATCATTCGATGAGCGCAGCCGTTTCTCCACGTGGATGTACCGGATCGCGCTGAACGTAGCCATTTCGCATTACCGGCAAGAATCGGCACGAACACGGCATGCCCTGTCTGCCGGGGAATATGTGCTGGAAGCCCCCGAGAGCTCAGACGACCTGCGGCTTATTTACGAATTCATCGGTGAGTTGGATCCATTAAATAAAGCGCTGATCCTGCTCTACCTGGATGGACACAGCTACCAGGAAATTAGCGACGTGATGGGCATCACGCAAACCAACGTCGCCACGAAAATCAATAGATTAAAAGCAGTGATGAAAAAGGAATTGGGAGGAAACGAACGATGATCGATCTTGATGAACTGAGAGCGAAATGGGGGCAACAGGATGGCAAGCTGGACGAAGTCATCCGCATTAATGTGCGGCTGCTGAATGCCCAACGTTTGAATGGCGTAAAGCCAGGTATGCAGCGCCTGGCGGTCTGGTTAACCATCGAAGCACTGATTCAATTGGGGTGCCTGGTGGCAATCGGTTCTTTTCTTGGAGATCATTTCAAAGAGCCGCGGTTTGCTATTCCGGCGGCGGTCCTCCAAGCTTTTGCCATCGGCATCTTCATAGGGCTGATTCGGCAGGTTCTCGCCGCCCGGCAAATCGATTTCAGCGATCCAATTGGGACGATTCAAAAACATCTGCAAGAACTGCGAATGCTGCGGATCCGCTACACGCAAGGGATTCTTTTGTCCTCAGCGCTGGTTTGGACGCCGCTACTGATCGTCAGCCTGAAGGCCTTGTTTGGGGCGGACGCGTACCGTCTGTTTGGGGCGGCCTATCTTTGGACTAACTTGGCGTTCGGGGCCGCCTTGATTCCGCTAGGGATCTGGATTTCCCGGCGCTTCGCTGATTCGCGTGACAGCTCACCCATAATGCGCGCACTGACCCGAGACATTCTCGGCCGCAACTTCGCCAATGCGGAGAACTTGGTGAGAACTATCGGGGACTTCGAAAAAGAATGACCGTTCTTCGCAACTCGGCAGTCAATTGATTCGCTTACAATATTCGCGCGGCTGTTTCGTCAACACAAGTGATGGAGGAAGTACTGAGCATTGAGAGGTCTACCGCCGAACAGGATCGGCGGATCTCCGCCACGATGACTCGGGAGCAGGGCAAGCTTCGGAACTTCATCCGAAAGCGTGTGGCCGACGAGGGCGACGCCGAAGATATCTTTCAAGAAGTTTTCTATGAACTTGTGCAGGCGTACCGCTTGATGAAACCGGTGGAGCAAGCCGGCGCGTGGCTCTACCAGGTAGCCAGAAATCGCATCATCGATTTATTTCGCAAGACGAAAGCTGTAGTTTCACCGGTCGATGATGACGGAGACGCGATGCCGCTGGAGGATTTGCTTCCTTCGCCCGATGACGGCCCGGATGCCTTATATACGAGAGCTGTTCTGCTTGAAGAGTTGGACGCCGCTATAGATGAATTGCCGGCGGAGCAGCGCGAGGTATTCGTGGCCCATGAAATCGACGACCGTAGCTTTAAGGAAATTTCAAGGGCGACGGGGATCGGAATCAATACGTTGCTCTCGAGAAAGCGGTACGCGGTGCTTCAGTTGCGCCGGCATCTGCGAACAATTTACGAAGAGTTTGAGAATGAATAAGGATAGCTATGAGACGAAATAAATTATTGCGAGGAATGAAGTTTGGGGTGTTGGCGGCCGTTGGCGTGGGGCTGTTAAACTACGTTGCGATGAGCCTGTGGAACTGGTTGATGCCGTCAATCTTCGGCTTGACGACGGTCACGTTTTGGCAGGCGCTGGGCTTGCTTGCTTTAAGCCGGATACTTTTCGGCGGCCTGCGCGGCGGGCGTGGCGGGGGGATGCACTGGCGGCGCAGAATGAGCGATCGCTGGGAAAAGATGAGCCCTGAGGAACGGGAAAAATTTCGTCAAGGTATGCGCCATCGTTGCGGAAGTCCACGTTCGCCCGAAGCGCCAGCCACCGTGTAGCCGGATGCGTGTACGTTTCCCGGGCCGCAACGATCGGACCGTGCAAGACCGCAGGCTATTGGAAACCAGAGCCCTGCTATCACCTTAAATAGTTACTGGACAAGCCCACATCTTGGGATGTTATGTGGGCGCCATTCCCGCAGAATCAGGTTGTATCCGCTAAGGAGAACATCATGATTTTCGGTATGTCGCCCGCTATTTTCGCGCACGTCGTAATAAGCTTGGTCGGAATCGGCTCGGGCTTTGTCGTCCTCTATGGACTTTTGACAACGCAACGTTTGGACGGCTGGACCGCGCTGTTTTTATCCACCACCAGCCTCACTAGCATCACCGGATTTTTCTTACCGGCCGAGCATTTTATGCCCTCTCATGTGGTAGGAATTGTCTCGCTCGTGGTTCTTGCGGCTGCTATCCCAGCCCGCTACGTGGGGCATCTGGCCGGCGCTTGGCGCCAGACATACGTGGTCAGCTCCATGATCGCCCTTTATCTAAATGTCTTCGTGTTGATCGCCCAGCTTTTCCAAAAGGTACCGGCCTTAAAAGCTCTGGCTCCCACGCAATCCGAGCCGCCTTTTCTCGTCGCGCAAGTAAGCGCATTAGTGCTTTTCGGTGCCCTTGGATATCGCGCCGCGAAAACTTTTCGCGCAGATGCCCTTCGCGTTGCCTAATAGCCGTAAACTAGCAAGAGCATGCCGCGCTTGCTAGCAGATGATACGTTCCTCCGCCTGTGCCGGGCGCGGGAATTCCTGGCCGCATCATTCCATCAGCGAGTCACACTCGAACAGGCGGCAAGTCGGGCCTGTTTTTCGCCGTACCATTTTCACCGTCTGTTCGCCCAGGCGTTTGGCGAAACCGCGCATGAGTTCGTATCTCGCTTGCGTTTGCAAGATGCCAAGCGGCGTCTTGCGGCCGACCATGAATCGATAACCGAAGTCTGTTTCAATATCGGCTATGAAAGCTTGGGGTCCTTTAGTTCGCGCTTCCACGCGACCGTCGGATTATCGCCTAGCAAGTACCGTAGCGAGATCCGCAAAGTCTTCGGATTTTCGGCGCCGTGGCGCGTAGTCTTTGTGCCATCCTGCTTTCTTCATATGTTCGGCGTCCCACAACCGCAAGATTCGAGAAGCGATCGTTTGTCCTCCGGCGCTACCCTAGTTTCCAAGGAGACCAAATGATTCAAAAGTTGGGACATACAACGATTTACGTTTTGAACCAGGATTCGGCGAAGGAATTTTACGTCGACAAGCTAGGCTTGGAAGTTCGCACCGATTCCCCAATGGGCAACGGTTTGCGCTGGCTGACCGTGGGACCTAAAGGCCAGCCAGACCTCGAGATCATCCTGATGAGCGTCGACAAAAAGCCGCGCCTGACCGATGAAGACGTGTCGCAGATGCGTGCGCTGGTGGCTAAGGGTGCCTTGAGTGGCGGTGTTTTCGATACTGCGGACTGCATGAAGACTTACGAAGAATTAGTGGCAAAAGGTGTGCACTTTGAGTCGCCACCGAAGGACCAGTTCTATGGCATCGAGGCGGTTTTTTCCGATGATTCGGGCAATTGGTTTAGTCTGACGCAACACAAATCGCACTAGAATTTTCGCCCAGTCGCCGAAAATTTCTTCGTGCATTTCGTAAGAAGCTGGTATATGCTGATTTCAGCTGGATTCCAAGGAATCTGGCCCCGCTCGACGATCCTGGCCGAGCAGTAAACTCCAAAATTTAGTAGCTGAGGCGCAAGGCGCTTCTGACAAATACGTTTTGGAGCAATTACTGTGGCCATCCCCGACAATCAGTTATTCCCCGCGGCATTCCTATCGCTTCTAGTAGAGAATCGCCTACGCTATCTGCGAACCATAATCTACTTATACAAGTTATTGCCCGACGACGCCGAGGATCTGCTACAGGAAGCGCTCGCCCGCTTCTGTTCTGCTGCCGCGCGCAATACAAAATGCATCGCGGAGTTATCATCGGCCGCCCCAACCGCCGCCTGCAAGGATTTTGAACGCCTTCTGTGGCGTATCATCGAAAACTGTTTTATCGACGGCGCGCGGAAGCGGCAGCGGCGTCCTGAGGAGTTGCTGGAATCGCGGATGGAAGAGGCGATTTCCGAAGAGCAGTTTGGCGAATCGCCATTGCCTAGTCCCGAAGAACAGGCGGTCGCAAATGAATATGAGACGGTCTTGCCGGGCTTTTTCCGTAAGCTGGCTCAAATGGAAACCACGTCGGACGCGCAGCTTCATGAAGCGCTCGCCGCTAGCGCTGGTACCTTTCAGTTCGGACATTCGATGTTCGAGCAATTCCTATTTATGTGCGCCTTCTTTTCCAGACAGAGTCAGAAATTGGGATTCCCGCCGCATGGGGAAATCAAGCGCGACCTTTGTAAGAGGCTGAAGCTGCAGCCGCCGGCACTGGACGTTCGGGTCTGCCGCATGCGTCCGAAATGGGTGGCGGCTACGCATCATGCATTTGCCCACTAGGCCGCCATGCGCACGCTTCCCAATGCCTTTATTCCACTGCTTGGCCCGCTAGCGCTGAGTGCGGCGATCATACTGACAATATGTGGCGCTTATGTCGTGTTTGTGCAAGAGGGCGAACAGCGCGCGGACGCCGGATTTCTGCAGCGCCAGTTAGCTGAGCGTGCGTTCAGGAAGGCCATCGACGACATTCCCGCTGAGCTGGCGGGTAAGCGGGTAGCGCTGCCGATGCTGGCGGGCGACGAGTCTGGCTATTTGGAGCGAGTGCTGCGCGATCGCATTCGATCCAGTGGACGAGTCCGGCTGGCTTATGCTGAGACGCACCGCAAGATCACATACGGTAGCCATGCGGTCGGTTCACTCGCTCGCGCACTGTGGTTCGCGAAAACGCTGAATACGGATCTAGTGCTGTACGGCGAGGCGACGGAATTTTCCTCCAACAATCGCGGTTGCCGCCTTACATTCGATATCCATCTGGCCGAGGTGAAGCACGGCAAGGTCGTCTATTCGCGCGGGTATAACGAAACGCTGGATGGGTCGATCGCTCCATGGCGCGCACGGGCCGCCGACAGCGCGAGTAGTCTTCGGATTTGGGTATGGCTCGGCTTTGCGGCGCTGCTCCCGATGGCGACCTCGCGCCTCATCCGTTATTTCACCGCGCAGAACTCGGTTCTTATCAATCTTTCCTTCCTGGCGGTCTATACGGGTTTCGACATAGGATTCGCGGTGCTGCTAACCGGCCTCTGGATCGTTTCCGCCTGGACGTGGATTCTTCTCCTGGCTGCCTTGTCGATCAGCATCACATACAACTACTGGATCGCCACTCTAATCGAGAATCTTGCACCGCTAACCCCCCGTGTCATCCTGAAACACGGCATCATGAAGGACATCGCCAGTATCGAGAGGAGCCGTGTTTGAGCGAGTCCAGAACCCTGGCCGATGGCCGGTACGAGATCATCCGCTTGCTTGGGCGCGGAGGCTGGGGTGAAGTGTTTCTCGCCATGGATCACGCACTGCAGCGGCCCGTGGCGATTAAGCAGCTCCGTCCAGAACTGGCGGCCGATGTCGAACTCTGCAAGGCCTTTCTGCGAGAAGCCCAAAAGGCCGCGCGGATAAGCCATGAGAATATCGTGCAAATTCACGACGTGCGGCCGCAGGACCTGTGTCTGGTGATGGAATACGTCGCCGGACCAAGCCTATTGCAGTGTCTGGAGCACAAGCAACTGAACATCGAAGATTCGCTCCACGTGCTGGACGACATCACGAAGGGTGTGCAGGCGCTTCATGATCGGGGAATCATCCATCGCGATTTGAAGCCAGGGAACTTTCTGCTATCCCTGCCCGTGGAACAAGCACAAGACTATGAAGAGCACAGAAGACTTCCAGCTGAGTTGACGAAAGCCCGGACGAAAATCGCGGACTTTGGATTATCGCGCGTGGAGGCGCTGGAATCCGCGGCAACGATGTCATCAATGGGCACGCCGGAGTACATGGCGCCGGAGCAAAAAGCGGGTAAGGCGTCGTCTCCGCGAACTGATATTTATGCACTGGGAGTAATTGCCCATCAACTCTTAACCGGAGATTTGCCAGCTGCGGGAAAGCCTCTGGACCTGCCGCATTCTCGAACTTCCGAAGCTATCCGGCGGGCTTTGGAAACCAAGCCAGAAGACCGCTTCCAATCGGCTCGAGACTTCTTTCAAGCTCTGCGATTTGCGCTGACACAACAAGCTGATCAGTATGGCCCCCTGTTTCTCAGCCGCTTTGATCTTAAATGGAACGTCATTGAAAATTCCGGTAAACAACTGGCACAGGAATTTCGCTGTCGATTCGGTTCCGTGCATCGCGTTCAGGTCACTAGCGGCTTGTTGCAGCGCTCGCGAAGTGTCTTTGCGGCGATCGCCCTGCATCGGGAACCTCCGCCCGATCTGTTGCAACAGGTGATGGGTCCGGATGCGCTGGATCTAGAAGCGACCGTCACCTACACAGTCGGAATTCTTAGTCCATCTACATGGCCTGCGGAGTCCATCGAGCAAATACCGGTTCGCGGGAATATACGCTTCTATCTTGTGGAGAAAGGTCCTGGCACCTCGTGGAATATCTCTCCAGCCGCCGGTCCGCACCGCGATCTTTTCGATCCCGAGTCGAATGAGGAGAAAGAGGCCGCCGCGAGCGGCGTTCTTACAACTTGTCCGGAGTTGAGTATGGGACGTGATCTGATCGCTATCGACGCTCTGTTGAAAAAATACAATTTGACGCGTGCTTACGTCGAGATGGCGATTGCCCATTCCGCCGGTCGCTTTCGGCTGATTGAGAATAACAGCAAGACTTTTATTCAACGCACCACTTTTTAGGAGACGAGCATTTTAGGAGACGACCATGGAAATCATGGATAAGCTGGCACGGCTGTTCCAACGTCCGGAAATACCCCCCGAAGCGCGCTCAATCTTTCAAGGGGCACGCGATCCCGCGCAGTTACGCGAGGGCCTGGATGCGTTGCGGGCTCGCAATGAGATCAATCTGCAGGAACACGAAGAAAGAATGTTATCGCTGGAAGGCGGTATCGAGAAGTATGAGCAGCAGGTCCGCGAGAACGGCCTGGGCAGAGAAGGCCAGGACGTAATCCTGCGTCGCGTTCTTCGGATGCGTAAAGAAATGGACAACCTGAAAGGGTTGATCACAATCTATGACGACAATACCGGACTCTTGCTGAATCTGGTGGCGCGCATTCAGGAAATGGAAGCCAAGAAAGCGATTGGTGTAAGCGAAGGCGATATCGATTCGTTTCTGGAAGGTGTGGACGCGAACTTCCAGGATTACCGCCACATGCGCCTAGCGGGCAACGATGCGGATCGCTCACGCGTGGTACAGGCGGCTGACCGCAAGGACCTTGATGAACTACGGATGCGGATTCTCACTCAGCAGGCTGTGCCAGGAAGTTCGAGAAGACAGCGCGATGTGGAGCTGGAGTAGAAAGGATCAGCGTATGACTTTGATAAACGAAATGTGGAAGAGCCTGTTTACGAAATCTCCATCGGCCGAAGACCTGAAGCTGCAGCTAAAGCAGATTGAGCGCGACCAGAAACGAAAGCGCCGCGAACTGGATTTGAAAAGCGAAGAGAAGGACGACAAGCTGCAGGAGGCACTTGAGGCGAAGAAGAAGGGCAAGCAGGAAGTGGTGCGCGATATCTTCCGCGAGATGCGCCAGATTGAGACTGACGCCTCCTACATCGGAAAAGATTTGCGGCGCCTTTCGCTGGCGAAGATGACGCTGAGCTCCTTTCAACGAAAGCTGGAAACGCTGCAGGAGCACAAAGACCGCCGGGGCTTGACCGCGCTGGTGATGCGCTTCCACAGCGATCAATCCTTGGTGAAGGCGATTGATGGCGCCGACGTCGACGACGATACTTTCGGAACGATTTTGAAGCAGGTTTTGGGCGAAGAAGAAGACGCCGTGGTGCGCGACAACAAGGTGAAGGAAGATTCAGGATTCGCCGAATTCGATCGCACGTTAAATGACATGCTCTCCGGTGCCGAGCCCGATCATGAGAAATTGAATCGCGCGCTGCAAGGCGAATCCATTATGCAAACCCGGCATCTTGCGGAAGATCGAATCTGAAAACTACGTTATGAAACTCGATCTCAGCGGACCCGTAAGGGCGGCCCTCGATACTGCGCTTGGAAACGCGCGCACCCAGGAATCCTCGGGGAATAATGCCGAAGCTGCCAATGCGTACATCAAGGCTGCGGGCTTGATGGAGAATTACGCAGCCTACGCATTGACCCGTGCGGACCAGGAACGGCGACGGGAGAAATCGATCCATTACCTGGATTACGCCCGGGCTCTGCGAAATGAAAATCGCCGTCCAATCACATCGCGGCCGATGATTTCCCAGCCCCCGCCTCGAGCCGAGGTAGCCGCGCCGGAGTGTGAGACCTCGGGTAGTCTTCCTCAGGAAATCGCCGCGCTGATTCATCGCAGCAAAATCACTTGGGATCAAATCGGCGGTTTAGAACCCACCAAACGCGAGATCAAGTTCACGTATGGCCTGGCTCTGGCGCAAAAACCGGATTCCATAAAATTCGCGGGCTGGAAGCGGATGCTGTTCTACGGTCCCCCAGGAACTGGAAAGACACTACTTGCCGCCGCGACCAGCAACGGACTTGGGGCCACGTTTTTTAATGTCAAAGTATCGAACCTGCTGTCCAAATATTTCGGCGAATCTTCAAAATTAATCACCGCGCTTTTCGATGCGGCCCGCGATGAAGCGGACGCCGGGTTCAGCGTCGTGTTCATCGATGAGATTGAATCGCTGGTGATGGCTCGCGGCGATTCAAGCGACAACGGGGCGGAGCGCAAAGTGCTTTCGACGATCCTATCCGAGTTGGATGGCTTGGCCGACAAAGGTGAAGATCGATATGTGCTGACGATCGCCGCCACCAATGCCCCGTGGGACCTGGACGATGCCGTGCTCAGCCGTTTCCAAAAGCGAATCTACATTCCACTTCCAGACGCGGGGGCCCGGCGGGCAATCGCCGAAATCCTACTGCTGAGGACCGGCCATCAGCTGGAGTACCCTCTGGAAGCAGTCGTGGAGCGCAGTCAATTTTTCAGCGGTCGCGATCTGGAACGCTTGGCAAACCAAGCTGTCAATATTATGGTTGAAGAGATGAACATCGATATTCCGAAGTTGGTGGATCGGGGACGGGATGAAATTCAGAATTATCGCTTGCGGACGCGGCCATTGACGAAACGCGATTTCGACATCGCCTTTGATCGGATTCGCGTCGACGTGGAGCGCTATAAACAACTGGAACTGCGTTATCGCGCGTTCGCGGAGAGTAATTAGCCGGAGAGGATTTTCGGTATGCGGGAAGTGCAAGCTATACGAAGCGTGCCGGCGCTGCAGTTGGGCCGCGGCCAAATCGTCTGCGTTTATTCGGTGGCAAGTCTGGCCAAGGGTTTTGAAGTACCCGCCGGTACAAGGCTCGCCATCATGGATCGCGGCGAACGCCAGATCAGCTTCGACCCCGGAATCGTGAGTGCCGCGCAGTGGTCGCAACTGCGGCTGAAGCACGCCATTCGCGATCGTGCCCACGCGATGCAGTACATTACCAAGACGCTGCAAACATCGGTAATGACTCAACCCTACGTGAGTCGAGACGGCTTTGACGATATTCAGTGCGTGATCGATCTAAAAGTATCTTGCGAAGATTCGCAGATCGATAACGTAACTCAGACGTTTGGTGAAGTCGACGTAGCGCAGGCCCTGGCGAAGGCGGTCCGCGAGCCGTTGGAGGCAACAATTCGTCGATTCGATTTCGGCCACATTGTCATTGATGAAGAGAATCTGCGGAGGAAGGCCAATGCGGAATGCGCCCCATATGGAGTAAGGCCGGAGCTTGGCATCGTGCGGTTTCTTAGCCGTAAACACGCTGCGCTGGAAGGGATGCGGCAGACTGCCGTGGTGGAATCGGCAACGACATCGGCGGCGGAACAATTGCAGAGAGTGCGCTTTGAGGCCCAACAGAAGCTGGCCGAACTCGCGCAGCACGGAAAGATTCTGGAAGCGCAGCGATTGGACATGCAGCGCCAGTTGGAACATGAAATTCAGCTAAAAGAATTGAGCCGGCAGGAGGAAGTACTAACGCGGATCAACTCCATTTTGCGCAAGAAGGAAGAAGCGCGTGAAGAACAGCGCGTCCAGTTCGATCTTCACATCGCGCAGATGATTGATGAAGTTCCGCGCAGTCCGCACGACCAGATCCGCCATGATCTGCTCCGCCTGATGCAACAACTTCGCGGCAAGCAGGCGCCTTTCGCGCTGGACTTTCAAATCGCCAACGCCGGTTCCGAACGCGACATCGGCGTTACCCGATCGCATGGACGGATGCAGCTAGGCGATCGTTTGCGGCTGCGAATTCAGAGTGCCCGTGCCGGCTATCTGACGATTCTGAACTTCGGAACTAGCGGCCGGGTGACGCTCCTGTTCCCCAATCAATTCCATCGCGAAAGTTTCATTCCGGCCAATACCGTCATTCAAATCCCCAGCGATCAATTCGATCTGCCGGTTGGTGAGCCCGCGGGACGGGAGTTGGTGAAGGCGCTGGTGACGCCGCGCCCCCTCGCCAACATGGCTTTCGTCGATGGCGTATTGCCATTTCGCCAGTGGGAGCCGGCTCTAGCTACGCGCGATATACAGGTGGTGGCGAATCATCTCTCAACGCACGGAGACTGGGCCGAAGCGGATATCATAATCGATACCCGGCTCTGACTACGATGGCAAACGAACTCTACGCGGTATTCGTCGGCATCAATGAATATGAATCGGAAACGATGAGTAATCTGTCTTGCGCCGTTTCCGACGTTACCGAGTTCCAGGAGCTTTGTCGAAAGCGCTATCCGCACGATGAGCAGCGCTTCACGTTGTTGGCAAGTCCAGCGGGAAAGGGCCAGTCGCTTCCTACGCGTCATCGTCTATTGACGACACTTGCCAAGCTCGCCCATGCTCCGATGGATGATGACGACACGTTCCTGCTGTACTTCGCCGGACATGGATATTCGGACGAAGAAGAATCGTTTCTGCTGACGTGCGATACCGAGTCGCTTACTCTTACCGACACTGCAGTGGCGTTACCAACGCTGCAGAAATACCTGCGGCGCATTTCCGCCGGCCAACAAATTATCATTCTGGATGCATGCCGGAATGAGTTCGGCAAGTCGAGCCGGGGGCTGACCGAATCCCGCGCGACACCACAAATGACGCGCGATATTCAGGCGTTGGCGAAATCGGCTGGGGGTGAAGCGAAGTCCCGGCCAGTGCGGCGCGCCATCTTGAGCTCTTGCGCGGAAGGGCAAGTGTCGTACGAATATCGAAGGGCATCGCACAGTTGGTTTTGCCACAATTTACTGGAATATTTGCAGGAAAAGGGAACGCAGTTCATCGACTTGGTGGAGCTAACCGAAGAAGTAGGCAGGCGCATGCAAAAAAATGCGTGGCTCCATCTGCCGGAGGCCGCGCAGCAAACTCCGCAATTGGTGGTGGAGGGCACGCGAGTGTTCTTCGCCGGCTGGGATGGTGATCTGCTTCCCCGGTCGAAGCCCGCGACGCGAGCCGTCGAGTCACCGCCAGAGGCGTTGAAGCCCGATCCAGCGGAAGCTCGCGTCGCGGGTCTTTTGGCGCAGGTGGATGCCGCGCTGCGGGTGGGTCATGTGAAGGATGCGGCGCGAATTTGGAAGGATGCCGAGAAGGCTTCGAGTGGATTTCCGAAAGCAGCCGCTGCCGTGATTGTCGCGAAGGCAGAGCTGGATGCCCATCGCGCGGGGTTTGTTAAAACGCTGTTGACGGAAGCGAATTCGATGGTAGAAACCGGCCAATTGGGCGTCCTTCGCGCCAAAGTAGAAGAAGCGAGACAAGCGGCGATTGGCGATTCGGGAAGTGAAGCGGCTATTGAAAGCTTCAAGGCGGCCGTGAAAACGCGTGCCATGGACCTGCTTGCCCGGGCCGAAAGCGCGATCTCTTCGGGCGAGGCCGCGGTGTTTGGAACAGCCTTCAATACCGTGCGTGGAATGCAGGATATGCTGCGAGACGATCAGATCGCGGCCAGATTGCGGTTCATCCAACAAGCCAAGGAAAAGGCCGCGACTTCGTATCGCCAGCCGCCCTTACCGCGCACCCAACCGACCGCGCCGCCCCCGGTTCTGCAGGTGACCAATGCCCGGCAGTTGGCTCTCAGTATTCTGTATCTGACCCTGATTCTTGTGATCGGCAGCAGGGTGATGGGCGACGTCATTCGTCTTCGAGTGGGCGCCGGCTCGGCGGTCGCCGTCGTTATTATTGTGATCTTGGCGGTCGCGCTGCGGGGCAATATTCGCCCGCTAAGCCAGGGGCCTCGTTGACACGTTGAGCTATCCTGCAAGCATCCGCCGCCTCCGGCGTTCTGACACTACGTGTGGCTTAAACGGCGTAACCTAGAGCTTATCCTGATCGTCGCGGTCGGCGCGCTGATCGCGCTAGCGGCCTATGCCGCTGAACGAACGCGCATGCCCCAGCAGGCTCCGGTTTCCATCTTGAAAGCTTCACCGGATGATCTGCGAACGGTTTTAGCGGAACGTTTCGCAGAGCCAGACCTTGCGCGCCAAATAGACAGAGTGGTGGAATGGCGCAAGAATCTTTCACCAGCGCAACTGAAAAATGCCGCGCTATCCGACCTTCATTTCGCATCGGCGGACGCGCGCTTTCTGCGACCTCTGTGGATTACGCGGGAGCCGTCGACGGCGAATCGGGAATGGGGGCTGTCCATCGCCCTGCTATTCGCCGGATTTCTAGCGTCTCATCTCGTGCTTCGTTTTACCGGCCACAAAGGCTCTGAGATTCCTCTATCGCTGCTGCTGTTGCTCACGGGCTTTTCGACGGTTCTGTTGTACACGTTCAACGATCCGCTGCGTGACCATCCGCTCTACCCGGCGTTCGTGATCGGCGTGGCATCGGGATGTATGGCGATGGTTTTCACCGCACGATTTGTCGATCTTCACCAGCTTGCTCAATTCAAATACCTCAGCATGCTGGCCGCGATTATCCTCGCTGGCATGTTAGTGGTGCTCGGCACTGGACCGGCGGGAACCGACGCGAAGATCAATCTGTTTGGAGTGTTTCAGCCGGTCGAGTTTGTAAAGCTGCTGGTGGTTATTTTCCTGGCCGGTTATTTCGCCAACAAAGACGTCGAGCTACGGCGGCTTTACTCCATGCGAGTTCTGGGCCTGACGCTGCCACGTTGGAAAGACGCTCTGCCCGTCGTGATCAGCGTCGCGGGGCTGATCGCTCTATTTTTTCTTCAAAAAGATTTAGGTCCGGCACTGATTTTGTATCTGGTGTTTCTTTGCCTGTTCGTGATCACCAGCCATCGCGCCCTTCTTGGCATAACAGGACTCGCCTTCCTGGTCGGGGCGTTCTGGACCACATATCGTTACCACTTGCTGCAGACCGTGGCGACACGTATTGAGATGTGGCTATCACCTTGGGATAACCATCGGCCAGGCGGGTTGCAGCTAGCCGAATCACTGTGGGCATTGGCGTCGGGCGGCATGGACGGGCGTGGACTAGGCTCGTCATCAGTTCAGATAATCCCCGCCGGACACACTGATTTGATTCTCGCTGCAACGGGAGAAACGCTCGGGTTCCCCGGCCTATTGTTGGTGCTTGTCGCCTTAACGCTGGTCTTCGCGCTACTGGTTCACTTCGCGCGAAATGCCCGCGGAGGCTTCGCGGCGTATCTGGGTTTAGGGCTCGCGTTACTGCTGGGCGTACAGACAATCGTGATTGCCGGAGGAACCGTAGGGCTGTTGCCACTAACCGGTGTACCGGTCCCTTTTCTGAGTTACGGCAAGTCGGCGATCATCGCCCACTTCATTCTCATTGGGCTGGCGCTCAACGTGTCGGCAAGCCGTCAGGAAGGTTCGACAACTCCGCAGCGCATCACAAATCGCAGTCTGCTGATTCCCATTTTGCTTATCGCGATGATCGGTGGAATCGCCGTCCGCGCCGCTCAAATAATGATTGTGAATGCTGACTCCATCGTCGCTCGTGGTTCACTCACCCCGCAGGCCGACGGTACACGTAGGTTCACTTACAATCGGCGGCTGATGGACGTCGCGGCCAAGATCACAAGGGGTAGTATCGTCGATCCTTCAGGATTTCCTCTCGCCACCAGCAATGCGGCGGAAGCAACGAAGGCGTCCGATGAACTCAAGAAGCTCGGCCTTACTCCGCCTGACGTGCATCAGCGGGACCGTTACTACGCTTTAGGTGGCGCCGCCGTTCATCTACTGGGCCATACACATCCTTACTGGACAGACCCGCGAACCATTGAGCATATGGCGGACACCAAACTTCGTGGGTATCACAATGACGACGTCGTGGTGAACGAAGGCAATGTGAGAATCGTGCGGCATGATTACACCGCTTTAGTGCCTGCCTTTCGAGATCCGCGCGTACTGGCGAAGGTGTTGGCCCAGGATCGCACCGTGCACGTTAGCGTGGACGCGCATGTGCAACTTGCCGCCATGTCGGCGCTGATCAATAACCTGCCGGTCATTCGCGGAAAGGAACGTACTAACGGAGCGGCGGTGGTGCTGGACGCCGCTAGCGGCGCGATCCTGGCCAGCGTCAGCCTGCCAACTTACGATCCAAACGACATCAGCGAAGAGGACGTGAGCAAGGTTTACGATGCGCCGGCGCGGGCCGGTCTTGATCGTGCTCGCTTCGGCGTCTATCCCCCGGGCTCGACCTTTAAGGTGGTTACTACGGCGGCCGCGCTCTCTACCGGGGATAAGATTCCCGGTTACACCTGCCATCACACCGACGACATCGCGTGGGACTGGGGCGGACGTACGCATCGCCGCCGCGTCACTGACGATGAAACAGAAACAGCGCATGGCTACGTGGAACTCGGCCAGGCCCTAGTGCAATCGTGCAACATCTATTTCGCCTGGCTGGGGGTTCGCATCGGTCCGGACCGCCTGTACGATTTTGCCCACAACAAGTTTCATCTTGAACTGCTGGGTGTGTCGAAGGCCGCGGATTTGCTGCCGAATCTGCCCGATAACGGTTATGGCCAGGCGAAGATCACGGTGAGTCCGCTGCACATGGCGGCTGTCGCGGCAACGATTGCGAATGGCGGGAAACGAATTGAGCCGTGGATGCTGGCCAGCGACCGGACGCCGGCCAGGGAGGTACTTTCCGAGCCCTCGGCAAACTTGATTCGGGGGTGGATGCAGCAAGTGGTTACCAGCGGAACCGGTCGTTCGGCTGCAGTGGAAGGCGCGGTGGTTGGCGGCAAGACGGGAACAGCCCAAAATTCATCGGGCGACCACAGTTCGCACTCCTGGTTCATCGGCTTCGCTCATCCGCAAGACGACGAGGATCGCAACATTGCGTTCGCTTTCATGATTGAGAATGGCGGATATGGCGGACGCGCCGCCGCGAAGGCAGCGCATGATTTCGTGAAGGCTTGGATCGCATTACCGAGACCAAACGTTCCGGCTGTTACTTCAAAAGAGCTTCCGCCGTCACATGCAGCGGCTCAATGTCGGTCGGGATGTCAGCCAGCCGGTCTAACGCCCGCTGTAGCGGTGGCCGCACCACGCCTAAGGTTGCGAGCATCTTCTTTGCGCCAGCATAATCGCCGGTCGCCTCGATCAGCAACAGGTCATGCACCAGGTCGCGTACGGCCGGCTTGATTTTGTTGAGATCGACAGAGAAGGTGCCATCGGAGTTGGCGACGAATGCGCCCTTGTCCATTAAATAATTAAATTGAACCGCCATCCCAAGACCATGCGCCTCGTGAAGACCAAAGCGCAGCGTGCGGAAAGACGAAGCGAGGTATGTCGTATAGAGCGGCTTCTCCGCCGGGGTCATCAGTTTGTGATCGTATAAATACTGCAGCATGTAGAGTCCGCTAACATCGGCCTTCGCTTCTTCGATGGCGCTGTAAAGATCCTTCAACTCCTGCCGCACTGTAGTGGACCGGCCAGCGATCGTGATCGCGTGTGGACCGATTCCGTGCGTCATTTCATGCGCCAGAATGTGGGTGAAGAAGGAATCGAAATTGACATCCTGCTGCGCTTCTTGCGACAAAACGCGGTTGGCTAACGGAACCAGGATCGCTCGGAATTTCGCTTCCTGGACGTTCTTCAACATTACCCGCTTACTGCCCTTTTCTCGCACCACACGATCGTCATTGGGCAGATTGTAAGCGGCTGTGCGGACGCCGTGAGCGCCGTCACCGGTTGCCAGCACCTCATTCACGACGCGAATCGGCGATAACGCCCCCAGCTTAGGATTACGATATTTCGCATCGAAAGGTAGATGATTTTCAACGTCCTGCATGTGATCGCCAAAGAACCTCATCTTGGCCGTTTCTTTGTCGTCGCGCAGAGTGATGTACGCTTCGAAGCCAGCTTTGTATCCGAAAATTTCGTCGTTATAAGTTTCGTACGGCCCGATAGTCGGCTCCACGGGGGCATCCAGATCCATCCAGGCAACGTCGCTGGCGTAGTAATCGTCATTCAGAAAAGCAGAGGCTCGAGCGCGGAGGAACTTCTTCAACGAGTCGTTGGAAGTCGCATCGGCGGCTTCCCGCAGTAACTTGGCGGCTTGTTCAAGATCATCGGCGTAAGCGCGGCTATAAGGCACGCTCTGGAACGAGTTTCCATCCTTGCGCAGAATACTGAAGAATCCCGTCGCTTCGTCCTGTCCCGTTTTCGGAACCGTTTTCAACCAACTCTCGAACGACGCTTTCGTCATCGCTGGCGGATAGAAGTTCGCACCAGGCAGTTTCTTTTCCGGCACGCCCGGCAGGAACGCCGTGTTTCCATCCAACGCCGACCACGGGCTCTTATTCAGCCAAAAATAATGCAGGCGTTCTTTCCCTAGCGGGGTGGCGTCCTGGCGAAGCTTTTCCAGCAACTCGCGATTCCCGCTCCACATCTGAGTCAGGAAAATGTGGTCGATCAGACGCGCCGCCTGCAGTAGTTTCTTCAGCGCAGTGAGGTCCCCGGGCGCCAGACCCGATGTGTCGACACGCAATTCGGTTCGGGCGAATCGCGAAGACATCTTCTGCAACTGGGCAAGATCGGGTACAGGACCCGCGCAAAGATTGGTCATAGCCGCCAACAAAATCAGAGAACGTTTCACGTATCCATTATGAGCGCGCATTGGCCGTCCAGTATAATCCCAGCGATGCGCTCCATTTTCACCTTATTCATTCTTCTCCCCCTCGCAGCGGCGGAAGTGCCCCGGCCTGAGTTCCCGCAACCGCAGTTTCAGCGGGAGCAATGGCTGAATCTTAACGGCTCATGGGACTTTGAATTTGACGATCAGGATCTCGGATTGTCACAGAGTTGGGAAAGCGGAGCGAGGAAATTCTCGCGAAAGATTGTCGTTCCATACTGCTTCGAAAGCAAGCTTAGCGGGATCGGCGACACGTCGTTTCATCCGTGGATCTGGTATCGCCGGACCTTTTCAACCCCCGATGATTGGAACGGAAAGCGTGTGCTTTTGCATTTCGGCGCAGTGGATTATCGGGCCCGGGTTTGGGTAAACGGCCGTGTTGCGGGCGAGCATGAAGGCGGGAATGTCCCGTTCACTTTTGACATTACGCCGTTTCTAAAAACCGGCGGCAACGATATCGTCTTACGCGCGGAAGATCCGCCAACCGATCGCTATATTCCGCGCGGCAAGCAGTTCTGGGAGCTGACATCGAAAGGCATTTTCTATACGCGCACAAGTGGCATCTGGCAGACTGTCTGGCTGGAAGCCACCGGCGAAAGCTATTTAGAGCGTGTGAAAATAACGCCCGATAATAATGGCATGGTGCGCTTCGAAGGTCTCATAGCGCGGCCGCGGAAAGATCTTACACTCGTCGCTACCATCGGCAGCGAGAAGCAGGTTATCGCTACCGCTCTTGCCAATACGTCCGAGGCGCACGTTACAGCAGGCGCGGCGGTGATGAACCCGCGACTATGGTCGGTAAAGTCGCCGAACCTGTACGACGTTACTTTTGAGCTTCGCCAAGGCGACAAGATTCTCGACCGGGTTCAATCTTATTTCGGATTCAGAAGCGTCACCGTAGAGAACGGTCGTGTCGCCATCAATCACCGCTCAACTTATCTGAAGATGATTTTGGATCAGGGCTACTGGCCCGATGGCATTCTTACGCCCCCCACCGACGAAGCCATCCAGAGTGACATCCGCGTTACGAAAGAGATGGGCTTCAATGGCGTGCGCAAGCATCAGAAGCTGGAAGATCCGCGCTTCCTTTACTGGGCCGACCGCATGGGGCTGCTGGTGTCCAGTGAGATGGCGAATGCCTATCTGTACGACGATGACTATGCTCGCCGGTTCGCCACCGAGTGGACGGAGGCCGTGGAGCGGGACATCAACCATCCGTCGATTATCATATGGGTGCCGATCAATGAAAGTTGGGGCACCCCCGATCTGCACGACACTCGGCAGCAAAACCATCTCCGCGCGATGTACACCTTGACGCACTCCCTGGACGCAACGCGACTGGTGATCGATAACGAGGGATGGGAGCATACGGACATGACGGATCTGTTCGCGGTTCATGATTATGAACCCACGGGGCAGGGCCTGACGGACAAATATCGGAATCTTGGTAAGCCCAACGCTGGAGTGCCCGATAACGGAAAGCCCGCGCTTGCGCCTGGCAACACGTACAACGGCACGCCGGTGATTCTCAGCGAGTTCGGCGGTGTTGCTTACATCGCCCCTGGCTCCAATGTTCCTCGCGATAGGTGGGGATATGCCGGCGTCGAAAAATCGGCGGCCGCGGCACTGGAACGGCTGCGAGGAATTTTTTCCTCGATCGCCCATCTGAACTTTGCTGGCTACTGCTATACGCAGCTAACGGATGTTGAGCAGGAAATCAATGGCCTGCTGACGTACGATCGCAAACTGAAGTTCGATGTAAAGGCGATTAAAGCGATGAACGATCAGGTGAACTAATCGGGGCGCTTGGCCGTGAAAGTTCCGCCATGGCCTTCGAAATCCCATTTGCCGACGATTGTATCGCTATCCAGCCGGCCCATCAGTTTAAACGTGCCAGTCATCGAAGCCTCGGGTGAAGTGAACGGAAAACTCAAGTTCAGTTTGCCGTCGGCGAAGGTGCCTTTTACGTCCGCCGCGTCCCACTTACCGGTGACATTCTGACCCTCAAGATGGAACACCGCCACTGACCGCCGCTCGCCGTCCTCTGTGTCGAAGGTGAAAATCCACTTCCCGGAGATGTCGGCGGCTCGCGCTGTCCCCACCGCCAGCATCAGGCCGATTGTGATTGTCAAAAGCCATTTCATAATCGTCTTACTCCTGGTCTTATGGTCGCAAACTAAGAGCGGAATTGCAGACCGGGCGATGGTTCAACGATTGGTCTAACGCGATCGCACCACTACTTTCGTCAGGCCCGCATTACCCGCCGTATCAAAGGCCCGGATCACAACCAGGTGTTCAATCGGACGCAGATTTTCCACGTGCAGTTGAAATTTCTCTTGCGGGGAGTCGGTCACGCCGTCGGCTGCCTCCATTGGGATCCACGGCCCGGCGTCGATGGAATACTCGCAGAGTCGCAATGGCGATGTTTGGTCAACGGCACTGATGTCAATGTCCAGAACGCCTCCATTGCGCCGCGGGGCACTGGCGGTAACGACAGGTGGCGTGTTATCGATCAGCACGGGAGCGCTGACCAGTTCCGCTTCACGCGCCAAATTCGGCGGGTTGGCAGGCCGGTCCGTCGCCACTACACGGAAGTAGTAGCGCCCATCGGCCAGAACGTCGGCATCGATGCCAAGCGAATTCTCGAAGACATTCGTGCGTAGGAGTTTCCATTCGACTTCTTCTTCGCCACGAAAGTAAATCGAATAAGACAACCGGTCACCGTCAGGATCATCCGCCTGCCAGACGATTTGCGTCTGCTGATTTCCATTCCGCGACAAAGTCAAAGTCGGCGTGCCAGCCGGTGAGGTCGATTCCCCCGAATCCGTCACAGTGATGCTGTAGCTTGCCGCGGCCGACGACATGGAGCCGAGATTTTTCGCCGAAGCCGGCGCACCGGCGGCCACCGAAGTGACGTTGATGCTACGCACCGACGGCGGCGTATTCTGCGGCAGATAAGCGACGCTAACACTGTCCAGTTGTGGGCTAACGCCATTGGGCCCCGTGAATTCCGCTTTCCATTGGATGTAGCGGGCATTCGGGCTGGCTATCGGAGCGCTGGCAATATCATTCAACGGCGCAGACCAATCGCTCCAAGTTTTATCCGGCCGCACGAAATTTCCACTGCGAGTGCGGAATTGCAGTTTTGCGCTAACCGGAACCGCCGAGTGCCAGTTGAGCCGGCCCCAGCGGGCCACCGTCCCGGCATCATGCACCGGCGATTCATAGGTTCCATTCAAACCGCTGGTTGCGCCGAATTGAATGATCTTCCCCATGTTGCCCGTCGCCGCCAATAAGCCGCCAGGTGTGTCGATCAGGCGCGTAGTCTCCGCCTCGTTGGTTTGGAAAAGCAGCGTCGCCTTGCGATCGCTCATCAACCGGTAAATCCGCCCTTGCGCATCGGTCGAGAAAACGATCCCGCCCGCCGATGGCGCCAGATCGTAAATATTTTCCTCCTTGGAACTCCACAGCGTTTCCACGGTATTGTCGGGCTGAATTTTATACAGCGCGGATTTGTCCACACCGGCGTAATCGACTGCGGCCGTAACTACGTTGGCGGTCTGCACCGTTTGGGCCGATGCGGATTTAACTGCATCCACCTTTGGCTTCATGTCCAAACCAGCTTGTGTATCCGTTACCGTGATGGTGGTGGCGGGCGCTGTAATTGTCAGCGCTCCTGGATTCGACGCAGCCGTTGTCGCGGCAAGCGTGCGTTTGCCCATCGACCCACCTAAGGCCGCGGCGTAGATGGTGCCATCGGGCATCGGTACAATCGTCCTAATCTCCGGTAAATTAGCGTCGTACAGAACAAATGCCTTGTCCTTCGCCGTGATGCGATAGAGCACGCCGTTGGGCTCGCTGCCGGCCAATAATCGCCCGCTCGCGTCAAAGGCGAGGCACGTTACATGCGTCTGTCCCGTCTCATAATAAATTTCGCCTTTACCCGGGGCGGTTACACGAAAAATCTTGCCCTGGTCGCCTGTGCCGACCAATAGCGCGCCGTCGGAGGCGAACGCCAATGCCCAGATATACTTCGCTTCTGGAGCGAAATATTCGGTAGCTTTGCCGTCTTCAATTCGATAGACCTTCCCATCGGGCGACGTGCCGGCATAAACGACTCCGTTTGTATCCATGGCCACCGCGAAAATCTCAGGCTGTTCCGACGTCCACAAAAGGGAGCTCTTACCCGCCGCGTCCACCTTGTAGAGACGCCCACGATTGCCCGTTCCCAAATACAGCGTGCCATCATTGGCCCGCGCAACACTCCAGATCTGTGGCTGGTCGGAGGAGAAAAGCGTGTCCGCCTTGGGGGCTAACATCAGGCGCCCGTCGCGATTCATCGATAGGCCGCTAAGCCGTCCACGGAGAAAATCCTGATAACTATTCAGTTCCCATGTTGTCGAGGTCGCGCCCGGACACACTGTCGCGAATACAAAAACCCAGCCAAAGATTCTGATCATGCCTCACCGCAAACGAATTGTTATTCCTTGATCTCGACCTGCGCCATTTTCGATCCCGATACCACCATGTCGCCGGCGCGCAGTTCCAATTCCGCGATCTTCGATCCGTGCCAGACCAGCGGGACGCCGGATTGCGCCTGGGCCCGCGCGAGCAACATAGCGAGTGACGCGGGGGGCGACGGAAAGTCATGACCTTGCACCTGGTAGCTGGCATCGTTGCGCCAAACGCGAATGTACGCGCTGGTGTTATCGCGCAGCTTGTTGGCTGTCGCAATCACCTGGTTGGCCGATCGGGGTGCCGTTCCCACCAACTGTTGAAACTCGGCGAAGTTCGTAGTGGTGCCGTCGGCGGCGGTGAAATACAGCGGACCCAGCGGCGCGCCAACCGGAACCGTATAGCTGGCCTTGCGCGTGATCTCTTTACCGTTATCGCCGGATAATACCGCCGTCAGCTCTACCGTCTCTCCCGGTTTGGCCTCCCGCTGCGAGCACCAGAACTGATCGATTCGTAACTGCTTCTTGTTATCGAAGGCTTCAATTGTCAGTGAAATTTCCTTGGGTTTCAGGTAATCGAATCCGCTCTGCAGCGCGTAAGAAAGAGGAATCGCGGCCCCCAGCGCCACCTGCGCGGGCACGCTGATATCGCCGGAATACATGTTGTCCAAGCGAATCGGCGCGTAATCGCCCTGAAACGCGATCGTACCCCGAATTCGGAAGCTGGATGCGCCCATCGTCCGCTCGGTGGCGTCGATCGCTGAAAAAACGGCCATCTGCAGCAGGATCGGCGAGAGGACGCTGTCGTTGATCATTTGCACGTGATATTCCCAAGGCTTGCGTAGCGATCCGTCGGCCGCCCGGTCGTTCACCGTTATGGATATCGGCACAGTGGCGGCGCGCTTCCCGAAAACGCCGGCGACCCCGGTGCTTCCGTCCATCGTAATGGAGCCCATCAATTGGCGGGCGGCACAAATCTTAAACGACGTTTGAAAATTCGGCAGAAGCGTCAACACCTCGGCTCTGGCAAAGGGCAGTTCCGTTCGACCGGCGGCCAGGAACCGATGTCCGAACGCGTATAACTGATTCCCGTCTATATATGTCACGGTTCCGTCGGCGCCGGCGCTAAGATCGCCGGAAAGCAGTTGTACGCTGATCATCGATCCGGGTTGGATCGCGGTGGGATTGCCAAACCGATCGCCGGCCGAATTGCTAGCGCCCGCTAACGCGCCCTGCATCGGCTCCAGGCCCATGGCTCGCCATTGAGGTGCAAAATGATCGATCGTTTCGCGTGTGAATCCACCGAACGACATCGGAGTCGCGATGTCCACCAGGCGCACGTCCAGAGGTCTTTTGTCGCTTGCTACGGAACGCATGCGCGCGGGAACGTTGCCCGGATCCTGCTGCAGCATCTGTTCAATCGGCTGAATTCCGGCAATCGGTTCGGTGGAGAATGAAAACGCTAAAGCGACAGCGCCAATCAGTTTTCCATCAATGTAAACCGGGCTCCCGCTCATCCCTTGCATGACACCCGTTTTTCCCAGCGGGCCACCGGAAAGACGGCCCAGGATGATGGACTGCTTGGGTCCTACGTTTTCCAAAACACCGAGAATTTCTACCTCAAATTCTTCAACTTTACTGCCTGAAAATACCGTTCTCCCCACGCCGTGCATGCCGGCGCGGATATCGCGCAGCGGATAGAACGAGGCTTGCCCAAACAGCAGGGGCAGGGCTAGCAGGCCGGTCAATATACGCCAGGAAACCACGATCTTATTCTAGACCTCAGCCCGTTCAGACGTTCAGTACGGGGCTGGAGTTCCCTCCGAACGCCTTGCTGCGGAATCCAGCAACCTGTCTTTATTACTGCCGCCAGCGGCAATTTTATGTTCAACTGGTAAGTTAGTAGAACAATTTGAATACTATGGCTCCGACAGCGCCAAAGCCAGTTCCCTGGACGGGTCTGATTTGGTTCACACTACTGTTGATCGTCTGTTATTTACCCGTAATGAAGAATCTGGTGATCCAATGGAGCACCGATGAAGATGTCGGGCATGGTTTTTTTGTGCCAATTGTGGCCGGTTACATTGCCTGGCAGCGGCGCGACGAACTGCTTTCTTCGCCGTCGCGGCCGAATTATTGGGGCGTGGCCTTGATCGCCTGGGCGGCGGTGCAGGTGTTCGTTGGGACCTTGGGCGCGGAGTTATTCCTCCAGCGTACAGCCATAATTGAAACCATAATCGGAATCATTCTGGTCTGGGGAGGCACCCGGGCGTTGCGAATACTCACTCTACCGCTGTGTCTGCTGCCGTTCATGATTCCAATCCCGACCGTGGTTTATAACCAGATTACATTTCCCTTGCAAATATTTGCCAGCCGCGTTGCCGAAGTAGTGTTGAGCCTGCTGAATATTCCCGTACTGCGCGATGGCAATGTACTGGAGCTCGCCAGCCAGAAGCTCTCCGTAGTGGAAGCCTGCAGCGGGATCCGGTCATTACTTTCGCTCACTTTCCTCTCCATTATCTATGCCTATTTCTTCGATAAAAAGGTATGGATGCGCTTCGCTCTTTTTCTGTTGACTATTCCAATCGCCATCATTGCGAACGCCAGCCGGGTGACCTTCACCGGGATCTTAAGCGAATGGCGGACCGACTTGGCGCAGGGCTTCTTCCACTTGCTGGAAGGGTGGATCATTTTTATTGTCGCCTTGGCGATCCTCGTCTTCGTGCACTTCCTTATCAACCAGATTTATGCAGTCGTCCAACGGCGCAAGGTTCTCCATGAAGTTTCTCAATAACCAATCGATGCGGATTCTCACGGCGGTTCTGGTGCTCCAGGCCGTCATATTTTACGGGCTGTCACGCAAAGAGTATGAACCGAATACTCTTCCGCTGAGTTCCGTGCCGATGACGTTTGGCGGATGGACGCTGGCGCAGGAAGGTGTCGTCGACAAAGAAACGCAGGATGTTTTAAAGGCCGACGATTTGCTGAGCCGTTCCTACATTAATCTTTCAGCACGCGAACAAGCTCATTTGTTCGTGGCGTTTTTCCGCTCGCAGCGAACGGGTAAGACCCCGCACTCCCCCAAGAATTGCCTGCCCGGAAATGGTTGGGTGCAGAGCATCGCCGATCAAATCGCCATCGAAGTGCCTGGCGTTTCCAGGCCCTTGGTGGTGAACCATTACATTGTCGCTAAAGGCGATGCGAAGAGCGTCGTATTGTATTGGTATCAATCGCGCGATCGTGTGGTGGCAAGCGAATACCGCGCCAAATTTTATGTAATGGCCGACGCCATTCGCTATAATCGCACCGATACATCGCTGATTCGCGTGGTGGTCCCGGTGACGGAAAGTAATGATGTTGCCGCGACAAAATCAGCCGTCGATTTTGTGAAAGCCTTCTATGTCCCGTTGCGCCAATATCTTCCGTCTTGAACGATTCTCCCGGCCGGTGATGGCCCTTCTGTTTGCTCCCGCCATCCTTACGGTGTCGCTGGCCCAGGATGAAGTGGCCCCGGCAAAATCGCCGAAGCCCGATTTCGAAAGTGCAGCGACGTTAAAAGCGGTGGACGATCTGCAATGGCGGTTGCAACTTTCCGATATTGCCGAGTTCGACAAAGTTACCTACACTAGTCTGCCGCCCGCGCGCATAGGTACGCCTACGGAGCCCGGCGCATCAAATCCACTGTTGATCCCGGCTTATACGTTCATCCCCAAAATCCTCGATCGCACGAAGAAGCATCCCCTGATTGTCCTGGTCCACGGGGGCGTGCATGCCAATTTCGATACAAGCAACGCGCACATCGTACGCGAACTGATTCAGCAGGGCTATAGCGTGATTGCGCCCGAGTATCGCGGCAGCACGGGTTATGGGCGCGAGTTCTGGCGCCAGATAGATTATGGCGGCCGCGAAGTAGACGATGCGTATGCCGGCCGCGAATGGATGTTGGAGACGTACAGCTTTCTGGATCCGCAACGCGTCGGCATTGTTGGCTGGAGCCATGGTGGGCTGATCACCCTGATGAATATTTTCCAGCATCCACAAGCGTTCGCGGTGGCCTACGCCGGCGTCCCGGTCAGCGATCTGGTAGCTCGCTTGGGTTATAAGAGCGATGGCTATCGCGATCTGTATTCCGCCTCGTATCACATCGGGCAAAGCGTCGCCGACAATCCGGCGGAGTATTTGCGGCGGTCTCCTATCAGCCATGTACAGGATCTGGCCACGCCTTTGCTGGTTCACACCAATACGAACGATGAGGACGTGAATGTACTTGAGGTACAGCGGTTGATCGATGCGCTAAAAGCTAATGGAAAGAAGTTCGAATATAAGATTTATCCAGACGCTCCCGGCGGCCATCACTTCAATCGCATCGATACCAGGCTGGCGCGTGAATCGCGGGCCGAAATTTACAAATTTCTCGCCACTTACTTGAAGCCATAAATACTTCACTCGAACACCGGGTTTCCAGTTGACTCCCTGCTAACGATCCTTTACGCTGGGGGGAACGAAAGGGGAAGACGATTGGTATATTTGCTCTTCGGACCGCCAGGTTGCGGCAAGGGTACACAGTCTCAAGCGATCAGCCAATGGCTATCGATTCCCGCAATTTCCACTGGGGACATGCTGCGCTCGGAATTTGCGGCTGGAACCGATCTCGGCAAAGAAGCGCACGCCGTAACCGCCGGTGGATGCCTGGCCGCCGATCATGCTGTAAATGAAATGGTCGTTCGGCGACTCGGCCGCCCCGACTGCGCCGCCGGATTCTTGCTGGATGGCTATCCGCGGACACTTCCCCAAGCTGGGTTCTTCGATCGCTTTCTGAGTGAGCGCGGATCCCCGCCCGTAACCGTTCTGCACCTCAATGTTCCACCCGCGATTCTCGCCGATCGAATCTCCGCGCGGCGCATTTGCCCCTGCTGCAAACGCGTGTATAGCCTGGTTCACAAACCACCCCAACGCCCCGGCCATTGCGATGACGACAACGCTCCGCTGATGCAGCGCGCCGACGACCGCCGCGAATCCATTCGCGAACGCCTCTCCGGTTATATACGCCAGACCGATCCTGTGCTGCGCCATTACCAATCCACCAATTACTTTCGTATCGAAGGCGATCGGCCGGCGGACGAAGTCGCCGCCGAGATTCGGGGAATCCTTGAAGAATCGTTGGTCCGGGTTCGCGCCCTGCGGGCGCAGGCGTAAGCGCGAGAATCCGGTTAAGACGCCGCGTGATATTATCGCAGCGAGCTTAAGGAGCCTTTCCGATTTATGCCTAATGATTTCACCCGCCGGTTTTTTCTTGGCGCCGCCACCGCCGCCGCTGCCACGCGCGTCTGGGGTGCGAACGACAAAATCAATGTAGCGATCGTTGGTCTTGGTGGGCGTGGCAGCAATCATCTCAGCATCTATTCCCGGCTGTCTGAGGCGCGTGTGGTGGGCTTGTGCGATGTGAACCAAGCCGCGCTCGAACGGGCACAGGCAACGCTTGTGAAGAACACCGGCGAGAAAGCCAAGGAATTCTCGGACATGCGTAAGGCGTTCGCCGATCCTTCCGTTGAGGCTGTCTCCATCGCCACTCCGAATCATTGGCATGCTCTGGCCGCCATCTGGGCCATGCAGGCCGGTAAAGACGTTTATGGCGAGAAACCCGCCTGCTACAACATCTACGAAGGCCAGAAAATGATCGAGGTGGCCCATCAAACCCAACGCATGATGCAGGTGGGCTCACAGCATCGCAGCACGCCTTTTAAGATGAAGGCCATCGCTGCCATCCAAGGCGGCTTGATCGGAAACATTTACCTTACTAAAGGCCTCTGTTTTAAGCGGCGCGCCTCCATCGGCCACCAGGCCGACACTCCCACGCCGCCGGGCGTCGATTGGGATATGTTTCTCGGACCGGCGCCCATGCGTCCTTTCAACCCCCTTCGCTTCAAGTACAACTGGCACTGGTTTTGGGACACCGGCAACGGCGATATCGGCAACCAGGGCGTCCACGAAATCGGAATCTGCCGCTGGGCGATGGGTGATCCGCAATGGCCCAAGACGGCTTTTGCGCAAGGCGGGAAGTACGCTTATACCGACGATCAGGAAACGCCCAACACGCTCCTCGCCAGCTTCGATTACGGCGGCAGCGAACTGGTTTTTGAAGTACGTGGTCTATTGACGGGCTCCGAGGGTGCGCCGGGTCCGCGGCGAAACGGTCCATCGGCGATCGGCGGAGTGGCGCCACCGCCGGATTCGCCGGCACCCACGGCAACCGCGCCACGCGTCGGACTGCCGCTGAATGTCATGACCGGCAATCTTTTCTATGGCACCGAAGGCTGGGCAGCGATGAGCGATTCCGGTTTTCAGGCGTTCAAAGGCGAAAGCAATGAACTCGTCATGGATGAACGGCCCGAGCGGGGCAACGATGCCACGGGACTCCACATGCAAAACTTCCTGGCGGCCTGCCGGTCAAGAAAACGTGAGAGTCTGCATGATGGCCTGGACAACGCCTACTTGAGCGCGTCGCTGTGCCACTTGGCGAATATCAGCTATCGCGTCGGCCGCAAGCTGACACTCGAGCCCGGTCCGAAATTCACCAACGATGCCGAGGCGAACAAGCTGATCACGCGCGATTATCGTAAGCCTTATGTAGTCTAAAGGTAACCGTTTAACGGGGGGATCGGACTTCATGCCTGCTCAGATACCATTGGTAGGTCTTCGCGATCCCGTCCCTTAAACTTGTCCGCGCTTTCCAGCCAAGGGCGTTCACTCGCGAAGAGTCCATTAGCTTGCGCGCCGTGCCGTCGGGCTTCGAAGAATCGAAGACGATCTTGCCCCTAAAGCCCACCACTTCGCCTATCGTGTGCGCTAGTTGAAGAATGGTCAGGTCTTCGCCCGAACCGACGTTTATGATCTCTTCGGCATCGTAATTTTCCATCAGGAAAACCGCCGCTTCGGCAAAGTCGTCTATGTAGAGGAACTCGCGCAGCGGTGATCCCGTCCCCCAGACGACCACCTCTTGCGCAGCGGATCGCTGAGCCTCATGGAATTTACGCAGCAAGGCCGGCAACACATGCGAACCGGCCAGATCGAAGTTATCGCCGGGTCCATACAAGTTAGTGGGCATCAAGCTAATACCCGCAAACCCATACTGGCGCCGGTATGCCTGCAACATTTTGATGCCCGCAATCTTCGCGATAGCGTAACTCTCGTTAGTCGGCTCCAGCAGACCGGTAAGCAGATACTCTTCGCGGATGGGCTGAGCGGCAAGCTTTGGATAAATGCAGGATGAACCAAGAAATTCGAATTTCTTGACGCCGTGGCGCCAGGCGGAATCGATGACATTGCATTGCACCAGTAGATTGTCGCGAATGAAGTCCGCTGGATACGCTGCATTCGCTGCGATGCCGCCGACTTTCGCCGCGGCCAGGAAAACATATTCCGGTTTTTCACGGGCGAAAAATGCCTCGACGGCGCTCTGTTCGCGCAGGTCCAACTCATCGCGTCCGCGAAGAATCAGGTTGTTGTAGCCATCTTGTTTCAGACGGCGGCAGATCGCCGAGCCTGCTAACCCGCGGTGGCCGGCTACATAGATCCGGCTGCTACTGTCCACGCAACCTACCCATGCGCCACGCCCCGCACCACGACGCGATGACCGGCCTCGCTCAATAATTTATCCTGCTTGGCTAGCTCCGCATCGTGCTCCACCATCAAGCGCACCAATTCCTCGAAGCTCACCCTTGGCCGCCAACCAAGTCTTGCGTGCGCTTTGCTCGCGTCTCCCATTAAAAAATCGACCTCGGTTGGCCGGAAATAGCGGGCGTCGGTCTCGACGTGTTGCCGCCAATTCAATCCTGCATATTTCCCGGCGACATCCAGAAACTCGGCCACGGTATGCGCTTCTCCGGTCGCCACAACATAATCGTCGGGCTGCGCCTGTTGCAGCATAAGCCACATCGCTTCCACATAGTCGCCCGCATAACCCCAATCGCGCTTCGATTCCAGATTGCCAAGAAATAATTGTTTCTGCATGCCGGCTCGGATGCGCGTCAACGCGCGGGTAATCTTGCGCGTCACAAATGTTTCACCCCGCCGCTCCGATTCATGATTGAACAAAATCCCATTGCAGATAAACAGGCCATAGGCCTCGCGATAATTCACGCAATACCAGTGCGCCGCTACTTTGCTGACGGCGTAAGGACTGCGCGGATAAAACGGTGTCGCCTCATTCTGCGGAGGCTTAGCCGCGCCGAACATCTCCGATGAACCCGCCTGATAAAAGCGCACATTCCGGTTCGAGTTCTTCGAATAGGCGCGCAATGCCTCAAGAATTCGCAATGTTCCCTGGGCCACGATATCGGCGGTATACTCAGCCAGATCGAAACTTACGCGTACATGCGATTGTGCCGCTAGATTATAAATCTCGTCCGGTTGAACACGCTCCAGAATGTGTTGCAGGCCCGCGCCATCGGCCAGATCCCCATAGTGCAGGTACATCGATACATTGTCTTCATGAGGGTCGGCATAAATCTGATCGAGACGATCCGTGTTGAAGGTGGAAGCGCGTCGAACGACGCCATGAACTTCGTAGCCCTTCTGTAGTAACAGTTCGGCTAGGAACGAGCCATCCTGTCCGGTGATTCCGAATATCAGAGCTTTTTTCATTTCCAGATAGACTCCATCGTAGCGTAGCGAATATCTCGACGCGCCTTGACGCGCCTGTTCGCTTAGCGAGATGATCATGTGAGAAGCGTTCTGAAGACTACGCCTGCATCTGGCTTATTCATCGATTGATGCCCATCACCAGCATTCGCGTCCTGACCCTGATTGAAAGCTCACAAGCGGTTGGACCGGCCCGCAGCTTGATTGAAATCGCCAAAGCCGGGGCGATGACTGAGCCACCGCTGCCACATTTGGAACTCGTCATCGGCACCTACTTTCGAGGCGAAGGAAACAGTCCCATGGCGCAGGCTGCGCTTGACGCGGGCGTACGCGCTTACACAATTCGTGAGCGAGGCCGCGGCGATGTGCAGGCGATGCAGGGATTGCAAAGGTTGATCGATGAGGTGCGGCCCGACATCCTGGAATCGCAGAACATCAAGTCGCATCTGTTCATCCGCTTGCTGCGCGCTTATAAAAAATATCCGTGGGTGATCTGGAACCATGGCTACACGGCCACCAGCCGCAGGGACAGGCTGTACGGCCAGCTTGATCGATGGTCGTTGCGGAAGGCTTTTCGCGCGGTAACGGTTTGCAACGCGTTCGCTGATAGGATGAGCCGCCGAGGTTTGCCGCGCGAACGAATCCTGGTGAAGCATAGTTTTGTCCGCCCTTTCCAGCGCTCGCCGGAAGAAGAGATTGACCGTCTGAAACGAAAGCTGGGCCTTCGGGACGAGAAGATTATCCTTGCGGTCGGCCGGCTCTCGCAGGAGAAAGGCCATGCTGATCTATTGCGCGCTATCGCGCTTCTGGACACCGAGTTGCCGCCGTTTCGCGTACTGATCGTAGGCGATGGGCCGGAGCGGCAGAGTCTGGTGGAGCTTGCCGATAGCCTTGGAATTTCCAGTAAAATCGCGATGCTCGGCCAGCAAGGCGAGGTGCGGCCGTTCTATTCGATGGCGGACTTGATGGCTCTGCCATCCCACTCGGAAGGGTCGCCTTATGTCGTTCTGGAGGCTCTTGCCGCGGGCGTGCCGATTGCAGCCACGCGGGTGGGCGGAGTTCCCGAAATCCTCACTCATGCCGAGACAGGATTGCTGGTTCCCAGTAAGAATCCGCAGGCAATGGCCGACGCGCTACGCTGTCTTCTGACTGATGAACAGCTGGGACGGCGCTTGGCTGACGCGGGAGAAGCGCACGCTAAAGCCCACTTCGATTTCCGAAATTATATGGAATCGCTAATTCAGTTCTACGAGCAGACTCTTATTGACTGGAAGGCTCATCACGGTTGAAGCCTTTAACTTTTCGTTGTAGCCACTTGCTGTAAATGGCTCCCGTGGTTCGCGCTGCAATTTCAATCGAGAGTTTCTCCTTGGCGAAAGCAGCCGCCCGCGCGCCCAGAGTCTTTCGAAGTTCGGAATCGTGAACAAGTCGGCTCAACTTACTGCTCAAGTCGTCGCAATTGTTGCTTTCAAATAAGAGTCCACGTTCATCGTCGCCGATCATCTCCGGGCTTCCACCCACTCGCGACGCGATCGCCGCGCATCCGCAGGCCAGCGCTTCCAGCAAAGAATTCGAAAAGGCTTCCGAATAAGACGGCAATACAAAAATATCGATGGCTCTCAGCCAGGTCGCCACATCGCGGGTTGCCGGGATGAATATCGTGGAATCCAGAATCCCCAGATCCTTCGCTCTTTGCTCCAGGCTCTCCCGCTCAACGCCACTTCCAACAAATAGGAGTTGCATCTTTGGGCCTGTGCCGGCATTGCGTACACGGGCGAACGCCTCGATCAACAGCCCCAAATTTTTCTCGTGCCTCAGAGCGCAAACAGAGCCGATGGTAATTGCGTTTTTATCTAGAACATCCGGTTTCGACACGGCTGGAGCGGGGAAGAATACGTCCGTTTCGACGCCGTTGTAACACATCTCCACCCGATCGGGTTTCAGTCCTTCACTCTCAATTAAATATTTGCGAATCGCCTCACAGTTGGCTAGGATCGCGTCGGCGATCGGGTCAACCGCACGCAACAGAAACTGCGTCCGCGAGTCAAGCAAGGAACGGTAACTCAACTGGCTGCCGATGACGACTGGCACTCGCGCCAGACGAGCTACGGGTACGGCCAGAATGCCGCTGACATCATAAGAGTGGACCACTTGAATTCGATGAGTCTGAATATATTGCCGCAACCGAAACGCGGACTGCGCTGCCTTAGGCGAAAAAATCGACCGCACGGGCATCTGCATAATCGGAATGCCGGCTTCCTTTAATTCCTCGTAACGCAAACCGTGCGCGAAATATGTGGCGACGTGGGGGTCGAAGAGGGCGCGATCCAGGTATTGAGCGATCTTTGCGACATCGCGTTCGACGCCACCCTGGTCCAATTCGCGTACCGTAAGTAATACCGGAATGGGAAGACTGATCGACGATCTTGAGGGCATCGCGCTAAACGACCTGAGCGCCCGCGGTGCGTATTACCCGCGCCGGATTGCCCACCGCCGTGGAGCCGGGTGGAATGTCTTTTACGACGACCGCCCCCGCACCGATCGTGCTGTTATCGCCAACATTGGCAAGCACCACTGCCGATGCCCCTATCCAGCAATACGCGCCGATAGTTAGTTGTTCGTCATAAGACCCGACCATCATTCCGGCCTCATCGCGATCGTGCTGCTTCCGCCCGCTGGGAATTTCCACGTGGGACGCAATCTGCGTCCACTGCCCCACCAGAACGCGGCCGATAACGCAATAACAACCAACCGACACGCCCTTCCCGATGGAGGCGGAAGGATGTACAAAAATCGTTCCCGGGCCTATCGTTGTGTTCATTGAGGACTCCTGGAGCGTCAGCCGATAATACGCCGATCGCAGGTATCCGCCCGGCAGACCGGGCCCAAGCGCATACAAATGGGCGAAAAATGTGTACACCGGCAACACACGTCCGAACCAGCTCAAGAACGCGCTTGGAAACACCATCGCAAGGGCAATTGCCTGGATAATTTTCTTCGTAACCTGTCGAAAGGTCACTCACGACACTCCAAAATTATCATTGGTTTGAGCGCGGCTGATGCTCCAGCTATCAGTATAAGGGTAAAATAAAAGGGCAGATGACGATTGAAAAAGCGCCGCCAGAAATAAGTGTAATCGTCCCCGCGTTCAAAGTAACGGCTTACATCACGGCAGCGCTCGATTCCCTTCGAACGCAAACATTTCGCAATTTTGAAACGATCGTGATCAATGACGCCTGCCCCGATACCGAACAACTAGAGAAGGTTTTAGAGCCATACCGCGGCGAAATCGTCTATTTGAAGTCAGACCAGTGGACCACTTTATCCGGCTCGCGAAATACCGGCATCATGGCTGCCCGATCCCCGCTCATCGCTCTGTTGGATGGCGATGATGAGTGGACGCCGGATTATTTAGCGGTCCAAAAAGCATTCCTGGATTCGCATCCAGACGTCGATTTGGTCTACCCGAACGCGACCTTCTTCGGGATTCCGTCGTGGGAAGGGAAGACGTTCATGGAAACGTCGCCCAGTAATGGCGATCCTACGCTAGAGAAAGTCATTCAGCGAGAGTGCTGTGTCTTTGTCGGAGTAACGGCGAAGCGCGAAGCGATGATTCGCGCTGGTCTTTTCGACGTCGATCTTCGGGGCGCCGAGGATATCGACATGTGGATGCGCATGTTGAAAACGGGATCGAAGTTCGCCTATCATCAACAGCCACTCGTACGATACCGGCAGCGGCAATCGAGTCTCAGCGATGACAAAGTGGAACTGATCCGTTCGGCTCTCGTGGTTTATGAAAAGTTCGCGGCCTCACCTTCGTTGACACCGGAAGAGCGCTCCTGGTGCGCGCAGGCAATCGATAAGCACAACGCCCTGATGAAAATGTTTGTGGGTAGAAAAGCGCTGTATGCGGGAAACACAGCCCAGGCGATCACTCTGCTGTCGAGTGCGAACGAAGTCCTCCACAACAATCGGCTAAGGGCGATGATCTGGGCCCTCAAACGGGTTCCCCGATTGGTGTATCGCTATGTTCATACACGCCACGACTCAGAATATTCGTTCCTTCATTAACAGCGCGTATCGACAGCAATGGGCTTCGCCCGCCGCGATTTGCACCGCTTAGTGGAATCCGCATCCGCCTGCTCCGATCAATTCAGAAGCTGCCCATGGTGCGATGCGGTTGTTATACTGAGTCTCGGCGGCGAATGGACTTGATGACGAAACGCGATCGAGTCGGTACGTGACAGAACGCATATTGATAACCGGGGGCGCCGGTTGCATCGGCTCGGACTTGGCGAAGTCCCTGCTGGATCGCGGCTCCCATGTGACGGTAATCGACAATCTAAGTAGCGGCAAGATCGAACATCTGCGCGAGATGCTTGCGCACGAACGCTTTCGTTTTATCGAGGCGGATTTACTGGACCGCGCAGCTATCGACGCAGCGATGCCCGGCACGCAAATGGTCTGGCATTTAGCGGCGAACCCCGATGTTAAGTACGTCGACGGGGACGCCACCGATAAGGATTTGCAGCAGAACACCATCGCCACCTACAACGTGCTGGAAAGCATGAGGGTGCATGGAGTCAAACGGCTTGCATTTTCCTCCACATCGGCTGTCTATGGGATTTCCGAGAAGCAGCCAATTGCCGAGAACAATCCGATGCACCCGATTTCTCTATACGGTGCCACTAAACTTGGATGTGAGGCCTTGATCAGTGCCTTCCATAGCCTTTTTGGAATCGACTGCTGGATCTTTCGATTTGCAAATATCATCGGCCCGAAAGTCAGAAAAAAAGGCCGGACAGTCATTGGGGATTTTGTCGATCGCTTGCGAAAGGATCCAAGCTGTCTGAGGATTCTCGGCAATGGCTTGCAGGCGAAATCATATCTTTTGGGCCGGGAATGCATCGAAGCAATGCTCTTTGCAGTCGATGCCGTTCCATCCGGCCAGTGCATATTTAATCTTGGCTGTCCCGACAATCTGGAAGTTCGTGAGATCGCCGCCATGGTCGTCGAAGCTATGCGGTTGCCCGATGTGCGTTTCGAATTTACCGGTGGCGAGGGTGGCTGGCCCGGTGACGTTCCCCGCTTTCGGCTCGATGTCACGGCGATCAATCAACTCGGCTGGACTGCTCGCCTGTCTTCCCGGGAAGCGGTAGCGATAGCCATTCGCAGCACGCTCGATAACGCAAACTGATGCAGGCGCTAATCTTGGCTGGAGGATTGGGAACGCGCCTCTGGCCGATGACCCGAGACGTGCCGAAACCAATGGTCCCGGTGGCTGGCAAGCCGTACCTGGAACACCAACTTCGATTGCTGAAGACGCAGTCGATCACCGATGTTGTGCTGTTAACCGGATATCTGGGCGAGCAAATCGAATCGTATTTCGGCGATGGTGGCAACCTCGGATTGCGCATCCGTTACTCCCGGGAGCCGGCCCCCGCGGGCACCGGCGGGGCACTTCGATTAGCGCGTCCGCTACTCGATACAGTTTTTCTACTGATCTATGGCGATTCTTATTTGCCCATTGAATATGACTTGGTTGGCCAGCAACTCGTGGGCGTTGAAGCGCTCGGCGTCGTTGTCGTCTATCGCGATGTTACAGGCGAAACAAAGGTTCTACCCAATATCGCTTTGGACGATCACGGCTGGGTAAAGCGATACGACAAGACGCAGCTTCGGGATCCGGAGCTGAAGTACATTGAAGCGGGAGTTCTGGCGTTGGATCGTTCCATTCTCAATTGGATGCCCGATGAAGGCTCAGTGTCCTTGGAGCAGCACGTTTTTCCGCAATTGATCGCCGCACACCGCTTGCTTGGCATGCCGGTAGCGCAGCGCTTTTACGACATCGGCACTCCCGAGCGCTTGCAGGTTATTGAAGGACTTCTCGGATGATTGTTACCCGTACTCCGTTTCGGATCAGTTTCGCCGGTGGTGGATCGGATTTTCCGGCATACTATCAGGAAGAGCCGGGCATGGTGCTTTCGGCCGCGATAGACAAGTACGTTTATTTAACGGTGAAGAAGGCCTTCGGCGATGTGTATCGCGTCAGCTATTCGCGCACTGAGTTGTGCGATCGCCTGGAACAGATTGAGCATCCCATTGTCCGCGAGTGCCTGAAGATTATTCCCGCTCCAGTGGGGCTTGAGATCGTATCCGTGGCCGATCTTCCGGCCCGCACCGGCATGGGATCGTCAAGCAGTTTTACAGTCGGACTTGTCGGCGCTCTGCATGCCATGAGCGGCAGGATCACGGGAGCCGAAGCGCTCGCCCGTACAGCGTGTGAGGTAGAGATCGACATCCTGCACGAACCAATCGGCAAACAGGATCAGTTCATCGCGGCCTATGGCGGCTTGCAATTCATCCAGTTCATGCCGAATGGCGAAGTCTTCGTCGACCCGGTCATTTGCTCCCGTGAGGTTCGGCTGGAACTAAACCGGCGGTTGGTGCTGTTCTACACCGGTGCGACGCGCGAAGCGAAGCTGGTTTTAGCCAAGCAGAACCAGCGAACGTCTCAGAATCGGGAAAGTTTGCGAGAGTTGTGCCGGATTGCCCGCGAGATGCGCGATGTTCTTACCATCGGGAAAGACTTGAACTCGTTCGGGCGCCTGTTGCATGAAGCGTGGACTCTAAAAAAAGGGCTGGAATCATCCATCTCCACACCCAGCATCGATGAGGCGTACGCCAAGGGCATTGCGGCGGGCGCGATCGGAGGGAAACTGTTAGGCGCTGGCGGCGGCGGTTTTCTATTATTCTTTTGCGAACCCCACCTGCAGGGACGTCTGAGGGCGGAATTGAACTCCCTGGTAGAGGTGCCGTTTGGCTTCGAACCGCAAGGCTGTAAGATCATTTATATCGGAGACGAACATTGGGGCGGACGTGCGTATTCTTCGATCGGGATGGAGTAATTAACCATAACGCCCCACCCGGGGACTACATTCGGAGCTGGGAACAGTTTCGCCTGATTCCACAAGTGGTGGATTGGATTCGGCTGTTGAACCGCTTGGATTATTTGGTTATCGTGATCACCAATCAAAGAGGGGTCGCCCTTGGGCTGATGACCGAAGCCCAGTTGAATGAAATCCACGCTAACATGCAAACACAATTGCTAAATCTTGGCGCCCGCATCGACGATATATTTTACTGTCCCCATGACGAGGGTTCCTGCGACTGTCGCAAGCCGCTTCCCGGAATGATTCAAAAAGCCGTCCAAAAGTGGGATATTAACTTGACTCGTTCCGCGCTCATCGGCGATTCCAAGCGCGATGAAGGCCTCGCGCTTGCCTGTGGCTTACGATTCATACCCGTCGCCGAGGGTCGACTATGCGACAGACTTGGTGAAGTTAGAAATCGAGATCGTTCGTGACCGAAACGAATACGAGTGCTGGAGCGGTCTGCCCCATCTGCTCCGGTTCGGGGCGGCTTGCCGGAGCGAAGTACGGCTACGATCATTATGGTTGTCTAGATTGTAAATCGCTTTTTCTTTGGCCGATGCCGGACAACGTTCTCGAGACCTATTCGGGAACGTATTTCAACGGTGCGGGGCAGGGCCATGGTTATGTCGATTACGATCGCGATAAGATCCCGATGACCGGCACCTTCGAAGTGTTCCTGAATCTGCTGGCGCATCACGGCGTGGCCACCGGGCGCCTTCTGGATGTCGGCGCCGCCACTGGTTTCTTTCTCGACCTCGCTCGCAAGCGTGGTTACCACACTGTCGGAGTGGAACCTGGAGCTGAGGCGGCGAAAAAAGCCGAGCTTAAGGGACTGAATGTCGTCCATGGCACCATCGACGACCTTGCTGAGCCGCCTGAGTCATTCGACGCCATCACAATGCTGGATGTCTTAGAGCATCTGCCGGCGCCAAGCACCGATCTGGCGCGGGCGCGGCGTCTGCTGAAGCCCGGAGGATTACTGGCCATCAATACCCCGGATTATGGAAGCCTTTTGGCTCGAGTACTGGGAATGAATTGGCATTTGGTTACGCCACCGGAACATCTCTGCCTGTTCACGTCAGAGGCACTCAATTCCAGTTTGGGGAAGATGGGTTTCAAGGTTTTGGTAGTCAGGCGGATTGGCAAGAAGTTTACGCTTCAATATATTCTCCGAACGCTCGCCAACAATCAAAAGCTGAAACTGTGGGACTTTCTCGGTAACCTCGTTCGCCGAACGCCGTTGGGGGCCGCGGGTGTGCCTATCAATTTGCGCGACAACATTTTCGTTCTCGCGCGTCGAGTATGAAGCAAGGGGACCTGGAACTTGCCGTTGTGCTGCCAACGTTCAACGAGCGAGCCAACGTGGTCCCAGTTCTTGAGAAACTTGCTCTCACTCTGGCGGATATCAGTTATGAAGTGATCTTCGTCGACGACGATTCCCCGGATGGCACGGCGGACGTAGCCCGTCGGATCGCTCGTGAGAATCCGCGCATCCGGGTTATCCAAAGAGTGGGGCGGCGCGGACTTTCTTCCGCCTGTATTGAGGGCATGATGGCAACATCGGCTCCTCTGATCGCCGTTATGGATGCGGATCTACAGCATGACGATACGGTGCTCCCACAGATGGTGGCCAAGCTCAAGCAGGAGCAACTCGACATTGTCGTCGCCACGCGTAACATCGGCGGCGGCAGCATGGGCAACTTTGCCGAGTCGCGAGTGCGGCTCAGTAATCTTGGAAGAACGCTCAGCAATCTTGTTAGCCATACGCCGCTATCCGATCCGATGAGCGGTTTTTTTGTGCTTGATCGCCGCTATCTTCTGGAAGTTGTGTACGATCTCTCCGGCATCGGTTTCAAGCTCCTGCTTGACCTAGTTGCTTCCGCGAAACGGCCTGTCCGCGTCGGTGAAATTCCATATCGCTTTGGTGTCCGTGTTCATGGTGAAAGTAAGCTGGATATTCTTGTCGGGTTCGAATATCTTCAGTTGCTGCTCGACAAGTTTGTTGGGGGTTTGCTCCCGACGCGCTACCTGATATTCGCGCTCGTCGGAAGTCTGGGCGCGATCATACACATGATCCTGCTTGGCGCGCTGATTGCATCCGGGCTGCAATTTCTCTACGCGCAAGCGGTCACGACGGCGGTTGTGATGACGTTAAACTTCTTTTTGAACAACGTTTTTACGTATCGTGATCGCCGCTTGCAAGGACGGCGCTTGCTTTCCGGACTTCTCACGTTTTACGCGGCCTGCGCCCTTGGCGCGTTCATCAACCTATGGATTGCTTCTTATCTGCTGGGGCACGGCAGTCCGTGGTATGTCGCCGGCTTTGCGGGGCTTGTCATTTCGTCGGTTTGGAACTACGGCATCACCGGTATCTTCACTTGGCGGAAAGGGCGCACCTTGCAGCCTCGGACTGCTTGAGACGCCCCGTTAAGCGCGAACAAAATCACCTTGTACCACGCGTCCTTAGGCCTCCAGCCTTCTTAAATGGCAATGCTATGATTACCACCATGTCCGTGCTGGGAGCGGATACCTCGCAATGAGAATCCCGCGCCAGTCGTTGTTTCGCTATACCCTAGCCATTGAACGATTCGCCGCTCGTCATCAAACCCTTCTCTTGATCGTTTTCGCGATAATTTTTCTGGCCTCCAGCGTCGCCGCGGCGTCCAGAAAGCCGATGTGGTTCGACGAGCTATGCACTTTCCTTCCAGCAATCCTCCCCTCCTGGGACGATTTATTTGCATTCTACGCGAACGGCGGCGACGTTCACACGCCGTTTACATCCGTGCTGGTACGCGCCTCGATCAACCTTTTCGGACACAGCGTCCCGCCAGAAATTAGTTCCCGCGTCCCAGCAATTCTGGGCTATCTCACGGCATGCATTTGCCTCTTCCGTATCCTCATCAGGCGAACCACGGCGCTTTACGCGCTGCTCGCGGTTCTTATCCTTGCGTGCTCGCGTGCGAAATATTATGCCACTGAAATGCGGCCCTATAGCCTTGAATTAGGTATCGCAGCCTTCGCGATTCTGTGTTGGTTGGAATATCACGATCGGTATCGCCCAACCTGGTTAGCTGGATTCGGACTCGCTTTATGTACGGCATTTCTGCTACATCCGTTCGCTATATTTCTATGGATTCCATTCAGCCTGGCAGAGTTGGCCAAGTGGCGCGAGCTCGGGCGAATGCTGTGGCGGGTTCCCGCCGTCATGGCTATCGCGGCAGTCCCCGCCTTACCTTTTCTCTCACCCATTATTCGAGCCAAGCGATTGATGTATCAACCCCATTGGTCCTATCCAAATCTCGTCACACTGTTTGGCGCTTATCAAAATTACCTGGCGATCCCTCTCGCGGGAGTTTGCATAAGTATTGCAATCTGGGTTCTGATTCGACGGTGGGTCAGCCCGCCGGATGCAGAGGCTCCCCTAAGCCGGCCCGCGCTCGCTCCGTATTCGGAACAAGTTCTGGTTATCGTCCTGGCGCTCGTGCCAGTCTTCGCGGTGGCGGGCGCGCAGGTGATGCACACTGGCGTTTTCAACGAAAGATACGTTCTCTTTGTGCTTGATTCGATAGTAATCGCGACCACGTATTTCGTGTTCTTGGCAAGCGACGGAACGCCGCTGTTGGGAGTGACTATGGTCTGCTTTTTCGGCATTCAATTTCTCGGGGCCTCTTATCGTGATGTCAGATCCTTCACGAATACTCCGGCGCCAGGCGCAGCTGTTTTATCTCCACCCTGGATCGCAGCCGCTGAGGCAAGTCAATTGCCGGTAGTCGTTCAAAGTTGGACCGTCTTTCCGCAAATTCAAGTTTATGGTCAGCCCAGCTTGAAGAGCCGCGCCTACTTCTTGACGCAGGATCGTCTTCCGGACGGACGAATTTACTCCGATGATTTCTCCATCCTGAACATTGGAAAACCATTCGGTTGGCCCATCGCCGATTACCATGAGTTTTTTAAAGCCAATCACCATTTTTTGTTTTTTTACGATAAGACCACCGTATCGCTGCCCCTAACCGCGCTACTCCCGGCCGGCGCCACTTTGAAAGCTGTAGCGAGCAATGAAGATGGAACCGTCCTGCTGGAGGTGACAACGCCCTGAACTAGAACAACCCCAACGCCCGGCGACCGTATCCCGAATGCCTGGCGCGCACTGTTTTCAAAAGCGTTCGCCAATCCGCGCGGTCATACTTTGTCTCAAAGTCCGCGATCGCCCTGTCGTATTCACGCAGCAAGCGCCGCTTCAAGGGCAACTCGGCGAATGAGTATTCCAGACTCCATCGCCCGATCCGCACCACCTCGCCCCAGCTTAAATTGAAATTCCTCGTGGCCAAAAAATACTCATCGATGATGTTGGAATCCATCGCGCCCCGATCATCAGTGTTTAAGCAAACGGGAATCCCCAGCCTCAAATATTCCGCGAATGGATGCTTCCGCAAATCCGGCGTATAGCCCAATAGCTCATTACTCACTAAGCTCACTTCCACTAAGAATCGATTATTCCGCAGCAGCAGCAATGTTTCAGGATCCGATATCAAATTCGTTCCATGACCGATCCTGTCAGCACCCAACTGCAGCGTATCGCGAACCTGGTGACCGGGAAATTCCGATTCGCCCGCATGCAAGGAAAGCCGCACATCCGGGTGATCCCGCCGCAACTCACGGAGGGTCTCCAAAAAACGCAGTGGCTTCCCCTTCTCATTGTCCTCGCGACCCACCAGATTCACGCCCACCCAAAGATCGCGATTATGATCGATGAACTCGAATGCCCGGCGCAGATTATCCTCCGCATGTTCGGAAAATCGCAACACCGCCACTTGCAAGCGAGCGCTAACGCCCGTCGCCAACGCATCCGGCTGGGCCAGTCTTTTACGGTAAAGCTCCGCCCCGGCCTTCCACGGCATCTCCGATTCGTCGGGATTATGGAATGAGAGTGGATCGGTTTGCGTCTCCACGTAGCGAACGCCTTCGGCCGCCGATTGGCGAAGTTGGCGCACCAGCAACTCGGGGATGATGGCCGGATCTTCTTCCAGTTCACTCAGCCGCGGCACGATCTTTTCAAAGAATTCTTCGCGCCCTTCACCGGGCAGATCCAACTGCAGCGAAGATATCCACCCCTGGCGTTCCATCGGGCTAAGTGCCGCTAGCGGCGCAAAATCTTTCCGCACGCAATCGGGCAGGCGCAAATAACTGGATCGGCGCAAAGTCAGATACAGTAATCGCTCAGAATCGGCGGAACCGCAATCGCTCAATCGCAGCCGGGTGAAATAAGTGTTCCGGGCCACCGCCAGAGTAAACCAATCCTCCATGGGCACCGAATACTCATGGTGATTATGCAAGTCTCCGCCTTTGGGTAAAGCCCACAGGAATCGATACAGCTCTTCCTGGGTGGCGGACTTTTTGATTTCTTCAAATCGGCGGGTGAAGGTAGAGGATCTATCGCTCGCAGTTTGGGCAGCCGCGCTTAACGTGAAAATCGTGACCCACAACCCCGCTCCGCCCCGACACATGAATAATCCGCTGCCTTAGAGAGTTTTCAAATAGGCAATCACGTTGGCTTTCTCTTCATCGGTCAGCATGTCGGCGTAAGAGGGCATGCCATTTCCACCGGCGTTGATAACGGCCTTCACCGTGTCGTCGGTAACTTTCTTGCCGTTGTTCAATTTCGCCTTCGCGAATAAGCCCTTCAGACCAGGACCCATTTTCTTCTCGTTGCTATCGGCGTTATGGCACACGGCGCACTGGTCACCAAATACGTCTTTCCCCTTGGTGGCATCGCCTGGCTTGGCCGCGCCAAATACGGTCGACGTCAAAAATATGGCGCACATACAGCCTGAGGCGATCGTCAATCGGTTCATTTCTTAGCTCCTTCGTTAATCTCTTAGTTTACAATCAGCCCATGCAGCCCGTCATCATTGTCTTCGCCAAAGCACCCGTAGCAGGAGAAGTTAAAACCCGTCTACAGCTACCTCCCGCGCAAGCCGCGGCGCTTCACGTCGCCTTCGTCAACGATACATTAGCAATGCTTCGGACCATTCCCAACGTCGATGTGGAACTGCACACCGACATAGCCACCGATGCCTGGGCCGCGGCGAAAGTTCCATCGCGCTTGCAATGTGAAGGGAATTTAGGGTTAAGGATGTTCAACGCACTCCACGCGGCGCTTACAGCCGGACATCCCCAGGCGATGATCGTCGGCTCCGATGCTCCCGATCTTCCCACTTCCCACATTCAGACCTTGCTCGATTCCACCGAGAGGGTTGCCATCGGACCGTGCGATGATGGCGGCTATTACGCGATTGCCTGCCGGCGGGTGAAGCCCGAAATGTTTGATGACGTTACCTGGTCCGAGGCCGATGCATTTGAAGAAACGGTGCAAGCCGCCACCCGCTGCGGTCTTCCGGTTGAGGTCGGTCCGCGCTGGCACGATGTGGACACCCCGGAAGATCTTCAGCGTCTGCGCAATTCCCCTGCTCTCCCGCCTTATACAAGAGCGGTCTTACTCGCTGTGCGCTAGTTCGGCCGCCAGCCAAATTTCTAATCGCCCCCGGAGTGCCGCGGCCATCCGAGGGTCGCGCCCACTGGTGGAGAGGGCGATCTGCACATCGCCATTCCGAACACGCGCTGGAACCAGGAAGTCGCATTCGGCCGGCGCGTCGGCGACGTTCGCCAAAATCCCCCGGCGCTTCGCCTCCAGCGCGACATGCTCATTCACTTCACGGCGATCCGTTGCCGTTAGCACAAGCAGCATTCCTCGCAAGTCATCATCTTGGAACTCGCGCCGAATTAGGCAAATATTCAATTCCTCGAACCCGGCATTGGCAGTTGGCGAAACCACCGTAACGGCCGCCCCTGCCTCCACCAAGCCTCGCGCCTTCCGCAATCCAACCGGCCCGGCCCCGACGACCAGTACCGGTTTGCCCTGCAAATCGAGGAAAATAGGATAGTAAGGCATCGGCGCGCTCGTTCCCAAAGTATATTAGGACTAGCCCGCTTATGTCCTAAGCAGGGAAAGGGAGCACTTGGATCAATTACCGTCTGTTGTGATTGTCGGCCGTCCGAACGTTGGGAAATCGACGCTGTTTAACGCAATTATCGGCCAGCGCCGCTCCATCGTTGGCGACGAACCCGGCATCACTCGCGATCGAATCTACGGGCTCGCGGTTCACCGCGGACGCCGATTCGAGTTGATCGATACCGGCGGCATCATCGTCAATGACGAGGAAATGATCCCGAGCCATATCCTCAAACAAGCTCGAGTCGCTCTCGAACAGGCCGCTCAAATCATCTTCCTCATCGATGGCCGCAGTGAGATGACTTCCGCCGATCGGGATCTCTCCCAGATGCTGCGTAAGCTCGGCAAACCAGTCGTCCTCGCTGTCAATAAGATCGATAGTGCTGTCCGCGATTCGCTTGCTCATGAATTCCATTCCCTGGGCTTCAAAAATCTCTTTCCCGTATCCGCGGAGCATCGCCTGGGTTTGGAAGATTTGCTCGACAACATTACAGAGGACTTCCCAAAGAACGAGGAAGAGACCGAAGAGGTGGTGGAGGATGAAAGCCTCCGTCCGATCAAGGTTTCTATCATTGGAAGACCTAACGTTGGCAAATCGACGCTCCTTAACTCTTTAGTAGGAGAAGAGCGGTCAATCGTGTCACCTGTCGCTGGAACAACTCGCGATGCGGTGGATGAAACTGTGGAAGTAGATGGCCGCAAATTTGTTTTCGTCGATACCGCGGGCATCCGCCGCAAGGGCAAAACCAAGTTGATGGCCGAAAAATTAAGTGTGGTCATGGCTCGGCGTAATATTCGTATGGCTCATGTAACGCTGCTGATCATGGATGCCACGGAAGGGGTTCTGTCGGCCGATGCGACGATCGCCGGTTATGCCCATGAAGAAGGCCGCTGCGTAATTCTTGTAGTCAATAAGTGGGACGCCACGGGTAATAAAGACAAAAAAGCATTTACCCAAAAAATCCGCGACGAACTGAAGTTCCTGGAATATGCGCCCATCGCCTTCATCTCAGCCAAGGAGAAGAAAGGCACAGAGCAACTATACGGCTTGATCAAGATGTGTTACGACTCCGCTACAAAGCGCGTCGGCACCGGTGAGTTGAATCGATTTGTCGAAACCATGAAAATCGATCAGGATATGAAAATCAACTACATCACGCAAGCTTCAATTCGCCCCCCTACGTTTGTGATGTTTACCGATGCCCGAGAGCTGCACTTTTCCACCGAACGCTACGTTATTAATCGCCTGCGCGAAAAGTTCGGATTCAAAGGGACGCCAATTTTTATAAAGACGAAGAGGCGGTAGGGTCCGCTCCGCTCGTTGGATAAGCGTCGGATGGGGGAGTGCTGGGTTCCGTCGCCACGCGCTCAACTCCCACCGTGAAGCTTGCCACCATGGCGGCGATTGCGCCTAATCCCGCCAGAACTGGCGCGGCAATCACGCCGATCGCGGCCAGCGCCAATGGAATCTCCAGGAATGTCGCGCCCTTCTCGTCTTTCACAATAATGCGCCGCACATTCCCTTCATGAATCAGGTTGGTGACCTTATCCACCAAATCTTTTCCATGTACCTTGAATTCCTCGTAGATCTTTTGCATGGGATCCTCCCCATTAATAAAGACGCATTTGCCGCCCTGACGGTTCGATTCAATCACGTCCGGACGCAATAGAACTCCACGGATCGCACGATTGCAGCGCGGATCCGGCCACCTAACTGCCGATGCTGCAATAGCTTGCCCTGCTCACCAATCCGGCGCGCGGCCTCCCTGGAAAGCACCGCTCGATATCGGTCTGCCCGCTCGCGATACACATAATCGACATATTCCACACCCGTGCATTCTTCTAAAAGACCCTGCCAAAAATGACGCCGCGCAAACCACCTTCGATTGCTGGCGATTTGCGGAGTCAACCCGATTGGGCCGCTCTCCGTGACAAGCACCACCCTGTTGCAATGCTCCACAATGAAGGCTCGACTGGGATCCGGGTCTGGAAAGCTCTTCAGAAGGGTTTCTACCTCGGCCACTGTAACCGGCCAACCAGCCCAGCGGAATCGCGTCCCCCCGGCAACCAGTGTTCCGCGCAGCAACAGCTCGCGGATTCGACCCTGATCTTTCCCCGTAAAGCCAAGCAAATGCTCAATCAACTCCATCACCGACATCTCCTGCGACACCACCGCCGTCAGTGCGATCGACTCCGCATTCTCCGAACTGAGCTTCACCCGAATTGTCTCCGGCAACGCCACATCTGCATTCTAAAGCACCCAACGCAGCGTGTCCGTACTGACACATATACCGCCCCACCTTGACTGATTTCTCAACGACATACGACCTGGATCGCCGCCTGCTTTGACAAAAGGCATGAACTACATACAGCTTCAGTGGACATGCAAAGCGGCTATGGTCTTGATGGCGGCGGCCGAAGCGCACGCCCAGGATCCCCGCCGCCGGATCATCGTCAGCATCCCGGATCGTAAGGTCATTCTGCTCGAAGATGGCCAGATAAAGCGGATTTATCCCGTGGCTGTAGGCAAGCCGTCCACCCCCAGCCCCAGCGGCGAATTCACCGTCGTGGCCCGAATTTCAAATCCGACCTGGTATTACAGAGGCAAAATCGTCGGACCTGGAAGCGCGAATCCCATCGGTACCCGCTGGCTCGGTTTGAGCGTGCCCGGCTATGGCATTCACGGCACCAGCGCTCCCGCTTCCATCGGTAAGCCGTCGTCCCACGGTTGCATTCGAATGCGCAATGCCGACATCGAGGAATTATTTGAGCTGGTGCAAGTGGGCGATCCAGTCGAATTGTTGTCGGAGCTGCCCGCCGATGTGGCCCGGTTCTTAGCTCTGCCACAAGACGAGCGCGCCATCGTACTGATCGCAGCCGGAAATTAGAGGTGGAACATGCAGGAACTTAATTCTCTTATAGGACTCGCTATTGCGCTTGCGATCTCATTCTTTGCGGCTCTATTCTTTGCGGTGGGCTGTATTCGAGCGGTCGTTGCGTTTGCCGCGGCCCACTATAATAAACACGATGCAACCCTTGCGAATCGCGCTGCTCGCCTTGCTGGCGGCGAATATCTGCGCGGCGCAAACCATCGACGAGACGACGGCCGAGTTGGCCAAGCGCCTGATGCGCGATCCCAAAGTGCGTGAGTTGACCACGCTCTCCGTGCGCAGCGCATCGAGTTTGGACGCAAAGCAGGTGGCTCTTGTCGAAAGCCGCCTGCAGTTCCTGACCGGTAAGACCGCCGCGCCCGACGCCGACATCCGCGTCACGCTTTCGGAGAATGCCCGGGATTACGTTTGGGTGGCGGAAATTGGGCGCGGCAAGGATCGCGACGTCGTGATTTATGAAACGGTTCGAACTCGGGAAAGCTCACCGCAAGGCGGGTCGCTATTGACGCTCGACAAAGAGCTTATCTGGGAACAGGATCAGCCGATGCTCGATTGGGCCCTGATTGATGACCGCAAAGGTTTGCTGGTAATGGAGCCCGGCAAGCTCGTTCTCTACAAACGCGACGGCATCACGTGGGCTCCGAAAGCCACCGCCAACCTCGGAGCATCGCGATCTCACGATTCACGCGCCCGTATCGATGTGAACCAGACAGACAATGGGCTCGTTTTGTTTTTTGATGGGGGCATGTGTACCGGCAGTATCGCGCCGGCGCTGAAAGTGGATTGCGGCGCGACGGAAACCGCTTGGCCAATGGCTTCGTTTCGCGCGGAATTAACGGCCAATCGCAACTACTTCTCAGGACGCATCAATATAAGTAAGACCGCCAAGACAGTGTCGCCGTTCTACGCCGCAGCCGCACAAGGGACGCTTCTGCTGTTGGCCGAGCTCGACGGGCGCACGCGTCTGTACACGGCGAACCTTGAACCGCTAGGCGTGATCGGTGGCTGGGGCAGTCAAATCACGGGTGTCGCCAGTTCCTGTGGCGAGCAAGTTCTCGCGTCGACACCGGGAGACATAACCGACTCTGACGCCGTTCGAGCATATCGCATCGTCGATCTGGGCGCCGTGGCCTCTAGCCAGCCTCTTGGATTCCCCGGTGCTATCAATGAGCTGTGGTCACAGAACGAAGCGGCGCGTGCCATCACGGTGGATCGGGGGCGCTATGCGGCTTGGGCCGTTGCGGTGTCTTGCACTAATTAGCCTCGTTGCGAATCTCGCCAACGGATCGACGCGGCCGCACTATGGAGGCACGCTGCACGCCCGGATGCGCGCCACGCTGCTGTCGCTTGACGGGACGCCCTGGCCTACCGATCCAAACGAATCCGCGGCTCGGGAAAAATTGCTCGGTCTGATTGGCGATCAACTCGTGAAGATCGATCTGCGTGGCAATATTCAGCCATCGCTGGCGACCTCCTGGCAGCACGACGCAGAACGCCGGGTGTGGCAATTTCATCTTCGTCCGAACGTTCAGTTTCACGATGGCAGCGCCCTGCTGGGTTCCGATGCCGCGGCGGTGCTGAAGCCGTTTTGCGATTCCATGGTATCGGGCCTGGTTCTCTCCTGCAAATCGCCCACGCCGCGCCCGGACTTACTTGCTTATCTGGCATCTCCCCGCGCATCGCTTCTCAGGAACTCCACCGCTGGCGTGATCGGAACAGGCCCATTCCGCCTAACCCAATGGGCTCCAGGAAAGCGAGCGGTGCTAACCGCCAATGACGCCTATTGGGGAGGCCGTCCATTCGTCGACTCTGTTGAAATCGAATTCGGCCGGCCATTGCGCGAGCAGTTCATCGAGTTCGAATTGGGCCGCGCCGATGTAATCGAAATCGCTCCTGGCGATGTACGCCGGGCATCGCAAAGGGGGCGTCGCGTGTGGTCGTCGGCTCCTAGTGAATTGCTGGTTCTACGCTTCACGAATGTTGAGGACGGCCGGTTGCGGGAAGCGGCGGCGTTGGCTATCGATCGCCAGGCGATCCTGAATGTGTTGCTGCAGCGCCAAGGTGAAGCCAGCGGCGGATTGCTCCCGCAATGGGTGAGCGGTTATGCGTTTCTGTTCTCCGCTCCCCCCGATGTAGTGCGCGCACGCCAGTTGGCGAACGAAATTCCGGCGGCGAATCGCACGCTGGCGATTGGGTTTGATGCATCCGATTCGACACTGCGGGCCATCGCGGACCGCATCGGCGTGAACGTGCGCGATGCCGGCCTGCGAATACAAACTTCACCGCCGAATGCCACGCTCGCGCGAATTCATATTCCCGAAGGCGGCGCGAATCATGCCCTCAACGTTATCGCCGAAACCCTAGGCGTTTTTGATGTTTTGAACGGAAGCTCTTACGCCATCGAGCGCGGTCTGCTGGACGATTTTCGCGTAATCCCCATCGCCCAGATTCCAGAAATTTTCGGACTTAGTTCCCGCCTGCACAATTGGAATCGAGTCTGGGCTCTGGAAAGTGTTTGGCTGGAGACGCCGGGCCAATGACGTTCCGCTATAAATTATTGATCGCTTCGGCCTTGACGATGGTCGCGGCTGTTGGAGCGGTAGCGTGGACCGTTACGGTGAATACCCGCCGTGCCTTTGAGCGCATCGACGATCAACGTACAGACGCCCTTGTCGGACAGTTTCGCCGTGAGTTCGATCGCCGGGGCGAGGAGATAGCCCGGCGCATCAACGCTATTGCCGACTCCGAAGCCGTGCGCAAATTGGCTCTGGAAACCGACTACGCACCGTTCTATAACGAAGCGCAAGATTTGGCCGCCGCGAACTCTCTTGACTTTCTTGAGCTAATCGCCTCTGATGGGTCAATCATTTCGTCGGCGCAGTGGCCAGCACGCTACGGATACAAGGAAGAATGGATACCCCGCAATTCATTTCCTCCGAATGCTTTTCTGAAGCGCGAAGAATTAGCCGCAGACCCCGCGCTGGCTCTGATGGCGGTGCACGCCATCAACGTCAGCGATAAGCGAGTGTTCGTAGTTGGCGGCCAGCGCATCGACGACGCCTTCCTCTCATCGCTTGTCCTGCCGTCCGGCACGCGGGCGGTGCTTTATCGCAACCTCGACGCTGGGCCGGTAAAGCAAACCGATAAGTTCGGCCCGATTATTGAGCAGGTTCGCCGCGACTCCAAGGAATCGAAAATAATCGCCGCGAACGAAACCGTTCACGCCATCCCGTTGATCGGCGCATCGCTCGAAAACGGACCGCCACCGTTACTGGGCGTCCTGGCCATTGCCACGTCGCGGCAGGAATTGTTATCGCTTGAGAATTTCATTCTCCGTCTGGGCGCGACAGTCGGTGCGGCGGGAATTCTTTTCGGAATTATGCTTAGCGCTTGGGCGTCGGTGCGTATCACTCGACCGGTAAAGCGCCTGGTCGCCGGCGCTCGCGCCGTAGCGGACGGCAACTGGAACGCCCATGTCGATGTACATTCATCGGACGAGATCGGGCAGTTGGCCGACGCCTTTAACGACATGACCCGGCAGTTGATTGAACAGCGAGATAAGTTGATGCAGGCCGAACGAGTCGCGTCGTGGCGCGAACTCGCCCGGCGTCTGGCGCATGAACTGAAGAATCCGCTATTCCCGCTACAGATCACGATCGAGAATCTGCAACGAGCCCGTGAACGCGATCCGGCGCAGTTCGATGAAGTGTTTCGCGAGTCCACTACAACGCTGCTTGCGGAGCTGGCAAATTTGAAAACTATCGTCGGCAGCTTCAGCGATTTTTCAAAGATGCCGCCGCCGCAACTGGAGCCAGTGAACGTGAATGAACTGGTGCGGCAGGTGACGCGGCTATTCGCGGCGCAACTGGAAGATCCGCGTAGGCCGCCGATATCGCCTCGAATGGAATTTGACGAAACACTGCCACCGGTATTCGCCGACCCCGATCAATTAAGCCGGGCGCTGCGCAATCTTGTACTGAACGCAATGGATGCGATGCCCCGCGGAGGCCAACTCACCGTGCGGACAAGTCGCGTGAATGGCAACGCCCGGCTCGAGGTATCGGACACGGGCGAAGGTTTGACGCCTGAAGAATGTGAGCGGCTTTTCACTCCGTACTACACAACTAAGCAACATGGAACGGGGCTCGGTTTAGCGATAGTCCAATCGGTTGTCAGCGACCACGGCGGACGCATTTCCGTGGATAGCGAAAAAGGCCGTGGCACCACGTTCCGCATCGATCTGCCGCTTGCCAAGCGGGAAGGAAATTTATGAGCGCACATTTGCTGATCGTCGACGACGATCCAAACACGCTGGCGTCTTTATCGCGCGCCTTTCGCCTGTCGGGCTATGAGGCCACGGTCTGCGACAACGCCAACGGGGCTTTGGAATTAGTAAAGACGCGGCGCTTCGATGTCATTCTTTCGGATGTCGTGATGCCAGGTAAGGATGGCATCTCGCTTCTGGAAGATTTGAAGAAGCTGGAGATTCCCACGCCCGTGGTAATGATATCGGGGCAAGCCAATGTCGAGATGGCGGTTCGCGCAACTCGCCTCGGCGCGGTGGATTTTCTGGAGAAGCCGCTTTCGACGGACAAGCTTCTGCTGACGGTAGAGAACGTCCTGAAGCTTTCCCGATTGGAAGATGAGAACCGTCAACTGCGCCAGCGTATCGGCAAGCATCAGTTGGTGTGGTCGAGCGAGATTATGAATCGCGTGATGGCCCAAGTGGATCGCGTGGCCGCCAGCGAAACACGCGTCTGCATTCTGGGCGAGACCGGTACAGGGAAGGAACTGATCGCGCGGACGCTGCATGAGCGAAGCGCGCGCCGCACTGGTCCGTTCGTCACGTTGAACTGCGCGGCGGTACCCGCGGAGCTGATTGAATCCGAACTCTTCGGACATGAGAAAGGTTCGTTCACAGGCGCCGGTTCCCGGCACTTAGGCAAGTTTGAGCAGGCGCATCACGGGACATTATTCCTGGATGAAATCGGAGACATGCCGCTGATGATGCAAGCGAAGCTGCTGCGGGTCTTGGAGCAAAACGAAGTGGAACGCATAGGCGGAGACCGCCCGATTCCAGTGGACGCGCGAGTGATCGTGGCAACGCATCGCAATCTGGATGAACTGGTGAGAGAGGGGAAATTCCGCCAGGATCTTTATCACCGGGTGTACGTGTTTCCGCTGCGGCTGCCGCCGTTGCGCGATCGCGCCGAAGACATTCCCGTTCTGCTGGAGCACTTCGCCCGCCAGGTAAGTGAACAAAATGGATGGAAGCCACGACCCTTCACCACGGGCGCTCGCGAAGATCTGGTCCGTTACACCTGGCCGGGCAATGTTCGCGAACTACGAAACGTCGTGGAGCGGCTGTTGCTGTTGGCGAACGAACAAGTAGATCGCGACACGGTGCGGCTAGCGCTACCAGTTGAGGCAGCAGCCCCAGAGCGCACCGTCGCCGGGAATGGTAGCGGCCCTCTGGCGGAACGGGTGGAGGCGTTTGAGCGCGAGATTTTACTGCTGGAACTCAAACGCCACAACCATCGCATGACCGATACAGCTAAAGCGCTCGGGCTGGAACGCAGCCACCTCTACAAGAAATGCCAACAAGCCGGCATCGATTTGCGCGAACTCCGCAAGCCCGAGTAAATTTATCCTCGCTGCTGTTGCAGTTCCTGAAACGTTTTGTGAATTCCGCTCGCCGCGGCCATCTGTTGGGTTCGGCCGAATTCCGCCTTCACTTGCGCGAGTTGTTCATTACGCACCTGGCGCAGACCCTGTTGCACAAAGCCGAATACAACGAACCAGCTGATTACTCCCAGGAACAGATGCTTCAGAAAGAACGTCGACGGTAAAGGCGAATTCCACAGCATGTGTATCACAACGGGAATGATAAATGCGCTGAGAAAACGGCCATTGACCAGCATTCCGGGCGAGATCGTCTTATCGCCCTTTACGCGCCAAAGGGCGCCGGCGGCAATCGCAGTCCAGGCCACGTGTCCGAATGGCGCAAGCATTCCGCGCAGCAAAATACTCTGCGTCATTGCGCTGACGCCGCCGTTTCCAAGCAATGCACGAAAGGCATAGCCCGCGCTTTCAAATGCCGCGAACCCCGCGCCGACGGCCGCGCCGAAGAGTAAACCATTCAGGATGTATTTGTCACTGCGGCGGCGGGCGACGATGATCACCGCCAGCAACTTGCCGATTTCTTCAATGATGCCGGCTTGCGACGCGCCCAACCAACCCAATGCGGAAACACTGAAGCCGATTAAAGATACGAAGAGCGAGACGACACCGCCAAGACACACCAACATCAACACCTGATAGAAGGCCACGTTTCGCGGGGTGTTGAGTTCGAAGAGTAGGAACACCGTGGCCAGCGGCATGGCGAACGCGCCCATCATGATCAGCCCGGGTACCAGATTTGGATTGTTGAATTCTTCCATGGAAATCAGGAAGCCAAGGTACACGATGCCGACAAACATCAATACACGAAAGAAGAACCAGGGCTTGGGCCAACCGGTCTGCACGTCTTCAATGCGCGGCGTGGTGCGGCTGGTGCCGACGATAAAATAATCTTCCAAGTCTTCCGGCTTGCGCTTCTTGAATACTTCGGAGAACATTTCCTTCAGGCTAAAACCTTCCAGCTTGTCAGTCCCAGCAAGTTTATTGAGACGTCCGCCAACCGAATCGAGCAGGCTGACGACGCTGACTGGTGTATCGCCAACCTGCCATGTCGACGCGCCCAAACGGAACTGCTGGCCCATCGAGAGCCTGCCTTCGCTAACGGGCGCATTGCCGACAAGTAATTGACATCCAGCGAATGTGCGGAAGGTCAACAAGCCACCTTGCCAGTGCACTAAAAGATGTTGCTGCGCCACCCCTGGATCGTTGAGTCCGATACCGGCTACCTTGCCGAAGACGACTTCAGCGGCGCCGATCATGAAGCCTTTTCCGCTATCGGGGCCTAATACACAGCGAATAGGAATGGCCGACGCAGCCTCGGCTGGGGGTGGACCATGATGCACCGGCTGCTGCGGATGCTGCTGCTGCGGAGCATACTGTTGCTGAGGTTGATACTGCCCCGGCTGCTGTGGCGGATAGTGATTTTGAGGAGGATAGTGCCCTTGCGGCGGTGGCGCATTCGGCGCCGGAGTTTGTTGCGCCCTCTGTTGCGGTGGCTGTTGAATCGATTGTTGAATCGGAGGAGCCTGCTGCTGTGGTTGCGAGGGCGGCGCCTGAGGCGAAGCGGGTGCGGACATGTTCGCGCCACAGCGCGCGCAGAATCGGCTGGTGGCTTGGTTTTGAAAAGCGCAATGTGGACAGAACATTAGTGCGAACCCCTGTCAGGAAGATCAAGTATAGCCTGGAGATCCTCAATGCTTTGCAGCGCGACCTGATGTGGGTGATTGTGTCAGTGAACGGGTATAGCGATACGACGGAATTTACTCTTGTTGCTGTTTCTTGAATTTCAGCCAATTCACCATTTGTTGGCCATGCTGATCTGTGGGAAAAACGGGATAGAAAACCTTCTCGATGCGACGTTCGCGAATCACCAGTGTCAGGCGCTTGTTCAGAATCATCCCCGATGTTTCAAACGTTGGAAGCTTCAGCGCGTGCGTGAACGCCAGTGAATTGTCGCTTAGCACTTCGAACGGCAGATGTAGACGCGTCGCCATCTCCTGCTGATACTCGGTAGTTTGGGCACTGAGTCCGAAGACCTCGGCACCTAGAGATTTCATTTCGTTGTAGTGATCGCGCATGGAACAGGATTGCGGCGTACAACCGCGAGCGCCGGGGATATCGTTCCAGCCAGCGGGTACGGGCGTGTCCGCTTGACCGGTGCGGGGATAGATATAGACGATCACGCGTGGGGCGTCTACTCTGCTGAGATCCAGCAAGCGATTACGCGTGGTCTTCAGCTTGATTGAAGGCACGCTCAACCCCGGCAAGTGATCGCAAGCGCCGTCGTCCAAAGGAACTGGAAGATTCGGCGGTAGTTGATTGATATCGTCCTTTCGCTGGGCCAGAGCGATGGCGGCGGAGGATCCGGCGGCAACCAAGGTGCGGCGAGTCATATTCCGATTAGTCTCGGACATTCCGAACCCGGAGTAAAGCTTGCTCTAAATCGCATGCCGTATCGTGGAAATATGAGCCGGCGCGATCTAATCCAGTTACTCTTGCTGTCCGCCGTCTGGGGAGCTTCGTTTCTCCTGATTGAAATAGCGGGCCAGAGCTTTCCGCCAGCCTGGTTGGCCCTGCTCCGGCTTACCTTCGGGGCGATTTTTCTCTGGATTGTTCTTAAGTGGAAACGGCGAACGCTGCCGCCGAAGCGGTTGTTATATCCGCTGTTGGCCGTAGCGTTGTTCAATAACGCCATTCCGTTTACGTTCTTCGCCTATGGAGAAGAGACCGTGCCCAGCAGCATTGCGGCCATCGTGAATGCGACAACGCCGATTTGGGCTCTGTTGCTGAGCGTGGCTATGCGCAGCACGCGTCCAAACCGCTTCACGACGGCCGGTGTCCTGCTTGGATTTTCGGGCGTGCTAATTGTCGTATACAACCAAGGCCGGGATTCCCATCAGCCTGGAGGCGACGCTGCATTCTTCCGCGGGGTCCTCTTCATCGTGCTAGCCAGCCTGGGTTATGCCATCGCGACGGTGATCGCTAAAGTGAAACTGAAGGGCCTGGATCCCATCGGCCTGGCGACAACGCAGCTCTCCCTGGCGTGGGCGATGCTGCTACCTTTCGCGCTCTTCGGTCCGCATCCAGCGGCGATCAAGACATCTTCCATATTCGCCATCGTTACGCTGGGTGTCGCCGGCAGTGGCCTGGCATATCTTCTCTATTACGATCTGCTGGCGAGAATACCGCCAACCCATGTAACCGCTGTGACGTATCTGCTGCCAATCTGGGGACTGTTCTGGGGATGGATCGCGCATGAGCCGATCTTGTGGACGGCTTATATCGGCGTCGCGATTGTGATCTGTGGCTTGACCTTGCTGAACATAAGCTCATCGAACCGAACCGCATCGCCGCAGTCGAAGGAAGAACCCGCGAACGCCGTAAACGTCGAGTAGCCCGGGTCGCGTTTTAATTTGGGCGGCAAATTCATTTAAAGCGTCCGCTATACTACGATTTCACCGGAATAATTAAATGAGAATCGTAAACGTGCTAGGTCTACAGCACTGCAAGACAGTTCTTTCGTTCAGCTCTTGCCTATTGAGCTGGATGATGGCTGGGGCGCTTGCCCATGCTGCGGATTGGAAACCCGTCGATCCCGCCGACCTTGCCCGAACAACTCCACGCGTGGAAAAGGACGCTGATGCCGAAGCGTTGTTGTGGGATGTTCGCGTTACTCATGACCGAAAAGGTCAATACGCGCAGGCCATTCTGACGCACTATCTGCGCGTGAAGATTTATACCGATCGTGGACGCGAGCAGCAATCGACAGTAGATATTCCGTACTTTAGCTTTACCAGTATCTCCGACGTTTATGCCCGTACGGTGAAGCCCGATGGATCCGTCGTCGAAATGGATAAATCGGCCGTACATGATCGCGTGATTGTCAAAGCCAGCGGATTGAAAGTCCGCGCCAAGTCTTTCGCTTTGCCCGATGTGACGCCGGGTTCTATTGTCGAATACCGCTGGAAGGAAGGGCGCGAGCAATTACCGAACTATTTGCGGCTCTATTTCCAGCGAGAGATTCCCGTTCGTGAAGTGGTTTATCACATCAAACCGCTTACCGATCCATATTTCCCCTACGCGATGCGCTCCGCACGTTTCAATGCCGAACAGTCTTCGTTCCGGCCGGAGCCCGATGGATACTATGAAACGGCGATGGAGAACGTGCCCGCCTTTCACGAAGAACCCTCCATGCCGCCCGAAGATCAGGTAAAGGCCTGGATGCTGGTTTATTATTCGCTCGATCGTAAGCTGACGCCCGAGAAATTCTGGAAAGAATACGGGAAAGAACAATACACCGCTTACAAGCCGTTGATGAAAGTGAATGGCGATGTGAAGCGGCTGGCGGCGGAGATCGCCGGCGATGCGCAGACCGACGACGATAAAGCAAAGCGGCTCTATCAGCATGTCCGGAAGCACATCAAGAATCTGAACGACGAACAATCCACCGCCGAAGACCGTAACGACGCCAAGCGCAATAAGACTCCGGCCGACACGTTAAGTCAGGGCTCGGGCACCGCGTACGACATCAATATGTTGTTTGCTTCGCTGGCCACCGCCGCCGGTTTGGATGTACGAGTCGCGCGGCTTGCCGACAGGGGCGATACCTTTTTTCACAAAGAATTTCCCGACAGTTATTTCATGCGCACGTATGACATCGCTATCAAGCTTGGCGACAAATGGAAGCTGTTCGATCCTGGCTCGCCGATGGTGCCTTATGGGATGTTGCGCTGGCAGGAGGAAGGCGAGCAAGCGCTGTTGACGGATTCGAAAGACCCGCAGTTTATTCAGACACCACTTGCTTCGGCGTCGCAAACCTCATCCAAACGTCGCGGTACTTTTGTTCTGGCGGAAGACGGCACGCTCGAAGGGGATGTGGAAGAGGCCCACTCCGGGCACACCGGAATTCGCCGCAGGACAACGGGCGCGAGCCAATCCGAGGCGGAGCGCGAAGAAGATGTCCTGAATCGAGTGAAGCATCGCCTGAGCACGGCCGAAGTCAGTGAAATTCACATCGATCACATGACCGATCCTGATGAGCCGCTTCAGCTTCGCTACCACGTGCGCGTACCGGGCTACGCGCAGCGGACTGGTAAACGGATGTTTCTACAACCCGCGTTCTTTGAAATCGGCACCGCCACCAGATTCTCAGCGGGGACGCGAAAGTACGATATTTACTTCCCCTACCCATGGTCGGAGGACGATGTGATCACCATCAAGCTCCCGGAAAGTTTCGAGCTCGATCATGCCGACGCACCCGGCTCAACGAAAATTGGCGAGATTGGCGAATACAAAGCCGAGGTTGCCGTTACGTCGAAAAGAGAACTGAAATACACTCGCCATCTGGACTTCGGGAAGGACACCCCGATGTTCTTTCCGGCCACAGCGTATCCGCAGGTGAAGAAAATTTTCGATTACATTCACCAATCCGACGGACATTCCATACCACTCAAGCAGACGGCGCAAAAAGCGGCCGGCAATGATTAAGCGCCTCGTGTCATTGTCGTGCCTGTTAGCCGCCGCGACATTCGGCGCTGAAGATGCGCCCGGTTGGCTACGCGATGCGGCGTCCCTCAAACTTCCTGTATACGCTGCGAAGACCCCAGCCGTTGTGCTGCTTTCCGAAGAGCGGATCGTCGTCGAAGAGAGTGGCCGGGTGACCACGACTTCGCGCAAGGCGATCAAGATCTTGAATCGCGAAGGCCGGCGCGATGCCGTCGCGCGGATGATCTATTTAACCGGTACAGGCAAGATAAAGGATCTTCGGGCGTGGATCATTTCACCTTCGGGAGACGCTCGCAAGCTGGCCAAGGAGCACTTCATCGATGCCGCTCTCTCCGATGGCAATCTCTACGATGAGGCGCGGGCGCGCGTAGTGAATGCCCAGAACGAAGTGGACACGGGCTCTGTTTTTGGATATGAAGGAATCCAGGAAGAGAAGTCCGCCTTCACTCAGTATGATTGGAATTTTCAGGATCGCTTACCGGCGCTCGTCTCCCGCTTTGTGTTGACCGTACCGGATGGATGGCGCGCCGAAGCTGTCACGTTCAATCATGAAGCTGTGCCTGCCGCGGCGCAAAACGGCACATATTCGTGGGAGCTCCACGATCTGGCTCCGCTGGAACGGGAGCCCGGCAGTCCGAATCTGGCGGCGCTTGTTCCGCGTCTGGCTGTCAGTTTTTTCCCATCGGCGGGAGCGAAACCGGGGCTCGGCCGCAGCATGGCTACGTGGGGCGATGTCTCTCAATGGCTTTCCGAGCTGAGTGATCCGCAGGCGAAGATCACATCCGACATATCGGACAAGGCTAAAGCGCTAACAGACGGCGCGGCTACCGAATTCGCCAAGATCGCGGCCATCAGCCAAGCCGTGCAGGGCGTGAAGTACGTTTCGGTTCAGACCGGCCTCGGCCGGGGCGGCGGTTATCGGCCCCACACAGCCGCCGATGTTTTTCAGAAGCAATATGGCGACTGCAAGGACAAAGCAAATCTGATGCGTACTATGCTCGCCGCCATCGGCATCAAGGCGTATATGCTCAGCATCTATTCCGGCGATCGCACTTATGTTCGCCAGGAATGGCCGTCGCCCCAGCAGTTCAATCACGCCATTGTAGCGGTCTCGGTTTCCGCCGCCGTGAACTCCCCGGCTGTGGTGACGCATCCCCAATTGGGCAGGCTGTTGATCTTCGATCCGACGGATGAATTTACGCCGCTGGGCGATCTTCCCTGGCATGAACAGGGCAGTTGGGCTTTGGTGGATGCGGGCGCGCAAGGGTCGCTCATTCGTGTTCCTTCATTGCCCGCCGCCTCGAATCGAGTGGAGAGAGAGTCCGATTTGACGCTCTCCGCGCAGGGCGATTTGCAAGCTAATGTTCGTGAAACCGCCTATGGGCAAGAGGCGGTGGAACTGCGCCGCATGTACAAGAGCGCCGCGAAATCGGATTTCACGAAATGGATTGAAAGATGGCTGGCGGCTGGCGCCCCGAATTCATCCGTGAAGAATGTGGAATCCACTGACACTTACGGCGAAGGGAAGTTCACGCTCAACCTTGGCCTGTCATCCGAACACTATGCGCAAATGCCTCAGAATCGTATGCTGATTTTTCGGCCAGCCGTTTTGCATCGCAGGGATGCTGTCCGCTTGACCGCAATAAAACGGACGCAGCCCGTGGTTCTGGAAGCACAGCTATTTGAAGAAACCGTCCACGTAGCTTTGCCGGCCGGCTTCAAAGTAGATGAGATGCCGGACTCCGCTCAATTAAAAACGCCCTTCGGAACTCTTGCCGCGAGTTGGAAAATGGAAGGCGGCAAGTTAGTTTTCAAGCGCCGGTTGGAAGTGCCGTCGATCACGGTAGCACCCGGCCAATACGATGCATTGCGCGACTTCTTCGACCAGGTTACAGGAGCCGAACAGGCCCCGGTGGTGCTTGTAAGGGAACAGTAAGGCGCGCCAGTTACGATCCACCCGCAATAGCCCCGACCAGTAGAAATGGTTCCACTCCCGAGGCCACTTCATCGGGTAACGCAGCATCGGCGGCCTCATGAGAGACATCTTGCCCGCAGGCGAAAAATCTCACGAATGGCCGGCGCTGTAACGTCACGTGATCGCGGATGGTCCCGCGGAGCATGGGATAACGAGCCTCCAGCGCATCCAGAATTGAGCCTTGCGTGACAGGGCCTTCCACCTGCAGTTGTACCTCGCCAGCGGTTTCCGCCAACGTCCGAAGATGTGCCGGAAGCACGACGCGAATCATGGCAGGGTCTGGACCTCGATCGAAAGCACAGCCGGAAGATCCCGAACGATGGGAGCCCAGTTGTCTCCGGCATCGCTCGATGCATATACCTGGCCGCCGGTTGTGCCGAAGTATATGCCACAGGAATCCAGCGAATCCACTGCCATCGCGTCGCGCAGAACATTCACGTAGCAGTCGCTTTGGGGCAGCCCTTTCGTTAACGGCTCCCATTCATTTCCGCCCGTCTGGCTGCGATACACGCGCAACTTTCCATCGGGCGGATAATGCTCCGAGTCGCTCTTGATAGGAACAACGTAAATGGTTTCCGGCTCGTGGGCGTGTACGTCGATCACAAAGCCGAAATCGCTCGGCAAGTTTCCACTCACTTCCCGCCACAACTCGCCGGCGTCGTCGCTGCGCATCACGTCCCAGTGCTTCTGCATAAAGAGCACTCCCGGCCGCGACGGATGCATCGCCATGTGGTGAACGCAATGCCCGACTTCGGCCGTTGGATCGGGCATGAATTCGGATCGCAATCCATGGTTGATGGGCTGCCAAGTAATGCCGCCGTCGCTGGTACGGAACGCCCCGGCGGCTGAGATGGCGATGAACATTCGCTTAGGATCGAGTGGATCGAGAATGATCGTGTGCAAACACATCCCGCCGGCCCCCGGCTGCCAGCCAGCGCCTGACCCATGACCGCGAAGCCCGGGAAGTTCCTGCCAGGTTTGGGCGCCGTCGCTTGACTTGAAAATGGCGGCGTCTTCCACTCCCGCATAGACGACATCGGGGTCGGTCAGCGATGGCTCAAGATGCCAGACACGCTTAAACTCCCATGGATGCGGAGTCCCGTCATACCACTGGTGCGTGCCGGCGACGCCATCGTAGGCAAACTTATTCCCCGCCGGCTTCCAGGTCTCGCCGCCGTCATCGGAACGCTGAATCACCTGGCCAAACCAGCCGCTCGATTGGGAAGCATAAAGCCGATTTGGATCGGCGGGCGATCCCTTAATGTGATATAACTCCCAGCCGCCGAAATGTGGGCCTTTCACATCCCACTGTTCCCGTTTCCCGTCCGACGTTAGAACAAACGCACCCTTGCGTGTACCGACCAGAACGCGTACCTTGCTCATGATTTCTCTCCGCTCATGAAAGTCTATCCTTCAAGCTCACTCGATGCAATCGAATGAGATTGACGAGGACAATTGAATTACGTACCTAAAAAAGGGAAACTTCCAAGGCGGCAACGGAATCAGACTTCTTTATGAGACCCCTGCTTCTTGCGGCTGCGCTGGCACTCTCGCTCAGCTACGCGCCGACCTATGCACAGGACACCAGGGATCTGGAAGGCATTGTCAGCGATTTGAAGGGTAACTCGATCGCCAAAGCTATCGTTCAGATTGAGGATACAGCGACTCTGCAAGTGCGTTCCTACATCGCCAACGCGGAAGGCAAATATTACTTTCTGGGACTCAGCTCGGGAACCGATTACAGGCTACGAGCCAACTATCGGAACCACTCCAGCGGCTGGCACATGTTGACGCGATTCGATGCGCGCCGCCGTCCCGTGGTGAATTTGAAAATTGATTTCGTCGCGGAATAGTTATGCCGGTACCCGTGCCCCTCCGCTTAACCATCCTCACAATATTCGCGGCGCTGTGCTTTGGACAGGACTTATCCGATCCGTGGTCAAAGCCTGCGTTGCTTGAGCCCGCGATTCTGGCGCAGGAACTTTCGTTAGCGAAAAAACCCGTGGTGATTGTCGTCGCTTTCCCCGTGCTATACCGAAGCAAGAAGATTCCCGGTGCGCTTGAAGCGGGCCCGGGATCGAAGCCCGAAGGCATCGCGTTACTCAGGCGGGCAGTAGCGGGAATGTCGAAAGACGCACCCCTGGTAATCTATTGCGGATGCTGTCCGATGGTGAAGTGCCCCAATATACGCCCGGCCTTTCGGGTCTTAAAGGAAATGGGCTTCACCAATGTCCGCGTCCTCAGCATCCCCACGAATATGCACGCCGACTGGTATAGCAAGGGATATCCGTCCGAAGCGGGCAGCGGTCCGCAGGCCGGGCAACCCTAAGCTAATTCATCGGAAGAAGTACCCGAAATACGCTGCCCTCGCCCTTCTCACTATCGACTTGAATCCGTCCGCCGTGCTCGTCGACAATCTTCGATACGATCGCCAACCCTAGCCCCACACCGGCGGCCTTGGTTGTGAAAAATGGATTGAAGATGCTTTCGCGATTTGCCGGATCGATACCCGAGCCGCGGTCGATTACGGCGATTTCAACTTCGTGCCCCGTTTCACGCGTCTTCACCGTCACCGCGCCTTTGCTCGGCGATGCCTGCGCGGCATTCACCACCAGATTGTAGATGACACGCTCCATCAATTCGGCATCGAATGGAAAAGGCGGAATATCCGGCGAATAATTTTTATAGATTGAAACATCGAGTGGGGGTGTGTGCCGCTCGGCCTGATCCACCGCACGATCGATCATCGCGGCAAGATCATTCACTTCCTTTTGAACAGTCAATGGGCGGGCGAAATCTAAGAATCGTGTGATAAGCGAATTCGTTCGGTCCACTTCCGTAGAGATGTAAGACGCCAGTTCCTTGGCGACATCGCTACCAGTGGTGACGTTCTTTGCAAGCATCTCCGCCGACGCTTTCATTGTTCCCAATGGATTCCGCAATTCGTGCGCAAGTCCGGCGGACATCTGTCCCAAAGCGACTAAGCGCTCGGACCGGCGGGCGGCTGCCTCCGCTTCACGCAAGCTCTGGTTTGCGATCGCCAACTGTTCCGCCACGTGCTGATAGCGCAAAGATTCCACCCGGCTCGATTGCGCGAGTTGATGGGTCAAATAGGCAACCACCGGGAAGAAGATGACGCGCAAGGCGAGCTCGCGCACTTGATCTTCGGGGATGAATTGCCGCTCCCAATCGAGCCTCCAGAGGAACGAGAGATAGGTGGCGCAGGCCAGTAACGAAAAAAGGACCGCTCCGGCAAGCCCAAGGGTGGTGGCGGCCGACATGACGGGAAGCAGAAGGATTAGATAGTAACTGCTGGCTACGCCATCGGTGAACCCGATCACGAGAAAACAGAGCACTAATTTTATTGCAATTCCTACTATATTGCCGCTATGCGTTTGGAACCAGGGGATGCGTGGTAGGAGTGCTTGAAACACCGCCAAGCCAATTAAAGTGGAAATCGCTTCCGGCGTGCGGTCCGGGCCGAATACGGCTAGAGCGGGAATGAGTAACAACCAGACCAGGTCTTGTGGCCGGACGTATTCACCCCAGCGGTTTTTTTCCACGCTGTTATTGTCGCTGATTTGGAGATCGCGAACTGTGACACAATGGAGCTGTTTCCATACACAGTTCCATGAATCAACCGAATTCTTCCCTTGCGCCTTCCGATCTGGAAGGTGCTTCTTCCGACACCTCTTTTGGCGATATCCTGACGCAATTTGAGCAGGAGCATCACCTTGATAAGGGCCAGACGCTGCACGGCACTGTGGTCGCCATTTCGGCGGAATCTATCTTCGTCAATATCGGTCGGAAGACGGAAGGGATATTACCGCTTGCCCACTTTCAGGAGCGAACTAGCCAGGAGACCGCTAAGGTAGGCGACCAGCTTGTGGTCAGTGTAACGGGGCGGAATGAAGAGGGCTACTATCAGCTTTCGACGATCAAAGTCGAGCGCCCGCGGGATTGGAGCGCGCTGGAAACGGCCTTCACCGAAAAGCGCACGGTAGCCGGTACAGTGACAGAAGTTGTGAAGGGCGGTTTGCGCGTCGATATTGGGGTCCGGGCGTTCATGCCGGCCTCTAGAAGCGGCGCCCGCGAACAAGCCGACATGGAAAAGTTGGTGGGGCAGGAAATTCAATGCCGCATCACGAAGCTGGATACGGCCAAGGAAGATGTTGTGGTCGACCGCCGGGTTGTTCTTGAAGAAGAAGAAACCAAAACTCGTGTGCAGGCCTTTGAGCGGTTGAAGGTGGATACGGTGATCCGCGGGACCGTTCGCAGCTTGACCGACTTCGGGGCGTTTGTCGATCTGGGTGGCTTTGATGGACTACTGCACGTCACCGATATGTCCTGGACGCGTACAGCCAAGCCCGCCGATGTAGTGGCCGTTGGCGATTCGATTGAAGTGAAAATCCTCAAGATTAACGCCGATACGCGCAGGATTTCGCTGGGGCTGAAGCAATTAATTCCGGATCCGTGGACCGTCGCGGCAACCCGCTATGAGGCTGGTCAACGCGTGCAAGGAAAGGTGACCCGGACCACCGATTTCGGGGCCTTTGTGGAGCTGGAGCCTGGGATCGAGGGCATGATTCATCTTTCCGAGATGTCCTGGATCAAGAAAGTTCGCAAGCCGTCCGATGTGGTGAAGCCCGACGATCAGGTGGATGTCGTGGTATTGGGCGTTAACGCCCCGGAGCACCGGATTGCACTTGGCTTGAAGCAGGCGCTGGGCGACCCGTGGGATGCCGCGGCCCAGAAGTATCCCGTGGGTTCGGTGGCAGAGGGCGCGATTACCAGCATGCAGAAATTTGGCGCCTTCGTCGATTTGGGCGACGGCATTGAGGGCATGATTCATATCGGGGACATCAGCCGCGAAAAGCGCCTTGACCATCCCCAGGAGATGCTGAAAACCGGCCAGAAAGTTAAGGCGCAGATTCTTGAGTTGGATCGCGATCGCCGCCGTATCCGCCTGGGGATGAAGCAATTGGAACCGACAAGCGCCGATGAATACATCGCTGAGCATCAGGCTGGAGAGACGGTGAGTGGCCGAATCGTCGACGCTTCGCCGACTAAGGCCAAAATTGAATTGGGTGAAGGTGTTTACGCTACCTGCCGGCTGGAGCAATCGAAATCGGAAAGCGGAAGCGCAAAGGCAGTGTCTAGCGGAGCCGATATTTCCAGTCTTGGCGCGATGCTGACGGCAAAATGGAAATCCGGTGCGGGCGGAGCGGCGCCGGAGAAAGAACCGTTACGGGCTGGTCAGGTTCGATCTTTTCGCTTGCTCGCGATGGATCCCGCTCAGAAAAAAATCGACGTGCAGTTGATCGACTAGCCTACGCAGTCGATTTGCTGCTGCGGCGGTTTGGCGCCTCCAAAAGTCCAGCCCGCGCGGCCCACCCAGCTTAATTCCCGTTGGATATTCTGCCGGACCTCGATCAGATGATCGAGCGCGACGGCGCCTGCGTCCAGAGCATTTTGCAAACGGTCACCCAGTTCTAGTGGACAGGGGGCGGTTAAGGTCAGCAGGGCGGCAATTGCCGCACAGCGCTCGGCGAGCGATCGCTCAATTTGCGCGAACTCCTGCGGATCGGTCAGCTGAAGACGCTTGCTGACTTCTTCGAGATTGCTCACGACCTTTTCCCATTCGTGGAGTTGCATAACCAGATTGATGTCCAAATCTCTTACTGACGCGAAATTCGCTTCCGTTTCATTCACTACCTATTTATTCGTGCCATTTATTTGGGCGAGCAAGCTTGTCGCGGTGGCCTGGATGATTTTCTGCTGCGACTGTAAGCTTGCCAGCAGACCGTCGGCGGCTTGTAGCCGGCGTTGTAAGGCTGTCTGAGAGACGGCAATTCGGGCGGTGAGCGTGGCCACTTTCGCCTGAAGTCCGCGATCTGTAACATCGAGGCTATCGAGTTCGTTCTTAATCAGTCCGGAAATTGGATCGGTTAGTTGATTGAAGGTCTTACCGAGCTGCCCTAGACCGCCGGTCGACGAACCCAGAAAATGAAACGAATCCGTGATCTGATTGTCCGTCAAAGCGCTGAAGGTGTTCGAATTGAACGACGCTTGCCCTGTGTTACTGAACTCGATGCCCAGGCTGGCTAAACTGCGAATGCTTCCAGTGGAGCCCTGATAGGAGGTCAGCTGGCGGAGATCTGTTTGAATCTGGCGGATTGCATAATCGCCGCTAAGCAGGCCAGCGTTCGGTCCTACCTGCCCTTTCACCTGTGTTGTCAGCGCATTGTACGTACTGACAAAGCTTTGTAGGGCCGTTGCCAATTGGCTTCGATCCGTAGCCAAGGACAAAGTAACGGCCGTATCGGTTGGCTTTTGCAAGGTGAAAGTCACCCCCGGCACGACATCGTTCACGACATTATTGGACCGAGTGATGGGAATGCCGTTCAACTGGAAAACCGCGTCAGTTCCTTGATTGGCGCTCGTCAGTAAGTTCGAATTGCTTCCCGCGGGATCGTCGATCAGCCGTAGCGTCGTAGCGCCGGTATGACTACTGGATAACGACAAGTAATTCGGATTCGAGCCCGTCCCGCTGGTAAGGATACTGGCCGAGACGCCCACGCCCAAACTGTTGATTGCGTTCTGCAAGCCCGCCAGGTTGTTCGTTTGCGGTGTCAGATTAATCGTGTATTCATTGGAACCAAACACCAGCTTGACCACGCCCGTGCTCGATACAGGTGCACTCGTGGAATCGGCATATCCCACCGCAGAGCGTTCCCCGGCGGCGGTGGCTAGCGAGGTTACATGATTGATCGTATAACTGCCCCCGGCAACCGCGCCGGTAGCGATGGCCGATACTACGGTTGAGTCCGAACTGGTGGCATTAATGGCTTGACTCGATGCCAGGCTTAGCAACCCGGTGAAGCTGGTTGCGAAAGCGGTTGCCGCCGCGCCGACTGCTCCGAGTTGCGTCTTTCGCGACAGGACATCGGAATCGCGATTCTGCAATTGTTGAACCGGCAGGTTGGCGATTTGAGCGGACCGGGTCAGAATCGTCTGAAAATCGTCAGAGAAAGTGCTGACTCCGGAAAACGAAAGTGGTGAGATTGCCATGTTCCTACTTGTCCTTGGAACACTCATCGGCGGGATTCGCGGGAGTATTAACCGATTTCCGTCAGCGCCAGTAATGCAGCTCAGTGGCCACCAAAAACCGTGTGTTTCCCGCAGCGCCCGAGCTTGCGGGCGATCGGCAAGCCGAACTGGGAACCAAATTGAACCAGGGAATGTAGCTCTGCGGTGCTACTTTAGGTCTAGATCCCTGTGAGCCGAAAAGGTTTGTTCCCCGCGTTAGCCTTCTTTCTAGCTATTCAAACTGTTACGGCAGCGCCCGTTCCAACAATCGCTATTCGAAACGTAAATGTCATCGACGGTACCGGTTCGGCGCTCCAATTAGACCGCACCGTCATCATTCGAAAAGACAAGATCGCAGCGATGGGTCCGGCGGCGACGATGCGGATTCCGCCTGGTTCTACTGTGATAAATGGGCGCGGCAAGTTTTTGTTGCCTGGCCTGTGGGACATGCACGTCCACTTGTGGAATAAGGATAGCCAGCTTCCGCTGTTTGTGGCTTATGGTGTCACCGGCGTGCGGGATATGGGGAGTGATTTCGGGCGCACCTCGGCTTGGCGCGATTCGATTGAGCAGGGCAAATCCTTAGGGCCGCACATTGTCACCTGCGGTACGGCCGTCGACGGCGTTACGTCGAACGATCCGAAATTGCCGGTCTTCCGCGCCCGGACGCCGGCGGAGGCTCGTTTCGTTTTCGATCAGCTCTACGAAATGAACGTCGATTGCATAAAAGTACTGTCGTCGCTTGATCGCGAAGCCTTCTTCGCCCTCGCCGAACAAGCCCGGCACTGGCACTTGCCCCTGGTTGGGCATTTGCCGGCGTCGGTAACGGCCTGGGAAGCGATTGATTCCCGCATGGCGAGTATGGAACATCTATTCGGGCTCTGGCTGCCCGCTTCGGCCCAGGATGAAAAGCTGACCGAGCAGAAGCAAAACGCCCACGGCGATCCTCTGATTCTGGAACGCATTAAGAAACAGGCGTTCGACACGTTCAGCCCCGCCAAAGCGACTCTGTTTTTCGAACGGTCGGCCAAGTTCGACATGCGGCAAACGCCCACCCTCACGTTGCGGAAACGGATGGCGCTGCTGGGTTTGGATGAACTAACTAGCGATCCCCGGCTGAAATCGGTGAGCGCCGAGACACGCGCCGGCTGGACTGATCCTCATCAGGACCTACGACAGCTTTCGGGCGAAGATGTCGCCCTGATGAAGCGGGAGTATACGATGTGCTTCGAACTGGTTCGATTGATGAAGCGCGCCGGCGTAGCGATCCTTGCCGGCACGGACACCGGCGATCCGTATACCATTCCCGGGGCCACGCTTCACGACGAACTCGAGTTGTTGGTGCGGGCCGGCCTGACGCCAATGGAGGCGATCCAAAGTGCCACTAGTGAGCCTGCCCGATTTCTCGGTTGGGACGAGTCCTTAGGCTATGTAAAACCGGGAATGCTCGCCGACCTTGTTCTACTGGATGCGAATCCGCTGGAAGACATTCGCAATACACAAAAAATAGCGGCGGTGTTTACTCGGGGCACTCTCTTGAGCAAGATCCGGATTGCCGCGATCCTGCGCGGCCCGGCGAAATAAGGCTAAATGTCCACGGTACAAGCGAAGTCAGGCAGGGCTGCTCCGATAGCGCGAAAAGTCATCCGGCGATCCAATTCGCGGCCATAAGCCTCACTGGTTCCACCGATGTGTACCCGCTTTTGTACCAGATCGATGGACATCCAGCCCCCACCCCGGGGACGCATTTGATATTTCTCGGCGAGCTCTTTATGCATTTCCACAGCGTCATCATAGACGATCAGCACCGCATTCTTCGAAGCATCTGGTTGACCAACCAGAAATTTCCCCCGGCTCAGTGTTTCAGACTGGCAGGAGAGGTACAGCGATAGATCGAGGCCATTGAACATGCCTTTCCAAGACTTTCGGATCTCCACATTACCCTCCTTTCCCTTATTTTTTAAGATCTTTGTAGGGCTGAAGATAGGATCGGACATATTTTTGGCGAGATCTATAGTAAAGAAGCCTTACGAGGGACCAATTTAGTAGGGGGTCGTATTAGACACGTACAGGACGAGAGGTATAGGACAGCCCAAAAGGGGGGGTACGTTGGGACTCACCCGAATTAGAACAAAGTACTGACCCGAGGGCCGGGAAAGTACCAAAAAAATCCCCACGATTGGAAATCGTGGGGATCTGGATAATGGCTTCGCTTGCTGTCTTTGGTGAATACGGAAGCGCGCCTTCCTTCGGATTTTTAAGTACACTGGGCGAGGACAGGGGAGAGCGGATGAAAACTTGGCAATGGGTGCTCGCAATGGGGGTGCTTACCTGGACGCCGGTGCTCGTTAAGGCCGGGGAACTAGAGGAGCGCATCGCACGGATTGAAGCGCGCTGGAAGCCTAGCGAAAGCATGCCCGCGCTGCACGTCCCGGGCGTCAGCATCGCCGTCATTGGACCGTCCGGTATCGAATGGGCGCGCACCTATGGCGTACCCCCTGGAACTCGTTTCCAGGCGGCTTCGATCAGCAAGCCAGTAACCGCCCTTGCTGTCATGTCGCTGGTTCAACAAGGGAAACTGCAATTGGATGAAGATGTGAACGCGCGCCTCACTTCGTGGAAAGTGCCGGCGAATGAATTCACCGCAAAACAGAAAGTGACATTGCGGGAGATCCTCAGCCACAGTGCCGGCTTTACCGTCCATGGCTTTCCCGGTTATGCCGCGGGCGAGCCGATTCCCGCGTTGACCCAGGTGTTGGACGGAGTCAAGCCCGCCAATACCCCGCCAATACGCGTGGATAGAGAGCCAGGCAAGATGTACAGCTATTCAGGCGGCGGATTTTGTGTGCTGCAGCAACTTCTGGTGGATACTTTGCACCTTCCATTCGCCGAGATTTTGCGGACCCGGGTTCTTGAACCTCTGGATATGAAAGACAGCAGCTTTGAGCAGCCACCGTCGGCTTCGATGCGGACCCGATGTGCAGTGGGTCATCTTCCGGATGGGACGCCGGTGCCGGGAAATTGGCATACTTACCCCGAGATGGCAGCGGCTGGATTATGGACCACGCCGTCCGATCTGGGCCGGTTCGCCATGGCATTAGGCAAAGCCGCGCGGGGCGAGTCCGAGCGCATTATTAATCGAGCCACCGCGGCGGAGATGTTGACGGTGCAAAAAGACGCCTCCGGCCTGGGGATTGGCGTGAACGGGAAAGTCTTTGAGCATGGTGGATCTAATTTCGGATTTCGTGCCTTGCTCCGAGCTTCGGCCAAGGACGGCCGGGGCTATGCGATTATGACGAACTCCGATAATGGCGATGCCTTGATTCAGAAGATCGAAGCCGCGTTAGTAGCCGAATACGGTGAACTGAGCAAGCAATAAAACCCGGTATAGCGGGGAATTGTTATCGGAAACACGACCGGGGCGCGCCGCGTCTCACTTTCGGAAGCCCCTTCACAATCGGCGCATCGGAGACGTTTCTATACGAATCGTTATAAGCCGACCCGGTGTTATACTTACCATCGGGCGCAACCATAAAGGCCGTACATGGTGGCAAAAGTACAAATCAGATCCCTTCCAATAATCTTCTTAGGCTTATCGGCAATCTTAGCGATCACAGTCTGGGCGGATGACAAGAACGGCAAAACCGACACAGCAAAAGATAACAAGACGGCGGATACCAAATCCACCGTCGAGCCTCGGGTGTCGATTCAACCGCGTACCAAAGCGGCCGCCGACGCCCCTCCTGAACGCCGCAGCAACATCCGTGTTGACACGACTCTTGTCCTGATTCCTGTATCCGTCACCGATCCTTTAAACCGCTTTGTAACCGGCCTCGAGAAAGAGCATTTTCGGCTCTTTGAAGACAAGCTGGAACAGTTGGTGACGCAATTTTCCAGCGAAGATGCACCCCTCTCGGTCGGCTTGGTCTTCGACACCAGCGGCAGCATGGGAACTAAGATGCAAAAGGCCCGGCAAGCGGCGGCGCAATTTTTCAAGACGGCGAATCCACAGGACGAGTTCTTTCTAGTACAGTTCAACGACCGGCCGGAGCTTGTTTCGGCTTTTACAACCGATACTGAAGAAATCCAGAACCGGTTGAGCTTCACGCAATCGAAAGGGCGCACGGCACTACTCGATGGCGTATATCTGGCCATGAACGAAATGAAGAAGGCCCACAATCCGCGTAAGGCGCTACTGGTAATTTCCGACGGCGGCGACAACAGCAGCCGATACACGGAGAGTGAAATCAAGAACGCGGTTCGCGAGGCGGATGTACAGGTTTACGCGATTGGCATTTTCGAGCCGATGGCGTCCCGTGGAAGGACCGCTGAAGAAATGGGCGGACCTGGGCTTCTCTCTGAAATCGCCGAGCAGACCGGTGGGCGGCATTTCCCCGTGGAGAATCTGAATGAGTTACCGGATATCGCGGCGAAAATCGGAATCGAATTACGGAATCAATATCTGCTTGGGTACACCCCGAAGAACCATGAGCGCGACGGAAAGTATCGCCGGGTTCAGGTGAAGCTGGTTCAGCCTCGCGGGTTGCCGCCCCTTAAAGCGTTTTACCGGCTTGGATACTATGCACCTGCGCAGTAATATTTTTATCAAGATTGCTTGTACGCTTTTATGTGCCGCGGCGACGCTCGCAACCGCTGTGAACGGGCAAGACGATGGCGTCTTCAAGATCGACACGCGATTGGTTGTCCTGCATGCCAGCGTGATTAACAAAGCGGGCGATCTGGTTACGAATCTTCCCCAAACCGCTTTTAAAGTATTTGAAAACGGCCAAGAACAAATCGTGAAAGTTTTTAAGCGTGAGGATGTGCCGGTCTCGCTCGGCATCCTGATCGATAACAGCGGCAGCATGCGCGATAAGCGGGCCAAGGTGGAGGCGGCATCGCTCGCCCTGGTGAAGGCGTCGAACCCCCAGGATGAGGTGTTCATCGTGAATTTTAACGACGAAGCTTTCCTGGATGTTCCCTTCACCAATGATGCGAAGAAGCTGGAAGAAGGCCTGGCGCGGCTGGATTCGCGCGGTGGCACGGCAATGCGCGATGCCGTGACGATGTCCATCGATTACATGAAGAGCAAGGCGAAGAAGAGTAAGAAAGTTCTGCTTGTGATAACCGACGGCGCGGATAATTCAAGCAACGATCCGCTGGAGAAGGCAATCCAAAGAGCCCGGCAAGGCGAAGTGCTGATTTACAGCATCGGGCTGTTGAACGAAGAAAATGCTCGCGAGGCAAAGTCTGCCAAGCGGGCATTAAAGGCACTGACGGATGAATCGGGCGGCTTGGTGTATTATCCGAAGGATCTTAGCGAAGTCGACAAGATGGCGCTAAAGGTAGCGCAGGAAATTCGAAATCAATACATCATTGCCTATTCGCCCACGATCCAGGCGCTGGACGGCAGTTTCCGCCAGATCAAAGTGACCGTGAACGGACCGGGACGCCCGGTGGTACGGACGCGAACCGGCTACTACGCCACTCCCGATCAGCCCAAACAGCAGGCTAAGCAGTAAAATGATCGAGTTCCTCTGGAAGGCTTCCAGAGGTTCCCGCCTGACGCCGTGGCGCAGCCCGTATTTGCTATGGCGCATCGAAACATACTGGGGCACCCATGCGGACGCAATCACCCCTGGCGAGTTCTTTAAGTTTGCCTGGATCCATCGCGCGGAACTATGGCGTTTCCTACGCTGGACCCAGCGCATGAACTAGCCGCGGCGGAATTTTCGACTTCCGTAAGCGATCGCGCTTAGCAGCAGCCCAACCCCTAATTGAGCCGAAGTGCCAGGCTCGGGAACGGTGCTGCCGTTCGTGGTTTCGCAACCCGCCGTGTTGACAGAGATGTCGTTCGTATCCATCGTCACCGAACCATTTTGAGCCAGAGCCCGGCCGCATTGAATATTTGCCCCGGCATTCAAAGTAATGCTGGTTAAGGCGAGGAGATTTCCCGTAAATGCCGTACCCGTGCCTAGAGTGGCTGAACTTCCCACCTGCCAAAACAATCCGCCACCCTGGCCACCGTTGATAAACGACACCTCCGAATTGGTAGCCGTCGTCAGCGTACTTGTGATTTGGAACAGGAAGATGGAATTGGGATCGCCCAGGGCATCTAGTTTCAGCGCACCAGTCAGCTGGGCCGACGACGAAAAGCAGTATACTCCCGGCAGAAGGGTGAGCCCACCCAAATCCTGCCCGCTGAGGTTGGTTCCACAAGCCTGAGCGGTAGCCGCACCGTAGGCAGTGGTCAAATCGCTTAATGCCGCTGTTGCTTCGGCATCACCGGAGTGGATCGTTCCGACGACGGTCCCCGGCGGGAAACCGGTGATTGAGGTGGCGGCCAAGTTTCCATTCAGAGTGGATGGTCCGGTGTTAGTTACGGCCGATCCCGCCAGGACAGCGAAGGCATCCGCTGTTCCTAAGGGCACGTTGAACGCAATACTAGCGTTTGCGTTGATGGCGAAAAGCGAGAGAGTAATAAGCAAAAAACTGCGCAGCGAGGCGCGAGCGGTTTTTCTCATGAAATTTAATTCGGCATAAAGTGGGGCCTTCTATACCAAAATCAAGGAATCGGTACTACTCTTTTTATGCCCCCCCAGTTTGCGCTTAACTGGCCCTAAAAAGCGTATTTGCAATAACCCTATTCGCTACGGAGGAGTGAGGCATTCCCCTTAATGGTGGCTTTGTCTGCGACACTTATGCGGGTAATATTCCTCAGTTGCATTTCCATTCGAGGCACTGTGTAAAGAAACGTCTCATGGCGGAAAAGGAAATCCCAATAAAGAGTTGTGAAGGGGCAAGCATTCTCCCCGCTGGATTTCGCGGGATCGTAGCGGCAACGAGAACAGTAATTACTCATCCGCTGGATGTACTTTCCACTCGCTATATAAGGCTTGGTGGACATCCGGCCGCCGTCGGCGAATTGCGACATGCCGATTACGTTGGGAAGCTCCACCCACTCCACTGCATCGATATAAATCGCCAGATACCACTCGTGAATCGCTCGGGGCTCGACGCCTAACAACAACGAATACAAGCCGGTCACCATCAGCCGCTGAATATGGTGGGCGTATCCGAAATCGAGGGTCTGACCGAGAGACTGGCGCATGCACGCCATGTCGGTATCGCCTGTCCAATAGAAGGATGGCAGCGGAACATGCGCTTCCAGCACATTCGACTCGAGATAATCCGGCATAAACTGCCAATAGACTCCGCGCACATATTCCCGCCAGCCAATAATCTGGCGGATAAAGCCTTCCACCGACGCAAGCGGAGCATGGCCTTCCAGGTAAGCCTTTTCGGCACGCTCGATTACCATTCGCGGATTCAGAAGTTTGAGATTCAGGCTGGAGGAGAGTCGGGAGTGATAGAGATGCGGCTGATCGGTCCACATGGCATCTTGGAACTGACCGAACAGCGGAAGTCGATGTGTAATGAAATCGTCGAGAGCCTGTGCGGCTTCGGCGGGAGTAACCGGCCAATCGAAACGCGCGAGTTTGCCGGGATGGCCGGGAAAACGTTCGTTGACAAGCTGGATTACTTCGTCCGTAATCGCATCCGGCGGGAACGTCGTGGGCGCCGGCAGTAGGCCCGGTCCCGATTTTGGAAACGAGCCACGATTCTCCTCATCGAAATTCCACTTGCCGCCGATGGGCTTGCCTTTCACGTCCAAAAGGATGCGATGCCGGGAGCGCATTTCGCGATAAAAGAACTCCATGCGTAATTGTTTGAGGCCGCTAGCGTGTGCGCGAAAATCCTCCAGAGGTGAAAGAAAGTGCCGGTCTATCCGCACTTCCAACGGGACGTCGCAGGCTGCGGCGACTGACTCTAGAATTTGCCGGACGCGATACTCACCCGGTTCGCTGACGATGATTTTTCGTGGCGCCAGAGCGCGGCAAGACGCGGTTAATTCCGCCCCCAAATCTCCGAGATTTCGGGGATCGTCCAAGCGGCGATAGTGAATGGGGTATCCGCGGTCAACAATCGATTGGTGGAAATGGCGCATCGCCGAGAGGAAGATGGCGATGCGCGCCTTATGGCTCCAAACGTGAGTCGATTCCGAAGCCACCTCAGCCATCCACACGGCGTCATGACGGGCATCGAAGCCGTCGAAAGCCGACGATTCGGGATCGAGTTGGTCGCCCAGAACGACGATGAGACTGCGCACGCTTGGCAGATGCGGTGCTCTCCGAACGGGATCTCTAAACTTTCGCAACTACCTTCAGCAGCGCCGTGAGTGAGGTCCGGCTGGCAAACGCTTTCCCTTGCGGAGCGCGATAGTGGGTTTCCAGCGTAAACGTTCCTTTGTAGCCGTCCTTGAGCAAGGCGCGTAACTGTCCTAAGTTGTCAAATTCGCCTTCGCCCACCGCGCACCATTCGACTTTACCGTCCGGCCGATGGCGATAGTCGCGCAGGTGAACGTGAAAGATGCGGGCCGGGTCAAGCAAACGGTAGCCATCGGGAAAAGCCTTCTCGCCCGATTCGCCGGCATTATTCGGGTCCCATGTAAGGCCGAGTGCCGGATCTTGCACCGCCTTTAAGAGCTGCGCCGATTCCGCTCCGATGGATACATAGCTGCCGCCGACGTTCTCCAGCGCCAAACGGAAATTACGGGCTCTAGCGCGGCGGGCAGCTTCCTTGACGAGCTCATAGATGCGCGGGTAGTCCGATTTGCCGTGCGCGTCGCCCGCTTTATAAGTGAAGGCGAAGACGCGCAGCTTGTCGGTACCAAGAATCGCCGCCCGATCCATCGCACCATCCAGCAGAGTCCATTGCTCGTCGAGAATTTTTTGCCCTTCGGCGGAATCGGCGGGGAGTGGAATTTTGAAGAACGCAGTGCCCAACGTCGATGTTTTAATTCCGAACTCATCGAAGATGGCGCGCGCTTCCCGAATCTTTTCCACTGGCTGCGCCGTGTTGTACTTGCCCCAAACGGAGCGCACTTCCGCATAGGAGAGGCCGAAATCCTTCAGGAACTGGGCGGCGGCTTTGGGATCTTCATCGATTTCGTCGGTGGTAACGCCGAGATGGATCTGCTGTAGCGTAGCGGCGCGGGCGAGCAGCGCAAACCCCGGAATAGCAAACAGCTGGCGGCGGGTGAAGATGGGCATGGCGCGATTATATCGCCTGGGCGTATTCTTGATCGTGATGGACAGAAGACGCTTCTTAATAGCAGCGGCCACGGCGGCCACGGTCCGGGCACAGGCTGCGCCGCGAAAACTGAAGGTCGCCCTCTTTTCAAAGACACTGCGTTTTTTGGAAGGCGAGGAGCTGGCGAAAGCTGTCGCCGGCATGGGCTTTGAAGCGATCGATCTGACTATTCGCAAGGGTGGACACGTGGAATCGGATCGTGTTGCCGAGGATCTGCCGCCGCTTGTGAAAATGCTCCGCGCGCATGGTGTGGACGTACCCACAGTTACCAGTGAAGTGATCGACGCCACCACCCCGCATACCGAAACGGTTCTGCGAACGATCGCCGATCTTGGCATTCGTTATTACCGCTGGGGTGGATTCAAATGGGATGCAAGCCCTATTCCCGCCCAGATGGCAGCGTTCCAGCCGCGCATCGCAAAGCTTGCGGCTATGAATTTGAAATACGGCGTTAAGGGGATATATCACACGCATTCCGGGGTCGATGTAGTGGGCGCTTCTATCTGGGACCTGTACTTGATGTTGAAAGAATTCGACCCCAAGGCAGTGGCGGTGAACTACGATGTCGGGCATGCGACGGTGGAAGGCGGGCTGGGTGGCTGGATAAATAGTTTCCGCGTTTTAGGACCGCATCTGGGTGGAATCGCCGTGAAAGATTTTGTCTGGATGAAGAATGAAAAAGGCGAGTGGGAGCCGGAATGGCAACCGCTGGGAACAGGGATGGTGCGTTTCCCAAGGTTCTTTCAAATGGTGGCGAAGAGCGATTTCCAGGGTCCACTACAGTTGTTTTTCGAATATAAACTTGGGGGCGCGGAGCTGGGAGGGAAGACAGTCACTATTAGCCATGCCGAGGTATTTGCCGCGATAAAGCGAGACCTGGGGCGGTTGCGAGGTTATCTAAGCGATGCCGGATTAAACGGCTAGTCGTAGTAATTGCGATCCCAGGCGTGCTTCTTCAAGAGCTCCAATATTTGCGGCGGGAGCGGACCGAGAGCGGAGAGACGGCAATTGGCCTCGACGTTTTTCACGCGGCGCATTCCGGGAATCACAGTGGATACCGCAAGCTCCGAAAGGCAGAACTGGAGAGCGATTTCCGCTAGCGAACCAGGGACATTCTCAAGATCCTTACGCAGCGCATCGACGTGCTGCACCACTTCCTTTTTTCGGTCGCCACGGAAGTAGCCGGCGCGAAAATCACCTTCCTCGAACGTCGTGTATTCCGTGATGTTCCCCGAAAGGCTGCCTTCGTCAAGCGGCACGCGCGCCAGCACGCCGACGTTATGTTCCTTAACTAAAGGAAACAGACTGGTCTGCGGTGTCTGATCGAAGATGTTGTAAATCACCTGCACAGTATCGATCAGGCCGGTGCGCACCAATTCCAGGGCACTATCGGGCTGATGGTCGTTGATGGATATACCGACGGCCTTCGCCTTACCGGAAGTCTTTAGGTCTTCAAACGCGCGACGCCAATCGTCGTGGCCGATCCACTCGGGGTTCCAGACGTGCAACTGCTGCAAGTCGACGGACTCTAGCTTTAAATTCCGCAGGCTTTCCTCAGTGGAAGAAATGATGTAGTCGTAAGGGAAGACCTCATCCAGGGCGACGCCCGGACGCGCCGGCCAAAGACGATTCTTCGGTGGAACCTTGGTTGCGACATAGACCTTTCCCGGCGCATCGCGGACCATATCGCCCACCAGTCGCTCACTATGTCCATCGCCATACGCGAGGGCGGTGTCGATAAAATTCAATCCTAGTTCGATTGCCCGGCGCAGGGCCAAGACGGATTCATCGTCTTTATGTCCCAGCCATTGACTGCCGCCAATACCCCAGGCGCCGTATCCAACTTCACTAACGGAAATGCCCGTCCGGCCGAGTGCTCGATAGCGCATTGTTTTATTTTACGGCAGCAGCCCGTAAACCAGAACTTTACCGGAGAACGTCGGCAGGTAGACTTTCCCGTCGGCGATGGTGGGTTGAGACATTTTTGCGAATAGCAGCCCTTGATCGGGATGCGCGGGGTCGATGTTGTTCCATAACTCCTGAAAGATGCCGCGCGAGAGGTCGCCCGCATCGTAAGCGTGTAAATGCCCTACCTGCAGTTCTTTCGTGTTGCTTGCGGGCGTGTATGCCCAGACGATGCCGGTTGCGACGCTCGTGCCATTCGCCGAGATCGATAGACCGGAGCCCTGGTATCCGGCGCCGACACCATCCGACTGGCCATTCGCAATCATCGTCACGGCGGAGCCATCCACACGAAAGGCTTTCAGGGTATCGGTAGGGAAACCAGGATCGGTTCCGTAAGTGAATCCGCCACCGCCGGGCCAAAGATAGACGGTATTGTTCCAGACAGCAAAGCCGTTATACACCCCGGTCCAATCGAAACCGACGCTATGACGAGCAGCCCCCTGGACGCGAGCGGTCAAGGTCATGCTGTTGCGATTCAGCAGAAACAGGTCGCCGAACTTACTCCCGGAAATAGCTTGCCCCGAGCCCGGCATCAGGATGACGCGGCTGGACCCAAGATCAAGATCGAAATTCTGGTCCCAGTTTTCCGCTTCCGCGTAGAAGCTGGTTTTCCCGGTTACCAGAAGAGTGGTGGGATCCACTTGTACGATGCTGTCGGAGTTGTCAGCCTCCTGCGGTATGTCGTCGGCGAGATTTCCGGTGGTGAAGTAGACGTACTTGCCATCGCTCGCGGGTCCACCGCCGGATTGCCAGATTCCTGCGCCGGAGCGTCCGCGCGAATAATTCACCGCGGCAATTTGCCGCAAGTTCGTGTCGTAAGCAAACAACCAGCCCTGGTACGGCGACTCATCCTGATGAGAGGCGAAGGCCACATAAATTTTTCCATCCTGCAAAAGTAGCGATCCTCGCTGTAGCTGATAGCGGGATTGAAATGGCAGTCCGTCGTAGGTTCCGGAAATCGCTACCGGAGCTAACAGATCAAGTCCCGTAGTGAGGCTGATCTTATGCAGGAAATGATGATATTGATGGGGCGGCTGCGGATCGTCGATTGTGTTTGAAACAAAATACATGGCATTGTTCGGCACGTCGATAACGGGAGTGCCAACTATGCCCAAGGGTCCGTCGGAAGCAGCCGCGCCACATTCGGGAAAATCGTGGTAGCCGGCGGCCGGCTCGATATCGGTACTGGGCACGGGACGTCCGAAATTTTCGGCGAAGTAAAGGGAACGATCGCGGGCATTGAAGGCGTACACCATGTTTGTGGTGGTGGCTACGAAAAGCAGGTCTACATTCGGCCCTTCGGCGGATGGAACGCCGGGCACATAAAGTGGTTGTGCAAGAACGCAACCCGCGACCGAAAAGGATCCTAGGAGACCAAACGAAGCGGGTCGAACATTGGCCGGCGTGAGGATGAATTCGCTGGTGTTAGCGGAGGTGCGGAGGTTGTCGAAATGACCTGTCCAAACGGCCGTTTGCGCAGTTGTACACGCTACGGCGATCTGCGCTAAACAGCCAATTCGCAAAACGCGCATGAATTCAGTATGCCCTATGAAACGTTGGCGCATCGAATCAATTGAAATGTCGAAGGCTTGATGACGTATGTACATATAAGACTGTGATTTCAACAGCTTGCGACAGGTATAAATACTAATGTATCGGTGGGTCGGCGTGAATTTATTTTCGTTACGCAGTGGGTTTAGATTTTTGTTTGGGGCAAGCAGTTTCTGTGCGTTACACGCGGCGGAAGTGGCTTGTATCGGGACACCGCCGCGGGCGGAACCAACTGTTCGGATCGAGCGCGTGGCGGTACAGAGCGACGCTGATTTGACAACACTGTTCCTGACTCCGGGTGAACCGGGTGCGCGGGAGATCCCGGTCCTAAGCTTTTTGCGCGATAAATTGGGGATACGACGGTCCGGATAGCGGCCGCTTGCGCGACGTGTGGGTGCTGACCTATCAGGCACCATGGATCTGGCAACGGGCTGGCGCGACGATGCCGTTCGTGCCGTTGCGATTGGGAAAGCGGTC
>JBBSEX010000013.1:0-187122 GCA_038239345.1 Bryobacterales bacterium
AGCGAACATCCAGATTTCGAGATTATGGCGCCAGTACTTTTTTCCCTCGTCTGTTTCCGTTACAAAGGAAGCGACGGGCAAAACCGGGAAATTCTGGATAGGGTAAATACGTCGGGCGAAGCCTTACTGTCCCCCGACATTCTCAACGGAAAATCGACTATTCGCCTGGCAATCGGCAATATTAAGACCACGCAAGAAGACGTCGATCGTGCATGGGAAGCGGTGCTGCGGGCTAGGCCGGAATGAATCCAGCCGATGCGCCAATCCAAGACATATCGCGATTATGATCGACGCCCATCATCTTGCCGCGGCCCATTCGGATGATAGTCGTTACTGCTTTCGGCTCATCGAGCCAGATGTACATAATACGCACTTCGGCTTGTGTCGGGCCTTCGGGCGTGGCAATCACCGGCTCAAACTTCACACGCTCCTGCAATATGTATTGCGAGCGGTCGATGACCGCGGCGACGTCAGCCGCCGTTGGCCCGACAATCACGCCCAGTCCGGCAAACGAGTACAGCGGCTTCAGCACATAGTTTTCCAAATCGGCTGGGATAGATTCCATCTTGTCGAGGAAGTGAGTCTTGGGGACGCTGGAATGATCGAGATAAGGAAGAGAAAACTTGCTGATTCGAAAATACCAGTTAGGATGGCCGGCCCACTCGACGTCGAGTTCATCACGGAAATCAAAAGCAGGCTGGACATTTTTGCGTAGAACTTCATCAACAATCGTCCGGTTATAGATCCGCTCGATCGGAATCAGTTTGCCGTCGCGGCGATAAAAGAGATTCTTGCCGTCTTTGACAAGCTGGGTAATATCGACAGCGCGCACGCCTAACAACTTCTCCGTCAGTAGAAAATCGGGTAGAGTTTTTTGCTGTTCGGGCTCAATTTCCAGCAGCACGACATTCACCGGATCATGCGCCCCCACGATCGCTTCACGAAGAAGTTTTGCATACGACGCGTGATTCAATCCACCGAGAAACGCCGTCAAGCTCGCGTCAACGCCGTAGGCATTGCGGTAAGTGTCGGCCAAATACGGCTGGTAGGCGTAAAGCGATGGGAACCCTTGAATCTCTACAAGCTTGGGCTCATTGTTCGCCGCGATGCCGAAATCCGCTTGCAGAAATAATGGATGCGCGTCCTCATTCGGGACATGAAAGGCGGGAGGGATCGTCGCGTCGGAAAGCTTTCGATAAGCGGGCTGCATCAACTGTTCAATCAGTTCCCGCCCATAACGCGCCATCTTTTCCAGCAGTGCCCGCGGAAAGAAGCAAGGAGTTTCGCAGTTACGAAACGTCACGTGTGTTCCGCAACCGGCATCCAGGTTGGCGAGAAAGTCTGCATACTTTTCCGGCGTGAATTCCCGATTAAACCGTTCGCGCAGTTCGGGGATCATCGGATCAGATTAAAAACTTGCCGGCGCGCATAATCTGCTGCTGATCGGCCCAGATATCGAAGTCCCGTCCCACAACGTCAATGTGGGTTTCAGAATGCCAATCGGCTCCCGTGTGCGCGCCGTAAGGGTTCCCAAAGGCAATATGGATACCGGGAATCTTCTCATCCTGCAGAATATTTCCGACCACTTCGCCCAACGCAAGATTTGTGCCGATAGCGAACTCGCCCACACGATCGCTATTCTCATCCGTGTGGCAGTACTTCCAGAACTCATCCTCTAATGCCCGATTCTCACTGTGCGCTTCCGTCAATCGGTTCCCCTTGATCTGGATCGTCAAAGGCCGGTCTTTCAAACTTCCATACTTCGCGCAGAGATAATCGCCGACGACACCGTCAATCACAAAAGTCCCGTTTACTTCGCCGGGCGTGGTGAAGATTTCTCCGCCCGGAAGATTCCCCCACTTGTGGGGCGAGATGATGCCGCTGGTCTTCAACCACTTGTAATTCTTATTCATAGTGGCTGTTATATCGGTACCAGCCGCCGTTCTAGCAAGGATGACATCCACCTTGGTAACAATGTCCATCACCTTGGCACTGAGAACATCCACGGCGAGAAAATCGGCGCGCATCCCTTCCAACATGATGCGCTTTTCAATATTCACCATGTGGGCATGGCGCATGTGGCGGCGGTTCACGACCTCGGTCATCTGCATCCGCGTCTTTAGCTCGTTTTGCTGGGCCTGCACCGCGAAGATACTAACTTGGCTCGACTCCATATCGTTCAGAATCACCTGCGGCATGTTCTGCAAGGGTCGCGGAGCGCATTCCTCCAGGACAAACGGATTATATGTGATGTTTCGCGCTTCCAGCTCCGCGACGATGCTGGCCGCTATTTCACTGCAAGCCTCATCCGTGATCAGCGTCACTTTCTCATCGGGCTGGATCCTGAGACAAACGTTTACCGCGTTACGCGCACCGGGGGTGAGTTCCGGATCGAATGGCATCGATCGCAAATCAGTTGTCACGGGAGTCAACTCCCCGCTCCGTGAACAGCCGTCTCCTCAACGGATATTTCCGTCTCGGATATAATATAATCCACCACTTTGATCAAGTCTCCTGTTTCTCGAAAGACACGCAACTGCCGGTCCGCGCCGCTTCCATTTTCCAGCATCTGGTGAATATAGTTCACTTCATCGCGAGATCCCAGCTCATCCACAACGTCATCTATCAGGTTTAGATACTCATCCATCAACGAACGGAGCGGAACTTCTATCTTCTTCCCAAAATCAATCAACTTCCCATCCAGCCCATAGCGTGCGGCCCGCCACTTGTTCTCCATAATCAGCGCCCGCCGATATAAGCGGAAGCCCTGATTGGCTTCGTATAGCTTATACAGTTTGGCCACCGTTGCCTGAATCAGCGCGGCAATCGCAATGGTTTCATCCAGGCGCATCGGCATGTCACAGATCCTGAACTCGAGCGTGGGGAAGTATGGATGCGGCCGAATATCCCACCAAATTTTCTTGGCGTTGTCGATGCAGTTCGTCTCTATCAGGAGGTTAATGAAGTTGTCGTATTCGCCCCAGCTTTGAAAATAGTCGGGGATGTTTGTTCGCGGGAATTTGTCGAAAACTTTGCAGCGGTATGACTTCAGACCGGTATCCATGCCGATCCAGAATGGTGAGTTCGTCGACAACGCCAGGATATGCGGCAGAAAGTAGCGTGCGGCGTTCATCAGGTGAATGCGGGCTTCACGATCCTCGACGCCGATGTGAACGTGCAGACCGAAGATCAGATTTCCCCGGGCAACCACTTTCAGATCTTCTACGATAGTGTGATATCGCTCGTCGGGATAAATTTCCTGCTTGCGCCAGTCCGCAAATGGATGGGTACCAGCCGCGGCTACACGGAGGTTATTTTCCCGGGCCAGACGAATGATATCGCGGCGCAAGCCACCAATCTCGACCTTCGCTTCTTTGATGTTGTTGCAAACGCCCGTGCCGACTTCGACAACGGACTGGTGCATCTCCGCCTTTACTTGTTCCTTGAGAAGGGTTTTTCCTTTCTCAATGATTTCGGCGTCAATGTGCGAGCGCAGATCCCGTGTTTCCGGATCAATCGTTTGATACTCTTCTTCGATACCGATGGTGAAGCTGGGTCGCATTCGATCGAGCTCCTCTACTCTCAAAAGACCATTTACTTCTTGGCTAATTGATTGACGCCGGCGGCAGCAGTCTTGTGTCCAAACTCCTGACCGTTAAGAAAACTCTGCCAGCGCATTTCCACGGGCTGCGATTCTTTCAACGCTTCAACGACAGCATAATGCGCCACCGCATTCACGATCCATTCGAAGTTCTCCATTCCGACCGACTGCACGTCCGCATCCGGCGCTGGATTCAAAAAATCGATCGCATACGGAATGCCGTCTTCTACCGCGAACTCCACCGTATTCAGGTCATAACCCAAGGTACGGCAGATGGTTAGGCAGTCTTCCACCACCCGCTTGTACATCGCCGGATCGATTGGCGGCCCATCCAGCACATACCGCTCATGATGCGGCCGGCGAGGATCATAACGCATCACATGCACTTTTTCCTGCCCTACGACGTAGCAGCGGAAATAGTCGTCGAACTCGACGCCTTTCTGCAAAGTCATGCATAGATCGCCCGTTTCGTCGTAGGCCTTGAAAAGTTCCTCGGGGTTGTGAACCTTGTACACGGATTTCCAACCGCCGCCGCTATACGGCTTGAGGAATGCCGGAAATCCGACGTAATCGAAGATCTCTTGCCAATTGAGCGGGTACAGCAAATTGCGCATGGATCGATCGTTCGTCCCTGGCGGATAAGCCTTGTGCGGCAGAACCACGGTGCGCGGAATGGCGATCCCCAATTTCGAAGCCAACGCATAATTGAAGAATTTATCGTCGGCACCCCACCAGAACGGGTTGTTGATTACTTTGGTGCCGGAGAGAGCGGCGTTCTTCAGATACGCCCGATAAAAAGGAATGTCGTGTGAGATGCGATCGACGATCACGGCATAACCGCTCGGCTCGGCCATCTTGATTCCGCCGATTCGAATGTGTTCCGCTATCACACCCTCGACATTCAGTGAGTTGATCTTGTCCACCAAGGCGGGCGGGAATGTCGTTTCCATCCCATACACGATACCGATCTTCTTCACTCCAAGACCTCCGCAAGTCTTCACAAAAAGCTAGAAAAATTTTACCGCCATCCGTTGCCACAACGGCCAATCGTGTTTTATGTTCCCCTCCCAAACGTCCAGCCAGTGGGGAATCGATTTGTCATTCATAATCTTCGATAGCCGTTGATTCTCGCCTAAACAAATATCCCAATCGCCCGCGCCGAGCACGATACGCATTCGCCGGTAACGGTCTAGATACCATGAATCGGTCATGCCGCTAAGAAAATCTGGGGGACAGTTGAAATAGCAATTCTGATCGTAATATCCATCTAAAAACTGATGAATATCATACGCCCCGCTCATACTGATGCAATCCGTGACCACATCGGGGTAGCGCAAAGCGAAGTTCATGCAGTGATATCCGCCGAAGCTGCAACCTGTCGTAGCCACTCGCCATGAACTATTTCTAGAGCGTATCAAGGGCAGCACTTCATGCAGCAAATACTCCTCGTATTGCATATGGCGTTGCACACGATAGTAGGGATGCGCGGAGCGGTTATACCAGCTCTCCAGATCGACTCCGTCGACGCAATAGAGCTGCACATTTCCGCGATCCAATTGCTGCGATACCGCCTGCACCATACCACGATCTTCATATTCAAAGAACCGCCCCATCGAGGTCGGAAAAACGATTACCGGAAGGCCGGCATGTCCGAACACCAGCAAATCCATATGCCGGTTTAGGCGAGAACTATACCAATTATGATATTCGCGATTCATTTGACTGTCTGCGTTGTAAGAACTTCCGCGCGCGGGGTGCGATGGCCACCACGGACTATAGTTTTAACAAACTTCGCAGCTTCTTTGTCTGAACGCGGCTGACGGGAATTTCCGATTGCTTTTTGTCATCCATGCGGAGTTGGTAACTGGACTTGAACCACGGGACCACTTCCTTGATGCGATTAATATTGACGAGAAACGAGCGGTGAACCCGCCAGAAAGTATCCGGATCGAGATTCGACTGAAGCTCTTCGATGGTGCGGTAATTGGATTGGCCTTCAATATTCGCCCCGACCACCGTAATCAGTCCATCGTCGATGGTGGCGTAGACAATGTCCTGCGCATCGATAATAAAATTGCGATTGCCGCTCTTCACTAATAGCTTGGTGCGCTGCAGCGTGGGACGGGGAACGTTGACAGCCTCGGCCTGAACACTTCGATTCTTCTCCGCAAGCACCCGCCGCGTGCGCTCTATCGACTCGCCAAGACGATCCTTCTCAATGGGCTTGAGTAGATAATCCATGGCCTCCAGACGGAACGCTTCCACCGCATACTGATCGAATGCCGTGGCGAAAATGAAATGCGGGAGGGGGATATCTTTCTCGCGCAGCTTACGGATTACGCCAAGGCCATCCAGCCCCGGCATCTGGACATCCATGAAGACCAGATCGGGTTCTACGTCTTCGATAATTTGCAGGGCTTCCAGACCGTTTTTGGCCGTCGCGAGTATTTCGATGTCGGTGAAGTCCTTGAGAAGATAACTGAGCTCGTCGCAAGCTAATTGTTCGTCGTCCACCACGATTGTAGTGATGGAATTCGTCGCGCGACTTAGCATGAAATGTTAGTATATCGTAGGTCAGGGTCGTCCTGCCGCGATATACGAAATACAACAAGGAGTCTTCTGTTTGTCGAAGCCAGAGAACGTTCGCATTGCGCCCGCTGAGGGAAAATTGGGTGTCTTGATCCCCGGAATCGGCGCGGTGTCCACTACGTTCATCGCCGGTGTCGAAGCCATCAAACTGGGGCTCGCCGAACCCGTGGGTTCGCTCACGCAACTCGCCACAATCCGACTAGGGAAGCGAACTGACGCGCGGACACCAAGAATCAAAGATTTCGTTCCGCTGGCTGGCTTGCATGATCTGGTCTTTGGCGGGTGGGACATTTACGAAGACAACGCCTTTCAGGCCGCTGAAAATGCGAAGGTGTTGGATAAGCCGCTTTTGGATCAGTTGAAAGAACCGCTCTCCGCTATCAAGCCGATGAAGGCGGTGTTCGATCAGGAATTCGTTCGCCGTATCAATGGACCGAACGTTAAGCAGGGCGGGTCCAAAATGGATAAAGCGGAAGCCCTGATGCAGGACATAAAAGATTTTAAAGAGTCCACCGGCGTGGCGCGTCTGGTAATGATCTGGTGTGGATCAACTGAAGTATTTCATCGGGCGGCGGCTTGCCATCAGTCTCTGGAAGCGTTCGAAGCCGGTCTTCGCAGCGACGATCCGGAGATCGCTCCCAGCCAAATCTACGCCTATGCCGCTTTAAAGATGGGGGTGCCCTATGCCAACGGTGCACCGAATTTGACTACGGATCTTCCGGTCATGATTGAGCTGGCGCGCGAACGTCAGGTGCCCATCTGTGGGAAAGATTTTAAAACCGGCCAGACGTTTATGAAGACGCTGCTGGCTCCTGGTTTTAAGGCGCGCATGCTCGGCATCTCTGGATGGTTCTCCACGAATATTCTGGGGAATCGAGACGGCGAAGTGCTGGAAGATCCGGGTTCATTCAAGACCAAGGAAGAGACAAAACTCTCCGTGCTGCAACAGATTTTACAGCCGGAACTTTATCCGCATCTATACAAGGATCTGTATCATGCGGTGCGAATCAACTATTATCCGCCGCGCGGCGATTCCAAGGAAGGGTGGGATAACATCGACATCTTCGGATGGCTAAATTATCCGATGCAAATCAAAATCGATTTCCTTTGCCGCGATTCTATTCTTGCCGCTCCACTAGTGCTTGATCTCGTGCTCTTCATGGACCTTGCCCAACGCTCGGGAATGAAGGGAATTCAAGAGTGGCTTTCGTTCTACTTCAAGGCGCCAATGACGGCCCCTGGCTTGTATCCCGAGCATGATATCTTCATTCAGTTGATGAAGCTGAAGAACACCTTGCGCTGGATGAAGGGTGAGGACCTGATCACGCATTTGGGCCTTGAGTATTACGACTAACTAAACTGAGGAAGGGGTGGTATGCCGCCACCCTGCTATCGCGCTCTATGAAGACGCTAGTCATCGGGGGGACTTTATTTATTGGCCGCGCCTTGGTCGCGGAGTTGGTAAAAGCCGGCCATGACGTCACGGTACTTCATCGTAAGGCGGCGCACGAGAACGGCAAGCGCGTCGCAAATCTAATTGCCGACAGGAACGATCGCGACGCTGTTGGTAAGGCGCTCGCCGGCAAAAACTTCGACATAGTTTTCGACAACGTCTATGACTGGGAACGTGGCACAACGGCCACCCAAGTCGAAGCCACCGTCAAAGCCTGCGGCGAAGGTTTGCAGCGCTACATCTTTATGTCTAGCGTGGCCGCCTATGGCGATGGGCTAAATCATCACGAAGGCGATGCGCTTGCGCCGGACGATCATGCCGACTCCTATGTTCGCAACAAGGCCATGACCGAACGCGCCTTGTTTCGAATGCATCAGCGAAGCGGCCTGCCCGTGGTTACATTGCGGCCTCCCTTCATATACGGACCGGGAAATCCGTTTTATCGCGAGGCTTTCTTTTGGGATCGCCTGCGCGATAATCGCTCCATCGTATTGCCCGGCGATGGCCGTCGCCTGATGCAGTTCATCCACGTCAAGGATTTGGTCTGGTCCTGTCTGCGGGTGATGACAGAGCGGGCTGCGGTCGGTCATGCGTTTAACATCGCCAATCCCCGGCCTCTCGCGCAGTTTGAAGTAGTAGAAGCTTTTGCCGCGGCAATCAAGAAGCCAGTGAACTTCGTTCGCATTTCACGCGCTACGATTACTCGAGCCGGCGGACATCCGATGGGGCCAAAGCTTTATTTCGGTACGTATTTGGACATGCCGCCGATTACGCAGATAATCTCAAAATCACAGCGCGTGCTGAAGTTCAAGCCAACGGATTTCGCCGATGGACTGAAAGAAACCTATCGTTGGTATCAGCGTCACAATCCATTTCCCGCGCCGGATTACGCCTTTGAAGACGGCCTTTTGGCTCTGCCTCCCGAGCCGATGGAATAGCCCCCGGATGCCTCCGCGCACCCGGGTCTGGTTTACCGCAGCGCCCCATATTTGTTTTCTCCCGTTGCATGGATCCTGTCATTGAACCGTGAAACGTTGCAGAATAGACTGGAGGCAAATTAAATGTCCATCGAAGCAGCTTCCTCTTTTCAAAGACTGAACCGGCGCGAACTTCTGCGGACTGCGGCCGCGTTGAGCTTCACGCCTTTCCTCAATGCCGGAAATAACGATCCGCATCGTCCGCGGTATCATTTTCTGCCGGTTCAAAATTGGATGAACGACCCCAATGGACTCATCTATTGGAAGGGCCAGTACCACCTCTTCTATCAATACAATCCCAATGGCGCATTTTGGGGCACGATGCATTGGGGACATGCCGTCAGCCCCGACATGATTCATTGGAAGCACTTGCCCATCGCGCTGGCGCCTACACCCGGAGGCTATGACAAGGACGGCGTCTTCTCCGGATGCGCAGTGATTTGGAACGGCAAACCGACGATAGTATACACCGCTACGTTGCCCGAGACGCAGTGCCTGGCGACAAGCGAAGACATGATTACGTGGAAAAAATATCAGGGAAATCCCGTCATTGCCGGGCCGCCACCTGGATTGAAGGTAGCCGCGTTTCGCGATCCTTGCGTATGGCGCGAGGGTGAAGATTGGATGATGGCGATCGGGTCGGGAATCGAGGGTGGCGGCGGAGCGGTCCTGCTCTATCAGTCAAAGGAGCTCACCCACTGGAATTACCTGCACCCACTGCTACTGGGCGAGTTGGCAAATGACGGACCCATCTGGGAATGCCCAAGTTTCTTCAAGCTTGGCGGTAAGCACGTGCTCCTTGTTTCGCTCGATAAGCAGAGCAAGGTGATGTGGATGACCGGCAGTTATAAAGACCGCAAGTTCATTCCTGAAAAGCGGGGGATTCTGGATGAGGGCGGTTATTACTACGCGCCACAAACGATGCTCGATGCTGCCGGCCGCCGCGTGATCTTTGGATGGTTACCGGAAGGGCGTACGAAGGAATCGCAGAAGGATGCAGGGTGGTGCGGCGTGCAGGCGATTCCTCGCATACTCACATTGCGCAGCGATAATTCGCTCGGATACGCTCCCATCGAAGGGATAACGAAACTGCGCGGCAAGCTCGCAACATGGAGAAATATCGACGTGGCTGGCGAGACGCAGAAGATTCTTTCGGGGGTGCACGGCGACAGCCTTGAAATCATGGTTGAACTAGAGCCCGATGCGGCGGAGTTCGGTGTGCGTTTACGTGCTTCTCCGGACGGCGCCGAGGAGACATTGGTAATCGTGGACCAGCCCGGGAAACGCGTGAACATCGATCGCCGGAAGTCGAGTCTGAGTGAGACCACGGATCGCGACGTCAAGGGCAGTTTGTTCGACGATGGGGGAAAGGCGATGCGGCTACGAGTCTTACTGGATCGCTCCGTGGTGGAAGTTTTCGCGAATGACTCAGCCTGTGTTACGAGTCGGATTTATCCGTCGAAGGCCGATAGCCTCGGGTTCGATCTCTTTGCTCGCGGCGGCGGAGTACGCGTTAAATCGCTGTCAGTCTGGGAAATGCGATCAATCTGGAGCTAAGCCCGGGGCGCTGGTGGAGGAGGCGGTGCTGTCTCCGGTGCGGGCGCTGGCGGAAAGTCCGACCGCTTCCCATCCGTCTTATCCTTCAACTTGTTGGCCCCCTTTTCCGTACCCGTTGCCGCGCCATGCACGCCTTTCTTGGTACCCTTCCAAGCTAGTTTTCCGCCACCCTTAGCGAGTTTGCCCGCTCCCTTACCCGCGGATTTCAGCCCATCCACCAGGACCTCGGAACGCGCCGTGCCCATCGTGAACAATAAAACAGAGAAGACAAGTATTGTTTTCATCATATTCACTCGTACCACAGGAAGAGTAACGAAGGGAAGCCCCCATTCCTTGCAGGATCCTCTTCAACAAAGGACGCCTCCAAGCAGGATGCGGTTTCGAATGTCAGTCCAGCTTTTTTTTAAAACGCATCGCGCTCAGTGATAACACTGTAACGCCGATAACCGCCAAAGCCAGGGTTTGGGGCCATAGCACCGAAAAACCTGACCCCTTCAGAAAGATCCCTCGCACGATTTCCAGGAAATAGCGGACCGGGTTGATGTAAGTGATGTACTGAATCACTGGGGGCATATTGCGGATTGGAAATGAAAAGCCGCTCAGCAGAAAGAACGGCTGAAAGAACAGAAACGTAGACATCATCGCCTGCTGTTGGGTCCGCGAGACCGTGGAAATAAATAAGCCCGCACCGAGGCTGGTCATCAGGAAAACAATAGCGGTTGCCATCAGCACGAAGAAATTTCCGCGAAACGGAACGTGAAACACAACCAGAGCCAACACTACAACAAGCACCGTGTCCAGCAACCCGATGACGGCGAACGGCAGCGTCTTTCCAAGAATCAATTCGATCGGCCGGATTGGGGTCACCATCAATTGCTCCATTGTTCCGATCTCTTTTTCCCGCACGATGGCCATGGACGTCAACGACAAAGTCACCAGCATGATGATGTTCACTACTACGCCCGGCACGAAGTAGTTGCGGCTGCGCAAATCCGGATTAAACCAAACCCGGCTCTCCGTGATCAACCCCGGAACTGCCGGATGCGTTGGCAATCCCAACGCCATGGTCGCGCCTACCATCTGTTTTCGTTGCCGCTCCGCCAGCGCGGCTTCAGAATATGAACCGATGATCTGTCCGGCGTAACCGGTAACAATCGACGCTGTATTAGAATTTGTTCCTTCGACAAGAACCTGCACCGAGGTTGGACGGCCTCGCTCAATATCGCGCGCGAAGCCCGGCAGCACCCGCACTACAAGATCGACCTTGCTCGTATCCAGTAGCCTCTGCATTTCCACTTCGCTCTTAGGCGACGCCACCAACCGGAATCGGTTCGATCCCTGGAACGCCGCCAACAATGCACGGCTTTCCTGAGAGCGATCGCCATCCATCCAGGCCAGCTTGGCGTTATCCACATCCAGATTCACCGCATAGCCGAAGATGATCAACTGGATAAGCGGCGGCATAATCAACATCGCCCTCATGCGAGGCTCGCGGAGCGTTTGACGAAATTCTTTTCGAATGATTTCCAGAATTCGCTCGATCATCACGCCACCTTCTGACGCATCTTGCGCGTCGCCGCCCAGAAGACTATGGCGGCATAAGCAATCAGGAGCAGCAGTTCAAACCAGAGAATCTCAAGGCCGATGCCCTTCAGGAAGATTCCCTTCAACAACACGATGAAGTACCGCGCTGGGACCAGATAGGAGATCACCTGAATCGCGACGGGCATGTTGTCCACCGAATAAATAAATCCGGATAACAGGAACGCCGGCAGAAATGATGTCATCACGCTCACTTGATAAGCCACTAATTGGCTGCGAGTCGCCGCCGACAGAAAAATTCCCCAACACAAAGCGCCAAACAGAAACATGCAACCGGAAAAGAAGAGCAGCACGACGCTTCCTTTGAGCGGGACATCGAAAATGAACACGCCCGCCAGCAGGCAAACCAGCATGTCCACGATCCCCAACACGAAAAACGCCGATAGCTTTCCCAGCACTAGCTCCGCCGGCCTGACTGGAGTTGAGAGAAGCTGCTCCATCGTGCCGTTCTCCCATTCGCGGGCGATCGTCAGCGAGGTAAGTAAGGCCGCAATAATCATCAGGATCACCGCGATCAGACCAGGCACGATATAGTTTTTCGACTTTAAATTCTGGTTGTACCAAACGCGAATTCGTGGCTCAACCAGCTGTTTCATCTCCGGTGCGCCGGACCGGTTCATCGCCGCGGCGCGCAACTCCGCCGCGTAGCCTTGCACCAGCGCGTCCGCATATGCCAGCGCGATCGCCGCTGTATTGGAATCGCTTCCGTCCACCAAAAGTTGCACTTGAACTTCCCGGCCGGCCATCAGATCCTTGGCGTAATCTTGCGGCACCACAAGCGCCAGCAGGCAGCGGCTAGTATCGATTTCCCGCTCGATTGCCCGATAACTCTCCGCATCCCCCAGCAGTTGGAAATAGTGCGACGCATTGAACTGCGCGACCAGTTCCCGGCTCTTCGGCGTACGGTCATGATCCCAAACCACGGTGGGAATCTTATCCACGTCCAGGCTTAACGCGTAGCCGAAAGCCAATAGCATTACCAACGGCAGTGCCAGCGCTAAGGCTAGGCTTCTGGGATCCCGCACAATATGCAGCGCTTCTTTCCGCGCGATCGCCTTAGTCCGCCGGAAGTTCATGCCGCTGCTCCCGCAAGACGCCGGTCCTCATCTTCGATCATTGCCACGAAGACGTCCTCCATGGATGGATCAATTTGTTCCAGCTCTTCTATGGTGATGCTCTTTTGCGCCAGCAGCGATCGAATGGCGGGCATCGCTAAAGCGGCATTTTCGGCGGCAATGTGCAAACCACCGCCAAACACGGCGATGTCGCGAATACCCGGCTGTCCTTCCAGCGCCTTCATGCTCCCCAGCAGATCCGACGTCCCTAGATACAGAAGATGATGCGAATCGAACTTCTGCTTTAGCTCTTTCGGTGAACCAAGGGCGATCATCTTCCCGCGATACATCAGTCCCAGCCGGTGACAATATTCGGCTTCGTCCATATAGTGCGTACTGACAAATATGGTGTGACCGGATTCGGAAAGCTGATAGATCAGCTCCCAAAAAGTCCGCCTAGCAATCGGATCGACGCCCGATGTCGGCTCGTCCAAAAATAGAATAGGAGGCTCATGAAGAATCGCGCAGCCAAGCGCTAGCCTCTGCTTCCAGCCCCCCGCCAGCAATCGTGTCATCGACTTTCTTTTTTCCGTTAAACCCGCCATGCGGAGAACGTAGTCTTTGCGTTCCTGCCTCTTCGGCCGCGGCACACCATAAATACCACTGAAGAAATCGATGTTTTCTTCCACGGACAGATCGTCGTAAAGCGAGAACTTCTGCGACATGTAGCCGATATGTTTTTTAATCGATTCGGACTGCGTGCGCACGTCGAATCCACCCACCGTCGCGTCTCCCTCGCTCGGCTCCAGCAGCCCGCAGAGAATGCGAATCGTTGTCGATTTCCCGGCGCCATTTGGACCTAAAAACCCAAAGATTTCTCCCTTTTCGACGGCTAATGAAACATGATCGACCGCGACAAAATCGCCAAAACGCTTCGACAAATCGCGAATCGAAACTGCCTGCTCAAGCGGCACGGGTCCCCTCTTCTTGGCGGATCAACGCAATGAAGACGTCCTCCAGCGACGGCGTGATGCGCTGCAACTCGCACTGCGGAAATCCATTGGCGATTGCGGCTTTTTGTAGTTGCCCGGCCGATGTCTTTGCGGCGTCCAGGAACAAATGCGCCTTCGCGCCAGAAGGTTCCACACTCACTACGCCCGGCTGCCGCTCCAAAAATTCACGCAGCTCACGCTGTCGCGGCGAAATAACCGCATAACATTCTTCCTTCACCTGTTTCTTCAGCGCGGCGGGTGAGTCGCAACGGATCAGGCGGCCGTGATCCATCAATCCGACACGATTGCAACGCTCGGCTTCATCCAGGTAAGCGGTAGTCACGAAGACCGTTAAGCCCTCATGCACCAGCTGGTAGAGGATGGCCCAAAAGTCTCGTCGCGATACTGGGTCAACACCGTTCGTCGGCTCATCCAGGAACAAGATCTGGGGCCGATGAAGCAGAGTGCACATCAGGGCTAGCTTCTGTTTCATTCCACCCGAAAGCTTTCCCGCTTGCCGCTTACGAAATGGTTCCATCCGCGTCATGCGCAGCAGCTTGACCATCAACTCATCGCGCTCGCCCTCAACAATGCCGAAGAGATCCGAATAGAACAGCATGTTCTCGTCGACGCTCAGGTCGGTGTAAAGTCCGAATTTCTGGGCCATATACCCGATGCGATCTTTCACGTAATCAAGCTGCTTGGCCACATCCACACCCGCGACCCACACCTCGCCTTCCGTAGGATCCATCAATCCACACAGCAGCCGCAGCGTGGTCGTCTTGCCCGCGCCGTCCGGCCCCACGAGACCGAAAATTTCGCCCTTCGCCACTTCCAGATTCAACGCATCCACCGCCGTCAGCGTGCCGAAGCGCCGTGTGAGATTTGTTACGCGGATCATGGAATCGCCACCGGGCGTCATTTATAGAAGGATCTCCGCATCCACCGGCATGTTCGATTTCAACTCGCGGTTTACGTTAGCCACGTCGATCTTGATGCGATAAACCAGCTTGATTCGTTCTTCTTGTGTCTGAATCTGCTTCGGCGTGAATTCCGCCTGCGATGCAATGAACGAGATCGTCCCCCAATATGCTTTGCCGGGATAAGAATCTGTACTCAGCTTCACTTTTCCGCCGAGCTTCACGCGCCCCAAGTCCTTCTCGTTCACATAAGCGCGGAGCCACGGGTGATCCAGATCGCCAATCATTACTACCGACGTACCGGCCGCCAGCACCTCACCCGGTTCAGCGGATTTCGACAGCACGACGCCATCAATGGGTGCGTATACCGCTGTGTCGCTCAGTTGCGAATTGGATATGGCGACTTGGGCATTCGCCCGGTCAATCTCAGCTCGCCGGGTATTAATTTCCTGTTCCTTGCGCTTCAGTTCAAAGCGATTCGCCTGACTCATACGCAACGCCGCCTGGGATCGCGCTAATTGCGCCCGAGCTGAAGCGATCTCCTCCTTACGAGGCCCTTCCAGCACCATCGCCGACTTCTCCTCGGCCTGCTTCAGGAGTGCCCCCGCACTCTGAAAGCGAGCGCGAAATTGATCGTACTGCGATGTCGAGATGTCTTCGTTCTTGTAAAGCGTTTGGGCCCGTTCCCAGTCTCTACTTGCCTGGTCTTGCTGACTGCGCGCATCGGTCACCATCGCTTGGGACTGGGTGATTTCCTGCCGGCGCGAGCCCGCCAAAAGCTCGTCCAGATGGGCCTGTGCCTGCGCGATCTCGGCTTTCCGCAATTCGATATCCGCTTCCAGCGTGGCTCGCTGTAGTTGAACGGATGTATTCATCTGCACCATTTGTGTTTGGGCGGAGTCCGCTCCTGCTTCGTCGCGCTGCTTCTGGCGTTCATTCAAATCGCGATCAAGCCGGGCGATCAACATTCCCTTCTTTACAGTCGCGCCTTCGTCGACAGCTCGTTCCACCAGTTTCCCGGCGATCTTGAATGAGACGTCTACTTGCGTCAACTCAATGTTGCCCGAAACCTTCAGAACATTTGGATCGTCCGTCCGAAACTTTCCAGCCCACCATAGCCCTGCCGCTGTCAGTGCGATTAAGACGATAACAATCGGGATAATCTTTTTCATGCAATCTCCTAGTGACCTTCCGTAAGCGCGGTTTGGATGTTGCCCACGGATGTAGCTAAATCGATGCGGCCGAGATTGTAGTTATAAAGAGCATTGATCTGGTTATCGCGAGCACGGTCCAACCGGGTCTGCGCATCGGTCACTTCTAAACTATTGGCAACCCCCGCCTGATAGCGCCTGCGTGCCTGCGCCAGTTCGTTTTCGGCCAGTGTTAAGCCTTCGCGAGCCGCCGCGATTTCCGCTTCCGCTGAAACAATGCTGTCCAATGCGAGTCGAACTTCAAGGTCCACCTGATCGCGCAGATCTCTGCCACGAATCCTGGATTGGCGGTACAGCGAGAGGCTCTCCGCGCGCCTTGCATCCCTGCGGCCGCCATCGAAAATCGGAAGCCGCAATGAAACGCCAACCGTGTGTGTTGGAATCGAGTTGTCGATCGCCGTCCCGCTCGGTCCATAATCGGCGAAGGCACCCACCGACGGCAGGCGCTCCCATTTCACCGCGCTGTAATTCAGGCGGGCGTTCTCTTCGCGCTTGTCCTGTGTCTTCAATTCCGGACGGTTGTCGCGCGCAAGATTCAGCGCCTGCGTCATCTCCAGTTTGTCTACCGGCACATAGGCCAGCTTGTCGGTCAATTGCACTTGTACTTCCAGCCGCACACCCATCGTTTTCAGCAACTGCAGCAGCGCCCGCCGCCGATCGTTGTCGGCAATAACCTGACGTTGGCGGTCATTCGCTAATTGAGATTGCGCCCGAGTAACTTCAATGCCGGTGCCTGTTCCGGCCTCCTTCTGCGAACTGGCCAATTTCAAAAGTGCTTCCGACAGCTCAACGTTAGCCTTGGCGGTATCGAGCGCGGCCTCGGCCCGGAGCCCCAACAAATAAGCGCGGGCGACTTGGTCGGCTACTTGATTTCGCGTGCTCTCGTTATCGAACTTGGCGGCCGATATGCCGGTCTTCGATGCCTGATACCGTCGCACCGCGCTGAAATCGAAAACGCTCTGCGTCACACTCGCCCGAGTGTCGAAAACGTCGAACGGCCCCACTACGGTCGGCAGCGCAAACGGAAATCCCGCGGCGGTTCCGAAGTTCAATCCGAACGTAGAAAGATTGGTAGTTTGTTGCTGATATCGAATCGCGCCTTCCAAATCCGGAAGTAGTGCCGCTCGCGACTGTCCAGCTACAGCCTCGGCTTGCCGAATGGCCTCTTGCGAAAGTTGCGCTCGAGGGCTACCATCCGGCGCCAGGGCGATTTCCACCGCTTGTTTTAAGCTCAGCGCCATGGTCTCCGCCGCTAACGTGTATGCGGTGAACAAGAGTAATAACGCACTTCGCATAGAGTCAGGCCGCCTTCTTTCGACTGTTTCCGCTTAGCATGCCGGCTGAGACGAACTCCACAATCCGCTGGGTCAGGCGCGGCAAATCGTCCACGCTACACACTCCACCCGTGACCTTAGGGATCACCCGCATCCAGGCGATCGTGTGGGACATAGCTCCCGCCATGAACTGGATGCGCCACATCCGATCCTCAATCGAGAGGTCGGGTAGAGTCTCGGCCAAAGCCTGGTTGAATCGCAGCGCGACATGCATCAAATGGGTGCGAAATAGCCTCTCGATGAAATCGTCGGGGGCGGTGAAGGCTCGGCCCAACAAGCGCTGAAAGCTGGGAGAAGAACTCTCTTCGAGAACCGGCCTAACGAACGCCTCGACAATCTTTTCGATGGCGATAGGCTGACCGTTCGCTTCCAACTCAGCCGCGTGCAGCATAGCCAGACGCTTCTCATTCACTGGCCCTAACGCCCGTGCCGTGACAGCGTCCGTTAGAGCTTCCTTTGATTGGAAATGGTAATTCACCGACGCCAGATTCACCCCAGCTTCGCGAGTGATATCGCGCAGTGAGGCCTTTTCGAAACCTTCGGTTGCAAATAGTTCTTCGGCGGCATCCAGGATGCGGTTCTTCGTATCCTTGCTTTGAATCATACGTATGTTTCAATTATACGTATGATTTAATTCTTGGCAAGAACTTTCCGAAGTAAGATGGGAACGCCAATGGCAATGCCTGACTCCGCTGCGGAATTTCTAGAACGGCAGACTATGCGCCTGCGTTCCCAAAAGCGTCGCCCGAAGATAGTTTTCCCCGAAGGAGCCGACCCGCGCGTTCAAGCCGCCGCCACCCGTCTGGAAGCGGAAGGGCTGCTTGAGCCCATTTTGCTTGAGACTTTGACTACCGACGATCGGCTGGCGGCGCTGTACTTCGAACGCCGCCAGCACAAAGGGCTGGCCGAATCGGAGGCTCGCTATATATCTGACCGTCCACTTTTCCGCGCCGCACTTATGGTTTCAGCGGGAGACGCCGATGGCTTCGTTGGTGGCGCGGCAAATACAACAGCCGAGACCGTTCGCGCCGCGCTGCAATGCATCGGACCGGCACCCGCTGTCAACACCGTATCCAGCGCTTTTATTATGTGCGTGCACGATCGATCGTTCGGGTACGATGGAATTCTCGCCTTCGCCGACTGTGGAATCGTGGTCGATCCCACCGTTGAGGAGCTTGTGGAAATCGCCGTTGCTACCGCTAGCACTACCGCGCGCATCATCGGGGCCACGCCGCGCATCGCGATGCTCTCGTTCTCGACGAAGGGCAGCGCCGTGCATCCGCACGCGCAAAAGATGATAGACGCCACGCGCCTGGTGCGCGAGCGATTCCCCAGCCTCACGATCGATGGCGAACTGCAGGCGGACGCAGCTTTGGTGTCCCACATCGCGTATGCGAAAGCGCCGGAATCGTCGCTGGCGGGTAATGCAAATACGCTGATCTTTCCCAACCTATCGGCAGGGAACGTCGCTTACAAGTTAGTAGAGCGCTTGGGCGGCGCCGTTGCTTTGGGACCTTTGTTGCAAGGCCTCGCCAAGCCGGCCAACGATCTTTCGCGCGGCTGTTCAGCCGACGATATTTATTGCGTCAGCATTCTTACGGCTCTGCAGGCCATGGACAACTAATTTGCCGGCGCTCCGCCTTATCTACCATCCCGGCTACGATTTAAGTCTCGGCGATCACGTTTTTCCATCTCACAAATATCGTCTGATTCATGCCCGTCTTTTGGCTGAAGGATTTGGGTTTGTAGAACCCGCGCCCGCCACAGACGCCGACATGTTGCTGGTGCATGACGCGGAGTGGATCGATAAGCTGCGCGAGGGAACACTTACCCAACGCGACATATTGCGACTGGAAATCCCCTATTCTTACGCTATGGTGGATGCGTTTTGGCTTGCCACTGGCGGCACGATCCTGGCCGCTCGCAATGCCCTGCAGGAAGGGATCGGGTTCAATATCGGCGGTGGTTTCCATCACGCCTTCGCGAATTATGGAGAGGGTTTTTGCGCGATAAACGATGTCGCGGTGGCGATTCGCCGTTTGCAAAAAGATGGACTGGTCAGAAGCGCTTTGGTAGTGGATTGCGATGTTCATCACGGCAACGGAACTGCCGCGATCTTTGCCCGGGATCCGGACGTTGCGACGCTGTCGATCCATCAGTTGAATAATTATCCCTTCGAAAAACCGTCGTCGACCATCGACATCGATCTACCCGATGGTACCGGCGATGAAGAATATTTGCGCCGCTTGCACGATGCCTGCGACATGGCCGCGGGCTATGCACCGGACATTATTTTCTATGTTGCCGGAGCGGATCCGTTTCACGGCGATCAACTAGGTGGCTTGCGATTAACCATCGAGGGTCTTCGCCGCCGTGACAAGCTGGTAGTTGACTTCGCCCGCACCCGAAGTATTCCTCTGGCTATTGTGCTCGCCGGAGGCTATGCCGCCAACGTCGAAGACACCGTGACGATTCACTGCAATACCGCGAAGGCCGCCGCGCTATAGGTTCCGCTTTAGAAAAGAACAAATGTGATACCCGTCCATGAATTTAAACGGGCTCTCACCCAGCGTGTAATGCCCGCACGGCAATACGACGCTCTTGTGATCCAGATTCAATTCGCGCGCGGCAACCACAACCTGCTCCGATAAGTGCGTAGGAAACGTTGTGTCGTAGGCGGCATAAATGAATAACGATTTCTTTTTCTTGGGAGCGAATTTCGCCATGAAGTTCGGTGGGCTGATACCGCTCCAAACTTCACGCAGCCGGTCGAGATCGATGTTGCCTTCCAACCCCTGGCGGATATGCTGCGTGGATAACCCCGTCCAGACCACGTCGGCGACATACGTCGAGCAATGATTGAACGCGTTCACCGCCAACCGGTCGTCGTGCGCGCTGGCAAGAAACGCATAGCAGGATCCAAGGCTTGTTCCGACAATTCCCAGCCGCTCAAACCCCTGCGATTCCATCCAGTCCAGACAGCTTCGAATGTCGATCACCGCTTGTCTGGTTGCGTCCATAGTGCGGGCGATGTTCGATGATACAGCGTAATCAGCCCGCTCCAGTTCCGCCGGCATCCGGTAATCGTGATAGGGAAGACTCAATCGCATGCAGGAAATTCCCAGAGCCGCGATGCCCTTGCACAATCCAGCATGCTGATCGGCCGATGCATTCCAATGCGGCAACACCAGCACCGCTTTACGTGGGGACTTAACCGGTTTCTTCGGATCCGTTCGCGCCGGGAACCACTTCCCGTGCACGATGTTGTTTTCGGGGTAAGCCGTTTTCACGGCCGACGTGAATCGCAAAACACCTTCATGGAGACGGAAATCGGTCGGTACTTCGTAGCCGAAAAACGTATCACTATCGTCGATAATGGCCTGATTCAGGGCCTTCAAATAAGCTTCAGGATCGTCTTCGGAAACATCCGGTTTCTTAATCGGCCAATCGCGGGTCCACTCCAGGCCCCAGTCGAAAGGACGTACCACGCGATTCGTAGAACGAAACGCGAGACGGTTTTCCCAATTGCTCATCCATCTGCCGTAGGCCTTTTTCATTGAGTCCAGTGCTGACTTAAATGTAGCAGAGGGGATGCCATCCACTGGCAATTGTCGACGTCAGCCTTCAATGGGGTCTTCGTCCACACGATAACCGACGATCGTGATTCCGGCGTTGTTCGCGGCAATCATCATTTCCTCTCGATCCAGAAACAATGTGCGTCCCGCATCCACAGCCAACGCCGTCGTATTCGTTTCCTGCATCACGGCAATCGTCGCCGGACCCGCTACGGGCACGTCAAACAGCATATGCCGGCGCCGCCCTGAACCCTTCACCAGCCGCAGCGGTTTTCCGTTTACCAGCTTCGAAGCCCGGCGCAGCATCGCATCCGTGCCTTCCATTGCTTCCAGCGCGACACAAGCTCGATCGGCAATCGCCACACTTTGCCCGATATCAAATCCGGAAAGCGCCTGAGCGATTCTCCTGCCATAGGCCAATTCCTTGTTCTCATCGGCTGTCGGCCTGCGCTTTGAAAGTACACCTTCGTCCGCCAGTAACGATTTCAACAGCAGCGTGGAATCCACCAATCGAATGCCTTCGCCGGCCAGCACCTGCACTACGCCGCCGATCAATGCATCGGTATTCTTCTGCCGCAACGACGTTAGTAGCTTCAGCAAACGCCAGTCTGGACTTAGCGATGAAAAGATGTTGACGTGCTTTACCTGTCCGCACATCATGATCTCGGTGATCTTCTCTTCTTTCAAGATCTCAATCAGCCGGCTCAGCTGCCCGATGGAGATCCAATAACAACGCGCTGCCAGTGCCTCAATATCAGGCGAGGCTTCTTCCTCAATGCCGATAACAACTACGTCCACGCCGAGTTTGCGAGCCGACTCCAGTGCCAGTATCGGAAACCGTCCGTTCCCCGCCAGCAAACCGTATCGCATCGCTATTTGACGAACCCACGCTCGCCGGATTGCAGGAATTCAATCAATTCGTCAACCTCCGCGATCGGCGGAACTTCCTCGCGAATTCGCTCCAGCGCCTGCGAAGTATTAAGGCCCGATCGCGTCAATAAACGAAATGCTTTGTGCAACGCGTCAATCGTCTCCGCAGAGAATCCCCGCCGCTCCAAACCAGTCGCATTCGCGCCAAAAACTTTGATCTCCCGCGGACTCACCGTCGTCGAAAACGGCAAAACGTCCTGTGTCACCACGCTATATCCGCCGATCATGGAATGGCGTCCTACCCGGCAAAATTGATGCACGCCCGTGAAGGCCCCAATCACCGCCCAATCGCCCACCAACACATGTCCCGCGAAGGTCACTCCATTCGCCAGCACCGCGTTGCTGCCCAATTGCACGTCATGCGCGATGTGCACATAGGCCATCAGTAAATTATCGTCGCCGATGCGCGTCGTCAAGCCGCCGCCTTCAGTTCCGCGATGTATGGTGACGAATTCGCGAATATTGTTGCGCTGGCCGATGTGGGTTTCCGCGCGCTCGCCTTTATACTTTTTGTCCTGCGACGCGACGCCGATGCTGCAGTACGGATAGAATACGTTGTCTTCGCCGATGAATGTAACGCCCTCGACATAGACATGGGCCTTCAGGTGAGTTCGCGACCCGATTTTCACGTCCGCGCCGATGATGCAATACGGACCGATCTCCGCTGTCTCAGCGATGTGCGCGCTGGGATCGATCAGAGCGGTCTGATGAATGGACATGCGGCCGACTACAGGTTTCCAGCTACCGGCGTCCGCTTATCTTGCAACGCACAGAGCACTCGCGCTTCGGCAACCACCTGGCCATCCACCAGCGCCCGACCGGAAATCTTCGCCACGCTTGCCTTGCGCTTCTCGATTTGAACTTCCATGCGGAGTTGATCGCCCGGTCGTACCGGCCTCCGGAACTTGGCCTCTTCCACCGACGCCAGCAGCACCAATTTATTCTTTCGATCCGGCAGGAACTTCAACACCAACACGCCAGCCACCTGCGCCATAGCTTCAATAATCATCACGCCCGGCATCACCGGGAACCCTGGAAAATGTCCAATGAAGAAGGGTTCGTTGATAGTGACGTTCTTGATGCCGACAATTTTCGTCTCGTCGATTTCCAGAATACGATCGACCAGAAGCATCGGATAGCGATGCGGCAGAATCTCTAGAATCTCATCGATATCCAAGGTGGGCATGCAATGCCGCTATTATAACAAGCGATGGATGCATTTCTTTCGCAGTGCCGCAAAAAACAAAAAGACATCATCGCGTTGATTCGCGAGTTCGTCGAGTGCGAATCACCCAGTGATCACGCCCCCTCCGTGGACCGTTTCGTCGATCTGGTTGCCGCCAAGGTCGCTGGAATCGCCAAGGTGAAAGTTATTCCGGGAAAGCCGTTTGGCCGGCATCTGCGCTGCGAGTTTGACCTTCCCGGAACGAAGAAGTCCGGCCAGATCCTGGCTCTCGGCCACTCCGATACCGTTTGGCCGCTGGGTACGTTAGCCACAATGCCGTTCCGCGAAAACAAAGGCCGCCTCTGGGGGCCTGGCGTGCTCGACATGAAAGGCGGCATCGCATTCTTCCTCTTTGCCGTCCGGATTCTTCGCGAGTTAGATCAGCCGGTATCGCGCAAAATCGTTCTGCAGTTGAACTCCGATGAAGAAGTAGGCAGCGTTAGTTCCCGGCCGCTGACAGATGAGATCGCGCGCAAGAGCGCCGCAGTATTGGTGCTGGAACCTGGAACGGGGCTTGCAGGAAAGCTGAAGACTGCCCGAAAGGGAGTGGGAAATTACACGGTGACGGTTCACGGCAAAGCTTCGCACGCCGGAGTCGACTTCACTAATGGCGCAAGCGCAATCGTCGAATTGGCGCGGCAGATTGACGTCATTGCCGGGTTTACGCAACTTGATCGCGGGATCACGGTAAACCCTGGCGTGATTAGCGGTGGGACGCGAACCAACGTGATCGCGGCCGAAGCTCATGCTGAAATCGATATCCGCATCGCGCGATTAAAAGATGCCACCATACTTGATCGCCAGTTTAAGAAACTGCGGGCGATCGACACTCGCTGCACGCTGGAAATAGACGGCGGCTTAAATCGACCGCCAATGGAACGCACCGCTGAGATTGGAAAGTTGTTTCAGAGGGCGAAGGACCTGGCGCTGGAGCTAGGCGTCGATCTGGAAGAATCGTCTACCGGCGGCGGATCGGACGGCAATTTCACGGCGGCGTTCGGTATCCCTACTTTGGATGGGTTAGGCGCCGTGGGTGAAGGTGCCCATGCGGCTAATGAAAGCATCCTCATTAACCGCATAGCGGACCGCACGGCTTTGATCGCCAAGCTACTACAAGTAATTTAGCGGCGTCCACCGTTGCCGACGCGAAGCAACAAATTGAGGATCGAAACGAATACGTTGAACAGACCGGCGAACAAAATTAGCGCCCCGGGAATGGGGCTATCGGCCTCCGGATTGTGAATCACTTCACTGGTCCCGTATACCAGAATGCACACACCCAAAATCCCGATACCGGCGGCGATAATGATTCCCAGCAGGCCGATGTTCAAGAACATATTCAAGACGGTAGCGGCGACAATGCTTACAAAAATCCCCGTCATTAGGCCCTTTGGAGCCGAAAATGTGCGGCCGGAGCTCATAACATATATCGTCACCGTTGCGAACACGACGAGGGTCATCACAGCCGCGATCTGAATCATGCCTGGCGCGAACTGGCTGGCATAAAACAGAATCGGAGTCAGGACCAGACCCGAAATAAATCCGTCCGCCACCAGCGCCGTCACTCCCAATACCGGATTGTGCCGCGCGGCGATCGCCACCCGGGGCATCACGAATAGAAGTCCCATCGCCACCAGCCAGCCGATCCGGCTTCCAAAAAACTGGACGACGGGTTCGGACGAAAGACCTAAATAGCCCCCGCAAAATGCCGCAACTACGCTGAGGCTGAGCAAGAGATAGGTCTTTTTGATGACCTCGGAACGGTCGCCCACTAAGTCGTGAACGCCGAAGAATTTCTCGCCCATGCCCAAGCCATTGCTATTCGTTGCCATGAGTAGTCACCTCTCTTAAGCCTAACATTGTCTATAGTGATTCGACCTCGAAATTGACGTCCACGCGCCATTTCCGGCCGTCCCGTTGCAACTTGTCGGCGCGGAAATAATAGCGCCCTCGATAATCTTCCAGGCGAACCGGTAGCGTCACCGGATCCTGCCAACACGTAATTGCATAGCCGCTTTGCAGCAGTGATTCCAATAGTAAATTCACCGCTGCGGAATCGAACGCCACGGCAATGTCGATATCGTGCGCCTCCACGGGATCACCTTGTAACATTGCCGCGAGACTTCCAATCACCGTAAAAGATACGCCAGTCTTCGCCAACTCAGCCAGAATCGCCCGGGCGTCGTCGACAGCAATTCCTCGGTCCGGCTTTCGCGCCACGATCGCATATTCATGGGATCTATTGGTGTGGAGCGGAAATAATCCCGGCGCGCTATGCGGTTTGGCATATACGATAAGGCGTTCGTCGCACAATTCCAGCCGGCGCCCGATGGCACGCGCCAAATCCCACGCTAACGGAACGAAGCCACCGTCCGGTAGACGAATATTCTCCGCCATGGCGATCAGGAACCGGCCCGGCCGCAGATGCGTTTTCAGCGTCCGCAGTATCTCGTCCATCTGCTCCCAATAATCGGCATAGGTCTCCGCCGAATACAGTTGCAAAGTGCCGCCAGTGCCTGTATAGCCAGACCCGAAATAAGGCACGGACGTCAGAATCAAATCGACCGGCTGGCGCAATGCAAGGCAGGTCCCACATCGGATTTCGGCCGCTGGAACACGCTTCCTGGCCAGTTCAACTCGTGATGGTTCTATCTCAAAACCTAATGCCCGGCGCCCTTCCGTGCCCGCGGCTAAGAGCGTAGTGCCAAATCCCGCGAAGGGATCTAGAACCAGTTCACCGGGCTTGCTGAACTGTCTGATGAATGGCCGCATCTGCTCCACCCATCCGCAATCGCGTCCGGCGAACTCATCACTTTCGCGGACCAGCGGATCCAGTTCGTACGCCGGATCCTGATTCGTTAAATGAATCCAGCTATTCGGCGGCACTGGTCCTCAACAGAATTTGCTTCTCCGGATCCCAATCGCCGCATAAATTTCCATTGGCATGATAGATCAGTTTGTATACGCGGCCAGATCTATGCAAGCTCTTCATTTCGGTATAATCCGAGGTCTCAAAGGTAACCCGCACATCATCGGCGAAGAGGATGCCAAGGTTCCAGAAGTAATATCCCGCGGTGCAATGAAGCGGCTGCGTCATGCCACAAAACTCTTCATTCGCCAAGCAATCCTCAATCAGGTCTTCGATCGAGAAACGTGTTTGCTCAATCGTAATCATCGTCTTGTTTGGCCGGTACAGGCCGCCCAACCGCGACAACTCGCGAAAGACGATATCAGTAACGCCGAGGGATCTGGCCCAGGAAATATATCGCAAGACCGCGGCCGCCGAATCGACGCCGCCGCGTTGTACGATGCAGACCAGCCTCACCGGGACGTGCTCCAGTACGTCCCGAACGGTAGCGTCGTAGACATCCTGGTGGACGATTGGCTGCCCCGCGCGAAATCGCATGATGCGCTGATTGATTTCTCCGCTGTAGTAATGGCGGGACATCTCGGCCCGGGTCAGGTTAAATTGCGCTAGTCTGGGCAGTAGAACATCGCCTGTGGTCTCGCGGCAAAGACCGGCGGCATTGGTATAGAGAACACGCTCCTCCACTGTGCCCCCGGTGGCTGCAAAGCAATCCAATTGATCCAGCAAACGAAGCAGCCAACTGGCATCGTCCGTATTCTCTAAGCCCGATAAAGAAAACGATAAGGGCAGATGTTTCAGTTCCTCCAGCGCCCGGCGCAAGCCGTCGAAATAGTCCGCCTGGGGCCGGATGGAAGCCGACAATAAGTTGGAATCGCGATGCTGCAGCGTCTCTGAACAGAAGGTGCATCGCGCCGAGCAGGGCTTCGCCGAGGCAAACGGAGTAAACGTAATCGGCTGTCCAAAAAGATATTCAATCCCGCCGATTGTGTGGTGAAGCCATCGCTCATCATCGGCGCTCGGCGTTCGCAATGCGACACTCGGAACCCAGCACTGCAAACGGGGAAACAGCCGCGAGCGTCCAAGCATTCCTAGTCGGGCAAGCGGAAGACTTTGGGCGGGAAACGTCGGAAGCATTCTCTCTAGCGTATCCGACCGGGTAAGCATCGGAAGTCATATAAGATAACAGGACACGCCGGCACAGGAGATTTCATTCGTATGTCAGTGACAAAAGAGTTTAGAGAATTCGTTATGCGAGGGAATGTTCTCGATCTGGCGGTCGGTGTCATCATCGGCGCCTCGTTCGGGAAGATCGTCTCATCGCTGACCAACGATGTCATCATGCCGCCCATCGGCCTGTTGCTTGGCAAGGTCGACTTTTCCAATTTGTTCGTCAACTTGTCGCCCGTCGCGTACGCTTCTTTGGCGGAAGCGAAAAAGGCCGGCGCGGCCACGATCAACTACGGAATCTTCCTCAACACAATTCTTGATTTCGTAATAGTCGCGTTCGTTATTTTTCTCATCGTGAAACAGGTCAACCGTTTTCACAAGGCGCCGGAAGCAGTGCCGGTGATTGTCACCAAAGAATGTCCCTATTGCCTCAGCAAGATTGCTCTCGGAGCCACGCGATGCCCGCAGTGTACGTCGGAGTTGAAGTAGCGACGTAAGCAAAGATTTTCAGCGCTTACTCACAGGTTTTTCAATAGATTTCAACAGCTTCTTCTACTTCGCCGAACCTTCTTTCAACGTCAGGATCTGATTCGCCTTCACGTTGGTATACACTTCGCGAAGGCCCAGCGGCCAACGAATTTCTATACTCGACGCCTCATCCGCTTCACCCAACCCGAAGTGCAGCCGTAAATCGCTTTGGGAATAAAAACTGGATTGGCTCAACACATCTTGCCGCTGCCTGCGTCCGCCCGCGGTCAGGATTACGGTTGCACCCAGCGCCGTCCGGTTTGACTTTGTGCCGATCAGTTTTAATTTCAGCCAGTGATTCGCCGCCTTCAAATCATTCCGCAATAGCGACGGCGGTTCCCCCATGTTCATCACCAGCACGTCGATATCGCCATCATTATCGAAGTCGCCGAACGCACATCCGCGGCTGGAATGCGGCTCCAGAATTGCAGGACCCGCCTGTGCGCTGATGTCCTGCAGCACACCGCCACCCTTGTTGTGAAACACCACCCGGGGATTCTTATATTTATACTCGGCGAACGATTGCTCCACTTCCGGATATACATTTCCGTTGACGAAAAAGAGATCGGGCAGGCCATCGTTGTCCAGATCCACCAAACCTGCTCCCCAGCCCACATAGCGCGTCAAAACGCCGAGCGAAGCCTTGGTCGTGACGTCTTCAAACAGCCCGCCGCCTTTGTTGTGATAGAGCACCGGAGTGTCATCCGCGAAATGAGTTTTGAACAAGTCCAGCCGTCCAGAATTATAAACGTCGCCGATCCCGACGCCCATACCCGCCTGCTCCCGGCCATCTTCGTTATAGGCAACACCCGACTCGAGGCCGATATCGATGAACGTACCGTCATGCTGATTTTTATAGAGGATGCTAGCCGTGGAATCGCAGGCGACGAAAATATCTGGCCATCCGTCGCCGTCGAAATCGGCCGCCACCGCCGTCATGGCGTAGCGCTTATCGGCCTTGGCGATACCAGACGCCTCAGAGACATCCGTGAACGTTCCATCGCCGTTGTTCTTGTACAGCGCGTTCCGGCCTGTCGGCAAGCCCTTCGGACCGCAATTGACGGCGATGCCTTTCCACATGCAATTTTCCGCGGCACCAGGCTTGGGGGTCGTTTTCGGATCGAAATCGAGGTAAGTGCTAACGAATAGGTCGAGAAATCCGTCGCGATCGTAGTCGATGAAAGTGCACCCGGCGCCCCATCGCGGCTTAGGATTCAGCAGACCCGCTTGCTTCGTCACATCGGTGAATGTTCCATTGCCATTGTTGCGGTAGAGAATATTCTGGCCCCAACAGCTCAGGAAAAGGTCGTCAAAACCATCGTTATTATAATCGCCAATACAGACTCCTGAAACCCACGCAACGCGCTCCAGGCCAGCTTTCTTGGTGACATCGCTGAATGTCCCGTCGCGATTATTTTTGTATAAGCGATTGCTGGTGGCAGGCGGCGCAGCATCCAGCCGTGAACCGCCAGGCACAAAGATATCGAGCCAGCCGTCATGGTCGAAATCGAAAAAAGCGATGCCGCACCCATTCGTTTCCAGAATGAATTGTTTATGGTCGGGCGCGCCGTAAACGATGGGTTCCGTCAAGCCCGCTTTCGCCGCAATATCGACGAAATACGGCATTGCGTCCGCTTCCTTCGCGCGAGCCAACGCAGGCAATAGCAGCGGAAGCTTCAACAAATCGCGGCGCTTCACGATTTCGGCGCTTTCCCTTCCACAACCGTCAGAATTTGATTTACCGTCGTACCAGGGTACTTTTCTACTATTCCACTGGGCCAGCGGATCTCAATGTCGGCCTTCGCCGCCTTGCCTAATCCGAAGTGCACGCGCATGTCATTCTGCGAAATATAACTGCCGCCGCTGCGAACCTCGTCCATTTGCCGGTGCGGACCATCCGTTGTACAAATGATGCGAGCCCCAATGCCGGAGCGGTTCGACTTCGTTCCCACCGTCTTCACCTTGATCCAGTTGTTCTTGATCGTCTGATCGCAGCGGAGCAGTTGCGGAACATCGTTGATGCAATTCACAACCACGTCGATGTCGCCGTCGTTATCGAAATCCCCAAAGGCACACCCACGCCCCGGCACTTTTTCCAGAATGCCAGGACCACCATCCATCGACACATCGGCGAACTTACCGTTACCCAAATTGCGGTACAACACCTTGCGCTCTCGATAACCGGACTCGGCGTCATTCTCGCCAACTTCCGGGTACACGTGTCCGTTGCACACGAAAATATCGGGCCATCCATCGTTATCGAAATCAAGAAAACCCACACCCCAGCCAAGGAAGCGCGTATTCTTTCCCAAACCGGTTTGAAACGTCATGTCTTCAAAAAATCCGTTTCCCTGATTACGATACAAGCTCGACGTATCGCCGGCGAAATTGGTTTTGACAATATCGAGTTGGCCGTCACAATCGAAGTCCACGGCCGATACGCCCATTCCCGCTTGCGGCTTACCGTCGGCGCTATAAGCAACGCCGGCTTCGATTGCTACATCGGTAAACGTGCCATCGTGGTTGTTCTTATAGAGTGCCGATGAGGTGGAATCGTTGGCCACGTAGATGTCGGGCCAGCCGTCATTATCGAAGTCCGCTACCAACACCCCAAGCCCGTATGTTCCCGGCGTTTTAAGAATGCCCGAGGTCTCCGATACGTCAGTGAACGTACCGTCGCCGTTGTTGTGAAACAGAATATTCTTTCCCCCTTGTAAGCCTGGAGGACCGCAGGCGACTACCAACCCTTTATAGAGACACGGGCCCGATTCGGGCAGAGGCGCGGTCTTCGGATCGAAGTCGATATAGTTGGCCACAAATAAATCCAGGTGGCCGTCACGATCGTAATCCAGGAATGCACAGCCCGTGTTCCAGCGCTGCAGACCAGTAGTTGTACGGCTAGTCACACCCGCCTTCAACGCGACATCGGTAAACGTTCCGTTGCCGTTGTTTCGATACAGCGCGCAGTCGCCCCAATACGTTACGAAGAGGTCCTCATGGCCGTCGTTGTTATAGTCGCCCACACAAACGCCTTGCCCCCAGCCCGTTCTAACCAGACCCGCTTTAGCGGTTACATCGGTGAAAGTACCGTCGCGATTGTTCTTGTAAAGACGGCCCGTGGGCTCTTCCCCCTTGGCATATTTCGCTTCAAAGCGCGTTCCATTCACCAGGAAGATGTCCAGCCAACCGTCATCGTCATAGTCGAAGAACGCGACGCCGCATCCGGTAGTCTCGAGCAAAAAACGATTCCGCTTTTCGCTGCCGAACGTGGTCTTCATGCGCAATCCGGCCTCGCGCGCTACATTGACGAATTGAAAACCTAAGGGAAGTCCTTGCACCAATTGATCGAAAGTGAAGACGCCTGCGGTGGCGCAGATCGATTGTATAAACCTCCGGCGCGTCGGCACTACGGCCTTCCTTGTCGACACGAAAAAGGTTGGCGCGAAAAAGCGTGCCGCAGTTTACATGTTTCCGAGGGAATAATTTTGTCGTCAGTGAAAGTAAATGCAATCACTGGCGGAAGCATCCAAAACACAAAGATGAGCGACTTCGGAAGCATGCTGGAGAAGGACAAATGTGACCGGCCGCCCGTTTCAACTATGTTACCGAATGTTATGAAGTATGGGGTGATTTGTTTTGTCATCACCTTGGCTGCGGCGTTCGCGGAGGAACCTGCCTGCGCGAGTTGCCATCCCCGGGAGACCGCTAACTATCGTCCTACCGCGATGGCAAACTCCATTTCGGCTCCTGGCGACAATGGCGGTGGGCGAATCGTTCACAAGCCATCGGGCAGTACGATCGACATCATTCAACTTAACGACACGATGATTCATCGCCTAAGCGAAGGTGGACGTTTCGCCGAACATCCCGTGGCTTATGCGGTAGGCGCCGGCATAGTGGGGAAGAGTTTTCTGGTTCGGATTGGGAAATACCTGTTTCAATCGCCGGCATCGTATTACACGACACGTAAGGGTTGGGATCTGACGCCTGGTTATGAACCGGAACGTCACCTCGACTTCGATCACGAAATTTCGTCCGGCTGCCTGTTCTGCCATACAGGGGCGGTGCATCTGATTGAAGGAAGCAACAATCGTTATCAAGAGATCCCGTTCACTTCGATCTCTTGCGAGCGTTGCCATGGACCCTCGGCCGCCCATATAGCGCACCATTCCAAACAGAACATCGTAAATCCAGCTACGCTCAGTGCGCGGGCCCGCGATAGTGTCTGCGAGCAGTGTCCCCTGGAAGGCGCGATGCGTATCTTGAATCCTGGCAAAGACTGGTGGGATTTCCGTGCGGGTCTGCCATTGGAGCAGGTCTTTTCGGTATATGTAGCGAAACCGGTCATAGACCTCCGGGCTGTCAGTCAGGTAGAACAGCTTGCCGATATCGCGTGCGCTCGCGGCGGAACAGTGTGGTGCGGCACTTGTCACGATCCTCACGGCGATGTGGTCGCGGATCGTAAGCGGCAAGTGAGGCAGATTTGTACTTCGTGCCATCAACAGCTTTCCCAAATCTCACATCCGCCGTCACTCGCCGAGTGCACCAGCTGTCACATGCCATCGCGCGATGCGAACGATGTCGCGCATGCAGCCGTAACCGACCATCGAATCTTGCGCCGTCCCGATGTTTCAGTCGCGAGCGTCAGAAACCCGCCCTTGCACGTAGCCGCCTGGCATGAGCCGGACGTCAGCATCAGGCAGAGAAATTTCGGACTGGCCTCTTTGGCAATTGCCGAAGAGCATCGATCGTCGACGATGGCGCTTGAGTCCGTGCGCCTATTAACTACTACTCTTCCGCAGCCGATTTCCGGGGATCCGGAAGTACTCGAGGCGCTCGGATCCGTGCTCCTCCAACAATGCCGGCCCGCTGACGCAAGGGGATTATTCTCCGCGGCTCTTGCTAAAGATTCCAACAACGCCGTCTTGGCGCTCGACCTTGGAATCGCTTGCGAAGAAGCGGCCGATCAGGGTTGCGCCATTCGTAACCTCAATCGCGCAATCCTACTCGACCCTTCGCTGCGGCGGGCCTACTTCGAACTCGCAAAAGTATATGGAACCGGCCGGCAATCCGTGGCTCGGCGTCAAGTTCTGCAACGATACTTAAAGCCATTCCCGGACAGTATCGCCGCCCAATTATTGCTTGCCGCCGACTAGTTGGGCGCGTACGCGGTCAAGGTTCTGCCTCGCCACCATGTTGTCGGGTTTCAGTTTCACAGCGCGTTCAAATAGATCGCCCGCCGCCGTTAAGTCGCCTTGCATGGCCAGCGCCACACCCAGGTTCGTGCAGGCATCGGAGCTGTCCGGAGTCAATGCCACTACCTCGCGGAAGTCGGCCGTAGCGGACCGCAAGTCGCCAGCGCGAGCGAATTTGTGTCCCCTTACTGCAAGCGTATCCGCCAGATACTGGAGCGCCCTTGCATCGCCGCGCCGCGATCGCAAAACTTCGCGCAGGTGCGGGATCGCCTCGTCAACAGCGTCTCGTGAAATCAGCAGCAGGGCAAGATTGTAGTGCGCGTCGGGATACTCCGGCCTCACCTTCAACGCTTCTCTATATTGCACCTCCGCTTCCTGCGGCTTATCGGCCAGTTGAAGGAACGCCCCCAGGGTATTGAGCGCCACTTCGTCGCGCGGATGAAGACGTATCGCTGCGCCCATCTCGGTTATGGCACCGGTGTGGTCGCCTTTGGCTTGCAGAAGACCACTCAGATTGAAATGCGCCGTGAAATCTTTCGAATCGCGGAGCAGCAGTTTGCGCATCACGGCTTCGCGAATCACCGCACGCTTGTCGCCCGGGCCGCGCGGTAGGATCTGCAACCAGACGTGCCCCATTTCATCGGTAGCCTGATCGCCGGCGGTTACGCGCTGCGGTGGCCGATTTGGATTCGCCGGATTCGCGCTTGAATTATCGTACGTCCAGCGCATCGAAATCGTCGTCCCCATCGGCAGATAAACTGGCGACTTGTAACGATAGACTGCTTGCCATTTCACATCCCAATGGCGGATGTGGAGCAGTTCACTCTTCCCTCCGCCAGGTAATTGCGCGATGACTTCGACGTCCTGGCCCAGATAATGAGCATGCGGATAAATGCCGAGAAGATCGACGGCAACGGGCAACGTGAATTTGTCCGTCACGGAGAAAGCGCGCGCATCGGCGGGAATATCAAGCGCCGCGTCATTTTCAAGTTGCAAAAGCAGGGGACGCAGACGTGGCGGCTCTTCGGAGAAATATAAACCAATCGAGGGCTGTACGGTCTCAGGCTTACCCGAGGGCTGCATGTGCATATTCAAGACCAGATCGGTGCCTGGCTCGATTTGCCAAGCCATTCCCGGCGATTCCTGCGCCAGCACTGAGCCCGGCTTCCAAAAAAGGAAATGACTTTCCGGATCAAGGACGGCCGTTTCGATCTTCAGGTCCATTCCCGGGAAACCGGTTTGTCCATCCTGGTGATCCTTCCACCGCGTTGATTGATTCCGGTCGATCAGCAGATTGGCATGGTGCACAATGCGTTCATTGCCCGGGCGAATCTGGAGCGCCCGCACATTCCTCAGACTATCGAGAGGAAAGTGAAATAGAAAATTCCGGTACACATCCGGACCCTCCGCGGCAAGCGTGTAAGGCTCAGCCAACGTCAGCACCAAATCCGGTTCGCCGAGTTGCCAGCCGCTTGTGAATTTAGGCGGCGCAGGACGGTCGCTTGCCAAGCCTTCCTGGCTTCCCGCGACAACCCAGCGGTTGATGAGCTGAATTTGAGAGTCGCTTAGCCGGCGCTCTTCGGCAAATTTGAACACACCCGCATCCGGTAGCCAGGGTGGCATGAAGCGACTTTTCGTGACCGCCGCAATTTGCTTGGCGTGCTTCAGGACGTCGGTATAAGTCAGCAAACTGAATGGCGCGGATTCGCCGGGACGATGACAGGGGGAACAATTTTCGAAGATTAGCGCAGCGATGTCTTTATTAAAGGTTGGAAGCACTTGCGCGATCACACCGGGAGTAATCGCGAGGAAGACGGCCAATGGAACGGCTTGATTCATGACGCGGAAATTTGGCCTGCAAAAGTAAAAGGGGAGCGGTTTCCCGCCCCCCCTTTTTATATCGACCAGATTCGACTAGAAGTCGAAGCGGACCGCGAACTGGAACCGGCGCATCGTACCGAACGCACCCGGCAGGCCGGTGATCTGGCCAACCGTGGGGCTGGTAATGTCGTTATTCGGATTATCCAGGTTCGTGTGGTTGAACACGTTGAACGCTTCGGCTCGTAGTTCCATGCGCAGGCGATTCTCACCGATAAGCGAGAAGCGCTTCGCCAACGACATATCCTGCTGAATGAACTTGGGTCCAAACAGCGTGTTGTAGCCGTAGTTGCCAAAGGCGTTGTTTGCGGGGATCGCGTAGGCTCCGCTCAATCCGCTGGCAGGATTGCCAGGAATGTTGTAAAGGCCCGCGAAGAATTGATTGCGGTCGCCGGTGGCTCCGCCAGCCGAGTAGGCATCTGCGGTGCCCACGTCGGGACGGCCGCTAGGTCCAACGTTCGGGCGTTGCACTCCTGCGGGGAAGGTCCCGATATTGGGAGTAAACGTGCGGCCACTGGTGTAAGTGGTAACGCCATTAATTGCCCATCCACCCACTACCCAATCGAGTGGTCTGGACATATTGGCGCCATACTTCTTGCCCTTGCCGAATGGGATATCCCAGTTCTCGGCCACCGTGACAAGATGGCGGCTCAGGCCGTCGCTGTTGCCGTACCCAAGCGGTCGATTATAGAGGAACGTATAGCTGTCGCCGTTATCGCCGATAGTACGCTGCAAGGTGTAATTGAACTGCACGGTCGCACCCGCCAGGTTACGTACGGTGGCCTGTACCTGCAACGAGTCATATCGGGTGTTAGCACAGTCGCAGTAAAAATCGATGTCCTGCGTCCAGCCAAACTTCGCGAAATATGGCCTGTTAAGGTTCAAGTTTGAAACTCCAGGTACGAAAGCGGGCTGATTGGCGTTGATCACCTGGCCGCTAGGCAAATTAAACGCATGGCGTCCAACGTTGCCCACGTAGCCGGCCGAGACCACGAATTTGTTCGAGATGGCGCGCTCAACGGTTAGGTTATAGGCTTCCGTGCGGGGTAAGCGCACATCGGCCGGACGTACCTTACCATTGACGCCCGTCGGCAGCGGTGTTGTCCCCGTCGTTTGGTTGATCGGGCTTAGCACCAGAGTCGGGGGACCTTGAGCGAGTGTAAACACCCCACCGAATGCCGTCGGTGCGTTTAGATTCTGGTTGGCCAGAACGGGGACGTTTTGAGTTACGTTGTGGCCGAAGCTGGTTCCAAAGGTTCCCAGCGAGTAAGCCCAGCCGTAACCGGCGCGAACAACGGTCTTCGGATTGATCTGGTAGGCAATACCGATGCGAGGAGCGAAGTTTGCCCAGTTCATATTCTGAATACCGTGGCTGGAAGTTTGGCCAACACCAAAGACGTGCAGGAGTCCATCTTCCAGACTGAGGTTGGCGCCGTTACCGGCCTTATTCACAGTCTCCGGGAAGATCATTTCCCAGCGCATGCCGTAATTAATCGTCAATTTGGGACTGAGGCGCCACGTATCCTGTCCGTAGAAGAAGAAGCGTCTCTGGCGTTCCTGCGCATCCGTACTGCTGCTGACGTAGCGGTTGAAGTGGGTAACCTCGCCTAACAGAAACGTCGCCAAACCCAATCCACCGGAGGTATTTCCGTTCGACGAAAGAACATTGGCGGTGTAGCCCGGGGCAGACGTCAATTCACCAGCGCGGTGCGAATCGCTGGGCACGCGCAGGTTTAAGGCATAACGCAAATCGGCGCCGACCTTGATGGAGTGATTGCCGCGAATCTTCGTCAGGTTATCAATCCACTGATATTGCTGTTCGCGCTGATTCAGGGGACAGTTACATTGATTGGCTCCCAAGCTGTAGCCGAACTTCTCTTCGGCATCGCCCTGGAGATCAAAGTACGGTAGACCCGATGTATAGAAAGGATCGATGTTCAGTCCAGGGATGCCGGCTGCGGTTGCCGGCGAAGTACCAAGGCCGTTCGGCAGTACCTGAACCCGATAACGCATATAGCCGAAACGCAATTCGTTTACAAGCGTTGCGCTGAACGTGCGGTTGTATCCGATAGCGATGCTCTGATTTTTCACGTCGGAAACACCGGCGAAATTGATGTTGTCCAGCGCCGGACCACCAGCGAGAGCGCCAAACGCTCCTGCTGCGTTCTGCGTATAGGCCTGGTTGCTATAACGCCCAAACAAGGAAGACTTCTCGTTAATGAAGTAATCCCAGCGTGTATCCCAGGAATTGACGTCGAAGGAACGCGAACCGCTCGCCACATAGTTGTTACGATAGGGGGCGCCCGGATCGCCAGCAGAGTTCGGCAGTGGAATTAGCTTCAGCACGTTCAACGCTTGCGGGCTCAAAAGATTGGTCGGAATCACGTTGTTCACAAACGGTTGCCGCCCCAAACCCGTGGTCGGGTCGCCCGTGAACGGATTGTAAATGATGTTGTTGCCAGAGTTGATGTAACCGCTTAAGTCGCCGTTACGGGCGGCCGCGGTTGGCACCGATGTCTTCACGCTCGATCCATCGCGGCGGCGGGTAAGCTGCGCATCGCCAAAATAGAAAAGCTTGTTCTTGATTAGCTTGCCCCCGATAGCTCCACCGAATTGATTCCACTTTGTAGGCGGAACAGTGGAATTTTCAGCCGAGTTGAACGGGTTTCGGGCAAACGACTGGAATCCCGGCGAATTGTTGCGGAGGAACTCAAACAGCGAACCGTGAATCTGATTCGTACCCGATTTGGTGGAGACGTTTACCAGTCCCGCTCCCGTGTAGAAGAATTCCGCGTCGTAGTTCTGTCCCGAAACGCGAGCTTCCGTTACACCGTCCAGGTTCGGATTGATCACGATAATGCCAAGGATAGGATCCTGATTTGTCGTGCCATCCAGTTCATATCCGGTTGCGCTAAATGGCTGGCCGTTCACTTGAATCTGTTCGCTACCCTGCGGGTTTTCGCTGGCTGCGTGGTTCCACGTCAGCCGCTGGGCGCCTGGGGTGAGCAGTTCAAAAGCCTGAAAATTGCGATCGAACGAAGGAAGATTCAGCAATTGCTGCGTGTTATAGGTGGTGGCCACGTCGGCCTTGTCGGATTGCAACAGCGGCGCGGCCGCCGTCACTTCCACCTGTTGGGTGATATCGCCGATTTGCAGACCGAAATCGATGCGAGCAGTCTGATCGACACTGACAACCACGTCCCGGCTGACTGCGCCACGGAATCCCGAGGCAGCGATGTCAATCCGATATGTACCAGGAATCAGCTGATTCTTCTGATAGTTGCCAGATTCGTTGGTGACCATTTCGGAAACGGTCCCTTTGTTTTGATCTGTGACCGTCACCTTAGCGCCCGGAATTCCCGCGCCGGTGGGGTCAGTAACTGTACCAACAATATTGCCGAATATCTGTTGCCCGTATATGTTGCTGATCAGCAGCAATGGTAAACACAGGGCAAACAAGACTCGAAGGCCAACTCTAAACGGTGAGTCGCTCATTCTATTCTCCTAGGAATAACCTCTGACGGGATCTTACTAAAAAGGGCGTGCTACGTTGCCCTGACGAACCCCTGATTTGGATCGGTTCTCAGTTTATGGCGTTTGTGTGAAGTACGCAAGCTGTCGTGAGTTTGATACTGTTAAATCCTTTTAGACCATTAAATTGTTGAGCATACGCAGTTTGTTACGCATTTGTTAAAAAAGGTTACTATCCGGATGTGCTTGAATTTGCTGGTGACGGTCGCAGTGCTGACCTAGTATGGATCCATTACGCCGCTCTAATATGGATAGATTAGTAGCCGGCCTTACTCACGGCTTACTTCCGTTTGAGCATCTCGCCGAGCTCTGCTTCTTTGTGTGCTTTTGCCCGCGCACCCTCGGCAAACGCCGCCCTACTTCCCTCAATGTCACCCTTTTGCCGCAGAACCTGACCCAAGGTATTGTAGGGACCGGAATCCGAGGGATTTAGCCGGATCGCCTCCCGCAGTGCAGCCACCGCACCCTCTAAATCACCCTTTTGCTTGCGGGCCGTGCCCAGCATAAAGTAAGCCTCCGCATACTCCGGGCGTAGGCGAATGGCCGTCTCCATCTCAGCAATCGCCGCGGCAAAATCCCCGCTTTGCCAGGCAATGATACCGAGCGTGTAGTGTGCCTCACTCATGTTGGAGTCGAGCGATAGGGCGAGCGCGAGTTCGCGATTCGCGTTCTCCAGGTCGTCTCTGGCCTTCAGCGCAACCGCTAAGTCGTAGTGTGCAATAGCCGAACCGGGATGATCGGCGATCACGCCGCGAAACTGGCTGACAGCCTTTTCCAGGTCGGCCTTCTGTAAGTAAGCGAATCCGATATTGATTCGCGCCATCAGATTGGCCGGATCCAGTTCCAGAACTTTTTGAAATTCCCTGATTGCCGCATCGGCTTCTCGCGTATTAACAAGGTTTATTCCCAAATTGTTCCGGGCCTCGACATCCCGCGGTTCTATTTCCACTGCCTTGCGGAAGGCTTCGATTGCACGGGGCAAGTCGGCCAGACGCTGTCTCGCCAGCCCGAGCTCATTCCACAGGCCGGCGTATTTCGGCCGGAGCCTCAAACCCACTTCCAGTTCGCGGATCGCCGAGTCTGTCTGGCCCACTGCGTTGTAGGCCGCCCCCAGGCGATACCGATATTCGGCATCCTCTTGGCGCAATCGCACGGCCTCTTCCAATTCAGGAATGCTCTTGGTAGCGTCACCCGCAAGCCAATAAGCGACACCTAAATGGTAATGCGCCGGCGAATATCCTTGATCCAGCCGAATGGCGCGGCCAAAATGAACGATCGAGTCAGGTTGACGGCCTGTCGCCGCCAGCAGAAAACCGATTTCATCTTCGATTTGAGCCGATTTCGGATCCAGTTCCGCAGCTCGTTCGAATGCACTCAGCGCATTGACAGCATCGCCTTTGGCCTTCAGTTCCTGCGCCCGACGAGCCCAATCCTGCGCGGTTTCCGCCGCCCATACTACCTCGGCAAGCAGGTACAGGCAGATTAGCAGGCGGCTCGATATCACAGTTCCGATTATAATTGGATTGTGTTAGTAGCTTTGCTTTCCGCCCTTCTTTCCTACCAATCCATCCCCTCCACCCCGCACCAGGATGCCTTGACGCTCTATAAGCAGCGCCAATACGTGAAAGCCGCCGAAGCGTTCATAAAGACGCTGGAATCGGAGAGCGAGGGCTCGAAAGACCACCGCGAATCGGTGTTGCTTCTCGGGCAAAGCTTTTACCTTTCCGGCAAAGTTCGGGAAGCCATTCCATGGTTGGAAAAGGCCTCCCAGTCGGGCGTAAACGGCATCGAAGTCAACTATATGCTAGGGAATGCCTACGCCCAAGCCCGTCAACCTGACAAAGCCATGGCGGCCTATGCGGTGATGTTTGGGGTTGCCCCCAACTCAGCGGCCGCGCACCTGCTAACAGCCCAGTTGATGGTTCGCCAGGAGTTTGAAGAGGACGCCCTCAGTGAACTTGGGAAAGCCCTGGCCATCAATCCCCAGTTGCCGGAAGCGCATTACCTCTTGGGAGAATTGGCTATCTATCGCGCGCAAATCGACAAAGCGGTGGAGGAGCTGACTCAGGAAATCGCTTTAAATCCTAACTTCGCGATGGCTTATTACAAGCTCGGCGATGCCTACACGCGCCGTGAGCAGTGGGATCTTGCCATCCCGCAACTGCAGCGCGCTATCTGGCTGAACCCGAACTATAGCGGCCCCTATATTCTTTTGGGGAAATCCTATTGGAAGCGCGGCGATCTTCAAAACGCCGAAGGCATTCTGCGGCGGGCGCTAGTGCTTGACCCGCGCAACGCCTCCGCCCATTACATCCTGGGTCAGACGATGATCCAGGCAGGCAAGACTGATGAGGGCAAGAAGATGTTGGAGCGATCGCGAGAGTTGCAGCGTTAGCCCACGTGCACCACCGGCCGGCGTTTCGGGTCGGGTACCGCGCGTCGCAAAACCTCATGGACAATCGGCGCGACATCGCCTTCCCCAAGAAATAGAAACTTGAATAGGTTGCCGATGGGGTTACCTTCGGTCCACTTGAAATAGCCGTGCGGCAGTTGTCCGGTGGTCTGTTCCAGGTGGATCAGCATCGCCGCCACCGCATTCGCCACCACTGGACTTCGGGCCTTCAGAATCGCATGCTTTCCCAGACGTTCACCCATCACCTGCAGAGTCTCTTCGAATTCCGATGCGTCTCCCCGCTCGAGTTCGAAAAAGATAATTTGTTCTTCTGGGCCGAGGTTGTGAACGTAGCGGATTTCGCGCTCGGCGTCGTCGAGCGATGCCTCGGTTTCGACGCGGGGCCGCCGCGCCACCAGCCTGATAATCTGGTCCTCATCTTCGGCCAGCAACGCTGTTGCCACGTCGTCCAGTTCCAGATTGCAGATCCGCAATTCAGTGGAGCGCATTGCCCGCGATACCACGGAAGTAAAGATCATTGCGCCAATAAAGAACGACGCGATCTTGATTCCTTCCGGACGTTCATAGACATTCAAAGCCGTGGTGTAAACGAAAACAATCGCGATCAATAGAAATGGCCAGCGAAGAGCGCTCTTCCACACCGAGATGGTAACCGCGAACGCCGCTGATGTGATCAACACCAGAACGCCCGTTGCGTACGCGCCGCCCTGGGCGTCGACGCTGGCATTAAATAAGTAGGTGACGGCAAATGAAATAGCCATGAACACCAGAACCAGCGGCCGCGAAGCACGGGCCCATTCGGGCGCCATTCCGAACCGGGGCAGGTAACGCGGAATCAGGTTCAGCAAACCCGCCATGGCCGATGCTCCCGCGAATGCCAGAATCAAAATCGTGCTGATGTCGTATAGTGTTCCAAATCCATCGCCCAGAAATTTGTGCGCGAGATAAGCCAGGGCCCGGCCGTTTGCTTCGCCGCCTTCTTTAAACAATGGAGCGGGAATCAGCAGCGAAGTCAGAAAGCTGGTGGCCATCAGGAAAACGCTCATGATCACCGCGGCGGTCCCCAGCAGCTTGCGCGTATTCTTAACGCGCTCCTCGGCGTCCTTCGCTCGTATCAGCGGCATCACAGCAACACCGGTTTCAAATCCCGACAGGCCCAGCGCTAATTTCGGAAATAGGAACAGACAGAGGCCGATCATCGCCAGCGGATTACTGTTCTGGGCAAGCACGGCATTCTTCCAGTTGGTGATCAGTTCAGGATTTTCCAGCACACGGGAAATCCCGACCACGGTCACGATTACGTTGAGACTCAAGTACAGCGCTACCAGGACGACCGCGATCCCGATCGCTTCTCTAAATCCGCGAAGGAAGATCGCACCCAATATGATAAGCAGCACGATCGTAACGCCCATCTGGCTTTTCATGAACTCGGGCACAAACGGATTTTGCGTTACGTGAGCGGCAGCGTCGGCGGCGGAGAGTGTGATCGTGATTACGAAATCCGTGGTCGCGAACCCAAGCAGGACCAGCACAAAAGTTTTGCCGGTCCATCGTGGAAATATTTTTTCCAACATACCGACGCTGCCGTTCCCATAAGGACTCGCTGCCGCCACGCGATTATAAACAGGGAGCGCGCCGAACAGCGTCACCAGTACCAGGATGAGCGTCGCTAGCGGCGATAGCAGACCCGCGGCGAGAAAAGCGATGCCGGGTTGATACCCGAGCGTAGAAAAGTAATCCACACCGGTGAGGCACATAACCCGCCACCAGGAATGCTCGGATTCCGGCGCGCTATGGACGCCCTTCGGCAGGCGAACATCCGCTAATAACCAATCGGCAAAGGACACGTGCCAGTATAACCAAAGATGCTTTCGAATCGGCTACAATGGTGAAAGTTTCGTGGCCGAGTGGCGGAACTGGCAGACGCAACGGACTCAAAATCCGTCGAAGTTCACTCTTCGTGTGGGTTCGACCCCCACCTCGGCCACCAACAATTCCTTGTGGTTCGCTGAAGGTCGATTGATTTAGTTAAATCGTCCGCGCCGCAGTGGAATCACACGACCAAAAGTTGGTGATCGTGACAATCGACACGCACGTTTTCGTAAATCTGATCGATCAGGTCCAGTCCGTGTTTGGCGAGAAACGGCAGGATGGAATAGAAACGTTCCTGCAGATGTTTTTGCGGATCGATCAGGCCGGTAAGGAATTCGGCATCGTCGATAGCGCGCTGGTCGCGACGCAGGGCTTCGCGTCCGGCCTTCTGGCCGATCTTTTCCAATTGATACAAAATCTTCGCCCCGCTCTTATCTAAAGCCGATGCCAGCGTAGGATCGAACGCCAGAAAATCCTGACGCAATCGCCCCAGCTGCCGTGAAACCTCGGCGGTGGTATCGGAGACGCGCTGGTGCAGCGCAGGCGGCACAATGGCCCGTGAAATCGATTCCCGCAGTGCGCCATCGCCTTTAAGTATGGCCGGCAAAGTCAGATGATAGCGCCGCATTAGCTTGTCGGCGCGCGAATCCAAAATGGTAAACCCGCTGCGAGCGGTCATTACCGGCATCCGGCCCAATAGCGATTGATACAGCACCTGCCCTTGCGCCATATAGGCCAACTCCGCCGGGCCTCCAACATACGAAACCGTCGGCAACAAATAATCTTGAATTACCGGGCGCAATAACGCGTTTGGCGAAAGCTCTTCAGCGCGTTCCGCAAGCTCGGCCGGCGAATAGCGATGATCCTTGGCGACATAATCCTGTTCCTGCTGCCGCAACGTAATTCGCTTCCCGTTATCGAGCAAAAAGAACAGTGACGTTCGCGGCTCAATATGAACTTGCGCATGGTAACCGGCCGCCGCTAATTCTTTATTCCGTTCCAGCAAGCGAGCTTTCAGTTCCGAGGCCGAAGCCGCCGCTTGGCGCAAAATCGGAGCCGCAATCTTCCGAATGTCGGCATGCAGTGGATCCAGGTAAAGGATGCCGTAGCGGCTCAATAAAGATTGCAAGAGCCGCCGAAAACCCTCGCCCAATGTGACGCCGGCCGGATATGCCGCGGCAACTAAATCCGTAACCTCGCTTCCGAAAGGAAGATCGGATAGAGCCTTGCGCAACTCGTCGATTGGAATAGATTCGAGTTCCACTCCGCCAACCGGCCGCTGTCCGGTATTCTTCCCGTCGACATGAAATCCGATCGGCTGCTGGGCTTTACCGAACACCCAGGCATGATCGACTTCGGCGAAGTCATGGTCCTCCGTGGCGAGCCAGAAAATCGGGACCGCCGGCACATTATTCGCGCTCAGTTCGGCAGCCAGCCGCACCGCGCTTAGCGCCTTATAAATCGTATAAGCGGGACCGGAAAACAATCCGACCTGTTGCCCCGTAACGACGGCTACCGTATTGGGCTTCGCCAGAAGTTCGAGCGACGGAGAGTCGCCATTTTGCACACGTAATGCAGCCACCAACGCAGCTCGTCGTTCGGCGGGATACTCAATTTCTCCGGCAGCCGCGGCGAATGAATTGAAATCTGCCGGATTATGGGAATAAAATTGCCGGACCCGATCAAAATGGTAAAGGAAGTCGGCGAAGAGCCGCGACGTGTGAGGCAAGTCGGTGTGGCGAAGACAGGCAGCGTCCATTGAGCGGTTCCAAGGTTAGCAGATGCTATGACTCTGATGCTACGAATGAGACGGCGGACGCGGAAAAAGGTTATCTTTAAGTTTACTGGCCTTTATGGATGATCAGGAGTTTAAAAAACGTGCCGACGAGGCTCTGGAAGGCCTCTACAATAAGCTCTCGGCCGCAGCCGATGAACACGGCGTCGAAGCGGATTTCAACTCAGGCGCTCTGGCCATTGAGTTCGAAGAGCCGCCTGGCAAATTCGTAGTCAGCCCCAATGCGCCGGTGAAACAGATCTGGGTATCGGCCCATTCCAAGAGCTTTAAACTTGTCTGGGATCCCAGTCGCGAAGCGTTCGTACTGCCCGAAACCGGTGAGACGCTGAACGCTCTGATCGCTGCCGCCATCAGCAAGCAGATTGGTGAAGAAGTCACGCTGTGAAGCCCTGCGGCGTGTACATCGCTTATCCTTTTTGCAGCCAGAAATGTACTTTTTGCAATTTCGCTTCAGGCGTATTGCCGCGCGATCTGGAGCCCCGTTATCTGGCGGCGCTCCGCGTTGAGTTAACGTCATTTCCCTGGCCCTGCGCGCCGGATTCGGTATACCTCGGCGGCGGCACGCCCAGTCAAATCGACCCGGAAGCATTAGCCCCGATATTATCTGTCATCCCCGGCGATTGGACGGAGGCCACCATCGAGTGCGCACCGGGCAGCATCACAGCGGAGAAAGCGAAAGCGTGGCGCAAAGCCGGCATCAATCGCGCCAGCTTAGGCGTGCAATCTTTCGTTCGTAGCGAACTGGCGCGGACCGGCCGTAAACACAGCGCTGAAACCGTTGCCGCAGATGTCGCCATCCTTCGCGACGCGGGAATTGATCACATCAATCTGGACCTGATTGCGGGCTTGCCAGGACAGAATCCCGCGAGTTGGCAGCAGTCGCTCGATGGGATAAAACGGCTTGCCCCGGATCATGCGTCCATTTACATGTTAGAGGTGGATGAAGAAAGCCGCCTGGGCAAAGAGATGCTGTTGGGCGGCGTGCGATACGGTGCGTCCGATGTTCCCAGCGAAAACACGATCGCAGATTTTTACGACTCGGGCGTGGAACAATTTGCCGCCGTGGGCTTATTGCGCTATGAGATTTCCAACTTCGCGCAAGCGGGTTGCGAGTCGTTACACAATCTGAAATATTGGCAGCTTGCGCCGTACTTCGGTTTTGGAAGCGATGCCCATTCCTTCGACGGAGTCTGGCGCTGGCAGAACGTCGAGAACGCCGCCGATTACGTCAGCCTTACCGAACGGAGCGAATCCACACGAATTGAAAGCACCGCGGCAAATTCGGTGGAGGAGCGCTTCTTTGTGGGCTTGCGTCTGAGTGCCGGCATCAGGCCCGACGTTGCCGAATGGCAGCGATACGCTGAGCCGATTCATCGCTTCCTGGAAGGTGGTCTGCTGGAGACCGATGGCCAGACGTTGCGCTTGACCGATCGTGGCGTGCTGCTCTCGAACGAAGTTTTCGCCCAGTTTATTTAGGACATGCATCAGCACATCATCGATCTCCGCAGCGATACCGTCACTCGCCCCACTGACGCGATGCGGCGCGCCATGGCCGAAGCCGACGTGGGAGACGACGTCTATGGAGAAGACCCCACTGTCAATCGCCTGGAACTGCGGGCGGCTCAAATATTCGCTAAGGAGGCCGCGCTTTTCGTTCCTACCGGCACCATGGGAAACACCATCGCCATTAAGATGCACACCCAGCATGGTGAAGAAGTAATCTGCGATTCGCGGGCGCATATTCTCGATTGGGAACTCTCCATGACGGCGTGGTTCTCGGGTTGCCTGGTGCGTCCGATTACAACCGAAGACGGCATCCTGCGCTGGCCGGCCATTGAGCGCCACCTGCGCACTTTCGGTCCGCACAACGCACCGACGTCGTTAATTGAAATCGAGAATACGCACAACATGGCCGGCGGGGTTGTCTATCCGCTGGAGGTGATCGGCGAAATTTGCGCGAATGCCCACGAGCGCGATTTGAAAGTCCACATAGATGGCGCGCGAATCTTCAACGCCCAAGCCGCCAGCGGTCTACCGGTGGCGATTATCGCGCAACCAGTGGATTCCGTGATGTTCTGTCTGTCCAAGGGATTGGGCGCGCCGGTGGGATCGATGGTGGTTGGCAGCGCGGATGCAATCGCCCGCGGCCGGTTGTATCGCAAGCGGCTTGGCGGCGGCATGCGCCAGGCGGGCGTGTTGGCGGCTGCGGGAATAATCGCGCTCGAAGATATGCCCCAGCGTCTTTCCGAAGATCACGACAACGCGCGCTTCCTAGCCCAACAGCTCTCTCTGATCCCGGGAGTCGCCATCGATCCGGCAAAGGTTCAGACCAACATCGTAATTTTCGATATCGCCGGAAGCGGGTTGACGCCGGCGGAATTTAGCCAGCGCTTGCAACTGCATGGCGTTCGCATGAATGGAGTCGGTGGAACACTGGTCCGGCTTGTCACTCACTACGATGTGCCTCGCGCCGATTGCGAGCAGGCACTTCTGGCAATTCAGCAAGTGCTGAAGCCCGTTTAAGTCTTGAGTTCCACGACAGTAGCGCCCGTACCGCCTTCCGCTGGCGACGCCGGATAAAACTTCTCGACGTGGGGATTTTTCGTTAGCAGATCGGTCACGGCCTTGCGAAGAATCCCCATTCCGTGACCGTGAACCACACGCACCCGGTCCACCTGCGCCAGTGCCGCGCTATCCAAAAACTTGTCTACCTGTTCGCAAGCTTCTTCGGCCCGTTGTCCGATGATATTGACTTCCCGATACGATATATCCCAGCGCGGGCCCTGCGTATAGGAGACACCCTTGGGCAGCATCGCCGCATCGGGCAACGCATCCAGAACCTCTTCCACATCGTCCACCGTAATCTTCATCTTCATGACACCGGCGTCCACTTCAAGCGTGCCGTCACCCAGAATCCGCCGGATCCGAGCCGGTTGCCGAACCCCCTTCATGCGAATGCGAGCGCCCTCCACGATTTTTAATCGCGCCGGCTGAGCCGATTTTTCAGCGCCGGATCCGGCATGGATTTCCGCGTCTAACGCTTCCGTAAACTCGCGCTTGGTCTTCGAGACTTTGCGCAGAGCGTTCTCCGATGCCTTGCGTTGTTCCAGCCCCTGGGCGATTTGTTCAATAGCTTGCCGCGATTGTTCTTCAAACTTCGCGATTACCTCTGAAGCGCGATGTTCCAGCTCGCGAATTTTGGTCTGACCCTTGCGTTCCCATTCTTTCTCCAGGGCCGCCTCGCGCGCCGCCAGATCTAATTCTTTCTGCTTCAGCAGCGATTCCAAAGCGGTGGTAGTTTCCAGTTTCAGATGCAGGTCGCTCAGGAACCGGGCTATGTCGCGCTCGCTGGAACTCATCGCCGCGCGGGCCCGTTCAATCAGGTTTGGCGATAGGCCTAGCCGGCTGGCGATGTCGAGTCCAGCGGATTTACCGGGCGCTCCCAGCCGCAGAATGTATGTCGGCTGCAGCGTCTCATCGTCAAATCCCATGGAGGCATTTACTACACCCTCCGTATTCGCCCCGTAAATCTTCAGCGCAAGCAGATGGGTGGAGGCCAGCGTGAAAGCCCCGCTGCGGCGAAAGGAATCCAGAAACGCGACTCCCAATGCACCACCCTCTTCGGGATCCGTCGCCCGGCCCAGCTCATCCAGCAACAGCAATGAATCGGGGGTGGCTTCGTCCAGCATATTGCGAAGATTCGCGATGTGCGCGGAGAACGTGCTGAGACTTTCCTGAATCGATTGATTGTCGCCAATATCGGCCAGCACGCGATCGAACAACGGGAATTCCGCTTCGACGCAAGGTACCGGGAAACCGGCGTGGGCCATCAATGCCAGCAGCCCGACGGTCTTCATCGAAACCGTTTTGCCGCCGGTGTTAGGACCGCTGATCAGCAGGGTGCGGCGGTTACTTTCCAGATGCAGCGAAATCCCTACAATGGGTTTATGTTGCTTACGTAGCAGGTCTTCCAGCAGTGGATGACGGGCCTCGCGCAGGATTAAACGCCGGTTTGCATCGGGGCTGAATCGCGGAATCACGCACTGAAATTCGCGGGCGAAAGCGGCTTTGCCAAAGATCAGATCCAACCGGCCCATGATGTCCACCGCGGCCGCGATGGCTGGGGCGTGCTCGCGCAGGCGTTTAGTCAGGTCAAACAAAATCCGCGCGATTTCCTGCAACTCTTCTTCCGTCAGCCGCACAAGCTCGTTGTTAAGATCTATGGTCTCCAGCGGCTCGACAAACAAAGTGTGGCCGCTACCACTGGCCCCGTGAATCACGCCGTCCACCTTGCGCCGCTGTCCCGCCACAACCGGCACCACGAAACGTTCGTTGCGGATGGTGACGAACTCTTCCTGCAGTGTGCCGTCTTCGCGATGGGCTTTTAGAAAGCGCTCCAGCGACGAATGAATTTCTTTCTGCTGGCGTTCCATGTCGCGCCGCAAACGCCGCAAAGCTACACTCGCATCGTCGGCCAGCGTTCCATCGGGAAGCACCTTGCCGCTGACGTCTCGTAGCAACTGGCGGAAATCGCCAATACCTGCGACGATCTTCGCCAGGCGCGGAAACCGGCCCTCCACCACGGCAAGAATAGATCGGGCGTCGCCGGCGCGGTCTAACAATTGCGTCAGATCGTAAATCTGGCGCGCTTCCAGACTCGATCCTTCAATGCGCAGCAGTTGTATGGCAGTGATGGAATCGGGTAGCGAATCAAAATTCAAGCTAACAGCCGACCCGCGTGCACCCTGCCGCGACAGCGCCACCGACCCCAGATAGTCGATAGCTTCGCCGGCATCGGCCAGCGCCCCTTCCAGCTTCTCGCGGTCCATCCCAGGGTCGATCTTACGCAGCTCCGCCTTGCCCAAAGGACTGCGCACAAATCGGCCGATAAGAGCGCGCAGCGATTCGAATTCCAGAATATTAGAACTGGTTACGAGCATAGTGGGGCCAATAGAACCGCCGGTCAGCGTAGTTGGAATGCTTTCTGAATTACGGGGAGCGTGCCTTCCGTTAGTTGATATGACGAGAGCTTTTTTTCACTTACCCAGGCAACATTACTGACATCGTCGCCCGGACGAACATCGCCACTTACTACTCTACAAAGATAATCGACCAAAACGTAGTGATACTCCGGTTGGCCTTTCCTGTCGAGCATAATTCGCTCAAAGATTTCCAGGACGGAAAGCGGCTTGACCACCAATCCAGTTTCTTCCAGAACCTCGCGGCGGATGCCCGCTTCCAGCAGTTCGCCCAACTCCAATACGCCGCCGGGGAGTGACCAGTATCCCTTCAACGGCTCGCGCCCGCGCTCCACCAAAAGGATTGCGTTCCGGCGGAAAATCAGCGCGCCTACCCCCAATATCGGACGCTCGGGATATTGTCGCGAGTTCACGCGTTTAATACTGCACTGCGCCTTTCACGCTAAGCCTCACGCGGTATACCGACGTTTGGGCCGTAATATAAAGTCCCTGGAAATCCGCGTCGCCAAACGCGCAGTTAGATGGCGTCTCGGCCAGTTCTATGACTCCCTTAGCCGTGCCGTCGGCGGAATAAATTAGCAATTTACGAGCGGCAATATAGAGGACGCCCTTTTCGTCCACAGCCATCCCACCTGGAATTCCCTCTATTCCGCTAATCAGAATTCGTTCGTTGGCCGCCGCGCCGGCGCGGTCTAAATCATAGGCGCGAATATTTCTCTCATCGGCATTGGAGACATACAGGATCTTGCCATTGGGCGAAAGCGCCACTCCTTTCGGCCGCCCGGCTGGCTTGGCAATCACTTCGATTTCGCCCTTTGGCGTGATGTGATACACCCCAAAAAAATCCAGTTCGCGCGTGTCGTTTTCTTTGCCGAATGCAGGATCGGTAAAGTAAACGTGGCCGTCATGACGCACCACGATGCCGTTCGGGGCGTTCAGACGCTTGCCCTCCCACCGATCGGCAAGCACTTCCACCTTGCCCTTCTTATCCACTCGAACCACGCGCCGCGCATGGGCTTCGGTGACATACAGGCGTCCCCGCTCATCCAGAGCATTTCCGTTCGCGCCCTCTGTCTTGTCGCGATACGGCACCACACCCTCGCCCGGCACAATCTGATGCTGCGTGCTGGTAGGAATGTCGCTGAAGATCAGAAAACCTTCCCGCGACCACACCGGGCCCTGAACATAATGAAAGTTCGACGCCACCCGTTCCACCTGAAGGAGGTTCGGACCTTGGGCATACAGCGCAAGAGTAAAAAGCCAAAGAGATAGTTTCACGATTTGCTGAAATAGAGTGTGACATTCACGATGTGTGTCGCCTCATCAATCGTTCTTTCCGAACGCGTGTTACCTAGATGTTCGAACAGATCCTCTTCGCGAATTCGATTCAGGAAGAAATCGGGATAATCGGAATCGAACGGCTTGCCGCCCTGTATACTCCAGAGCTTGCGAATCGCCGGTTCCGTCTCGATGTCCAAGCCAACAATCGTCAGTAACCCGAGCACAAATTGCGGACCCGGTATGACGTGGATCACGATGTCCACCGTCTTCTTCTGGTCGTCGATCTTTCGTTCCACAGTGGTTGTCGCGTGAATATAGCCATCCCGCCGCAGACGCTTGCGCACCCGGTCTTCCCCGGCGCGGACCTCATCGAAATTCGCCGGCTCACCCGTTTTTATCTTCGCCAGCTTCACGATATCGGCGGGAGAAGGATCTTCCGAACCATCGCCGCGCACCGTTCCCAACGTATAGACCGGACCCTCAATCACCGTAACAGTCACAATCAGCCCATCGATATCTTTCGCCGCTGCCGGTGCTGTTTCCAGTTTCGGAAACGTCACCCGAATCAGGCCTCGGGCATCGTACAAGGGCCGGACGTTGCTGTCCAGTAACTGCCGGATTCCGGGCTCGGTGTAGGGAACCCCGACAGCGACCTCGGCGAGTTTGTTCCGCAAAACTTCCGGCTGAATCACCTTGCTATCAAGAAACTTGATTTGCGCAACCACGGCCCGGGCGCGCGCCGGGCGGAAGACCACAACCAGATTCGCATTAGGATCGGGATCCAGCTTCGATACTAATTTTTCGGTAAAATTCTTCGCCCCAAGAAAGTCGCCGATCTCTTTCGTCAGGCGCGCCAGCACTTCCTTCGTACCGGGAATCTTATCGCCGAAGAGCGGCTCTTCTCTCTTCAGCATCGCCCGCAATTCGCCATCGCTCACGGACAATTCTTCAAAGCGATAGGGATATACCTGTTCCACTTCAGAAATCTGGAATGTGCCCTTATAGCCTTTGCCGCCGGGGTCGGGACCAAATTCGTATCCAACACTATTGAACGCCGCCGTGGCTAATAACCGGTTGCGTGCCGCCTCGAAATCTAACTTACCCGCGGGCTGACCGATCTTCAGGCCGGACGCAGCCAGTATCTGCTCTCTGCTGTACAGCTTATTGCCCGTCACCACCAAGGAAACAATCGGCCACTCACTCGGGGCCACTGCGGGGTTCGGGGCCGGCGGTTTTGGCTTCGTTTTGGCAGTCTGCGCAGCCAGCGGTAGAAGTCCTAAAACCAGCCATAAAATCGGATTCTTCATACTTCCGTCTTCCCAGTCATGGCGAACCCTTTCGATTGGTCATCTGAATGAAGGTATATTTCGGACGCGGAAACTCGCGCGAATATATCTATTCGAGCTCAACGGTAACGAACATCAGATGCCCCGCTCTTTCGATTTGCAAAACGGCGGCCTCGCCCGGCTTAACATTGTCCAGCGATTCCTTAAGCGCAATCAGAGTCACCGCCGGAATCGTATTCACCGCATAAATGACGTCGCCCGCCTGCAGTCCGTTCCCGGCGCCTTCCGATGACCGCGCCGCTACCACGATTCCGTACTCCCGGCGCAGTGTGGGAAACATTCGCGCCAGTTTTTCATTGATCTGAATAGCCAAAATCCCCAGCTTCGGGATCAAATTATCCGTTGGATTCACCATATCGGCGAAGCGCTGCGGATCGTCCTTGCGTTCAATCGCCTCCACCGGAATCGTCATCTTCTTGCTGTCGCGCAGTATTTCTATCTTCACCTTCTCGTCGAAAGGATGACGGAAAATTTCCAGTTCCACTTCGCGCGTCGTCTCCATTGGCTTGCCGTCGATCGCGGTGATCAGATCGCCGACCCTCAATCCAGCTTTCTCCGCCGGACCGTCCGGCTGCACATCGGAAACAATCGGACCCCAATCCTGCGCCAGATGTAGACCCTGGGCCATCGGCGGAGTCACGCCTTGCACCGCGATCCCGATCTGGGCGCGATGCACGTGGCCTTCTTTTTTCAATTGTGTATAGATAGACCGGGCAAAGCTGCTGGGAATGGCGAATCCGATGCCCTCGCTACCGCCCGATTGCGAAATAATCAGCGTATTGATTCCTACCACCCGTCCCTCGACGTCCACCAGGGGGCCGCCGCTGTTGCCCGGATTGATGGGGGCGTCGGTCTGCACGTAAAGCATAATGTCGTCCGGCTTCAACTGCCGCGAAGTGGAGCTAATAATCCCCATGGAGACCGAACTCTCCAATCCCAGCGGATTGCCGAAGGCCAGTACGATTTGCCCCTGCTTCAATTCGTTCGAATTCCCGAACACCAGATGCGGCAGCCCGTTCATTTCGATTTTGAGTAGCGCGATATCGGTTTCGCGATCGATCCCCACAACGCGGGCCAGCAGAGTCTTGCCCGCTTGGCGTACCGGGGCATGGGGATTAGCCGGAAGCTTCACTTCAATTTTGCGGCCGCCCTGCACCACGTGGGCATTCGTGACGATGTAGCCATCGGGTGAAATGATCGCCCCTGAGCCGGTGCTGCGCTGTCGCGAAAGCAAGCTGCTAGTGGTGCTGGAGCCGTCCGATTCCTCGGGGGCCGCGTATCCTGTGGAAAAAATCTGGACCACGGCCGGACGGACGCGCGCCGCCAAACTCTCTAGCGACATGCTGAAATCGCGGATGGAAGTGGGTGGAATCGCGGTCGATGCAGCCGGTGTCACGGCAACCGGAGGAGGGGCGACAGCCGATGGTGGCGGTGCTGGCGGTTGCGCTTGCGGCGTCGATTGTGAACTGCCTCCCGCGCCTCCGGGCGGAGTCTGTGCCAGAACAGTCGATATCACAAACATGAGAAGAGCGGTGCAGCGCATTCGTTTGAGCCGTCAAGCCGGATAAAGCTGCAGAACCGGATGGCGGCTTACCTTTCTGACACATTTATCCTATCCTGTGTCCCGATTCTTAGACGCTGTTTGGCCCCAAGCTGATCCGGGATGTTGTGATTCCGGAGTGCGTTGCGCTCCTACACAGTTAGGTAGTGGCCGTGAACGCCTTTGCTCTTACAATGGGCCATGCTCGAAACCGCTACCGGATCACCACGGCAACAGGTAACGCGGCTTCTAATGGAATGGAAGAATGGCAGCCGCGATGCCATGGACCTGCTGACGCCAGTCGTTTACGAAGAATTGCGGCGCCTGGCAGGCAGTTATCTGCGCCACGAACGCCCTGGCGTCACGCTACAGGCGACGGCTTTGGTTCACGAAGCTTACCTGCGTTTAGTAGCCCAGGATTTGCCCGATTGGGAAAGCCGGGCGCACTTTTTCGGCGTCGCGGCGCACGTTATGCGGCAAGTCCTGGTGGATCAAGCGCGCCGTCGCAAGAGCAAAAAGCGCGGGGGCGCAGTGGAGAAATTGCCTCTCGAAGAGGGCCTGCAGGCGGCTATCGGACGCGATAAAGACATTGAAGACCTTGACGAAGCCTTAAAAGCTTTGGCTGAATTTGATCCTCGTAAGTGCCAGGTTATCGAACTCCGCTTTTTCGGCGGCCTCAGCGTTGACGAAGCCGCAAAGGCTCTGAATCTCTCCCCGTCTACAATCGGACGCGAACAGCGAATGGCCGAAGCTTGGCTCCATCGCCGGCTTAACGCCACAACCCCGGCATGAGCGGGAATCGCTGGCGTCAGGTGGAGGACATCTTCCAGGAATCGGAAGATATTTCCGTCGCCGATCGTCAGGCATGGCTGCGGATTCGCTGCCAAGGCGACGAAGACCTGCTGGCCGAGGTTTCTTCACTGCTGGAAAGCGAGGCTGCCGCCGCGGGTCAATTCATGGAGGGCGCCTTCAAGCGGGCCATTGTCGATTTCCACGATGGGGAGCGCGAAGCCACCAAGGATCGCCGTATTGGCACTTATCGCGTCGTCCGCGAACTCGGCCGCGGCGGCATGGGCACCGTTTTTCTCGCCGAACGCGCTGACGGCCTGTATCAAGGTCAAGTTGCCATCAAGCTGATCCGTCCTGGCATGGATACGGAGTTCATCCTTCGCCGTTTTCGCCGCGAACGTCAAATTCTGGCCCGTCTGCAACACCCGAATATCGCTCGCCTGCTGGATGGCGGCAACACCGACGATGGCGCTCCTTACCTGGTGATGGAATACATCGACGGGTCGTGGATCACCGATTATTGCCGCATCGCCAACTTGAGCGTCGAAGATCGCCTACGAATATTTCTACAGGTTTGTTCCGCCGTGGAATGCGCTCACCGGAACTTCGTCGTCCATCGCGATCTGAAGCCCGGGAATATTCTCGTCGATCGGAACGGCTCGCCAAAACTCCTCGATTTCGGCATCTCCAAACTCCTGATCTCGGAATCCAGTGAGTTGACCGATCTGACGCAAACACGCGAGCATTCGCCGTTGACGCCGGACTATGCCAGCCCCGAACAAATTCAAGGGGACGCCATCACCACGGCTTCTGATATTTACTCGTTAGGCGCGGTGCTCTATGAGTTGCTTACCGGCGCCCGGCCCCACCGCATCGACCGGCCTTCGCCAAGTGGAATCGAAAAGGCGATCTGCGTCGAAGACATCATTCCCCCCAGTCTTGTAACGCGTCAGGATAAGGCGCTATCACGCCGCCTGGCGGGGGATGTCGATAACATCCTGTTGCGCGCCATGCAGAAGGAACCTGGGCGGCGGTATGGATCGGTTGAGCATTTCGCCACCGATATTAGCCGGCATCTGAATTTCCTGCCTGTCGAAGCGCGCCCTGATACTTTGTTTTACAGAGGCCGAAAATTCCTACGGCGCAATCGCGTCGTGGCACTGGCTAGCTCAGTGGTAGGGATCTCCCTGCTGGCCGGCACGCTGGTGACGATGCATCAGGCGCGGATCGCCAAACAGCGTTTCGAACAAGTCCGCCGTCTCGCTTCCACGTTCGTGTTCGATGTCGACAGCGCCGCAAAAGACCTGCCGGGTTCCATTCCACTGCGCCGCCTGATCGTCAAGACTGGCCTCGAATATCTGGATAACCTCGCCCTCAGTTCCAGCGGCGATGTCGATTTACAACGCGAACTGTCTGCCGCCTACCGCCGGATTGGCGACGTCCAAGGGGGCCCGGGCGATTCCAATATCGGAGATAGCGGAGCAGCCCTCATCAGCTATGACAAGTCGCATACTCTGCTTGACGCTGTCGCTGGACGGGGCGAAGTCAGACGGTCCGATGAAATCGAACATCTGGTGCTGCTGGCTCATCTGGCCGACCTGCAATCCTACACCGCAGACTCGCGCAAAGCATCGGCCACTGTCGCCGAGGCCATCGCTCTAGCCGAAAAAAACACTGCAAAATACCCCGCGGACAATACAATGCTCGTCGCGGCGGCCGACGTTTTTCTAGTTTCGGCTCGGGTGGAACGTGACGGCGACGATCTTCGGAAATCGCTGGAGAACGCCACGCGCGGGCTGAAAATGCTGGAGCGGATCCAGGCTTCCGGAGGAGAGAACATAAATCTCCGCCGTGATCTGGCGGCCGCCTATTCGAACCTTGGAGTAACTCAGAACCGCATCGCGCGCAATCGGGAAGCGCTGCTAAACTATCGCAAGGCGGTGGCGGAATTAGAAGAATTGTGCCGCTTGGAACCTGTGAATACTCGCCATCGCCGCAATCTGATGTTCGCCTACAGCCACATCGGAGATGTCTTGGGTAATCCCAGTCTGGATAGTTTAAACGATCCAGCCGGTGCGCTTGAATCCTACGGAAAAATGCTGACCGCCGCGAAAATTCTTTATGCAGCCGACCCGTCGGACATGCGCGCCGTTGGAGACTATGGCATCGCGCTGATGCGAGTGGGCAACGCGCTGCCCCTACGCGATGCTTCCAAGCGGCTACAGATCTTTGAGGAATCCCTGGAAGTAATCAAGCGCGCCTCTCGGGCGGATCCGAAAAACACTATGCTGCTCGTAAATATCGCTTTCTTAGATCAGCAAATCGGGGATACCCTGGCGCCCGCGGGCGAAAATGGCGCCGCTCCCTGGTATCAAGACTGCTTGGAGACGGCGGAGTTAATTCTGGCGCGCGACCCTACAAATCCTTCAGCCACCCGGCTCTTCGTAACGGCAGGGCGAAAGTCCGCCGAAGGTGCCGCCCGCTCCGGTAACCGTAAAACAGCGCTAGCAACAGTGGCCAGGGTGGTGGACCTGGCGGAAAAGACGGTGGCCTCCGCACCCCAAGGCTTCGTCGGAGTGCGGGTTGTGGAGCCTCGCGCCTATGCCACCGCCGGCAGCATCCACTCGATCCTTGGACAAAAGAACCGCCAGGATAAGGAAGAAGCCGCACGATGGTACGAAAAGTGCCTCGCTTCCTGGAAGAAATTGGAAGGCCAGCCCGGGTTCTCCGGCAAGAATCGTGGGGAAATGCAGGTGGATCTGAAAGAACTTTCGTCTCTGCGTGCGCGATTTCCCCGGTCGCTTACGCAGTAGTAGTATGTCGGCTATTACGCCCCAGCAAAAGCGTCTTGTTCGCGAAACATTTGAGGAAATTGCTGAATCCCCCATCGAAATAGCGCTTCTATTATACGGCCGGCTCTTTGAATTGGATCCATCGCTGCGGCGTCTGTTCCACACCGATTTGCGGGAACAATCCAGAAAGCTGGTCACGATGCTGAACACCATTGTGCAAGGCTTAGACCGCTTCGACGCCATGCGCCAGGAATTGGCGGAACTAGGCCGGCGTCATGTCGCGTATGGCGTAAAGCCGGAACATTACGTCACGCTTTCGTCGGCCCTGCTATGGGCCTTCGCCCGCTCATTGGAACCCCATTTCGACGCCGAGACGAAAGCCGCCTGGGGCGCGGTCATCGAAAGCATCAACGAAGCCATGCTCAGCGTCGAGCATTAAATCTCCCTCGACCATCACGCCCGGGCTTCCAAACGCTCCTTCACCCATGGCCACTCCGTGTCCAGGATGCTGAAATACACCGAGTCCCGCGGGCTACCGTCCGCCATGATCATATGCTTCCGCAGCGTGCCTTCTTCTACCGCGCCCAAGCGCAGCATCGCCGTCCGCGACTGCGCATTATTAGCATTCGTCTTTAATTCCACCCTCCGAACGCCCCACGTTTCAAACGCATGGCGCAGCATCAGATACTTCGCCTCGCGATTGATTCCGGTCCTTTGCCACGGCCGCATAATCCACGTCCAGCCGATTTCAACCCGTAAATTGGCGCGGTCGATACTGCCAAATCTAGTAGACCCGACCACTGTCCCGCTACTCTGCTCGATCGTCGCGAATGGCACCGCCTGGCCGCTTGCCTGATCGCTTAAACCGGCTTCCACCCACTCCCGGATCCGCGCCGGCGTGTTCATCGGAACCGCGAACCAGCGAAATATATCGGGATCCGCTGCGCCCACCGACAGCCCCTCTAGATGTTCTATGGTCAGGGGCTCCAGCCGCACCAATCGTCCCGCAAGCCTAATCGGTTTCGGATCAAACGACCGTTCTTCCGGCATCTGATCAGCATACTACCCCACGCCCTGCTCCCCTCCACCCGCGTCCCTCTTGCGTCCGTCCTTTAATTCAGCGACGATAATTAGGATCTTCCAAGGAGAAATCATGCATCGTTTCCTGCTCGCCGGCGTTCTCGCCGCCACGTCGCTCTGTTGGGGCGCGGATACCTTAACTCAATCGGAACGCGACTTCGCCATGAGCCAGCTTCATGCCTCGCGTAAATTGTTCCTCGATTCGCTCGACGGCGTTTCCGACGCTCAATGGAACTTCAAAGCTTCCCCCGAGCGTTGGTCCATTGCCGAATGCGCTGAGCACATCACCATCAGCGAAGATTTTATGTTCGGCCTCATCCGTAGTTCGCTGAAGGGCACGGCTACACCGGAAAAGGAATTGGATGCCGCCGCCACCAAAGCCAAAGACGAAATGCTGGTCAAGAGCGTGCCTGATCGCAGCCGTAAGTTCCAGGCGCCGGAGCCCATCAAGCCATCCAATCGTTGGAAAACGAAAGATGAGATGATTGCCCACTTCAAGGAATCCCGCGACAAGAACATCGAGTTCATCGAAAATACGCAGGAGAATATGCGCGCCCACTTCACGCCGCACCCCGCCGCCGGCCCGCTCGATGCCTATCAGTGGACGCTCTTGATGTCGGGCCATACCGAACGCCACACGCTTCAAATTAACGAAGTGAAGGCCGATCCGAATTATCCGAAATAAGCATCGTCATGGCGACACTCACTGAGCTCGAACGGCGAACGATTGTGGACCATCTGGGGGACACTCGCGGACGATTTCTGGCCGCCATTGGAGGCCTGAATCAGGCCCAGTGGACATTTCAGCCGGATGCTGAAACCTGGTCGGTTGGCGAATGCGCCGACCACGTGGTTGTCGTTGAAAACCGCATCTATCAATCGATCATTAAGATGTTGGACAAGCCGCCCGACCCCGAGCGATGCGCCTTAATCGCCGGAAAAGAGCGCTTGATTCTGAAGCGTGTTCCCGACCGTAGCGTCAAAGTTAAGGTCCCGGTTTCGCTTTCCCCTACCGGCCATGGCGAATCGCCCCAACAACTGGCGCTGCACTTCCAGGAAGTCCGCGATCGCACCGTGGAGTTCACCCGTTCCACCGCGGAGCCGCTTCATCACCACGCCTTTCCACACGGCGTTTTCGGCGATCTCGACAGCGCCCAATGGCTGCTGCTGATTTCCCTTCACACCGAACGGCACCTCGCCCAAATGGACGAAGTCAAGGCGAATCCGGAATATCCGGCGTAGCGTTTGCCGGGCGCTTTCTTCACTGCGGAGTCTTCGCCTAAGCTTCTCCTAATATTTATGTATCCGGCATCGGCGCCGCGCGCTATACTGAATGCTTCTATGGAAGAAAAAGAGCGGACTCGGGCGCTTGGCGCGGCGCTAAGCCAGATCGAGAAGCAATTCGGCAAGGGGTCCATTCTCCGGCTGGGCTCTCGCGATAGCATTGTCCCCATATCGTCGATTTCCACGGGATCTATCTCCGTCGATTTCGCCCTCGGCGTCGGCGGTTTCCCGCGGGGGCGCATCAACGAGATTTTCGGTCCGGAATCGTCTGGCAAAACCACCGTAGCTCTGCAAGTGATCGCCGAAGCGCAGCGGACCGGCGGCATGGCTGCGTTTATCGACGTCGAACACGCGCTCGACCCGATCTATGCCCGCGCCCTGGGCGTCGACGTCGATAATCTTCTCGTCTCACAGCCCGATTATGCCGAGCAGGCCTTGGAAATCACCAGCGCCCTGATTACCTCCGGATCTATCGATGTCGTCGTGGTTGATTCCGTAGCCGCGCTTGTTCCCAAAGCCGAACTCGACGGCGAAATGGGCGATGCGTTCGTCGGCATTCAGGCCCGCCTGATGTCGCAGGCCATGCGCAAGTTAACCGGCATGGTTTCCAAATCGAATACCTGTCTGATCTTCATCAATCAAATTCGCGAGAAGATCGGCGTCATGTTCGGCAGCCCTGAAACCACTTCCGGTGGCCGGGCGTTAAAATTCTATTCGTCTGTTCGTGCCGACATCCGCCGCATTGCCGCCATTAAGGAAGGCGAAGTCGTTACCGGCAACCGCACCAAGATCAAGATCGTTAAAAATAAACTGGCCCCGCCGTTCCGTGAAGCGGAGTTCGACATCATCTATGGCGAGGGTATTTCTAAGGAAGGCGATCTGCTGGATCTGGGTGCGGCCCACAACATCATCGAAAAGAGCGGGTCCTGGTACAGCTATAAAACCGATCGCATTGGCCAGGGACGCGAAAACGCCCGGCAGTTCCTGAAAGATAATCCCGACGTCAAAAAACGGATCGATATCGAATTGCGCACTCATCTCGGGTTGATCAAAACCGACGCTGTGGAACCCGCCGCCCCGGTTGTCGACGGCGTAGCTCCCGTGGCCCCGCCGCCTCGGCCCGCTGCCGCTCCACGCGCCCGGTCCTAAGCGAACTCTTCGCGAATCCGCGTATTTTGCTCCCCGATCGCCGGTGGCCTAAGGTACTGCGTCTCCACTCCCGCCGCCCGCATCGGATTTCCCACCATCCGTAGGCCGCCGGCATCGATCACCGTCCCCCGCTCCTTCACCTGCGGATGCTCAAAGATTTCGGCGATCGTCAACACCGGCCCCGTTGGAATTCCATACTCTTCCAGAACCTGAAGCCAATGCGCCGCCGGCCGTTGCAGCATGACACGGGAAATCTCCGCCAACACCACGGCGCGATTCCGATTCCTTGCCGGATTGTCGAGAAAGCGCGGATCCTCCAACCAGTGAGGACATCCCGCTGCCCGGCAGAAACGTTCCCAGATACGATTGTTTGGGACGCCCACGATCACCGGAGCATCCTCGGTGGCGAATACCTGATACGGAACGATATTCGCCTGTCCCGCGCCAAGTGCGCCGGGATCCTCACCCGTCAGCAGATAACAAGGAGCGACGGAACACATCGTGGCCAGCAATCCTTCCAGCAGTGAAACTTCCAGATATCGCCCTTCACCGGTCTGGGCCCTGCGATACAACCAGGCCAGTATTCCCTGCCCGACGAACATCGCAGCCATCACGTCGGCTACCGGAAACGCAACTTTCATCGGCGGTCCACCGGGCAATGCGTTGGCCAGCATCAAGCCGCTCATCGCTTGAATCACCAGGTCGTATCCCGGCCTCGCCCGCTCCGGCCCGTCCTGCCCGAATCCTGAAACCGAGGCGTAGATCAGCCCCCGGTTGCCGGCACTCAATTCCTTGTAGCCTACCCCCAGACGATCGGCCACACCAGGGCGAAAATTCTCAATAACTACGTCGGCCTTTTTGGCAATTCGTCTCAGTAGCGCCAGATCTTCTTCGTTCTTCAGGTCAACCGCCAGGCTTTCTTTATTGCGGTTCAAACTCAAAAAATAGGCGCTTGTATCGCCAATAAACGGAGGACCCCAACGGCGCGTCTCATCGCCAATGCCAGGCTCTTCCACCTTGATCACCCGGGCTCCGAGATCGGCCAAATTCATCGTGCAGAAAGGCCCGGCCACGGCGCGCGTAAAATCGAGCACAAGGATATCCTGCAAAGGCGGACAATTGGACATTGTTCAATCCTGCCATACTAGACCAATCCAATGAGGACTCTACTTCTCTTCCTATCTATCGCCGCATCCGCCGGCGCGGCGACTACCGCCGTGCGCTGCGGAAAATTGCTGGATGTCCGTAGTGGCGCGCTGCAGGCCGATATGGTGGTGGTCTCGATCGACGGCAAGATTCAGCAAGTCGGCTCGGCATCGAAAGTGTCGCTGCCGGCAGGCGTGACGCCGCTCGATTTGTCGAAGGGCACATGCATGCCGGGGTTGATCGATGTCCACGATCACCTGACTTCCGATCCTTCTCATTCCGGCTATAGCGGATTGGGTGTATCGGTTCCCCGGTCAACCGTTACAGGAGTCAAAAATGCTCGTCTGACTCTGATGGCCGGCTTCACAACCGTGCGCAATGTGGGCGCTGGTGGTTATTCCGACGTAGCCGTACGCGATGGCATCAACGCCGGTGAAGTCGATGGCCCGCGGATGTTCGTATCGGGGCCGGCATTGGGCATCACGGGTGGCCATTGCGACAACGACCTGCTTGCGCCGGAGTTCAAATATACTGAAGACGGCGTGGCTGACGGACCCTGGGCGGCGCGCAAGAAGGTTCGCGAAGTGGTGAAGTATGGCGCCGACCTGATCAAGATCTGCGCCTCCGGCGGCGTGCTCTCGAAAGGCGATCAGCCCGGCACCCCGCAATACACTCTGGAAGAAATGCAGGCCATCGCCGAGGAGGCTCACAAGCTCGGCCGCAAGGTGGCGGCGCATGCCCACGGGACCCAATCCATTAAAGACGCCATCCGCGCCGGCATCGATTCCATTGAGCATTCCAGCCTGATCGACGATGAAGGCATCGCCCTTGCCAAGCAGCACGGAACGTTCCTCGTATTCGATATTTACAACGACGACTACATCCTGCAGGAAGGCGCGAAGATAGGCATGTTGCCCGAATCAATCGAAAAGGAAAAGCAGATTGGAAAGTTGCAACGGGCGAATTTTCGACACGCCTTTTTAGCCGGCGCCCGTATCGCCTTCGGCACCGATGGCGGCGTTTATCCGCATGGCGATAACTGGAAGCAGTTCGGCACCATGGTGGAGTTCGGCATGAAACCGATCGATGCCATCCGCACAGCCACCACCGAAGCCGCCGAGCTTGTGGGTTTTAAGGACACCCTGGGGGCCATCGAAACCGGTCGCTACGCCGATCTAATCGCCATTGACGGCGACCCGCTTCAGGATGTCAACGCCATCCGCAACGTCCGCTTCGTTATGAAGGACGGAAAAGTCTATCGCAACGATTGGAAGTAGAGCCGTCCGCTACACTGAAATTATTCATGTCGAAGCGGATTGTGGTGGCCATCGATGGGCCTGCCGGAGCGGGAAAAAGTACGATTGCCAAGGGGATCGCCGCACGGCTGGGGTTCGTCTATGTCGACACCGGAGCGATGTATCGAGCGGTTGCGTTGTGGGCCCGACGGCTGAATATCGATACATCGGATATGCATCGTCTGGAGCAACTCGCTCTGGAAGCGAACATCGAGTTCGCCGCCGGAGAGTCCACTGTTCTGCTGAATGGCGAAGACATTACGGAAGCCATTCGCGAACCGGCGATTGCCGACGCCGCTTCACAGGTTTCCGCTGTTCCCGGAGTCCGCCGCGCTCTGGTGGACAAGCAGCGTGAGATGGCCGGCCAGAATTCGATTGTGATGGAGGGCCGCGATATCGGGTCGGTTGTATTCCCCGATGCCGCGGTGAAGATTTATCTCGACGCCGATCCCGATGTTCGTACAGCGCGCCGCACTGCGCAGTTGTTGGAACGCGGCGAAACAGTGGCGCCCAATTCCGTCGCGCGCGATATTTCAGTGCGCGACGCACGCGATCGGACTCGCGCCGAATCCCCGCTAGTGCAGGCTCCCGACGCAGTGTACGTCGACACGACATCGCTCAATGCGGAAGAAGTCGAGGAAACAATCCTGCGTCTGGTCCGCGCCCGAACGTCCAACGGAAAGGAACTGGCACGTTGAAAGACTTGTTGTTGATGAAGTTTGGCGGTACCAGCATGGGTTCCGCCGGGCGTATGCGCATTGCCGCGGAGATAGTCGCCGACCAAGGCAAAACACGTCCCGTGGTCACCGTCGTCTCGGCCATGTCGAAGGTAACCGATTTGTTGCTCGATTCTCTTCGTAAGGCTGAGACGGGCGACAGGGCCGGCCTTGAGATGAACCTCGCTGCCCTCCGCGAACGGCACCTGACCACCAGCCGCGAGCTTTTGCCGCCCGAGATGCAGGAGCGGGTCAACGTCGGGCTGATGTTGCTGCTCTCGCAGTTTGAACGAATCTCCAGCGGAATTCTAATGCTGGGGGAACGTCCTCCGCGATCCGTCGATGAAGCGATTGCCATCGGCGAACGGCTCTCCGCGATGCTCATGGCCAGCCATCTGGAAGCCGAAGGATTGCGCGGTGTCGCTATCAACGGCGCCGAGTTGATCGTCACCGACAATGTCTTCGGCAACGCCACTCCGTTGATGAAGCACACTCGCGAAAAAGCTTCTGCCCGCCTGTTGCCGCTGCTCAAGGAAAACATGCTGCCCATCGTCACCGGCTTCAACGGCGCCACGATGGATGGTAAACCAACTACCCTGGGACGCGGCGGTTCCGATTTCTCGGCGTCAATTTTAGCTGCATCCCTGGACGCCAGCGAACTATGGATCTGGACCGACGTCGATGGCATCATGACCGCCGATCCGCGCCTGGTATCCGATGCCGCCGTCCTTAGCGAAGTAACTTATCGCGAAGCCGCTGAGCTGGCTTATAACGGCGCCAAGGTTCTGCATCCCCGCACGCTAGCTCCGCTGGTGGAGCGGCAAATTCCGGTGTGGAGTAAGAATAGCTTCGCGCTCGATAAGCCTGGAACGAAGATCGTGACGCGCATTCAAGGTTCGCACGGGCCGCGCGCGGTTACTTCCATGGCCAATGTCGCGTTGATCGCCATTGAGCCCGCCAATGCCGCCATGCCCGGAGTGAAGTTGATGACCCGCGTTCTGGGTGCGCTCTCCCGATCCGGCGCGGAAGTGCTGGCCATCACCAGTTCCAGTTATCGCCAGACGTTTTGTTTCCTCGTTCGACAGGAAGAACTGCGTCCGGTTCTGGAACATCTGGAGCAGAATCTTTCCATCGAACTCGCCCACGGCTACGTGAAACCGATTGAGGTGGATCGGAACGTCGGCTTACTGGCGATCGTCGGCGAAGGGATGCAAGGTACACCCGGACTCGCCGGCCGGATCTTCACGGCGATCTCCCGCGAAGAAGTGAATATCATCGCTATCGCCCAAGGTTCCAGTGAATTGACAATCGCCATCGTGGTGCGGCGCGACGGGCTGGAGAAAGCCGTGCGCGCGGTGCATAAAGAATGTGAGATGGGTGCCGTAAATGTGGTGCGGACGGCTTAATGCTGTGTTGGCGCATCCACCAGTTCGACGCCCGGGGGCACCTTGAATTGGAACATCGCGCCGTTCAGCGAAGGATTTATCTTCTCATCGGCGAACAGATAATCGATGACGGAAAGATCCTGCCCGGTCACCGATAATTTTAAAATCTGAAACTGCGGCGTCACCAGAAATGCAACTTGATTATAGGGCAGCTTGTCGGATTTCGGCTGTGCCGTCAGCAGCGTATTTTCGCCTTGCTGCTGCGCTTTGATGTCGCGAAATTCCTTGTTGAAATCTAAACGGCCCAGCAGGAACGCCAGCGGCGCTCGCATGTCTTCCGCTTCTTTCAACTTCATCTTCTCCACTCGTTTCGCGTCGGGATTGTAGTAATAAATCTCTTTGCCGTCGGAGACGAACAGCTTGCCCGCGGGCGACTCGTATTCCCAACGCATCTTGCCAGGCTTGCGTAGAAACAGTTGTCCACTCTCGGTCTTTCTTCCGCGGCCTTGCACAACGTAGGTCTCTGAAAAGTGCACTTGTAGGGTCTGCGCGCGGTTGTAATGCGACTCCACCGCTTTCATTGTCTGGTTCAGACTGGAATCGGCGGCCATCAGTATCGGTACAATCGCGAACAGAATCGCTGTCATTCTCATCCCATTCGTATTGACGGATTCGCTATGGAGAAAGACGTTCGATACGCCATGATTCCCCCTCCGGCCAATAGCGGATTCGATCGTGCAGGCGGCTGCGGCGTCCTTGCCAGAATTCGAAACAGCCGGGCTTAACGCGATAACCTCCCCAGAAATCGGGCAACGGAACTTCACCATCGGAATATTCCGCCGTCAAGCGAGCCATTTCGCTTTCCAGAAATTCGCGCCCCGAAATTACAGAACTTTGCCGGGAGATCGATGCTCCCAAACGGCTGGCCACGGGGCGCGTGCGGAAGTAGGCCCCTGAGTCTTCGCGGGTCACCTTTAGAACCGTCCCGGTGATACGGATCTGGCGCTCCAGTTCGGCCCAATAGAAAACCAAAGCGGCGTTCGGATTGCCAGCCAGTTCGCGCCCCTTCTGGCTCTCATAGTTCGTGTAAAAGACAAACCCCTGTTCGTCGAATCCTTTCAGCAAAACGATGCGCGCGTCCGGACGGCACTGCGAATCCACCGTCGCCAGCGTCATCGCGTTCGGCTCTTTTAACTCCGACGCCAGTGCTTGTAGAAACCATTTCTCGAACTGCCGTAACGGGTCGGGATCGACATCCGCCTCATTCAGCGCCGCCAATTTGTAATCCAGCCGTAAATCGGCAATGCTAAGCGGCTCCATCAGATCTTGAACTCTATACCCTGCGCCAGCGGAAGTTCGCTTGACCAATTAATAGTTACCGTCTGACGGCGCATGTAAGCCTTCCACGAATCGCTGCCCGATTCGCGTCCACCGCCTGTTTCCTTTTCGCCGCCGAAGGCACCGCCAATCTCCGCCCCGCTGGTCCCGATGTTGACGTTCGCGATTCCACAGTCGCTACCGCGTGCGCTAAGAAAGGTCTCGGCGGAAATCAGGCTCGTAGTAAATATCGCCGACGATAATCCTTGCGGAACATTATTGTGCCATTCGATGGCTTCTTCCAGATGGTCGAACTCCACCAGATAGAGGATCGGCGCGAAAATCTCCAGCTTCAGGATGGACATCCGCTCATGCGCCCGCACCAGTGTTGGCGTGACGTAGCAGCCGCCCGGTGAATTCAGCTCACTGCCGCCGGCGAGAATTTCGCCGTACTGTTCCTTGATGTCTTCAATGCCGTCCATCATCCGGCGAACGGCGCCCGGCTCAATCAGCGGTCCAACCAGCGTCTTTGGGTCAAGCGGATTGCCCACCTGCAATTGCTTATACACATTCACCAGTTGCTCGGTGAACTTTTGGGCGATCGGCTTGTGAAGAAATATCCGCCGAATGCTGGTGCAACGCTGTCCCGCGGTTCCCACGGCACCAAACACAGCGGCCCGTAAAGCCAAGTCGAGGTTCGCGTCTTCCATCACGATCATGCCGTTGTTACCGCCTAGTTCCAGCAGCGTTCGTCCATAGCGCGCGCCCACCACTTCCGCAACTCGAGCACCCATGCGCGACGAACCGGTAGCGCTGATCAGCGGAAGACGCTTGTCGATCAGCATCCGTTCGCCCACGGCTTCGTCGGTACCGATCACCAGATTGACGACGCCTTTCCACCCGTGCCGGTCAAGCACGCGATTACAAATATTCTGCACCGCGATCGCGGTCAGCGGCGTTCGCAACGATGGCTTCCAGACAACGCAATCGCCGCAGACCATCGCGATCAACGCGTTCCAACTCCACACCGCCACCGGAAAATTAAACGCCGAAATCACACCCACGATTCCCAACGGATGCCACTGTTCATACATCCGGTGCTCCGGGCGTTCACTGTGCGTCGTCAAGCCGTAAAGCTGGCGCGAGAGTCCCACGGCGAAATCGGCGATGTCGATCATCTCCTGCACTTCGCCCTTACCCTCGGCCAGGATCTTACCCATCTCCAGCGTTACCAGAGTGCCAAGATCGTCCTTGTAACGGCGCAGTTCGTCGCCAATCTCGCGTACGATTTCGCCACGCTTGGGCGCTGGCAACAATCGCCATTTCTTGAACGTTGCCGCCGCATGCCACAGGACGTCGTCGTATTCTTCTTCTTCGGCCAGTCGGACGCGAGCGATTTCCTTGCCGTCAATCGGACTGATGGATGCGATTTCCTCACCCTCCGTATCGATCCACTCGCCCCAGCACGCGCCGGAATTCACGGCTTGAATTCCCAAACGCTCCAGTAACTCGCGGTAGTGCGTCGCTTCCACTAATGAGTCCGTGCTAACCATGAGAATCCTTCCGGCCCGGTGGCGAATCGCTTTCCCGCCAAGGCCGCCTTGTCTTTGATCTGCTGAATCACTTCGGCTTGAAATTGTGGATCAAGCCATTCTGAAAACGATCTCACTTTACTGATGCGCCAAGCCCCGTCGCCAGTGGTTGCGCCGTTACGCTTCACGGAGCGCACGTGCAGCGGATCTCCTATTAGATCATTGCCAGTCGCATCGATTACCGCCGTCACCAGATGCCCGATGTTCGAAGGCAACAGCGGCGAAAGCGTAGCGTAAGTCTCAATGCCAGCCTGCCGAAGTCGGCGGATGGTGGCAATTCGCTCCTCGAAGGTCGCGCAGAACGGCTCATACCAGCGGCGAACATCCTCGCGGTCTGTCGTGACAGAAAAACTCACACGCAAAATCGTGCGCCGGGAGACCTCCAGCAGCTTCCCAAGATCCCGCAGAATAAGTGGCCCGCGCGTCTGCACAGTGAACGCTAACGGTGGCGATTGAATAACACAATCCAGTATCCGGGGCATCATCCGCTCCGTTTCCTCAGCAGGCTGATAAGGGTCTACCAACGGCGAGCAATAGATGATCTGATCGGGCCGCAAGGCCTTCTCCAATAGGCTTGGCGCGTTGCTCTTAAACGTTGTGAATTGTCCCCAGCGTTTCCAATCTTCCGGTTTTAGCCCGCCTTGCACGCGCATCGTCGGCACATAACAGTAGGTACAGCCGAACGTGCAATTCCGCGCTGGCGTCAGCGAATGCGTGAACCCGGCTTCGGCAATGAAGCCCGATGTTCTGCTAAGAATGCTTTTCGCCTCGGCCCGGAGGATGGGGAACACGACTCCATTTTACGGGGCTGAATGCCACGATTATTTGGACGTCAGGCTACGCTCCCCCAAGCGCGACCGTGCGACCCTGAGTCAGTGATCATTCGCTCTGCTTGCGCCATTGCCATCTTCCTGTTCCAAGTGGATAACATCGCGCCTCCGGCAATCGATCAGGGGAGCGTCGTGAATGCCGCCAGCCTCATCCCCGGCAGCCTGGCTAGTGGATCGCTGGCCCGCGGTTCGCGCTTCCGCCTTCACGGACTTCGCTTTGGTCCGGGCGCGGCCGTTTCCATCGAACAGAATGGTCATTCCACCGCCGCCCAGGTTCTTTCCGCGGACACAGAGACACTCGAAGCCTTGCTTTCCCCTGCGACGCCCACGGGCGAAAGCAACCTCATCGTTTCCTTCGAAGGCCGGCGGAGTCGCCCTTATCCTCTCCGCATCGTCGATAGCAGCTTCGGAATCTTCAGCGCCAATCGCCAGGGCTGGGGACCCGCGATCCCGCCAACCCCCATCCATCCCGGACAGTCCGTTGTGCTCACTGGGACGGGCGCCGGCGTCCAGCCACATAACGTTCTGGTTACGGTTGGTGGCGTTTCGGCAATCAAATTTTCCGTCGATCCGGGTACCACCGGCCTGGATCGCCTTACCTTCACCATCCCCATGAATTCACCCGCGGGCTGCTGGGTCCCGATTCAGGCTGAAATCGATGGCATCTCCAGCAATGTAGTTACCCTGCCGATCACCCATGAAAATGAGCCTTGCGCCACAAACGACCCCTGGTTCGCGAAATCGAAACCACGAGGCAGGTCGGCTTGGATTGTTCTCATGCGTTCGAAAATTCTCCTTGAGCTCCTGCCCGGCAAGCGCGTCGATTTCACCATCGACAGTGCCCTCGCCGGTTTTAATAATGCGCTTGCAGCGCCGCTGGACCCGACGCCATTTGAGCTCATCCCTCCCATTGGCGCCTGCGCGATGTACGCCACCAGAGTGGATGCCCAGTCCTTCCTGCTGCCATCGCTCGTGCGTCAAACCGTGTCCGGACGCGATCTGAATCTTGGCCCGAAAGTAGCCACCGAAACGAAGATGATTCCCGATCTCGATGCCGGTCCGGCCTTCCTCGTCAGCGGTCCACGCGGCCGACAAAGTGTCGAACGATCCATCCACCCACCCCGCGTCTACACAGCCGTTTTAGGGGGCAATCCACCATTCACGCGCATTCAACCCAAGCCATTATTTCTCTCACCCGGGACTTACGTCGCGCATATCGCCGGGGGCGCCGATATTTCGGCTTTCGATAGCCGCATCAAAGTCCAACCGCCAATCGAATGGACGAATGAAAAAGAAATGACATCGCTCGATAGGAAAAGTGGATTCACGGTGCGTTGGCGCGTTCACGACAAAAGCTCCGTCGTTCCCATCCTCGCCGTAAATGTGGATCGTACAAACAGTACCGTGGGTGTTTGCGTGTGCCTGGCGAAAGGCTCCGCGGGTTCGTTCCGCATCCCGGCGCGGATGTTGGCAAATCTTCCCGTCACTGCCGAAGCGGGGACGGATCTCTCGTTGGGCTTCGTCGCCATCGGTTCAGCGCCAGCCAACCAGCCTGCGCCCATTCAGACACCGTCGATTGATTCCGGCTACGCTGCATTCGTTTCCATGGCCGGACGCAGCGTGCCTATTCGATAAAGTTAGGGCTGGATCGCGACGGTCAGATTATCCTGCGAATTGCCGCTTCCAATGGTTACCAAAACCTTCTTATCGCCCGCCGTTGTGATCGCCACCGGAACGCGAACGTTTATCTGGAACACTCCCGCTACCACTCCGGGAACCGCTCCCGCATAGAGGATCTCCGTCGCCGCCTGCCCATCGATCGTGATCGAAACAGGTTGCGCGATCTTCGGATAAACCCCGTTCGCGATTTTTCCATTCACTCCCGCAGGATTGGTTTGGCCTTCGCCGGTTCCATAAAGAACGATAATGTCGCCGGGCTTTGCCGGGTTCTGGGCGGTGTTCGCCGAGCTGTTCTGGTTATAGATGGAGCCCTGCCCCGTGCCCTGTGAATTGATGGCGAACAGCCCCGGTTGCGATGCGCCCACATTCACGCTGAATGCCGGAGAGCTTAAGCCGTTCACCGTCACCACCACTTGCGTCGCCGTTTTTCCAACCACATCATAGGGAACAATAACGCTGGTTTGCGTGCTTAACGCATACACGACCGGCGCCGCCACACCATCGAACAGGACTCGCGTCCCTGCCACACTCGTGTTCAGCGTGCCGTCCGGTCCATCGAAACCGGCCAAGGTCAGCGTCGCCGGTCCGATGCCTTTACCAAACAGCGTGATCACTTCACCGCCTGTTACGGACCCCGTCGCGTAGCTTGCCCCGTTCGCGATCGCCGCAATACTGACCGGCGAATCCAGCCCCGGAATATCCGTGATCTTCGTCACGAACGCATCGCCGTACGGCTCGGCATAGCCGCCTGAGCCCCCATAGGTTTTCTGCAGCGGAGTTGTAGTCAGAGGAAAATCGCTCGAGGCCGATGCTCCGGTTAAGTAGACGTTGCCGGCTCCATCAATCGCCAGGCCCGCGGCTGTATCGTCGCGTTTCCCGCCCAGGTAGGTCGCGAATAAGACGGTGTCGCCCGCCGGGTTCAGCTTCGCTAGAAAGGCGTCGCCAATCGGCTGGCTGGATCCGCCCGATCCGCCATAAGTTTTTTGTAGCGCTGCCGCGGTAACCGGAAAATCCGCCGAGTTCGTCTGCCCCGAGATATACGCGCTGCCTGCTCCATCCACGCGTATGGCCCATCCCGCGTCGTCGCCCAAACCTCCCAAATAAGTTGAGTACACCAGTGCCGAGCCCGCGGGATTCAACTTCGTCACGAAAGCATCGCCGTAAAAAAACGCCACCTGCTGCGCGGAGGATGTCGACGTCAGCGGACCTTTGAATGTCTTCTGGATGGCCGCCGCCGTAACCGGAAAATTGGTCGACGATGTTGCACCCGTGGCGTACACTGCTCCTGTATCATCCACCGCCAGGCCGAACACGCCGTCGTCTCTATTTCCACCCAGCAGCGTGGAGTAAACCATCGCTCCGCTAGCGTTGAACTTAGCGATAAAGCCGTCGCCCAGCTTAAAAACCGGTTGATAGACATCGTCGGCGATTCCGCCCAGGGTTCTCTGGAACGCTCCGGCCGAGGTCGGGAAATCGCTAGATTGCGTGGAGCCGCCGACGTACGTATTGCCCGCGCTATCCACCGCGATCGACGTCAGAATGTCGTCCTTGGATCCTCCCAGGTAAGTCGCAAATAACAGGCTCGAACCCGTGGAATTGAGCTTGGCGATGAATGCGTCTCCGCCATTGAAGAGAGGTCCGGACGGATCGAATTCGGGATTGCCGGCACCGCCTTTCAGCGACCCTTGAAATGCCCCTTGCGTCACTGGAAAGTTTGTCGAAAGCGTCACCCCACCCACGTAGGCATTTCCCGCGTTATCGACAGCGATCGCAATACCCCATTCATCGCGCGATCCCCCCAGATAGGTCGAATAGAGCAAGGCAGTGCCAGTCGCGTTAAGCTTCGTCACAAACGCATCGCCGCCAGGTTCCAAAGTGTTTCCGCCTGACCCTTGAAACGTCGTCCGAAAGGCTCCCGCGGTTGTTGGGAAGTTCGTCGAATTCGTGAACCCCGTCACGTACGCGTTTCCACTGGAATCGATCGCGATGCCCAGCCCCGCATCGTCGGCTGAGCCGCCCAAATAGGTCAAATAGATCAGAGCGCTACCCGCCGGATTGATCTTCGCCACGAAGGCGTCGCCGGTGAAGAAGTTCAAGCTCTCGCCACCGTAAGCGGGTTGAAAGCTGGAGCCGCTTACAGCCAGATTCTTCGATGTGGTCGCACCGGCGATATAGGCATTGCCAGCGGCGTCGACCGCGATCGAACGCGAGGAATCATTGGACGCGCCGCCCACATAAGTCGAATAAGAAAGCACCGGATCGATCACCAGCGGCCGTGTCCGGTCATAGTCCGATACAACAAAGCCCACGCGATTCTTCGCCTTTAGCCGATACTCGCCGCGTACGGTTTTACGGCTGCCGCCAATGTTCTGATACACCACCGGCTTCAGCCAGCTGACCTCGCCGGCGCTCGTCGCAATCACCAGATCGCCTTGCCCGTTCACTCGAAGCCCTTCCGCTCCATCGATGTCGAATTCAATCCGTGCCGCGCTGGCGCCAGACTGCAAAATGAAATCGTATTCCAGTTGCCGTCCGTTGCCGTAGAAGACCAGGTCGATGCCGGGCCATACGGCCGTGTACCGCACCCGCCCGAACGCCGCAACATTCGTCAGCCACTTCGTGCGATCCTGACCGCGCAAATAATTGGTGATGCCGCTCAACGGGTCCAGCGCAGTCAATGCGACGTTATCTTTGGCGTGCCGGAAGCGCGTTCGAATCGTCGCTCTTTTCCCTGAGCCCGCAAGTTCCAGCGTGCTGCCAGCCGGAGACAGACCGACGGCGTAATCCTGCCCCCGGGCAAGATAAGAGATAGAAGAGCCGGCCTGTCCGGCATTTGCCTCAAACCGCAACGGAAGGCTGTCCAGCAGGAGCGAGGCTTTGGGGGTATCGGCTGCCAGGGAGGAAAGGAACAGTGCCTCGATAAACGTTACAGTGATAAGGATTGCGGAAGCATGCTTACTCATGTGGTGCCAATTTAACAGAACACTTTGGCTATTTTCTATAGGACTGATGGCCCATGTCCTGGGGTTCAGTCAAACCGTCGCGTTCGCTCACCACGATGGCCTAACTCTTTGGATGGATGTGTACTCACCCCAAGGGAACGGTCCGTTCGGTGCGCTCCTTTTCGCTCACGGCGGACGGTGGACCGGCGGTGATCGTCACAGCGGCGTCGAGCCCATCGTCGAACTCTGCGCCGCCGCCCGCCTCGTCTGTTTCAGCATGGATTACCGGCTGGCTCCGCAGTTTCCCTTCCCCGCCGCTGTCGATGATGTCGAGGATGCCGTAAGCTATGTGCGCGCTCATGCGGCCGAATATAATGTCGATCCACGACGTATCGTCCTTTCCGGAGAATCCGCCGGAGGGCACCTGGTATCCTTCGCGGCGGCTCGCGACAATGCGCGGTTACAGGTGCGTGGCGTGGTCGCCTTCTCCGCTCCCCAGGATCTGTTGGCGCTCTGCAAATGGCTGCGCGGCGTAGGCGTCGTCCCACCCGAAATTCGGGCGTTCCTCAATGTGAAGGATTGGAACGCTGTGACTGAGCGGAAGATGAAGTCCGCCTCGCCTGTCTTTCAAGTCAATACCGCGGCGTCACCTTATTTACTGGTGCACGCAGTGGACGATCCTTTAGTGGATTCCGCCCAACCTGCCGCAATGTGCCGCGCCGTCAAGCTGGCGGGAGGACAATGCGAGGTCCTGCTAGTCGCTGAGAACGAACATCGCGTAGCGGCGTGGACGCATTCCGATGCCTGGAAATCAAGTGCCGTCGAATGGTTACGCCACCTACAATAGCCGTATGCGAAACTACCTGATTCTTTGCTAGACGCGATGCAGGAACCAACCTGGCTCAGACCGCTTCTCCGACAAAATTTATTCCCCCCTCAGACCTCATCGGAGTCTGGCAGGGAATGGTCAGTACTTATGAATTCGACATCGCGATGACACTACGCGTGCAGCCCTCAGGCGGTGTTGAGGTGAAGTTGGGTACGCAACTAAACACCTTACTCAGCAATCCCCGGTTCTCGGACGGCTTTTTCAGCGGCGTGATGAATGGGTCAATAGACATCAAAGATTTTGCTCGCCGGCCGTGCTCCGAAATGGATGAGAAAGACGCGTTGGTCTTGACGCAGTGGTGCGAGCTGTCCAAATAGTAGGTGCTTCCTGCAATGCCGCTTCGCTTGGATCCGTTTTGGCGGGGATCGGCAATGCGCGACTTACAATGGCCGTATGATCCTGGCGATCGCGATGCTTGTCTTTTCGATTTGTGCAACAGCACAAACTAACGGGCACATCGAAGGGCGCATTGTGGATATGAGCGGCGGCGGAGTAACCGCTTCAATCCGAATCGTACAAACAGACACTGCGAAAACCATCGCTCGCCTGAAAACGGATCACTCGGGGGAATTTAGAACGCAAGCCTTGAGCGCGGGCTCTTATACCGTATTTGCAGGAGCAACGCTCTCACCCGTTTAGCCACGGCTGCCACGGTGCAGAACGATAAGACCACCCAGCTAGGCGACATCGCGTTGAAGTTCCTTGGCTGCGATTCGCCGGGGGTAAATTGTGATTCCGTTCAAGAAATCTCGGAACCGAAAAACCTTGACGCGGACTACGGAGTCAGCGGCTACATGTCGCTGGGGATCCGCTGTGGCGCCGATATTGGGGATCGGAATAAGGTCTACTGCCAGCAATCGGCTGACGCCGACGGATTGGCAAGGATCGACGTCCAGTTTTTAAAAGAGAAAGACGAAGTCTACCTGCTGGCCGTAAACGGCGCGGCGATCTCAAACCCTAGCCCAAAGCAGGCGCACTGCAGCTACGCCATTTACGCTGAGGCCCGGCTTCGGATAACTGATTTCGGCCCGGAAATTGATCCATCGTCCGCGGCAAAAGTGGCGGGGTGTCCCACATCTATTTTGTAGATGAGGTCCAGCCGGATATTTCCGAGCTAAAGCTTTGGTACGTCACCCGCAAGCATTAATTCGGCGTCCGCTGCCTACGGCATCACAGCGGCTCGTTGCGAAAGAAGATATACCGCTCGACCGGCAGCCGGCGCTTGAGTCACCAGCTGCAACGGCGTGCCCTCATATTTTCGATAAGAATATAAACTTGGCGGCATTCCCACTGCGACGATCTCAACCGACTGCGCCGCCGCTGGAATCTTCCCGCCAAACCAGCGCTCATCCTCTTGTTGCTTCCACGTGACCAGTGAAATAATCGACCCGGCCGGAAAGTCGCGCCCCCCGTTAGCCCGCGCGTAGCGCACGGCGGCGTCATTACCGAATAGAGTGGACATCGTCGAATTGCGCTTATCCAACCAGGACGTGATCACGCCACCTTGCAGCGGGTTGAAGGAGAGATCTCCAGCCAAAGATGCCGCTTGATTGCGCCTCGTAGTCACGCGGGGATTTTCCCGGGAGCAACCGTTAAGACTCAACAGCAAGCCTACCGCGATCACGGAGACGATCTTCCTTTCCGCTCTCATTGCTAACCTCGGCCTGTCTTAAAAAGGATCGGCATCGTGAAAACGTAATCGTTGTGCCGCAGGGGCATGTGGCAGTTAACGCATTCGCTGGCGAACCCGGCGTCCGCTCCATATGGTTTCAGATCGATGCCGTGCCAACGGGCCCATCCCCAACCCTTGGTGCTGGCGTAGGCCTTACTGTCGCGGATCATGAACGCCACCTGTAGAAACGCCCCCGCTCGCACTAAGCCCTCCCCATCGGACCGTTGTGCCCAGGCCACTTTCGCCAGCATGGTCCCATCCGGCCAAGGGTTGATATGGTTTGAGGCGATTGCCTCCATTGCGATAGGATTCCCCAGAACAGCTCGAATCGTTCGATCGTCGAAGCGTTCCGTGCTGCTGATAGCCTGCCAATTCTTGTAATCCGCCGGAAATGCAATCCCGTTCAGAGCCGGTTGAACTTTTCGCGGCTCACCAACCGAGGGGATCCACTTCCCGGATTCCGGGGCCGGCGCGGCAGGGGCCGCCGTAGCGGCCGAAAGCTTCAGGTACGCCCGCAACACCGCCAACTGGCCATCTGTCACCACTGCTCCCGGATGCATGCGTTTGTAGGAAGGTAATGGCATCGCGCCAAGTTGGATGCGATTGATCGCTTCAAACAGCGTAGCCTTTTGTTTCGCGGCCGGTAGCGCCGCAATCTCTGAGAAGTTTATGTGCTTTCTGGCCTCTGTCACGTCGTGGGTCACCAGCCAATACGCCGGCACAACTCGATCGAACCACGACAGTTTAGTTTCATTCGAGTGGCAGTTGTAGCAGGAGTTCCGCAATATTTGCCTCACTTCCGGCGGCGCTTGCAGTTCAGCCGTTACAGGCGGATCTTTCAGTTCCGGCCGTACCAGTTGCAAAGCCAGAAAAAGCAGCAACGACAACGGGATAAGCCACCGCCCAACAGACCGCATTCGAAGCTCCTCACCTTACTTCCACCAAAATCCGCCGAGCTTCGAATCGCTTCCAAGTAACCAACCGTCCGCAGTCCCGCTATTGAGTAGCAGGGCCTGCCAAGATGTCTAGCCGGTTGGAGAACTGCGCATCGATCACGGCGAATATACTGATGGTGCCCTTGCCAGCAAGGGAGCGCGGGAGTTGAATGTTTATCTGATCCAGACCGGCGAACTCTGACTGCGCACCCGCGTACAAGGGCGTGACCGCTATTCCGCCTACCAGGACCTTCACTTTATCGAGCGATGCGGCGTTGCGGAATCCCGTGCCGTAAAGAGTAAGGTATAGTGCGTCCGTTGGCGGGCCGAAGCCGATAGCTGCGGGGAGCTGCAGTCCCAGGGCGGCATTGAACTGGGCGAGCGGTTCCGTGGTCCGGGTGCCATCGGCTTTCACCCGGAGCAGCGTTCCCGCCGGTACTCCCTGGCCATCGCCGTTTGCCGAAAACCAGGCGGGAGCCACAGGATAAAACTGAGCGGCGACCGTCGTCACGTCGACAGTCCCGGAGCGAACGATCACCGATCCTGGGCCGGCGGCGGTGTCCGCGGGCACGATGAAATTGATTTGGGTGGAGGCGTTGAGATAAAGCTGGGCGGGTCTTTCGGCTCCGACACTGTCTTTAACGGCAACCGTGGAGTTCACCGAAAAACTTGCGCCGAACAGGCTCGCTATGCTGCCGGGCGCAAGGTTGCGGTCTGAGTAACTGGCCGCGTTGACGAGCGGGGACGGCGCGGGCAGAGGTGGCGCAAGGCGCGGCAAGCCGATCTGGCTGTTGAAGAAGGAAATGGTCCGCAAGTCCAGTTCGTTAAAAAAAGAGTGTTCCGTAAACGCCTGGCGCAGTTCATTTTCAATTTCGTTATAACTCCCGCTGTACTTCGCTGGCAGAGCGGCTTGATAAACACCACTGAAAGGGTCGGCCAGAATCACGCCAAACTCATCCAGCAAGCCGGCGTCGAAGTATGCCTGGTAAATGGCGCTTGAATCCGCCGCCGAGATTCCGGCAATGCGCGTAAACCGCGTTGGATTCAGTGGCGTCGCTTTGTTGAAGTACAGTTCGGCGGGCACGCCCCGTTGCAGCAGAGTCTGGAAATTTCGTTGCGCGGAAGAGATGCCGTTATAGCCGATGCCAGCGGCGTCCCCAATGGTGCCGTCGAACTGTTCGAGCCCGAAAATGGTGGGGACCGTTGAATTCAGAGTGTTTATGCCCGCCTCGGCGCTGGAAATGTAAATCGCCTGGGCTTTGGCATTCAGATAAGGAGCATAGACCCCGGCAGCGCCTCCGCCATTCGATTCGCCCTGGACAAAAATCGGGTCCGACGCGCTCATCAGACCCTGGGCGGTAAGGGCCTGCAGTATCCCCTTTATATTCACCAGATCGGGATTGGTGGCGGCGGCGGTACGGGCATCCCATTGTTTGGTCTGCCGGTTGGAACTGTCGGGCGAAACGATTCCGAACCCGGCTGCTATCAACTCATCGGCGAACTGCTTACCGTCGGGGCGGCTGAACAACGAACCCCCGGAACCGCCGGTCCCATGAAGCCTGATCACGACCCCGGCATGGATTGCGGGGACGTAGTAGTAATAGTTGCTTCCCTGAATTACGGCGGAAACGGGTTGATACGCGGGTACCGCTTTGTAAGTGGCCGTTATAGTTACCGGAGCGGTCCTGGCAACCAGGGATGTGTGCCAGGAATAAGAATCTGCCAGCGTATTTGTATCACCGGTCCAGTGATCGAAAATCTGTCCGGCGGGGGCGGTATTGGCCCAGACGTTTACAATCCGGCCAGCCGCGTAAACGCCGCTTCCAGACCCTTGGTTGACTTGGAGTGCAAGGGTTTGCCCATGACCGGAACGAGCCGCCAGCAAAACCATGGTTAAGAATAAGAGCGGTGATCTCATACAGACCCTAACTCTCCTCTGGTCCTAGAGTTGCAAAACTGCAATGCAAGGGGCTTGTTCGTTCATTGGGCCCGTATCACCCCCGCCGCCGGGCACTAGTACCCAAATCGGGATACCCCGCTAACGTTTTGCCCAAATCCCGCCGATGAATTGCTGTAGTTCGTAGTGTGAGGCCTCAAAATGGAACTAGGTCGACTTGTCACAATTGGTTTGATTTTCGCGCTGCTGCTGCCCGCTCAGGATGGCGCTCCCGTTAAGAAAGATGCATTCCAGAACGCCGGCCAATTCGCCGTCGGGCAAGATCCTGGATACTCCGGAAGTGCATCAAGACAAAGCGATCCGGAGCTTGCGCCGCACAGCCACAAGAAGTGGATTATCGGCGTGGCGATCGTAGCTGGCGCGCTCACCGGCCTGGCCATCGGGCTTACCCGGGGCGGTAACGACCATTCGACGCAGCCCTTCTCCATCGTGCCCGGAACGCCGACCACAACGACCCCCCACTAACGAAGCATTGCCGGGATCTTACATGCACAAATATCTGGTTTTTATATTGCCGCTGATCGCCCTGGGACAAAACTCGGGATCCATCGCTGGCCCGGTTTTAGGTTACGCTTACGACGAAGGATCACGCGGTATCCGGCTGATTTCGGGCGTCCCCGGAGCTGCCTCCTACGAGTCGGGCTTGCCCCTCGGTTCCGCTTTGGGTACGGCCTATGTTGCCGCCAACCGGAACTTTGCGATCGCGCCAGACAAGCTGGGGGAGCAACTCCTGTTGATTGATTGGACCACCGGTACCGCCGTCACCCAACCCTTGGAAGGTGCTGTAGGTAAAGGGGTTATCGCTCTTAGCCCGAGTGGCGACTCGGCTGCCGCTTTCTTCCCCGCAAAAAATCAGATCCTGGTTTGGACCGGTCTGCCGAAGAATTCCAATCCCCGTCAGATTGACCTTAGCGCCATCTCATCGCCCGTCACCGCCGTTGCCGTTTCCGACGAAGGAGCTGTAGTGCTTGTCGCGGTCTCGGACGGAAACAGCGGTACGGTTTACGCTGCGACGGCGGACGGATTGGCTTCGCTCCGTGCTGGGGGGCTCTTCCCGGCGCTCAGTTTCGCGCCCCATAGTCACGATGCTGTCGCCGCTGATCAACTGGCCGACCAGGTAATATTGATTCGCGATGCCGGTGGATCCTCTACTTTGAGCGTAATTGCCAGTTCCGGTCAGGGCGTGGGCAAGCCGGCTTCGGCGGCTTTTTCAGCGGACGGTAACTTTGTCGTTGTGGGGAATCTCCGGACCACCACATTGCTGCGCCTGGATCTTGCGGCCGGTAGCGCTGTATCCACGGATTGCGCTTGCCGTCCCGAACGCCTTTCCCGCCTTACCGGCAATAGTATTTTCCTGATCGGGTCTACTGCCGACCCCGATTCGTCGTCCCTCGCAGTCACCTTGTTTGATGGGGATTCCAGCAGTCCTCGCGTAAGTCTGATTCCCTCGGCCACCCTGGCATCGATTGACGGCCGTCGCGTTGCGGGAGGAAAGCAATGAGAACGCCGTGGTTGCTTGTTGCCGCCGGAATCGCTCTACTGACGCCGCTGACGTTTGCCCAGTCAATCCGGACGAATGCCGGCTTTAATGCCAACACCCTCGCGGCTAACGACGATGGGTCGACGGGCTTGCAGCCGATTGGATTTCCCATTAACTTCTTCGGGAGAACGCGCACCAACGCCTATGTGAACAACAATGGCAACATCACGCTCGACAGCTCCCTGGCGACTTATACGCCATTCGGTTTAGAGGGAACGCATCGCGAGATCATCGCTCCTTACTTCGCCGATGTGGATACGCGCGGCTCCGGTTCACAGTTGGTGAAGTACGGTACCGACATGGTCAACGGACACAAAGCGTTTGGCGTAAACTATCTCAACGTCGGCTACTTTGCCAATCATTTCGACAAGCTTTGCAGTTTCCAATTAGTTCTGATCGATCGTTCGGAAACCGGGACCGGCAATTTCGATATCGAATTCAACTACTCCCATATCGGTTGGGAGACGGGCGACGCCAGCGGTGGCGTTAACGGCTTTGGCGGCGTGCCCGCGGCAGTTGGATATTCGAACGGTACCGGTGATCCAGGCACGTCCTTTCAAGCCAACGGATCGTTAATTTCCGGCGCGTTTATTGACGGCGGCCCGAATGCCCTGGTGCGGGCCAGAACGAATACCACGGTGGTTGGGCGAATTATATTCCGCGCCAGAGATGGGCAAATCTTCCCCGGTCTGCAGATCAATTCAGCCATTTTACCTGATGCCACGGTAGGTATTCCGTATTCGCAGACCTTGGTGGCGACCGGAGGCCAACCTCCGTTCACCTGGAGCTTGATCCCCGACGTAGCTCCCCCCGCCGGTCTCAGTCTGTCGCCCAGCGGCGTGTTTAGCGGAACACCCACCACCCCCGGAACTTACTCGTTCACCATCAGCGTGACCGCCCAGACCGACGACGGACCACAAACCGTTACCCAGCGCAGCACACTGACGGTGAATCCGGCGCAAGTTAACATCACCACCGGATGTCCTCTGCCCGATGGAGCCGTCGGTAACCCGTACAGCGCAAACTTCGCGGCCCAGGGTGGAAGTACGCCCTACTCTTTCTCAATCGACAACCCCTACGCTCTGCCTCCGGGGATCACTTTTAGTTCTCTCGGAGTCTTCCGCGGAACGCCGCTGGTAAACGGAACCTATCTGTTTAACGTTCGCGCTGTCAGCGGCGATGGCACGCTCTCCGGCACCAAAGTTTGCAAGCTGAATATTCGTCCGGCTGAGATCAATATCGGCAGTTCCTGTCCTCTTTCCGGTGGTGTCGTGGGTGTGCCCTATGCGCAGGCTTTACACGCGGTCGGCGGAATTGGGCAAATAACCTGGACGCTCTTAGGGCAGGTCCCCCTCGGCCTGTCGCTCAGCGCGGATGGCGTTCTGTCCGGTACCCCGAAGTTTGCCGAGACATTCCCCTTCACTGTGCTGGCCGTCGATAGTACAGGCTCTACCATCGGCCAGTTCTGCAGCGTTACTATCAGCCAACCTGGCCTGGCGATCAACGGCTGCCCGCTGACTTCCGCGGTGAGTGGTTCCTCCTATTCTTCGACGCTGACGACTGCCGGTGGTGTGGGCCCATATACATATGTCCTCGTCGGGACGCTACCTGCGGGACTTGGCTTGTCTCCGAATGGCACCGTGTCCGGTGTTCCCACCAGCGCCGGTGCGTCTCTGTTTAAGATTCTGGCCATCGATAGTAATGGGCAACGCTCGGCCGCCGAATGCAGCTTGTCCGTTCTGCGTCCTGCCGTTAGCATTACGTCTTGCCCGCTGCCGAATGCCAATGCCGGTCAGCCTTATATTGAAACTCTAAACATCTCCGGGGGTATCGCGCCCTTCCTCTGGTCGGCCAACGGCACGCTTCCGCCTGGCATCGCGGTCAGCTACGACGGACACATCGCCGGTACGCCCACCGCGCCTGGGTTTTACCAATTCAATCTCACTTCCACGGATGGGACTGGCCAGACTTACACGCAGGCTTGCAGCTTGAACGTCGCGGCGACGGCCCTGCGAATCACCTCCAGTTGTCCACTACCCGATGCCCAGCTAGGGAATCCGTTTAGTTATCAGTTAACGGCTGACGGCGGCGCCGGTGGATACCGATTCTCGTTTGGCGGCTTTCTCCCGCCAGGCCTGCAACTGACGGGCGACGGAGTGCTTAGCGGAACGCCTACAAAATTGGGTCCGCTCGGCTTCCTGCTGCAAGTCACCGATAAGCAGAATGCCTCCGCCGTTAGCCTTTGCTCCTTGAATGTCGTGCTGCCAGTGCTTCCCACGCTGACGATCTCCGGCGTTCCGTCCACCGTCGCGCCAGCAACAACCTTTAGCGTGACGCTCTCCGTCGCCAAGCCTTATACGCTGCCGATCACGGGGCAACTGCAGTTGACCGCCACGGGCGACACGGGCGCTCTCGATGGTTCTGTTAATCGAACAGACCCGCGCACGCGCTTCCTGAACGGCCTGCAAAGTATCAGCTTCACGATTCCCGTGGGCGCCACATCGGTTACAATCCCGATTGCCTCGACCGGCACCGTCGCCGAGACAGTAGTTGTTTCCGTGGTAAATCTCCAGATAGGCGGCGCGGCAATTCCTTCTACCGTAGTGCCAAGAACCTTCCATGTGCTGCCACTGGCGCCGGTACTTTCCAGCGCCTGCTTCACGCCCCGATCAGATGGCGTGGACATAACGGTAAACGGCTATTCGACGACACGCTCTTTGAGCGCGGCGATCGTGAATTTTACTCCCGCGGTCCCGGCGCTTCCGCCAACGGCCTTTACTCTAGACGTGAAGCAAATCGCCGCCGACTATTATTCGAGCGACGATTCTGTCCGCTTCGGCGGTGCATTCGCCTTAAAGCTACCCTTTAACTTCATCGGAAGCGGCTCAATTACCAGCGCCACGGTGGCGGTGAGCAATGCGATAGGGACATCGGCTACCGTCACTGCTTCGAAGTGCCAGTAATCGCGTCGCACAATCGGTCGACGGGAAGAATACATCACTTGCGGTCGACGTCTTTGTTCACGGGCCTGCGTTCAATTGCTAGTTCACCGAATCGTCTTTGTGCGACTTTGTGATCTGACAAGCATCGAACGTTGCTGTGGAATGAAGATGGGAGCAAGACGATGGAATTGGAAAACAAAGCCCTGGTCTTAGAGGCGTTCGACGCGGCTTTCAATAAGCGCGACCCGGGCGCCTTCGATCGCTATTGGTCGCCCGATTACATACAGCATAGCGCTCATATCGCACCCGGCCGCGATGGGTTGCGCAAGCTGATTGAGAGCCTTCCGCCGGAATTGAAATATGAGGCGGGGGCGATCGCCGCCGAGGGCGATATTGTGATTGTCCACGGGCGATTCTCGGGCTTTCAAAAGACGGCGTGGATTACAGCCGATATCGTTCGCATCAGCGGCGGGTTGCTGGCCGAACATTGGGATGTAATCCAGGACGAAGCCACCCGCGAATCCTCGAAGAGTGGCCTGCCGATGTTTGGCAATGCTTTCGGCAAGTGAATGCCCAGGCGTATCGCTTAATCTGTCAAGACGGGAAATTTGTGCAAGAAGTCGTTAGTGTGTAACTGCCCCAGGACGAATGCGGCAACATCGGCGCGGGAAATACTTCCGGCAGTGACGCCTTCAAGATTCAGTAAAACCCGATACGTGCCCGTCGCTTTTCCATTCGTCAGCACACCGGGCCGGACAACCACCCAGTCGCGATCGCTCTGTCGAAGGATTTCTTCCTGACGGTCCTTATCCTCGTAGATTGTGCGGAGAACGGTGGGTTCGATAATCTTGTCGTAAACGAAGCCACCATGTCCGCGGCTATCTCCGGCGCCAATGCCGGTGACAGCGACGATTCGCTTGACGCCATACTTGCTCATCGATTCCAGAATGCGCTTCGTTCCTTCCGAGAAAAGCGTGACGTGGTGGAAGGTTATGCCCGTACCCAAGGAACAGAGCACGGCCTCCTGTCCTTCCATCGCGGCGTTGACCCCTTCGGCATGCAGGACGTCACCTTGGACGACGCGCAGGTTGTCATGTTCCGTTTCGATCTTAGAAGTGTCGCGAGCCAGGGCGGTTATCGTATGCCCTTGGGCCAGACCCTGTTCCAGTAATTGTTTGCCGAGCGGACCAGTTGCGCCAATTAGCAGTAGCTTCACGTGTTTTCCTCCGCGATGAAAAGAGTCGTCAGCGCCTGAGCGAGGCGATTCGCCCATTGTAACTGCCCGGCTGAATCGGATATTTCGTCCTGCCGGAATTCAACCTGAAGATGGCTCATCCCCCGCCGCAGCGCGTGAAAGGGAATACTGAAGTCGACGGATGGGTCCAAATCGTATGGTTGGTTATCCCCGACAACGATGTCGCCCGGTTCCCGTAGCGCCTTAAGCAATGGATCGGCTAGAGACCGGTCAAGATAGCTGGACAGAGCGACCTGCCAGGGCCTTGCATCACCTCCCAGCGACGGGGTCATCGAGTGCACCGAGAGCGCAATGGTCTCAACTCCACTCGACACGCGCTCCATCAACACGGATTCCACTGCGTCGTGATAGGGATGAAACCAGCGCTTGATTCGATCGTTTCGTGAAGCCTCGGTGAGATGGAGGTTGCCCGGAATAGCCGTCGCGTCACTCACCTCAGGTATGAGATCAAGGGCGTTCAGTTGCCGGTTGCAATCGACAACCAAGCGCGAGGTACCGCTGAGGATTGCCGGAGCGTCGAAGATTTCCGACAGTGCCTCGGTTACCCCGGCCGCGCCGATATCCCAGCCAATGTGCCGGGCGAGCTCCCCGGCAGGTAGACCAAGATCGCGCAGCTCAGCCGGAATGAAGTTGCTGGCGTGATCGCATAAAAGCACAAAGCGGCCTCGCGACCGCGGTCGAAGGATTCGCGGCTCTTCCATAATCGCTTGCTATCCCGCCGCCGCGGTGACCATCACGGAGACATCCATCGCCAGGAAGGCTCCTTGCGATCCGTCGTAAGTACCCCATAAAGGCAGCGCCTGATGGGGCGCCCAGGCCACGGCCACGCGTATCAGATTGCGATTGCCGACGATGCTGTTTGTAGGATCGAAATCGATCCATCCGGCGCCCGGAAGATATACTTGCATCCATCCGTGTGTGGCGCCGCCGCCGGCGATTCCAGAACTGTTGGGGGCAAAGATGTACCCACTGACGAAGCGCGCGGCTATTCCGAGCGACCGCGATGCTTCCATCATCAGAACCGCGAAATCGCGGCAACTGCCACGCCGGTTACGCAGCGTTTCCTCGGGCGTTTGCACGCCTTTTTCGACCCGCCGGGTGTAGGTGAATTCTTCGCGAATGTTGCTGGTCATGGCGCGGAGAATTTTCATTGTGGCCGTGGAATCGGCCGCATCCAGAAACTGCAACGACCATTTAAAAACACTGTCACCCGGATAGTGCTGTGCCAGAGCACGCACAAGGTTGGGGAAATCTTCATCGGAGTAACGGAACGGATATGTCCGAGCGTATTCTTCCAGCGGGTACTCGAGCAGGGTGGTCTCGAAATGCTCGAGCGTCACGGTGCTTTCAAAGCGAAGTTCCGCGGTAGCCCCATCAAAAGTCGCGACGGCGACGGAGTTGTCGAAAGGATCGTGCAGCCAGCGCAATCCAGCGGGCTGCGGCGTAATCGTAAGGTCAGTCCGAATCAGACGCAGATCGTGGCTCGCGCGCGGGCGAAACATCATGCGATGTTCACCAAGTTTGACGGGCTCCCGATAGCGGTAAACAGTGCTGTGGTGGACGGTAAGGAAGGCCATCAAAGGCCTGTTCCGATCTCTTCGGCCGGTGGAACCTCATCGGCATAGACCCTAAAGCTGTCGAGCCTGCTGGACCCGAACGTTGTGGAGATGGCGACATCGGAAGCATCGCGGCCTCGTGCCATTAGGAACCTACCCACGCGTGGCACGTTGTTGCGCGGATCGAATGTGTGCCAACGGCCACCGATCCAGGCCTCTATCCAAGCGGCGAAATCACCCGGCGGAAAGGGAGGGGGCGTTCCAGCATCACTTAAGTAGCCAGTGCAGTATCGCGCCGGAATATTCATGCATCGGCAGAAGGCGAGTGCCAGATGTGCGAAATCGCGGCACACGCCGGTACGTTCGCTGTAGGCTTCGCTGGCGCCGCGAGTGGAACGCGCGTTCTGATAATTAAACTGAATATGGTTGTGAACGTAATCGCAGATAGCCTGCACGCGCGCGTAACCGGGCATGGTCGCGCCGAATAAATCCCAAGCCGTTTGGGATAGCAAATCGGTCTCGCAATAACGGCTGCCAAGAAGGAATACAAGAGTGTCTTCGGGCAGATCCTGAACAGGGTCCTGCCAGGCTGAAAGGTCGATCTCGTCTGGAAGGCCGCTGTCGGCAATCACGGCATCGGTAGTAAGGCGAAGAATTCCTTCTGGGGAAAGGAACCGGTGGCACACGTTCCCGAAGCCGTCGCGATAGCTGGTGATTGGAATTTCCGGGTCAGCCGTCAGGCGATCGGGAATTAATAAGTCGGCTGCGCGTGAATCATGGACGTTTACGACCAGGACCACCGGCGTCGGTTGGGGGAAACTATAGATTAGTTCGTAGCCGATTCGAAATTGCATAAGCACCTCACTCCGCGCCAGGGACCGCGAGCTATACGGACCCATTAGGACACACGTTGGGCGACGCCAACTCGCCAACTTAAACTGCGGATTCTGACAGGGGATCCGATTGAGAACTCAGGGTACCTTATGGCTATCGAGGGAGTTCACACTACTGTAAGTGTAGCGCTCCAGTGAGCGAAATTTCTTGTCGGCCGACTCCAACGACACCACCATCGCAACAGAGTGAGGGCGTCGCTCTAATGCCGTCGCTTGCTAGAATCGGGTGTCCCGTTCACTAGGTCAAGAATGGGTGTCAGACACCTCTGCCACTTTTAATACTTGGACTCTTATTAGACTCAAAAGTTTAGCCGACTTTCGGCGGAGAGACTTTGGCGTAGACCCAAAATGCCGCCTTCCCGATCGTCGCCCAATGAAAGGTTCTAGGCTATTATCATCAATAGTTTCCACACTCTCGCGAACAGACGCGACGCGAAATGTTGTAGGCAGTCAAAAGTAGCCGACCTGCGCCTCGCAAAATGCCCCTTATGATTCGTGAAACGAGGTTCCCATCATCAATTTGCCCCTGTTTTTTAGCGACATAGACGTCGTGTGAACGCTGCAATCGGGCTTTGAGGTGTCTGACCCCCTATAAACTCCCACGCCCGCTATACTGGAAATTCCCAATCTCAACCGATGTTGTTGTCATCCAGCGCCTACTTTATATTTCTGTTTGCCGTCTTCTTCCTCTATTGGCCAGTGGCGCGGGTCCGGGCTCTTACCTTAGCGGTCGTTCTGTTCGCCAATTACTTCTTCTACGCCAAATGGGATCTGTTCTATCTCGCGCTCATCCCCATCGCTTCCACCATCGATTTTTGCCTCGGCCTCGCCATCCAGCACACGAAAAATACCGCCGGACGCCGCCTCCTGTTGCTTCTCAGCGTATCGATGAACGTGGGCATCCTCGCCACGTTCAAGTACATGCCGTTTCTGCTACAGAACTACGCTCACCTCAGTGGAAATCCTGCTCCCGAATGGCATTGGACCTTCGCCTTGGGGATATCCTATTACACATTTCAATCGCTCACCTACACGATCGACATCTACCGCCGCGACGCGAAAGCGACTTCCAGTTTGCTTGCCTATCTCGCCTCCGTTTCGTTCTTCCCGACAACTCTCGCCGGCCCGATCACGCGCGTCGCCACGCTGATCCCTCAGTTTGAAAAGAAGGACAAGGCTCTCTTGCCCGCCGACGGGGGACGCGCGCTGTTCTTGATCGGTATCGGCCTGATGAAGAAATTCCTTATCGCCGATTATCTAGCCGAAAACCTGGTAAATCGCATCTTCGATTTCCCTAACCTTTATTCGGGATTCGAAGTTCTGATGGGCGTCTACGGCTATGCCTTGCAAATCTATTACGATTTTTCCGGCTATACCGACATCGCACTCGGTTCGGCGCTGCTATTAGGCATCAAGCTGCCGATCAATTTTAATCGTCCCTATGCCGCCGAGAATCTCGCCGATTTCTGGCGCCGCTGGCATATTTCACTCTCCAACTGGCTGCGAGATTATCTTTACTTTTCGCTACCCGGCCAGCGTTCGAAATTCATGCCCTATCCGAACCTGATCCTGACGATGATCATCGGCGGTCTATGGCACGGGCCGAGTTGGAACTTCGTCATTTGGGGTGCCCTGCATGGCGTTGGGCTGGCCACCGTGCGCCTCTTCCAAGCCATCACCGGCACCCAAAAGGCGACGGGCTTCTGGCGCATCGTGAACATCATAGTGACCGTTCATTTCGTCTGCCTGACCTGGATATTTTTTCGCGCTTCGACTCTTGAGGGGGCGGTTTCCGTGCTACAACGCATCGCGTCGTTCACGTTCTCCAATGCAAACCTCACGCCACCCTTGCTGTTCGTATTCGCGGTCGGCTTGTTCGCGCATTATATTCCCAAGCGCTGGTACGACTTCAGCGTTGACGTTTACTCGAAGTCTCCCTTCTTCGTTCAGGCGGTGGCGATGGCGCTCCTCGTGCTTGCTCTACAGTATGTCGCGGCAACGGGGGCGACGCCGTTCATCTACAATAACTTCTAGCTGCTCCTATGCCGCAATTCCCGGTCAAAACGAGTTTGGCGATTGTTACCCTCGCCGGATTACTCCTTCTACCGGAGGTTGCTCCGGCGCTAAAGGACTATAAGACGCTCGAATGGCATTCGATTCCCGCCGTCCTCGATTTTGCATCCCGTAAGTCTATCTCGACGGCCCCGATTGTCGAGGCGGAGGCGCGGCTGAAGCCCACGGCCGACAACATTATTCCGACCGCGCCGGCGACTTTTGTCGACGCCACCCACAACCTCGACCACTTCTTTGCCGCGTTGTCGCGCACCGAAACCAAGAAGGATGGAGCCGTTACCCGCATCCTGCATTATGGAGATTCGCCGACCACAGCCGATCTGATAACCGCCGACACCCGCGCGGATTTACAGAAGCAATTCGGCGATGCCGGCCATGGCTTCTGCCTCATCGCGAAACCTTGGGCGTGGTACGGTCATCGCGGTGTAGACATGAGCGGGTCGAATTGGAAAATCGACAATGCCATGCAGTCGGATATCCGCGACGGACTATATGGATTGGGCGGAGTGAGCTTCCGCGGTACCGATGGCGCCAGCGCGAAGATCACGGTGAAGCAGCCTTACACCAGTATTGAAGTCGCCTATCTCGCCCAGCCCGATGGCGGATCGTTCACCGTTGAAACCGAGAGCGCAACTCTAGGCACGGTCGAAACAGTGGATACCACCAAGCATGCGGCGTTCGCCTCTTTCCCTATCGCCGACGAGGCCGTGAAATTTTTCATCCGCGTTAAGCACGGTCCCGTGCGGATGTTTGGGGCCCAGTTTACGAAACCCGGACCGGGTATCATATACGACAGCCTTGGCGTGAATGGAGCTTACATCTCAATTTTGGCGAAGATGTTCCAGGAAAAACATTGGGCCGAGGAACTGCAGCACTATAAGCCGGATCTGGTGATTGTTAACTACGGGACCAACGAAAGCGTCTATCCGAAATATATCAACGAAGGCTACGTTAAAGAGATCAAGGAAGCGGTGCGCAGACTGAAAGCGGCGTTGCCCGAGTCTTCCATTCTGATCATGAGCCCAATGGACCGCGGACAACGGGATACAACCGGCGAAATCGTCACGGTTCCCGTGATGCTGAAGCTGGTGGATTTGCAGCGCCAAGTGGCGGCCGATACCGGTTGTGGCTTCTTCAATACTTTCCAGGCCATGGGCGGACCAGGAACCATGGGAAAATGGTATGGCGCTGAGCCTCGACTGGTAGGAGCGGATTTTATTCATCCTATGCCGGCCGGCGCCAAGATCGTAGGGCATTTGCTGTACAAGTCTTTGTTAGACGGATACAACCAGTACAAGCGGCGCGAGTTGCAACAACGAATCGCCGACAGCGATCCGAAAGCCACGCCGGCGGAGCATTCGCGGTGAAGGTATTCGCAATTCTCGCGGCGCTTGGACTACTAACTGCATTCCCTTCCTTTGGAGCCGCTCCAGCAACCACCGTTGGCAAGCCCGTCAAAAAGAAGAGCGTTGCCGCCAAAACTAAAACGCGGCTTGTTAAGAAGGCCCCGGCTAAGAAGGCTATTGCACGGACTCTCGCTAAGCCGCCGGCCCGGACCGCCGTGTCCTATACGAAGCGAAACCGCTACGGCAAGCGCTACATTCAAACAGCGATTTACCGGCGACCCGCGGTTAGCCCACAGCTTCGCGCAGCGGCAAACATGGCTGTTTCCGCCGGTGTCGGCGAATCCGCCCCTCCGGCGATCGAAAATGCGGCCGCGCTTGTTCCGTTTTTTGAGCAGCTCTATCGGCATCAACGGGGCGAAATGGAAGGTCCGCTGAGCATCCTGCACTACGGCGATTCGCACACCGCGGCCGACGAGTGGACCGGCGATTTGCGCATGCGTTTCCAGAACAGGTTTGGCGATGGCGGTGGTGGTTATTCCTACCCTGGACGGCCCTGGACCAGTTTTCGGCGACTCGACGTTCGCAGCGGCAGCACCAAAGGCTGGCACTCCGACGGCTTGGTCGGGCGCACGGGCGATGGATTATATGGGCTGGGCGGTGTCAGCATGACGGCCACGACACCACGCGAATCCGTCTACCTCAGCGCCGATTGCGAGAAACTGGAAATTTATTTCTTGCGACAACCCGGCGGCGGCAGCATGCAGCTTGTCGACAACGGCGGTTTGGTGGAGCGCATCCCGACGGAAGGCCCGTTGGGGCCGGGATATTATCGTTACTCGGCGGCGCCGGGCCCTCATCGCTTCGATTTGGAAACCCTGGATCATGCGCCCGTCCGGCTATTCGGATGGGTGACGCAGAATGCCCGCGGCATCACGTATGAACCGCTGGGAATCAACGGCGCGCAAGCATCCATCATCATGAACTGGGATGAGAATATTTTGGCCCACAACGTAGCCCATCGCAATCCCGGTCTGATCGTTTTGGCATACGGCACCAACGAAGCAGGTAACGGCGATTGGACCTTGGAAACATACCGCGACATGTTCTCGGCCCTGATACAGCGCTTTCGCCGCGCCGCGCCCGCCGCGACGATATTGGTGGTGGGTCCGCCCGATCGGTTTATCAAGACCCGCTTCGGATGGACGCCAATGGACAAGATCGACATGATTGTCGCGGCGCAGCGGGAAGCCGCCGTCGCTTCCAATTGCGCGTTTATGGACCTGCGGGCCAAGATGGGCGGTAAAGGATCGATGCAGCAATGGGTGCTTGCCGGCTTAGCGCAGGGCGATTATGTACACTTCACCGCACCGGGTTATCGCATGTTGGGCGATTCGATGTTCCGCGACATCATGGGGCAGTACAGCGTGTTTCTCAAGGTTCGGGAACAGTGGACGGCCGAGGCCGCCGCCGCTTCGGCACCTAATAACTAATCGGCGACTGCGAGCTTCTCCATAAGACTGTCGAGATCGGTTGGAGCCTGGCTGAATCCCGCCCCTGAATATTCCAAGGCCTCGACGCAAGAGATATCCAGCGCATATGGAGCTTCTTCACGCATAATCTGAAACACTCTTTCAAGGGGTAAGCCATCGCGATAAGGCCGCTTTGCAGCCAGGGCATCGAAGATATCGGCTACCGCCAGGATTCGCGATTCAAGCGCGAGGTTTTTCCCCGTCAGGCCGCGGAAATATCCACTGCCATCTAATTTTTCGTGATGGGAGCCAGCCACCTCACTCATTTCTTGGAACCCCGGAATCGCCCGAAGAATTGCCCATGTATGAAACGGATGCCGCTTCATCAGGCGCCATTCCGTATCGTCCAATTTGTCTGGTTTTTCCAGAATCGTGTTCGACACGCCCAACTTTCCCAGGTCATGCAGAAGCGCGGCGTGACGCACGAAGACGATCCTTTCGCGGGACAGGCCCAGAGTGCGGGCAATGGCGACAGCGGCGTTGGCGACTCCAAGCGAATGGTTATATGTAAACGGCGATTTAGCGTCGACGATCATGGAGAACGCCATGCAGATGTTGTCCATGCTTCTGTCGCCGAGTTGTAGCGTTCCCGGTTCGGGCTCCAGTTCCAGGCATCGGCTGGATAGGCCCTTGCCGAAAACATCGGCGAAAATCTTGTTGCGCTTCGCAAGTGAATTTACAGCCTTAACCAGGTCTGGATCGAACCATTTCCGGGAGCGTTTATTGACAACATCGACGGCAGTTTGGCCGCCGCTCGAGACAAGAAACACCTCCATCGTCTGGGCAAGCAGCATGATGCGGGAAAACAGAGGAATTCGTGCCCCCTCTAACCCGTCGGGATTGCCGCTACCATCCCAATGCTCGTCCAAATTTAAGATCGCCAGTGCCGTTGCACCGGAGAGACCCATCAGCCGGGCGAGCGAGGCTCCGCGCTCACAGCGAATTTTCGTTACATCCCGGGCATGCACCTTTTGATTCGCCACCAGCCGGATCAGAACCCTCATCCGTTCCATGTAGGGTTTGCCCGGCGCGAGGTTAGAGAGCACATACTGCAGCGTTCCCCAGTTCGTTCCGGTCCAGTCTTTCGTCTTCACGTCTCGCTTCGCTTTCAAATCGTCCGCACCCATTGCGTGGAACGTCTTCGAAGCGTTGGCGCTACAGCCGCAATCCTTTAGTAGAAGAGCGTAGAACAAATCGTTTCGGGTTTGCGCCGATAGCCCAATTTCCTCGGCGATACGCATGCCTATAACGCAAGACCGGACGGAGTGACCGATTGGCTGCCCTGTGGAGAGATCGAGCGCGTGCGACAGCGCCGATACGATAGACGCCAGGCGAATCGAATCTCCTGGCGACGAACCGCTTCCGGCCAGGGGAGTGAAGGCGATACTCGCCGTAGTCTTCATACAAGTTGCTCATCGACCGCGATTATGATTTTTAGAGGGCAATCATGTGTACGATAGGAAATCGTGAGCCAAACTGTCTTGATCACCGGCGCATCGAGTGGCATCGGTCGCGCTACAGCCGAACTATTCGCCAGGCGCGGCTGGAATGTCGCGGCCACGATGCGCAATCCCGAGCAAGCGGCGGATTGGTCCGCCCAACCTGGTATTGTCGTTGAGAAACTGGACGTTACCGACCAGGATTCCATCACCGGTTCCATCGCCCGGGTTGTGGAACGCTTCGGGGTAATCGACGCTTTGGTGAACAACGCCGGCTATGGCGTACTCGGCCCTTTTGAGGCCTCCACCCCCGGGCAGGTGGAACGGCAGTTGGCCACCAACGTTGCCGGCTTGATGAATGTGACCCGCGCTATTTTGCCGCACTTTCGCGAACGCCGCGGCGGGACCCTGGTGAACGTTTCCTCGGTTGGCGGGCGGGTAACATTCCCCCTATATAGCGTGTACCACGCGACGAAATGGGCGGTGGAAGGCTTTTCCGAGAGCCTCCAATTCGAGTTGCGCCCGTTCAACATACGGGTCAAAATCGTAGAACCAGGTCCCATCAAGACAGAGTTTTACGGGTCCATCGATAGGTTTGCCCAGCCGGGGCTTACGGCTTACGATACGATCGTCGGCAAAGGCGTAAAGCTGATGCAGAGGGTTGGAGAATCCGCGCCAGGGCCGGAAGTCGCGGCGTCTGTAATCTACGGCGCGGTCACCGACGGAAGCTGGAAGCTACGATATCCGGCGAATGGATCGCTGCTATTATGGTCCCGCCGAATTTTACCGGAACGGCTGTTCCGCTTCATCATTAGAAAGGCGCTGATTTGACCGCTAACGATGTAATGACAAAGCTCAAGCTGCTGGGCACGGAGCAGAATCGAAAGATCTACGCCAAGCATGGTTCGGGACCAGAGGTATTTGGAGTCAGCTTCGCCGAACTGGAGAAACTGCGCAAACACATTAAGCAGGATCACACGCTGGCGACGGAACTTTGGAAAACGGCAAATTATGATGCGTGCAACCTGGCCACGATGATCGCCGATTCCGCCAAGATGAGCGCGGCCGATCTGGACGCTTGGGCGAAGCGAATCGAAAGCCATGGCGCGGGTAGTCTATTTGCCCGCAACATCGCGTTGAAGACGGCTTTCGCCGAACAGAAGGTGGACCTCTGGACAAAGTCAAAGAGTGAACTGATCGGTGAGACGGGCTATGCGGTTCTCTCGGGTGTGGCCCTGAACGAGAACGATCTCCCCGATTCGTACTTTGAGGAATGGCTGAAAAAGATCGAGCGCGGAATTCATGCTGCGCCAAATCGGGTACGGCATGGAATGAACAACGCGCTGATCGCTATTGGAACTCGCAATCAACATCTGCGCGATCTGGCGCTGGCCGCCGCGGCGAGGATCGGGAAGGTGAGCGTCGACCATGGCGACACGGGGTGCAAGACGCCCGACGCGATAGCCTACATTCAAAAAGCGGCGAAACGAAAAGGCAGTTAGCGAACGAACTCAACCGTGATCTTTTTAGGAATCAGACCAGCCTCAAAACCCATGTCGAGCAGCTTCTGCGCGGCTTGCGGGATGATTTCGCCAGCGTCCACCGTATAGTGGTTCACATACATACCGACAAATTTCTCGGCCTGCGGCGTTTCCAGATCGCGGGCGAACTGCATGGCGTAATTCAGAGCCTCTTCGCTGTGGTCCAGGGCGTATTGAATGCTCTCGCGCATCAAGCGGCAGCATTCATGCTGCGTCTCGTCGGGCAAACTGCGGAGTAGTGCATTGGCACCTAATGGAAGCGGCAGATTGTAGGTTTTTTTCCACCACCGGCCAAGATCTAGAATCTGATGAAATCCGGATTTGCCATAGGTTAGTTGCGCTTCGTGGATCACTAAACCGGCGTCCACCGTATGATCCTGCACGGCGTCCAGAATCTGGTCGAACGGCAACTGCACGGCAATGAAATCGGGCTCGAAAAGCTGGAGCGTTAAAAACGCCGTAGTCATCTTTCCCGGAACGGCGATCTTCTTGCCTTTCAGTTCTTCCGGAGCCATCGGCTTAGTGGAAACCAACACCGGACCATAGCCATCGCCAATGCTTGAACCACTGGCCATCAATTTGTACTTATCGGCCACGTAAGGGTAAGCGTGATAAGAAATCGCGGTTAGTTCGTACTGCCCTTCTAGCGCCTTGCGATTGAGCGATTCGATATCTTCCAGAACATGCCGGAACGTAACGATTTTGCTCCGAATCTTTTTGGTAGCCAACGCATAAAACATGTATGCGTCATCGGAGTCTGGACTATGGGCACAAACGATTTCGTTCTCGGCGGTAGACATAGGGTTGAAGCGGAATACCACACTATAGCAGACGGCGTTCCGGCACCCGTCGTGCGCGGGACGGTCAGGCGTGGGGGGTGGAAGTCGCGAGTTCGATCAGTTCCGGACGAAGCGCGGCAAGCGTGGTTTCCAGCTGCGCGAAAGCCGGTTCCACAGTCGCTAAATCTTCGTTGCGGCCCAGTGTTTCCAGACGAAGAGCAGCGTCAAACACATGGTCGGCTCCGAAGTTGGAAACCGATCCCTTGAGTGTATGCGCGGCCCGTTCCACAAGCTCCGGATCGCGGCTGACGATGGCTTTCTTCAGCTCCCCCATCACTTTGGGATAATCGTCGAGAAACAATTGGGCCAATTCCTGAAGCAGCTCCAGGTCTCCACCGACACGGGCCAAGGCCACCTCTTTGTTCAGGCCGGCCGGCGAGTTAGTTCTACTAGTCATTGATAGGGCTCTTAAAGAAAGTCAGGTTTCACCGCCTATAATACTCCTAATCATCGCGTTTGCGGCACAGTTTTTCTACCTAAGTAATTCAAGTATCATTAAGGCGTTTCCCCATGCAAGATACTGAAATTCACACGCTTACCGTTGCGAACGACTTCCAATATTACCTGCGAATCCCGGAAGAGGTCGGTACGCGATCGATCGTAGTACTTACACTCCACGGGTACGGGTCTACTCCCGAGGCGATGCTGCGCTTGACCGTGCCGTTTGTCGGCCCGGAACACATTGTCGCTTCGCTGCGGGGTATAAATCAGCAGTACGCGGCGTATACACCAGGAGGGGCGCCCGGGTCGGCCGACGTCGTTTACAACTGGGGTACGTCGAAGCATGGGGATCTCAACATCGCGCTGCATCACCGCATGGTCTTGGCGACGCTAGCGCAATTACGCGATCGCTTCCGCGTCGCGCCGTCTCGGTGTCTGTTGATCGGATTCTCGCAGGCAGTGGGGCTGAATTATCGCTTCATCGGGATGTATCCGGATGCGGTTGGTGGCGTTATCGGTATATGCGGAGGGGTCCCGCGAGATTGGCAGGAAGACAAATATCAGCCGGTGGCCGCGCCTTTTCTGCATATCGCGCGCACCGAAGACGAGATCTTTCCGCCCGCCACCACCCAGACGTTCGCGGAGAGGCTGCGCCGCCATGCCAGCGACGTCGAGTTTCACTTGCTTCCGGGCGGCCATCGCTTCCCGTCTAAAGCCGGGGAGATCGTCAGTCCGTGGCTGAAGCGCGTTTTCAGCTAGGTCGCAGGGCCGCTTTATACCCTCGGTTTTGCGCTTGACAAAAGGCGAACAAAAGGCGAATATGGCCTATGCTTGTTGGCATCGCGAAATTGGCCTCCGAAAGCGAACTGCGGGAAGCCAAAAAGCAGGTCGAATACTTCGAAATTGAGACTCGGCGTTACATAGGAAGGTGCTCCGGGGTGCGCGTGCCGTTCCACTGGACCATAAATCCTTATCGCGGCTGCGAGTTTGGTTGTAAGTATTGTTATGCCCGCTATGCCCATGAATTTATGGAGTTGCGAGAGCCTGAGGATTTTGAGCGGAAGATCTATGTCAAGCGTTGGGATCCGGAAGAGTTTCGCCGCGAATTGCGAAAGATTCCGCTGGGCGACGAGATTGCACTGGGCACCGCCACCGATCCCTATCAACCCGCAGAGCGGCGCTTCGGCCGAACCCGGCAGATGCTGGAAATTGTCGCGACGGAGGCTGGGGCGAGATTTTGGGTCACGACCAAATCGGATTTGGTAAGCCGCGATGTCGAGCTGCTAACGGAAATCGCGCGGCGTCATATGTTGCGGGTCAATTTGACGATTACGACGCTGGACGAGAAGCTGGCTCGGGCGCTCGAGCCCATGGCGCCACGTCCGGCGCTCCGGATCGGGGCCGTACAAAAGCTGGCGGCGGCAGGTATCCGGGTAGGAGTTCTCTGCTGCCCGGTCCTGCCGATGTTGAACGATAGTGAGCGGAGCATTGAAGCCGTAGCGCGGGCGGCTGAGGCGGCCGGGGCTTCCCACTTCGGGTCGAATGTATTGTTCCTCAAACCTTCTGCCAGCCAGGTTTTTCTTCCCTTTATAGATAAACAATTTCCTTCGCTGGCAAGGCGCTATCGGGAACGGTTCACTGCCAGCGCGTTCCTCAAAGGTGACTATCCGGAAATGATCCACCAGAGGGTAGAGAAGATCCGTGAAAGGCACGGCTTCGAGCGGCACTTGGCTGATTATGAGCCAGAGCTCTGGCCGGCGCGGCAGCTGGATCTTTTCGCTTGAGCCAATTGGGCTAATACACTTTGCCTAGAAAAGTGCTTGCTAAATCAGAACGCCTCCGTTAGACTGATCCCAATGGCGTTTGTCAGGCCAATTCGGGAAAGTCCAATCGAGCCGATTCCGATGCACGCCCACGCCATCGATAATCTGCGCTACATCCGCGAAACGATGGAGCGGGCGGGGTCGTTTACGTCTGTCCCGGGATGGGGTGGCGTGGCGATGGGCTTAACAGCCCTGGGGGCTGCTGTACTTGCCGCGCAACAACCAACCATTGAACGTTGGCTCGCTGTGTGGATCGCCGAAGTGTTTCTCGGCATCGGCGTGGGATTCATCGCCGTCCGGCGCAAAGCTCGTATCGGAAATGTCGAGGTTTTCTCCGCCGCGGGACGAAAGTTCGTGTTCAGTTTCACTCCGCCGCTGTTTGCCGGCGCGGTACTTACGGCCGTTCTGTTCCAGGCGGGCTTGGTGCGCACCGTACCGGGCATGTGGCTACTGCTTTATGGCACGGGCATTGTTACGGCGGGCACCTTCTCTATTCCAGTGGTGCCGGTAATGGGATTGTGCTTCATGGCGGAAGGCGCAGTGGCTTTATTCTGTCCGCTACCGTGGGGTAATTCGTTCCTGGCGGCGGGATTCGGCGGATTGCACATTCTTTTCGGGGCGATCATCGCAAGGAGGTATGGTGGCTAGAAATAGTGGCGCGGCGTTGGCTAAAACTGATTCGCCGGAGGCCGTCAAAGGAACCGAGAAAACCGAAACGCTGCCAGATTTGGATCGCCTGATTCATGAGCGTATGCGTCTGGGGATCATCAGTGTCCTTGCGGCCAAGGAAACGGCCACGTTCAATGAACTGAAAAAAGTTCTGAAGACCACCGACGGCAACCTCAGCGTACATGCCCGCAAACTGGAAGAAGCGAATTACATTACGTGTATGAAGTCGTTTGAAGGGCGTATGCCGAAGACTGAATACAAGCTAAGCGCGCTGGGCCGGAAAGCTTTGGAAAAATATCTCAATCACATGGAAGCGCTGATTCATGCGATGCGCGATTCTTCGGAAGCGAAGTAGGCCGAGTCTTTTTTTTGGAGCCATAACTTTATGATGCGGAGTACTTTGGGTGATCTTCATCTAGCAGTGATCATGGACGGCAATGGACGCTGGGCGACAACGCGAGGCTTGCCGCGAGTGGCCGGGCACCGGGCAGGCGCCGATGCATTACGTTGCCTGATACAAGCGGCGCCGGAGCACGGCATCGGCATTGTTACCGTTTACGCCTTCTCGTCCGACAATTGGCGCCGGCCGCCCGACGAAGTCGGCGCCCTGATGCGATTGCTGCGAACTTATCTCGCCCGCGAAACGGAACGCTGCGTGGAAGAAGGGGTGCGGATTTCATTGATCGGGCGGAGGGATCGCCTTCCCGGATTTCTGTTGCCGCAGATTGAGAAATCGGAACATTCGACGCGGTACTGCAGCCGGCTGCATCTCCGCCTGGCCATCGATTATTCATCGCGCGATGCGATTCTCGACGCAGCCCGCTCCGGGGATCTCACCCGCGAATCGCTATCGAAGAAACTTGGCCCGGATGTCGACCTGCTGATTCGAACCGGCGGCGAGCAACGGCTGAGCGATTTTCTATTGTGGGAGTGCGCCTACGCCGAATTCTCATTTTCACGCCGTATGTGGCCCGACTTTGGCGCCGAAGATCTGGCGGCCGCAATGCGCGATTTCGATTCTCGCGAAAGAAGATTCGGCTCCGTGCCGATCGCCGCGGTTGGTTGATGGGCCTGAACGGTACAATGTTTTAATGTCCTTAGTTGTAGTTGGTTCCGTCGCCTACGACGGCGTGGAGACTCCACATGGCCGTGTGGACCGGATGTTGGGCGGAGCCTGTACCTATATAGCCCTGGCCGCCAGTTACTTCACCAAAACACGGATCGTAGCGGTTGTCGGTGATGACTTCGAACAGACCGACACCGATCTTCTGCTTTCTCGAGGCATCGATTTGGAAGGTCTGGAACGGGTTCCCGGCAAAACCTTTTTCTGGGCCGGCGTTTATTCCGACGACATGAATGAGCGTACAACGCTGCGCACCGATCTGAACGTCTTTGCCGACTTTCAGCCGAAAATTCCCGCCAGCTATCGGAACCAGCCGTATCTTTTGATGGGCAACATTCAGCCCGCCTTGCAGCGCAGTGTGCGCGAACAAATGAGCGGAGTGAAAATCGCCGGCGGCGACACCATGAACTACTGGATCAACGATTTTCGCGCCGAGCTTTTGGAAACAATCAAGAGCTGGGATTTCCTGTTGATTAACGACTCGGAAGCGAAGCTGCTTTCAGGCGAAGCGAACATGCGCAAGGCCGCTACTAAGATCCTGGACATGGGGCTCAACACGCTGGTAATCAAGCGTGGAGAATATGGCGCCATGCTCTTCCGCCGCGACTCCTATTTTGTCGTCCCCGGTTATTTGCTGGACGAAGTTTTTGATCCCACCGGTGCGGGCGACTGTTTCGCGGGTGGGTTTATCGGCTATCTGGCGGAACGAGGCTTTGATCTTAAGGCCGGCCATATCGACCGAAAGGAATTGAGCCGGGCTGTAATTTACGGATCGGTAATGGGCAGCTTTTGCTGTGAGAAATTCGGCGTGGACCGGTTTCGCACGTTGACCCGCGCGGAGATCGATGGCCGTTTTGAAAACTTCAAAGAGTTTACAAGCTTCTAAGCCGGCAAACCAAATTGCCAGTTTCGCAATCCTGCTGTTTACTCTGGCGGCCCTAAGCGCCGTTGCGATTTACTGGCTCGGCGGACGCGGTTATCTTCTCTATTACGGCGACGCTGAAGCGCATCTAAACATCGCCCGGCGGATCGTCGATTCCCGCACAGCGGGATACGATCAACTGGGAACGGTCTGGCTGCCGCTGCCGCATCTGCTGATGTTACCGTTCGTGGCGCACGATGCCTGGTGGCGCAATGGGCTTGCCGGCGCGATTCCCGGGGGCATCTGTTTCGTGATAGCAGGCTGTTTTTTGTTCGCCACCGTTCGGCGCGTATTTGAGTCGACTGCCGCTGCTTTTGCCGCCGTGGGCCTGTTTGCCTGTAATCCGAATATTCTTTATTTGCAGGCCACGCCAATGACTGAGCCGGTGTTTTTTGCGGCAGTGCTGGGAATGCTTTATGGCAGCGTGCTAGTTGCGCAAACAGGGTCTGTCTGGGCTGCCGTAGGCTGTGGCGTGCTGTCAGGTGCGGCTTCCATGACGCGCTACGAAGGATGGTTCCTGATCCCGTTCGTGTTTTGCTACGTACTGTTCGCCGCGAAAGAGCGAAAGATTATCAACGCGGTGGTCTTCGGATTCATCGCCAGCGCAGCGCCAATATATTGGCTTGCACATAACTGGTGGTGCTGTGGAAGCGCTCTCGATTTTTACAATGGTCCGTATTCAGCTATAGCCATCTATCAGCGCGCGCTCGACAAAGGAATGCAGCGCTATCTGGCCGATGGAAACTGGGCCGAGTCACTCCATTATTTCCGGACCGCGGCTCAACTCTGCGCCGGATGGCCGCTGATAACCATCGGCCTGATTGGGTTCCTTTTTTCAATATGGCAACGAAAGCTGTGGCCTATTTTCCTATTGCTGCTGGCCCCGGCGTTTTACATTTGGGGCGAACACTCGGCGGGCAATACGATTTTTGTTCCCACACTCTGGCCGTATAGTTACTACAACACGCGCTATGCGCTGTGCGTGATTCCATTGTGCGCGGCGGCCGGCGCCGCAATCGTCGCCTGGATGCCCATCCGGATGCGTGGTGTAGCGGCTGCGGCGCTTGTTCTCTGCTCCATCTCGCCGTGGCTTATTAACCCCACACCAGAAGTTTGGATCTGCTGGAAAGAATCGCAGGTGAATTCCGAAGGTCGCCGCGCCTGGACCCGGGAAGCGGCGGAATACCTGGCGTCGCGCTATCAGCCGGGATGGGGTATCGTCACTTCTTTTGGCGATCTGACGGGAATTTTTCGTACCGCCGGCATACCGCTAAAAGAAACCTTGCATGATGGAAATAATCCGCAATGGATGGGCGCCGTAACCCGGCCGCGATTGTTCCTGCACGAAACGTGGGCCGTGGCTATCTCCGGCGATGCGGTGGCGACGGCCATGCAACGCGCATCCAGAGATGGTCCGCGCTATACGGAGGTGAAGCAGATAATTGTCAAGGGCTCGCCGGTAGTGGAAATTTATAGAAGAGACGATGAACCTACCCTATACCAAGGCGCACGGCGCTAAGAACGATTTCTTACTTACGTGGGCCGCCCAAGCGAGCGGCGTGGACCTCGAAGCCGCCGCCATAGCCATCTGTGATCGCCACACCGGCATTGGCGCCGATGGCTGGCTGATCGTGTCCCCTGAAAAGACAAGCGATTACGACGCGCGCATCCGGCTCTTCAATTCCGACGGTGGTGAAGTGGAGATCTCGGGCAATGGTACGCGTTGTGCCGCGGCGCTACTGACAGACGCGATGCATGGAAGCGACAGCCTGCGCATCGCAACTGGCGCCGGGGTGAAGTCACTACGGCTGTTGCATCGCGAGGGTAACGCGTTTTTCTTCGAGATGAATATGGGACACACGCGATGCGTTAGTCCGCGGTTCCAGCTGCCCTTAAGCGATGGCGTGCGCGAGGTGACTCTAATGAATGTTGGCAATCCGCAATGTGTCGTCTTTGTGGATGACTTCTCATTCAACTGGCGACGGATGGGCGCGGAGATAGAATCTCATGAGCAATTTCCTGGCAGAACGAACGTATCCTTTGTGCGCGTGGTGGACGGCCATACTATCGACGTGCGGTTCTGGGAGAGAGGCGCGGGTGAGACGATGAGTTCGGGTACCGGCTCGACAGGAGCTGCAGCCGCCGCGGTGGAGCGCGATCTAATAGCGGGTCCGGTGGTGGTGCAAACCGCAGCCGGGCCGTTAGCGCTTAGTTGGCGTGAGGACGGCATCCATCTCCAGGGTCCGGCGGAACTAGTGGGGTCGGGTGTGTTTTATTTCAGTTCATCCGAAGTAAATGCTTAAACAAAAAATTCAGAATCGGACCGCGCATGTGGGCGTGGTCGGCTTAGGCTATGTCGGGTTACCGCTGGCGGTGGAATTCGCAAGAGCCGGCTTTTGTGTGACTGGTATCGATGTCCTGCAATCAAAGGTCGACGCTATCAACAAGGGCGCATCTTACATTCAGGACGTGCCGGATTCTGTTCTCCGGCCTCTGGTGGAGAGCGGGAAGATTCGTGCAACCAGCGACTTCAGCGTAGTCGCCAAGCTGGACACGATCAACATCTGCGTGCCGACGCCGTTGCGCAAGACTAAAGATCCCGACATGAGCTTCATAGACGCGGCGATGCGCGATATCGCCAGGCATTTTCATGCGCAGACCCTGGTGATCCTGGAATCCACCACATATCCGGGAACGACCGATGAACTTGTTCTACCGATGCTGGAGCGCGAAGATTTACAAGTAGGGCGCGACTTTTTTCTGTGCTTTTCGCCGGAACGTGTCGATCCAGGCAATCCTAATTTTCAAACCTTGAATATTCCGAAGGTGGTGGGCGGCATTACTCCGGCCTGCACGGAAATGGGCGCTCTGTTTTATTCGCAGGCACTGGAAACAGTGATCCCGGTTAGCTCAACCCGCGTTGCGGAAATGGTGAAGCTGCTGGAAAATACATTCCGCATGATCAACATCGGGTTGGTGAATGAAATGGCGTTGATGTGCGACCGGATCGACATCAACGTGTGGGAAGTGATTGATGCCGCCGCCACCAAGCCATTCGGCTTCATGCCCTTTTATCCCGGCCCGGGGCTGGGTGGGCACTGCATTCCAATTGATCCTTTTTACCTTTCGTGGAAAACCAAGCAGGCTGGAATCGAAGCTCGTTTTATTGAGTTGGCCGGTTATATCAATGGCCAAATGCCCCATTTTGTGGTGGAAAAAATTGTCAACGCTTTGAACGATCACACGAAAGCGCTTCGCGGGTCGCATGTACATATTGTCGGTGTGGCTTATAAGCGCGATATCGACGATGTGCGCGAATCGCCGGCACTCGACATCATGCACTTGCTTGAAAAGCGCGGTGGGCGCGTGACTTACAGCGACCCTTATGTCGCCAGTATTCAATTGGACGGCGAGGTCCGCTTAGCCGAGGATTTATCTTCCAACGTCGCGGCCGCGGATTGCGTGGTGGTTGTCACGGATCACAAAGTTTTCGACTATGCGGCTATCGCGAAATCCGCACGTCTGATTGTCGATACGCGCAATGCGCTTAAAGGAATCGAGTCGGATAAGATCGTGCGGCTGTAGTGTGGCTCAGTCGCCTTCGAGTCCCATTTGCGATAACCGGTAGCGTAAGGCGTTTCTGGTCAAACCCAGCAAACGCGCAGCCTGGCTTTTATTTCCGCTGGCCCGCTTCAATGCTTCTTTAATCAAGGTCTGCTCATGTTCCTCGAGCGTAGTTCCTTCTGGAAGAAACGAATCCGGAGCGGTCATCGCTTTCGAACGGCGGTTGGTATCCAGGCGAATGTCGTCGGCCTCCAGCCGCTTTCCTTCGCATAAAACGACGCTACGCTCCAAGGCATTTTCCAGTTCCCGCACATTCCCCGGCCAGTGGTATCCCACTAGCTTCTGCATGGCCGCATCACTGATGCCTTCCACGGCGCTGCCAGTTTCCTTGGCTAACTTTTGGACGAAGTGTTCGGCCAGATACGGGATGTCTTCCTTGCGCTCCCGCAGCGGCGGAATGTTTACAGGCAGAACGTTTAAGCGGTAATAAAGATCTTCGCGAAAAGATCCATCTTCCAACGCCTGCCGTAAATCCACGTTGGTGGCCGCAAGCACGCGAACGTCGATATGACGTGTCTTGTTGCTGCCGAGCCGTTCAAACTCACGCTCCTGCAGTACCCGCAATAGCTTCACTTGAATCGACAGCGGCACGTCGCCGATTTCATCCAGGAACACGGTTCCGGTGTCGGCCAGCTCGAACTTGCCGGGCTTACTGATATTGGCGCCGGTGAATGCTCCTTTTTCATAACCGAAGAGTTCACTCTCCATGAGGTTTTCAGGAATCGCCGTGCAGTTGATTTTTACGAAGGGGCGGTCCCGGCGCGGCGAATGGTAGTGGATGGCGCGAGCGATCAGATCCTTGCCGACGCCGCTTTCACCGCATAGCAAGACTGTGGCCCGGCTTGGCGCCACACGCATGATGGTGGTAAATATTTCGCGCATCGCACCGCTACGTCCGACGATGTTATCGAATTCATAACGGAAGCCTAGCGCCTCACGCAGCTGCGCATTTTCGGCGCGCAGTTCGCGCACCTCCAGTGCTTTATTCACCACGGCCATCAGGTGATCTAGTGAGAAGGGCTTGGGAAGGAAGTCGGCGGCACCGGTTTTCATCGCTTCCACGGCATTCTCTACAGTGCCAAAGGCCGTCATCACAATCACCGGGGTATGCAGATGCTGGCGACGGAGACTTTCCAGGAGCTCGCGCCCGTCCATGCCGGGAAGTTTCAGGTCGGTTAGGACCAGGTCTGCTTGCTCGGCGAGTTTCAACCCTTCCTCGGCCGTTCCGGCCTGAAGCACCTCAAATCCCGCGCTCTGCAACTGCAGTTGAATCACGCGGCGGAGCTTCTCTTCATCCTCGACTACTAGAATTCGTTGCTTCATTGCCAGTAATCCGAGTGTATACTGGAAGCCGAATCGCTGGTCTCCCTGTCAGAGATCGCAATGATGCTTCCAACCCTCGCCATCGCCTGCCTCTCGCTCGCCATCCCGGCGTTTGCCGAAACCAGTATTACCGTCTTTCTGCAGTTCGAAGCGCAATACTCGACGGAATCGGTTGCTGAGATGAAACGCGAACTCGGGTTAATTCTGAAGCCCGCGGGTGTAAACGTCGATTGGCGGATGCTCTCCGATTTCAAGAAGTCGCAAACCTTTCCCGATCTGGTCGTCGTCACGTTTCGCGGGCAATGCCAAATGGGGGCCTGGCCGTATCTGTACGACGAGCGCGGTCCGTACGCGCTGACACGCACAGTGGACGGCGAGGTGCTTCCATTCAGCGAAGTGGCCTGCGATAAGGTCCGGGATTCTATTCGCAAGGTGATGGGCGGCGTCGATTACGGGCGGCGCGACGAACTTCTAGGACGCGCGCTTGGCCGGGTTCTGGCACACGAGCTATTTCACGTACTGGCAAAGACTAGCCAACATGGGACAGATGGAGTCGCCAGGAAAGCGCTATCGGCCAGGCAATTGATCGCCGATCATCTTGAGTTTGATGAAATTGATGCGCTTCGTATTCGACACAATCAGGAATAGCGCACATTTTTCTTGACTTACCTTCGCGAATGCCTTAGCGTTACAAGAATCACGTAGCAGCTTTTCCGGCTGCGCTGTCCGGAACCAACCCCGTCAGTTGTAAACTCGCACTCCACAAATCATTGGTTCACCGCGTTTGTACCACGCGCTTCCGCGTACGCTCGCCGTGTGCTGGACACAAAAACGTTCCGAATAAGGAGAATTACGTTTTATGATTCTGATTTCAGGGGCATCAGGATTCATTCCCGGATTTCAACAGAGCCGTAGCGCTTGGGGGGCGTTACGAACTCTTCTGTTGTGCGCCGTTGTGGCGGGCTCATTGGCGGCTCAGTCGTATCAGGGTGGTGTGCGCGGAACAGTGGCCGACGCGCAAGGTGGAGTTGTTCCGAACGTGAAAGTCAGTCTGATCAACGAAGGTACAGGGCTTATAAGAACCACGCTGTCAAACGACGCTGGAGCTTATGATTTTCCCACCGTGGCGCCGGCGGTTTATTCCTTGAAAGCCGAGGGTGCGAATTTCAAATCGCTGGAGCGCAAGAACGTTACCGTCGGCACGCAAGAGTTTCTGACTGTCGATCTGCGGCTTGAAGTGGGCTCGGTGTCGGAGAATGTGCTGGTTACCGAAGAAGTCCCACTTATTGAGAATGCGAACGCCTCGAATGGACAAGTGCTGGACACGCAGAAATTGACGGATCTGCCGAATCTGGGCCGCAACCCTTTTCTGTTGTCGAAGCTTACGGCGAACGTGACGCCGGTTGGCGATCCGCGTTTCAACCGTTTCCAAGATCAAAGCGGATCGTCTCAGATCTCCATTGCCGGTGGGCCGGTGCGCGGCAATAACTATTTGATCGATGGGGTGCCGATTACCGATTCGGTCAATCGCGCGGTGATTATTCCGTCCATTGAAGCCACCCAGGAGATGAAGCTGCAGATGAATACGTACGACGCGGAAATGGGTCGTACGGGTGGCGGCGTTTTCAATAATTTTCTGAAGTCCGGCACGAATTCCCTGCATGGGTCGTTGTTTGGATATACGCGCCAGACGGACTGGCTGGCAAACAACTTCTTCTTCAATAAGAGTGGAGCGCCGCGTCCGGACACACCGTTTTATAACTGGGGCGCATCGGTTGGCGGGCCTATCTGGATTCCGAAAGTTTACAACGGCAAGAACAAGACATTCTTCTGGCTGAGCACGGAGAGCTATCGGCAGAAGTCGCCGCAATCGGACCAGTATCTGGTTCCAACCGCCCTGGAGCGAACAGGCAATTTTTCTCAGAGCGCGGTAAAGATTTTCGATCCTCTTACTTCGCGGCCGTGCGCGGCGGGCGACAATTGCCCCGCGGGCGTCAGTGTGATTCGAAGCCAGTTCCCGGGCAATATCATTCCGCCAACGCGTTTGAATCCCGTAGGCCAGGCAATCCTGAGCTATTTGCCGTTACCGAACGAAGCGGTGAGTGGGTTCAACTATGCCGGCTTCAATACGCTGACGGATAGAGCGGATGAATATACGGCGAAGGCCGATCATCAAATTTTTTCCTGGTGGAATGTGAACGCATCCTATCTCCACTACAAGAGCCGTGAGCCGGGCGGGAATTCGCTGGGCACGTTGGCCGCCTCCAGTAGCGGGTCGCCTTACCTGCTATTCCGCAAGGTGGACGCCACGCAGGTGAATAGCATTATGACGCCGAATCCTACTACGGTGGTCAGCTTGCGATACGGATTCAATCGCTTCCCGAATGTGACGAGTCCTATCAACCTTGGGTTTAACCCAAGCTCTTTAGGGTTGCCAGCGAACTATACGGGTGCGATCCAAGCGCAATATTTCCCGGAAGTGGATTTCACCAACTTCAGCCTGAGTAATGTGTCGCCGTCGAACACGGTATTTTATTCGAAAAACCTATTGGGCAGCGTGTCCAAATTCATGGGGCGGCATAGCCTGAAGCTGGGCGCGGATTACCGCTTGATCCACACGGACTTCCTGAGCCTTTCGAACTCCGCCGGTTTATTCGCTTTCAACGGCGTGTTCACGCGGCAGTTCCCGAGTGTTGTGACCGCGGGTACGGGCCAGGATTACGCCGATGCGCTGCTGGGCAACCCCTCCAGCGGCAACGTCAACACGTCGACCAAATTCTACACTTCGGTTCGTTACTACTCGGGCTACTTCCAGGATGATATTCGCGTCAGCAACAAGCTGACGGTGAATGCCGGTATTCGCTATGAATACGAGACCGGGATATCGGAAAAGAATAATCACTACGTTGTGGGATTCGACCGGAACGCGATTAATCCGCTGGCGAATTTGGGTGTCACCGGAATCGTACCGGCGGGAGCGGTGCAATATGCCGGAGTGAATGGAAATCCGACGGCTTGTTGTGGGCCCTCCAGCACGAAGTTCGGCCCTCGTATCGGCGCGGCATACCAATTGTTCCGCAAGACGACACTGCGAGGGGGATGGGGAATTTTCTACGCTCCAACGCGTTTCGCCGACGACGCGAGCCTGGCGGTCGGCTATACACAGACGACGTCGTATGTAGCCAGCAACGACGGCAATGCGACTCCGGCAAACTCGCTTAGCAACCCGTTTCCAAACGGCATATCGCAACCCGTGGGCAATATCCGCGGCGGTCTGGCAGGGGTTGGAAGTTCCTTCAATTATCTGGATCAGAATCGTTCGTCGGGGATCGTGTATCAATACTCGGCTGACATCCAGCAGGAGTTACCGGGAAAAATCGCCTTGGAAGTGGGCTATATCGGTTCGGCTTCCCGGCATCTGCAAACAAGCTCTACCAGCACGGGAGCGTTGCTCATCAACCAAGTGCCGTCGAATTTTCTGGCACTAGGTTCGGCGCTGGCACAGCCTGTCGCCAATCCGTTCTATCAGCATGGCGGGACGGGAATCATCGGCGGAGCCACTGTGACGCAGGCGCAGTTGCTGAGACCCTTTCCTGAGTTTGGCAACATTGGCGTTTTGACCAACAAATCAAAGGCGCGCTACGACTCGATGGTGATCAAGGCCCAGAAGCGGCTCTCGTCCGGATTGACTTTTCTCTCGGCCTTCACATGGTCGAAGAATATGGACAATGAGCTGAGCACCAATTTCTTCAGCGGAGCGGCGAGCGCAGTGCAGGATTACTACAACCTGCAAAATGAATACTCGCTGGCGATCGCCAACACTCCGTTGCGGTGGTCCACCAGCGTCAGCTATGACCTGCCCTTCGGCAAAGGGCGGCGCTTCGCCAATAGCAGCCGGTTACTCGATTATGCCGTTGGCGGTTGGCAGATCAATACGGTGATTATTTATCAGACGGGGTTCCCGTTGCCGATTTATCAGGTGAACTCGAACAGTGTAATCGGCGCTGGAGCGCAGCGTCCCAACGCTACCGGAATCAGCCCAGAGGTTTCAGGCAGCGTCGAATCGCGGCTGAACGGCTATATCAATCCGGCGGCTTTCTCCACCGCGCCCACCTACACTTTTGGTAACGTCGCGCGGACGATTCCATATTACGGACCGGGAACGAAGAATTGGGATGCGTCGTTATTCAAATCGTTTACTTTTGGCGAACGATATCGGGCGCAATTCAGGGCCGAGGCATTGAATGCGTTCAATACTCCGCAATTCCCGCTGCCGAACACGCAATTCGGGACATCATCTTTCGGGAAAATCACGTCCCAAGTAAATTTCGCGCGGCTTTTACAGTTAGGGGTGAGGTTTCAGTTTTAGATCCACCTGGACTTTGAGACCGAACTGTCATATGATTTTGTCTACGCCGGGTTCCAAATTTGAGGGCCCGGCGACCTTACTCAGTCGCGTTACGCTCCCAGTCTTGAGCGTACAATCTGGTGGATAGTAACGCGAAAATGCTGCATCTTTCCAGACTGCTTCTCTATTTATCCGGCGTCAGGGGCTGCCGCGCCTGGGATCTCCACATCGGAACGCAGTCTTTCCGCGAGCGGAATATTCGTAGCGCGGGTCGCCAAATCACTTAGAACTTATTACCCAAGAGGGAGAACCCAATGTCATCTCAGATATTACCGGCACTGACACCGGACCAGAAGCAAGATTTTCTCGATAGAGGTTTTTCACGCCGGCACCTTGGCCGCTTAGCGAGCTTCCTGGCGGGCGGCGCGGCACTGTCGCTTTACAACGAACCGGCACTGGCCCAACTTTCCATGATCCCCGGCGGTATGCCGGCCGACGCCGTGAAAATCAATGCGAATGAGAATCCGCTGGGTCCTTGCCATGAAGCGGCCGAAGCGATCTATGGAGTGGTTCGCAACGGCGGGCGTTACATGTATGAAGAGACTTTCAATCTGCAGAGGACGCTCGCCGAGCAGGAAGGCTTGAAGCCCGAGTATGTTCAGGCGTTCGCAGGTTCCAGCGCCCCGCTGCATCAATCGGTGCTGGCCTTCACATCGCCCGACAAACCATTCGTTATAGCCGACCCCGGTTATGAAGCGGGCGAACGCGCGGCGCAATTTCTGGGAACGCCGGTGAAACGCGTGCCCCTGACAAAGACGTATGCTCACGATGTAAAAGCGATGGCCACGGCTGCCCCTAACGCGGGCCTGATCTACGTTTGCAACCCGAACAATCCAACCGGCACGCTAACATCGCGGGCCGACATCGATTACCTTCTGGCGAACAAGCCCGCCGGCAGTATTCTGCTGTTAGACGAAGCCTATATTCATCTTTCCGGAGCAGCGTCCGCGTCCGATTTGGTGGCCGCCGATAAGGACGTCATCATTCTTCGCACATTCTCAAAGATTTACGGAATGGCAGGGCTTCGCGCTGGAGCGGCCTTCGGACGGCCGGACCTGCTGAAGAAAATCATGCCCTATTCCGCGGGAGCCCTGCCGGTAACCGGTATGGTGGGCGCCACGGCAAGCCTAAAGGTGAAGAATCTGGTGCCAGAGCGCGCCAAGATCATCAAGGGCGTGCGTGAGGATGTGTTCGCCTTCCTGGATAAAAACAAGTTCCAATACGTTCCCTCAGTGAGCAACAAGTTCATGGTGAACGTGAATCGCCCCGGCCGTGAAATCGTTACGGCAATGGCGAATCAGAAAGTCTATATTGGCCGTGTGTGGTCAGCTTGGCCTACGTATGTGCGCGTCTCGATCGGCACGCCGGAAGAGATGGCGAAGTTCAAAACCGCGTTTTTGAAAGTCATGGCGTAGTTCGTCAAGGACTTCATGCGAAGGTTGCACTACAACTGGCGGCAGTTGGGTGGCGACGTGTCTGGAGGCATCGTCGCCGCCCTCATCGCGCTTCCTTATGGACTGGCGATGGCGTCATTGATGGGGCTCCCACCAGTGCTTGGCGTCTTCACGTCTATTCTGACCGCGCCGATCACGGCGTTGCTCGGCAGCAACCCGGTTTTGATCGGTGGAACCGCGAGTGCAACCGTTCCGTTCATCGCCGCCGCTGTGAAGCAGCAAGGAATCGGGGGAGCGGCGAAAGTTTCTCTGGTTGCGGCGGTCTTCATGATGACGTTTTGTGTCCTGCGGTTGGGACGCCACATACAGCGGGTTCCTCACGCCGTGGTTTCCGGATTTTCCTGCGGGATTGGCGGGATGATGGTTATCTCGCAAATCGATGGTCTGGCCAGCCCACCGGCGATGGGAATCGCCCTCCTCGTAATCGTATCGGCGGCGCTCGCAAGCCGTTTTTCACCTCGTCTTCCGGCGCCGTTGATGGCAACAGTCGCAGCTGTCCTGATCGCACGACTCTTGAATTTGCACGTAAAGGAAGTGGGACAATTGCCACTTTCCATGCCACCGCTGGCCGGCTTCTTCTGGCACCCCGCCGATGTTTTCGGTGTTCTGCCGCAAGGGTTCGGCTTGGCCTTTGTCACGGCGGTGAACCTGCTGATTACTTCTCGCGTAGTGGAACACTTTCGGGGACGCCATGAGCATGCCAGGGAAGGCGACGCCGACCGCGAACTGGGTGCGTATGGAATCGCGAATTTGTGCGCGGGCGTTTTCGGAGCACCGATGAGTGTCGGCATTCCGGCACGCAGCCTGGCTAACGTTCGCTGCGGTGCGACAACGGCATTCTCAAATATCACGCACGCCATCGTACTGCTGGGGATCTTGCTGTTGGGATCGGGTTTCGTTGCGCGGATTCCGCTGGCGGCACTTGGTGGAATCACGGCTTGGATGGGCTTCTGTCTGTTGGACTGGAGTACATGGCGACGCCTGCCAAAAATGCGCCGGGTGGACGCGATCGCGTTTCTTTGCACGGCAATTCTAGTGCTTGCCTGGAATGCTGTCGCAGCGGTTGCCGTGGGCTGCGCGGTATACGGAGTACGTGAACTGATGATGCGCTACAGCCGTCCGGGTACGCCTCTTGCTGCCATGTCGAAGTAACTATAACGACGCGATTAGATTGCCCAGCTTATCAAGCCGAAACTGCCAGCCCGCCGGCATCAAAGTGGTGGAACCATAATCTAGAACAAGCGCCGGGCCTTGCTGCGCTGTTGTGATTTGCCCGCGCTGCCATACGGGAACCTTGCGCCATTTCGCGTCGACATACACGCGACGCAATTTCGGTTGACTGGTGCGATCAGGCACAAGATTCGCCAGGCGTGGTTTTTGCACGCGGATTTTCGCCCGGACACGAATGGTCACAATTTCTATCGCCCGTTCAGGAGTGGAATAACCGTAGAGTTGTTTGTGCGCGACGTGAAACGGAGTTCCCGGATCGGCGGCGTTCCACTGGACATTCAGCTCATAGCTTTGTCCGGCATAGCGCAGGTCTGCGGAACGATGCAGTTCCGCGCCAGGCATCGTTTTGCGGGCCTGCCGCTCCAGCACGGCAAAACTCTTTTCCAGATCCCGGCGATGTAGGGCTCCGGCGGCATAATCGCGAACATTGTCGGCCATCAGCATCCCGAGGGCGGACAACGCACCGGCATAGCGCGGGACGATCACATTAGGAATTCCCAACTCCGCCGCAATTTCACAAGCATGCAATCCGCCGCAGCCACCGAAAGCTACCAGCGCAAAGTCGTAAGGATCGTAGCCACGTTCCACGGAGACCACCCGGATGGCACGCTCCATGTTGGCATTGGCGACACGAATAATTCCGGCGGCGGCGGCCGTCCGATCCACTCCCAAGCCCTTGGCCACGAGGTCTACGGCGGCGTTGGCGCGATCGACGTCGATGGTCATCGCACCGCCGAGTAGTTGTTGCGATTCGATGCGCCCCAAGACGACGTGAGCATCCGTCACAGTGGCCAGGTCGCCGCTACCGTAACAGGCGGGGCCGGGATCGGAACCGGCGGACTGGGGTCCCACACGCAGTAAGCCGCCTTCATCGACGCGGGCGATAGATCCACCTCCGGCCCCGACGGTATGGATGTCGAGCATTGGAACGCGAATCGGAAACCCGTCGATGGTGGTCTCCGTTGTATGGCGGGGCTCACCATCGCTGAGGCTGACATCGGTGGAAGTGCCGCCCATGTCGAAGCCCATCACGCGCTGAAAACCGCTGAGCCGGGCCATTTCAATTGCGCCGACAACGCCACCCGCGGGCCCGGATAAAACGGTCCGAACGGCATGACGGCGAGCTTCCGCCGAGGAGATGAATCCGCCGTTCGATTGCATGATCGATATGGGAATTTTGCCTTGCTCTAAGGCGCGAAGGTATCTGTCCATTAACGGGCCGACATAGGCGTTAATTACGGTTGTGGTGGAACGTTCATATTCGCGAAATTCGGGGCTGATATCGTGCGAGCAGCAGAGATAAGCCAAGCCCTGCAATGCCTCTGCTACGAAAACTTCATTGTCGGGATTCTGATAGGAGTGAAGAAAGCAGATGGCAATGGACTCTACTCCCGCGCGCTGCAGCGCGAGACGCAAACGCTTCATCTCGGCGGCAGTAGGGCGCTTCACGATGGTCCCGTCAAAATAAGCACGCTCGGCAACGCCGAAGCAGAGTGTGGGTTCCACAAGCGATCGTCGCGGTCCAGGAGTGAGGGAGTAAAGGTCAGGGCGGTTTTGACGCCCAATTTGGATCAGATCTTCAAAGCCTGCGGTGGTGACGAAGGCGGTGCGCGCGCCTTTACGTTCCAAGAGCGCGTTTGTGGCGACGGTGGATCCGTGAACGACGCTGGGTTTGGAAGCGCCGGCCGCTTGCTGAATGCCCGACAGAATTACACTCGCCGGATCGCGCGGATTCGATCGCAATTTGAACGACTGTAAAAGACCATCGTCTTGTAAAACAATAAAGTCGGTGAATGTGCCACCCGCGTCCACTCCAATGCGCATAATTATCCGATATTACCCGCTTTTGCAGATTTTACCCGTAGGCCGGGAACCATGGGCCCACGGGAGTCCGATCAATGGCCGTGAACTTTAGTACAGAACCCGCCAGGCGTAGGCATCCCCCGAATCTTTCGCGCAGACCGAAAATTGATCCTTTACGCCGGCACTGGAGCTCTGCAGCCAGAACCTGCCGCGAGTTGTGGAACTGCATACAGGCGCGGAAAGTTGGACGACAGACGCCGGTGGCGTCCTAAGGCGGAAGTTAGCGCCGTCGTACCACAGGTCATAGAGTTGGCCTGTAAGAATATCGGCCGCGAGGGGAGTTGAAAGATCAAAATTCTTGATGGCTACAGATCCCACTGAATCGATATTCAGAGTGGCGGCGGCTCCGCTGGCGGTGATATCGGGGCGCCATCGCACAACCATACCGATTGTGTAGCTAGTCAGTGAAGGGCTCATCGCACAGGTGTAGGCCGTGGCCGATCCACTGGCGGACTGACACAACGTGCTTCCTGCTATTTGTTGATTGACCCGTGTCTCGATGGCCGCGGTATCTACGTTATGTTGAACGACGATTGCGGTACCCGAATCGAAAGCCGTGTTAATGACTCCGAACCCAGAATTGATACTAAATACAGACCTGGAACCGATATTGACGCCGTCCAGTTGGGTGGTGATAGATCCGCCACCGCCACCGCCAGCTTGCGGCTGCCATGTATTCGTGGCCACGCAACCATAAAGATTTGCGCCGGCGGGGCTGTTGGTCTTGAAGTACAACTCACCCGTCGAGCAAACCGCGGGTAAGCTTGTACCTGTCTTAACGGGGCGGGTTGCGGCGGCGTTCGAGAAGTCGACATTCTTAGTCTGCGTTCGAAGATCCACGGTTGTTTGAGCCAAACACGCGGCGCCGATCGACATGAGCATATTGAAACGGATAATTTTGGTTCCCATAACTTTCCCTCGCTCCGAAATTAGCAGCGGGAGGGCCGCTCGATGAGCAGTCACAAGCAGCGAAAATGTCTAAAAGGTTGTAAGCAGATGGCTTACCGCGAGGCAAATTTTCTTCAGAATCTATGACTGCCTTAAAGGGTAGTTACGGTAACATCCGTGACTGGAGCGGCAAGCGTATTTCAGCCGCGCAGCGAAAACCGCGGCGAAATTGGGCCTGGATCGATCAACACAGACTTAGCCGGAATATTTCTGCCTTGTTTATACTACATTCCAGATTGAGGCGAGCCCCCCAGTTATCGCATTCGCGCTAACTTGATGAACGTAGCCGGGGCGGTTAAAAACAGACGTTCCGCGAAAGGAATTATGAAAATTGGACTAGTTCTAATCTTGCTCTGTAGCTGCGCGGCGGCAGCCAATATTCAATCGGCGAATGGCGGCCCGTGGTCGGCAAGTTCAACTTGGACGGGCGGCGTGATTCCGGGATCCGGAGATCAGGTTTCGATCAATCACGGAGTTACACTGACAGATTCTCGAACAGTTGGAACATCTCCCGCGGCCTGTAGCGCACCGGCGATAACCATTGGTGTTGGTGGCTCGTTGACTATTTCAGGAAGCCTCACGGTGCGAGGGTGCGTGGTCTACGCGGTTGGGCCCAGCACTGATGTAGTGACGATGAACGCCGGATCGTCGTGGCACTTCGATTCGTCCCTGGCGCCAAGTCCCGCTGCAACGCATTACGCATTTCAGCAAGCCGGCGAGAGTTCGACGCGCGCGTTTGTGACAAACGGTACATCGCAAAGCCGGGTAGTTGTGGATTCGAACATTGGCGGCGGGAATGGTTTGTTCTCGATGGGTGGTTTTACCTACGGGGGCTTGTTTCGTTTAGCTTATACGGATTTCACGCGTATCGGTACGGCAACGGTCGCGGGATGGGAATGGCGAGCGGGAACGTATATAGCGCAGAACAATCGCTACACGAACTGCGGCCAAATCGGTATCAGCAGCGGCAATCTTACTCTTCTATCGCCCGGCGGAACGATGCAACACAATTACAACGTTCACATCGGTACGCTTTCCAATAAAGTCCTCTATGTGTCTGCCATTTTCGGACCCGCCGACACGGGAGTTCATGAGTTGGTTGGAAATGTATTTGACGTGACTGTGACAGACGACACGACGGCTCTGGGTAGCTTTACAATTCGGAATAATTACCTGGGGGGCGGCTTAGATGTGGGAGCCGGGAGTTGGGCGCTTTTTTCGTTCAACGTCATTCGACAGCCAAACAAATCGGGAAACGGATTCATGCACCCCGGCGGAGACATCTTAAACTCGTATGTTCTGCTAGATTCCGATGTAAGCAACCCCAAACCGTTTCAGCAGCTACCTTATATGGCTTCGAATCTTGATGGTGTAATTGTTGGGCAGGCGGGAAATTCGGTAGGGGGTCCTAATTCGGTCGACTCCGGGGAGCTATGGTTCAGCGTCAATCCGTCATCGCAGATGACCTCGACCGTCAAGAACAGTATTATTCTTCCGAACATGAATGGTTACTCAACGATGGAAATCGGCGCCTGGGGAGTGTATTTAAATCTGATCGGCGTAATTGAGCACAATACGTGGTTTGGAGGATTTTCTTCGGACGGGTGGTTGCGCGGTGTGGGATATCCCGCCTTGCAAATGGCCGAAGGGGTGCAACCGATCAGTGGCCAGATCGCGTCTTTCCGTTCGAATATTCTGTGGAATCCGCAACTGACCGGGTACACGGCTCACTTTGCGAAAATGGGAGATGTCACTGGCGGCTATAACAATCCACTTCCGGTAACAAACATCTGCCTGCCATCGAGCTGCGACTACAACACCGGTTTTGGGCATACGGCCACGAACCCCGCCGCTACGCGATACAGAAATCAAGCGAAGGGCTATTTGGCGAAGTTTACCAGCGCCCCCGGCGTGCACGATGTCGACGCCGATCCACAATTCGTCGACTATAAGCGTTCGCTCGAGTTACTCAGCTCAAAGTATCTTGGACTTAATCCTGCTGCGTGGAGCAATGGAGCAAGCTATGCCATCGGGAACCAAGTTCAATGGCAGCGGAGCGACATCTATTGGAACACCCCGGTTAATTTTCGGTACGTCAACGCCGGCGCGTGCGCGGGCTCCAATCCTGAGCCTGGCGCGGGAGTCAATTGGCGTGACTGCTGGGAATGGGATTCTCTTTATCAGATTCGACAGTCGGTGGCCGCGAAAACGCTTTACGACGACCAGACAATTGGCGCGCATAATGTCGACCTGATTGAAACTTTGCTGCAATGGGTTCGCGCCGGGTATTCGCCCACGAATTCTCTACTCGCCGGTGCCGCTCACGACGGATCTGACATCGGAGCTGTACCCGTGAGTTTCCCGCCGCGCTAATTCTTTTTACAAACAAGGGTAAATTTGATGATTAAGACTATTGTTCTAGCACTTGTGGCGATCTGTGCCTGGTCGCAAACGCCTGGCACTTGCCTCGGCATTCCAACCGGGTTTTCTTTGGGCGCAAATCAAGGCACGCTGAACGGATTCAAGCCTCTGCCGTCGTCCGTCTTGTGGAATGCAATTGATACAGATCCGGTGGATTCGAGATCTGCCGCCTGGATGAATGATTTCGTCTTTCAACAAGGTATCGACCTACGCATCCGGTCTTTGTATCCCTCGACGGAAAACGGCAGTGGTACCGGGAACGTGGAAGGATTCCTTTATCACGTGGTTTCCGGCACGCAGCTCCGCCGGAATGTACCTTGGTACGACAGCGGAGACGGTATAGCGGGCGCGGACGTGGACCCTGGGCCTTATCCGATGCCATTGGCGGCGCGCGTAAAAAATACGCTGATCGTGGGAACTACAATCGTCGATCCATCCAAAGCCGGCGATGGACACGTGATCGTGATCGATAAAGACAATTGCCTGGGCTACGTTTTCTTTAAGGCGCGACACTTGGATGGAGAGGCCACGCAGGCTGCATATGTAGCTGTATTCGACCTGCTGGGCGGCGACAATCAGCGCCCTTACATGAAGCCGAGCGGATCGGTATCCGGTTTGCCGCTGTTTCCGAACTACACGCTAGTGAATCGCGACGAGATAACGGCAGGTCAAATCAATCATCCATTTTTTGGGACGGCCTTTGTCAGCGGAGGCGGCAATTTTTTTCCTCACCATTCCTTTTTGACGCCGGCATCGGCACATCAGTACGGAAACGGAGGGTGGGCCGCGAGTGAATTGCCATTCGGAGCTCGCATCCGGATGAAGTCAACGGTGAATACGAGCACCTGGCCGGCGCAGGCTAAAATTTTCGGCGCCGCTCTGAAAAAGTATGGCGTACTGATCGGCGATGGTGGCGGAACACTCGATCTCTATGGGGCTGCATCCCCAGCATGGGATCACAACACGACAATATTCTTTTATACCAATTGGTTCGCGGGACCGATATCTATGGAAATCCCCCAGACTGGCTCCGTTTATTGCGATCCTCTCTATGTCCTGCCCAGTAACGGCGGCTGTCCAAACCCTCCGCCCTCTGGCCCGGTTCCGGTTATTTCCTCCTTCGCGGCGAGTGCGGCATCGGTGGCACCCGGACAGCCAGTGACGCTATCGTGGAATGTGTCGGGCGCGGGTTCCCGAATTCGATTTGTGACGCCCGAGGTGGGACCGGTGGTAACTAACTCAACGATTGTTCAACCGCAAAAGACCACGGTCTATACGTTAATGGTTGAGAACAAAAGTGGGCGAACCACCGCGACAGTGAATGTCGCGGTGGCCAATCCAACAACGCTTTTTGTCGGCACGAAACAGAATGAAATCGTTGGCGAAGCCGCCGTTCACGGAACAATCACAAACTCAGGCGGTTCCGCGTTCAACGACTGTTCTGTCAGCCCATGTCCGATACCACTGGACTCCTCGTTGGATGGAAGTGCTTTAGTGATTCAATATCGCTCCGCGGGTGGGAAGGTCGTGGGCGCGACGAACCCAATCGCGGTCAAAGTAAAATAAGCGGTTACACCAGAGGCGAGCCGATGCGGCCGGCCCGCTGCTTAGACAAGCCGTTTCCAAGCCGCGCCGATATGAAATCCGTTTGGCGCGCGCATCTCCGATAGTTTCACTTCTTCGTTCTGTAACGATGGCGCCAGCGTACTCCACAGTTGTCCGAAAAATCCGTAGGAACGGCCGGAAATACGTTTATAATCCGGCAACCAAGCGCGCATTCTCTCGATGGAAATTCCTCCACCGTCTTCCACATGAATGTCAGTGATTGCATAGAGCTCGGCAACCGTGAGGGCACTCGTTATAATTCCCGATTTAACCAGCGATGCATTGGCCTTCGATACACAATCCTGCTCCTGTTCGCCCGTAAATTCCCGCATCAAGCGGCGGATGATACGTTTCGGGCTGAAGCGGCGAACTGATTCCGGAAGGATGGGTTGCGGCGACGCTTCTTCCATCCGGCGCTTCAGCTCGGGATCGTTCAGATAGTCGCCATTTGGATCCTGCAGATGCAAGAATAAGCCACCTGTCGCCTGATGTGCGCGTACGTCAGAGAGGAACTTCGGCAGGTCTGGGACGTGATGGAGAACTGAGCACGTCACGATTACGTCATATTGATTCTCCGCCGGCAGTTCATGAATCAAGGAGTTATATTGGGTGACCTCCCGGCCCCAGGTCTCCGATCGTTTCATCGCCTGCTTCAGCATCGATGGCGAGCTATCCAGTAAGTCGATTTTCCCGATTCTCGAGCCCATTGCGGAGTGCAACAGACAATCCGTCGCTAGCCCCGTACCGCACCCTATATCCAACAGCCGGAGTTCCGAACCCAGCGCGGGGCAATCCTCTAAGCAATCGCCGGCCAGAAGATCGAACTGTTTTGGCAAGCTTTCCCACATATCGGCATGCCCCTCGTCGTATACCGCCGATTCGAATTCGTGGAACGTGACATTGACAGCCGCGTGAAACTCCTCGGGCGTGCATCGCCCTCCATGGCGAGTGAGAATCTCGGCGACCTGTTGCAGTGGGTTAGCGGCTTCTATTGGCATTTTAGGTTCATTCTCTCTAGCTGCTATGTTAGATTACAAGAGTCACCCGGTGGAGCGGTTGAGGCGAATTTCCCGTGTTGGCCGCGGCGTTATCTATGGCAACAAGATTTGTACCAATGCCTGCTGCGCCGACAGCCACCCCGACGAACCCCGCGCCAATTTCCGCCGATTTAAGATCGGCGATAGACAACCCCCTTCGCAAATTTGCATTTTGGTTGGCAGTGGCGCTCGTCTTTGTGCGGTTCAGCATGATTCATCAAGTGCTGACCTACTATCTGCACGTCAATCTTCGACTGTTGTATGTGATCGGTATCCCTGCTCTGGTGGCGCTATTCGCCTCAGGTGGCATACAGCGCGCGTTCCGTTTTCGCCCGGCGATTTACTGGACGTTCTTCGCGTTCTGGCTTCTGGCCGTTTCGCCGTTTAGCTCGTGGCGCGGCGGTTCCGCCACGGTCGTTTTTTCGTACCTTCGATCGGAAGTAATGGTGCTGTTCATCATCGGCGGTCTAGCTCTAACCTGGCGGGAGACCAAGCTGATGGTTAGCGCCATTGCTCTTGCGGCTGTGTTGAACGTTCTTTCGTCAAAACTGTTTAGCGTGCAAGATATCAACGATCGTGTGGGCCTGGAGTTTGGGACTATCTCAAATCCTAACGATTATGCCGCTCAGCTAATACTCGTGCTTCCATTCTTGCTCTGGGCGGCGATTGCGGCGAAGGGCGTGCTGATCCGCTTAGCGGCGTTCGCGACAATGAGCTACGGCGTTTATGTCGCCCTTTCCAGCGCGTCGCGAGGAGCGGCGCTCGCAATCGTCGCTGAGGTCATCGCGCTTATTGTCGTAGCGAATACGCGCCAACGTATTTTCACGCTGGTGATCGGGCCGGTGCTTCTAATGATTGCCGCCATCGCGTTGCCGTCCCGCGTCTTTACGCGGATCCTTTCGTTTTCCGAAAACTCGGCGGTAACTTCGGGCGAGGCGATAGAGTCGTCGCGGATCAGGACTACGCTTTTCAAGGACAGTCTCGCCGCAGCGCTCGCGCAGCCCATATGGGGCATAGGTCCAGGACAGTTCAGCACGTATGAGGGGCGGAAAACCGAAGCGGAGGGACGCGGCAAGCTATGGTTCAACCCCCATAACTCTTACTTGCAAGCGGCTTCCGAGGCGGGTTTGCCGGCTTTTTTTGCGTATCTCGCCGGAATTATTTCAACAATTTTGCTATTTCACAAGGTGCACAAACAAGTTCGCGGCGTACCAGGTTATGAGGATATGGATTCGGCTTTGGTCTGTATGAAAGTTGCAATGGCCGGATATTGCCTGGTCACATTTTTTCTCAATTTTACATATTTTTTCTATTTGCCCGCGATGGCAGGCTTAGCTACGTCCTTCGGTTTTGCATTGCTCACTCGCGGTGTTCCACTCAAGACGGAACGCCCCAAGGCCCCGTGGATGATGCCGGCGCCTCCCCAGGCAAAGCCGGTTCAGCCGGCAGGGCAACGGTATCGAGACCGTCGATGAGCCCGGAGGACCCAGGCACAGGACTTGGGCGATCAATCGAAGCCCGTAACGATCCGCTGATTGAGGAGCCTCCTGTCGTTTCCCCCAGCCGGTCGATTCTGAAAGACCTTCTCAAGGGTACGGCTCTTTATACCGTCGCCTTGTTTGTCCAAAGACTCGCGAGCATCATTCTGCTCCCGATAAACACCCGCTACTTGAGTCCGGCGGATTATGGGGTGCTGGAATTATTGGAGCAGGTGGCCACCGTTGTCAGTGTGCTGATGGGAGCGCATATCGCCGGATCGCTTGGTTTTTTTTATTTCGAGAAGAAGGCCGAACGCCATCGGGAAGCCGTAGTGTCAACGACATTTCTGGGTGCAACTCTGGTGGGCTCCGTGGCCGCCATCGTCGGCCTTCTCTTTGCGAAGCAGATAGGCATCCTGGTTTTCGGCACCGACGATTATCGCCAATACCTGACGCTTGCGTTTCTTGCCTTCCCCGTGAGTTTCATGTTGGAAGCAGCTCTTAGCTGGCTTCGGGTGATTAATAAGCCGACTGTTTTCGCGCTTGCTTCGGCCCTCCGCGTCACCGTGACGATTGTCGCCACCATTCTGCTGGTAGCCGTCTTCCAGTTGCGCGTGCTCGGCGTGCTTATCAGTAATCTCGCCGCCGCCGGCCTGTTAAGCGTAGCCTTGATGGTCTATTGTTTTCAGCGGACGCGAATCACTTTCGACGTTCGATTATTCGGCCGCATGGCACGATTCGCAGTGCCCCTCGCGCTCGGCACCATGGGAATGTTTGTCATCCACTTCGGCGATCGATTTATCCTGCCGCATTACCGACCACTTTCTGAACTGGGCATATACGGCATCGGATACAAAATCGGCATGCTGATTAGCTTTCTATCGGGCGCATTTCACAGCTACTGGACAGCGCAGGTATTCGACATCGTGCGGCGCGAAGATGGCCCCAAGATAATCGCCCGGGTTTTCACTTATATGATGGCGTTCCTGCTATTTTTCGCCCTGGGACTTATCGTATTCAGCCGACCGGCATTGCGAATCTTGACAACGCCAGGCTTTCAAGGCGCCGCTGACATCGTGCCTTTGATCGTCGCCGCCTACCTCTTGCGCTCCATCGCCGAATTTTTTCGTTCCCTGTTTCTTGCCGCGGGTCGCCCTTCCTTCGATGCACTTTGCACTTGGGCGGGAGCAGCGGTATGCCTGGGGTCGTATTTCCTATTGATACCGCGGTACGGAATCTGGGGTGCGGCTGGCGCAACGAACTTGGCGTTTCTGGTGATCGCCGTGATGTCGATGACGTGGACCTATCGCTTGATCCCTTATCGGCTGGAAAATGCGCGGTTGGCTAAGCTCGCCATAACAGGGGGACTTCTGGTGGCAACCTATTTGCTTCTTCCCGTCCAGAATCTGTTGTTACAAATTGGCCTGGCCATCGCGCTCACCCTTGCCTTCCCGGCAATATTATTCGCTATACGGTTCCCCGGTGCGGGAGAGATAGAACACGGGCGGCGATTAGCCCGTTCCATGTTGGCGAAGATCGTTAGCCGCTAACTTGGAACGGCGATGTGCGCGACTGAGCCCTCAAAGACCAGCGTCCCAATCATAGCCTTCCTTGGCCCAATAGTCAGCAGGGCGTTCGTTGGTGTAGGTGATGGTGCTAACGCGCTTGATGTTCTTAATTCCATACTTTACCGGAATTGCCAATCGCAACGGCGCGCCATGTTCCAGGGTGATTGGTGTGCCGTTCATTTCATAGCAAAGCAGCGTTTGCGGATGCATGGCACTCGCCATATCGAGGCCTACGAAGTACTCCTCATCGGGAGTTTGCATGCTCACATAACGAGCACCCGTCGATTGCGGCGCGAAAGCCGCGGTGAAATCCGAAAACCGCGCGCCCGCCCAATGAGCGATCACACTCCAGCCCTCGATGCATTTGAGTTGGGTCGTGTGCTCGGTGCGGGGCAGACTGTGGATTTCGCGAATCCCTACAGGGCGCGATTCAGCTTGTTTGGTCAGATGGTTTATCGTCAGATTCCAAACTGCCGGATCGAAATCGTCCCCTAGACCGATGTCGCCATTGACGCGCATCTTCTGCACTTCGTCAGGTGAGAACGTGGGGGCTAATCGAGCCTCGCCATAGACGCGAGCGATGCGCTCATTGAATTGAAGAGTGCGCCGGAGCGGGCTGGCCAATGAGTCCACCTGAGGCCGCGTCCGCAGCCAATACCAGCCACCCCAGGCCCCAATCCCCGCAACGCCCATGGTTATAAACGCCCGTCGAGTCCGGCTCGCTGACTCTTCTTCGGGGGTCAGAACACGGCTCGGCTTCAAGTCTTTATTCTCCGTCATCGGATGCCTCCCTGACAGCAACAAGCGTGTGCCCGGCCACCATGGAGCGAAAATTGTCCCACCCGGCTATCATCACCTGGATGACGTGAACGATAAAGAAGAAGACGAACGCGGCCATCAGCCAGAAGTGCTCCGCCCGAGCCCATTCATAGCCGCCCAAGATGCTTGTCAACCAACCAAGCTGAACAGGTTTGTATATAGCCAATCCCGACACCAGGCTGCCCGCACCCATCAGGATCACACCGCTATAAGCAATTCTCTGCGCCGCATTGTATTTGCCCTGCGGAGGAGAGTCCTTCCTAAGATGCAGATCGTGAAGAGTGACACGAATCGCGTCGCGTAGTGAATGGCGGTTTGGAACAAGAATCCGCCACTCCCCGGATATGAGGAGATAGACCACGTAGATAATTCCGTTGAGGGCAAACAACCACATGAAGAAGAAATGCAAAGCCATTCCTTCCGACAGACGCTGCGGTAAAGAAAGTATTTTGTAGAACCAATCGGGGAAGAAGTGAACCAAGGTCGTGTCATTCCAGCCGAGACGGTAGACGTCGTTAGCCCAATAGATCATCAGACCGCTCCAGATCATGATGGTGAGCAGGGGAAAGCTGATCCAATGGAGCCAGCGGATGGCGAGCGGATGCTTCTCTACAATCTGCTTCATGGCCAGTCTTCTATTTCATCCATGCATTGCTGTAGCATACTCGAAGAGCGATTAACGCTGGGCCGCTCCCGCTCTTCCCATGATCGGCCATACATCCACAACTTGATCCCCACGAGTCAAATAATAACGATCATAGACATTCGTGCTCATGTCCAGGTTCGATGGATAGATCTCCACCCGGTCGCCGATCTTGTAGTCGCGGTCTGTCTCTTTCCAAACCAGAAGCCCATACTCGGCACCTTGATTCTGAACTTTCACTTCCGGGCGGCCCTTCACCGCGTCCGTCGGTTTCAGCAAAGCTTTGTTGCCGGCATCGATAGTGCACTGGCCGGGATGGCGCTTGCTGATCACCGTGGATAGAACCGTGAGCGACGATCCGAAATCGTCAAAAGTGGCGGGGTTATCTTTTCCGCCGATTTCGCGATAGAGCGTATCCATGAATATAAACGAGCCCGCTTGCAGCTCGGTTAAGCCTTTAATTTCCGAATCGACGTTGTAGGTACCCGTGCTTCCTCCCGTTATGATTTCGATGGGTAGCCCCACTTTCCGGGCAGCCGCCGCGGTCTCCAACATTCCAGACAAATCAGACCGCGATTTCTTCATGCGCTCGTCGAATCCATGCGTGTGGGCGGCTCCGCCTGAATAGCCCATGATCCCGAAGAGCTTCAGGTTGGACGATGAATCCACCTGTTTTGCGAGAGCGAGTGCCGGTTCGCCGGCCTCAATGCCATGGCGAGAGAGACCGGCATACACATCGACGACAGTTCTCAACTTGATGTTCTCGGAATGCGCCGCATCCTGCAGCCAAGTGGCGGCCTGGGGATCGTCGACCACTGTTCCGAATGTCGCGTCGCGCTTGGCTAACGCGATCACCCGGGCGATATTATTTTTGCTAGTCGGTTGCCGTGTAAGCAAAATCCCGGTGAAGCCATCGTGGGCCATCAACTCGCATTCTGCTACCGTGGCACAGGTAAGTCCGATGGCCCCCAGCGAACGCTGCCGGCGGGCGACCTTAACGCATTTGTGAACTTTGACGTGCGGCCGCAAATGGATGCCGGTCGCCGTGCAATGGTCGGCCATCTTCTTTACATTGGCTTCGAAAATGTCCTGATCCACTACCATGCAAGGCGTTGGAAGATCGTCCTTATAGATGTCTTTTAACTCGCCCCGTGAGAGACGGCTTTCCAGGTCGGCGAAGCGATTGGATGATGTTCCGGCATTCAAATGAGCTGCCCCAGCGACTAACGCAGTGGATGCGGCAAAAAAATTGCGGCGCGAAAACTTGCCTATATCTGACATCGATTCTCCTTATTTACCTGTTCGCAATCCGACTCCGGGATGAACATCGGCAACGAAGCTTCCTTCGCGTACCACAAAGACGCCATTCACCAACACTTGCTTTATACCTTCGGAATACTGAGCGGGGTTTTCAAACGTAGCTTTATCGATGATGCGATCCGGATCGAAGGCTACCAGATCGGCGTCGGCGCCCACTTTGATACGCCCCTTATTGCGCATTGCAGGAACGCTCGCCTGCAAACGCTGCGCCGGCAGTAACGTCATTCTGCGAAGCGCATCGTTCAGCGATAGTAGTTTCTGCTCCCGAACATAGAGGCCCAACACTCTCGCAAAAGTTCCGGCACTGCGGGGGTGACCCTTGCCATCGGTCAAGCGGCCATCGCTGGCGATCATGACGATGGGGCTCTTCAATCCAGCCTCCAGGGCTTCTTTGGGAAGTGTGTGGCTGATCACGGAGCCGCCCTGCTTTCTATATTTTTCAAAATTCTCGGCCGTAAGACGTTCGCCGGTCGCTGCCCATTGCAGGTCGTGATAGCTGAACCCAGTCTTCTTTTCCCAATCGTCGTAGATGGCCGACTCGATGCGCGAGGCCGACGCAGTATAGGGATACATCTCCGTTGTGACATCAACGCCGTGCTTGCGCGCGCCTTCGATCATCTGCAAACAGATTGGCGTCAACTTCGCAGCGGAACTGGTGAGGTGAACAATGTGCAGCGATGCGCCGGTGACAGCGGCGTTGGCTATCACTTCCTGCAACGCTGGGATCGAACCACTATTGGGTTCGTTTGAAACTCCACCACGCATATGGACGAATGTTACGACGTGCCGTTCCGCGGCCAGCTGGAAGAGGCGAAAGATTTCCTGACGCGGCGTTGTGGGGACATAAGCGATGCCGAATCCGATGCCAATCGCGCCATCATCCAACCCGCGGCGGATGGCGTTAACGATGGAAAGAGTCTCTTCGTCGGTGGCGATCCGGTGCGACGCCTCATCGCGCGGCAGAAAGACGCCGGTATCGTGCATTGCCGCCATACGGGCCGGAACGTGGCCGGAGCTTGCGCCGAAATTGACCAGCGCCTTACCTTCCCGGCTCTGATACCACGGGGCTACCGGCGAAACTCCGATCTCCAGTTCAAGCGCAGTGGTGACGCCGTCGCGAGCCTTGTAGCGATAATTTTCGTCGTCCTGGCCGTGCGAATGAAGATCGATAAATCCCGGCGACACCACCAGACCGTGGACGTCGACTTCCGTTTTGCCCCGCAATGGCGCACTTGATATGGCTACAATGCGTTTCCCGCGGATGCCAATGTTTCGCACTGCATCCAGCCCCGACTCAGGATCAATCACGCGGCCATTCGATAGAACGATGTCTAACGACTGTGCGGATAACGCTGCGCTGACGATCAAAAAAGCGATCGCGAGTTGTTTCTTCATTCTGGCCCTCTCATTTTCGGTAGAGCGAACGTTACCATCGTCTGTCCGGCGACGACGGCGATGTACTGGCGGCCATCCAGAGAGTAACTGACCGGGGGCGCGAGGATGATTCCTCCCGCTTGAAATCGCCACAGCACTTCGCCTGTCTTAGCATCGAAAGCGATCAGGTAACCCTCGGCGTCGCCGGCGAATACCAATCCGCCCGCGGTAGCCAGAACACCGCCGCTAGGGGGGCTGACAGTATCGAAGTGCCATTTGATGTCGCCCGTCCCGGGGTCCACCGCAAGGATGCGGCCGCCACCCGGTTCGTTCCTGCCAACAGTGCTGGCCTGATACCATTGGCCCTCAACGAAGGCTTGCGTGGTCTTATAGAAAAGCATGCAACGCTCGCTCGACGTGAAGTAATAAAGGTGCGCTTGCGGGCTGTATGCCGTGGCCTGCCAGTTGTGTCCGCCTCCCATTCCCGGACATGTGCGATTGCCTTCTTCGGTCGGCTCATGATTGGGCACCATGATTGGCCGGCCCTTTGGATCGATGCCGTCGGCCCAGGTTACTTTGGTGTACGGTTGGGCGTGCAACAGCTTGCCGTTGGTGCGATCGAACAAATAGAAATAGCCGTTTCTATCGGCTTGGATTAGCGCCTTCAGCGGCTTACCGTTCCAATTCATATCCAACAATGTCGGGTCTTCGGTGGCGTCCCAATCATGCACGTCATGCGGAGTGAATTGATAGTGCCACTTGAGTTTTCCGCTGTCCGCGTCGATTGCGACCATACTGCAGGAGTACAGATTGTCGCCCGGCCGCACATCGCCATTCAAATCCGGGCCGGGGTTACCGGTTCCCCAGAAAATCAGATTCGTATCGGGATCGTAAGTACCTGTAATCCAGGTTGACGCGCCGCCGCGTTTCCAGTTATCGGCAGTCCATGTGTCGCCGCCCGGCTCTCCTTCAGCGGGTACAGTGTAAAATCGCCAGACACGCTTGCCGGTGTCGGCTTCATAGGCGTCAATGAATCCACGCGTTCCAAATTCCGCACCCGCCATGCCGGTTATCACAAGATTCTTTACGATGATTGGCGCGGCAGTCGCGCTGTAACCCTTCTTGTAATCCTCCATCACCGTCTTCCAAAGCACCGCGCCGGATGTCGCGTCCATGGCAACTAGCGTACTGTCTAAGTTGACCTTGAAGAGCTTCCTGCCTTTCATTGCGAACCCGCGATTGACCGGCCCGCAGCAGAGATTCAGTCCGCCTTGGGGGGCGCTTTTATAAGACCAGATCATTCTTCCCGTGAGGGCATCCAGCGCCCAGGCAAAATTGTTTGGGCCCGTGATGAACATCATCCGATCGAAAACCAGCGGCGTCGTTTCGTTCTTGCCCGGCACATTGGTTTGGTACATCCACTGCGGCGCGAGTTTGGAAACGGTCTTCGTATTAATCTGATCCAATTCGCTGTAGCGCCAGCCTAGGGAGTTCTTTCCATAAGCGGTCCAAGCACCGGGATCGTTCTGAGCGAAGGCGATCGCGCCGCCGAGAATACAAAGCGCAAACAGTTTCATCGGCTCCCTCGCAAGCTGAGCAAATACGCCAGCAAATCCTTCATCTCGCCCGGGGTAAACATCTTTTCGTAGGAAGGCATCAACGACTTTCCAACACGTCCCATGGAAGTTGCATCCTCCTTGACGAAAGAATGGTACTTGCCACTCAGATCAATTAGCTGCACGGAGAAATTATCGACGCTTCTCTCAATCCCGGATACCGTCTTGCCGTCTTTCAAGACAACCTTCACGGTGCCGTAACCCGGGGTGATGTCGCTATCGGGTGTCAGCACCGATGCTCGAAGATATTTCAGGCTTCGTTGCCGGCCGACGCGTGTCAGATCGGGGCCGATACCACTGCCCTTGGTTTCTACCCGGTGACACTGTCCGCAGGCGCCCTTAGTCCAGAAAATCTTTTCGCCCGCCGCGATATCTCCGCTTACGGTTTCAAAGTCATGTCTGGCGGTGGATCGCACGTACGACACACGGCGCCAGATAGCATCGGCATCCAGACGTTCCCCGTAAGCGGGCATCTCCGATCCGGGTATGCCGCGGGCGATTGCGCTGTACAGATCTTTATCCAGGTCGCCGACTGAATAGGATCCATGCGTCAGGTCGGGACCCCTACCGCCGTCGGCATGAATCCCGTGGCAGGGCGCGCAAAGAATCCGAAACGTCCAGCGGCCGGTCTCCGCGGCTTGCGGATTTCCGGCCAGTGGATTGGTTCCTTGGCCCCGGCATATCGCGGCGAGAAACAAGACAAGTGTCAAACGGGACATGTGCTTTACGTATGCATGATCATGACATGCTTTGTAATTTTGTAATTCTTCACCGATTCGTGCGACAAATCTTTGCCAACACCAGACTGCTTAAACCCGCCATGTGGTGTTTCCGAAGCGAGCGGCATATGATCGTTGATCCAAACCGCGCCGTACTCAAGCTGCTTGCTTACACGCATCGCCCTTCCGATATCTTTGGTCCAGATGGAAGAAGCCAGGCCGTAGGGCGTGTCGTTGGCGAGTTGAATCGCTTCTTTCTCACCGTTGAAGGCGCTGATCGTAATCACCGGCCCGAATACTTCGGATTGGATGATTTCGGCATTTTGCGGTACATCGGTAATGACGGTCGGCTCGTAGTAATAGCCTTGTTCGCCCCAATGAATTTGCAGATGCCAAGCTCAATCGTCTGCCGAATCGTCTCGGAAGGAAGCCCCGATGCTCCATGCAAAACCAGGAAGAACTTTCCGGCAAGTTGGGATGGTCGGAGGCAGGGTACGGCTGGATCAATTTTTCGTTTCAATTCGCTTACGCGCTGACCATGGGATTTGCCGGCCGGGCGGTGGACGTGCTCGGCGTCCGGCTGGCATTTTCAATCGCGGTAGTGGTATGGTCCGGGGCCGCCATGGCGCACGCTCTGTGCCGCACGACACTGCAATTCTGCATCGCGCGATTCTTCCTTGGTGTAGGTGAAGCCGCAAACTGGCCGGCCTCTGTCAAAGCTGTTGCCGAATGGTTCCCCGTTCGCGAACGGGCGTTGGCTACCGGCATCTTCAACGGCGCAAGTAATTTTGGAGTTGCCTTCTCTGTCGCTGTAGTGTGGGTGGGACACACGTTTGGATGGCAGGGAGCCTTCATCGCTACCGGCGGTGTCGGCTTTTTATGGCTGGCAATTTGGCTTCGGCTCTATTACACGCCGCAGAAGCATCCCGAGCTGTCTCCAGAAGAATTCAGATTGATCGAGAGCGATCATTCCGAGCCCAAGGTCGAAGAGCAAGCGATTCGCGTTCCGTGGGTATTTTTATTGCGCTACCGGCAAGGATGGGCATTCTTCATAGCCAAGTTCATGACGGATCCGGTTTGGTGGTTTTATCTCTACTGGCTGCCGTCTTACCTTGTCAAAGAGCGCGGCCTTTCCACGATGGCCAGTGTATCGGCTCTGATAATTCCTTACCTGATGGCCGATGTGGGCAGCATTTCCGCTGGATGGCTGTCGAGTTTTTGGATGAAGCGCGGCTGGAATCCCGCGAAAGCTCGTTTGACGGTGATGTTCATCACGGCAATGTGCATGCCCGCCGCTATTTGGGCGGTGCTCACCAGCCATGCCTGGGTTTCGCTAGCGCTTATTAGTTTGGCCGCCGCCGGCCATGAGGGATGGTCGACTAACCTGTTTACCACCGCGTCGGATCTATTCCCGAAGCGCGTGGTGGGTTCAGTCGTCGGGCTTGGCGGCACTTGCGGCGCGATCGGCGGCATGCTGATGACCTTGTTGGCGGGCGGCTTCCTGCAATGGTTTGGCAGCTATGTTCCACTGTTTTTTATCGCAGGCCTAATGCACCCGATAGCCCTTCTTCTATTTATATTTTTCGCGGGAAAGAAAATGACTCCCGCCAGTATGGAGATAGGGATTTCAGGGAAGGTTCCCCCCAGTCGTAGCTTAATCATTTCGGGCGTCAGTGCTTCACTCCTCGGCTGCTTGGGTGCGCTGTTAGCCTACTTGCATTGGGACGAAATAATCGCGGCGGCGAAGGATTCCACGGCCACCGCCGCGGGAGTCTTTGTGGCATCCAGCGGCATCACCATTGTCGGGTTGCTTTTAATTTACGCAGGTTTGGGTCGGTCGTCGCGGGAGAGCGCGGCCGTATGAAGATGTATGGCTGGCTTACTCTAATGACCTTAATTTATCTGCCCGTCGAAGGCGCAGACTTTAGCTGGACGCTATCTACGCCAATGCCGGAAACTCGCTCGGATTACGCGTCCGGGCTTATCGGCAATAAACTGATCGTCGCCGGTGGCACGTTCTGGACGGGATCGAAAGATCATTGGATCCAGAAACAATTCTCCCAAAGCACCCACTCATTCGATACACGGACTCATACCTGGGAGAAGCTTCCCGATCTGCCGATACCGCTGGCTACGGCTGGATCGGCTGTGATTGACGGAAGGCTTTTCGTCGTGGGTGGATACACCGGCACGGAGGCGAATCGCAAAGTCTTCGTTCTGGAACAACACCAGGGGAAGTACACCTGGAAGGACTTCGCCGCTTTCCCCTTCGACCGCGTCTATCCACGAGCCGTAAGCGTGGGAAATCTACTCTATGTGCTGGGCGGCACCAAGGAGTTTGAACGCAGAGATCCCAGCGGGACTTGTTGTTCCTCGAAAACGGCGACCCGGACCCTTTTGGTTCTCGACGTTACTAAGCCGAACGCCTCCTGGCAGCAGTTAGCGGAGTTTCCCGGCGATCTCTGCTTTTACTTCGGCCTGGAAACGGACGGCACGGCACTCTGGATGTTCGGAGGAATTTATCAGGGTGCCGCGAAAGATCCGGTGATCGCGCTGAGCCAGGTGTACCGTTACGATATTGGCAACCGAAAATGGGCAAAGGCACAGCCACTTCCGGAAGTTAGCATGGAAGGAAATTCTCCCTCCCCCGTGTTTGCCGGCAATGGAATCGTCCTGGTGAATGAATCTCAAAAGGTCTGGAAGCTCGATTTGAAATCTCAGGAGTATCGCGAAATGCCGCCGCTACCTAAGGCCGCCGCCGTCGATAGGTTCGTCTACATTGACGGACAGATTATCGGAGCTAGTGGTGAGAATTTTGAGCAGGGCCCGCGACGCCGGTCGGAATGGGTCTTCATTGGAAAGTACGGTGCGCACTAGGGGCATACTCTTGGTGGCGGGTGTCGCCATTTGGCTCGCACGATCTGCTTTCGCCGCTCCGAATGTTGTATTAATCACAGTCGACACCCTGCGCGCGGATCATCTGCACTGCTACGGCAATCAGCGGATTTCGACTCCGAACATCGACAGACTCGCCGCCGAGGGAACCCGCTTCGAAACTGTAGTGGCCTCGGCACCGCTCACTCTCCCATCGCACTGCTCTATTCTCACTGGAACGTATCCGATGTTTCACGGCGTCCGCGACAATGTTGGATACCGGCTTGACCCCTCTGTCGAGACGCTGGCCCAAATTCTGAAGGGTCACGGTTACGCCACCGGAGCGTTCGTTGGCGCTTATGTCTTGGACCGCGCATTTGGCTTGGGCACGGGGTTCGATTCCTACTACGATAATTTCGAATCGCAGACGGATCCGCGGGAAACGATCAACATGGCGCAAGTGAAGCGCCGGGGCCGCGAAGTGGTAGATCACGCCACGGCTTGGATTGAAAAAACACAGGGGCATGCCTTCTTCATCTGGGTGCACCTTTATGATGCACACGATCCGTACGACCCGCCGCCGCCGTTCAAATCTGCATATCCCAATAATCCGTATGACGGCGAGATCGCCTACGTCGATCAACAGGTGGGCCGGCTTACGACGTTCCTCAAGGCCAAAGGCCTCTATGGAAACACGCTTATCTCACTCACCAGCGATCATGGCGAGAGTCTTGGAGAGCATCGGGAACTCAGGCATGGGTATTTCATCTACAACGCAACGGTACTTGTGCCGTGGATCGTCAAGCCGCCCGTAGCGTTGCTTCAGCCGAGCACAATTTCCCGGCGGGTGCGATCCATCGATATTGCGCCAACGCTGCTGCAGCTCGCGGGATTTCCACGAGGCAAAACAATGCAGGGTTCGGGGCTGGCCGATTTGATCGCCGGCAAAGACGTGCGAATCGCACCCGAGTTATACAGCGAGAGCTTCTATCCAAGGCAGTTCGGCTGGAGTGCGCTTCGCAGCTTGCGCGTGGGCGATCTCAAATATATTGATGCACCGCGGCCCGAACTGTACGAGTTGGATAAGGACCCTAGGGAGTTGAATGACCGCGCGGCGGAGAAACCCGCGGTTGTTGCGGCATTGCGATCAAAGCTGCAGAACTTAATAACGTCCCTGACAGACTCGCAAACTACGGTAACTCACGCCCTGACACAGGAAGAGCTCCAAAAATTGGCCCGGCTGGGCTACATCGGCAACTCCACTGTTGTTCCGAAGACAGTCGATTCCACCAGCCTGCCAGATCCCAAAGATAAGATCGACGTGTTTTATCTGATTAACCGCGCCGGCATCGAAGCTGGAAATGGGAACTGCGAGGGCGCGGTCCCCACGCTATTAAAAGTGATGGAAGACTCTCCAAACATTCCTGCCACGGATGTGATGTTGGGCCGCTGCTATTTTATCCAGGAGCGTTATCAGGATTCGATTAGGATCTTTGAGCACCTCCCGCGGGCCGACAACTTGAATCCCGACGCGTTGTTCTACATGGCGGCCTCGCAGTTTTACTTGAACCAGTTAGACAAAGCCGAAGCTGGCCTTCTACTTGTGCTAAGCGCCAATCCGAAACGGACGTATGCCCATAAATATTTAGGCTTCACGTACCAGGCGGAAGGTAAACCGGAGTTGGCTATCCGCGAGTTCGAAAGCGTGTTAGAGACTTCGCCGCAGGACCTGGAAGCGCATGGCAAACTCGGATTTCTTTTCGCCAGCTCGTCGCGCCTAAACGACGCAATTCCTCATTTTCGGAAAGTAGTGGACGCGCCCTGCCGGCCGATACTTCGGCGCACTATAACCTCGGCTTGGCTTACCGCGGATTAGGAGACAACGCCAACGCTACACATGAAATTTCGTTGGCCTGTAAATTGAAGAACGAGTTTTGCGAAAGGTAACGCCGCCACTGATGGATCGCAAACAAGAGAATGCAAATATCCGCGACGCGAAAGATCTTCAACGTTTCGGATACGCCCAGGAACTGTTTCGTTCCATGGGAGGATTCTCAAACTTCGCCATTTCGTTCTCGATCATCTCGATCATCACGGGGATCGCGACACAGTACGATTACGGCCTGGCGATGGGCGGACCCGCCGAGATGTCGATCGGCTGGCCCCTCGTTTCCATCTTAACGCTGGCGGTAGCGGCTAGCCTCGGTGAGCTGGCGTCGGCGTTCCCAACTTCCGGTGGAACATATAGTTGGGCCAGTCAGTTGGGGGGCGCCACTTGGGGCTGGTTCACTGCTTGGATCGGGATTATCGGCCTGATCGCTAACATCACAGCGGTGGATTATGGGTGCGCGCAATTCGTAGTCCCGCTGCTTGGCGTTGGGTCGTCCAACAGAACTTTATTAATAATCTTTGGCGCAATCCTGCTCTCCCACGGGCTTATCAACCACTACGGAATCCGACTGGTTGCGTGGTTGAATGACTTCAGCGTCACCGTGCATATCGCAGGAGTCGTGGTGATTGGCGGCGCTTTGATATTTTTCGCGCCCAAACAACCACTCAGCTTCTTTTTTGAACGAACCGCAACAAATACAAACTCGCCGTACTTTTGGTCGTTCCTGCTCGGCCTCCTAATGGCGCAGTGGACTCTAGTCGGCTACGACGGGTCGGCGCACGTCTCCGAAGAAACAATCGACCCACGCCGGCGCGTACCCTGGGCCATCGTCAATTCGGTCGTCATTTCAGCCGTGGTCGGGTTTCTGCTGATCTTCGCCCTGACCATGTCGATCCGCAATATCCCCGAGGTTCTGCATGCGACCGGCCCCGCTGGCAACAAAATTCCGGCCATGATGGCGATCCTCGATCAAGCTCTCGGCCAGCGCGCCGGGACAATTATTTCCTGGTTCGCCGTAATGGCGATGTGGTTCTGCGGGCTCTCCTGCATCACGTCGAGCTCGCGCGTTATGTTTGCCTTTGCCCGTGATAACGGAATGCCGCTCTCACACTTGTGGCGCAGAGTCACACCTGGGCATGCGGTGCCCGCCGCGGCAATCTGGCTGTCCGTGGGATTGTCTTTTATAGTTGCGATTTCCAGCGGCGCATTCTCTGTGATCACCGCGGCCAGCACAGTTGCTTTATATATCTCGTACCTTTTGCCCATCTATCTCGGGTGGCGAGCCCGCCGGAGTCTGGTCTGGAAACAGCGCGGTCCATGGCACCTCGGACGGTTCAGCGGCGCGATTAATATGATTGCTATGCTCTGGACGTTCTTCATTTGCGTCATCCTGGTGATGCCGCCGAATCTGGTAGCGGGCGGGTCGATGGCGGGCTTAATTGCTTTACTTGCGCTGTGGTATGTGGTGAGCCATCGCTCTCGATTTCAGGCACGTGGATCCGGGCCACAACCGGCGGCCATTCCATGATCGCTGGCCGAGCGCTTGTTTATCTGGCGTTTGCCGGCATAAGTTTCTCGCGCTCCCGGCCCGACGTTTTCCTGATCACCATCGACACGCTGCGAGCCGATCACGTTCATTGTTATGGATACGCCAATATTCAAACTCCCGCATTAGACGCCTTGGCACGCGACGGGATTCGGTTCAGCTGTGCATTCACGCCGAGCCCGATCACAAACGCATCGCACGCCAGCATTCTGACGGGGCTACTTCCCAGCATTCACGGAGTAACCGACTTTGGGGACGCCCTTTCGAACTCTCACCGGACTCTAGCGCAATCGCTGAAGGATGAAGGCTATCAGACGGCGGCCTTCATCGGATCGGTGATCCTCGATAGCAAATCCCTCGCCCCTGGCTTCGACCGCGGCTTCGATTTTTACGACAATTTCCCGGCACAGTCCCAGACTTCGGCCAGGACTCTGGAACGGCGCGGGATAGATGTGGTCCAGCATGCCGAGTCATGGTTGAGATCGCATCCGCGGGGACCGCATTTTGTGTGGCTTCATCTATATGATCCTCACGATCCGTACAAGCCCCCGCCGCCATTCCCGCAAACCTATGATGGCGAAGTCGCTTATGCCGATTCCGCGGTCTTACATTTTGTGCGATATCTGCGGCAGACGGAACGATATAGCGGCTCGCTCATTGTGGTTACCGGCGATCACGGAGAAGGGCTCGGTGATCATCACGAAGACACACATGGAATTTTCCTCTACGATTCCACCACTCATGTTCCGCTGCTGTTCAAACAGCCCACCGGAACACAAGCCGGGAGGGTTGTTGATGGGCAGGTTCGTACCACCGATATTCTTCCCACCGTGCTCGATCTGCTTGGAATCTCTATTCCTGAAAAACTGGATGGCCACTCGTTGCGGCTCTATCTCGACGGCAGCGAAATGGCGGATCGGGTAGCGCTCGGTGAAACGGACTACCCGTTAAGTTTCGGCTGGGCGGCACTTCGCTCCGTTCGGACGGCCCACTCTTTGTTCGTAGAGGCGCCCCGTCCCGAGCTATACAACCTGAAAGTCGATAGCCAGGCTCTGCAGAATGTCTACGAGCCCTGGAACCCGGCGGTGATTCGATTTCGTGAGGCGTTGTCTGAATTGCGTGGCAGATCGCCCGCTCATCCTCGATCCGCGGCGTCGGTTGGCTCTTCAACAATGGCTGAATTGCGGGCGCTCGGCTATTTTGGTCGAGCCGATGTTGGAAGCGTAACCAATGTTCCGGAACCGTCGCTCTTGCCTGACCCGAAGGACAAGATCGAAGAACATAATCAACTCCATCGAGCCCTGGAGGCAACGGCGGACCACCGTTTGAAAGACGCTCGCGAAGCGCTTGAGACGCTCATAAAAAGAAATCCCAATTCATTCCTCGCTCTGCGTCAGCTGGCGGATCTGGAGATCGCGGACGGCCACTATAATCGGGCTATTGATTATTTGAAGCGCACCAGAATTCTACACCCCGTGGATGCGCCGGGGGCATTCGCGGAAGGTCGGGCCCTTGCGGGATTGCGTGATCTCCCCGCCGCGAGCGACGCCTTGAAAACGAGTCTCGAATTAATGCCGGGCCAGTTCGAGCCCCGCTTACTGCTAGGTAAGATTTATCTCGAACTAAACGATCTGGCCGCGGCGGAAGATCAGTTGCAAGCCGCGATCCTGCTCCGGCCGGGAAGCACGGCAGCCATGGTTTGGTTAGCTCGGGTCTACATCGCTGAAGGCCACAACGCTGAAGCGATCACCGTGTTGCGGCAAGCGCTGGCGGCGGACCCTCGAGATGCTGAAGCCCGCGCAACGTTGCGCTTGACGTACCGGCGAGTGAACAAACAAGAGTAGCGATCGGCGGCGTGTCAGCTCTTGTAAGCAAGGTTTATCCGGCGTTCCAGTGCCAAAGTAAGCTCATGAAAAAATTCTTTAACCAGTGAGTGTCCTGCCTGTTTCAAGGTTGGAAAATGTTGTCTCATAGCGTTGATCGTTTCACGGCGCCGCGTTAGTTCCGTATCGCTGATGCGCTCCTTTAGAGCGCTCTCGGCGGCATCGGCATCGAATGCGCAATCGATCAGACTGTCCACCGCCGAATTCGCATCGAGGATTAGCGCACCGGTGGATCTGAAATTGGTCACGATAGAGTCGAAATGCATGAACGTGCTGTTTGACTGGGGCTTTTTCATCCACGTCCAGTTCCCTGTGGAAGCCGCAGCGGCAGCCAGTGCATGTTCAAGCCTAACCGTCGCATGACCGAAAGTTTTTGAATTGGGGTCGCTTATAATTCCGGTTGCGGGAGCGGTCACCGTCCTCGCCCGGGCCAGGATCGGGTCTTGCTGGATGCGCCCGATCAAGGACAAAGTTCCTGGAAATTCTCGCAGCTCGAGTGCACCAAAGCGCTTCGTCAGTACATATGACAAGAGAGTCTCGGACTTCAGCGCGGATATCATCGCGTTTTCGAATGAACCTGCAATATTGTTGAAGACGTGTTCGCCTTGTTTATGGGGATTAAAGTTGGCTGATGACATAAACTGGCTCAGATCCTATCAAAATTATGCTGCCCGTGGAACTCTGAAGGTCATTACTTCGTGATGCTGATTGTCGCTGAGTTACTGCTCTCACCATTTATTCTGACTTGCAGTGGATAGTCGCCCGTGGCAAGGTTCGCCGGTAGCACAATGTTCATCTGCAATAATCCGACAAAGCCCGGTGTAAGACCCGCGAATGCCACGTGCGAATCCGTGAGACCGATGGTCGCCCCGACTTCCGCGATCACCTTCGCCAGAGGATTCAGCGGACTGATTCCACCGGTTACCGCGGCTGGATTCACCGTACCGGAACCGGTGAGATATGCGACAACGGTCCTCCCAACTTTGGCAGGATTGGCCGGTCCGTTGATTGAGAAATCGGCGTTCTGCACAATCGCCCAGCCGGTGGGCCCGACAAACAAACCCGGCGCCGCTGTCAGCACGGGAACGGTCGCGGTGTTGCTGCTGAGGCCATTGTTGACCACTACCTTGGCCGAACCTGTAGCCGTCTCCCAGGGCACTTGAAAGTTCACCTGGCCTCCAGACACGAAAAAAATTGGCGCCGCCTGGCCATTCACCGTCACCGAAACACCGCCTAGTATCGTGGGGAAGGGTCCGCTCGCGCTTACAGTTGCCGTAGCGAGGTTAGTTCCAAAAACACTCGCCAAAGCCCCGGCGGAAACTTGCGGCAGGAAGCTTCCGGCGTTTACCACGCTATTCGTTGCGATCGTTGGCGGACGAACCGGGTTCCAATCCGGTCCAAAACCATCGGCGATCCAGGTGCGATAGGATCCAGTCGCGTCGGTGAGTGTCACTCCCGTGTGTGGCTCACCGGCGCAGGCGCGGAACAGCAGTATCCGCGCGTCGTAGGGCGAACCCTTCGGGACACCTTCGATGCAGTCCGGAGGGGAAGGCAGGCTCAGGTCTGTCTCTACTTTGCCCGGCTGCCATTCATCGCTCGAGAAAGAATACAGCCGCCGTTCGGTTTGCGTCGGCATTCCAGCGAGAGCGCGGGGAAATCCGCGAGAGCTATAGATGGTCTTTCCATCGGCACTAAATCCCGGGTCGGCGTCACCACTTTGCTCCATGCCGGCGGGCGTGCAGTTGGAGCCGCCATCCGTAACCTTAGTGCGCGCACTGCCATCGGGGCGAATCTTGTCCAGCCGGGTCTTGAAGCAACCGCCGGTGTTCTGGCCTACCACAAACAGAATCCAGTCGTCGCTTGACCAGGCGAAGTCGTTCCACCGCTTGTCATCCGGGCCGAGGCTTGGAGAGCCGGCCATCCGCGCGTTCGAACCATCGCCATTCATGATCCATAAAGAGTCCCCCGCAAGCGATCCGAAAGCGATCCGCTTACCGTCCGGCGACCAGACGGGCTGGAAAGCAGTTCCGCCAAAAGTGAGCCGGGTTTCTTTCGCGCTTGCGAAATCATAGACCACCACGTCGGGCCGGGCGTTCGCTGCGTTGTATCCGCCCTCCAGGAACTTCGTATAGAGCAACTGCGTTCCATCGGGGGAGAAGCGGGGGAGAAACTTGTTCAGGCCATCGCTTGTGATCTGAGTGCGGTTTGAACCGTCGAGGTTCATCGTGAAGATCTCTTGCGGGCTGCTCGGGTTCCCTGGGATTCCCGACTGGAAGACCACCTGAGCGTCGGAAGTCTTGCGTGCCACGACGTCTTTTCTCGGCTGCCAGCTGGGAGCACAGCCGACGTTACTACATTGGATCGTTGTGGTGGCTGCTCCGCTGCCGTCCGCATTCATCGTCCAGACCTCGGCGAAGGCATTCGGATCGGATTGCTTCATGCCGTTGATATCGTGCTCGAATGTAATCTTCTTCCCGTCGGACGACCAATTGGTGTCGCCCGCCTCGTAGGGGACGTCGACGTGGGTTAATTGCACGACGTTACTGCCATCGGCGTTCATGGCGAAGATATTGAGCTTGTTGCCCTCTTCCCGGTCGGAGCCAAACGAGATCTTGGACCCATCCGGAGACCAGACGGGATCGCCGTTGTTCGCGCCGTTCGTTAGCCGGCGAAGCCCAGTCCCATCGAGATTTATGACGTAGACATCAAGCGTGCCGCCGTTCATCAAGCTCATGAACACAATGCTGTCGTTGACGGACCACCGCGGCTCCACGCTGAATACCGTATTCGCAAGAATGGCGCGATCGCCCGTACCGTCGGCGTTCATGACTCGAATGTCGGTGAGCGGCGGCTTATTGGGCTGGGGCGCCTCATGCAGGCGGGCGTAGATGATCTTAGTCCCGTCAGGTGACCAGCTAGGCGTAACGTCGAATCCTGGCGTAGGGGAGAGGCGCTGCGGGCCGGTACCATCGGCATTGATTACATAGATGCCCGAACCGTTGAAGTCCCGCTGGTAGGCGAGCCTCTTCCCATCGGGCGACCACGACGGGTAGTTCTCGGGTTCCGTATCGGTCGTGAGTCTCGTCGGATTCGAGCCGATTCCCGACGCGTCCACGCCCATGAGATAGATGTGGTTCGCCGAGCCCTGGCGGCTAACGAAGGCAATCCTGCCCGGCTGGCCGTCCGCACCGAAGCAGGCTACCGCCAGCCCTAACCAGACAAGCGCACGAATTTCCTTCCCCATCTATTTCAACTCCTATCTACAAAGAGAGACGCCACCGCTGAAAGTTTTGTTTGCCGCGGAATCTGGATCGGAGCCTACCGCGGCAAAAGACTTCGGCGGCCGGTCAGCGCCTCGGTAGAGACATGCGTCGCCCAAGAGTTCTAAGAAAGGGCACAATATATAGGAGCGGAGATCGTCCATGCGACAAAAGCGTAACGGAGTTATCTAGAACAGCCGATGCAATGATCGCGTTGCTTCTGCCTATCCATAAAGCCAACCCAGGTGCGCCGGCTCATAGGATATCGGCCTCGGTTGTGGGACGCTGCAATGGCCAAAAATAGAGGAGAGAATCACGCATTCGGCTGGCCCGGCGTGAATCCCCGTTGGACGCACGGCGACAAGGACGGGATTGGCACAGCCTACTCTGCCGCCAGCCGGATCTGGTTTACCGTCTGGAACGGTATCGTGACCGAGGTCTATTACCCGACCATCGATACACCACAGATGCGCGATGTCCAGCTTCTCTTTACCGATGGGGAATCGTTCTTTCATCAGGAGACGGAATATCTCGAGAGCCGCATTCAGCGCATGCCATCCTGCTTGGGATACCGGGTTGAAGCGAAGGACCCGGAAGGCCGCTACGCTTACGCCAAAGAAATCATCGCGGATCCTCACTTACCCTGTCTCCTTCAGCGAGTGACGGTTCAAGCGAATCCAGAATGGCTTTCGCGTTTGAAGACGTACGTTTTGTGCGCTCCTCACCTGGATGTCGGGGGCTCCAAAAACAATGCGTTCGTGGTTCAATCCTGCGGACGTGAACTGCTAATGGCTGAGAAGAACGGTACCTGGCTTGCCTTAATGTGCAGTGTTCCGTTTTCTCGTCTCTCGGTCGGATATGTAGGCGCCAGCGACGGGTGGACGGATATCGCCCATGGCTTTCAATTTGACTGGCAGTTCGATCTGGCGTTAAACGGAAATGTTGCTTTGACTGGTGAACTAGAGTTAGCCAAGGCCCAGGAATTCGTTATTGGAATCGCCTTCGGTAACTCGCAGCAGCGAGCCATTGCGACTCTGTTCCAGAGCTTGGCACAACCCTTCGAATCGCAGCGGGCCCGTTTCGTCGAACAATGGGAGCGCACGCACAAAGCACACGACGCACTTGAAGATCAATCGGGTGACGGCGGCCACCTGTTTCACGCCAGCTATAAGCTGCTGTTGGCCCATGAGGACAAGGCTTTCCAGGGCGCGCTTGTGGCGTCGTTGGCCATCCCCTGGGGGGAAGCCAAAGGAGACTCGGAGGGAGAAGGTGGCTACCATCTGGTCTGGACCCGCGACCTTGTTCAATGCGCCGGCGGTCTGCTTGCCGCGGGGAATGTAGAAACGCCCCTCAGGTCCCTGATCTATTTAGCTACTTCTCAAAGCGATGACGGAAGTTTCGCTCAGAACTTTTGGGTCGATGGGACACCGTTCTGGTCGGGCATTCAGTTGGACGAAGTCGCCTTTCCTATCATTCTGGCGCACAAACTGTGGCGCTCAGATGCTCTCCGCAACTTTGATCCCTACCCCATGGTGTTGAAGGCTGCGGCGTACTTGATCGGACAGGGTCCGGCTACTCGCCAGGAGCGGTGGGGAGAGGCCGGGGGTTACTCTCCGTCCACCTTGGCAGTCCACATCGCGGCTCTGGTGTGCGCCGCTAAATTCGCGGACGATCGGGGAGATTCCGATGCCGCTCAGTTTATCTTGCAGGTGGCCGATTGGCTGGAGCAGAACATCGAAGCCTGGACCGTCACCAATGAGGGAACGCTACTCGAGGGCGTGGAGCGGCATTATGTGCGTCTCAATCCCTTTCAACCCGGAGATCCGTTGCCGGTTGATGATGCCGGGCGGCTTGCCCTTAGCGTGAGCAACCTGGACGAGGGCCTCAATCGTTCGTATCCGGCGCGAGAGATCGTCGATGCCGGCTTCCTTGAATTGGTTCGCTACGGTGTTCGGGCGGCGGACGATCCGGTCATTCGCGATTCGATTCGAGTAGTGGATGCCACCCGCAAGGTGGACACGCCATCTGGCACCTGTTGGCGGCGCTACAACAACGACGGTTACGGGCAACGTGAGGACGGCGGACCCTTCGTACGCGCCGGTAAAGGTCGCGGCTGGCCCCTGCTTACCGGAGAACGAGGCCATTACGAACTGGCCGCCGGCGGGAATGTCGCGCAATACATCCACTGGCTGGAAGGCTTCGCCACACCGACTCACCTCATCCCCGAGCAGATCTGGGACGAAGACGACCGCCCGGAGCAGCACCTCAAGCGCGGCCGTCCGACTGGCGGGGCTTTGCCATTACTGTGGGCGCACGCCGAATACATCAAGCTGCTTCGTTCGGATCGTGACGGACGGGTGTTTGATCTGATTCCAGAAGTCGCGGATCGGTACATCCGGAACAGGCCCGCGCTTTCTGACTTTGAGTTTTGGTCCTTCCAGCATCCGTCTGGGGCCGTCCCGTGCGCTTCAACTTTGCGTATCCACTCCGAGACCGCTTTCAAGCTCCATTTTTCGCTCGATGAATGGTCGACTACAACCAACAGCGACTCCACCCCAACGAACTTGGGCATCTATTACTGCGACATCCTGATCCCAGATAATCAGCGAGTTCCTGTTCGGTTTACGTTCTTCTGGATTGCCGCGAATAGATGGGAAGGCAGCGATTTTGAAGTCGCTTGCACGGGGCCGAGGGACAAGCAATGACTTCCCAGCGCTGCGGAACAACGAGCGGCGATGAATCGAATCCCTGATTAAGGCATTCGGAGAGGCGATCCTGAGCAAGAAGACCGCGAGCACAAATGTTAGGAGCGAGTGCCAATGAAAAAAGAACGGCGAGGAATCAATACCGCATCGAAGGCGAGCGGCGATGGCTGTGTGGAATGTTTGGCCGGGAAGGGCTGGTGGCTTCATCTGCGCCGCTGCGCCGAGTGTGGACACATCGGATGCTGCGACAGTTCTCCTAGCCAACACGCGTCAAAACACGCGTCCCTGGCTGGCCATCCCGTGGCTGCCAGCTTCGAACCTGGGGAAGACTGGTTTTTCGACTACGAAAAGCAGAGCATGATTGAGAGCGTGGAGTTGCCGCCACCACATTCTCATCCGCGGACACAGCCGACACCGGGGCCGGCGGGAGGAGTTCCCAAAAATTGGGAATCCCTCCTGAATTGATTGCCGTGAACACTGCGGAACGATCGATGACTTATCGCGCGGACACGCAATGACAAAAGGCCGCATGGAGGCTTTCAGCGATGTGTTTTTGCCGTCATCATCACCATCATGGTGCTTGAGATGAAGTCCCCGCACGGAGCTAGTCTTGCGGCCCTCCAGCCCCTGGTTCCTGTTTTCTGCAGCTACGTTCTGAGCTTCGTGTACGTCGGGATTTACTGGAATAATCATCATCACCTGCTGCAGGCGGCACACCATGTAACCGGGGGTGTTCTGTGGGCGAACCTGCATTTATTATTCTGGGTTTCGCTAACTCCATTCGCTACGGCTTGGATGGGAGATAACGATTTTCAACCGGTGCCAGTAGCCCTGTACGGACTGATACTACTTTTCGCGGGCGTCGCCTATTTCATTCTTACGAAGATTCTGATCGCCCACCACGGATCAGACTCCACGCTAGCGACCTCGATAGGAAATGACCGCAAGGGCAGGCTATCTGTGGCCGTTTACGCCGCCTCAATCCCGCTGTCGTTCGTACTGCCGTGGATCGCCTTCGCCGGCTACGTCGCGGTCGCCATCATGTGGCTGCTCCCCGACCCCCGTATCGAGAAGAACCTCGGGCAGTAAGAATCAGGCTAAGCGGATTCATCTCATTTGGAAAGACGGATAGCGGCGTCGGCGATTGCGTCATGACGATCAAGGCTGTTGCGGTCCCATTTGGCTGCATCGGCGGCTGCGGAATAGGTGTTTTCGAGAAAGTCCAAAATAGCTTGGGCCGGGTCGGGAGACGTGCGCGCATCGTTATAGTTCAGGACAAACTCGCCAAGTTCTTTATTAAACGAGCCTAGACTTGTAAGCTTCGCCTCAGCGAGAGTATCCGGCACTGGCGCCGCATAAGCATAGAATGCGGCTTGCCCGTACCCTCCATTTCCGGGCCAGAAGCCGGCGCTGATGCATTCATGCGAATAAGCCTCTGATTGAATCGCGTCTGCCCCCGGACGTGGCGGCGCTCTGTGACCGTTGAACCGCGTAACTGCAAGGTCAAAGGAACCCCAGAAGAAGTGCACCGGGCTGATCTTGCCGTAAAAGTTTGTCGAGAATCTCTTCAGGAGCGTATCGACTTGGCTTACTATTCGCCAAAAGCGGTGGGCGGCATCGGGGTCGTAACTCTTATGGTCCGTATCCTTACCGAAAGAAATCGGTATTTTGAGTTCCACGGGCATTGGGTCGATATGCACTTTCAGTTCGAGCTTGGCCAGAGTGGCCAGGTACTCGGCAAAGAAATCCGCGACCGATTGCGGGCGCAGTGCCAAGCGCTCCATCTGGCCGAGGCTGCCGCGAAACACAAGCTCGTGTGCGATGAAGTCGAACTCGATATCAATCAGCCCGCCAGTGGGCAGCGGCATGGCGGAAGTGGAGAGTCCACGGGCGGTGACGTAAAGCGGAACGTTCCACCAGTGGTTTTGAACAGGAATAAGCGCAACGCGCGTCTTACCGACTATCTGCATAAACATATGCAGGGTTTCAGCCGTATCTTTCCACTGCTCCCAATCGAGTTCCGGCCACTTCTCTTGATTTGACGTCGGTTGATTCACGGAGATCTCCTTGTGCTTTGTGGATTTGCTCGAAACAAATGGATCATGCCTTCAGAAATCAGTGTAGGCTAAGCTCGTCTCTGCAGCGAGCCGGATCGCTTTCCCTCTACCGTACCGACTTCGCCGCATACGCCTGGCATAGCACCAACAATTCTGCGCGTAACTGGACCACCATTTTGGCCGGCGCACCAGCTTCCAGCACCGCGCGCATCGCCCCCGCCATAGCCGAAAACAACATCAGTGCGATGAATTCCATGTCGCCTTCCGCCGCGCCCGATGCCGCCGCCAACGCCGCGGTTAGCGCTCGGTGTCCCTGCTTCGACACTCTACGCATTACTGCCGCGCCCTGCGGTTCAGAGGCCGCCGCGTACAACGCCGTGGATATGTCCGTGCTCTCAAGCTTCGCGTTCACAAACGCCTTTACTACCGCCCCGACTAGCACCTTCACCGACGCGCCGCGATATGCCCGGCAGGCGCCCTCCACCGCTTCGGCCACCTTGGCGCCGTGCCCCTCCAGCACGGCATAAAGAAGTGCCTGCTTGTTCGGATAGTACTGATACAGCGTGCCGACCGATACTCCCGCTCGCTCCGCCACTCGCGTTGTGGTTAATCGCTCCGATCCCAAGGCGAGCAAAACCTGAATGGTGGCCTCTGCAATCGCCTCCACGGTCACGGTCGATCTCTTCTGAAGGGGCGTCTTTCTTGGCTGAAAAGGTTTTTGAGCCGCCGTCTTCATAATGCGAATTCCAAACCTGAAGAATTATTCATAAAATGATCTTATGGGAGTCGACGGAGAAAAAAATGGAAATGAAAAACTCATCGAAAACAATCGCTTTAGTCACGGGAGCCAACAAGGGGATCGGTTTTGAAACCGCTCGCCAACTCGCCTTATCGGGCTGCACCATCTTGCTGGGTGCGCGCAATAAAGCATTAGGCGAAGAAGCGGCGGCGAAACTCACCGCCGAAGGATTAGACGTCCACTTCCTTGCGATCGACCTTGCCGACCAAGCCAGCATCACTGCCGCCGCTGGCGCCGTGGCCGCTGAATTCGGGCATCTGGATATACTCGTCAACAACGCGGGGATCGCGGATCGTCAAGACGGGCCGCCCAGCACCACCAAGATTGGAGCAATTGAAAGCACCCTACGAATCAATTTTATTGGCGCAGTCGCCGTAACCCAGGCCATGCTCCCACTGCTTCGTAAAGCGCCTGCGGCCCGCATCGTCAACGTCTCCAGCGGCCTCGGCTCCTTAACGCAAAACGGCGACCTCGCGTATGGCTACGTTGGCGTCAAGTTCCTCGCCTACAGCGCCTCCAAGGCCGCGCTGAATATGCTCACGGTGCAACTCGCCTACGAACTCCGAGACACGCCGATCAAGGTGAATTCCGCGGATCCCGGCTACACCGCCACGGACCTCAACGGAAATCAAGGAACGCAAACCATACCCGAAGGCGCAGCCGAAGCAATCCGCCTGGCGCTACTGCCCGCCGACGGCCCCAGTGGCACCTACTCCGACAGCAAAGGCATCGTGCCCTGGTAACCGTGGAACCCGTCAGAGAAGAAGATCTAACACTTAAGTCTGAAGTGTTTTAGAATCGAAGGAGCAGTACATGTCGGGGCGTAGCGCAGCCTGGTAGCGCACCTGCCTTGGGCGCAGGGGGTCGTGAGTTCGAATCTCGCCGCCCCGACCAACAAAATCAAGCAGATGCGGGCATTTTCAGAATGCCCAAATTTCGCCCGGTAGATAATTTTGTAGACAGATGTGCACTGCGTGTTTTTCCAGCGTGCGGTTCCAATTGCAGTTCGCCGCAGACGGCGACCACGGCTACGTGTTCGTGTAGGGAGCCACCGGTACGTGCCTCGGGTGTCTGTTCCCGGATTCCGTGAATGACGGCCTCTACCCATGGCCCGGCACGCCGGCAATGGCGACATCTTGCAAGCCGTTGGCTCGCTCGTGGTCTACGCGGTGGACATTCTACTCATGGACCGCAAACGGAGCTGGAACTACCGAACGGTCCGCCTGTCGGACGCTTCGTGCGATTCTGCATTTAGAGTTGAACAACGTCCGCACTGCAATTCGGGCATTGAGAAAGAGAGGAAGGAGAAACATCTATAACTACGCCCGCTGCCAACGGCACGGCACTACGACCCAAACCTGCGTTTCGTCGTTCACCAATGTTTTGCGCCGGCCTTATACTTGGCGGATCCATTCGTTTGGGATGCCTAAAAACAAATCGTGGCGACCGGACCATGCCCTTAGACGAAACATCCCGGCTAAAATATGCTTTGGGTGTAGGGGCCTAGCCCTTCAGATTTCCTACCAACTGTTAGCCGAGACAACACTATGAAAATGACCTCAGATAAACGGGCGATCGACAAGATCTACAAGCGGCGCGATCGTTATGAGATTCCCGATTGGCAGCGTGAGGAGGTTTGGAGCCGTGGTCAACAGCAAGAGCTTATCGACTCGATCCTTCGCAAGTGGAAGCTTCCGAAATTCTATTTCCTGAAGGCTGGTGGAGAGGATCAGTACGAGGTCGTCGATGGCCAACAGCGACTGATGAGCATCCTCGCTTTCTTTGATAACGAGTTGCCTCTTTCGACATCAGCCGCCAAGGTATTTGGCGGATCCTATTACAAAGAGTTGCCGACCAAGCATTCCGATGCTTTCGATGACTACGAAATTGAATATGATCTCATCGAAGAGGTTTCAGAAAGCGAAATAAAGCTCTTCTTCCAGCGGCTCCAGAAGGGCCTTCCCCTTACGAGCAGCGAGAAGCTCAATTCGATTCAGAGCAAACTCCGAGATTTCCTCAAGGAGCAGACCAAGCACCAGTTCTTTAAGGTCATCCCGGCAAGTAATCGTCGGTACGGTCACTTTGACATTCTCTGCAAGGTGGCTGCTGTTGAACTGGAAGGAGTCGATGTCGGCCTCAGGTTTGATGACTTGAAGACTGTTTTGGAAGGCCACCAGAGCTTTTCGTCAAAGTCCAATGTAGGTCAACGGATCAAGCGATCCTTGGATATGCTGAACGGCCTAACTTCGGAACAGAAGGAGCTTTTTAGGAACAGAACGATCGTCCAAGGTGCCCTAACGTTGACTTGCAGCCTAGTTGAGTCCGGTGCCGCTGTTAGTGGAAAAACGTTGGGAGACTTCTTTGCGAAGTTTTTGTCTGAGCTTGACCGTCAAATCGAACTTGGTAGGAAGGCTACGGACCGCGACTATCAAGAGTTCCAACGAACGGTCAGCGCGAACGTCAAGTCTGGAGCCAAGATTCGACAAACGATCCTAATGCGGAAGCTTGTCTCAATGTATCCCGAAGTCGCCGGCGGTCTCGATCAACTCGTGCTGACTGAGGTGAGCTCCGCCGCCCGATTGAAGGAACTGGCGAACGAGATCTCAACGACAGTGACGTCTCTCAATAGTCAGCATTCGGCGAGAAGCGGAAGTGATTTGTTCAAGGCGACAAACCGCACCGTGAAGGCTTTGATGAGTATCGGCGTACCCGTGAAAGACTTTGATGGCTACAAGATATTTGTGGACGATCTATATTTCTTGTTTCACGAAGGCCCGGGTGACAGGCTCGCGTCGCAACCTCTCGGTAGCTTTGATGACGTGAACGCATTGAGGACCGATCTTCGCCACGACGTGGACCACGGCAGGGATGGAAAGGTCAGAGCGAAGCGAAAGAAGATTGGGTCTGCGTTTCAAAGATACAGCGGCGCAACCGCCCCCGAGGCCCTTGATCCTTCAAGGTTCATGTTGGTGCAGGATAACCTCTTGAGCGCCCTTCTTAATGATTTGCGGATTATTACACCGTGAGGTAGCCTCGGTCTCCCCCAACGGGCGAACCGAAGCCTACCAGAGGAATCGCCCGGAAATTGCTCGGCCAGTGTAGATACTTCTGTAGACGAGAAAGCACCCGGCTTCCTCGAATGCCCACACGCTTCAATAGGGAAGCGCGTAACCCATTAAAACGTAAAGGCCTAAAAATGGGCTTTTTCGGTAGGAGCCTCAAAACTGCCTTGGGCGCAGGGGTTCGTGAGTTCGAATCTCGCCCCCCCGACCAAACCTCTCGTTGATTTGCGACGAGATGATCGATTCCCTGTCCACCGAATTCGCTGTCCGTCGCCCTACTGTGAGAAAGCCCCTTCAGCTCGGCTGGACGTTAAATAGTCGATCGGTTTGCCAGTGCTGAGGCAATGCAGCGGCGAGGATTCTCTCGCCAGGATGTGGCATACGGAGCGAGCATTTAGTGGGACATCGAGTAAACGATGTAATTCACTCCAATGCGAATCGCCAGGTCGGCAAACTTCTCTGGATATTGGGCGTTGTCGGCCCACTCCCAGGCATCGCCGATATCGGAGTTGTAGGAAATGGCCACCATGATCCGCCCGGAGTCATCGCGAATCGCTCGCCAATGTGCTCCCCTTTCATTCTTGTAGCCGGCACGCAGGTGCGCTTGGCCGGGAATTTGGAAGCGGTCATCCAGATCATACAGCGTGTGAAATATCGGATCGGAGTCTTCAATGTCGACGATCTGGCGGTCGGGAAAAACTAATTTCATGCTCTTCGCAAAGACCTCCCATTCGTAAGGACCGTGAAAATCGTCAGCCATAAAGAAGCCGCCGCGAAGCAAATACTCGCGCAGCACCTTTCCTTGTTGTGACGTCAAGCCCCATTCGCCTACCTGGACCGCGTATACCCAGGGCCAATTGAAGACTTCGTCGCCGTTATCGAGGTTGATGACTTGCTCCACCGATCGGGTATGGATCCGCGTCAAACGCCGCAATGCTTGCGAAAAATGACGGTCTGCGGGCGGGTAGTCCTGTGTCCAAAGCGAATATCCTTTGTGCCAATCGCCATCGCGGCCAGCGTAGCCGTTATTTTCGCCGGGCGGGAACATCAGGCGGGCAAAAGCCCATTCCGTCTTTTCCTGCCAATCAGGCGGAAGGAAGCTCTCGTTGTGCTCAATGCTGGGGTATTCGTGGAAAGGAAGTTGGAAAGCGGAGAGCGTCCCGATCAGGACCACAACGCACCCTATTTGACGCCAAGCCCGGGTGATGCTCATGGGTACGGCCTGACCCGAGCATAGCACTGCCCCACGCAGAGACCGGCGACGCTCCGAAAACTCATCATCGCGGTACAAAAAAGGATAGATGGACTCATCTTTAAGCAAGCCGAGGTGGTGGCTAATCGCAACCGCGGCAATTCTAGCCGTGCTGACGCTGTACTACTTCACCGGATCGTGGGTAATCGTAGCGTTGTTCTTCGCGCTGTTAGCGATGCTTCTGGGTTATCAAGCGAAGCGTACCGGGAAGTCTCGATCACACGCCTGCGTCCGCTGTGGTGCGGCGTTAAACCGGAATGCCCGTGAATGCCGATCCTGCGGCAGCGCCAGTTGGACGATCAGGGATTAGCAAACGAAGTTCAATCCGCAGCGCCACTGGACCTGCCCGGTTGCTCGTGATAGCATTTGCGCATTGGGGGCTCCAAAATGGCTAACTACTCCAGACGCGATTTCCTGAAGACCGGGCTCGCCGCCGGTGCACTCGCCGGGATCGGAAACCTTCCGGTCCGCGCCGCAGCGAGCCCGGCTACCGAATGGGTGACGCTGGGAAAGTCCGGCGTGAAAGTTACTCGGCTCGCCTTTGGTACAGGGTCGCTCGGCGGGCGGACACAGCGTGATCTCGGGCAAGATGAATTTACCAGGCTGGTTCGCTATTCCTACGACCGGGGCATTCGCTTCTTCGAGACCGCCGAGTCTTATGGTGAAATGCACAAGATGCTCGGCATTGCGCTGAAGGGAATCCCGCGTGACACGTACCGCCTAATGTCCAAGGTGACAACGCACGATGGCGTAAATCCGCAAGAGAAGATAGATGAATTGCGAACCTTGGCGCGCACCGAGTATTTCGACATCATGCTGCTGCATTTCCAGCATGTGGCAACCTGGCCCACGGACACAGTTCGCTGGCAGGATGGGATCCTCGAAGCCAAGAGTAAAAAGGCTCTGGTAGGTTATGGAGCTTCGGTACATGGGCTGCCGGCATTACGCCAATTTCCGGGCAACAAGTGGTTGGAAGTAGCGATGATTCGCATGAACCACAAGGGCACCAAGATGGACGCCGAGGATTATAACACTAACGGGGCGGGAGATGTGAACGAGGTGGTTACCCACGTGAAGCAGGTCCGCGCGGAAGGCATGGGCGTGATCAGCATGAAACTCGTCGGTGAAGGTGCGTTCACACGCCGTGAGGACCGGCAGGCGGCGATGCGATACGCGTTCCGCAATGCAGGCGTCGACAGCGTGACCGTAGGTTTTAAGAACACGGCGGAGATCGACGAGGCAATTGACAATCTGAATCTGGCACTTGCGTAGGCGCTTACTTTTTTCCGGTCGCCGGGCGGAGGAATACGGTTTGTCCCACCGCCAGCCGACCGATGCGAGTCACCGTGCCGTAAATTCCCGCGTTGTTCTGGTTCGCACGAACTACCGCTTTCAGAACTTCTGGCGCAGGACGTGCTGAGTCGGGATCAAGATTCACCATCGAGCAACGAACGTCGCGCTGTGTGACCGCGATCGAGGGGGCATCGTCGCCTTCGCCGAATGAGAGCACACCGCCCAACCACTGGTCCTCCTGGAAGGGAACCGATTGCGGTAAATGAACCAGAACATTAGGGCGAAAGCGTCGCACGTCCGGGGGTTGCACTGCGAGCCGTCCAATCTCGCGCACCGTAGCGGAGGCGATCACGGAGATGCTTGCGTCGTCGAAAATGCCATGTTTCAACTGCATCATCTGCACGGGAGCTCCGTGCCGGCGTCCGACCTCCGCCGCCAAGTCCTGGCCGAAGACCGGCAGATCCTGGCCATTCGGCGCGCGAATATGCGTCGGAAGGTCTTCCTGAGCCGCGTCCTCACGGCGCTGGGGGGCAAACAGGAGCAGCTCTGGAAGCCTGCCTGCCGATAGCCAGGGGAACCCGCTGCGGTCATCAGTGCGCCGGAATGCAAGCCGTCTGTCGCCATCCAGACCATGCCATCCCAGGTTGGCGGTGTCGAGCTGTTCGCCGCTCATCGACTTTACAGGATAGCGGAAGATCGCCTCCACTTGTCCGATTTCTATGAGCGTTGCGCGGGCGTGGAGATTAGTTTCACGTGGCAGATCAGTCATATATTATTCACCAGTTTAAATTCCCGGGTCCCAACCTTTGAAGCGATCCCAGCATTTTCCAATTACGGTGACCACGCCGGGGATCTTCAAAGCTGTGGATGGCGAAGTGGGAGCCGACGAAAAACCGGAGCAATTGATTAGCGCCAGCGCGGCCGAAAGATTTTGTCGAAACACGCGGCCGATTTCTGTTTCCGGCAGGCCGCTGAACTTGTGATCTTTAATGGCGGACGGACTGGGGGGAGATAGCTCGAGGGTGTATGGCCTCCGCCTAATTTCAGGACTGTCATAACGGTGTTTGCGAAAATGGTCGTTGTCGACCGGTTAGGACGCCACTTACGGCTGGTTAGTATTGTGTGATCGTGCCCCTCGGCATTCAACATCGGAATAAACCAGATTTCGCGATTGCCCACCAGGTGTTTGATGCGCTGGGCCTGGGCAGCGGGAGTGCCCGGAACCGCCGCATCGTCGGCCGGAAGACCCGGGCTCGGATCGTATTTACCAATCAGGTATTCGGCAAGCAGATAAGGTATTTCCACGGAGATCCACTCACGGGCATGATGGCCCACAATCAGGATTTTGGGTACGGGGCCGGGGCCTGTCCATAAATTCCCGCCGATCACAAGCGTGAGAATTTTCTTTGGGTTTTCCCCTGCGGTCGTGCCGGTATCCACCGTATCGTTGGGGCTGAGAATGCCCTTCCCTTTGGTGTCCAACCGCAACTGCGCAAGATCCCTCTCCGGGCTATAGAACGATTGCGTCACGGTTCCAGAAGTTGCTGTCCGGCCATGGTGCGTATGGTTTGATCGGGACAAATCAACCACACTCCATTGTCGACGCGGCCTATCTCTTCGAAGGCCAAGGAGGCAATGTCACCCGAGGACTTGGGGGTCGGCATAAATAATAGACCCGTTCATCGGCGCTCGTGCTCAATCATGCCGCTCGCGGACCATCGCCGCCCCGCTCAAAATGCGGCCCCGATTCCGTTGCAAGCGCATCTCCCGCGCCAGACTCATGCGAATCGGTCACCTTAACCGTTACTTCGTCAATGTCGCCGGCCAGAGGATAGATCCGACCGAAGTCGTCGGTCTTTGCGTTACGCGACGGCTTCTTGTTAATCTCCATCGACACGGACAGTTGCTTTAACGGATTGTTGAGCCTGGCCTGCAATCCAGTCGTAGTAGTGACGGGATCGAGCATTCCCAGGAGAAGATCCCATGAGTAGCCAGTCTGTCCTTGCTCGCGTTTCACCTTCACACTCAAGAAGGCGCGCTCGGCATCGGGTGGAATTGAGTGCTCCATCAAACCATCGGAGTTCGTCTGTCCTTCAAAAACAGAATTCCCTACCCGAAGGCGATAGGGCGTGCCAGGTAGGGGTTGCAGATCCTCGTCCAAGAGAATCAACCTCAACGATACGAGGAAAGCCGCCAGCTCGAACTGGTGCCGTTGGTCAGTGTCCGCTGCGTCCTCGCGCAGAGTCCGATCCGGGACCAGCAGATGGTCGCCGCTAAGAATGACATTCGGATCGGGCCGTAGACGTCGAAAGTTATCGTTCGGCCCAAAGTTATAAATGCTTTCCCATCCGGGGAGACCGAAACCCTTGGCGATGCTGGATAAGCAGTCTCCCGGCGCTACCGTATACGAGGTCATCGACAGCAACCCGCTTTCATCCCTAACCTCACCCCTGCCACGCAATCCACGCGCGCTTGATACGTCTATATACCTCACTAGCGAAAGTGCGGCGCGGATTAGCTCATTACTTGCAGGCAGCCCGTTGTAGGCAGCCGGTTGGTAAGGATAAGCGGGGTGGCTGGTCGGAGCGTTATTGTTGCCGGCGTGCATTCAGCTTGGCGCTAGTGATAGCCGCGTCGAGTTTTGCCGCGATGATCTCAAACCCAGGCTGAGGACCGCGCCATTGCAGTTCGTCCACATCGTTGAAGAGTGCGATGTCGGTCCGTAGCGTGGCCAGCGTTCGGAACAACAATGCGCGATCACGCTCGCTCGATAGGGTGTGCGCCAGGCTACCGGCGTTGGCGGCATTCACGTGCCACTCCCGCCAATCCGCTGGAACCAAATCGAGGTGAAGGAACTTCGCCAGCACTGCCGCCGACGATTTCGCTCCCCATCCAGGTAAGCCGGGATAACCATCCGCGGCGTCGCCGACCAGTGCCAGATAGTCGGGAATCGACACCGGCGAAACCCCGAACTTTCGAATGACGCCGGCTTCATCGAGCGTAACCCGCGTCCGCCGATGCAACTGAACGATTCGGGTGCCGCGCACGCACTGCGCAAGATCTTTATCGGGCGTACAAATAATCACCCGTTCCACGCGCGGGTCCAGCGCGGCAGCGGCGGCACCTGCGGCTAGTGCGTCGTCCGCCTCAAACTCGATCATGGGCCACACAACAACGCCAGCCGCGGAGATGACTTCTTCCAGCAGATTGAACTGCGACCACAAAACCGGATCAATTCCTTGACCCGTCTTGTATCCAGCCCACAATCCATTGCGGAAAGACTCGATAACGTGATCGGTTGCCAAGGCCAGGTGCGTCGCTCCGCCGCGAATCATATTCAGAACCGATGTAAGCACGCCGCGAACAGCGCCAACTTCACGGCCATCCTCATCCCGCGCCGACGGCAGGGCGTAATAATGCCGGAATAACTCGTACGTGCCATCTATCAGGTGAACGTCCAGAAAAGACTCCCTCCCAACATTACAGGATCGCCGAAACTGGCGGCGGGGCGGGCATACCTACCGTCGTGTTTATATTCGCTACAGTAAAAGGACCGCGGTCTTCCAGTAGGCCAGCGGGCTTAAGAGGGACGAAAAGGCGAGAGTAAAATCGATGAAAACCGCCCGCCGCATTCCCGATGCTTCGGATCGAACGCATATCGATTTTCTGGACAATGAGCTAGATCTCTGCAATACGTTTTTGAATTTGGCGGAAATTGATCAGGATGACCCAGTAGTGGCGGGGCAAGCCCGGGAGAACGCGCAGCGCGCTTACGAGACTCTGCTGTCCTGGATAGGGGCGGTTAAAAATACCGCCGAGTTGGATCGCTTGACTTCCGAGCTCGCTCTCTTAAAGCAGAGGATTGAGAATTCGCCTCTTTAGAAGCACAACGACAATGCCGTCAAACAAAAAGGCGATTAACAAACCGAAACTGCTCATTGTTGAAGACGAGATGATCACCAGCGATCATCTGCGCCGCACTCTCAGCAGAATCGGTTACGAAATTACGGGGGTTGCGGCCAGCGGGGCCGAGGCTCTGGATTTAATTGAACAGACAGTGCCGGATCTGATTCTGGCGGATATCGGTTTAGATGGGGATATCGATGGAATAGAAGTCGCCGCCCGGGCCCTGTATGGATGGGGCGTACCTACCGTTTTTCTGACTGCGTACAGCGATCCCGAAACCATGCGCCGGGCCAAAATCACCGAACCTTATGGATATGTACTGAAGCCATTTAAGGATCAGGATTTGCATGCCACCATCGAGATCGCGCTGCAGCAGGCAAAATTGGGCGGAGTGCGCCGCCAGGAAGCGCAGGAGAATGCCCGCATCCTAGTTCGCACGCAAGACGAATTGGCCGCTATGACGGCCCGCATGATCCAGGCCCAGGAGACGGAACGGCAGGAAATCGCCCGGGATTTGCACGACGATATGGTGCAACAGCTTGCTCTGCTGGAAATTGATTTTGAAAGGCTTTGGGCCAAGGTACCGGAAGCGAAGCGCCAGGAAAATGAGGGGGAGTTTCGTAAATTGATCGATCGCGTTGCAATATTAGCGAATGCTTTGCGAAACGTGGCGCACCGACTGCATCCCGCGGTGCTAAACGACCTTGGAATCGTGGTAGCATTGCGCCAACTTACACAGGAATTTGAAGAGCGCCACCTGTTGCACACGCGATTTTCGACAAGAGGGGCCTTGGATAATTTGGCACCGGACATTCCGCTATGCTTATACCGCATCGTCCAGGAAGCTCTACGAAACATCGCAAAACATGCTGGCTCCGCCAAAGTCGATATCGCTTTGGTGGGCAGCCTGGACAACGTGGAATTGACGATTCGCGACGACGGCCATGGGTTCAAGACGGGATCTTCGAAAGGGCGTGCGGGTTTAGGTCTGGTCAGTATGGCGCAACGAGCCGAAGCGGCCGGAGGAGTGTTTGAGATTACCTCGCAACTGAGAGCGGGAACACGAATCCACGTATGCATTCCGATTGGAACGATCCGCTTAGCCGAAAGTTTTACCGATGGCGTCGCCGGGAGGCGAAAACATGTGGCGGGAACGATTACGTAGGGTAAACAGCAATGGATGAGCAATTCGAAATCGATGCATCGGGTCCTACTGCAAACCAGGGCCAAGCTGAGGTCATAGAGGTTGCGGCGGGATATGAAAACGATATCAGTCCACCCCGGGGCCATCCCTTTCCAATCGTCGGCATTGGTGGGTCGGCAGGCGGGCTGGATGCATTCAGTCGCTTCTTAAAAGCCTTGCCAGGCGATACGGGGATGGCATTTGTCTTCGTGCAACACCTGGACCCCCATCACACAAGCCAGTTGCCCGAGATCCTGTCGGCGGTGACACCAATGCGCGTCGTGGCCGCCGAAGAAGGCATGGCGATTAGCCCGAACACGGTGTTCGTGATTCCACCGAACGCAACGATGATTTTGGAAGACGGAAAGCTTCGATTGTCGCAGCGCAGACCCGGCTTACATCTGCCAATCGACGCTTTTTTTGAATCGCTAGCCCGCGTGCAAGGGGGCCGGGCGATCGCCGTCGTCCTTTCAGGGAATGCTTCCGACGGTAGCCTCGGCGTAAGGGCCATAAAAGAGGAATGCGGACTAACCTTCGCGCAGGACGATGCGTCGGCCCAGCACGTCGGGATGCCGCGCAACGCAATTGCTACCGGCGCTATCGACTATATTCTTTCGCCCGAGGATATCGCCAAGGAATTGGGTCGTCTTAGCCAACATCCATTCGTCCGCGTGGCCGAACCAAACAACGCCGAGAGTGAAAGTCTTCCTGGCGGAGCGGTTGGAATGGCGCACGTTTTTCAGATACTGCGCACCCGGACCAGAGTGGATTTCAGTCATTACAAGCCCAACACGATGCGGCGGCGCATTGGACGGCGAATGATTGTGAAGCGGATCAAGTCGCTGGCGGAATATGTTCGTCTCCTGGAAAAACAACCTGATGAAGTCATGGAGCTGTATCGCGACCTTTTGATTAGCGTGACGGCGTTTTTTCGCGACCAGGATGTTTACAGCGCGCTCAGCGGTCTTCTACGGAGCCGCGTCGCAGCGCGAGATGTTCACGAGCCCTTTCGTGTCTGGGTTCCCGGATGCGCCACCGGCGAAGAGGTATATTCCCTCGCCATTTGTTTGAAGGAACTGCTGGAAGATTTGGAATTAAATACTTCGCTCCAAATATTCGGAACGGATATAAGTGAAGTGGCTCTGGATTCGGCCCGCTCCGGAACCTACCCAGCGTCCATTTCGCAAGATGTTTCCGAAGAACGATTGCGGCGCTATTTTGTTCGCTCCGACAGAGGATTTCAAGTCAGTAAAGGATTTCGCGAGCTGTGTATCTTTGCAAGGCAGGATGTAACCAGCGATCCGCCGTTCGGGCACACCGATCTAATCAGCTGCCGCAATTTATTGATTTACCTTGATGCTGTTCTGCAAAACAAGGTTTTTCCAATATTCCATTATAGTTTGAACATTGACGGTTTACTCCTGCTTGGGACCGCGGAATCCGTGACTTCAACCAGTGACTTGTTCACCGTGCTGGATAAGCAACATCGGATTTACACTCGCAAGCCGGTGTCGCTAAAACTGGGGTCGCATGTAGCGCTGCCCGGCCTTAGTGAGAAATCTGATTCGGGGAGAGTTCAGAAGACACTGAGCGGGACCGAATTGCAGCGGAAAGCCGATTTGATCATTCAGAGTAAATACTCGCCCTCAGCTGTCGTCATTGACGCGAATCTTCAAATCCTCCACTTCCGCGGGCGCACTGGATTCTATCTCGATCCCCCGCCGGGGGAGGCCACTTTCGATTTGCTGCGCATGGCTCGCGAGGGTCTGAAAGTACCACTGCGAAGGGTGATTTCCGCAGCGGCGAAGCAAGACGTCTGCGTTCAGGAAACAGGAATCAGCATCGAATACCGGGGTGAACGCCGGGAGATCAATATTGAAGTCACCCCAATCGTCGGGCCTAAGCAGGGAGAACGTTACTTTATCGTCGTGTTTGAAGAAGTCTCCACTCCAGCGATTCACTCCGCTCCTCCCTCCGACCGTCTTGCCACTTCACAACCCCGCGATTCCGCCGGCTCCTCCACTGCGGAGGTACGCGAACTTGAGAAGCAGGTGGCCGACTTACGCGAGCTTCTCCGAAACGCGAATGAAGATCATGAGGCGAGTTCGGAAGAACTGCGGGCTTCCAACGAAGAAGTAAGAAGCGCTAATGAGGAGTTGCAAAGCACGAACGAAGAACTTAGCACCACCAAGGAAGAGCTGCAAAGCGCCAATGAAGAATTAACCACGATGAATGAGGAACTGCAGACCCGAAATCGCGAGATGAACACGGTCAACAGCGACCTGATAAATCTGTTGAGCGCGGTTGACGTAGCGTTCCTAATCGTGGATAGCGACCTTCGCTTACGACGTTTCAGCGCCGCGGCGGAACGGGTTCTAGGGTTGAAATCGATTGATATCGGGCATCCTTTGACACACCTCGACGGGCAAATCCATCTGATCGATTTCCCCCGCCAGATGCGATCGGTGGTGGACAGCCTCAAGGCGGAACAACGGGAGATTCAGGATAAGGATGGACACTGGTTTTCGGCCACCATCCGCCCTTATCGCACAGTGGACGACCGTATCGCGGGCGCGGTCGTGGTGTTCATCGACATCGACCCTCTGAAGCGAAGTCTGCGGGCCGCGGAAGAAGCCCGTGATTTCGCCGAGGGCATGGTTGAGACCGTGCGGGAACCTCTTCTGGTTCTGGACGGCGATCTGCGAATCCAGCGAGCGACGTCGGCGTTTTACGAAATGTTCCACGTGGCCCGCGGCGAAACCGAGGGCCGGCTGCTTTACGACATCGGAAACGGCCAATGGAACATTCCTCGTTTGCGCGAGCTTCTGGGCGCGGCTTTGTTTGGTGACGACTCTTTTCACGACTTCGAAGCTGAACACGATTTTCCCCACGTCGGCCGCCGGACAATGCGGCTCAACGGAAGAAGAATCACTCGTGAGGGGGAGGACCGTCGTATTGTCCTGCTGGCCGTGGAAGATGTCACCCAGCGTCGGGAAGAAGCTGAAATCCGCTACCATCGCCTTTTTGAAACCGCAAAAGACGGCATGTTGGTGTTGGACGGTGAGACGGAGAAGGTCACCGACGTTAATCCTTTTTTCCTGGAATGGACGGGGCACCCCAGGGAAAAGTTTATCGGACTTCAACTACCGGATCTCGCTCCATTCAGCGGTGCGATTGGGGCCAGCGGCATTGTTTCCGAAACGCGCTCGCAGGAGATCGTGCGCTATAACGACGTGCCTTTATCAAGGGTCGACGGCGAACGCATAGACGCCGAGTTGGTGGCAAACCGCTATCTGGTGGGCGGACGGCCCGTGGTTCAAATTAATGCCCGCGACGTCACGCTGCGGAATAAAGCAGTCCGTTCCTTGCGTGAAAGCGAACAGCGCTTTCGGCTGTTTGTGGATAGCGTGCGCGATTACGCCTTGTTTCAAATGGACCTCAACGGCCGGATCACCAGCTGGAATTCCGGAGCGGAGCGCCTTTTAGGGCATAGCGAATCGCAAATAATCGGCCGGTTAGGCGCGGTGGTCTTCACTCCAGAGGATATAGCCGCGGGACAGCCCGAGCGGGAGATGGAAACTGCCAAAACACAGGGCGGCGCCGAGGACGAACTTTGGCACATTCGGCGCGACGGCTCGCGTTTCTTCGCAAGCGGAGTCTTAACAACGGTGCGGGATGAATCCGGTCAGCTACGCGGATTCGCCAAGGTGATGCGCGACGTCACCGATCGCAGGACGGCTGAACAGCAGCTAAAACAACAAGCTGCATTGTTGGAACTGGCTCAAGACTTGATCATCGTACGGCGGTTGGATGGAGCCATCTCATTCTGGAATCGCGCGGCCGCCGAGACTTACGGATGGAGTAAGGAAGAGGCCGCCGGCCAGCCCGAGCACGTGCTCTTGAACACCCAGTTTCCCGAGCCGCAAGGCGCTATTGAAGCCACTCTTATCTCGCAAGGCCGGTGGGAAGGCGAACTGGTGCAGACCCGCAGGAACAACACCGACATCACTGCCTGGAGCCGCTGGGCTCTGCAAGTAGATTCGGAAGGCGCGCCAGCAGGAGTCCTGGAAATTAATAGCGATATCACGGCCCGGAAGCACGCCGACCGGCAATTGCAAGCCTCATTGCGCGAGAAGGAAGTTCTGCTCAAGGAAATCCACCATAGAGTGAAGAACAACCTGCAGATCATCGCCAGCCTGCTTAATTTGCAAGCCGAATATCTGGCGGATGAAGGCGCCCGAACCATGCTGGAGGAAATGAACACTCGCGTTCGCTCCATCGCGGCCATCCATGAGACGCTATACGAAGCCGAGGACCTTTCGCGCATCGACTTCGGCCGCTATCTGAATAATCTTGCGAAGGATATTGCTTCCGTCTATTCGGATCGTTCCAGCAGGGTCAATGTCACGGTAAACGCAAAGTCGGTTGTGCTCGACATTACTCAGGCAGTGCCTTGCGGACTGATTGTCAATGAGCTATTAACGAACAGCTTTAAGCACGCCTTCGTTCCGAACCAGCGCGGGAATATCGATGTATCGTTTCATTGCGACGGTCAGGTGTGCGTTCTTGGGGTGGCCGACGACGGTAAAGGTTTTCCCGCCGATCTGGATCCGGAAAGAGCCGTGTCCATGGGCTTACAACTCTTGAGTCTTTTAGTTCGCCAGTTGAAGGGAACGCTGGAGATTTCCCGTGACGCAGGCAGCCGATTCACTTTTACGTTCCCCAGGAAATCCTAATTTCGGCGATGGAATAGTGAGATTTCGCCAGGCACGCTATGGCCGCCGCTGAATGTTCTTGCGAAGGAAGACCGTCGCTTGTGGGTTGTCGTTGTAACGTTCGCATGCGACGTACCCGCGTTTCCGATATAGAGCCAGGGCAACTTTTAAATCGTCATAACTATCCAGGTAGATCCAATGCAGTCCCTTGCCCCGTGCGAAATCTTCTTGTGCGTCCAGCAGTTTGTCCGCGATGCGATGCCCGCGGGCGATAGGCTGCACATAAAGACGCTTGCACTCCACGGCGAACGGTACAGAACTGAGCTTCCGCAGTACAACACAGCCCACAGCCTTCTCTTCCAAATAAGCCAGCCACACGCCAGAATGGGGGTCGTCGATAATCTCCTGGATCACTTCGGGAGCGTCTCGCTGAACGACGTTAACGGCTTGGTAGTACTCCTGCAACAGCCGCAGCGCGGCGTCGTTGGATTTGGACAACTTAACGATTCGAACGCGGCACCCGGGAGGCTCGTTTAGGATAGAACGGATTCGCGAAAACGAGTCGAGCAAAGCATCCCGTCCGCTGGAACTGATGTTAGCCAGCAGGCCGTGAATCTGTCGCGTCGATTTTACGTTCAGCCGTGCTACGGCGCCATTCCCCGCGCGTGTGAGCGTAAGCAGCTTCTCACGGCCGTCCTGCTTTGATGCCGCCTGGCGCACAAGTTTTCGCTTGGTTAGCAGTGCGAGAATGCGACTAATATATCCGGCATCCAACCCAAGCAAGTTCTTTAAATAGCGCGCCGTCAATTGAGGATCCGCTCCGATCTCATACAAGATGCGGGCTTCCGTGAGCGAAAAGTCATCGTCAAGATGGCGCTTTCGCAACAAGCCTAGCCGCGCAGTGTAGAACCGGTTGAATTCCCTCACAGCGGCAACTTGTTCCTCGTCCTTGATATCATTGCCCGCCATAAAAGCAGTCTAAAGGAATGTAGTTGCTAAAAGCAACGAACTAATTGGGACGGATTTCTTCGGCGAATGAGGCGTCAATGGCGGCCTTCAGACTAACCGAAGATATTGGCTTCTCCATACATAGAAATGGATGAACAAGCTTTGAAGGATCACTCATCAAGCTATCCACATTCCCCGTGATGTAGATGATGGGCACCGGCTGTATGCTGGCAATCGCAATGGATGCCGCCAGCCCATCGATGGGACCATCCAATCGAAAGTCCATCAAAATCAAATCGGGCTTGGTCTCGGCCGCCACCAGGACTGCCTCCGCGCCATCGGCTACCGGTCCAATCAGAACGTGCCCAATCCGCTGCAGCATATTGCCTAGATCCCGAGCGGTAATTTGTTCGTCCTCGACGATCAGAATCCGTTTGGCAAGCATTGGTTACTCCATGGCCTTTCTTAGTGTAGGCGAGTAACGCGATTCTATGTAAGCCGCAATCGCACCTTCGATTTCGATAGACTACCAGGGAAGTTTAAACGAAACACCGGGGTCCATCATGCGCCGCACTGCAAAGACTGCACTCTTTTTCCTGACCGTATTGTCGTTGACGGCCGCAAAGTTGCCCGAGACGAAACCGGAGGACGTCGGTTTATCCACGGAACGTCTGCAGCGCATCCACGAAACCATTCAGAGTCACATCGATTCCAAGGATATTTCAGGAGCCGTTACGCTGGTGATGCGCATGGGGCGCATCGCGCATTTAGAAGCGCACGGATTCGCGGATGTGGATTCGAAGAAGGTTATGAAAAAGGACGCCCTATTCCGCATCTGGTCGATGTCCAAGCCGGTTGCTGGCGCGTCCATCCTGATGCTGATGGAAGAAGGCAAACTACGCCTCAACGATCCGGTTTCGCGCTTCATCCCGGAGTTCAAAGACCTGAAGGTAGCAATCACCCAAGAGCAGGCCGCCGCGCTTACTCCGGGCCTTCAACCAGGTACTCCCCAGCCGGTCCACTTCTACACCGTTCCGGCAACGCGCGAAATTACAATTCAAGATCTACTAACGCATGTATCTGGCTTAGGTAGTGGCCCGATGAGCAGCTCGGAGATCAGAAAGATAAGCGCCAGACCCGGTAAAACGCTGGGCGAGTATATTCCAAGATTAGGCGCCACGCCCCTGGAGTTTCAACCCGGTTCACGGTGGACCTACAGTCCTCTTGCGGCGTTCGACACACTCGGACGTGTCGTTGAGATTGCCTCCGGCCTGCCGTTCGATGAGTTCTTGCGACAGCGTATGTTCGACCCGCTGGGCATTAGCGATTTCGCCTTTCAGCCGCCAGACGACGTCCTGCAGCGACTTCCAACCACCTACCATCGAGCAAAAGGGGAGTTGCAAAAGTCCGATGCGATCAACAATTTATTCGACGCCACTTATTTTTCGGGCGGAGGTGGACTGATGGCGACCATCGAAGAATACGCGAAGTTCGCTGAGATGCTACTGGAAGGCGGCCAGTTAAAGGGCAAGCGCTTGCTCAGTCCGAAGACGGTGGACTTGATGAGTTCCGTGTTCGTGCCGGACACGGTCGCCGGCAGATCTCCCGGCAAAGCGTTCGGACTCAGTGTCCAGGTGATTACAGACGCCGTAGCCGCCGGTCAACGCGTATCGAACGGTAGTTTTGGCTGGGACGGGGCTTACGGGACCCACTTTTGGATTGATCCCAAGGAAGAGATCGTCGGGATTATGATGATCCAAACCGACAATCCGAACCGGCAGCTGGATCGCGATTTTGAAAATGCGGTGATGCAGGCTGTCGTCGAACAGATCAGCCGCAACAGCAACTAAGGGATCATGGGTGGCGTGAATTCAACTCCCGTAATCCAAGGCTCGAGTGAAGCGCCACAACCCAAGTGAACCCGGTACGCCGCGTCTCGCCGTGATGCGCGCAGACGGCGGAGAGGATCGCTGAACGGCAGTGGAACGTGAATCGACACTGGCTGGCCTTGGATGAAGGCCGTTATAAAGGCTGGTCCCGCGGGCTTATCTTTCATCGCCGGGCGACCAGACCGAATTTGAATGTCGATCGTCACTGGCAGGATAAGGACAGACCGGCGATCTGGATGGCGGGCACGTAAGCTGGAAGCGTTCGTATCAATGTCGATTGCGACCAGGTGTGACGATGTTTGCGTCCGGTTCAGCGATCGCAAATCAGGATGTTCCTGAGCTTCGCGCTCCATATACTCCAGTTGCCTGCGCCACGCCGGTCCTTCGTATTCCAGGGCCAGGAACGCCTGTCTGGGAAGCTGCCGTTGATAAAATTCAAACGCTCTCGTATCCGACGCGGCGATACTGGTATCGAAGCCCAGCTCCCGAAGTGTCTTAGTGTCGAACATCGGCGCAGGGGTATCCCAGGTTGCCGCTGTCTCCTGGACATTCACCCACACCAGATGGAGCGCCATACCCGTGTCTTCTTTATTGAAGTTGTAGTTCAGCGCTAGCTCTCGCTCTGTCAGCGTTATCTCGGTCTCCACTGGCCCCAATCGATTGCGCCAGGCATGCGCTAGTGCGGACGCATTGGCGATCAACACAATGGCGGCAGCCACCAGGAGTAACCTGCGCTTGTTCATGCCAGACTTCCTTTTTGGCTCATCTGCTCACGTAAGCGTTTAAAGCCCAGCACCAGCGCGATACCCAACCCACCGATGATGGCGAAGAAGAGATATCTGGGCATCCAGTCCCACCACCAGTGATAAAGCCGCGTGAAGAGAAAGATCACAAACGCCGTTGCAGCCGTGTTTACAACGCCGTTCCACTGTCGGCGGATGCCCAGCCAGATGGCGCCGGCCGAAATTAGCAGACCTAAGATTTCGTAAAAGCGCTCAACGCTCTGGCTGCGGAACGGCAGATAGCTGGGGATGCCCCACTCCGCAAGAGAGATCAGGCAGAGGAAAAAGACGATCACGCCCACTACGCGGTAAACCGGAGGAAATTGGCTATAGCGTAAGTGGGGAAGCAACAGCGGCGTGCAAAAAACCAGCAAGGCGAGAAAGGCCACTATTTCGGGGCGTCGTTCAAAATCAAACCAGCGATGCCCGGATTGCGCCGTAACCAATGCCGCGCCATAGGCAATCAACAGCAGCAGGCTTAGCGTCAGTTGCAATCGCAGGCCGTAGCGGTAAGCCACCGCCAGCGCAAAAGCGCCCCACGCCAGAAGCGCGCTCTCCGTGGAATAGATATTGAAGATGTCGCCAACCACGCTCAAATCCATCACGAACGAGACGAAAGCAACCAGCGACAAAAGTCCCGTGAAATAGAGGGTTCGTTCGCGGGTGGCGGAAAATTCGGCGCCCGCCAAGGCGGCGAGCGGCACCAAGGTCAGGATGAGCACCTGAATTGGCGTGTCGAGATAACCCCAATAGCGCACAAAAAACAACACAACGGCGGCGCAAATTGCGAGCCCGCCCAACGTCGCGGCAATACGCATGCCCCATGAGACGCGCTTCTGCGAGGCGGAGGTGTCGACATCGAACTGCCGGGCGAGGTCTGTAAGTTGGGTATGCGACCAATCGTCAAAACGGCTTTGTTGGTCCGGTGTTAAACCGAGAACGTGTTGCAGTTCCGGTTTCGCCAATTCCTGGCGCAGCAGGCGAATGCGATCGGCGGATTGTTGCGCCTGCTGCTGGCTCGCGGTCGGTTCCACGTTTCGATTCTATCCGTTTGCGTTCGAGCGATTGAGGGATGCGCGCCGGGCGGCATCAACGCGGAATCGCGGTTCCGAATAAGCTCCCCATTACCTTGACCTGTCTGCCCCCTGTTGTCAGTTCCAACAGCAGGCGTCCGTCGGGTTGCGTGGCGCCTTGTCCGATGTAGCTATCGAAGCCTTGTGAAGCAAACATCGAATGCAAGTGAAGCTGAGCGCCCGGCGCTATCTGAAAGCATCCGGAAATGTTTTCGAATTTGGACTCCGGATTGAAGGCGATCAAGCTCCCTCCAAAAGATCCCTCACCGCTGGCGTTCTTCCCCCACGAGGCCTCTAACCCGCTGGTATCCAGGCTGCCTTCGATATCGAGCTTTCCGCCTTTATAATCCAGATCCTTCAGCGTCCCGGCCAAGTGATAAGCCGCGGGCATGGAGCGAATATCGGCGGTGATTTGTCCAGTGGCAATGGCATCCCCGGCATGAGCTTCCACTTTCACCAGGCGCACTACGGCCCCGTCCCACAGCACTCGCGCGGAGGCTTGGGTCCACTGCGCATCGCCCGCGGAAAGCTCGCGGATTCGTACTGCTCCATCCAGCTTCCATGTCTTCATCCAATCCGGTACTCCGGCTTTACCGAAGCGGAGCGTGCGTGCTAGAAAGCCTTGCGGGATGCGGTGCATTGAGGGCGCCAGCAGCCGTTCGATCTCATTGGAATCGGCCTGAGGAATGACGACTTGCAGATGATGTGGGCGTGGGTTGCGATCGTCGTAATGATAATCGCCATCCACGGTAATCTTGCCAATTCTTCCGCGAATCCTGGTCACCGATATCCGGCTACCATCGGATGTTACGCTGGCCGAAGTCAACCGGAAAGGATCGGCGAGCGCCGGCAGATCGAGGTTGATATTCTGCAGATCGTATTGACTGGTCCACTTGCCTTCCTCATCGCCGCTGCGCTGGTATCGCAGCCACCCCCGCCACGTTCCCTGGCGGCAAGCTTCCAGAAGTGGAACTGCGGCCGCGCCCAGCAAACGCCCGGTCCCCGATTGCATCTCGGAGACGTTTAGCTCTTTCGTGCTGATCTTCAAATCGAGCGCTCGCGATCCCATGGCATAGGATGCTTCCACTTCGGCAGTTTGCGTTTTCCCCATTTCAAAGGTGCTTTGATCAAGGGTGATAGTATCGTCGGCGATTGTCACCTGGGCGCGCGCAACGTGAGTTGGCGCGGTATCTGGAATTTGTACCGTAGAATCTTCGAGAGCTAACTTTCCCTGCAGGCCACCGGGCCGGCCGTACCCGATTACGCCTGAAAGACTCCCGTCGAGCGTCATTTTTTCCGGGAGCGGCGCTCCCAAATGCCGAGCCACTTCGACGAGCGTTGCTACCGGCATTTTCTGTACTTCGGCCGAAGCGCTCCAAGCCGGTGATGCGAGATAATCCCGAACTGCGACCTTAATCGCCACCGGATTGCCATTGCCAGCTGAAGCTAACTCAAGCTTTTGCGACCATACATCCAGAGATCCCTCATAGTCGATTTGCCAACCCCCACCGCGCGGCGGCATCAGATCCCAGCGGTGTATATCTTCAAGATTAAGATGGCCGGCGATCTGCAGATTCGACATGGGCCCACTGATCCGCCCCGTGGAAGATACGATGCCATGGACACCCAGGTCGCGGCCTTCCACCAGGCGCACGACTTCGGAAATCGCAGTACGTTCCAGTTCAACATCGAGATCGATCTGGCTTTCCCTGCCAGGCTGCCAATTGCCGCGTCCAGTGAGGCGGCCGAAGCTTTGCGCCGTTCGATCGGTACGCCTCGGTTCGCCGGCAAAATGGATGACGACATGACCCTGTGACCCTTGAAAGAGATCGATGTCGGCGTCATCGAAGTAGAGAACGGATTTACGATCGCCGAACTTGAAATCAAGACGTCCGGCGCGGACTTCGATCGCCGGAAAATCGCTTCCCCTGTGGCCATCCATGGCACCAGCGCCGCGATTCAAGAAGAGCTGGAAATTCCAGACGCCCGCATCGTTCTTCACCAGATTCACACTCGGCGCGGAGAGCCGCAGGCTGGAAAATTCCACTTTGCCTTGCAGCAGGCTTACCAGGCGAAGACGCGCCACAAGCGACTCGACATAAGCGAAGGGTTCGATTCCAAAGGACGGATCTTCCGTGATCGTTACGCGGCTGGCAGTAAAACCAAGTCCCGTAAAAACGTTGAAGCGAACCTGTTCCACGTCGACATGCCTGCCGAGCGAAGCTTCTAATCCGGCCTGAATTTGTGGACGAAAGCGGTCGGCGATTTTAAGGTAAGGGGCTGCCGCGCCGATAGCCAGGATCGCAACGAGCGTGACCAATATGCCGCGAGCTATATACTTTCGCCACATCAGCTTCAGGCAGGCCTCGTGAGTAATAGCCGGCGGTATGACTCGGGATCGTCGACATCGGCGGCAATACCCGGATCGTCGACGCAGACGTATTGAATGTCGGCTTCATGCCGGTTCACTATTTCATTTGCTTTGGCGGTGAGCGGTAGCGCCAGCCACTCCGCCGCCAGGCTGTGGGATGCGAAGACGGGATGGCCACGCCGGTCGCCAAATTTAGGGATCACCAGTAGGTTTTCGTGGGTCCGAAATCTCCCTGCGAGCGTGCTCACGGTGGCAGGCAGTATTGCTGGAAAATCCACTAACGTGAAGGCGAATCCTTGAGAATTCGCGGGCATGGCTTTGAGACCGCACTGCAGAGAACTAAGCATTCCACGCTCCGGCGCTGGATTAACTACGACGTTCGGCAAATCGCTGATGGTCTTGCGAATCGCGCCGGCTTCGTATCCTAGAACGACGATCACGGGATCACATTCGGCGGAGAGTAAGGCGACGGCCCGCTCCAGAAATGTTTGCCCTTCGAAATTAAGAAGAGCCTTTGGACTACCCATGCGGCGCGATGCTCCGGCGGACAAAATGATGCCGGTGATGCTCACTTCAGCAGCGCTCGCATGGCTTCGTGGGCAAAGATCGATTTTGAGATATTCTTCCAGTTATTGTCGCGAGCTCGGCGTATAGCGATCATTTCCGCCACGACGGATACGGCTATTTCTTCGGGCGTAATGGCGCCAATCTCCAAACCCATGGGAGCGAAAACCCGATCGAAAGCTTCACGCGGAAATCCCTCGGCTTCGAGTTCGTGAACCACGGCAATTGTCTTGCGTTTGCTGCCGATCATTGAGATATAGCGGGCCGGCGTCGACACTGCCCAGCGGAGCACGCGCATGTCGTCACGATGGCCCCGCGTGACGATGATCAGGTAACTGGACGAGTTGATTTCGAGCTTGGGAAAGACTTCTTCGTATTCCTCGGCAAAGACTGCGTCGGCATCGGGGAAGCGTTCTTTATTGGCGAAGGCTTCGCGGTTATCGACGATCACGGTCGCAAAGCCGGCTGTGGCGGCAATCTTTTGCAGACTCTTCGAGACGTGACCCCCACCGAAGATGAAAGCCCGCGGTTGCGGAATGACGGGTTCGACGAACACGCTTAGTTGTCCTCCGCAAATCAGACCGTTATCATAAGCGGCGTCTTGGCCGAGATTAAAATTCAAGTGGCGCGGCTTTTCGGTTTCCATCACTTCGCGGGCGATATTCCACACTTCGCCTTCCACGCAGCCGCCGCCGATGGTGCCTACCATGGAGCCATCTTCGCGCACCAGCAACTTTGCGCTTTCAAAGCTGGGTATGGAGCCCTTTACCTGAACGATAGTGGCCAGTGCGCATTTTTGGCCAAGACGGCGCAGACGGACCAGCTCGTCGTAGACATCCATTTCACTGGATTATATCGCGCTAGCGCCATGCGCCGAGCAGATCGATGTTCTTTGCCGACGCCACCACAACATTTTCGGCCCGTCAAAGGATCCGCTTTCCCAAAGCCGACATTACCAGTTCCACGCCAAGAATTGCGGTCCTGTTCGCTTCGTCGATCACAGGATTCACCTCGACGATTTCCATCGACGTCATGTTGTCGCAATCGCAGATGATTTCCAAAGCCAGGTGAGCTTCCCGATAGGTAATGCCACCTTTAACCGGGGTGCCGACGCCCGGCGCCTCATGCGGATCGACCGCGTCCATATCCAGCGAAAGGTGAAACCCGTCGGTGCCGCTGTTGGCAATCTCCATCGCTTCCTGCATGATCGATCGCATTCCCCGTTCATCCACGTCGCGCATTGTGAATGCCCGGATACCAGCTTTCTGCAGGTTTCGCTTTTCTAATTCATCCACTGACCGCAGACCGATGATCGCCACATTCAGCGGCTCCACTTTTGGCGCGAAGCCAAGAATATTCGTCAACTCCGGCGCGCCCAAACCGACGCAGGAAGCCAGCGGCATGCCATGGACGTTGCCACTCGGACTGGTCTCCGGTGTATTCATGTCGGCATGCGCGTCGATCCAGATCAGCCCGATCTTCTTGTTCTGCTTTCGATAAAAGCTGGAGATACCGGCAACCGTTCCCGTCGCGATCGAGTGGTCGCCGCCCAAAACAAGCGGAACCATTCCATCGCCGGCAGCCTTCTCCACCATTTCCGCCAGACGCTCGCAGGTCTGGGCGATTTGGGGAAGGTAGCGTGCCTTTTCCGGTCCCGCCGGTATACTTTCCGGCTGGTCCACGGTTATATTTCCGAGGTCTTCCACCACGTAGCCAAGGGAAGCGATTCGTTCATTCAAGTGGGCTAAACGCAATGCCGAAGGACCCATGTCCACTCCGCGGCGGCCCGCGCCAAGATCCATCGGGGCACCAATAATCGCTATATGAGATTGACGCATTCGCTCTCAGTCTAACGGGCGCGCCCCTGTGAATAGTTATTCGCGGAGATGATTACGGCCGGGTGCGATAGAGCATTCGCGGATAGGCGATGGTCTCGCGGATATGTTCCAGCCCGCACATCCAGGCCACAAAACGCTCAACTCCCATACCGAAGCCGGCGTGCGGTACGGCGCCAAACTTGCGAAGGTCTACATACCAATTGAAAGCTTCAGGCGGCAGGTTGTGATCCTTGAGGCGCTTCAGCAGTAGAGCAAGATCGTAGATGCGCTGCCCGCCGCCGACGATTTCACCATAGCCTTCAGGCGCGAGTATATCCACCCCAAGCGCAACGTCGGGACGCTCCGGATCCGGCTCAAAGTAGAACGCCTTTACCTGTGCCGGGTAACGATCCACCATCAGCGGCCGATCCAAATCTTCGGTCAACAACGTTTCGTCGGTGCCGCCCAGATCCCCACCCCATTCGATGGCGCTACCTTTCGCGTTCAGCTTTTTCACCGCGTCGTCGTAGCTCATGCGATGAAACGGACCCTGAATGGCTTCCAGCTTGGCGATGTCCCGTTCCAACGCCAGCAACTCTGGGCGCCGGTTCTCTAGAACGCGGCCGACAACGAAGAGAATCATTTCTTCGGCCACGCGCTTCACCTCTTCCAAATCGGCGTAGGCCATTTCCGGCTCTACCATCCAGAACTCGGTCAGGTGACGGCGAGTCTTTGATTTTTCGGCGCGGAACGTCGGGCCGAAACAATACACCTTGCCGAAGGCCATGGCGTTTGCTTCGTTGTATAGCTGGCCCGATTGCGTCAGGTAGACCTTCTCATCCTCGAAATAATCGACTTCGAAAAGTGTCGTGGTGCCTTCGCAGGCGGCCGGCGTGAAGATGGGAGTATCCACCAGCGTGAAGCCGTGCGAATCGAAATAATCGCGGATTCCCCGGATCACTTCATGCCGAATGCGGATGGCGGCGTTCTGACGCTTGCTGCGCAGCCACAGGTGCCGGTGATCCATTAGAAAGTCGATGCCATGATCCTTTGGGGTGATCGGATAGGGGTCGCTTTCCGGGACACGCTGCACTACTTCCAGACCTTCCAAATCGAGTTCAAAGCCGCCCTGGGCGCGTTCTTCGGCGCGAATCTTACCGCTGACGATGATTGACGATTCCTGCGTCAGATTGCGGATTGTTTCAAAGAGTTCCTCAGGCAAAGCGGATTTTACGGCGACACATTGAATGATGCCGGTACCGTCGCGCAGTTGTGGAAAAGCGATTTTCCCGGACTTGCGCATGTTGTACAGCCAGCCGGGAATGCGAACCGTTTCGCCCGCGTGGTGACGCGCTTCGGCGATCGTAATCCGGGGGATCGTTGTTTCGATAGTCATGTTCAACTCAATTATCGGCGATCTTCGACGGTAATCGTTTCCAGTCGATCGAAGACGCTCCGCACTACATCCAGCTGATTCGTCATCCCCGGGACTTCCTTCAACTCCAGCACCAGAGGATATTGAGCCGGCTCGGAGCGCAGCAAATCCATCGTGGACGCCCAGTTGATGGTGCCGCCGCCCTCGGCTGCAAAGGGAAATAGATGAAGATCCTGCTTGCCGTCGTTATCGTGAATATGAACGGAGCGGATGCGGCTCTTCATCACGCGATATGCATTTTCGACGCCTTCATTCATGTGCGCATGGCCAACGTCGAAACAGAAGCCGAGGTCAAGATGAGTCTGGCCCAAAAACATCATCAGGCGTTCACTACTGGCCAGAGCGTTCTGCGTGTTTTCCAGAATCAGGTTGACGCCGCGTTGGCGGGCAAACAAGCTAATTTCTTCGAGTGAAGCGAAGGCCGAATCGATCTTACGGTCGTCATATTCTTCCCCTGTGACGCCCAGGTGCTGCACCAGGTAGGTGAACGGAATGTATTCGGCAATCTCGATCGCCCGCTTTATCTCATCCACTACCGCGATGCGTTTCGATTTCACAGGCTCGGTGATGCTGATCACGGACTGCGGGCCGGAGCGTCCCCAGACATCGTCGTTATACATCGGGGAATGAACGGATTGCAGTTTCAACGCGGCGTCGCGAAACCAGTGGCCCAATTCGCGAATTTGGGGTTGATCGCGATAGTCGAGATGCTGCTTGGCGCAGAAAATTTCAACCGCCGGAATACCGGCGTGAAGAATCCGGTCGAGCATTGCGACAGTAAGACGATGCTGCACGCAGAGGTGCGTCGATAACACATGATTCATGAGAGTAGGAACCTAGTATCCCGCAGCTTTGCCTGAGGCTCGTCCGTCGCTGCCGCCTTGTAGCCAACCCTTCTCAATCAGGATCGCTTCCATCCGGGCGTTCACGACCGCTTTCGAATAGTCGATGTCATAACCGTTTGCTTTTAGAATTTGCACGGTATCGGGCGAAAAGCCTTCTTCCAGATAGAGCTTGTCGGGCTTCCATTGATGATGAAAGCGAGGAGCATCGACGGCTTCCTGGGCATTCATCCCAAAGTCGGCGGCGTTGAGGAAAACCTGAAGAACGGCGGTTGTAATTCGCGAGCCGCCCGGCGCGCCCAGCACCATAAACAGATTGCCGTCGCGCAGGACGATGGTGGGCGTCATCGACGATAGGGGACGCTTGCGCGGCTGAATCGCGTTTGCCTCACCTTGCACCAGACCGAAGAGATTCGGCTCGCCCGGCTTGGCCGCGAAATCATCCATTTCATCGTTCAGAAGGAAGCCCAGCCCGGGCACCGTGACCCCGTTACCGAAGCCGCCATTCAACGTATAGGTGAGCGCGACGGCATTGCCCCGCGCATCCACGATGTTGAAGTGCGTGGTCTCGCTGCTCTCGCCGAGCGCTGGCTTGCCGGAGCCTAGTTGATCGCTCGGAGTAGCCCGCAGCGGGTCGATCGAAGCGCGGCGCTTAGCTATGTAAGCGGGGTCCAGGAGCCCTGCCAGTGGCACCTTCACGAAATCGGGATCGCCGAAAAATTCATTCCTGTCGGCATAGAAGCGGCGCATTGTTTCCGCTACATAATGGATAGCCGAAGCCGATCCATGACCGCCCTTTTCATAACCCGAGCCCTCAATCATTCCCAGCATCTGCAGGATACCGGCGCCTCCGGCACTGGGCGGCGGCGATGTAATGATCGTGTAATCGCGATATTTACCTTGCAGTGGTTTGCGTTCCAGGGCGGCGTAATTCTTCAGATCGGCAAGGGTGATCAGGCCTCCATTGGCCTTCATCTGCGCCACCAGTTTGTCTGCCGTTTCCCCCTCGTAGAATTCTGCGGCGCCGTTTCGCGAGATGCGCGCGAGAGTGCTCGCTAATTCGGGCTGCTTCAAGAATTCGTCGGCTTCGAGGTATTGGCCATCCTTAAGGAAGATCCTTTTGGATTCCGGGAATTGGGAGAGCAGCTTCGTTGTCCCATCCAACCGTAAGGATCGGGCCAATGAATAAGAGACGGCGAATCCGTTCGTTGCTAAGTCAACGGCGGGCTTCATCAGATCGGCCCAGGGTTTGGTGCCATATTTCTTATGCGCCAATTCCAAACCGCGGACCGTGCCAGGGACGCCGGCGGCGCGCCAGCCGACCAGACTATCGCGAGTGGTCTTACCGGTCGCGTCCAGATACATATCGTGCGATGCAGCTTCTGGAGCGCGTTCCCGGAAATCGATGAAGTTGGTGCTGCCGTCCGCCAGGCGGACGAGCATGAATCCTCCGCCCCCGAGATTTCCGGCGAAGGGATGCGTCACAGCGAGTGCGAAAGCGACGGCCACCGCGGCATCCACCGCGTTGCCGCCCGATTTTAGAACAGCGACGCCGACATCAGCCGCGTACGGTTCCTGCGCCACCACCATCGCGTGACGCGCCCGCACCGGTTGGCCCGCTTGTAAAGCGGACGCAAGAACGGTTACAAGCAGGCCGGCGGCAGCATTTCGCATGAACTCGATTCTACTAGACTGCGGGCAGGCCAAAGGTCACACGTAGGCGAGTGGGGCCGATTAGATATCGGACGCGGGCTGTTTTTTATGCTTGGGTTTCTTCCGGTCCGGCTTCGGCACCATGATTTTGGAAGACGGAACGATCCCGACGCGCTCACGCGCCAGTTTTCGAACTTCGTTCTTTTGATCGAATTTCTTTATCGTGGCCAATGGATCCTCGCTTAATGGCGCGCTTGACTCTGCCGAGACGGCGTCCCTACAATGATAATGGCTATACAGAAGGAGGCCCTATGCGATCAATCGGCTTACCTGAGCTCCTAATCATTCTTGCGGTGGCCGTGCTTTTGTTCGGCGGCAAGAAGATTCCAGAGGTAGCAAAGGGTTTGGGCGAAGGCATCCGCAACTTCAAGTCATCTTTGAAGGGCGACGATCACCCCGACGAAAAGAAGCAGGCGTAGGCTTCCGGAAGCTGCCCGTAACTTGGGCGGTCTCTATCTCGGTCTTATTCACGTTGTACAACAGAAAGCCCCGCGTCGTCGATGCGGGGCTTTTCCTTTTTGTTATTTCGCCTTTTTCGGCGGTACGATCGCATCCTTCACGGCCTTGGCGACGCGAAACTTCACCACTTTCTTGGCCGGAATCTTAATGGTTTCTCCAGTCGAAGGATTGCGGCCCAAACGGGCTTTTCGCTCCACGCGCACTAGGCGCCCGATCCCGGGCAGTACAAACGTGCCGTTCTTCTTAGTCTCGCGCACCGCGGTTTCTGCGAACATCGCCAGAAACTGTTTGGCTACCTTATTATTTACTTCGCAGGACTCCGCCAGTTCTTTGATCAACTGCGTCTGCGTCATCTTCGTTGCTGGTACTGTGGCCATAAGCCTCCTTCAGAATTCTTACTTCTCCCAATGAATCCGGCTGTTTCGCGTGCGTCGAGCCTGATATCCGCAGCTCAGCCCATCGCAAGTTCTAAAACATTCCGGCCATGTTTTGCTAACAAATGATACCGGATAGGGAAAGCCGATGTAAAGGGAAATATGCGCGAAAAGCCCGATTTTCGGGCTCTTTCGCGCATTGGTAAGCTTGGAAGGCCTATAAATGGCCTATTTGGAGGATTTTTGTGTGAAGAAGCGGCACACGTGCGGCGATTCCGGCTAAGCCGTTTGTGCTTGTAACTTAGCGGCCGGCTCTGAGGCGGCGCCAATCGGCGAGGTTGTCATTCCCAAAACCTTCCGGAGTTCCGCGTCGATTCTGTTTCTAACCTCGACGTGTTCCTTTAGGAAAGTACGGGCGCTTTCGCGGCCTTGGCCCAGACGTTCCCCACGGAAGCTGAACCATGATCCGCTCTTTTCCACAATGTTATTTGTCACTGCCAGATCCAGCAAATCGCCCTCGCGCGAAATTCCTTCGCCGAAGATAATGTCCAATTCCACTTCTCGAAACGGCGAAGCTACTTTATTCTTAACCACCTTCACCTTGGTCCGGTTTCCAACCACCACATCGCCATCTTTCAGCGCCGCCATACGCCGCACCTCAACCCGGACAGATGAGTAGAACTTCAAGGCACGCCCACCGGTGGTGGTTTCCGGATTACCAAACATAACGCCAATCTTTTCACGAACCTGATTAATGAAGATCAAACAAGTGTTCGTTCTAGATACCGCGCCGGTTAACTTACGCAGAGCCTGGGACATCAGGCGGGCATGCAGCCCCATGTGGCTATCGCCCATTTCGCCATCCAGCTCAGCTTTCGGTACCAGTGCCGCGACGGAATCCAGAACAATAAGATCCACATGCCCGGTAGATACCAGGGCGCTAACGATTTCCAAAGCCTGCTCGCCATGATCGGGCTGCGATATCAGAAGATTATCGACGTCCACGCCGAGCTTGCGGGCATAGTTCGGATCCAGCGCGTGCTCGGCGTCGATGAAGGCCGCCGTGCCACCCGCTGCCTGTGCTTCGGCAATAACGTGAAGCGTCAACGTCGTCTTCCCCGAGGATTCCGGACCGAACACTTCTATAACGCGTCCGCGAGGAAATCCGCCGACTCCCAAAGCGGCATCTAAAGAGATGGATCCGCTGGAAATCACGTTAACCGGCAAAACATTTCGCGACCCGAGCCGTTGAATCGACCCCTTGCCGAACTGCTTGTCCATCTGAATCAAATCAATGGCGATCTGACGCTGGCGTTCTTTTAAATCCACAGTGTTCCCCTTACGGCATCAAAGTGTCGGAATTTTACCGAACTTCTCAGTAAAACTGCGATTGAGTGACGCTTGGGCAGAATGTGGGGCGGATGTCGGCCCGTCGAGAGGGGTTGAGCGGTGCGAGTTTATGCGCTTACAGCCTACAACCTACCGCCTGCAACCGGGTACAATAATACCTTTGTGAATCATGAGCAACCTTATCGTACTTGGCGCCCAGTGGGGAGACGAAGGCAAGGGCAAAATCGTCGACTTATTTTCCGATAGATTTGATATCGTTGCGCGTTATCAAGGCGGCCATAATGCCGGCCACACGGTCTACATCGGCGAGAAGAAATACGTTCTGAAGCTCATCCCCAGCGGAATTTTGCGGCCTGGGATTCGCGCGGTTATCGGGAACGGGGTGGTGATTGATCCAGCGGCACTGTTGCAGGAAATCAAGACGCTGGAAGATCTCGGCATTGATGTTACAAAGCACCTATCCATAAGCAATCGAGCGCATATTATTTTCCCGTTTCACCGCCTTGTGGAAAAGATGTCGGAAGACCGGCCGGACCGGATCGCCATCGGCACTACATCGCGCGGCATCGGGCCTTGCTATGAAGATAAAATCGGCCGGCGCGGCATTCGTGTCGCCGACTTGTTCGATCCCGACAGTTTCCGCGTGCTGTACGACGCGCTGGCCGAAGATAAGCGCTTGCTGGCGCAGACCTTTCAGATTCACGAGAACATCGATTACGCCCAGATTCGCGAGCAATACGAAAAGTGCGCTGAGCGCATGCGCCCCATGGTGTGCGATACGGCGGTGCTGCTGAATAACGCTATTGCGGAAGGCAAGCGCGTTCTGTTTGAGGGCGCGCAAGGCACGATGCTCGATATCGATCATGGCACTTATCCCTTTGTGACATCGTCCAGCGCGGCGGCCGGTGGCGCTTGCACGGGGTGCGGCGTTCCGCCTACAAAGATCGACGGAATCGTGGGAGTTTCCAAGGCGTATATTACTCGCGTGGGCTCCGGTCCGTTTCCATCGGAAGATTTGACCGAAGCGGGCGAGACCCTACGCCGGGTAGGCAAGGAATTCGGCGCCGTAACCGGCCGTCCACGGCGCTGCGGCTGGTTTGATGTGCCGCTGTTACGTTACACCGCAACCGTGAACGGATTCGATAGCCTGATTATCACCAAGCTGGATGTGCTTGACGATTTACAAGAAATTCCCGTTTGCGTCGCTTATCGCGTGCGCGGGCAGGAAATTTCGGAGATGCCGGCGACGATCGGCGCTCTTGCCGCAATTGAACCGATCTATGAAAAGCTTCCCGGCTGGCAAACGTCCACGCGTGGCATTTCGAAATATGACGATCTGCCGGCGAAGGCGAAAGACTATCTGGCGTTTCTATCCAAGAGCACGAAGATTGAAGTTGGCAGTGTGTCGACGGGTCCTGAACGCACGGAGACGATGATCATCGCCGGCTCGCGGCTGGAACAGCTGCTGGGCAGCTGATTACTTTCCTGGGAAACCGGCGGTAGCTTTGACTTCTTCTATCTGCTTATCGTGCCGCATATTGTGTAGCGGGATATAGATCAGCCATTGGTAAGCATTCAGCGTGTTGAAAACGGGGAACGGATGTTCCGCGGTATGTTCCTTCAACGCAACGGTGGTTTGTTCGGTAAATTGCAGAGTCCTGCCGCGGGCTTCGTCAAAGCGCTGCATGATCTCCGCGCGAGTCATCGTACCTTGCGGTTTGATGGCTTCCGGAGCTTCGGCTTTCCCCAAGCGGGGGGCCATCACTTTCAAGATGAACTCGGTCTTGCCGGCTGTTTTCTTTTCCCAATCGGGATTAATCGGACTTGCAATCGCTCTTTGCACCTGGCTGAACAATAGACCTTCGGCAAGTACGATATGCTCGGCCACCTCGCCCACGGACCAGCGCGCGGGCGACGGCTTCCAAGTCCACTGGGCGTCGCTAAGATCTTTCACAGCGTCAATGAATTCGCTTCGCGAATCCTTTAACAGTTGAATCACTTTGGCGCGCTCCTCGGCGCTGATTTGCGGGTCCTGCGTATCGGCCCGCAGGGGTAAGCAGGCTAGAAACAGCAGAGCCGGAAATACTTTCATGTCCCGAAGGCTATCACGAACCCGCGCGGCCGGTGCGTTCTACCCAGTTGCGAAACATCGCGGTGACGCCGCGGGCCAACGGGTCCGAGCGCAATTCCTCAACCGTATAGCGCATTTTATGCGACCAGTTCGGATATTCGGCGGTGCTGCCGGGCAGGTTCTGTTGATCCGCTTCCTTCGTCAGATCTTCCTGGTTCACCACCATCAACGCCGATGGCGTGGAAGCCAGAAATCCGATCACGGCATTGTGCAACTCTCCCGATAATTCGGGCACGTCGGCGGCGGATCGGGCGAACCAGCCAGGTACCAATTGCAATTCATGCAACATGTCCAGCACTTTTTGTTTTTGCTCGGCGCGATCGGCAAGCATGCCGCGGTAGGTGGCTTCGTCGGTCAGAATTCCGGCTTCGCGGCGGGCTTCAATGTCGCGGTTGATCCAGAAACCGGCTAGCGTCGGCAAGTCGTGCGTGGTGATGGAAACCAAAGCTTGGCGGGGATACTCGTTGGGTCTCTTAAAGCGGCCGGAATCGTCCTTTTCAAAATAGAACAGGCGATAAGAGAGGATGCCGAACCGCTGCAGTGCTGCGCGAAATTCATCGGTGACCGTGCCCAGATCCTCGCCGATAACGATCACCTTCTGGCGGACGCTCTCGAGCGCAAGGATGCGCATAAGATCTTCGCTGCGGTCAAGGACGTAGGTTCCATCGGTGGCTTCGCATTCGTTAGGAATCCAGAAGAGACGGAAGAAGCGCATCACATGATCGATCCGCAGCGCCCCGCCATGACGGCAGTTTTTACGGATAGAGTCGATGAACAAGCTGTAGCCCTCTTCGCGGTGCTTCAGGGAGTTTGGCGGCGGAAACGACCAATCCTGACCCTTAGGTGAAAAATTATCGGGCGGCGCGCCCACGCGGCACCCATTGATGTAGAACGAGCGATGCGCCCACAGGTCCGATCCAAAGCGATCGGTGGCTAAGGCCAGATCGTGATAGAGCCCGATGGACATGCCCTTCTGCTTCGCGTATTCGTGCGCCGCCGCAAGCTGCGTATCGAGTACCCATTGGACATACTTATAGAAGAGAACGCTACGCCAGTACTGTTGGGCGAACAAGCGTGTCGCGGGCGCGGCGGGATCGCGGTACTCCTCCGGCCAGCCGGTCCACAACCATACATCGGGAAAGCGGCGGTGGATTTTCTCTTCGAGTGCGCAATAGACGGCGTATACATCCAGCAGTTCTCCTTCGCTCTCGACGAACTTGCCAAATTCCCGGGCACGCTCGGTGTTGGCCCGATAGTCCTGCAGAAATCGGCGAAAGAGAAGCTTCAGGAATCGAATCTTCAAGCGGTGAACACGCGCATATTCGACGAATTGGGAAGCCCGCAATTCGTCGATTTCCTTGCGCACCGATGCCGATTCCAAGATCGTCTTCGCCCGCGTATACCCAGTAAAATCCGGACTGTTCTCCACATCGACATAAATGCAGTTTCGATAAAAGCTGCAGTTAGGCAGGTAAGGACTGGTGTTGTACGGCTGGCGGTTGGGAATGGAATGCAAAGGATTCAGCGCCAGAAACGCCGACCCTCCGTCCTCCCCGGCCCAATCGATGGCGGCCCGAAGATCCGTAAAATCGCCGCAGCCCCAATTGCGCTGGCTGCGTAGCCCGTAAACGCTGATCGCGATGCCCGCCGCTTTCCCGTCTTGGCCCAAAGCTTCCGGCCAATAAGCGCGATCCGGGCACACGATGAAGCGCGTGGTGGCGGTCACTTCACCGGCGCGCAGATGAAGCACATGGTAACCAAGCCGTAACGGCGAAGGAAAGTGCAGTGGCTTGCGGACGAACTCTTCGCCGCGCAGATTGGCTGTTGCCGATATATCGACAGCGGATAAGTCGGCGGTGCCGCCTTCGGCCTCGCCACCTTCCCATTGAATGGTGACATCGATCGGAGTATTCGCGAGCGCAATTGGCACGGAGATATCGATCGCACCGGTGCTGGCGCCAATCACGAGTGTCTCGGGTGTCAGCCTTGACCATTCGCTCGACAAATGTTCTTCCAGACCGTCATTCAGTTGTTCAAGAGTACCGGTGGCCGTGCCCAGGGCTTCTAAAATCGCCCGCAAGACCTTTTCAGTAGCCTCGTGCCGCTGGCCCCACATGTCCCAATATTCGGTTTCAACACCGCGCAGCGCGGCGGCCCGCCGTAAAGCATGGTCGTATGTTGGCGATGGTGTAAACGTCGTGGTGGTTGTGGACATGTGACCCGTAAGCGATTGTAGCTACCCGTGCGATACTTGTGATCGTGGAAGCCGATAATAAGTTTCAAATCAGTCAGCCATCTGAGCTGTTCGCGCGCATCGACAACGAAGATGCCAGTGCTCTTTTTGGGGACAGTATCGTCACCACTACTGTAGATAAAGCGATCAACTGGGCTCGTAAAAATTCGATCTGGCCGATGAGCTTCGGGCTTGCCTGCTGTGCCATCGAAATGATGTCGATGATTGCTTCCCGCTACGACATCTCACGATTCGGCGCCGAGGTCATGCGTGGATCCCCGAGGCAATCGGATTTAATGATTATAGCCGGGCGCGTATCGAACAAAATGGCCCCTGTAATTCGCCGCCTCTATGAGCAGATGCCCGAACCGAAGTGGGTGATCTCGATGGGCGCATGCGCCACATCCACGGGCGTATTTAGCAACTATGCGCTAATCCCCGTGAACCAGGTGATTCCCGTGGACATCTACGTACCCGGTTGCCCGCCGCGCCCTGAGCAATTGATTTACGCCATCACTCTGCTTCAGAAGAAGATTGAAAAGGATACGGACGTAATTCAAAAGGTCCTAAACCTCGCCTAGTCCTCTATGAAGACACGGGTTGCGGTCGTTTATGGCGGCCGGAGCGGTGAGCATGAAGTCTCTATTCGCTCGGCGCAATCGATCATCCAGGCGCTGGATCCCGATAAGTTTAAGGTTATCCATTATCTGATCTCCAAGGAAGGAAAATGGCGTCCCCGGCCCATCGTACCCGAGCCCGGGGGAAACCCTGAAATCGACGTCGTCTTCCCGGTTCTGCACGGAACCTTTGGCGAGGATGGCACCGTGCAAGGCCTGCTCGAGTTAGCCGAGTTGCCCTATGTCGGTGCCGGTGTGCTGGCCTCGGCTGTGTCGATGGATAAGGAAGTAATGAAGCGTCTGGCGGCGGAACGTGGGCTTCCAGTTGTCGAATCCGTCACCATCTTCCGTTCCGAATTGGATGCAATCGACCTGGAGAAACTCTGCTCGCGCTTCCCATTTCCCGTTTTCGTTAAGCCGGCGAACATGGGCTCCTCTGTCGGCGTTTCGAAGGCCGCGTCGTGCCCCGAGTTGCAAGCGGCGCTGCTGGAGGCCGCGAAATTCGATCGGAAGATCATTGTGGAACGGGGCATTATCGGGCGCGAGTTCGAATGCTCTGTCCTGGGTAATGAGAACCCCCGGGCAGCGGTGCCTTGTGAGATTCTGCCGTCGCGCGACTTCTACGATTACGAAGATAAATACGTTCTCGGGACGGCGAAGACGATGCTTCCGGCTGACATAACTCCGGCCCAGACCGCGGAAATCCAGCGTCTGGCGGTAGAGTGCTATAAGGCTGTGGGCTGCGAAGGCATGGGCCGCGTGGATTTCCTGCTGGAAGCGAGTACGGATAAATTCTTCATCAACGAGATCAACACGATTCCCGGATTTACCTCGATCAGCATGTTTCCCAAGATGTGGGAATATGCCGGACTTCCGTTTCCGGCGTTGATCGAGCGATTGATTGAATTGGCCTTGGAACGGAGTGCTGCGAAACGTGCGACGAAATATACCCGCTAGCCTGTTATGCGCCGTCGCGCTCTGGAGCGCGGAGTCCACTCCACTGTTTGAAGCACAGACCAGGGAGTTGACCGCCGAACAAGCCAAAACATTTTTGCCGATCCTGTGTCCCGGCCATGTGGCAACGGAATACGTCGGTGGACACAACACCTATGGATGCGATGTCTGTCCCGCGAAATCGGGAATGGCCGGCGATGCGTCGGCGCCAGGCAAGATCAAGTGGACGGTTCAAGCCACGATCGCCGGACATTTCACGGCTTCCGGGGCCGAAGAAGTGGTCTTGGGCGTGAGCGGCTGCGAGGCTCATGTCAATAACTTCGGTGGCACGACCTTGCTGGCGAAAGCGGGCGGAGAGTGGAAGATGTCGTGGTATCATCCCGGCCTGATTACCACGAATTGCCGCAAGATAGCGTTATCCGGAAACCGCGAGATTTTATTCTGCGAGGATACCTACACCGGAAGCGGCGTCGAATCGCACAGCTTGTATACGGCCGATTTACAGTTGGCCGAAGACAAACGGTTTCATCGCCTGCTCGGCTTAGAAGACACTATGGGAGCCTGTTTCGCCGGTGCGGAGTTGCGAAAGGCGCGGATTGTAAGCGTACAGTTCCCCGATCTGAACGGCGACAAGATTCCCGACTTGCGCGTGATTGTCGAAGTTGGGTTGACGAAGAAATTTACCGAGGCTGAAATCGCCAAGCTCTGCCCAAGCAATCTGCCAACACCCAAGATGCAGAAACTGACGCTCGACTTTTTGTTTCAAGGTAGTGAGTATGCCCCTACTGCCGCCAGCAAGACAATCTTGAAGCAATTTGAACCCTAAGAGGGCAGGTGTCCCAGCGTTGCCAGTAGACTGTTAGCGTGACGCGACCTGCAAGGGACAGCCCCCTTTACCTGACTGTACTTCCCAGCTTTTCCATAATCCTAAGCGCCTTCCTTTTGTTTCTGGTTCAGCCGATGATCGCCAAGTTGCTGCTCCCTGTCTTTGGCGGATCAGCGGCCGTTTGGACTTCGTGCCTGGTGTTCTTCCAGGTGGTACTGCTGTTCGGCTATAGCTATTCCCACTTGAGCATCCGCCGTTTCAAGCCGAAGACACAGGCCATCGTACATCTTGCGCTACTAACCGCCAGCATGTTCGCGCTTCCGCTACAGTTGCGAAGCCGATTCATGGCTAATGCCGAGCCTTCCCTGGCAATTCTTGTCACGCTCGGGTTGAGCGTCGGATTACCGTATTTCGTCCTGTCTTCCAATACGCCGCTGACGCAGGCCTGGATTGTGCGGGGAGGCATGCCGGTGCCTTACCGGTTATACGCGCTGTCCAATGTCGCTTCCCTGGTAGCGCTGTTGGCATATCCTGTGGCCATTGAGCCCTGGCTCGGAATTCGCGAACAATCCCTTGCCTGGACGCTCGCCTTCGCAGTGTACGCGGTCGCATCGGCGACTCTGGCATTCCGCCAAATCCGCTGGCCAGTATCCGGCGTCGCCACAGCCAGTTGGAATGCGCCCGCGTTGGCGATCATCCAATGGCTTGCGCTATCCGCCTGCGGGTCTGTATTGCTGTTAGCCGTCACAAACCATCTATTGGTGAATGTGGCCGCCGTTCCGTTCCTCTGGGTACTGCCCCTAACGCTGTATCTGGCGACATTCGCGATCTGTTTCCAGGGATGGAGTTGGCCCCAGCGGCCGCTAGTGGGCTGGATCACCGCCATCTTCCTGGTAGCGATGACCCTGGAAGTTCTGCGTCAGGATCCATCGCGCGCGATCCGAATCGATATCCCTCTTTATTGCGCGGGGCTGTTTGTGTGTTGCCTGTTCCTACATGGACGTCTGGCGGCGGCAAAGCCCGGACCCGAGCGGCTAACGCTCTTCTACCTGATGCTCGCCTTGGGCGGAGCGCTGGGCGCGATCCTGGTTGGCGTGATTGCACCGCACGTTTTTCAAGGAACATTCGAGTTGCCACTTGGACTGGCAGCCTGCGGATTAATCGGGTTCCTACGATTTTACCGGCGATCAATACTCACAGATTTAATATGGCTATCGCTGCTTGTGATGCTTGTGGCCTTCGCCTGGGCGCAGATCAAAGTCCAGAGCCAGGGCTTCGTCGCCGCGTCTAGGAACTTTTACGGAACGTTGCGTATCAGCGATAAGGCCGGCGTGCGCTCCATGATCCACGGCCCAATCAGTCATGGCAGCGAGTTTCTGGACGATGACAAGCGCCGCGAACCCACTACCTATTACAGCCGCGCATCGGCCGCGGGCCTGGCTTTAAGCAGCCCTGGCGCAATGCGTAGAATCGGCGTCATCGGGCTCGGCGCGGGTACGCTTGCTACCTACGGACGAGAAGGTGACGTGATTCGCTTTTACGAAATCAATCCGCTGGTGGTCGAGTACGCCCGCCGGTATTTCCGCTATCTGCCGGATAGCTTGGCGCGAATCCAGATGCGCGTAGGCGATGGAAGGCTTATCCTGGCGGAAGATCGCGATCAGAAGTTTGATTTTCTCGTCGTCGACGCATTTTCCGGCGACTCAATCCCAGTGCATCTGCTAACCCGCGAGGCCTTCGTGCTTTATCGCCAGCGTCTTCTGCCGGGAGGAATTCTGTTGTTCCATATCTCCAACTCGAATCTCGATTTCGCACCACTTGTCCAGGTGCAAGCGAGCGCCCAAGGCTTGCAATCGATCCTCGTGGTAACTCCGGAAGATGCCTCGAAAATGCAATCGGCGGCAAATTGGATGGCAGTCGGCGAGGCGGCGAATTTGGCACGATATCCGGCGCTAATAGCCGCGGGGCGGCCAGTCTATAATTTGCACGCGCCCACGCAATGGACTGACGACTACAGCAATCTCTTTCAGCTTCTGCGCTAAAGTCTATCGCATTGCGAGTCTTATGGACAT
>JBBSEX010000014.1:0-141417 GCA_038239345.1 Bryobacterales bacterium
AGCTCCAGCACGTGGGGAAATTCAAGAGTAATGACCCCCTGTGGTTTGAGCGCGATTCGTAATCCTTCGACGAACGAATGAAGATCTGGAACGTGAGCCAAGACATTGTTATTGACGATCAGGTCTGCCGTCAGCCCTTCCGCCACAAGAGATCGCGCGGCTTCGGCTGTAAAGAAAACCGATCTCGTCTTGACGCCGCGTTCATTGGCCACCGCGGCCACGTTCGCCGCCGGTTCGATGCCTAAGACCGGAATGCCCCGCAGTTGAAAATACTGCAGCAGGTAGCCATCGTTACTTGCGACTTCCATTACCTGCGACTGTTCGTTGAAACCGAACCGGGCGATTACTTGTTCCGTATAGCGGCGAGCGTGTTCCAGCCAGGTGCTGGAGTAGGAAGAGAAATAGAGGTAATCGGAAAAGATCTTCTCTGAGCTTTGATATTCCCGGAGTTGCACCAGGAAGCATTCGCGGCAAGTCTGCACATGGAGCGGAAAGAAAAGCTCCATGTTCTGCAATTGATCGCGTCGCAGAAAAGAGTTGGCCAGTGGCGACATGCCGAGGTCGGCAAAGGTGTCGCGTAACGGGGCCGCGCAGAGTCTACAGGGTCCGTTACTGTTTGGCTCCGGTGAATGAGCCTTTACCAAGACTGCCAAAATCGATTGTTCCTTTCACTTTCTTCTCGCCGTCCAGAACCCCGGTGTATTTGACGGTGATGTCCGAGCCGTCATTGTTCACTTTAAACGAAAACTCGAAATTGTTACCCTTAGCGGTGCCCGTTACCGGAGCCTCGCCAAGCTGGCCATGATAGGTGCCGGAGAGCTTTTCGCCATCTTGCTTCAGCATGAAGGTGGGAGAGCCACTTCCGGCATCCGTGTCGACGTCAAACTTCCAGGTACCGGATAAATCCGCGGCGAAGGCGGCTGCGGCAAACAACAGAATGAGGAGTAGGCGCTTCATGCGGGTGAGCATACCACAAGCGAAATTCGATCAGGCCTTAACGGCCGTCTGGCATTCGCCACATGGACAGATTTTTCGCAGATGGTCGAAAGAGTAAATTCCGGAACCATGGCCATCGCTCCACTGGATGCGGACCGCATAGTGTCCAACCTCTTCGACGTTTAACATTTTCAGAGTCGGTTGGTACATCTGAAAGGGAGCGGCGGGAGCTGCATAGTTCGATTTTTGCGGCTCAGTTCCGTGTGCGCCGGTGCAAGTTGCGCAGGGACATCCGTCGCGTAGATAGGCCAGGTTGTACTCGCTGTGATGCCCGTCCTTCCAATCGATCCGGATACCCTTCGATTTCGAAATTGCAATATGCTCGGGATCGGACACGTTCACTGCACGCGCTCCACGTCACGAACTCCGGGGATGCGCCGCACGGCCGAGGAGATACGCTCCATCTGTTTCTTATCGCGGATTTCCACCGTCATATCGACGATGGCGCCATCACCGTTGCGCTTGTCGTCCGCGCGCGCTTCCAAAGTTCGAATATTGCTTTCTTCGTTGAACAAAATAGTGGTCAATTGATTTAACATACCTGGGCGGTCGTCGGTGTGAATCACCATCTTTACGTTGAAGGATTCACTGGCGCTGCGGGCCCATTCGACATCGATCTTGCGCTCCACTTCGTACATCAGATTTTGCACGTTCGAACAGGATACGGAGTGGACGGCTATGCCCTTGCCGCGGGTGACATAGCCAACGATCGATTCCCCGCGAATGGGATTGCAGCACTTCGCGCGATAGACCATCAGATCGTCGACGCCTTTGACCTTGATCACAAGGTCCCCATTGGGGTCGTGCGGCCCTCGCGCCGGATAGGGCGCGGGCTGCTTCAGCGGTTCCGGCGTTTCCGCTCCGACAATTCCTGGCGCTACTTTTTGTAAGACCTGGCGCGCCGAAAACTTGCCGTATCCGAGCGATGCATGAAGATCTTCGATCTTTCCGCAGCCGTATTCGTTGGCGATAGTTTCCCACTCCGCGCGGGTGATGCGAGCCATTTGGACGCCAAAGCGCCGGGCTTCTTTCTCCAGATACTTCTGTCCGATCTCGATCGCCTTTACACGCTCCGTGGTGTTGATGACGTGCTTGATCTTATTGCGCGCCTTCGAGGTCTTGGCGATTGCCAGCCAATCCTTGCTCGGCTCATGACCGGGTTGGGTGAGAATTTCCACCACGTCGCCATTCCGGAGGCTATATTTCAGCGGTACGATTCTGCCGTTGACCTTGGCCCCAACGCAGGTGTTGCCGATGTCGGAATGGATGGAATACGCAAAGTCGATCGGCGTTGCGTCGCGCGGTAAGATGATCACCCGGCCGCGGGGCGTGAAGGTGTACACCTCCTCTGGATAAAGGTCCAGAGTAAGGGTGGACATGAACTCGCCGGGATCTCGTACTTCGCGCTGCCACTCCACAAGCTGGCGCAACCAGGCGATGCGTTGATCGTCGTCGGCAGGTCCGCGTTTGCCTTCTTTATATTTCCAGTGCGCGGCGATGCCTTCTTCCGCCAGGCGATGCATTTCCTCGGTGCGGATTTGGACTTCAAAGCTGATGCCGCCCGGTCCAATAACCGATGTGTGCAGCGATTGATATAAATTCGGGCGGGGAATCGCGATGAAATCCTTGATTCGTCCGGGGATCGGCTTCCACTCGTTGTGGATAACGCCCAGTGCCCCATAGCAATTCTTCACCGAATCCGTGATGATGCGCAAAGCCAGCAAATCGTACACTTGATCCAGGCTGATTTTCTGCCGCTTCAATTTAAGGAATACCGAATACGGGCGCTTGATGCGGCCCTCGACCCGGGCTGCAATGCCTTCGCGCCCAAGATGCATCTCCACCGAGTGTTTAATCTGTTGCAGGTACTCTTCGTTCGCCAGGCGTTTGGTTTCGATTTCGCGATTCAGTTCAGCAGCCGCATCCGGCTCCAAATACTGGAACGACAAATCTTCCAGCTCGCTGCGGATTTTACCCATCCCCAACCGGTGCGCGATGGGAGCATAGACCTCGAGAGTTTCCTGCGCGATGCGCTCTTGCCGTTCGCGCGACAAATAGCCCAGCGTCCGCATGTTGTGCAGACGATCGCTCAGTTTGACGATGATCACGCGAATATCGGTGACCATGGCCAGCAACATTTTGCGTACGCTCTCCGCCTGGCGTTCTTCGCGCGAATAAAAGTTCAGCTTCGCAAGCTTGGTGACGCCGTCTACGCAGCGCGCGACTTCATCGCCGAACGTCTTGCGAATTTCCTCGATTGTTGCGGTTGTGTCTTCGACGACGTCGTGGAGTAACCCCGTCTCCAGGCAAACGGTGTCCATTTGCATGTCCGCTAGAAGGTGCGTAACCTGCAGCGGATGGATCATATAGGGATCGCCGGATGTCCGTTTTTGGGTTTGGTGCCGCTCGGCGGCGAAGCGGAACGCGCGCTCCAACGGCTTCAGATCTTCGTTCGGACGGAGGTGATGGACTTTAGCTTCGAGGGATGCGTAGAGTTCTTCAACCGAGGCGGTGGCTGTAGCTACGGCATCGGTCGGCGAAGCAGACATACTATCTTTAGTCTAACCTGCGGTAGGTTGGAGGATCGGGCAAAAGTCAGCTAATCGTAGGCATGACGGACAAGATCTTGGAGAACACGCCGCTGATCACTGGAATGACGCCGTAAGGTACGGCAGCGGCGATGGCCACGGCGAAGAATCCCACCAGCAGCGCGTACTCAATCATGTCCTGGCCTTGGCAGTCGCTCCAAAGTTTAAATTGAATTTGCCGCCATGTCCAAGGTGATTTCATTCCGTCGCCCCCGATGTACATCCTATCGTCCGATGTTTTGGTAGCTTTAGCAACAGAGTCTTCTGCGTAGGGGAATCCCGAAAACCCCCTAGTAAATAAGGAACTTGAGTTAGGGGGTGAACTCGCGCCTTGGCCACCCCCGCAAATGCGCATGAAACTTACGGATTTGCCTGCGCCGGATAGCGGACTATCGTAAATCCACGCATCGTCACCGTGTCGGTAGTACCCGAAGTCAGCGCCCCGTAAAGGCTAACAACTAAACCGGGCGCGATCGCATCCGCCGCGATTCCCGCGCTTGCCAGCGGTGCCGCTACCGTCCCCCAACTTTGCGTACTCCAAGCTGCGCCGCTCTGAATTCCCAGGTCGCTCTGACCATGCAACAGCGGCTCCGTTGCTCCACCTATGCGACTGAAGATCGTGGAAGATCCCCAGTGGATCTCGCCCGAGAACGAGCTCGCCGTACCGCTATGGACAAACTCGAAGCGGAGCTCGATCCGGTCTCCAGCTTGCAGCACGTTGCCAGGAATTGTGCAGGAACCCACAAGCGCCAGCGTCAAAGAGCCGGTGGATTGACCGTTGCTGCTGCAAAGAACCTGGGGAACCGTGAAGCTCTTTCCGCCAGCCTGGACCTTGAAGGCCGCCGCTGTTATGCCGCCATCGCTTCCAACCCGCGCCAAGACGTTAGCGCTTGCGTCCTGCCATTGTTGCAACGGATTGGAAGTTTGACCTGTTCCCGCCCGTACCACCAATCCCGTTGAACCCGCGCCGGCCGTTGCATCGAACACGAACAAGGTCGTCAGACTGGATCCGTTGCCCACCGACAACCGCCGATTCGCATTGTCCCAGGCGAACGACCCCGCATTCTGCGCAAAATTCCCCGCGCCGTCGACATAAGGGATCGACCCGGCACTGAAACCGGTGAAGAGGCAAGTGTTCCAAACAACGTCGGTACCGTTCGAGACAAGACAACGATTCGCGCCGCCGATTGCCAGCCGCGACCATGTTGCCGTGGCCGGGCCTTGGGCAGTGATCAGATCTCCCCGTACGGGGCTAGCCGGGGTCGCATCGGAATGATAGGAGCTTAAGATTCCATGACCCAGCGGAGTCCGCCCGTCAACCAGCCGCGAATCCTGATCGGTGACGAATCGATTTCCCGAGGTAGGCGATCCGGCAGTACCGGCGAGCGCCCCTTTCTGCGCCGTAGTAGGATCGTTGGCGTCGTTGTGAGTGGGGAAATTGAGGGTCAACTTGGCTTCCTGAATCCCCGCCAGCGTGGAGATATTGCTATCGGATATCACGCCCATTCCGATTTCAGGGCTCGGATAACTTCCCGTGAGCGCGCCGCCAGCGGCAGTGAGAGAGCCAATCGACTGTCCTCCGGCAATCGAGGTCCGGTAGGAAGCTATTAGTTGATCGCCCGTTTGTGGCTCCGATAGCGTCAGAAACGTAATAGTTCGGCTGGAAAGTGTGAAATCAACCGCCGCAGTCATCAGGATTCCATTCCTAAACAGCGAAAGACTGCTCGCCGGGCTGGGCGGATTGCTCAGGGTGAAAGTTAAGTTCGAGCCATTCAGCGGACCGGCGGGAATCTCAAAATCTGTAAAACCAGGACCGCTTCCAGTGCCACCGCCCCCCGCTGTACAAGCCGCGCTTGTGCCGTCGACGTGTAGGCAATCGGATAGATTGCCGACCGCCGAGGCAAGCTGACCATTGGCGTCGACGACAGCCGCGCGTGATGTAGCAAAGCTGAGGCTGCGGGTCGGCCGTAATCCCAATTCCGACTGCAAGCCGCTCACGTCGATGATCTGCACCGCGGAATTCGCCGGCGGCGCCACAACCTGGCCTGCTGTAATCGGCGACGACTTTACGTCCCGTATTCGAATAGGAATATTGCTTGCGGGAACAGTCCACGATTCCGTGAATTGAATTTTCCCACCGCTGTTGTACTTCACTGTATAGACTTGCGCCGGGCTTACATCGCCCGTGGGAACCAGCTGCACCCGGAGAAAGCCATTTACCACGCGGACCGTCAGGGAATGCGCGGTTATTGCCGAGCTGTCGCTCGCCGTGAAACCCATCCAGGAAATATCCACGGTGCCGTTAAACAAACTGCCATCCGCTCGATAAAGAACGTCTTGCACCGTCGTCAGGGCTGGGCCAGCCCAGGCGAAGCCGACACTAAGGATCGAGTACAGAAGAAACGCGGCCCAAGGCCTCCGTTTGAAACCAAGCATGAATCGCCTCCAAGGGAAGTCCCTGCCTGAGCAGGGTTTCGTCGATTTCATGCTATGAGCGCCAAGCACAGTGCAACCGGGTTCCCGCATACCGCGAATAACGCACTTCGTTGATATCAGGGGTCTTTTAGCGGGATAAAAAGTGCGCTGGCGATGTGACTTGACGGGCGGTGTTATTGCGTTGGCTTCGCCGCAAGCCCAGCGTGATGAACGGCAAAGGCGTTGGTATGGACGGGCCGGGATGGCGCGCCACCTGCCTTCCCGGTATTACTGGCAATCCGGAATTCGATTGGCCGCGCATCGCCTTGAATGCCTTCCACGGAAACTCGCCATTGTCCGCTCTCTGGATTGACGATATGGAATTGTTCGGGATTGGTCTTCTTTCCGGAATAGCCCGCGGTCTCGCCATACCAGCCATAATGTTTACCGCTGGGGCTCACCAGATGGAGATCCAAATCGCGATCCGCTCCCTCCCAGGCAAGACTGATATCCAGCGATCGCGAACCAGTTGGCACCGTCGCAATTTCATTCCACCACTGCGCCACGACAACACTCCCCACCAGTTGTTTGCCGTCTCCGGGTTGCGGGAGTGAGCGCTTGCAATCGCAGAGCGCCGATGCATTTGTGGAAGCAATCGTTCGCGGCGTCGAACGGGGCCGGAAATCGGGAAGATCCTCAAACTGGAAAGGGATACTCGGCGAATAGATCGGCAAGGCGTTGGTTACCTGAACATGGACGTGATAACCGCCGCCTTCCCCGAGCGTGTAACCGCTGTTGCCGACGGTCGCCAGCGCCTGCCCTTGCTCCACCGTTTGCCCGTTCTTCACCACGAAAGTACCGCTGGCAAGATGCCCGTAATGGCTGTATTCGCCGTCTCCATGGTCTATCGTGATGTAATTTCCGAAGGTTCGCTGGTTCGGGGTTTGCCGTAGTCCCAGATCGTGGGTAAACGCCACGCCTGATCGCATGGCAACAATACACCTGCCGGCCTGAGGGGCGATATCGAAGGCATGCAGCGTATTATTCCAGTGCGAGAACGATCCGTACGGTCCCTGCGTCAGCACCCACGGTTCCCCGCTTACCGTCGGTAGTTTATACGAACTCGCTGTAGCCACCAGAAAGCGCGTCGGCTTGCTGAGGCGGTCGTCCGGATTCCGTACAATTGCCAGATACTCACCGGCTGGAAGTGATTTGTAGCGGACGATAACCTGGTTGGCGCGCGCCGTTAGCGGGAATAAAGCCGCCAGATACGTCCAGCCACCGGTCTTGGTGTACTGCGCGATGTGGATGATGGAATTAGATTCAAAGCCGGCTCCATCCAGGATGAAGTCGGTCTCCTTTTCCGTCGCAAAACGCCGCGTTACCAAGCTGACCCGTAGCAAATCGGGATTAGGATCCCCGGCCACCGTAAATGGTTTGGTTAGTATGACTTGTTCGTTAACGACGACCCGTACGCTCCACAATCCGGGTTGGCTCGCTGGCGGGAAGCCGGAGATCGGAAGCTGGGTCAGAAAACAGAGGGTCGGCGCATCGGGAATATCGGTGTAAGGAGTACTCGCCGCGACTGCGCCTTGCGGATCCAGCCAATCCACCCGCAACTGGTCGCCTGATTTCACTTGTTGGGCAACAAACTGAAAAAACACCTGTCTGGTTGTCGGCTGAAAAACAGAAGTTAGCCTGGAAACGGAGCACCCCTGCTCATTGGCCGCTTCGCCCAATGACGCTTGCCGAATATTAGCGGCGAAAGTGGGCAAGCACAAGATTACACTGATGAATACCAGACGCATGCAAAGACTTTGAACGAGGCCTTACTTGAGGGTATCGCATTGCAGCACAGCAAAATCTCGGTAGCCAGCCCGAGTTTTTTCGAGAAAACTCCTCACTCCTTGCCCGTACGAAAGGTGGGTACTAGCAGAATTGTCTGGCAGATTGACGCATCCCGGTAGCTTTTCGTTACCATTTGCAATAAACTACGCCGAGGGGCTTTGTTTTGCCGGTTGTGTTTGCTGCAAGCACCAACCCCAGTTGAAGGTGTATTGTGGTTTTCGCAACGATTTAAAGGTTAGATTTTCCGTGTTGAAAAAGGGTCGTTGAAAAGGGGACTATGAACCAAAGCTTGTTTTCAAAAGCCATGCTGCTTTTTGCCGCAGGTTGCCTTGCATTACACGCCCAGTCCGATCTAGGCACGATTACTGGAATTGTGAAAGATCCGACGGGCGCCGTAATCGCTAATTCCACAGTCAGCGTCAGAAATGAAGCTACTGGAACCGAACGCAAAACCACAACGAATGAGAATGGATTTTACACTGTAACGAGCATCCCGTCAGGCTTCTACACCGTTACTATCGATGCCCCGGGCTTTAAGAAGTTTGAATCCACTCGGAATAAACTGGATTCGAACTCCACATTGGCCGTCGAAGCGGTTTTGTCCATTGGCTCGGGAACGGAGACGGTGGAGGTGAAAGCCAATTCCGCTCAGATTCAAACCGAATCCGCCGCTGTCCAAAAATTAATTACGCGAGAACAAATTGATTCCCTTGAGTTGAATGGCCGTAATCCGGTGCTACTTGCCGGCTTAGCGCCAGGAACTCGAAGCGGAAATCTCGCTAATCTGAATTTCAACTTCAGCCAGGGGCCGTCAAACATCAACGGTGCGCGCACGCAAGAGAGTCTGATTACCTATGACGGTGCCCCCGCGGTTCGGACCCGGTCGAATGGCACCAGCCTGGGCGCCACCGACGTGGACTCCACCCAGGAAATTCAGATTCTGACAGCATCCTATGCCGCGGAATACGGCCGTTCATCGGGAGGCCAGATTCGCATCATCACCAAGAGCGGCGGACAGGATTTTCATGGCGCAGCTTATGAATACGTCCGGAATACGGTTTTCAATGCCAATACCTGGCAGCGCAATCAAAATCCGGCTACCCAGTTTGTCCCCCCGTTCCGTTACAACCAGTATGGCTATAACGTCGGCGGTCCGGTCTATATTCCGGGGAAGTTCAACGTCGACAAGAACCGTTTCTTCTGGTACTTCGGTCAGGAATGGGTTCGTAACCGCTTCACCGACACAAACACTTTGAAAGTTCCTTCGCTCGCGATGCGCCAAGGGGATTTCAGCGAACTCCTCAATCCCACCAACATCTACTACGGGAAGGTGGTCCAATTAAAAGACCCCAATACAGGAGCTCCAATTCCCGGTAACATCATCCCGAAGAGTCAGCTCAGCCCGAATGGCCTCGGTATCTTAAAGGCCTATCCGGCACCGAATCTTGCTACTCCTATCAATGGAAATCAGAACTGGTACCTGGCGTTACCCCACCCGCAAGATCAGCGGAAAGACACGCTCTCCGTCGACATGAATTTGACCGACCGGCAGCGTTTGCAGTTCCGCCGCTTGAACTTTGCTTTCAATGAGTACCAACCGCTCGACGGCGGCACCAATGAAGTGCCGAAGTTCTTCAATCGCCCGAACCAGACCAACTCGCTCAATTATGTTTGGACCATCAGCCCAACCAAGGTGAACGAATTCCTGGCGACGGTTAGCCTGGACGACGTTTATATTCCGGTCGACACAGCGCATTTTCTGGATCGCACCACCGTCGGACTGAACTATCCCTATATCTTTCCTGATGGAAAATTGATTCCTACGCGAATTCCTACCGTTAGATTGGGGAACTTCAACGATCTGAACGGCGGACCGTACCCATCGCACTCTTCGGGCCCCATTTACACCCTTGCCGATTCGTTTACGTGGATTAAAGGCAATCACACCCTGAAGTTCGGTTTCGCGTTTGAGCGTTCCGGCGAGAACGACAACGACGAAATCAATGTGAACGCCTGCCCCACTTGCACCAACAATCAGAATGGCCAATTCTCATTCACCGACAACCGTTTGGGTGGGACTGGCGTCGCTGCCGCCAACGCCGCGCTGGGACTGTTCGATACCTACTCTGAATTAGGCCAACGCGCCTTTACGGTTTTCCGCGGCAGCATGTACGAAGGCTTCGCCCAGGATTCGTGGAAGGTGAACGCAAAGCTCCACGTCGATGTGGGATTGCGTTACACAGTGAACGTTCCAGTCTCCGCTCAGTGGCGCAACATGGCCGTATTCGACCCTAGCTTCTACGATCCAAGCAAAGCAGTAACCGTGGATCCGAAGACTGGGTTTATCAGCGGCAATGGAGACCGTTACAACGGCTTGGTAATCCCAGGAAGCGGGTTCCCCGATTCAGCCAAGGGCCGTTTCCCGGAAGCCAACACCACCGCATACAACTACTTGTTCCGGGGTGTCAGCAGCCACTATTCCGACATCCAGTGGGGCGATATACAGCCGCGCCTCGGCATCGCCTATCAGTGGAACGAGAAGACCGTCTTGCGGGCCGGTGGCGGCCGATTCTTTACACGCCTGGGCGTTAGCGATTCGATCTTCCTCGGCGGCAATCCACCGTTCCAGCCCACCGCCAACGTGACGAATGGCAACGTCGACAATCCAGGCGGATCTTCGGTTAATAACCTGCCGCTGACGGTTACCACGCAAAGCAAAGCTTTCAAGATGCCCGAAGCTTACAACTGGAACTTCACGGTTGAACGGGAAATCTTCGCGAAATCGGTTATCAGCGTTGGCTATGTTGGACGGCGGGGCTTACACTTGCAACGCGAATCCGATATCAATCAGCCTACGACGGCTACCGTGCTGGCCAATCCCGGCATAAACCTTGATGCTCTGCGCCCCTATAAGGGCTATAACTCAATTCGCGAAACCGACAACGTCGCGAGCTCCCGTTATAACTCTTTGCAGGTTAGCTGGAATCGTCGTTTCACCAACGGCTTCCTGTTCGGTCTATCCTACACACTGGCCAGCGCCAAGGATAACGGATCCGCCCAACGGGACATTATCCCCAATACATACGATGCCCACAATCTTTGGGGTAACTCGTATTTTGATGTCCGCCACGTGCTGATCATCAACTATCTGTACGAATTGCCCTTCTTTCGAGGACAGAATAGTATTCTCTCGAAGACACTGGGTGGCTGGCAGGTCAGCGGCATTTCTCAGTTCCAAACTGGAACGACTTGCAGCGTGCTTTCCAATAACGACTATGCGGGAGTTGGTGTCGACGGTAACTGGGACAGTTGCGGTGGGTCGGGACAGTTCTGGATAATCAACGGGAAGCCCGAAGTCCTCGGCAATTTCGCCAAGGGCGGCGCCACAGATCCGACGCATTATTTCCAAACCATTAACCCCGACGGCTCACCGATCTTTGTGAAACCCGCGCCGGGCACGTTCAACCAACAGACCAATATTCGTAACTTCTTCCACAACCCCGGTCTCCAGAATTGGAATATCGGTTTATTCAAGAAGTTCGCGATCAGCGAAAGAACTGGCCTTCAGTTCCGGGCCGAAGCATTCAACGCCTTCAACCATCCGAACCTGAATGGTGCTGGAACCAACCCGAACGACTTGGCGACTTTTGGCAAGGTTACGGGTAAGAACAACGACGTGCGAAACTTGCAACTCTCGCTGCGTTTCTACTTCTAACGACGAGGGGCCGGATTATCTCCGGCCCTTCTCCCTGCTTCAGACCGCCTCTCTTTTTTCCGCTTTAAACCTTCCCTATCGTCCTCTTGTCAGCCGGATAACGTCCTCGCTGCGGGGGGTCGTCCGATGCGGGGGATGCGGGGGGTCAGACACCTCTGCCACTAATTTAAACCATTGAAGACATGGTAGTTACAGGTTAAAGATCGTCAGGAGGCATCGCTAGGGCGTTCGTAACATACTGCAAGCATTGGAACCGTTTTACCACCAAAGGCGCGTCAGCTAAGCCAAAAAGCCACAAAAAGTCCGAATCGAGAATGGGCGACAGTTCGCCAACACACTGAAAGTAAAGCTATTCCTTTTCTTGGTCCGACTGACGGCATCGCACCGGACTCTTGCCCGCAGGCTCTAAAGCATTACAAATAATGGACAGTTCGAAAATTAAAAAAAGTGGCAGAGGTCTCTGACCCCCATTTCGGGAGGCATTAGCGCCCTACGAGCGCCTTCACATCAGCTGGCAATTCAAACCTATCGTCCCCGATCGCCTCATTGGTCTTCACGCTATTCACGATAATCTGGAATTCCTGACCCGCCATTTTCTGAACCAACGTAGTAGGCTCCAGCACGCCAGCAAAGCTCTTATAGTCCTTCATCACAACATCCACGGGAACATCCCCTAACTGGCTGGCCGCGGTCTTTGTGCGCTTCCTTAGCAACCGCGTCTTCTTACTGAAATACACGGTCTCCGGCTTCCCCTCGCCCGGCGTCAAGACGAGCTTAAAGCAGTCCTCGCCTTCCACCGCCTCCGACCCCACCGTCTCCGCTTTGGAATACAATTCGCGCCAGTGAATCGACGAATTAAAACGGGATTCAATCAGTTGCTCGGCCTTCTCCATTCCTTCTTTAAGCCGCGGGCCCAGAATCGCCGTCCGCTCCCATGCCACTCCATCGCCCGTACCGGATTCAATCTTCCCCACGCCGGCGATATCCGCCACGACATAAGTCTTATCCGGTTCGGCGGCATACGTGAGCACTGTTCCTTTCACGCCTTTACCCAAAAACTCAATCGTGCCCGAGACGATTTCGGTCCGCCGCTTCTGGTAAGCGGCCTTCCCGCCTGTAGCTTCAATGAAGCCATCCAGCACGGCCCCGGCTTTCGGCAGTGCCTCATCGGCAGCCTGACAAACACCCGCCAGGATAAATACCGTCCCACATAATGCAATCGATCTCATTGAGCCTTCCTTTGACTGCGAATCCACTGTACCGCCGCGTCCACCACCGGATCATGACCCGCTAGAAGCGATTCCCGCGTCAGACTCACCGCTTCATCCGGTGTCACGCCGATGCCCTCCAAAGGCTTGCCGCCCTCGGAAATATAATTTGCTTGGGCGTATTGAAATCCTTCGCCATTTGGCAACCGTTCAATACTCGAAGGCAGCGCCGCCGCAGCCGTGCGAGACCCGAATATCCGTGCCCGCCCAAGATCTTTCATACCACCCGCGAAGATCTCCGACGTCGATGCCGACGCCCCATCCACAAGGATCGCCACCTTACCGCGATACTCCGGTAATCGTGGATTTACAACGAATTTCAGTGTGGCATCGCGCATGTACATCGTTCCCAGGCGCTGATTTGGTTTATCGAAAAACCAGCCCGCCATGCCCATCGCCATCACTCCCAATCCGCCAGGATTGCCCCGCAAATCGATGATGATGCCGCCCGTCTTTAAATCGCTTTGGATGGCATCGCCAAATTCGCTCATCAGTCTTGCGGGATCCAAAAACACGTTAAACCGGATATATCCCACATCCTCGCCGAGCTTCTTCGATTCGAGCCAGACATGCATCGGCGGTAAGAATCCAAACTTGGCGATCGCCCCTCGATCCGTTACTCGCTGCAGCGTTAAGCTCACCGGCTTGTTGCCGCCATCCAGGAACTCCATACGAACGGCGCTACCCGCCGGTCCATGAATCCGTGCCAGAACGATGCGTGTAATGGTCAACTCGCCGGCACTCTTGGCGACGTGGACCAGCGAGCCGGCGACACTATTGCCGTCCACCTTGGCGATCGTCCACCCCAGATGCACGCCAGCCTTCGCGGCGGGGGATTCTGGTTCTACGGAAGTCACCAACGCCTCACCGTCGATTACCCGTACGTCAACCCCGATGCTGGCATCGCCGTCCCTGGGTCCATCGGTAGCGATGCCGCTATAAACCTCAGTCGGGAACACGTGAAAGTGGGTCTGATGCAATCGTTCGAGCATCTCCGATAGCACCGCGTTTGAGTCCGCCATCGAGTTGGCTCGCTCCATCCTCGGCCGAAATTCATCGTGAACCGCCTGCCAATCCAGTCCGCCCGGCTTCGCTTCCCAATGCTTATCCCGGATCGTCGTCCAGACCTGTTCAAACGACTCCAGATTCAGCCTTCGCTGATCGGGCGTAAGCGCGGCCATGAGCAGCGAGCCGCACAACAACGCGAAGATCCGAATTGTAATCACGTAGCTATTATGCCCGTAAACCCCAACTTACAATCTGTTTCCCGCTTGCGACGCCCGCAACGGAAATCCTTTGGTCGCGAGCGATTCCATCAATTGCTCATGAATCGCCTGGTCCAGCAGATAGAATAATTTCCCGTCTTCTTCCACGGAAATGACCAGATTTTTCGCCGCCAGAAGTAAACACAATTGCTGCTCGCCGGAACTCAGCCAGCCTGCTTCCACTTTGGCTAGGCCGCGCGGACTGGGCGTTAGCTTGCGAAGGAAGTCGCGAACGAAGATCTGATCGTCCAATGCCTCGATGTTCGCCGCGGCCGCGATCCACTGTTGCTCCGGTTTGCCAAAGAAGAATGGGCCCGACGCAAAGGCCAGCAGGAAGACGATCACATCGATGAACGCGGCCAGTGTGAACGCAAAAATGTGGCGTCCCGTCGGTGCTGTAAACAGTTCCTGAAAGGCGATCATCAGGTCTTCCTGACTGCTTGCCGTACGATCTACAAAGTCGGCGTAGGCGGGCGCTAGCGGACGCTCGAAATGCATATTGTGCAACGTAACTTCAACGTCGCTCCAGGGAATGGCGTCGTATGCCGCGCGGAATTCCCGCAGTTGTTTCTCGGTTGGGTCCAACGGCTTAAACGTGCGGCGAAAATCCATCAGCCTTTGTTGCGCGCTCTGCAAACGCTCTACCGATTGCGCGGCTATCTTCCGATAGCGATCGAAGGCTGTATAGCGGACACCGGCACCCGCTCCTTCCCGGTCATAAGCCGTGGCTTCCTGAGCCACCGCCTCGCGCACCCGGGCCAGATAAGGGTCTGCATCCTGGGCGCGAGAGATGTGCCCGTGAGCTTTCTCGGCCTCGGTCATTTCTTCTAACGCCAGAACATGTTTCTGCCCCTCGCCAATCGACGCGCCCAATGTTTCTTCCACTTTCCCCGCGGCTTCATTCAAGGTGTCGTACAGCCGCCGCTCAATCGCCTGTGGACGCTCGTTCGCCGAGAACCAGGTGAACAGACTGACGTAAGAAAAACTGATCGAAATAACGGCTGTCACAACGTACACGGCGATCAGAAGAGGTCTCTTCGAAGTCGTAATCCCAATCAACCACGCCACCAGCACCAGCGATACCTGCACGCCGAGCGATGCCAATAGCGCAAACCAGCTAGCCAGGTATAACGACATTCCCTGCTCTGTCGTATACCAGGAAACGATAGACAATAAGCAGCTGGTGATGAAAAGCCCGATGACAATCGGCCGGGCGACAAGAGTCCGTTGCACCATCACACTACACACTACGACATTCCCCGTTCTTTGTTCCACCCCAGGCGGCGGCCCGCAAGCTTTACGATGAGTAGGTGACCGACGTGATCATCATCGGCGCTGGAATCATCGGCTCGTCCATCGCCTGGCGCTTGGCCCAGCGCGGCGTATCGGTTACTCTTTTGGAAGCCGGCATTATGGGTAAGGAAGCGAGCGCCGCAGGTGCCGGAATGCTGGCTCCGGGCGGCGAAGTGGCCGAGCGAAATGCCTGGGCCGCGTTGTCCGTCGAGTCCGCCCGTATGTATCCCGAGTTCGTCGGCGAACTCAGCAGCGAATCGAACACCGCGATCGATTACCGCCGGAGCGGAGCAGTCGCTTTGACCCAGAATGACAGCGAATGGGGGGACCTCGATCAACGTGCGCCTGTGCAAGAGGAACTCGGCATCGAGTCCCGGGAAATCGACTCCAGGGATGTAAGCGACCTGGTTCCCGCGCTTGATCGGCGAGCCTACCAACGTGCTCGCTACTTCCCCGGCGACGCTCTGGTCGACGCTCGGAATGTCCTTTCGGCGCTGCGCATTGCTTGCACGGCACGCGGCGTCAAGATAATCGAGAATCATCCGGTACGTTCGCTCGATGGCCTCGAAGCGGGGGCAATTGTAATCGCCGCCGGTGCGTGGAGCGGGTTGCTTGGTGGCGCCATTCCCGAATCGTATCCGGTGAAGGGACATCTGGTCGGCTACAATCTACCGCCGGGATCCATCGTCCCCATCCTGCGGCGCAATAACACCTACATATTGCAAAGATCCAGCGGGTTTACCATCGCCGGCGCAACCACCGAACGGGCCGCGAAATTCGATCGCACCGTGCGCCCCGAAATCGCCGCGCAGTTGCATCAAGATGCCGCTTGCTACTTGCCCTCGCTTCTTGTGCGCCCGCCTGAATCGGCCTGGATCGGCTTCCGGCCTCGTTCCATCCGCCAACGGCCAGAAGTCCGGCGCCTGCCGGGAACGAATCTCTGGCTCGCCTATGGCCACTATCGCAATGGTATTCTGCTTGCGCCGATTACCGCCAAGCTAATCGCCGGCGATATTATTTCCAGCGGGGAAACGGATTTGAGCGTCCATTCCGGCATTCCGCAATAAGGTCCGGGACGCGCCGGCGGCGTTTCAGAATGCGCTCCAGTAACCGCTCGAAGTCAGCCTCTTCCCCGGCAATCCACTCCGGAGGCACCTGCTTATATGCCCGGTCAATTACCTCTTCGGGAAAATCCAACACGCGTTCGAGCCACGGTTGAAAGTCATCCAGGCCGCGGACATGCGCATACACAACGGGACGAAAGTACATGCCTAATAGCGGGGAATCCGTGAACTGCCAATGCGGACCATCGAAGAGAAAGCCATGGTCCATCATATTTGTCAGAAAGCCTGGATTGCCCGGGGCGCGGATTTGCTCTTTCACCCGGGCACGAAAAAAAATGGCTTGGCGGGCATCGGAATTTCCCAGCCATTTATCGAAAACCAGCGCACCTAGGAAGTCCTGCAGATTAGCCACTTTTTCCAGGAGAGTATCCGGTAAAAAATCGTAGACGGCCTGCCGGTTGGGATCGCCCGGATATCTGGAACCGAAGTGCCAGCCTGCCTCAACCGCGATCTTTTTCGAGCCGAGCTGCAACCCGACATCTGGATTTGCGAGCAAAAACTCATCGGTTACGCGGATGATATTCGTCGCTGGAGCGGCTATTTGTAGATACTCCAGAAACACCGAAGCCACCAGTTCATTTACTAAAATGCGCCTGTGTTGGGGATTATTCTGAAACTTCACTACATAAAACTGGCTGTCTTCGCACTCAACTAAATGGGCCTGCGCCCCGCCCCGCATTTTGCGAATCATCTGGCGCGCGTTTACCGGCATAGCGGAATGAAGGGCATTCAGAGTAACCTAGAAAATTATGGCGGAAGATACGAAAGCAAGCAATGCCGCGGCCCTAAGCAAAGATGAGGTCGCTCTAGAATTGATGAAATTTATCGCGGTGACAACCGGATATGGAAAGGGAACGCCGACAGCGGGATTTGGAAGCGGGAAAGGGGCGAAGACTTCCGAAGAGCATGCCGATGCCCTGATACAACTCTTCGAGCGTTGCCGCGGTGTGGTCGAAAAGCCAGCGCAATAACACAACCAAGTGATGCGGCGGCGGGGATGCCGAAAGTGTCCCCCGCCGCCGGCTAATTTATCGTTTGCTCTTGGTTGGCGCCGTTTTCTTAGCGGGTGCCTTTTTGGCTGCCGCTTTTTTCGGAGCTGACTTCGAAGCTGTTTTCTTGGGAGCCGTCTTCTTAGGCGCCGCTTTCTTCGGAGCTGCTTTCTTTGGAGCTGTTTTCTTGGGAGCCGTCTTTTTAGGAGCGGTCTTCTTAGCTACCTTCTTCGGTGCTGCCTTCGAAGGTGCGGTTTTGGTGGTTTTTTTAGTAGTCGTAGGAGTAGCTTTCTTTGGAGCGGATTTTTTAGGCGCCGATTTCTTTGGTGCCGACTTCTTTGGTGCTGATTTCTTCGGTGCTGATTTCGTGGGTGCCGATTTCTTTGCCACTGGTAGTGCTGGAGCTTTGGCTGCAGCTTTCTTGGTTGCGCTAGTCTTCGCGGCCTTCTTCATCGGCTTCTTCGGTGGATCTTCCGGAGTCGAAGGCTTCGGCAAGGCTTCGTCCTCCGCTGGTTCTTTTATTGAATGCGCTTCCGGCGTGTGCGAGGCTGGCGGTTCGGAGACGGGCGCGGGCTTAGCTTTTTTGTCGTCTTCCTCATCGTCGATATCATCGTCGTGACCGTACTCGCTGATATCGGATTCCAGATCCAACTGCTCATCATCCTCGAAGTCATCGAGTTCTTCATCCACGGCAAGCCGGTATCTATCAAACATTATTCGTCTCTCCTGTTAATGCCTGGCCAAGATTAGAATAACGCTTTTTGCTGCAAAGGCAAGAGAAGAGTTGCAAAAACTAAGCGAGCGGACCGCAGTTGCGCTAGCGATCGGGGGCGGTGCCGGTGAGATGCGGGAGGAACTACAAAGTACACGAGGCGCCTAAATGAAGCGCCTCGATTATGAAAGTTAGCGCATGCTGGCATTCGCCGTGGCGACGCCCGGGAGAGAAGCCCGGCGATGCAGAACCTTCGGCGGCACGCGCCGTGACACTGTTGCTTTACGCGCGACAGGCGTAGCTTTGAATGCATTCGCCGTGCGGCTAGAAACTCGATTCGCGGCATATCTTGAACTCGTCGCATGAGTCTGCTTCAAGGCTGCCGTGCGGGTGGTTGCAACGCGAGTGACCGCTCTCTTCGCCATGGCCGTGCGGGGTTCTTGATAGGAGGCCGGAATCAACAACAGGTCGCCCGCATTCGGAGCCGCGACAAAGTTATGATTCGCTCCCGCGATGGATGATGCCGACGCGCCATAGTGTTGGGCAATCGAAGCTAACGTCTCGCCTTGCTCCACGTGATGCAAGCGCCACGCCGCGCGATTCGCCGCGGGCACGGTGTCTAATGCCGCGGATACCGTGTTCAACGAACCCTTCGGTAAACGCACTTCATAACCCGCAGGAGCCAGACTCTTCAACAATGCCGGATTCAATTCGCGAATATCGGATATCGGCCGATCGGCGGCGTCGGCAATCAAAGCCAGATTCGTGTGGGCCGTCACGGTTAGCTTGTCGTACTCCAGCGCTTTATCCAACTCCACATCCTCCAGACCGTAGTCTTTCGGATTTTTCGCCATGATCGTCATTGCCAGAATCAGCGGTACGTAATTGGTTGTCTCGCGCGGCAATACGCGCAGGTCGCGAAGGCTCCAGAAGTCGGCGTAGCCCGTCCGCTGCACCGCGCGGTCGACACATCCCGGGCCGCAATTGTAGGCCGCCATCGCCAGATACCAGTCGCCAAAATGATTAAACAGATCTTTCAAATGGCGGGCGGCGGCGCGCGTTGCCTTCTCCGGATCTAAACGGTCGTCGCTATAGGGAGTCTGGTTCAAACCGTACTCACGGCCCCGGAACTGTACAAATTGCCACATACCCGCGGCAGCTTTGTTGGACACGGCGCGCGGTAGAAAGCCCGACTCAGCCTGAGCCAGAAAAATCAATTCGGCGGGAACGCCTTCTTCGCTCAGCACACGCTGGATCAGAGGCTTATAACGGCCCGCGCGGCGTAAACCGGCAGTGAGGATTCTTTTTCCTTTTTCCGTGGAGAAGAAGTGGATATAGCTGACGACTGCATCGGACTCTTCAAGCGGCAATTGCGATAACGTCGCTTGAATTTCTTCCTTCACCTTCGGCCGCAATTGCGGATCGATTGGAAACGTCATCTCGATAATGCTATCCAGCGGCGATTTATCGTACGCAACTTTATCTGAAGCCTCACCCGAACCTAATCCATCCAAATCGTAACGATAGATTGAATTCACCATTTCGTCGAGTCGGCGTTCCATTTTCTGACGGTCGGCGGCATTTTCCGGTGTCCCGAGCAGGATGTCCACAGCGCGGTTGAATGACTTGCGCGCTTCATCGCTGTTTCCGTCCTGATACGCTCGTTTGCCGCTTTCGAATTGTTCTTCGGCGCGCCGGATACGCAGGTCGGCCTCACTGGGGCGGGGTGGCAAAGCCAGGGCCGGGAGAATCGGCATCTCGGAACGATACATCGGATGATCGGCGGCGGGGGGCTCGGCGATGGGCTCTAACTCAGCACTTGGAGTGGCTGGCAGAAACGACATCTTAAAGGACTGCGACTTCGAGGCGGCGCAACTTACGATTGCAAACGAGAGACAAACAACAGCGAGTGGGGCTAGGACGTGACGGGGCAAACAAGTCATGCTTATCCTTTGTTATAACTGCATTAATTTGTACGCGAAAGTCTTACTCTACAATCGGTTGCACTGAGCGGTCAAGGTATAAAACGCGGGGGATGGGGGCTATCTTACGTGGCCTTCCAATTGCTCATGTTGGGGGACGGCACTTAAAACCATCGAGTTACGCGGTCGGTGAGCGATTCTTCGACCTCGGTCAGTTAGGTTAAAATCCGTTAACGAAACTTTCTCCAACGCTCGTAAGGCGAAGAAACGACGAAGATTTATAGGAATACTCTTACTCCGGGTACTGCCGTTTATTGCCCTTGGCTAATTAGTGAACGGCAACTGGATTAGTACTTTGTTCATATGGTACTGGTGGAGGACTTTGTGGTAAATTCTTGTAGCAAGGTTTAGATCTTGCTCCTAGAGATTGGGCCGATAAGCCGTATATGAAACGAAGCCATCAAACACTTCTGTTGCTCGCCTCGCTGATTGCAATCGTTGTCACTGTTCGGGCCCAGACACCACAGGAAAACGTCCCTGTGCCGCAGGAAGGCGTACAACCGGTTTCAACAGCCAGAAACAAGGTTGCTGAATCGGGTTTACGGCCCAACGGCCCCGGCCCCGTCCTACTATCTTCGTTGCCAGGCGTTGTCTATCAATTGGGCCCCGACGGAGCGGCGACGTTTTACTCCCTGGTTACCCCGTTTCGCGGCGTTGCGATCTCACAAGACGGACATAATCTCTACATCGGGAATTGATGCCGCCCAGCGCGGGCAGGTCCGTCTACAACCTCTTGTAGAATAATTCGCATGACCGGCAAGCTGCTTTTCGCCCTGATTCTTTCCACTGCCCTGCTCCCCGCTTCGCCCCACCGGGTGAAGGACGTCAGTATTCGCATTCTCTCGACCATGCTCGCCGACGATGGAATTGGAGAGTGGGGTTTCTCGGCGATTGTGGAAGCCGATGGTCATCGCATCTTGGTGGACACAGGTGCGAGACCATCTACTGTTCTCGAAAATGCGAGAGAACTCGGAGTCGATCTTGCCTCCATCACCGACGTGGTTCTTACACACAACCATTCCGACCATACAGGTGGCTTGCTCACTCTTCGCCGGGCTGTGCTACCTGTAAATCGCTCCGGCCTATCGCGCGCTTATGTGGCGCGAGGAATTTTCTATAGCCGACCGGGGCCTAACGCGAAAGAAAGCAATCCAGTTCTCGCTATAAAGAGTGAATATGAAGGTTCGGGCGGTAAGTTTTTTGAGAACTCCAAGCCCGTCGAGCTATACCCCGGTATCTGGCTCACCGGTCCCGTGCCGCGTAAGTATCCGGAGCGAAACTGGAGCACGGTCGGAAAGATAGTGACGCCCAGCGGCATCATCGAAGATAATATTCCGGAAGACCAATCGGTGGTGCTGGAAACGGATCGGGGGTCAATCGTTGTCACAGGCTGCGGGCACGCGGGGATCGTCAACACTCTTGAATTCGCCCGCCAGGCAATCAACCTGAGCCCCGTTCACGCCATAGTCGGCGGTCTACACCTGTTCAACGCCGACGATGAGAAGCTAGCCTGGACCGCCGGAAAATTGCGTGACTTTGGGCTGAAGTATTTTATCAGCGCGCACTGCACGGGCATTGAGGCGACGTACCGCATCCGCGAACTGGCGAACCTTGATCGCCGCACCTGCGTTGTTGGTTCGGTTGGTTCCAGTTATAGTCTGGCGAAAGGAATTGATCCGCTGCGAATCGCGAAATGATCTATCTGGCCCAAACCTACTGCCGCTGCAATTCGACCTTGGGCGTCGCCAGATAACCGTCGATCTTATCTTTGGTGATCTGATTCACCACAATCTCATAGGGCTGCTTGTTGCGCGACACGTAGAATTGAACCGGTTCATTGACCGTTTTATCCCGCTTCTGGACGCGCGCGTCTTCAATAACCAACTCGACTGTATATTTGCGGCGACTGGGATCGGTTTTCTTTAGCAGCACGCCGACGTTGCCTACCGGAAGCGCTTCTTTCCCCTTGGTGAGGTGAAATTCCGTATAGTTCCTGTCGCCCACGGCCTTCAGCAACTCGAGTTCTTTGGCGTTCGTGGCAATCCGTCCGCTCATGACGCCCATATCGCCCACCACCTGTTTCAGATCGAATACGGCTTTCTTTAGGAATGTCTGAGTCTCCGCCACCTCATTCCGCACGTTGGTGACATCGGCCGAAACGCCCGTGATCTTTTCGTCGGCCTTGGCTACCCCCTGGCTCATGTCGGAGAGTTGTCTCTTCACTTGCTCATGCCGTTCATTCTGCTGCAGTTCGGCTGACTTCAGTTCCTTGGCCAAGCGCTGAACGTTCCCTACGGCATCTACTTTTGTCTGCCCCGCTGATTTTTCCACTTCGTGCCTGGCGATTTCCAACTCCTCTCGCAAGGTCTTCAAGGTCTTGCGATTGGAAGTGGCCGTAATCGCTGACATCTCCTGGACTTTTGAGATTTCAGCCAACAGTAGCTGTTGTGATTTAGCAATCTCCTGCTGCAAGTCCGCGACCTTCTTTTGCACGCGATATACGTTTTGCAACATAAACAGCAGGGTGCACATCAGCGTCAGGGAAACGACAATAAACGTGGTCTTGGCGACGGATGCATTCACGACGCCCGACTCGGATGTAATTCGCTGCGTATAAGGCCGGGGATACCGATAATAAGCCACTATAAAACCTCGCACATACCAAGTTATATGCTGCCGGGAAAAACTGACATCGAGCGGAGTATGCAGACTGGTTAGGGAAAGCACCTAACTTCCAGGCCCACAAACGAAGGGAAGGAGTACCCACCGATTCTACATTTTACTTTTTATGCGAATTTCCGCGCCTTCGGCCCACTAGTACTCCAGTGTTATTCGCGTTAGACAGTATAGACTCCATAATCGGCTGGATACTGGGCCCCTTATCGGCCTACATCCTACTCAGCGGGCTGGACGACCTGTTCGTGCTACTCGCCGCAGCTTGGGTCTGGATAGGACACTGGCGGCTGGAAATACCGCTGCCCACCGAGGCCGATCTTGTTGCCGCGGTTCCCAAGCGGATTGCCATCTTCGTTCCTTTATGGAAGGAATTTGAAGTAATCGGCAAGATGTTGGAACACAACATTGCGGCCAACAAATATACGACGTATGACTTTTTTGTCGGGACGTACCCCAATGACGGAGCGACTATCGAAGCTGTCCAGGAAATTGCCGCACGCTTTCCCCGCGTCCACCTTGCCGTATGTCCGCACGATGGCCCCACGTCCAAGGCCGATTGCTTGAACTGGGTTTTTCAACGCATGCTCCTTCATGAAGAACGCCATGGCTGCCACTTCGACATGGTAGTAACTCATGATGCCGAAGATCTGATCCATCCCGAAGCCCTGCGTTGGATTAATTACTTCGGCGATCACTACGATTTCATTCAGATTCCCGTCCTGGCTCTTCCCACTCCATTCCTTTCGATAACGCATGGAATATATTGCGACGAGTTCGCCGAGTTTCAAACCCGCGACCTTCCGGTTCGCCGGCGGTTAGGTGGATTCGTCCCCTCGGCCGGAGTCGGCACTGGCTATTCGCGCGAGGCCTTGGAGAAGTTGGCGGTATCGGGATCGAACCGGATTTTTGAACCCGTCTGTCTTACCGAAGATTATGAAAACGGGCTGCGCCTTAAAAATTTGGGATGCAAACAGATATTCGTTCCCATCACCAAGGCGCGGGGAAGTTTCGTGGCCACTCGCGAGTTCTTTCCGCAGAATCGACGCGCCGCCATCCGCCAGCGTACTCGTTGGGTGACCGGAATTTCGCTTCAGAGTTGGGACAGGCATGGTTGGAGCGGCGGAATTGGCCAGGTCTACTGGCTGTGGCGCGATCGAAAGAGCCTCATTGGCAACCCTCTCAGCCTGCTTGCGAACGCAATTTTCCTCTATGGGATGCTAACCCTGGCCTGGGCCACATTTACGGGCGGTCCATGGGGACTTGCGCACTTCGCACCGAACCGTCTGCTCCCGTTTGCTATCGCTCTTCAAATGATTCATACGCTGGCGAGGGGTGGTTGCGTTACCCGCGTCTACGGCTGGCGATTCGCGCTGGGGGTTCCGATCCGGGCCGTTTTCGCCAATTGGATCAATGCAATCGCTACAACCCGGGCGCTGTATCGATTTGCCATTGCGAAGTTTCGCCGTCAGCCTCTTGTTTGGCTGAAGACCGAGCACGCCTACCCATCGCGCACGGCGTTGCTTGAGCACAAACGATTCTTAACCGAGATGTTGATTTGCTGCGGGTATATCACTGAAGAAGAACTTCTGGAAGCCCTTGCGACGAAAGTGGGAGACGGCAGCATTGAACAGTATTTGGTGGCAACCGGCAAGATCACCGACGATCAACTCTGTGAGGCTCTGGCGTTGCAACAGGGGCTACCCATCGCTCGGATCGAACCCAAGCAAATCTCGCGGAACGTCGCTCGTTCCCTGCCCAAACACATCGTCAGCGGATGGAAAGTGGTGCCATTCAAGGTGGCGTCGGGCAGCATGTTCATCGCCGGCACGGAAGCACCGGGTGACGATTTAACGGCAGCGCTGCGACCCTTCACGCGCCTGGAGATACGATTCCATTTGATGACGCCGAAAAAATTTACTGCCCTGCAGGAACAGTTGTTATAAAGCGATGTCTACGCGGTTGGGATCTCGCTGTTCGACGGCAGAAACACTACCCGGTCGCGTCCCTCGCGCTTAGCTTTATACAGGGCCTCGTCGGCCAGACGAATCAAAGTTTCCGGACTGGACACATCGCCAGCCTGCAACGATGTCGCCCCGAAGCTTCCGGTTAATGTAAACGAAGCTTCCTTCAAATCGATCGACGATGCCTTAAGGGCTTTTTGCATTCTTTCGGCTTCGTCTTTTGTGGCTACATCCCCACAACCGGGGAGCACAATCAGAAATTCTTCTCCGCCATAACGGCCGATGGCATCGTATGGGCGAATGCATCCCTTCATTCGGCGTGCAGCCTCGCGCAAGACTCCGTCGCCGGCGAAATGGCCGTAGTTGTCGTTGACCGACTTGAAATGATCCAAATCCACCAGCACGACTCCAATTGGGCGTCCCTCGCGCTCGCTGCGGTTTAATTCGCGTTCCAGCGTTTCCAAAATGGAGGATCGGTTGGAAATTCGCGTCAGAAAATCTTGTGTTGCCTGTTCACGCAATGCTTCGCGAGCAGCCAACAATTTTGCCTGCAGATCGATAATGCGGATTCCGGCTCGTAAGCGGACTTTCAACTCGTGCTGATCGAAGGGCTTTATCAGATAATCGTCGGCGCCAGCCTCCATGCCTTCGATTAAATCCCCTTTTAGACCTTTCGAACTTAATAATAGGATATACGTGTATGGTTCGCGGGCGCGGGCGCGAACTCTACGGCAGACCTCTGGGCCAGTCAAGCCCGGCATTACCCAGTCGAGGACAGCCAGCGCCGGAGCGTCGTCGCGCTGCATCACTTCCCAAGCCTCGTTACCGTCGCTTACCGCGACAACGTCGCAGCCCCATTTTCGCAGCGTGACATCCAGAAGGTGGCGAGAAACGACACTGTCATCCGCGATCAGGATGCGCATCGGGGGCGTCCCTTCTCTCGATCCGGAAAGAAGCGGCAACGACTCTTCGTGCTGATCGGTTATGACGCTTATCTCGGGCACGCTTTCCTCATCTAATATTCGCTGTTCTTCAACCATTCTGCTAGTCCCACGATTGCTTATCGGCTAGCTATACTAACTACGTTAACCCCGATTATCGTGGATGATACGTTTCTTTAATCCGATCTTCCCACTCTCGGGTTTTACCGTCCCAAAAGCGAACGTCCGCAACTGGAAAGTCCTTTGTTTGCGGATATCTGTAAGCGGCCCTCCCCGTGCATAATACCACTCCATGAATTTCTTGCAAGACGTGCGGTTTGCTGGCCGGACACTTCTAAAGGCCCCAATTTTTAGCGTAGTGGCCGTTTTGTCGCTGGCACTCGGCATTGGCGCTAATACGGCGATCTTCTCGATGCTTGACCAGGTCTTATTGCGCCTTTTGCCGGTAAAGCATCCGGAACAGCTCGTCCTGCTCGATCAGAAAGGAGCTAACCAGGGGTCTATGAGCAACGATCACGCGTTCTCCTATCCGATGTATGTGGATTTTCGCGATAAATCGCCCGTCTTCTCTGGCGTCCTGGCACGCTACGGTCTTAGTTTCACTATGTCTCGCGACGGCCAAACGGAACGCGTTCGCGGCGAACTGATTTCCGGCAACTACTTTGAAGTGCTTGGCGTCTCCACGATTCTCGGCCGTCCGTTCTCCCAGGACGACGACAAAATTCCCGGAGGACATCCCCTGGCGATTCTTTCGTACGGATTCTGGCAGCAACGGTTTGCCAGCGGTAAAAATGTCCTTGGTTCGAAGATCCTGATCAATGGAAATCCGATGACCATCATTGGAGTGTCCGCGCCAGGCTTTAAAGGAACCGAGACTGGCCGCGTCATCGACGTCTTTTTGCCAATGATGATGAAGGCGCAAGCGACGCCGACCTGGAACGAGTTAGACAACCGGCGGAACATGTGGCTGAATGTCATCGCCCGATTGAAGCCCGGAGTCACCGCGGCCCAGGCTCAAGCTGGCATGGCGGTTCTTTACCGTCAGATATTAGAGGAAGAGCTGAAGGGAATAGCGTCAGATTCGAAGCGCTTTCGAGACCGCTTCGTCAGCAAACCTCTAAGGCTACTTCCTGCCGCGACGGGAATGTCCCAATTACAGGAGCAGTTTTCCGCGCCGCTGATCGTCTTGATGGGCATGGTCGGATTGGTGTTGCTGATCGCTTGCGCCAATGTGGCGAATCTTCTAATGGCCCGCGCCGCAGCTCGTCAAAAAGAAGTCGCTATCCGCTTGGCGTTAGGTGCGAGCCGCGGCCAGATCGTGCGGCAGCTGCTGATTGAAAGCGGGATATTGGGTTTGGTCGGTGGCGCGGTTGGTCTGCTGGTCGCCTCGTGGGCCGGCGACGCGCTAATCGCTTTCCTCCCCTTCCCCGACGCGATGGGCGCTTTCAGCTCGCATCCGGATGTTCGCGTCCTGGCTTTCAATTTTAGTCTGGCGATCGTTACTGGCGTGGTATTCGGCTTGGTCCCGGCATTGCAGTCGACTCGCCCGGCTCTCGCTCCCACGCTCAAGGATCAAGCGGGAAACATCTCTGGCGGTTTGGGCCACGTGCGATTTCGCAAAGGGCTGGTGGTGGCTCAGGTGGCGCTGTCTCTCCTTCTGCTGGTGGGGGCCGGCTTGTTTGCCCGCAGCCTGTATAACCTTAAAAGCCTAAATCCTGGATTTCGCACCGATCACCTTCTGGAGTTTTCGCTTGAGCCCTCGCTCAATGGGTACAGCCAGGAACGCATCCAAGCTCTGTTCGTGCAACTACAGGACAATATCGGGAATCTCGGTGGTGTTCGCGGCGTTAGCATGGCGGAGGTCGGACCGCTCTCAGGCGATATGAATTTGTCGACAGTCCGCGTGGAAGGGTATAAGCCTAGGGAAGACGAGGACATGAATCCGTACACGAATTTCGTGGCGCCAAAGTTCTTCTCAACAATAGGGGTACCTGTCATCGCGGGCCGCGATTTCCGGGAAAGCGACAAGCTTGGAGCGGCTAAGGTTTGCATTCTGAACGAGACCATGGCACGGCGCTTTTTCGGCGGCGAGAATCCAATCGGAAAACACGTTGCGGCCCAACCGTCACGGGGACCGATGGACATCGAAATCATTGGCGTCGTAGCCGATGGAAAGATGCAGAGCCTGCGCGAGAAAGTTCCGATATCGGTGTACTTTCCTTACATGCAGGATAAATCTCTTACCAGTATGAATTTCTACGTCCGCACGCAACAGGAGCCCGGGCAGGCTGGCAATAGCGTCCGTGCGGAAGTCGGCCGGATCGACGGCAATCTACCCGTGTTCAACATGAAAACGATGGAAGATCAGGTAGACGAAGCTCTCCTGGTGGAGCGGATTATCGCGTCGCTCTCGGCATTCTTCGGTCTACTGGCGACAGTGCTCGCGAGCATTGGGCTGTACGGCGTGATGGCTTATTCGGTAGCCCGGCGAACACGCGAGATCGGCATTCGCATGGCTCTCGGCGCCGAGCAAGGCAACGTGGTCTGGCTGGTACTCAAAGAGGTTGCTTTCATGACTGCAATCGGAATCGTGATCGGCCTTCCGGCTTCGTATGTGCTCGGAAGACTTGTCGAATCTCAATTGTTCGGGCTCGCGCCCTACGATCCATTCACACTGGTTGGGGCCACCGGGATTCTGATTGTCATCGCGTTGCTTGCCGGGGGAATTCCAGCACGCAGGGCCACACGCATCGACCCGATGATTGCCTTGCGTTACGAGTAAGGCTCGCACTCGCGGGCTGAAAAGTGATAGCGTCGAAGTCGTCATATGGCGATCATCCCCTCCGTCGGCGGACCGCTCGATACTTCCGCGCTTGGCGTCACTCTCATGCACGAGCACATCTTCGTCCTGTCGACGGAGATCATGCGGAATTACCCTTCCGCTTGGGGCGATGAAGAGCGGCGCATCGATGATGCGGTACAGCGGTTGAATGAACTATACGGCCGCGGCGTACACTCCTTAGTCGATCTAACGGTAATCGGATTGGGACGCGACATCCCGAGGATTCAACGCATCGCGGCACGGACGAAGCTCAATATCCTGGTGGCGACAGGGATCTACACCTATAACGAACTTCCGATGTACTTTCACTTTAAGGGTCCGGGTAGCGTATTCGGCGGACGCGAATTCATGACCGATATGTTTGTGCAGGATATATGCGAGGGCATCGCCGGGACTGGCGTAAAAGCGGCAATCCTGAAATGCGCGACGGATCAGTTAGGCCTCACCCCTGGTGTCGAGCGGGCATTGCGAGCAGTGGCCCAGGCGCATCGTCAAACCGGCGTTCCGATATCCACGCATACGCACGCCCACACCCGGCGCGGCATCGATCAGCAGAAGATTTTCCTCGAAGAAGGCGTGGATTTATCGCGCGTAGTTATCGGCCATTCCGGCGACACAACGGACATCGCCTATCTGGAGGAGTTGATGGCGAATGGATCCTATCTTGGGATGGATCGCTTTGGGATCGATTCCATTCTGCCCTTTGAAGATCGCGTGAATACGGTCGTTGCATTGTGTGAGCGCGGCCATGCGGGAAAGCTGCTGCTGTCGCAAGATGCGGCGTGCTTCAGCGATTGGTTTCCGGAACACGCCGTGCCGGTGATGCTTCCCCGATGGCATTATCTGCACATCCATAACGACGTGCTGCCGGCATTGACGGCCCGCGGTGTTACGGCGCAACAAATCGAAACCATGCTCGTTCACAATCCAGGTAAGATTTTCGAACACCAAGGCGGTTATTGAGCTATGATTCGACCTTTCGACAACTCCAATATTGTTCGCGGGCTGGATGGGATTGCCCGGTATCGGGATCGGCCGGCATCTCTGGTACACATGCTGCGCGCCGTGGTCGACCGGGCCCCGCATCAAGAGGCGATCGTGGAAATTGGCGGTGAGCGAAACACCTTCCAACAATTGTGGGATAGGGCAGCCCATGTCGCCGGTGGACTCCGGGCGATGGGAATTCGCAGCGGAGATCGTGTCGCAATCCAGCTTGGCAATGGGCTCGCCTGGTGCCTTGCCTTCTATGGGGCGCAATTGGCGGGTGCGATTGTCGTGCCGGTGAATACGCGCTTCAGTGAGGCCGAGGTGGATTACGTTCTGAGCGATTCCGGTTCCATCTATAGCTTTTTGCCCGGCCAGCCGCTACCAAACGGCAATCCATATGCCGCCGAGGATCTGCAATATCTCGACGTCGCCGCCATCTTTTATACGAGTGGAACAACGGGTTTTCCGAAGGGCGCGATGACGACGCACGAGAATTTCCTCTCCAATGTTGAGACGTGCGCCCGCATCTCTACGCTGCCCGATGACGGTAGCATTCGCAATCTGGTTTCCGTGCCGCTGTTCCATGTCACCGGCTGCAATAGTCAACTGTTGCCGAATTGTCAGCGGGCGTCGGCGACTGTGATCATGCCCCAATTCGAGGTGCAGGCTTTCCTGCGGGCTATCGTCGACGAGCGCATCAATTCACTCACCTCGGTACCGGCAATTTATTGGTTCGCCATCAATCAACCCAACTTTAAAGACCTGGATGTAAGTCAGATTCAATGGGTTTCCTACGGGGGCGCCCCGACTCCGCCGGACCTGGTCGCGCGTCTGATGCATGCTTTCCCGAATGCGCGATTGGGCAATGGATTCGGCCTGACGGAGACTTCTTCAGTGGCTACCTTCTTGCCGCACGAGTACGCGCATCAGCGTCCGGAGACTGTGGGCTTTGCGGCGCCGGTTGTCGATGTCGACCTGGCCGATGTCGACCCTGGCAGCGGTGTTGGCGAGCTTCTGATTCGCGGGCCAAACGTCGTCAAAGGATATTGGAACAAGCCCGAAGCCACCGCCGAGACATTCGTCAACGGCTGGTTGCATACAGGGGATTTGGCGCGGATCGACGACGAGGGTTTCGTCCAAATCGTGGATCGCAAGAAGGATATGGTGAATCGCGGCGGAGAGAATGTGTACTGCGTGGAAGTGGAAAACGCGCTGGCCGCCCATCCGGCCGTATTTGAATCGGCGGTGATGGGTGTGCCCGATAAGATGATGGGTGAAAAGGTAGGTGCTGTGATTGTGCTGCGCCCTGGTAAACAAGCAACACCGCAGGAAATCGCCGCCTTCGCCCGGGAACGGTTGGGCGATTTCAAGGTGCCGCAATTTATCGTGATGCGCGCTGAACCATTGCCCCGAAATCCCGGCGGCAAAATTTTGAAGCGGGCAATCCGCCAGAGCGTGGAATGGGGAAGCCCGATTTCGCGGAGTTAACGGAGCGGAATGATTTCCGCGATCCATTAGGTACCCGTACTGGCAGGGGTGGCCGGGTCGACGTTAGCCTTTGTGGGCTTGGCGATTTGACACCGCGCCCATCTTGGCGATGTAAGATTGCAGCAGGAATTTATGGAATCTCGCCGTTCATTTTTGCGATCCGCCGGGCTAGCTGCGGCCGCACTTTCTTCTGCTGTGCCGGGAAGCGCGCTGACCCCAGATCCGTTACAAGAATTTAGCTATGGCGACGTCGATCTCGCGCCCGGGCTCGCGCAGACTCAATTTGAACAGACGCAGGCCGTACTCCTATCGTTGAACGAAGACAGTTTGCTCAAGCCTTGGCGGCTGCGCGCCGGGCTTCCCGGTCCTGGCCCTGACCTTGGCGGATGGTATGACGAGTTGCCGCTTCAGAAAACGGAAAGCGGCGGTCATGGATTCGCGCCCGCGCACTGTTTTGGCCAATGGATTTCCGCACTCGCGCGCGGCTACGCCATCCATCGCGACGCAGTTACCCGGCAGAAGCTGGAACGGATTCTGGCTATGTACGAGCCCGCCATTTCCGGCCGGTTTTACGCGAACTTTCGCTTTCCCGCCTATAACTACGACAAGATGGTGATCGGTTTGGTGGACGCACAGCGGTTTGGCGGTCTATCGCAGGCCCGGCGACTGCTGGACCTCACCACCGATGCAGCCGAGCCGCACTTGCCGCCGCGGGCACTGGATCGAGACGACCCGCAGAAACGTTGGCGCCAATCCATGGGAGAAAATACGGCCAACGAGTATCTCTGGGACGAATCCTACACACTGCCCGAGAATCTATATATAGCGTCCACCACCGGCGCCGGTGAGAGATACCGGAAGTTGGCGGTGCGTTTTCTACTGGACGATACCTTCTTCAATCCGCTATCTGAAAATAAAAACGTTCTGGCGAATCACCACGCCTATAGTTTCTGCAATGCACTCAGTTCGGCCATGCAAGCTTATCTGGTTGATGGCAGCCAAAAGCATCTGCGCGCAGCTAAAAACGCCTTTGCAATGATTTCCGAAACGCAGAGCTTTGCTACTGGCGGCTGGGGGCCGAACGAGAGTTTCGTGGTTCCCCAAACTGGTGCACTGTATACCAGCTTGACCGGCACGCATCGCGGCTTTGAAACTCCCTGCGGCAGTTACGCGCACTGCAAGCTGACTCGTTATTTGCTGCGGGTGACGCGAGATGGCCGCTATGGCGACAGCATGGAACGAGTGTTGTACAACACGATCCTCGGGGCAAAACCGCTGCAGTCCGATGGGCGAGCGTTCTACTATTCGGATTATCAGGCCGCGACGCGTAAGGCTTACTTCGGGGATGCCTGGCCATGCTGTTCCGGCACCTTCCCGCAAGTCGCCGCCGACTATCGTTTACTCGCTTACTTCCGCGAAGCCGGCGGGATATTGGTGAATCTCTATCTGCCTTCCACCCTTCGCTGGATCACCACCGGCGACGAGCAGTTCACACTAACGCAGAACAGCGATTATCCACTAGACAGCAAGATCACGTTACGCGTGGGCGCCTCACGGCCAGAGGCTTTTTCTTTGAGCCTGCGAATCCCGGAATGGTCTTCTCGCTTTACCGTCGCCGTCAATGGCCAGCGCGTCTCCGCTTCGGTCCAGGCGGGCTTCATCAGTCTGCGACGCAAGTGGAAGGACGGCGATCGCATCGAACTGGAGCTACTATTACCGATGCGTTTGGAGCACATTGACGCTGAGCATCCAAACACAGTCGCCCTGGTACGGGGCCCGATTGTGTTATTCCCCATAGGTGAACATCCACCAGCAGTCACCCGCCATCAATTACTATCGGCAACGCGCCTTCATGGGCAGACCAGTTGGCACAGCGATACGATGGCGAGTCCACTGGAACTGCGTCCTTTTTTTGCGATCGACGATGAGGTCTACAGCACATATTTAAATGTCGTCTGAAACTTGTTCATTACACCGCGGGCAGTGAAGTCCAGAAATCATTCCGCACCCGCGAAACATATTGATCCAACAACTCCGTAACGCGATCGAAACTGGGTGATTTAACGATCAATCCGACATGGTGCGGCTTGTCCGACATGCGCCAGATTAGTTCCGGATCGGTGTACGCGGAAGTATCGGGGTACTCCTGCTTCGACAGCGACACTAATAATGCCGCGTAATCGCCGCGAGTGGCTGGAGCCGTGTATGGCTCGGATCCTGCGGCGATCTCGATCTTCGCCCATTCGGCCCACAAATTAACTCCGGTTGCCGCCTCTACCAAGTCGCCAATATGGGCGCCGCCTACCCGGGCAGCCGTCTCCAGGAAATAAATTTTACCGTCCGCATGGCTCTTGATGAATTCAGTGTGCGCTGCGCCGCGCAGCAAGCCCATAGCCTTTAACACCTTGGCATTTGTCTCGAGCAAGGCTTTATCATCATCCGATCCATGTAAAAGAATGCGCGTTGTGAAGATGCCTCCGCCGTGCGAAACCTCGAGCGGAGGGCGTCCGTATCCGCTGGCTACGGCGAAGAGTATTTCGCGCTCATAAACCAGCGTGTCGACATGGAAGATATCGCCTGGCACGAAGCCTTCCAGTAAATAATAGGATTGCTGATCGCCCAATATGTCCAGAGTCCGCCAAAATTCTTCCGAAGATTCGATCATTTTAATACCAATAGCCCCGGCTGATGATCGAGGTTTTAGCACCCAAGGCGCGTGCGTGCGATCCATGAATTCCCGAATGCGATCGTAGTTCAGCACGTGCACAAAGTCGGGGACGTTCAGACCTTGGTTGCGCGCCCGCATCCGCATTGCCAGCTTGTCGCGAAAGTATCGCGTGGTCGATTCTCCCATGCCGGGAACACGTAGGTGCTCGCGTAAAGTAGCCGCGATTTCCAGGTCGAAATCATCTAGCGGAACAATGCGATCGATCTGCCGCGACCGCGCTAAATAGCTCACTGCTAAAACGACGTCCCGCGCGTTCCATTTCTTTTCGACGTCCGGCATGTAATAGATTTCATCGATACTGTCGCAAGGCCATTGCGCGCTGTGTTCCAGACTCTTGGACGTGATCAGAATTACGCGGTGACCCAGACGTTTGCTCTCTCTGAGAAAATCGTGGCCCTTTTCGTAACTCGCGATGCAGAGGATCGTCATGGAAACACAATATAGCAGGTGATGGCGGTTAGGTGGTTGTTACTGAACTTCTATCCAGCGCAGCTTATATACTGTTTCGATGCTCATGCTCCAATCGATTCTGGGAATTTTTGTGATCGCCTCTGGCGTGCTGGCGCAAGAGAACTCCCTTGATCGCTACGTTGCCAAGAAAGACGCGGTATACGGTTGGAAAGTGATGAGTGCGATTCCCGGTGAAGGCTACAAGACCTACGTGCTTGAACTCACCTCGCAGAGTTGGCGCACCGAACAGGAAGTTGATCGCCCGGTGTGGAAGCACTGGCTGACCATCGTTAAGCCGGATCGTCTCACCACCCATAAGGCGTTGCTGTTTATCGGTCAAGGCGGCAATAAAGATCCCGCGCCCGTGAAGCCCCCGGCCCGGTCCGTGCATATCGCGACGGAGACCGGCTCCATTGTCGCCGAGTTGGGAATGGTTCCAAATCAACCGCTGCGCTTTACCGATTCCGTGAATGTGCCGCGCTCTGAAGATGGGCTGATCGCCTATAGCCGCCTGAAGCATTTCGCTACTAAAGACGACACCTGGCTGGTCCGGATGGCGATGGTGAAGAGCGGAGTGCGGGCGATGGACGCGATGCAGGAATTTTTCGCCAGCGACGCCGGCGGCAAGATCGAAGTGAATCAGTTCGTCGTGGCCGGTGGATCGAAACGTGGTTGGACTACGTGGTTGATCGGTGCAGTTGACCATCGCGTTATCGCTATCATGCCCATGGTGATCGACGCGTTGAATAGCGAAGCCATCACAAAACACCACTTCGAAGCGTATGGATTCTTCTCGTCGGCTTTGAATGATTACGTCGAACAAGGCTTGTTTCCGGCGAAGATTGGAACTCCGGAATATCAGGCCGTGTTGCAGCTGGAAGATCCCTACAACTATCGCGATCGGCCCGCCCTCCGCATGCCGAAGTTCATGATCAATGCATCCGGCGATCAATTCTTTCTGCCCGATGGCGCGCAGTTTTACTATGACCAACTGCCTGAAGAAAAGCATCTGCGCTATGTTCCCAATGCCAAGCACAATCTTGCCGGGTCGGACGCAGTGGACAGCATGCTGGCGTTTTATCAGGCGGTTCTTAGCGGCAAGCCCCGGCCGAGGTTCTCCTGGATCAAGCAGAAGGACGGCACTCTTGTGGTTAGGGTGGTCGATGTTCCGGGTGAAGTAAATTTGTGGCAGGCGACGAATCCGAACGCTCGCGATTTTCGGGTCGACACTATCGGCAAGGCTTATCGGTCGACGCCGCTGAAAGAAACCGCGAAGGGAGTCTACACTGTAACGGTCCCCCAACCCGCGTCCGGTTACACGGCATTCTTTGTGGAATTGATATATCCCAATGGCGGCAAGTTTCCGTTCAAGTTCACGACAGAGGTAAGCGTAGTGCCCGATACTCTGCCCTTTCATTTTGCCGATGCAGCTAAGAAATACCCGCCTAAGGCTGTCGCGCGATAATATGGCTATGCGCTTTTGGATGTTGACTGTGTTTGTGATCTCGGCGGCATTCTGCCAGACCCCGTGGAAGGATGCGGCCGACCTGCCTGGTGTCGACCTTACCGGGCTGACTCCCGCGCAAACCAAGGCCGCGCTACTGATCCTGCGTGAGAACGGCTGCGTTTGCGGGTGCAATATGAAAATCGCCCAATGCCGCATTGAGGACCCGCCGTGCACCTACAGCAAGAAGCTGGCGAGTGTGGTGATTCAAGGCGTTCGCGATGGCAAGAACTCGATTCAAATTCGTGACTTATTAGCTGATTCCGGCATCCAGCCCTCTCCGCAAAAGCTGCTGGAAGATCCGGTGAAGCTGCCCATCGAGGGTGCTCCATCGAAAGGACCCGCAAATGCCAGGATCACGCTTGTCGAGTTCTCCGATTTTCAATGCCCCTACTGCGCAATTGCCGTAGAGAAAGCGAATACTCTGCTGAAGGCTCATCCGAATGATGTGCGGCTGGTCTTCAAGCAGTTTCCACTGGATTCACATTCTCAGGCTAAGCTCGCCGCTGAAGCCGCGCTCGCCGCACACGCCCAAGGCAAATTCTGGCCGATGCACGATAAGATGTACGCCAATTTTCGGAACCTCTCGCGACCCAATATTCTTGGCTGGGCCAAGGAGATTGGAATGGACATGCCGAAGTTCACCGCCGACCTGGATTCTGGCAAATACAGATCGGCCGTCGACAGCGAGGCGAAGCAAGGGGAACAAGCTGGTGTCTTCGGCACACCTACTTTTTTCATAAACGGCCAGCGGCTGAACACGAGTATTGAAGCCGCCGGTCCGATCATCGACCAAGAGCTGAAGAAGACGGCAAAGAAGTAGATTGCGCTGGCTTACTCGCCCTTATGGCGGGCGACTTCGAAGTGGCTCAGAGTCTCAATATAAGAAGCAACGCCACGGTACAGCGATTCGGCGATCTTCTGGCGATACTCGGCCTTGCGCATCAGCGTTTCTTCCTGTGGGTTGCTGATGAATCCAATCTCAGCCAATACCGATGGCATGGAAGTGCCGATCAGCACGATAAACGGCGCTTTCTTTACCCCTCTGTCACGCGTCTTGTTTACGGTCTTCGCGGGCGCTGGTCCTAGCATCGCCGTCTGTATGCGCGATGCAAACTCCCGCGATTCATCCACCTTATCTTTCAAGGCGATCTTCTGCAAAAGATCTTTCAGATCGGAGATGGACTTCTCGGCACCGGCATTTTCGCGGGCTGCTACATCCATCGCCGTTTTCGATGTCGTGAAATTTAAGTAATACGTTTCAATTCCAGACACCGCGTGCACTACCGACGAATTCGCATGAATAGACAGAAATAGATCCGCCTTTTTCGTATTCGCGATCCTCGGCCGTTCTTCCAGAGGAATGAATGTATCGTCCGATCGGGTATAAATCACCTCAGCACCCAGCTTGTCTTCAACCAGCTTGCCCAGCCGCCGGGTGACATCCAGCACCACGTCTTTTTCCAGCAATCCCGTTGGACCGTTCGTGCCACTATCATGGCCGCCATGTCCGGCATCCAGCACGACGCGTCCAATTTTCAGACCCAGCACGCGTGTTAGCGATTCCGTGTTGTGCTTTGCCGCATGCGAAACCGGGCCGGAATTATTCGCGGGACTGATTAGTTTCGGCGGTGGAGGAGTGATGTCCACGGGCGGGGGCGTGATCTTCGCCAGAAGGCTGTTGGGCGCCGTCGGTTGCGTGGGACGCGGGTATTCGGGCAATCGCGCCAAAGCCCCCAGCTCGACTGGATTGATTCGTGGACGGGGTGCATGCGAGGGCGGCAATAGCAGGATCGGATCGGCTGATGATTGAGTCGCCCGCGAAGTTCGGACGGCGGCTGTATTGATAGGAAGCGGAGCCGGGGCGGGCAGGGAAACCGATGTGTTCGCCGGCAACATCAGGTCCGGTTCAATCGGACGCGCGCTCACGTCCGACAGCTTTTTTGATCCTGCGATACTCTTGGTCAACGACGGCTGCGGTCCGTCGCCCGGCAGGTGCAGCTCGATCATCAGGCGATCGGGATTCGATAATTGCGACGAGACGACTTCGATGGAATTCTCCAGATCGAGCACGACGCGGGTGACACCGGGATGAGTTTCGGCGATTCGAATTTGCTTCAACAGCTTGTCGCCCACCGGAATGACGCGCATGCCTTTGCGGCCCACATCGGCGTGCGCTCCGGCAATGTCGAAGAAAAGCCGTTCGGGGTTTGGAAGATGATCCGATTTGAAAGTGAAATCGCTGCTGGTTTCTATCGCCACGCGCGTCACATCGCCCAGCGACCAAAATCGGACGGCGGTTACTTTCAGCGGAACAGGGGTGCCACTCTCTGCAGCAAAGCTAGATCCACCGCCTGCGGCTACAGTAACGACAAGGATGATCGCTTCGCGGAGTGATCCGCCGAAAAGATCCCGCCGTATGCCGCCGGTCATAAAATCATTGTGTCCTTAAGTGAAGTCGGCCTTGCGCATCGGTGTAGTATTGCAGCTTCGGATGCCGCTCTTCCGTTTTTGCGGAGTCGGGATCAATCACGGCGGCGATGGTGGCTGGTTTAGCTTTCTTGCCTTCCGCCGCGCGCTTCGCATCGCCGTATTTCCTGCCCACCTTTTCCACGTAACTTTGCGTTTCCGGATATGGCGGAATCGCCTTGTACTTGGCCACCGCGCCCTCGCCGGAGTTGTACGCCGCCAGTGCCAGACGGTCGTCCTTGTACAGGTCTTGCAGATGCTTCAGGTATTTCACACCGGCTTCGATGTTCTCCTGGGCGTTGAAACTGTTCTTCGCGCCAAAACGTTTCGCCGTCGCGGGAATCAATTGCATCAACCCTTCGGCACCCTTGGGCGACACAGCGAAGGTGTTGTAGTTACTTTCCACTTTGATAACGGAATGGATCAACAGCGGATCCACGTTATGCGCCGCCGCGGCCTTCTCTACCAGATCGTTCAGGATCGTATCAGGCCCGGAGATGATGCCGGCTGAGGTCGAATTAGTGGAGAAAAGTGTGCTTGCGGGCGGCCTGGAAGGCAGTGCAAAGCTCCGCACTAGTTGCCCAGTCTTAGGGTCGAGGTGGACCATCGACACTGGACGCTGCTGCACCGGTTCCGCTTGTAAACCACTGGCTGCCAGCATAATCACAAAAAGTAAAAAACAAAGATGCATCGATTTGTTTTCTTTTAGTATACTCGGAAATCCCTCTGGTAGCGAAGCTTTCTTTCTCGCCGTCCAGGTATTCCTTATAGATACGAGTGCTATCATTTTCTCATGCGCTGGGCTGGATTTGTCTTGGTGGGCGGACGCAGCACACGCATGGGTCGCGACAAAGCCCTGCTCGCCTATAACGGAATGCCGCTCGCAGGGCATCTCGCCGCGCTGGTCCGGCAGGCGGCGGGCTCGGTTACGCTGATCGGTTCTCCCGCTTTGTACAGTGAACTTGACCTGCCCATTGTTGACGACTGGTGGCCGAACTGTGGGCCGCTGGGAGGCCTCCACCGCGCTCTCGTTTCCGCTAAAGCCGACTGGAATCTGCTGATTGCCTGTGACCTTCCGCATCTTTCCAGCGAATTGCTGAGCGGTATCGTCGACCGCGCCGGGCAGCATAGCGGTAATTGCGTCGCCGCCATGACGTCCGCCGGTGTCCAGCCCCTGTGCGCTGCTTATCGCTCCACTTGTCTGGCCGAAGTCACCCGCCGGCTGGCCGCCAAACGATTCAAAATGCGGGAGTTGGTTGATGATCTCGATACCGCCTTCTACCCTGCGCCAGACCGTCAATTGTTGAATACGAATACCCCCGAACAATGGACCGCCGCAAAGGGAGCCTAAGTGAGCGAACCGACTCATTACATTGAATTCCGTCAAGTATATAAGACGTTTGACCGGCCCATTTTAGTCGATGTCAATTTCTACGTCGATGCCGGTGAAACCCTCGCCATTATCGGCCGAAGCGGCGTGGGGAAGTCTGTAACTCTAGGACACATCATGGGTTTCCTCAAACCCGACAAAGGCCGCGTGATCGTCTCGCATCAGGATATTACCGATTACGGCGAGACCGAATTACGCCGGATTCGTAAGAAGGTGACCATGGTCTTCCAATCCGGCGCCTTGTTTGATTCGCTGACCGTGGCCGAGAATATACTTTTCTCGTTGGAGCTGCGGGAAGACTACAACGCTCAAAACAAAGAAGATGTCGTCAACGGGCTGCTTACCATGGTGGATCTGTTGGAGTTTCGAGATCATTACCCCACTGATTTGTCCACGGGATACAAGCGTGCCGTGGCGATCGCCCGGGCCCTTGCCGCTCAGCCGGAATGTATCTTATATGACGAGCCCACCACCATGGTGGACCCTATTATGTCGGACCATCTCGGCAACCTGATGCTCCGCTTGAAGAAGCAGCTGAACCTGACATCGGTAGTGGTCACCCATGACCTTGACCTGATGCGCAAGGTCGCCGATAAAGTCGTATTCCTTTTCGAAGGCAAGGCGATTTACTTCGGGCCTACCGCCGATCTGGAAAAGTCAGAACATCCCCATGTTAAGGAATTTCTGGCGATGGATCGGGTGGAAATGGTCGAAATCTAAAGCTTTTCGGCGATCACCAGGAACTGTTTTCCCATGAATTTCCAGGCCAAGGGAATTGCCAGATAGAGCCGCATCATCGCCACGGGATACTCGGGAGCGTTCACCATTGTGTAGGGCAAAAAGCGATCGATGACGGTGGTGGTACGTAATCCCGCCGTGTCGAAAGCTTCTTTCAGGGAAAGTTCGGTTAGCGCCAGGTAATGATCGAAAAAATCCCAGTAAGCGCCCGGCAGATACTTGATGTTCGGACCCATGGCGATAATCCGGCCGCCGGTATTGAGGCAACGCGATGCCTGGGCAATCGTATTCTTCAGGTCGGTTTTCGAAAACAGATGCTCAAAAAAGTTGCTGGTAAAGACCACATCCAAACTGTTTTCCGGCAGGTCCCACGTGGTGGAACAGTCCTGCATTAAAAACGTAACCTGGGGATCCAGTTTACGCTTTGTCGCCGGATTCAGATCCATCGCGAATTTCTTCCCGCATTGTACATTATTGATGAATTGTCCGAATCCACAACCGAGATCCAGAACCACCGATTCAACGGGAATTAGCTTCTGAAACCAGTGTTCGATCAGCGTCCGCCACACCTTGTTGCGATATTGCTCGCTGGCATTGAAGCGGTTGCCGTATATCGTTTCCAGTTCTTCCTGATATTCGGTGGGACCTTGCATTGCGTTTAGTGTACTTGATGCCAGCGTGATCACGGGCGCGGCTCGCCTGAATTACGATCGGCGGGGAATCAAAGAGCAAAGAATGACTGAGAAACCGCTATAGTATACTTGGATTTCTTATGATTCCCAGACAGGCCAAGTGGTTCCAGGCCCTGCGGCAGCATCAGTAATTACACCCGATATTTCTTAGGACTTAATCTTGTCGACAAGCAAACACCTCGTACTCGTCACCGGCTCCTGTGGGCTGATTGGTTCGGAGGTTGCGGTATTTTTCAGCCGTATGGGATTTCGCGTGGCGGGCGTGGACAGTAACGCCCGAGCCCAATTCTTCGGTCCCGAGGGCGACACCAGTTGGGTGCTTTCCCGTTTGAAGCAGGAAATACCGGGGTATGATCACTATCCATCCGATATCCGCGATCGTCCCCGCATTCTTGAGATTGTTGCCCAGCTACGCCCTGACCTGATCATCCATACCGCGGCCCAGCCCTCGCATGACCGAGCCGCGGCGATTCCCTTCGACGATTTTGAAACCAACGGAGTGGGAACGCTGAACATGCTGGAGGCAACACGCCGTTATTGCGCCGAATCGCCGTTTATCCATATGTCCACGAACAAGGTTTATGGCGACCGCCCCAATACCATCGCGATGAACGAGCTGGAAACCCGCTGGGATTACGCCGATCCACAATACTCTGAAGGCATCCCCGAATCGTTCTCCATCGATCAATCCAAGCACTCGATTTTTGGAGCCAGTAAGGTGGCAGCCGATGTGATGGTGCAGGAGTACGGCCGCTATTTCAACATCCCTACTTGCTGCCTGCGTGGCGGATGCCTCACCGGTCCGAACCACTCCGGAGTTGAGCTCCACGGCTTCCTCAGCTACTTGATCAAATGCAATATCGAAGGGCGTGAATACAAGATTTTCGGCTACAAAGGCAAGCAGGTTCGCGATAACATTCACTCCGAGGATGTTGCTCGTTTTCTCTACGAATTCTGGAAGGCGCCGCGCATCGCCGAAGTCTATAATTTGGGCGGTGGTAAAGATAATTCGTGCTCCATTCTGGAAGCTTTTCAGATGGCCGAGGCGATTACCGGACAGAAGATGAAGTATGAATACGTCGATCAAAATCGGAGCGGCGATCATATCTGCTACTACAGCGATCTGCGAAAGATGAAAGAGCATTATCCGAACTGGGGCATCTCAAAATCGCTGCAGGTAACCTTTGAGGAGATCGCCCAAAGCTGGTCGCGGCGGCTGGGACAAGCCGCTCAATGAAGGTTTTGATCACCGGGATCTGCGGCTTCGTGGGAAGCACGCTGGCTCTGGATTTGCTGGAACGCCAAGCGGGTGTTTCAATCGCCGGAATCGATAATTTCATGCGCCCCGGATCGGAGAATAACCGCTCCCGATTGCAGCGTCTGGGGATCAAGCTTTTTCACGGCGACATTCGCCAGGCAAGCGACTTCGAAGCGCTTCCTAAAGTGGACTGGGTGATCGATGCCGCGGCGAATCCCAGCGTCCTGGCTGGAATCGATGGACGGGGCAGCAGCCGTCAGCTCTTCGAACATAATCTCGGCAGTTTGGTGAATGTTCTGGAGTATTGTAAGACGCATACCGCGGGATTGATGCTGCTCAGCACTAGCCGCGTTTATTCCATCGAAGCATTAGCGGCCTTGCCGCTGATGACATCCGGTTCCGCTTTTGAGCTCGATGTCTCCCAGCCCCTGCCCGCCGGAGTCTCCGGGCATGGCATTAATGTATCGTTCTCCACCGAAGCGCCAATTTCGCTCTATGGAAGCACGAAGCTCGCTTGCGAAGCAGTCGCTCTGGAGTACGGTCTGACGTTCGGCTTTCCGGTGTGGATCAATCGCTGCGGTGTTCTTGCCGGGGCTGGACAGTTCGGCACCCCGGACCAGGGAATTTTCGCCTATTGGGTGAACGCACACTTGCGCCGGCGGCCGATGCGCTACATCGGTTTTGGTGGAACCGGGCATCAGGTGCGGGACGCTTTTCATCCCCGGGATTTGGGCGCGTTGCTGGCCTTGCAAATGAACACGTCGCGCCAAGGCGGCCGCCGTATCTATTCCGCTGGCGGAGGTCCGCTGAATAGTATGTCGCTCGCCCAGTTGAACTCCTGGTGCGATGAAAAGTTTGGTGCTCATCCAATTGAATCGGACCTGCGAATCCGCCCTTTCGATATCCCCTGGATGATCATGGATAGCGCCTTGGCGAATGCCGATTTCGGGTGGCACCCGGAGTTATCGCTGCACGATATCCTGGACGGCATAGCGCGTCACGCGCGTGAAAATGAAAATTGGCTCGCCGTCAGCGGAATATGAAGCAGCCCGAACCGACCAACAAAGAGCCACTGCGTCTACTTTCCATCGTGCTTCCAGCGCGCGATGAGGAAGGGTGCATCGCCCGCACGGTCGAGCATCTGGATGTCGAGCTCCGGCTGCACGGAATCGAGCATGAAATTCTTGTAGTCGACGACGGCAGTACCGATCGCACCTGGGAGCTTTTGCAGGAACTGAAGGCGCGCGTGCCGGCGTTGAAGCCACAACAGAATAATGGACTCCACGGCTTTGGCCGAGCGATCATCTACGGATTGGACCACATGACCGGCGATGCCGCCGTGATCATGATGGCCGATGAGAGCGACGATTGCCGCGACGTCGTCACCTATTGGGAAACGCTGAATCTCGGCTATGACGCCGTATTCGGATCGCGCTTCATTCGCGGTGGCGGTGTGATCGATTATCCGTGGCACAAGTTGTTTATCAACCGCCTGGCGAACTATTTTCTGAAAATGTTGTTTCGCATGCCGCTGAACGACACTACGAATGCATTCAAGGCATACCGCAAAACCGTAATCGACGGATGCCGCCCCTTCCTCTCGCCGCACTTCAACTTGACGGTTGAGTTGCCACTGAAGACAATCGTTCGCGGCTATTCCTGGACCGTCGTCCCAATCACCTGGCGCAACCGCCGCAGCGGCGTCTCGAAGCTGAAACTGCGTGAGATGGGCAGCCGCTACTTGTTCATCGCCCTCTATTGCTGGCTGGAAAAATATTTCAGCCGCGACGATTATCGAAAGCCGCTGGAAGGAAAGAAATAGCTCGTCTTTATGGCCTTTGTCGTCGATCTTATCACTTCCTGGCCCGGCGGCCTGCTCTATTGCCTGTTTGCGATCGCGTTTCTGCTTCTGACGGGTCTGGCTATTAACGTTGCCCTTCGTTTGCCGCTATCCGGGTTTGAAGCGATCGTGTTTGCCGCCGCCACCGGCACTGTTACCTACGCCTTCTTCGGCTTGTGTATCGCAACGTCGGGCTCACACCGGCAGTTGGTCGCCGGCATTCTCGTAATCGGTGGCGTGGCCGTTAGCACCGCATTTTTAATTTACAAAAAATCGTTCCAGGAACTCGCCGCGGAATTGGACCGCTATGACATTATTTCCCTGGCACTCTATACGGCCATGGTGTTTTTTTGTTTCAGCGTTAGTTACGTCCCAATCACCTTCCCCACCACGCTCATCGACGGACCCTATATATACAAGACCCATAACGTGCATGTGAAAATTCAGGCACTCACGGGCACCATGCCGGTGGATAATTACCTGCCCCACATTGTGTCGGAGTACTTGCTGCGCGGTATTTCCTTTACCACTGAGCACCCGATTGTGCCCGGTCAGGAAGTGTCCGATCGGCCAATCCTCATGCCTCTCGTCGTGGTACCGTTTCGCGCGGCCTTCGATCCTCCGCCGTTGCAGGTTGGCCCGATGCCCAGGTTCAAGTATGTCGGCGTGGATTGGCCCGACGGATCCATATTCGGAGCGGACCGGATCTACCGGCAATTCCTGGCCGTCGCCATCGCCCTGAATGCGCTGCTGATGCTTTCCGCGGCACTCTTATTTAAAAGGTTTGGGTCTGGAAGAATTCAGGTGGCGGGATGCCTGCTCATCCTGCTGAATCCTTACTTCATCTCTCAAACTCTCTTTACCTGGCCGAAAGATCTCGCCGCTTTCTTCGTCCTCCTGGCTTTTTATTGTCTGGAATTTCGGAAATGGCCGATCGCCGCGGGCCTTCTGCTGGGATGCGGCTACCTGTCTCATCCATTAGGCCTGATCTATGCCGCCAGCATCGGTTTGTACTTAGTGATAAGGGCGGTGACGAAAAAAATCTCCTACCTCAGCGTGGCTCGCTTTGGAACGGCATTCGTCGTTGCCGTGGCGCCTTGGTTTCTCTGGACAAAGCTGGCTCTCAGAGTGCAGGACGACCTTCTGCAGCAGAACACACACTTCGAAATGGGCGTGGAGACCGTACTCTGGGTCAGAATTCACAACGGGTACGAATTTATCGGCGCCCGGATGATGGAACTCTATCCATTCAACGCCGATGCCTTCGCCCAGTTATCCATTTTCTGTCTGCCCGGAGTGGTCGGTCTATTATTCACCTGGTACGCGTATCGGGAATTGCTGGAGGGTCCGCCTGACAAACCTTTGATCGTAATCGCCGGCGTGATCGTTCCCGTGATGCTCATACTGTCGATTTTTGGAACGCCTAGCGCCGCAGCCACCTTGAACGGGGGCCAAGTGGTAAGCACGTTGCTGATTTTGTTAGCCCTGATCCATGTCGCCAAGCGCTTTACGGCAAGAACCTTTTGGGCTCTGGTCTCCGTGCAACTGCTCTTTGATGGCTCCCTGCTTTGTGTTCGTGCAAGTCATCTGGATGTCTTTGCGTTGATGAGGCATTCGCGCGAGGAAAGCACGTACGCTGCCGTGGCCGGCGCGGAAAAATTACATGCCACCAAAGGCCTGTCGTTGATAGGGTGGCCAGCCGTTATCAAGTCGGCAAAAATACCGCCCAATCTGAAAACTCCGATCGCTGTTGGCGAGGAAGTGAAAGACAGCGTGTGGATGAACTCCACCGCAATTGTAGTCTTCGACAAGGTACCTCTCGGAGATAATCCCGTATTTTTAACTTCGGTGGCGATACATCCGGCTGTTTGGCCCGATATGGCCGGAGACGGCGCGGTTTTCCGCGTGGAGATCGTCGATGGTGGAAAGACTTCCACGGTGCTGGAGAAGGCAATCAACCCGGCGCACGTGACGGCAGATCGGCGTTGGAACGACCTCGCCGCCGATCTGTCTCAATTCAAGAACAAAACCGTGACGATCGTCTTCACTACGCTACCTGGCCCGAAAGGCAACGAGTACGCGGATTGGTGTATATGGGGAGCCCCGAGAATTGTCGAAAAGTAACGGTAGTACGGTGCCAATGGAAGCAAACCCTAATCGAATGCAAAGGCTTTGGGGAAGACGGCCAGCTTGGCTTTCTCGCCTTCCGAAGTTCGAGGCTCGTTATCTTCTGCTGCTCCTGCCGCTGCTTCTTCCCTGGTGGCTGTTTCGCGATACCAACTTTGAGATGCTTCGCGCGGAATCGGGGTATTACTTAATGATTTCGCACTCCCGACCCCCCGTCCTGGAAGCCTTTGTCCACGGGCTCTTCCGCTATAGCTATAACGGTCATTACATTCCGCTGGCCCTGGTTTCCGAATTGTTCTTATCGAAAATTTTTGGCGCTAACGAAACGCTTTGGAAATATCGGCAATTGTTTTTGGCTTCGTTGCTCGCCTTGTCGATGGTTGCCGCGTTCCTGTACGCGTCGTTGGCGGCGTTCTCCAGCCGAATCGTGCGTTGGTCATTATCGCTCGCCATCACCGTCGTCTTCATTGCTATGCCCGTCATGACGGATTTCGTGCCCTGGCCCTTTATGGGGCTGCAGATGGTGATGATGATCTGTACCGCCCTCAGCCTAGCCCTACTGCTTAAAAATATCTACCGATTTTCCTTACCGTCTCTCTGGGCGGCGGCTATGGTCTGTTACTTATCCATGCACTTCACGGGTGTTGGCCTCGCTGCAGCCGCCGGTATGGCGACGTGCCTCGCCATCTTGGCCGTCTTGGCCGCTTTGGGGTCCGCCACTTTGAAACCGCATCTTAAAAGCTACATCCAGGCGTTGGTGGCGATAATCATCTTCACGGTCGCACATTCCGCCGCTATGATTCTGCTGGCGCCTCCGGGCAGCGCCGTAGACAAAAACGCCGTGGCATCCATCGGGCTGCGGCTAACGTTGGCCCGTTTCGGCGGTTTCGTTTCCGCTCTCCCCCCCGCGATGTGGCGACAATTTTGGGGTCCGGAAGGGTTTCCTCTTCCTAAGGTCGACGCTATGTATTCCGACGCTCTCTATGGTTGGGGCTTCATCGCTGTTGGGGTTCTGATCGCTGTCGGCTTCTTTATATCGTTCCGCCGGTCGCCCACGCAGCGGGGCCTCATCCAACTGTTACTTTATGCCTTCAGCTTTGTGGGGCTGCTTGTCATTGTCGCGATGATCTTGAGCCGCTATGCCCACGATCCAGATACTGCTGGCCTGGCTGCCTTCCTGATGGGGGCACGTTATATTATTCTTTTCAATTTCTTTGCCACAATTCTTATTTTCGCGATTCTCATGTCGTTTAACTTCAACCGCGCCCTGATAACCGCTGTGGCCTGTACCATTGTTTCGTTCGCGGCGATTGAATCGCAACGTTCCTATCAATGGGGCATCCTGCGGGAGATCGTTCCGATATCCAAGATCTCGCATCAGCGATGCTGGAACCTTGCCAGAAACGTGATCGCCGAATGCCGCAACGCGCAGCTTCCGATCCTCGACATAAGCCTGAAGGCGGCTTGTAATGAGTACGATGGTACGATCCAGTTCTTTGAGCCGCTCTTCCGGCAGGAATTGGGGATTCCGGTCAGTGAAAAACTGACTTGGATAGCGGAGGTCGGTATGCCGCCGGATCGGTTAGCTGTATACGACCAAGTTGCACCCTCCATTCGGGCTCTGCGAACGCAACTGAACGTTGATACTACGGGCGACGATATTCGTTTGATCGGTTGGCCGTCCACTGAGGTAAAGGACGCCAAAGTGCCACCTAATCTCGGAGTGGCGATCAGTGCCGCTGGCCGGGAACGGCAGAGCGTCTGGTCAAACCCTCCGGCACAGGTCATCTATCATGGCGTAAAGTTGTCCACCAATCCGGTGTTCCACGCTTATCTCTCCATTCATATGCAAATCTGGAAAGATATGCGTTCCGATGGCGCGGAGTTTCAAGTCTTAGTTAGCCAGGCAGGGCATACACAGATAGTACTCGATCAGTTCATCAATCCCAGCCACGACGCGAGCCAAAGGCGCTGGAACGAAGTGGAAGCGGACCTGAAAGAATATCGGAACCAGACAGTGGATTTGGTATTGCGGGCACTTCCCGGTCCGAAGAATGATGAATACGGCGACTGGTGTATCTGGGGCGATCCGCGTATCGTTCAGAGGTAAAGAACCGGCTTATTGCTTAACGGGGGGCATGACATAGACGTAGATCAGATGCCGATTATCGCCCTCCGACTTGTCCACCCACTTCGGTTTCCAGCCCGGCACGGCGAAATCATGGGAGACCACGCGGGCGCCCGGTTTCAAATACTTTTCCAACCTTGGCCGGATCTGCTCATTGGAAGCTGTCAATAAGTAAATGGTGACGACATCGGCATCCGAGAAGTCGACGTCCAGAAGGTCCCCGTGGATTACTTTTGCCTGCCCATCCAAGCCCAGCCGATGGATGCGGGCTTCTGTTTCGTTCGCCAGTTTGTCGGAGATTTCCACGCCGACCGCCTGCGCCTTATAAAGCTGCACCGCGCTGATCAATATACGGCCGTCACCACAACCGAGGTCATACACCTTGTCGCCGGGTTTAATCTTTGCCAGTTCCAGCATCCGCTCCACAACATGATATGGGGATGCAACATAAGGGGCTAACTTATGGACATAATCGGGAGTTCGCTGGCCAAATCCAGGCACCACCGAAACTGCAAGTACAGCCAGAAGTGAGTATTTGCCCATAATTATCTATTGCGTGGAGACGGCGGCGATGGTTCTTCCGTGTTTCGATTTTACGATACGCGAGACCATTTCCGATACAGCAAACCACAAATCCCTTGGACGGCTAATGGTGTATTCGGTTCCTTTAAAGAAGCGGATTGCCCGGCTGATGGAATCGCGCCAGGGAACGGCCTGCGGATTCAGATTGTAGTTCATATAAAACACGGGGTAATCCAAGCCAGCGAACTGCTTGAGCGAATCCTGGGATACGTTCTCTTCCAGCATTACCTTCGGGCCGGCAAAGACGATCGCATCGGGATGGTCGGTTGTTAACATTTCATGTTGGATCAGTTCGGTTAAAAACTCGGTGTCGCCATGCTTGTTGCTCAGGCGTTTCAAGTCGACAGTCCCCAGATTCAGGGTGTTGAGTGCCTCGCCCAGGGCCGGAAAATCGATGCGGGTGGCGCTTTCCTGCCGATAGAGCACGCGCTGTTCCTGCATGTTAAAGGCGACAAGAGAGAATTTGCCGATGTGCGGGTCGCGGGAGATGCTGCGCAAGATGGAGACGAGCGCGGTGGTATCCAAGGGCCGCATCGCCGCCGATAGCGCATTTTGGGGAGCGAAATTGATCAGCACTTTTACGTTCAACGCGGGCTCGGTTTGAATCCGCTCAATGGGAGGCTCTTCCTTGAACTGCTCGCCCTCGGCTTGCCGGACCATACCCGGTTGCACCACCAGATTCATCTGGCGGTCTTTCTCCAGCAGCGATGCTTCGGAATCCCAATAGGAAGAGCAGATTCTCTCCACTCGATCGCGCATCAGCCAATCGACATGATAGTTGCCTTCCCCCAAATCGAAGAAGCCCTGTAGGCTGGCGCTACCCTTGGCATTTTCTTCAATCGCCGGGACGCGCACATGCTGGGTAAAGTAGATCGGCTCATCTTTGCGATTATCCGGCGTGACGCGGAATAAGATGGTCAGCAAATTGTCCGACCCGGAGAGTTCCTTCAAGGGAACGTTGACTTCATATCCGGAGTGAAAGCGCAAATCGAAACCGAGCATGGGCTTCGTTGGAATCACGGTGCAAGGAAGGTCCTTACGCGGATCTCCGGCTTCCAGAATCGCCATATCGGAGTTGAAGATTCGAATGCTGCCTCCAACCCCACCCATCGGCGTTTGGGCGAACGCCACGGCACAGCTCGACACTAGAGCAATTGTGGTAATCAACGGGACGAAATAGCCAAGCATCGTCGCGATCCCCAATCTTCGCGTATCCGGCCCATCTCGATTGGGCCAATGGTAGTTCGTATTATGGATGATTTGCTCAAATCTTCATAACATTTTTTTACACAGTGTGTTCCGGGCGGATACTCGCATACCCCGCGCTGTGCTACAGTGCAGAAATAATGGCTAGCCGAAGCGTGAACAAGGTGATTTTAGTCGGTCGTCTAGGTAAAGACGCTGAGACGAAGTACACACCGGCGGGGGTGGCGGTATCGAAGTTTTCGGTGGCCACAAGCCGCCGCTGGAAAGATCAAACCAGCGGTGAGTGGAAGGAAGAAACGGACTGGGCGAACGTGGTTCTCTGGCGGCAGGAAAACGTAGCGCCGTACCTTACTAAGGGCAAGCAGGTGTACGTGGAAGGCCGGTTGCAGACCCGCAGCTACGAAGATAAAGACGGGCAAAAAAAGTACAGCACGGAAGTAGTCGCCGATGAAGTGATTCTGCTTGGCGGGCGCGATGGCGCAACAGGTTCGGAAGAAGGCGGAGGCTATACAGCCGACGTTGTGTCCATGCCTCGCGGAGCCCAACAAGCCAGACCCCCGGCCCGCCCCGCACCCTCGGCCGCGCATCAGGAATCCTCCTTCGATCCCGGCATCTCCGACGACGACGTACCTTTTTAGGCAGCCGGCGCACGCGTTCCCAACTATTCCCCGTTGCGGGTGATTTCGGACGGACCGCGGGGTATCGGGGACGCCTCATGGGGGCTTATGGCGGTAGGAAAATTGTTCGCCGAACAGCCGGTCAGAATCTCGCGGATCTCTTCCTTTCGCGCCGAGAACTTTCCCTATTCGGGACCGTATCCGTGGCTCGATCGCGATGACGCGCCGCGGATGATCGACGAAAAGCTGCAGCTTGGCAGCATTACCAGCGAAGAGGCCGGGCAATGCCGGTTCTGGGCCGATAACGGATACGTCATCCTCAAAAATCTGATCGATCATCGGACGCTCGATGCAGTGTGGGCGGCGTATGAGGGGGCAATCTCGGCTGGCAAAATGAAGCTTCCGCCGGAGCCCGCCGGCGGCGACGATCCTTATCCCGGACGGTACCTCAATCCGCACCGCAAAATCGGCGATTTCTGCCGCGTTTTGAAGCACGCGAGCCTCTACCATTGGATCCGGCTTCTGATGGACCGTGAGCCGCGTCCGCTGCAGACGATCACGTCGCATAAAGGATCGCAACAGGGCGCGCACTCCGATTCGATCCACATGACCACATATCCGCTGGGCTACCTAACCGCGGCCTGGGTGGCCTTCGAAGACATTCACCCCGATAGCGGTCCGCTGGTTTATTACCCCGGCAGTCACAAGTTGCCGTACCTGTTTAGTAAAGACGTCGACATTACGGAGTCGGAATTTAAGAAGGTTGGCTATGCGTCGTATCACGCGAAATACGAGCCGCGCATCCAGCAAATGATTGCAGACCACGAGCTGCAGCCCCATTATTTCCTGGCGAACAAAGGCGACGTGTTGATCTGGCATGCCAACCTGATTCACGGGGGATCGCCGCGCAAGGATGTGCGGTTATCGCGCAAGGCGCTGGTCTGCCATTACTTCGTCAAAGGGTCGTTCGCTTATCACGATCTGGCGTCGTCCCGCTCCCGCCAGCAATACGTTGGCACCTGTCTGCTGCGCGATCGGCATGGCGAGCGGAGCGGCGTCCCGGGCATGCTGAAGAAGTGGCTTTAGCGCCCGAAGTCGATAAAACCGCGCTGCGGATCGGTCGATAGTAGAGTCACCTGTATCTGATCGCCTACATCCACTCCGTGTTCGCCGCGCATTAATCGTCCCTCGATTGGCGGGTCGATCACTCTGACGAATACGCCCTTCGGAGTATTGCCTGTCACCACGGCTCGAAAGCTTTGTCCGATCTTGTCATGTAAGGCGACGGCGGCCACCCGCTTGCCCATGGCGCGTTCCACCTTTCGAGATGCGCTTTCCTTTAGCGTGCAGTTCTTGGCGATGGCATCCAGTTCATCGTCCGAGTACGGCGGCTTTCCATTAGTAATGGCCGCTTTGATCAGCCGCTGGGTCACCAGATCGGCGAAGCGGCGATTGGGCGCCGTGGAATGCGTATAGTCCTGCGCGGCCAGCCCGAAGTGCCCCTCCTCGGTATCGCCTTGGCGCGACATCACGTATTCGCCCGGGCCTAACAACTTGATCACGGATAAAGAAAGATCGGCGTAGTGAACCGGATCGGAGGCTTTGCGCGCCTCCAGAAACTTGCTCAACGCCCCGGAATCCGGTTGTGCCGGCAAGTTGGCCCCCAAACGGCCGGCTAACTCTACAATGCGTGGCCAGCGCGCCGGCGTTCGAACCACCCGGCGGATTGACGTGGCCCCGCTGCCTCGCAACATCGCCGCTACTACTTCATTAGCGGCCACCATGAATTCCTCTATCAGGTCGCTGGCCCGTGTCTTCCGCACCGTCGAAATGCCCTGTACTTTGCCGTCGTCGGCGATGTCGGCCTGGGCTTCGGCGCGATCAAACGTCAAGGCTCCCAACCGATGGCGTTCCGTTCGCAGAGCCTGCGCGGTGATGTCCTGTAACTGTAGTTGCGATTGCAGGTCGGCCGATGCCGCCACCTTGTGGTCCGGAGCCGATCGGCCCTCCAGCCAGGCACCCACGGCTGAGTAAGTCAGCTGCGCCTGATTGCGAACCAAGGCCCGGTAAATCTTCGACGACGCGACCGTACCGTTGGCGTCGACGAGCATTTCCGTGATCATCGCCAGCCGGTCCTGCCCTTCGGCGAGAGATGTCAAATCGGTGGAAATTTCTTCGGGCAACATCGGGAACGTCCGGACTAGTGCGTACACCGTCGTAGTTTCCGAGGACGCATGCGTATCCATTGGCGACCCGGCGGGTATGCTGGAATCGACGTCGGCGATTCCGATCAGAACGCGCGTGCCACCGGCGGTACTCTCGGCGAATTCGATCTGGTCGAGATCGCGCGAGGAATCGTTATCGATGGAAGACCAGGAGAGGGATCGCAAGTCCTGAATGTCACCGCCCGCCTGAAGCGGCCCACGAGCCCGCAAGGCTGTAAGCTGTTCCGCGGTGCCGGCTGCAAATTCAGGATTAAATCCGTCGTGAATCATCTCCTCGCGAGCAGCCGCCGCGAGGTCAAAGTGAGCGTTGGACATGCACTGCAAAGCGTAACACGCTAGGACGACCAGTTCTCACGGAACTCCGGATAGAGCGTCAATCCACCACAAGCGAAGATCGTCTGGCCGGTAATGTAGGAGGCGTCGTCGGAAGCAAGGAAGGCGAATACCGACGCGATCTCTTCCGGTTGCGCCGGACGGCCCAGAGGAATGTGATTCGAGACTTTTTTCACCGCTTCCGGATCGTTGGTCCAGGCTTTGTTGATGGGAGTAATCACCGCCCCCGGCCCCACCGCATTGACGCGGATTCCCCGGCCGGCATACTCTAGCGCCAGCGTTCGGGTGAGATTGCCCATCCCCCCTTTACTCACCGAATAGCCAATGAATTCCGGCTTAGGAATAATTTGATGGACGCTCGAATCGTTCAGGATGACGCCGCCTCCGCCTTGTTTTAAGAACAGCCGCAGCGCCGCTCGGGCACATAAGAAAGCTCCGCGCAAATTGATGCCGAGAATATGATCGAAATCCGCCATCGCCACTTCATGGCTCGGTGTATCTTTCTGGATTCCGGCATTATTGATCAGGATATCGATTCTTCCGAAGGAAGCGATAAATGATTGGAACATTGCCTCCACTTCGTCTTCCTTCGACACGTCGGCCTTAAGCAAGAGTTCTTTGCCCACGCTACCGGCACGGGCAGCCTTAGCAAGGTCGGCTGTCTCCTGCGCGGCGGTAGGACTGTCTGGATAATTGATGCCGACATTGGCGCCATCTCGCGCGAATCGGACCGCGATGGCACGCCCGATTCCGGTTGACGCGCCTGTTATCAGAACATTTTTGTTTTGGAGGTTCGACATGATTTTTGAGTCGTCCTCAACAATGTCTCACATGCGCCGACGGGCTCGATCTATCTTGCGGATCTATCGTAGGGAAGGAGGTAGGAGAATTCGCGGTTCTTCCAGAAATCTAAACTGCACCGTTGTCTGGCTCGCTACGCTGGCCTCGCCCAATTTGCCGGGCTGAAACTGCCATTGTTTCGCTGCTTCCACTGCGGCGGAGGCAATGAGCTTCACGCTCTTTGCGCCCGTCGTCAGCGCGCGCGCATTAGTTACGGCTCCCGTGGTGTCGACGTCCACTGCCACATCCACCAGCAGTTCTCCGTGGATCGATCGCTTCAGCTTTTCGGGAAGCACCGCGGCAACCGTTTTCAAGGGCTGCGGCGAAAGATACGGACCACTGACGATTGCGTTTTTTTGCGGGGGCGGCACTTTTTCCACGACGCGGGCAACGGCGGGCGCGATTACCGGCTTGGTGGCAGGTGACAACGCCGCTTGGGTCACGATGGGCGCCGGTGCTTTTTGACGGTCCGCTTCGTGCGTGTCGATTCTTCCGGACTTCGCCAGAACAGAAGTTCTAGGTCGCGCTGCCAGCGCTTTCGCCGCCGTAACTGTATAACCGTTGGCCTGACTATCGTTCACCGCCGCGATGCCCAGCCAGCGATCGCCAGCCTGCGCAGTCAGGTTGGGATTCTGGGTGTCTTCGAGATCTTCAAAAATTACCCGGTAGCCCGACTTCCGCAGAGCCGATTCCGCCGACTTAATCACCTGCACCGCATTGGTCGACTTGGGGCAAGAGTAATTCCAGGTCAAAACGAATCCCCGAAGCGATTCCGTATCGCCCGGTCCAGTTTGCATTTCCACCTGTTCGGAAGCTTTAGAGCTGCAGTCGACCACCACGCAGCTGTCTACATGGGGAAGAAATGTCGTATCGCCGCAACGTTCCAGAGACGGCTCCACGGTGTTTCCGGAACTAGCGGAAACCACGGAGTAGCCGGTGGTTCCTCCCACACGATTCGCGACAACTTCCAGCCAGTGCTGCCCCGAACGAACGGTAACGCTAGGCGTTGTTTCGTTTTGAACGTCCCCAAAGAGCACCTGATAGCCGGCTTTTCTGAGGTGGGTTTCGGCGTAGCTGGCAATTTCACGCGGGGAAATTCGGTTTAGACAGGCGTATTCAATCGTTTCCACCGCGCCGTTGATTGACCGGGTGTCCCGCGCGTTCACCTGAATCTCCGCCGAACCACCGCTTTTTGAAGAACATTGAGTAATTCGACAGCCTACTAACTTCGGAATCGCGCCGAGGTCGTTACAGCCTTCCGCTACGGACTCTTGTCCCGCAGCACCAGCACAAAAGCAGAAAAATAATATAGTCGATCGCAATCTAAGATGACAATAACATAACTTTCGCCAAACCGAGGGTAGAAAATACCCTCATTTGTGGGCTAGTAAGCTAGTACTGGTGGATAGGTGGTCATACCGGGAATGTGCTGCGATTCTGGTAGCGTAAAACCGAGCACCGACAGCCACCACGCCGCCCACGATCTCCGGAAGCGTACGCCAGAGGCAGGCTCAGCCAGCGGATTATCCGAATTGCCCGAAGGCGTGCCGGTGGAAATCGCTGAAGCTTGTCGGCAGGCATCTTTTAGGATTTACTTCTGTCGAATTTACTTCTGGGCGAACTCGCAAACCGCGGTAAGCACCAAATCCTTCATCGATGCCGCTTCGGAGAAGAGGGCCCAATACACCTCGCCTGTCAACTCGTCGACTTCGCCGTTGGAAGACGCAATGCGGCCAGGTGTCTTCAAGACGAACATGAGAGGAATAAATCCGCTGCCACCCTTTGACGGCGGACCGGCGGACGGGTCCGGTTGCGCCGGTTTGTTCGAGGAGAATGCCTTGGCGATCAGTTTACGGGCGATCTCGCGGCGTTGTAGCGGAGTCAGCTTGTCTCCGAATTGTTGCTCCAGCGCTTGCAGGAGTACAGAGCCGATTCGCTGGCTGGCGCGGCGTTCGGCCAAATCGGGATGCAATAGGCTGATGGCGAGCAGAGGATCGCCGGGGCCGAAGAGCAGTGGCAGCGCCAATTCACCGGCTCGCTTGCCCAAGGCCAGTGCGTTGTCGTCGGTGGCCAGCGGCCCGGGTAGCGATGCTTTGATTTCTTCCAGATCGGCGGGCGACATATGGTTCGCGCCTTTCGGCGGCGAGCCGGCCCAATGGAGGGTTTCTTTGTATTCAAAGCGGTGCGGGCCTAATCGTGTGATGCTTACCGAATTTACGAGCAGCAACTGATCGCCCTCGCCTTCTCTTAAAGAAAGATCGCCCTTGACCACCTGCCCGGCCGCTACGGCTCGGACAAAAGTGACCGTACGATCCTCATCCTTTTTCGCTTCGCTTGATTTCCAATCTTTGCCCGAGGGCAGTACAAAGGACTCTTCCATTGAGCCCATCTGCATCCCCCCTGCCTTCTTTTCCTGACCGGTCAACGCGACCGTCCGCGTGTAGGTTCCGTCGGCCCGCAGGTCGGTAGTTACGCGGGCACGGGAACAGCCGCTGGCGAGCAGGATCGCCAGGATAATCGGGGCAGTGGCCAAAAATCGCATGCGCCGATCTTATCTGATTTACAGTAGGACGTGTTGCCTCCCGATCCTTTGAATTTCCCCCCAGCCTTGATTCAACTGGATCGGATTTCCGTCCTGCGTGGCGAAAAGTTAGCGCTGGATACCGTAAGCTTGCGAATCGGCGCCGGTGAACACGTGGCGATTCTAGGGCCAAACGGATGTGGGAAATCGACGCTGATCAAGACCATCAGCCGGGAGTGCTATCCGCTGGTACAAAAAGGCTCATCCATGTCGATTCTTGGGCGCCAGCGCTGGAATGTATTCGAATTGCGTGCGCTGCTAGGGATTGTTTCCAGCGACCTGATGCATACCTGCACGCGAGAGATTACGGGCCGGGAAGTGGTTCTGTCGGGATTCTTCAGCACCATCGGGATCTTCGCCCATCAGGAAGTAACCGGGGCGATGCGCGATCGGGCGGACCTTGCGCTGGAACGGCTGGACGCGTCGCATCTGGCTGATCGGCTGACGACCCAAATGTCATCCGGGGAGGCTCGCCGCGTGTTAATCGCCAGAGCCCTGGTACACGATCCGGGAACGTTGCTGTTCGACGAGCCGGGCACGGCGCTGGACCTTTTCGCCCAGCATGAGTTGCAGGAATTGATGCGTCGCCTGGGTCGCTCGGGGATCGGAATCGTGCTGGTGACGCACCATCTGGCCGATATCATTCCCGAGATTGAGCGCGTAGTGCTGATGCGCGACGGCCGAATCGTAGCCGATGGGCGGAAACAGGAAGTGTTGACGGCGGAGAGATTGTCGACCCTGTTTGGATTGCCGCTGCAGTTGGTTGAGCGCGGGGGATACTACAACTTATTCTGACGGCGGCCGGTCTGGCGCAGGAGTAAGTGCCTGAGAATCCGCGCCTGTCCGAATGGCATCCAAATAGTGATAACCTGCTACCGCTTGTTACACTGAAAGAAAACAATGACATACGACGTAATTATCATCGGGAGTGGCCCGGGTGGATACTCTGCGGCCATTCGCGCCGGACAGTACGGCCTGAAGACCGCCATGATCGAAAAGGACCCGCGACTGGGTGGCACCTGTTTGCTGGTGGGATGCATTCCAACGAAAAGCCTGCTACACACGGCCGACGTTTGGGAATATTTCAAGCACTCCGCCGAACAGGGTATTCATTGCGAGAACCCCCAACTCGATTTCAAGCTGGTAAACGAGCGCAAGGACAAGATTGTCACGAAACACGTCAAGGGTATTGAATTCTTGATGAAGAAGAACAAAGTGGATGTGATCAAAGGCTATGCCCGGCTTCTGGGGGGCGGCAAGATCGAACTGACTTCCGGCGATCAGAAGCAGACATTGGAAGCGAAAAACATCATCATCGCGACAGGATCGGAAGCGCGCATGCTGCCCGGTTTACAGCCGGATGCGAAGCGCATTCTCACGAACGTTGAAATCCTGAATTTGAAAGAAGTTCCGAAGACGCTGGCGGTGATTGGCGCCGGCGCCGTGGGCGTCGAGTTTGCCTCGGCGTTCAATCGCTTTGGATCGAAGGTGACAGTCTTTGAGATGTTGCCGCGTATCGTGCCGGTGGAAGACGAAGATGTTTCCCGGGAGCTGGCGCGGGTGTTCAAGAAGCAGGGAATCCGCACGGAGACTGGCGCGAAGGCCGGCAACATTCAGACTACCGACAGCGGCGTGCGCTTCACGGCAACACTATCTAACGGTACGGAAGAACAGATCGAAGCGGAAGCGTTATTAGTGGCGGTGGGGCGGAAGCCGAATAGCGAGAATATTGGTTTGGAACATACGAAAGTTCAGACCGAGCGGGGCTTCATCCTGGTGAACGAAAACCAGCAGACCGCCGAGCCCAACGTGTATGCCATCGGCGATGTAGTGGCCGGGACTCCGCAGCTGGCGCACGTCGCGACGGCCGAAGGCATGGTGGCCCTGGATCATATTACAGGTCGGCACGTGAAGCCGATCAATCGCAACCGGATTCCTGGCGCCACCTACACCGAACCGGGAATCGGCAGCGTCGGCCTGACAGAAGCACAGGCCAAAGCGCAAGGCTTGAAGGTGAAAGTGGGCAAGTTTCCATTCGCCGGCAACAGCAAGGCGAGCATTCTCGATAGCCACGACGGGTTCGTCAAAGTAGTGGCCGACGAAACACATGGCGAGATATTAGGTGTCCATATTATTGGGCCACAGGGGTTCGAATTGATCGCCGAAGCGGTAACCGCGATGGAAGCCGAAGCCACCGTGGAAACGATGATGCACACGATTCACGCCCACCCGACGATTTACGAAGCCGTCGGCGAGGCGTTCAACGCTGTCTATGGACTCGCGCTCAATGCCTGAGGCAGCATCCGCCGCAATACGAATCTGCGAAGTACGAGACGTGGGGCGCATCGGGTATCCCGAAGCGTCTCGACTGCAACAGGACTTGGTAGCGGAGCGGAAGCGCGGCCAAATCGCCGATCAGTTGTTGATCGTCGAACATCCGCCGGTGGTGACGATGGGCCGTAACGGGCATCGGGAAAATCTGCTGGCCAGTGAAGAACTAATGGCGCGCTCGGGAATTGTTTTTCATCCTACCGACCGCGGCGGCGATGTGACATACCACGGTCCCGGACAGGTGGTGGGCTACCCCATAGTCGATTTGCGAGAATGGAAACGCGATGTAGTTGCGTACGTTCGCGAACTTGAGCAGCTCATCATGAACACGCTATCCGAGTTTGGCATTGAAGCGGGCAGGATCGCGGGCGCAACCGGAGTTTGGGTAGACGGGAAAAAGATTGCGGCCATCGGGGTTCATATCAGCCGCTGGGTTACTTCGCACGGATTTGCGCTGAATGTGTCGACCGACCTCTCCCATTTCCAATACATAATCCCCTGTGGCTTGTGTAAGCCCGTAACTTCGATGCGGGACCTAGGCTGCAATGCGGGCCGGCAAGAAGTAGTCGACGCGTTGACTCGGCAGTTCGCGCGCTCGTTCGGTTTTGAGATGTACTTCCCAAAGGAAAACTCCTTTCGTGAAGAGGCAATCCTAGTAACGGAGAATCTATGATCGATGTCGTAATGCCCCAGATGGGCGAAAGTATCGTCGAAGGTACGCTGACCAAGTGGCTCAAGAAATCGGGGGATAAGGTAGAGCGCGATGAACCGCTCTTCGAAATTTCAACCGACAAAGTGGACACCGAAATCCCCTCGCCGGCTGCTGGTACGTTAGGTGAAATTCTGGTTGAGGAAGGCGCCACGGTTGGGATCAACACGATTGTTGGCCGAATCAACGACGGTGCTTCCGCGGCCCCGGCAGCTACGGCTCCAGCTCCCGTTCAGGCGGCTCCGCCGGCGCAACCTCCGGCACCGCCCGCGCCGCCACAAGCGCCCCCGCCACCACAGCCCGCTGCCCAACCCCCTAAGCAAGAAACTACGCCCATTGCCGAAATTTCGCATGAGGAGCAGGGTGGCCCGTTGTCTCCGCTAGTGCGCAAACTGGCCCGCGAATACAATATCGAGCTGAAGCAGGTTCGCGGAACCGGCGCCGGTGGGCGCGTTACCAAGCAGGACGTTGAGAATTATATTTCGGCTCAAGCTCAAAAAACTGTGCAAGGTCCGGCACCGGTTCAGGCCCAGCCCCAAGAGCCGCCTCCGCCGCCAGCTCTGTCGCAGCCCCAGCCACCGCCTCCCCAACAGGAAACCGCAGTTACTTACAAGCCGCAACAGCAACAGGATTATGCTCCCATCGCCCGTGCGGAAAAGCCCGGGACCCGGGTGGAACCGATGAGCATCATGCGGCAGAAAATCGCCGAGCACATGATATTCAGCAAGCGCACGTCGGCTCATGTGACTACGGTTCATAAAACCGATTTCACGAAAATCGCCAAGCTGCGGGACAAACATAAAGCTGCTTTTCTGGAGCGCTATGGCTTCGCTCTGACTTTTCTGCCGTTCGTACTGCGCGCCACGGCCGTTGCTCTGCGCCAGTATCCGATCCTCAATGCCTCCATTGAAGGGACGAACATTCTCTATCACAACGACATCAATCTGGGCATCGCCGTCGCGCTTGAAAACGGGCTGATCGTGCCGGTGATTCGCCAATCGGATGAGAAGAACATCGTCGGGCTGCAGCGTTCCATCGCCGATCTGGCCAATCGCGCCCGTTCGCGCCAGTTGAAACCCGATGAAGTCACTGGTGGTACCTTCTCCATCACGAACTTCGGCAGCTTCGGCAGCGTATTCGCAACGCCGGTAATCAACCAGCCGCAGGTAGCGATTCTTGGTGTCGGAACCGTGGAAAAACAACCCGTGGTGATCGACGACGCCATCGCCATCCGCTCCATCGCCTACTTGGCCTTAACGTTTGACCATCGCCTGATCGACGGCGCTCTTGCCGACCAATTCACGGGAAAAGTGAAGCAGTTGATCGAGACCTGGTCCGAAGAAATTATGTAGATTCGCCTCGCGGGGGGTGTCCTCACGACATCCCCCGCCAAAACGGCCCCCGGTTTTGTCACAGATCCACCGGCTATCTCGTCCTTCTGCCCGGGAGCCGATATGATTACCGCAACTCATCCGATGGATCCGTTTGATCAGCACCGTCCTCTACTCTTTTCGATTGCCTATCGAATGCTGGGTAGCGTTGGTGATGCCGAAGACCTTGTGCAGGAAGCTTTCCTTCGCTGGAGCAGATCCACTTCCGAGCCGGTCGAATCGCCCCGGGCTTATCTTACGGCTATCGTGACCCGCCTTGCCATCGATCAATTGAAGTCGGCACGAGCAAGGCGGGAACACTATCCAGGCACCTGGCTGCCCGAGCCGATCGTCAGTGAAACCGATCCAAGTGTTCTCGCCGAATCGCTCTCCATGGCCTTGCTCGTGTTGCTCGAAAGCCTCACGCCCGTTGAGCGTGCCGTTTATTTGTTGCGCGAATCTTTTGATTACGACTACTCGGAAATTGCCAACATCACCGGAAAGTCCGAGGACAATTGCCGCCAGCTTTACTCGCGTGCCAGCCGTTTCATCGCCGACCGCCGCCCACGCTTTCGGCCATCACCCGATGAGCAGCAGCGACTGACCGAGCAATTCCTGTCCACCGTCACGACGGGAGATTTGCCTGGCTTGGTCGCTTTGCTGGCCGGCGATATCACGTTATGGGCGGACGGTGGGGGTAAAACAATCGCGCCTTTGAACCCGATTCACGGGCCCGATAACGTATCGCGCCTGTTGGTTGGACTGAGGAAGAAAGCCGCCGGAGTGCTAACAGGACGCGTCGCGGTGGCCAACAATTCACCGGCCGTGATCGTGTCGCTGGATGGCAGGATCGTCGCGGTTCTAACGCTCGAAATTGCCCGTGAAGCCGATGGCGTATCGCGAATTCAGGCGATCTATCAAGTCGTGAATCCGGAGAAGTTGGGCCATGTCCAATAACACGCTCACCCGCCTACAGGCCAGTTCAGGACTCGTGTTTGCAGTTTTCCTAACGCTCCACCTTCTAACCACACTATCGGCGCCATTCGGTCAACGCGCGTTCGATTCGATACAAGCGTTGCTGCGCCATTATTATCAGTTCCCCCTGATCGAAGTTGCCGCCGTGATCGGAGCCGCACTCGTTCATCTCGGGACCGGGCTCATCAGAATGTGGCGGCGGAGGTCATCGCCAAAGGCGAGAATTCCCCTGCGCTACCGCTTGCATCGCTACAGTGGCTATTACATGATGGCGGCCTTCACAGGTCACGTCTCGGCCACTCGCCTTCCACCGCTGCTATTCGGAACAACGGTTGATTTTTCATTCCTGACATTCACGCTTACCAAGTTTCCGTTCATCTTCTATCCCTATTATCTTTTGCTTTTCGCCAGCGGCTTTTATCATCTTTCGAGTGGCGTCGCAATGGCGCTCCGCATTGTGATTCCCAAGCGTGCCTTCACCTATGCAATGGTGGCTGGGGCTGGCGCCGGACTCGTCGCGATGCTCGCGCTCGGCGGTGTCCTCTATCGCGTCGACACGCACCGTTTCGCTCAGTTCCAAGCATTGCTCAATCGCGTTACAGTACTGGTGAGATGAAGACAAATGCAGTCCGGATTCTGGACGGGCTAGGCATTCCATACGAGTTGCGCGACTACGAAGTGGATCCCAACGATCTCGCCGCCGAGACCGTGGCGGCGAAGATCGGGTTGCCGCCGGAGCAGGTATTCAAGACCCTGGTAGTTCGTGGCGATGGCCGTGGAGTATATCTGGCCGTCATTCCGGGCAATGCTGAGCTGGATGGAAAAGCACTCGCGAAGCTGACGGGCGACCGCAAGGTGGACATGGTTCCGCTGAAGGAAGTTCAGGATCTAACTGGCTACATTCGCGGTGGGGTGACGGCGCTCGGTTGCAAGAAGGATTATCCGGTTTACGCCGATGAGCTTATCGAGTTGTACGATGTCATCTCGATATCGTCCGGCGTCCGCGGCACGCAAATACTACTCGCCCCCGCCGCTTACCTGCGCGCGGTGCAGACTACGGTCGCGGCCATTTCTCGCGACAAAGTGATATCCTGACCGCCAATGGGCAGTTTGCGTTTCAAGTGCCAGCCGGGATGCACGAATTGCTGTCAACAGAAAGGCATCGTCTATCTCACCGAAGACGATCTTCTGCGCGCCGCCGCCTTTGTCAGCATGACGCCAGCCGCTTTTGAAACGAAGTATGTGATCCGCACAAAGCACCTGTTGCGCCTCCGCACGCCGCGCGGAAAGCAGTGTCATTTTCTTCTTGAAAGCAGCTGCTCCATTCATCCCGCAAAGCCTACACAATGCCGTACCTTCCCATTCTGGCCGGAGCTGGTGGAGACGCGTAAGAATTGGGACGACACCGGGCGCTATTGCCCGGGCATCAATCAAGGTCCGCTGATTCAGATCGGTACGGCGATGGAAGTGGCATCCGAGATGAAGACCGCTTATCCCGGCATGTACTGCTTCTGAACCTGTAGAGTTAGAGTATGTCCGACCCCGTTCACCCCGAGATCGCTAACGAAAACTTGCCTCCCTTGCCGCTTACCGTGGAAGGCGCAAGCATGCTCCACCAGATGCTGCGGATCGATTGGTCCAGTTGGCGAAACGTCGCCGCCAATGAGCAAGCCGAGATCGTTGCGGAAGCTTCGCGAACGCTTGCGGCGATGGAGACGAATTCCAGTGCGCAGAGCGCTTTATTCTCCATCATTGGACATAAGGGCGACTTGATGCTGGTCCATTTTCGCGACTCTTTCGACGCGCTGAAGCAGGCTGAACTCGATATCTCGCGATTGGCGATCTCGGAGTTTCTTGAACCCACCACATCGTATCTTTCGGTGGTCGAGCTAGGGCTCTATGAATCTACCGTGAAGGTTTATCGCTCGCTCACCGAGCAAGGGATCGCTCAGCATTCCGCCGAGTGGGACGCCGCACTGCTGGAAGTGATGGACCGCCAACGCGAAGCCATGCGCTCTCGCTTATTCCCCCAGATCCCACCGAATCGTTATCTGTGTTTTTATCCAATGGACCGCCTGCGGGGCGAGCGGAACAATTGGTATCAGCTACCCATGGTGGAACGTCAGCGCCAAATGCATGAGCATGGTTTGATTGGACGGCGTTACGCAGGCGAGGTGAAACAAATCATTTCCGGTTCAATCGGCTTCGACGATTGGGAATGGGGAGTCGATCTTTTTGCCGACGATCCGCTGGTTTTCAAGCGCCTGATCTATGAAATGCGTTTCGATCAGGTCAGCGCCGTCTATGCCCAGTTCGGCTCGTTTTATATAGGGCTACGCTGTCCGGCGGCGGGGCTGGGAAGCATTTTAGCGGGGCGGCTTCCAGCCTATCCGGAAGTAAAACCCGCATGACATAATCAAAGCATCATGGCTGACCCGAAGAAACCACACCTGGACGAGAAGCCGGTTCCGAACCCTCATACAGAGGAGGAGATCGTCGACGAAAGTTCGGAGGACTCCTTCCCGGCGAGCGATCCGCCATCCTGGACCGGCGGCACGGAAGAAGCGCCGAAAAAAGACTAGCGTAATTTCATCGGCTTGCCGCCCGACTCTTTACTGCGTTGCGCGGCATCCATGAAAGCGAAGATTTCCAGCGTCTCTTCATTCGGCACCGGGGTCTTTCCCGTTTGGAAGAACTTGACGATTTCCGCCACCAGCCGCTCATAGCCGGTTGTTGGTTTCGCGGGACTCTGAATCACTCCGGCTTTCGTCACGATTACCGCCCCATAAGGTCCGTACGGACGGAGCGCGCGCACACTTCCAATTCGCCCATCTTTCCATTTCCCAACTATTTCGTCGGCGCCGTCTGAAGAAACGCGAGTGACTTCGTCCACGCCCGTGCCCATCAACGTGAATAGGATTTCAATGGGATGGATCGCGTACCACGACAAATCCAGTTGATGATGTTCTTCGAAAGGTCCGGGTCCCCAGGTCATAACACCCAGCGTATCGGGCGCTTTTAGATCGGTAATACCGCTCCAGCGCAAACTGGAGGCGCTGAACCAGGGCACTCCCGCTTCTTTCGCAAGCCGGGCGATTTCGCGGGCATCGGCAAGTGTCGACGCCAGCGGCTTATCGATAAAGACGGGTTTGTGAGCCGCAAATACCGGCCTGACCTGCGCCAGGTGTGGGCGGCCGTCGACGCTCTCCAGCAGAATGCCGTCTACCTTCGAGCAAAGGGTTTCGATGTCGGGTACAAACTCGACGCCCCACTTCGTTTTCATTTCGTCTACATATTTATCGACGCGCGTCCAGCTGCTCTCAATGTCGCGGCTACCTCCGGCATAGGCCGCCACCACACGCGCACCCGGGATGTGCCTGGGCGACGCGCCGTCGTTCAGTAACTCGGTGAAGGCCGTGGCATGAGATGTGTCCGTGCCGATAATTCCCAGACGAATGTCGGCTGCATGCGCGAGACACGCGGCTGCCAACAGCAAACCGATTTTCATCTAGAATGCCGGACGATTCGCCGGATCGGCCTGACCTTTATGGCAGGTATAACAGCGCACTTCCATCCGGCCGTTGAAGTTCTTTTCGTTGATGTCGTGGGTCATCGTGAGCATCTTGCGCGCCATCCCTTTTTCCTTCTTATCGTCGGCCTCGAACTTACCTTGTACATGGCAATGCTCGCATTCCACGCCCAGCGCCATGCTGAAATAGCGCATCGAATCGATGAATTGAGAGGCGGGTACGTCCTTCAAGATGAGGACGTTCTTGAAATGCGCGCCGGCGGTCTGCTCTGGAGCCCGCAGGGCGTCGCCGGCGGAATCGGGTTGCTTATCCAGCACGATTGTCTGTAGGGAATCTTTGCCATTTGCCGTCGTTGCCGTTTCAATCGTTAGCGTATTGCCGTCGGCGCCCAGCGTATATTTTTCACTAATGGTTGCGGGGTGTCCAGCCACCTTGGAATTGGCCACCAGCGTGTTGCCATTCCAGCTAGTCTCCGTTCGCATCGGCAATCCGCGATAAGAGTTCATAGCCGGCTTCTCACTATTCAACGTAAGCTGCGACCGTTGTTCGCCGCGCTGATTGGTAGACCCGATCAACTCCGTCATCTTTGTGCCCTGCTGATCGATGATTACGACGTAGGCAGTGGGAGGCTGGCCGGCGAACTTGCTCTTCTCGAGATTAGCTTTCCACACGCCAGTCAAATTAGGTGACTGCGCCGCAAGGACACCGGCGGTCAAAATCCACGCAAAGAGTCGGAATTTCATATAGCGGACAGTCTACCACCGTTTCAATCGCCATCCGGGCCAAGATAGAATACAGGCATTACTACTCTTCCTACGAACGTGAATCGTACCATTAGGCTACTGCTGCCATTCATCGCGATTGTCTTTTCCAGCACGTCGTACGCGCTGATGCCAGATCGTGCGCTGACTCAATATCTTCACCGTATTTGGCAGACGCAGCAAGGGCTGCCGCAAGGCACGCTGTACGCGATAGCGCAAACGCGCGATGGTTATCTCTGGCTCGGCAGCCAGACTGGACTGGTTCGCTTCGATGGCGTGCGCTTTACTCCGGCGGGAACTCGCAACGGCATTTCGCTGGACAATATTTGGGTCCGCGAACTGCTGGTCGATAAGGACGGCGATCTGTGGGTGGGCTCGAACGACTCTGGTCTCTTTCACCTTCACGCCGATACAGCCGAACAATTCTCGTTGGCCCAAGGCTTGCCCGCCGATAACGTCCATTGTTTGATAGAGGGCAAGAGTGGCGAGGTTTGGGCTTGTACATCCAAAGGTCTGGCAAGAATCGCAGGCGGCAAGGTCAGCGTGTTCCGGACGGCGCAGGGGTTATCCGACGATAATTTGCGCGCGGCATGTCAGGCCAACGATGGCTCCTTGTGGTTTGGCGGCGCGGGCGACGAATTGAACCAATGGAACGGGGCGGAATTTAAGCGCCGCAGACTATCGCTGATGCCGCGATTCGCCTCCACGTGGACGATGCGCTGCGCAGCCGACGGTACTTTTTGGATTGGGACCGGAGACGGACTGATTCAACTGAAGGATGGACACGAGCGGCGTATTTCCAAGGCTGATGGACTTCCCGACAATCGCATCTTCGATCTGCAATCCAGCCGGGATGGCGGCCTCTGGATCGGAACGAACGAAGGATTCAGCCGCTGGCGCGATGGCGAGATTGAAAGTTTTCGTTCGCGCGATGGGCTATCGCAAAGCGGGGTGCACTCGCTATTTGAAGATCGCGAAGGCGCGCTCTGGGTAGGAACGAAAAATGGCTTGAACCAGTTCCTGGACGGGCGGGCGATTCCGTATACGGTCAACGAAGGGCTGCCGGCTAATGACGCTGGACCGATAGTGCAAGACGGTGGTGGAACAACCTGGGTGGGAACGCTGGGTAAGGGTTTGGCGCGTTTCGATGGGCGGCGCTTTCATGTGCTCACGACCGCCCAGGGCCTGCTCTCGAACATGATTTATTCGTTGGCGGCGGACTCTGTCGGCGATCTTTGGGTGGGAAGCGATGCCGGATTAAACCGCCTCCGGGGCGGGGTTGTAGCGCAGACCATGACCTCCGCGAACGGTCTGCCGGGAAAGATCGTCCGGGCAATCTTCCGCGATCACGAGGGCGTTCTATGGGTGGGAACGTCCAATGGCCTGACGACAGTGCGCGACGGCAAATTGGTCGAGCCGAAAGGATTTCACGGCGTTCTGAAAGCGCCGATCGTGGCCTTCGGCGAAGACCGCGATCATCGGATGCTGATTGCCACCGAAGGCAGCGGTTTGTATGTCTACGACAAAGGAATCCCTAAGGAATTGATCCAGGAGGGGATGATGTTGCGCGATGTGGATTCCTTCTATACGGATCGCGATGGGTTCGTTTGGATGGGCGGATTGGGCGGTGGATTACGGCTGCTAAAAGACGGCCGGGTGAAGCAGTTTTACTTGCGTGACGGGCTCTTCGATAACGAGATTTACGGAATAGCCGCGGATGGAGAAGACCGGCTGTGGATGGCCTGCAGCAAGGGAATTTTTAGCGTGAAGCGAACCGACCTGTTGGATTTCGCGGCGGGTAAGATTCTGAAATTCGAGAGCCGGCCATACAGCCCGCTGGATGGGCTGCGAACTATCGAGTGTAAGGCCGGAGTACAACCCGCTGTTTGGACGATGAACGATGGGCGGGTCTGGTTCTCGACAATCCGCGGTGTCTTGCTACTGGACGTCAGCCATCTGCAGCACAAGTTCGAGCCTCCACCGGTGGTGATTGAAGACGTGACGGTGAATGGGCAAAGCGGCACTCCGACTGATTTCGAGAAGTTGCCGGCGGGGCTGAAGAATATCGAGTTTCACTACACAGGCCTCAGCTTCGTCGTTCCGGCGAAGCTTACTTTCCGCTATATCCTGGAAGGCTTCGACAAGAATTGGATCGAAGCCGGAACGCGTCGCGAGGCTTTTTATACGAATTTGCCGCCAGGACCGTATCGCTTCCGTGTCACGGCCTGCAATGTGGATGGTACCTGCAATGCCGAGGGCGCGTTCGCCCGATTCGTTCTGGCGCCAAGTTTCTATCAACAAGTCTGGTTTTTGCCGCTCTGTATCTTGCTCGCTGGATTTGCTGTGTGGGGAGCGTATCAACTGCGGATTCGGCGGCTGCGCGAACAGTTCGATCTGATTCTGGCGGAGCGAAGCCGAATCGCCCGCGAATTGCATGACACGCTGATTCAAGGATTCTCCGGCGTGACCATGGAGATGCAAGCGCTGTCCGGGCGATTGTTTCGAGCGGAGGAAAAAGAAACGCTGGTGGAGATCATTGCCGATGCCGGCACTTGCTTGCGGGAAGCTCGCCGATCGGTGGCGGGATTGCGCAGCGCCCGGGGCCAGAATGCCGGATTAGCCGGAGCCATCGCCGAAGCCGCGAAGCAGATCACGGAAACGAAGGATGTACGTCTAAAGCTAAGGCTGGAGCCGCGCGGCGGGACTCTGCCGGCCGATGTCGAATATAATTTGCTGCGGATCGCTCAGGAAGCGGTCTCCAATTCCGTGAAGCATTCCGGAGCTCGCAACATCGAAATCGGGCTGCGGAGCACGCCGGAATGGGTTCGTTTGATGATTAAAGACGATGGTGAAGGATTCAAGGTGGATCAGGCCGGGTATACGAAGACCGGACATTACGGGTTGATCGGGATGAAGGAACGCGCGAGCCATATCGGCGCTCAGTTTGGCCTTACCAGCGAGGTCGGGCGGGGAACCATCGTCAGTATTGAACTGCCTACGGCCCGGGCGGGGAAATCCGAGTAGTGGCCGAAGCTGGTTGTAAGGAAATTATTCGCGTTCTGTGCGTGGATGATCATCCGCTGGTGCGAAAGGGCATCGCCTCAATTCTGGCCAACGAGCCCGATGTACAGCTGATAGCCGAAGCCACCAATGGCCGCGAGGCCGTGGAATTGTTTCGGCGGCATCAACCGGACGTCACGCTGTTGGACATTCGCATGCCGGAACTGGATGGCATTGCGGTGGCCAAGTTGATCCGGGCGGAATTCCCTGAGGCGCGGATAATCGCGTTGACCAGCTACGATGGCGACCAGGACATTTATCGGGCTCTGGAAGCGGGCGTTCGTGGCTACCTTCTCAAGGAAATGGTGCACACCGAAGTTCTGCGTGCGATCCGCACCGTGCATTCGGGCAAACGGCTGATTCCACCCGAGGTCTCGGAGCGTTTGAGCGAATACTTTCCGCAAATCGCGTTGACCGCGCGTGAGGTGGAAGTGCTGGCTTTCGTAGCGAAGGGCTTGGGCAACAAAGAAATCGCCGAGCTTCTGGGGACGGCCAGTGGAACCATTAAGATCCATGTCCAGAACATCTTAGGAAAACTCGGCGCATCTGACCGCACACACGCCGTGACAATCGCCATCGAGCGCGGCATTCTTCATCTATAGCCCTAGGTAACCGTATTCTGCCGGATGCCGTCAGACAGGCAGTATGTCCCTCTGTGTCTTAAAGTTCGCGCCGTTCAGAAGTGTACTCCTGGTTATGGTCTCGGCCGCCGTTGCCCTTAGCCAAACAGCACCGAATCGCTATGCGCTGATCCTGGAAGACCCCCCTGTGGCGGAGCGTTTTGCTTCGCGGGAAACAACAAGGTCCGTGGCTGCGCAGTCCTACCAGAAGCAAATCGCCGCGAAGCAGAGAGCTTTGCGGGGCGAACTGGATACCCATCACATCGTGATCACCGGGTCGGCCGATACGCTGCTGAACGCCGTGTTCGTGACGGCAACGAAGGATCGGATCGCCGAGTTGAAGAGCATGCCTGGGGTGAAGGGCGTAGTAGCATTGCGGCGTTACACCCCGAGTTTGAATCGGGCCACGCTGCTAATGAATGGGCCTGGAGCGTGGAATGCGCTGGGGGGCATACAAAACGCCGGTGCGGGAATGAAGATCGGCATTCTGGATACCGGGATCGACCAGACGCATCCGGCTTTTCAGGATAGTTCTCTGCCCATGCCGGCGGGTTATCCCATCTGCAGTGGCAGCGATTGCGCGTTCACCACCAACAAGGTAATCGTGGCGCGGAGTTATGTGCGGCAAGTGGCCGCCGGTAGCTCGCCCGATCCAACAGTGGACTCCCGTCCAGACGATTATTCGGCTCGCGATCGCAGCGGACACGGAACCGCTGTCGCGTCGGCTGCAGCGGCTTTTATCACTTCGGCGGCGGTGACGTTTTCAGGCATGGCGCCGCGAGCCTATCTGGGAAGCTACAAAATATATGGATCGCCGGAGGTTAACGATTCCACCACCGACGACGTGATCGTTCAGGCGATCGAGGATGCCTTTAAAGACGGAATGGATGTCGCTTCATTTTCATCCGGTGGTGCGCCCTTCTCGGGTCCGCTGGATACCGGCGCTCTGTGCGGGAATGATGCCGGCGTACCGTGCGATCTGGTGGCCGTGACATTCGAGAATTCCGTGAAAGCCGGAATGGTTGTGGTGGCGTCCGCCGGAAATAGCGGTGAGGACGGTCTGAATTTCCCTACGTTCGGTTCCGTCGCCTCGCCGGCAAACGCGCCCTCGGTTATAGCGGCGGGTGCAACGTCTAATTCGCATTTCTTCGCTGGAGCGGTCAGCGTGCCGGGGGGGCCGGCGAATCTTCAGGGAATTCTGGCGGACCCGGGCGACTCGTTCGGGGGCGCGATTACCGGTCCGGTGCGCGATGTGACTGCCACCGGAGACACCGGGTTAGCTTGTGCCGCGTTGCCCGCCCAGTCGCTTGCCGGTTACATCGCGTTGGTCGAGCGCGGTACTTGTAATTTTTCGACGAAGATCATCAACGCTTATGCTGCCGGGGCTATCGGAGTCATCTTTTACATGGCCGATTCCTCAGCGCTGATTTCGCCCAGCGGACTCAACAGTGCCCCGATACCAGGCGTAATCGTTTCAAACGCCGACGGATTGATTCTTAAAAGTTATGCGGCGGCTAATCCGGGATTCACGGCGACTTTGGATCCTTCGGGCAAGGAAGTGGATGACTCCGCTCATGCCAACGAGTTGGTGAGCTTCTCTTCATTCGGACCGGGAATTGGAACGTCGAGTTTGAAGCCGGATCTGGTGGCGACTGGTGAAAGCATGTATATGGCCGCCGAAAGATATGATCCTTTAGGCGAATTGTACAGTCCCAACGGATATGCGGTGGCGGACGGCACCAGCTTCGCCGCACCGTTAACATCGGGCGCGGCGGCGCTTGTGAAGCAGAAGCATCCCAACTTCACGGCGCTTCAGATTCGATCGGCGCTGATGAATTCGGCCAGCCAGGATGTCACTGTGGACGATCAAGGCGATCCGGTAAATGTGCAATGGATAGGAGCCGGTAAGCTGGATGCGGGCGCCGCTGTAAACGCCGTCCTTACTTCAGTTCCCGCTTCCATCTCGTTTGGGGGAATTACATCGCTGCCTCTAAGCCAGCAGCTTCAATTGACCAATACGGGAAGCGCTCCGCTTAATTTGTCCATTGCGAATGCTCCGGGAACTCCCACTGGTGGGGCCTCCATCGCTTTTGACAAGACTACGCTCTCGCTGGCCGCGGGAGGTACGGGGAATGTCACCGTGACGCTGTCAGGCTCGACGCCAGCGGCTGGGTCCTACTCGGGTGCCGTTACCATCCAGGCGAGTGGAGTGTCGATACGCGTCCCTTACCTATACCTGGTTAGCAGCGGAACGGTCTCAAATCTGGTGCCGCTATCGGGTGATGGATTTGACGGTACTGTCGGGCAGGGAATCTCGGTCGGAATTATATCGTTCCGCTTGGTGGATGCCTTTGGTATTCCTGTTGCCAATGCACCGGTGAGTTTCAGCGCACGGGGAGGCGGGTCACTCCATTTTGCGGATACAAGGACGAATAACTTTGGTATCGCGTTGGCGCAACCAGTCCTTGGCAGTCAACCCGGCAACTATTCGTTCATCGGAATCGGCGGCGGATTGCGTCACACCTTTTCAGGATTTGCGCGGGCTCAGCCGACCATCGCGGCAAACGGCGTGGTGAATGCCGCCAGCTTTGACGGCACCATCGCTCCGGGCTCTTACATCACTCTGTTTGGAACGGGCTTGAGCGACGCAACGGACCCTACGACAACGGCACGGCTACCGATGGCCATCGATTTCGCGAACGTTGCATTTGATGTCCCCTCGGCCGGAATCAGCGTCCCAGGACATCTGATTTATGTCAGCCCCACGCAAGTAAACGTCCAGGTACCATGGGAACTGCAGGGGCAAGCCTTCGCCTTCGTGAAGGTAAATGTCGATTATTCCAACGGAAACGTGATCACCGTTCCGCTGGCCGCCTATGCTCCCGCGTTCTTCGAAATTGGCGGTGGAAATGTGGCGGCTCTGGATGTGAAGTTCGGCGTTATCGGCGCTGGCAATCCGGCACTTCGCGGACAGGTTGTGCAGCTCTACGTTAATGGCTTGGGCCCCGTTTCCAATCAGCCCGCCAGCGGCGATGTCGCTCTTAGCTCGCCACTATCGCAGACCACATCGGTTCCCGCCGTAACCATCGACGGGCAAGTGGCGCAGGTCGTCTTTAGCGGACTCGCTCCTGGCTTTCCGGCGCTTTACCAGGTGAATGTAGTAATCCCGACGAGCGTGACGCCGGGAACTTATCCGATCACGATTTCCATCGGCGGAAGCACTTCCAAAGCATCGAACATCGTCGTGAAGTAGCTTTAAGGCGGACCGTCTTTTGCAAACTGGGCGAACGTTCGCGGATCGTTTTTGGCGAGCGTTCGCACTACATCTGTAACCCCTGCCGCCGCTCCCGTGTGGAACCATCGATTCAGTTCCACCACCCCTTGAGCATTCCAAACTGGAAACCCGGCGCTTAACATCACTTCCTGAGATTGTTCGAATGACAGCGGCACGAGATTTAGTTCGCGCCCTAGAGCCTGTGAAAGAATCGTTCTGGCTTCGGAGCTGGTAAGAGCCTGCGGGCCAGTGATCTCGTAAACCTTCCCCTGATGTCCCGGTTCGGTTAAGACCGCGGCGGCAACCAAGGCAACGTCGCGCCGGTCCACTACGCTGATCGAAATCTCGCCGCCAATCGCATAAAAGGCGTCGCCTTGAACGTACTGGGCCAACGTCTGCATAAAAAAATTGGGCCGAAGATGAGTCCACCCGATGCCCGAGCCTTCCAACGCTTTTTCAATCTCGCCGTGGCTCCGTTGAAAACGCGATGATGAGGCGGGATCCGCGCCAAGCATGGAGAGCTTTACGATGTGTTTTACGCCGGCTAGTTTCGCGGCGGCGACAAAGTTCATCTGCCACTCCAGCGCCCGCTCCGATGGCGGGGATACCAGGAAGGCGTGATCGATTCCTTCCAGGGCTTTCGCCAACGATCCGCTATCGTTGTAATCCGCTCTCGCCGTTTCGACTCCTGGCGGAAAGGTGGGTATGTGGGTATGGAACATGGCCCGCACGCCTACACCCCGGGAACAAAGCACACGCATCACTTCACTGCCGTTACTGCCGGCCGCGCCGGTAACCAGAATCATAGTGGAAGTGATGTGCCGGGTCGGCACCTTGATTCGCGAATCTATCGCTGATAGAGCCCCATGAAGCGGCGGACGGGTGGATCTTCCAGATCGTCGAAATCCTGGAAAGAGATCATTTGCAAGCCGTAGTCGCGAACGACATCCAGCTCGTCGTGTGTCAACGGCCACGGCAGGCGGCCTTCCGGTTCATCCTCTTCGCGGGCTCTGGCGATAAGAAGCAGGTGCCCGCCGGGCCGCACGAATTTCGTCACGTTTCGCAGCGCTCGCGCCCGAAGGTCGGTAGGAAGCACCTGCAGCGTGTAGCACTCGAAAACGAAATCGAATCGGCCCAGCCAATCGGGTGGAGGCTGCAAGAGATCGGCGGCGACGTAGGCAACGGAGCTTTGTGGAAACCGTCGTTGACATTCCCGAATGGCCGTCGGGGAAATGTCGAATGCCGTAGTTTCGAAACCCCACGCCGCGAGTTGCTCGGCATCGTCACCCAGTCCGCAGCCCACCTGAAGGGCCAGCTTGCCGATCGCCGGAAGGGGATCCTGCTCCCAGAACTCCAGCAAATGGGGATTCGGCTGCATGTCGGCCCAGGGGATCACGGTCTTGCCCTGTTCCGCTTCCCGGTACAGCTGTTCAAACCATCCGGTGGCATCGCCGTCAGCAAGGCCAGCCGCGGCTAGTTCTCGAGCACGGGAACGAGTAGACATCCAGAAGAATTCTAACAATTGGGCAAGCCGCTATCCTTGAGTCTGAGCCCTGCCGGAAATAAGGAAACGCTTGGCGAGCTTATTTCGTCCTTGCACAAGCGGGATCTGAATCGTTCATGCGTCACCTTTCTTCAAAGCGCGATTTATCCACACCGATTTGCTCCCGTCGCGGAGTTCTTCTATCGGCGGCAGCGTTCTTTTCCTTACGAAGTGGGATCCGGGCGCAGGATGAGTCGACGTTTTCCACTGACGTAAAACTGGTGAATCTATTCAGCGCCGTTCGTACAAAGAAGGGCGAATACATCCACGATCTAAACAAAGAAGACTTCGCTTTAACTGAGAATGGTCGGCCGCAAATCATCAAGTTCTTCTCCCGGGAAAGCGATTTACCGTTGACTTTGGGGTTGATGGTCGACACCAGCATGAGCCAGCGTAAAGTTCTGGAATCGGAACGCTCGGCTAGTTTTCGGTTTCTGGATCAGGTGTTGCGCGAAAACAAAGATCACGTGTTTATCATGCAATTCGACTCGGCGCTGCAACTTCGCCAGCCGCTTACTTCCTCGTTCCGCGAATTGAACGATTCGCTTTCGTATGTGGATACTCCAACCTATAACGAGTTGCGCCAGCAAGCCGGCGGAGGCACCCGGTTGTACGATGCCGTGGTGAAAGGTTCCAGCGATTTCATGAAATCCCAAAGTGGACGCAAGGCCCTGATCCTTCTAACGGACGGCGTGGATTTCGGCAGCGAAGCAACCGTGGCCGATGCCGTGGAAGCGGCGCAGCGATCGGATACTCTGATTTATTCCATCTTGTTTCTGGGCGAATACGAATTCGGCAGCCCGAGTGGCCGGGGACCGCTGGTGCGAATGTCGGCGGAAACAGGCGGCGCGTTCTATGAGGTTTCAAAGAAGCTGAGTATTGGCCGGATTTTTCAGTCGATTCAGGAAGAACTGCGGAGCCAGTACAGCATCGGATATGTATCGGATGAACCAGTTCGCGTGTCCGAGTTCCGCCGGATTCAACTGACGACGAATCGAAAAGAACTCATTGTCCAGGCGCGTAATCGGTATTGGGCGAAGCGTTGACTGCGCCATGCCGGCAACATATCTGTTACCTTAGGGGCCATATATTGCGTCTATGATGACAGGAATGCCGGACAAGCACGTGCGATCACGCTTTTAAAAGGAGAAACTTATGCTTCGTAAAACCCTTATCGCTTCTGTTCTCGGTTGCGCGTTGTCGTTTTGCGCCATGGCCGAGGAAGTATATGTAAGAGTGGGACCGCCTCGCCCGATTCACGAACGGCGGCTGGTCAGTCCGGGGGCAGGCTATGTTTGGACCCCCGGTTATCATCGCTGGGATAGCAACAGGTATGTCTGGGCACCCGGACAATGGCAACGGCCACCGCGTCCTCGCGGGCGTTGGGTAGCGGCGCGTTGGCAACACCGCCCCGGTGGGTGGGTTTTCATTGACGGCCATTGGCGATAAAGATTTGAATGCAGAGACCCTGCTCGGCTTCCGGGTGGGGTCTCGATTTGCCTAGCGTAATGATGAAAGAAGTTTAGCCGCCAAGCAAGTCAACCGAATCGAGTGCCACTCGTTCTTATTGTCAGGGAGCCGACAAGGATTCCCAAACAAAGGTACCCGCTTATGAAACTCAACTTACCCCTCGCACTTGTATTCGGCATTTGCTCCACCTTCGCCTTATTGGCCCAAGCTCCGCAGCAGGGCATGCCGCAAGGCGATCAAACCGCGCCCGCTACCCAGGACGCGAAAGCCCATCACGATCCGGATCAGCAGGCTAACCATCTTGGCAAGAAACTTGGCCTAAGCAGCGATCAGGTTGCCCAGATTCGTCCTATTCTGGCGAACCAGATGCAGCAGATGCAGGCACTGCGCGACGATACTTCGCTAAAGCCCCGCGATCGTCGGGCGAAGGCGATGAGCATGCGCCAGGATAGCGACAACAAGATCAGGGCCGTGCTTTCCGATTCGCAAAAGCAGCAGTATGATCAGATGGTGCAGGAACGCCGCGACCACATGAAACAGCATCGCCAGGGGAAACAGAGCTAGTTCCACGGCCGCGGATCGACTTGCGTTACTATGTGTTCGATGAACACTGGAATGTTGAGGCGGTCCGCGGTCACGACCGCGTTAGTCTGCTTATTGCTGGCAAGTTCCGTTTCCGCTCATTCCCACAAAAAGAAGCACGCCAACCAGTCTAGGAGCGCCGACTTCGCGTACTATCTTCTCTCCCTTTCCTATGCCCCCGATTTCTGCGCCCAGCCCACTGGCAATAAGGATCCTCGGGAGTGTGGCACGGGCCGGCATGTGGGCTTCATCGTGCATGGCCTTTGGCCGCAAGGCGAAAACAGCCGGGGACCTGAGCGCTGCGGGAACTCTAGCCCGGTCTCCGAAGATCTGGTCCGCGTGATGTTGAATTACATTCCAACGGAATCGTTGATACAACATGAATGGACGATTCACGGAAGCTGCAGTGGATTGAGCGTCGGCGATTATTTCGCAACGGTTCGCAAGGCTCGCGACTCGGTTTCCATTCCGGCGGATCTAAAGCAACCGCCGACGGAACTGCGGAAAAGCCCAGCGGAAGTAGAAGCGGCGTTCGCGGCGGCCAACACGGGCTTTCCGAAAGATGCATTTCAAGCGTCCTGCTATCGCGAAGGCCAATTGCAGGAAGTTAGAATCTGCCTCAATAAAGATCTGTCACCGCGGGCCTGCGGTGCCAGCGCTGGCCATTGCGATGTGGATAGCATGACCATTCTTCCCGTTCGATAATCGCCTCCTGTATGCCAAACGGCATACTAATTTCTCTGTCGTAAGACAGTCGATCATATGTTGCCTTACCCGCATATTGGGAATAGGCGAATAATGATTTCCAACGAACCTCCGATCCAGCAACCTGCACCGTCCCCAGATCAGCCTAAAACCGCCGCGACACCAACCAAGAAAGGTCAGGGGTGGATCTGGCTTCTGGTTGTCTGTGTGTTCGGGGGGGCCACCTATTTCGTTTATCAGCGAAGCATTCCGGCGGCGGCGAAGGATGGCCAGCAGGGCACGCAGACAGCCGGTGCCGGCGGACGCAAGGGCGGAAAACAAGGTGATGGACGCCCTATACCCGTCGTAGCCGCTACCGCAAAGCGCGGCGATATGAATATCTACCTGAATGGCTTGGGATCGGTGACGGCTTTCAATACGGTTACCGCCCGCACTCGCGTGGATGGGCAGCTGATCAAGGTGTCTTTCACGGAAGGGCAACTGGTGAAGGAAGGCGAGCCCCTGGCCCAGATCGATCCACGGCCGTATCAGGTTCAGTTGGAGCAGGCGCAAGGCCAGATGACGCGGGACCAGGCGCAGCTGAAAAACGCGAAACTCGATCAAGAGCGGTATCAAGTTTTACTGCAGCAGGATTCAGTGCCGAAGCAACAGTTGGATACGCAGAAGGCGTTGGTGAATCAGTTTGAAGGTGTCATTCAATCGGATCAAGGCGCGATTGACGCGGCACAGCTGCAACTAACGTATTGCACCATTACAGCGCCCATCACGGGGCGAATCGGGTTGCGTCTGGTAGATCAGGGAAACATCGTGCACTCCGGCGATACGAACGGCTTGGCGGTGATCACGCAGTTGCAACCAATCGCTCTGCTGTTTAATATTCCCGAGGACAGCCTTCCGCAATTACAAAAGAAAATGCAAGGCGGTATGAAGCTGCCCATCGATGCCTATGATCGCGACTTTAAAGTCAGGCTAGCGGCTGGATCCTTACTCACCACCGATAATCAGATCGATCAGAACACCGGCACGGTCCGTTTGAAAGGGATGTTCGCCAATGGCGACAATGCCTTGTTTCCCAATCAATTCGTGAATGCCCGCTTGTTGGTGGACGTGAAGCGCAACACTGTATTGGTTCCGAACGCTGCGATTCAGCGGAGCCCTTCGAGCGCGTTCGTATATATCGTGAAGCCCGACTCAACCGTGGAAGTCCGCGACATCGTGGTTGGTCCGACGGAAGGCGACACTACTTCAATCGATCAGGGCGTGAATCCGGGCGAGGTTGCGGTCATTGATGGTGTGGATAAACTGCAACCGGGAGTCAAGGTGACGACGCGACAAGCGGGACAGGCTCCGGGGTCGGCCTCCAGAGGTTTATCCAAGGGCAAGGGGCCCGGCAAGTGAATCCTTCAAAGCCATTTATCCTGCGGCCTGTAGCAACTTCACTGCTGATGGCCGCCGTTCTGCTGGTCGGTATCGTCGCTTATCGACAACTGTCCGTATCGGCGCTTCCGGAGGTGGATTATCCCACCATCCAGGTGCTTACTTTCTATCCTGGAGCTAGCCCCGATGTCGTTGCGACATCAATCACCGCGCCGCTGGAACGGCAGTTCGGCCAAGTTCCGGGGCTGAATCAGATGACATCGACCAGTTCCCAAGGCGCGTCGGTGATCACGCTGCAGTTCGTTCTCGATCTCAATATCGACATTGCCGAGCAAGGGGTACAAGCGGCTATCAATAGTTCCGGCACGTATCTTCCGCCGGACCTGCCGAATCCCCCGGTGTATAGCAAGACGAATCCTGCCGACACGCCAATCATCACACTGGCGCTGACTTCAAAGACGATGCCGCTGCCGAAGGTGGAAGACTTTGCCGATACTCGCCTAGCGCAGAAACTCTCGCAATTGCCGGGTGTGGGGCTGGTTAGTATCAGCGGTGGGCAGAAGCCGGCTGTGCGCATCCAGGCGAATCCCACGGTTTTGTCATCCTATGGAATCAGCCTGGAAGACGTTCGCTCCACCATCGCCGCCTCAAATGTAAATCAGGCCAAGGGAAACTTCGATGGTAAGCAGCAAGCGTATACGATCGCCGCTAATGACCAGCTGCTTTCCAGCGATGATTACCGCCCGCTGATCATCGCCTATCGTAATGGCGCGCCAATCCATTTGTCGGATGTCGCCAAAATCATCGACGATACGGAGAACATCAAGCAGGCGGCGTGGATGAATGAAACCCCAGCCGTGATTTTGAACATCCAACGACAGCCGGGAGCCAACATCATTGAGGTAGTAGACCGCGTGAAAAAGCTCTTGCCCACTTTGAAGAGCTCGCTGCCCGCGGCCATCGATCTGGCCATCCTGACCGATCGCACCACTACCATTCGGGCGTCCGTCTCCGATGTTCAATTCGAATTGATGCTTACCATCGGCCTCGTGGTGATGGTGATTTTCCTGTTCTTGCGCAACCTGGCCGCGACCATCATCCCCAGCGTAGCCGTGCCGCTCTCTCTCGTCGGCACCTTTGGCGTGATGTACCTGCTCGGCTATAGCCTCAATAATCTGACGCTTATGGCGTTGACCATCTCGACTGGGTTCGTTGTCGACGACGCCATCGTGATGATTGAGAATATTGTGCGCTACATCGAAGAAGGCGATTCGCCGATGGAAGCCGCTCTCAAAGGATCGGAGCAGATAGGTTTCACGATTCTTTCGCTTACTGTCTCGCTGATCGCCGTTTTGATTCCGCTGTTGTTCATGGGCGACATCGTCGGCCGCCTGTTCCGTGAATTCGCCATAACCCTGAGCGTGACAATTCTGGTGTCGGCTGTCGTATCGCTGACCTTGACTCCGATGATGTGTGCGCGGCTGTTGCGGCACACACCGGATTCCGAACAGAGCCGATTCTATAAAGTGTCCGAACGCATCTTTGAGCGGATCATCGAGTTTTACGCCACTACGCTGCGCTTTGTGCTGAAGCATCAATTCGCAACGCTGCTGGTTGCAATCGCCACGCTCGCCGCCACCTTTCTGCTCTTCCTCATAATCCCGAAGGGGTTTTTCCCCGTGCAGGACACTGGCGTAATTCTCGGAATTTCTGAAGCGCCGCAGACGATCTCATTCAGCGCCATGGGGGAGCGCCAGCAAACTTTGGCGAAGGTGATTTTGCAGGATCCGGCCGTAGAAAGCCTGTCTTCGTTCATCGGTGTCGATGGGACAAACAGCACACTGAACAGTGGCCGTATCCAGATCAATTTGAAGCCGCTGGACGATAGGAAAATCAGTGCCAGCGATGTGATTCGGCGGCTATCGCCGGAGATCGATAAAATATCGGGAATCACTCTGTTCATGCAAGCGGTCCAGGATCTTAGCGTGGAAGATCGTGTCAGCCGCACGCAATATCAATACAGTCTGGAAGATCCCGACGCGAAAGAGCTTGCCGAATGGACATCGCGCTTCGTGGAAAAACTCCAGGAGCTTCCACAATTGCGCGACGTGGCAAGCGATCAACAAAACCTGGGTTTGCAGGCGAAATTATTGATCGATCGCAACACCGCATCCCGTTTTGGGATCACGCCCCAAATGATCGACGACACACTGTACGACGCCTATGGGCAGCGTCAGGTCTCTATCATGTTCACGCAGCTAAATCAGTATCGCGTGGTGCTGGAAGTGGATCCCAGTATGAAGCTGCGCCCGACGGATTTGAAATATATTTACGTCAAATCGCCGCTCGCCGGGGGGCAAGCACAGACACCCGGATCGGGCGGGGCGTCTAGTGGCGGCAGCAGTTCTAGTTCTTCATCGGCCTCGGCTTCGGCATCGGGGGCGAGCGCTTTCGCGTCGAATGCGACCGGCGCGGCGCAGAACTCCACGCTTGTGAATGCGTCGGCAAGCTCAGGGTCCAGTCCGAATAGCGCAAGGCCGATCCCCGCCTCGCAGCTTGCATCCGCGGGCAGCGCGAATTTGGCGCCCATCGCGTCGGCGGCCGGCAACAACGGCTCCTCGCAAGTGTCCATCGGGCGCGGCAACCAGGTTCCGCTAAGCGCCTTCGCCCGATTTGAAGAAGCGACGACGCCTTTGACTGTGAATCATCAAGGGCAATTTCCGGCGGCAACCGTATCGTTTAATCTTGCGCCCAAGACTGCTTTAGGCGATGCCGTCAGTGCTATCGACAAGGTGAAAAAAGATATCGGAATGCCTGGTAGCGTTCAATCCAGCTTTCAAGGAACGGCGGCGGCTTTCCAGAATTCATTGTCCAACGAATCACTCTTAATTCTTGCGGCGCTGGTCACTGTATACATCGTGCTGGGTGTGCTTTACGAAAGCTACATCCACCCGATCACGATTCTTTCTACTCTTCCCTCGGCGGGTGTCGGCGCGTTACTTGCATTGCTTTTGTGCGGTGAGGATTTCAGTGTCATTGCGTTAATCGGGATCATTCTCTTGATCGGTATCGTCGAAAAGAACGCCATCATGATGATCGATTTCGCGCTCGAGGCCGAGCGTAAGGGCGGCAAGGAACCCTTTGAGGCGATCTATCAAGCTTGCTTATTGCGCTTCCGGCCTATCTTGATGACGACCATGGCGGCGCTATTGGGCGGCGTTCCGCTGGCGCTCGGGTCGGGCGTTGGTTCGGAATTACGACGTCCCCTGGGTATCGCGATCGTCGGCGGTCTGATCTTCAGCCAGATGCTGACGCTATACACGACCCCCGTGATTTATCTGGCTTTCGACCGGCTGGCGCGGCGGTTCGGAAAATCGGCCTCCGGTCTTGAACTGCAACCCACCCCACAGCCGGAGCGGGCATGAGCATTTCTACCCCATTCATCAAGCGCCCCGCCGGCACGACATTGCTAACGATCGCAATTGGGCTTGCGGGCGCGATCGCTTATACTTTGCTCCCGGTCTCGCCTCTGCCGCAGGTGGAGTTCCCCACGATTTCCGTTAATGCCGGTCTGCCTGGCGCGAGTCCGGAGACGATGGCATCGTCTGTTGCCACACCGCTTGAGCGGCAATTCGGGCGCATCGCCGGCGTCACGGAGATGACCTCAAGTAGCGCGTTGGGCTCGTCCAGCATCACGCTCCAATTCGACCTGAACAGAAACATCGACGCCGCCGCGCGCGATGTCCAAGCCGCGATTAACGCCGCGCGGGGGCAGCTCCCATCGAACCTGCCGAACAATCCCAGCTATCGCAAAGTAAATCCAGCCGACGCACCGGTAATGATCTTGGCACTGACCTCCGACCTGTACGGCAAAGGCCAGATGTACGATGTAGCCTCGTCCATTTTGCAGCAGAAACTGGCTCAAGTGAAAGGAGTGGGGCAGGTCACCGTCGGTGGGAGTTCGCTCCCTTCGGTCCGCGTGGATGTAAATCCCACCATCCTCAACAATTCTGGATTGAATCTGGAAGACGTACGAACCATGTTGGCCAACTCCAATGCCAATCGTCCCAAAGGTGAGTTTGCCAATCCCAAGCGAGCGTGGTCCATCGCCGCAACCGATCAGTTGCTGACGGCTTCCGAGTATCAGCCCTTGGTGGTGTCTTATAAGAACGGCGGCGCGGTGCGGCTGTCCGACATTGCCGAAGTGACTGACTCGGTGGAAGACGTTCGCAACGCCGGATCGGCCAACGGAAAGCCTTCGGTGTTGATCATTGTATTCCGGCAACCGGGCGCCAATATCATCGACACCGTTGACCGGGTGCGGTCGCTTCTACCGCAATTTCAATCGGAGATTCCCCCCGCCATCCATCTGGCAGTCGTGCTGGATCGTACCATTACAATCCGCGCGTCGGTAGAGGATGTTGAGTTTACCTTGGTGCTCTCAATCGCCCTCGTCATCATGGTTGTATTCATTTTCCTGCGCAATGTGCGGATCACACTGATTCCCAGCGTGGCGGTACCCATCTCATTGATTGGCACCTTCGCGGTGATGTATCTCTGTGGCTATAGCATCGACAATTTGTCGTTAATGGCTCTCACCATCGCCACTGGATTCGTGGTTGACGACGCCATCGTGGTAATCGAAAACATCATGCGGCATCTGGAAGCGGGCATGCAGCCAATGGAAGCGGCTCTTCTGGGCGCGCAGGAAATTGGCTTCACCGTGCTATCCATCAGCATCTCTCTGATTGCCGTCTTCATTCCGATTTTGATGATGGGCGGCATCGTGGGCCGATTGTTCCGGGAGTTCGCCGTCACCTTATCCGTATCGATCATCATGTCATTGATCGTGTCCCTGACTACGACGCCCATGATGTGCGCGAAGCTGCTAAAGCCCCACTCGGAGGATCGCCACGGACGACTTTATAACTGGAGCGAGGGTGTCTTCAACTGGATTCTGAGTGGGTATGAAAGATCGCTCACATGGGTTTTGAGACACCAGCCCTTCACCCTGGCGATTGCCCTGGTGACTATTGGACTAACCGTTTATCTCTACATCCGCATACCGAAAGGATTTTTTCCGCAGCAGGATACAGGGCGGCTGACCGGAGGAATTCTCGCCGATCAATCGACATCATTTCAATCCATGCAGGGAAAGATGGCCGAGTTCGTCAAGCTGGTGAAGGAAGATCCGGCCGTGGAAGACGTGACGGCATTCTCCGGCGGCGGAACCTTGAATACCGGCCGTATGTTCGTTACGTTGAAGCCGCTGAATGTGCGGAAATTAAGTGCCGATTTGGTAATCGCTCGCATGCGCCCCAAGTTGGCGCGCGTAGCTGGCGCTAACTTATTTCTGCAAGCGGTTCAGGATCTGCGCATCGGCGGGCGCGGCAGCAATGCTCAATATCAATTCACGCTGCAGGGTGAAGACGTGAGGGAACTCAATGAGTGGGCTCCGAAGCTTGCCGCGAAAATGCGGGGCATTCCCGGACTCACCGATGTGAATTCCGATCAACAGAATAAGGGGCTGGAAGCTTCGTTGGTGATCGATCGCAATACCGCGTCGCGCCTTGGAATCACATCGAAGATGATCGACGATACGCTGTACGATGCTTTTGGGCAGCGGCCTGTTTCCACGATGTACCGCCAACTGAATCAATATCACGTCGTGATGGAAGTGGCGCCAAGCTTTTGGCAGAACCCCGACGGATTGCAGTATATTTACGTTCGGACCAGCACGGGTTTGCAATCGCCGTTAAGCGCCTTCACGCACTACGCGCCCGCGAACGCGCCGCTTACCATCACGCATTCGGGACTCTTTCCATCGGTGACAATATCGTTTAATCTCGATCCGAAATTTGCTCTTGGGGATGCGGTGGAGGCGATTGATAATGCGCAACGGGAGATCGGCTTTCCGTCGGCGATTCACGGCAGCTTCCAGGGAACCGCGCAAGCATTCCAGGAATCCATCGCGAATGAGCCGGTGCTGATTGCCGCCGCTCTGGTTGCCGTCTACATCGTCTTGGGCGTGTTGTATGAAAGCTTCATCCACCCGCTAACGATTCTGTCCACCATTCCCTCGGCGGGAGTAGGCGCACTGCTGGCGCTGATGCTTTTCCATTTGGACCTGAGCGTCATTGCTCTGATAGGAATTATTCTTCTGATCGGCATCGTGAAAAAGAACGCCATCATGATGATCGACTTCGCGTTGGATGCCGAGCGTAATGGCGGAAAATCACCCGAAGAATCCATCTTCCAAGCCTGCATCCTGCGGTTCCGCCCAATCACGATGACTACCATGGCGGCGCTTCTGGGCGGGCTGCCATTGGCCATCGGCGCGGGGACAGGTGGCGAATTAAGGCGTCCGTTGGGGGTCGCCATCGTCGGCGGCCTGATCTTCAGCCAGATGCTGACACTCTATACAACTCCGGTGATTTATCTTTACCTCGATCGATTCCGGCTTCGCTTGGCCCGCTGGCGCGGCAAAGACGTAAGCCAACCGCACCAGCAAGGATTGCAGGCCTGACGGACTTCGCCATGCTGAAGATTGCTACTAGTTTCGACCCATCGGGTCCGGTGACTCTGACTTTGGCCGGCAGCGCCGAAGAAACGAGTCTTGTCGAATTGGAACAGGCGATTGAGATCGCGCGGCGCACGGATAAGCCGGTGTTCCTCGACTTGAGCGAGATCACATTGCTCGATCGGAAGTCTCTTCAGTTCCTGATAAGCCAGATGAGAAGGAATGTCCAATTGCTAAATTGTCCGCAGTATATAGAGCGATGGCTTTGCCGCGAAGAGCAGGAGCAATAAGTGATCGATACACGCAGCTTGGTCCGAGCTTTTTTGCCGCTGGCGATCTTGTTGCTGGCCTCTTGTAGCGTAGGCCCCAAGTATCACCGGCCATCGGCAACCGTGCCCGCCGCTTTCAAGGAGCCGCCGCCGCCGGCGTTCAAGGAACTGCCTGGTTGGAAGCAGGCGCAACCGCAAGACACGGTGCTGCGCGGTAAGTGGTGGGAAATCTTTTGCGATCCTCAACTGAATGCCCTGGAAGAGCAGGTCAACATATCGAACCAGACAATCGCTCAGAACGAAGCGCAATTTCGGGCGGCGCGCGCGGCGATCCGGATAGCTCGCGCCGACTTGTTTCCAACAGTGACAGGCGGTGCTTCCGTGAGCGGAGCCCGGGGTGCGGCTACTCGAGCGGGCATTGGGGGATCATCCGCGGGGGCCATCATTCAGGCTCCTGTATTCAGTGCTAGCTGGGAGCCGGATATCTGGGGAAGGATTCGCAAGAACATCGAACTGAATACCGAAAACACGCAGGCCGTGGCCGCCGATCTGGAAGGCGTGAAGCTCAGCATTCATGCCGAAGTCGCGAGCGATTATTTCAGTCTGCATGGGCTTGATGGGGAGAAGCAGCTATTGGACGACACCGTAGCGGCCTATGAAAAGGCGCTGCAGTTGACCCGAAACCGATATGACCAAGGTGTTGTTTCACAGCTTGACGTGGTGCAGGCGCAGACGCTTATCGACAATGCAAAAGTCGCGTCTACGGATATCGGTGTGGGGCGATCGCAGTTAGAACATGCTATCGCTACTTTATTAGGAAAGCCTCCGGCAGAGTTTTCCATTCCGCCGACGCCGATTAAACAGCAGCCTCCGGTATTTCCCGTCGCGCTGCCGTCCGAACTGCTGGAGCGGCGGCCCGACATCGCGGCGGCGGAGAGGCGTACAGCATCGGCGAACGCCCAGATCGGCATCGCCATGGCCGCCTACTATCCGAGTATTACGCTTACCGGATCCTTGGGGCAGCAAGGCACAAGCCTGCTAAACCTGTTCAACGCCGCAGGCCGATTCTGGTCGGTGGGTCCAGGATTATCGCAGACACTGTTTGATGCCGGACGCCGGCGTGGAGTGACGGAACAGGCCGAAGCTTCCTACGATGCGCTAGTGGCCGGTTACCGCCAGACGGTTTTAGTGGCATTTCAAGATGTGGAAGATAACTTGGCGGCATTGCGGGTCCTGGATGCCGAAACCTCGCAACAGGAAGCGGCGGTTCGCTCCGCGCAGCGCTCCACTGAACTCTCGTTGAATCGATATAAGGGGGGAATCACTACGTACCTGGAAGTGATAACCGCCCAGGCATTGGAACTCTCGGCGGAGCGCTCGGCTATTCAATTACTCACTCGTAGAATGACGTTCAGTGTGCAGTTGGTCCGAGCGCTTGGCGGTGGGTGGGATGCAACGCAACTCCCGTCAGCTTCAGATCTTTATCCCAAAAAGAAAACTTAAAGCCTCATTGCGGCGGTAGCAATTGATCTTCAACGTTCAGCGAATCAAGCCGGCCTTGCTTGTCACCCATGACCAGAATCGTGTAGAAACGTCCTGCAGCAAGCTCGACATCTTTTGTCTTCAGAACAATGCTCTTATTATCCTTGCGGTGCACTTCCATGTGCACCATCGTTGGATCCACTTCTTTGTAAGCCGAAGCGCTAGCCATGGCGATTCCGAAGAATAGTTTGTTCTCGCCCTGAAACACATCGACATCGCCCACGTTCGTCGGCACCGCGTTAATCACACGGATCTTGGCCTTGCCTGCCGCGGGTGCGGTCAGATCGTCACTTAGTTTGGCGAGCGTATGTTTTCCATCCTGATCCGTCATGGACAGAACCGTATAGTGTTTCCCGGCGGAGAGACCTTCACTATCTTTTGCCGCGACGGCAGCCGCCCCGTCTCCGCCAAGCCCCAGCTTGAACTCGTGGCGTTCAGCCGGAACCGGAAGATAAGGCGTTACGGTTTTAAACGCGACGTCGGAAAAGATTTTCAAATCGCCGAAATACAGGGCGCTCGATCCAGTTGCGGGGTCGGCCTGGGCAAAGCGAACCAGAGCATTTTTCCACTGCTTGGCCTGTGCGCCCGATTCCGCCCCAGATGTCTTCCCATCGGGTGTAGTCGTCAGGGTCGCCTGGCTGGTAGTCTTGTTTGTTGTACCACAGCCTACCGCCAACATCGCGACTCCAAACGTCACGCCAAGACCTCGATACATTCTCTTATTCTTCTCCATATGACTCCTCGCTGATAAGAGGAGCGGAATGCGTAATCGGTTACAGCGTAGCTTTTTGTAACAAAGGCTGTGTGAGAGGGTCTATTGTCGAGGGGTGACGCAATGGCGAACAAGGAAAGCGGAGCTAACTCCACAGATCGCGATTCGGCGGTTGACCGATGGGAAGAAAAGAACAGCCCGCGCGAACATGATCCGGTGAGTCACAAGCCGGAGCGTGTCCCTTCCGGCTCAGTGCAATCCGATCCAATCGCCGAGCAGAATGCTGACTCAGAGGCACATAAGGCGAACAAATCGCCCAAGCGTGCCGCCCCTAAAAAACGGGCTCATTCTTAAGTTGTCTGGCGGTAGATGTCCACGAGGAACAGCACCGCTTCCTCTCGTCCGATGTTAACGATTGCATGGGGAACGTCGGCCCGATAGCTGATGGAATCGCCAGGGCCGAGTTCTTCGGAATCGCCGCCGGATTCTACCTGTACCCGGCCCGCTTGGATGGTAAGAAACTCCCTGGTGCCGGCGAAATGCGCGGCGCTTCGTAAGACTCCGCGGTGCTTCAAGCGAACTTGATAAAACTCGACGTCTTTCTCCAGATTGAGCGGCGATAGCGTCCGAATTTGACAGTCCTTCTCAGATCGGTAAATATAAGCCTTATCGTTCGCGCGAATCACGTTGAGGCTCGAAGACGCGCCAGGCCGCTCAACCAGTTCTCCAATCGACATTCCGAACGCCCTGGCGATGCCGTGAATTACCTGCAACGTGGGGTTCACTTCATTACGCTCGATCTGGCTGAGCATCGACCGGCTAACCCCGCACACAGTAGAGAGTGTATCCAGCGACCAGTGCCGTTCGGCGCGAAGTTTCCGTACCCGTTCAGCGACGTGAGCGGCGATAGACTCCGGCTCAACCGATTCCTTTCGCTTCTTGCCGGGCTCCGGTATACCGGAGGAAAGTCTTGCATCGTGGAGCATGATTGCCTATGATGAAAGATCCATCTTACCGGATATCTCACCGGTATAGTAGAGGGGAGTGCGATGAAAGCCCTAGTGAAAAGCCGCGCGGAACGGGGTCTGTGGCTGGAAGATATCCCGGAGCCCACAATCGGAATTAACGACGTGTCGATCAAAGTCTTGCAAACGGGGATTTGTGGAACGGATCTTCACATTTATGAATGGGACGATTGGGCCAAGCGCACAATACCCGTTCCCATGGCGATCGGGCATGAGTTTGCCGGCGAAATCGCGGCGGTAGGATCGAATGTCGTCGATTTCCATCCAGGCGAGATTGTCAGCGGGGAAGGCCACGTGGTCTGCGGGAGATGCCGTAATTGCCTGGCCGGACGGCGTCATCTCTGCGCGCATACGCAGGGTGTCGGCGTAAATCGGCCGGGTGCGTTCGCCGAATATGTGGTGCTGCCGATGACAAACATCTGGCGTCACGCGCCGACCGTGCCGCTGGAAATCGCCGCTATCTTCGATCCTTTCGGCAATGCCGTTCACACGGCGTTATCGTTTCCCGTCCTGGGCGAAGATGTGCTGATTACCGGAGCCGGCCCCATTGGCTTGATGGCCGCGGCCGTCGCGCGTCATGCCGCCGCCAGAAATATCGTTATCACCGACCTTAATCCAAATCGCCGAGCCTTGGCGGAGAAACTGGGCGTCACGATGGCGATAGATCCGCGCGAAAAATCTTTGGCTGATGTTCAAAAAGAATTAGGCATGCAGGAAGGGTTCGATGTCGGGCTCGAGATGTCGGGCAATCCGGCGGCGTTTCGAGACATGATCGCCAACATGAGTCACGGGGGGAAGATCGCGATGCTGGGAATTCCCAATCAGGAAATGGCGATCGAGTGGAACCAGGTAATCTTCAATATGCTAACGATTAAGGGGATTTATGGCCGGGAAATGTATGAGACCTGGTACAAGATGACGGTAATGTTGGAGTCCGGTTTGAATATCGCTCCCGTTATTACGCACCGCCTGTCGTGGCGTGATTATGAAGAGGGTTTCGCGGCGATGAAGAGCGGCGACTGCGGCAAAGTGATTCTGGACTGGAGAAATTAACTATGTACGGAAGCATTCGCGAACAACTAGCGGTGAAGCTGGATGAAATTCGTAAGGCTGGTCTTTACAAGAATGAACGCGTGATCCATTCGGCGCAGCAGGCACATATTAAAGTGGCGGGCGGGGCACGCGTACTGAATTTCTGCGCCAACAACTATCTGGGATTATCGAACCATCCGGAAGTTGTTCGCGCCGCGCAGCAATGCTCCCAGGAGTGGGGATATGGTTTGTCGTCCGTGCGCTTCATTTGTGGCACCCAGACAATACATAAGCAATTGGAAGAACGCCTGACCGGGTTTTTGGGTACCGAGGATACGATACTCTATGGCTCCTGCTTCGACGCTAACGGAGGCTTGTTCGAAACGATTCTGGAAGCGGAAGATGCAATCGTTTCCGATGAACTGAACCACGCCAGCATCATTGACGGCGTGCGCTTGGCGAAGGCGAAACGTTATCGCTATAAGAATGGCGATATGGCCGATCTGAACGCGAAGCTAACAGAAGCCAAAGCCGAGTCGCGACACGTCCTGATAGCTACCGACGGTGTATTTTCCATGGACGGCTATATCGCCAAGCTGGGCGAGATTTGCGATTTGGCCGACAAGCACGGGGCGATGGTTATGGTTGACGATTCCCATGCCGTGGGCTTCCTGGGCGAACACGGACGCGGTACTCCAGAGCATTGCGAAGTGGAAGGCCGGGTGGACATCATCACGGGGACGCTGGGGAAGGCGTTGGGTGGCGCGAGCGGTGGCTATACCAGTGGCCGCAAAGAAATTATCGATTTACTCCGGCAGCGGTCGCGGCCATATCTATTTTCCAACTCCCTGGCGCCGCCCATCGTGGGAGCCTCGCTGCGAGTTCTGGAATTGATTGCTGAACTGCCGGAGCTGAGGAGAACACTTCATGAGAATACTCAATTCTTCCGCCAGCGGATGTCGGCGCTAGGATTTGCGATCCTACCCGGCGAGCATCCAATTGTCCCCATCATGATTGGTGACGCCGCTCTGGCGACGCAAATGGTGGATGCGATGTTGGCCAAGGGCGTTTACGTTGTGGGATTTTCTTATCCCGTCGTGCCCCATGGCAAGGCTCGGATAAGGGTACAAATCTCGGCTGGGCATAGCAGGCAGGACTTGGAAGAAGCGACTACGCGGTTTGAAGAAGTCAGGGCTGCGTTATAAATTGCAGAGCGCGGACGTAGATCTTATTTAGCAATTTGTATACCAACTTCGAATTGCTATGTTAGAACAACTGCGAAGGGTGCAGCGATTTTAAACGCACTTTAAGGAAGAGACAAAATGATCACACTTTCGGATGCGAAGAGAGTTATCGCCGCGGCGGAGAAGAAAGCGGCTGAGGCCGGCCAACCGATGAACATCGCCGTAGCGGATGCGGGTGGGAATCTGGTGGCTCATGTTCGAATGGACAACGCGTGGATGGGCAGCATCGATATTTCCATCAATAAGGCCTGGACCGCTCGCGCTTTTGATATCACAACCAAGGATCTTGCGGCCCATAGCCAGTCGGGCGGACAATTCTTTGGAATTCACGCGTCGAATCAGGGACGGGTTATGATTTTCGCCGGCGGAATCCCATTGAAGCGCGAGGGAAAAGTAGTGGGCGCGATCGGCGTCAGCGGTGGGTCGGGAGATCAGGATCACGCGGTAGCCGAGGCGGGCGCGGCTGCGTTCTAATTGCGACCGTGAGCAACGGCGATTTGTCGAATGGCTTGCCTGCCCTCTATACGGCGGGCAACCAGATACGACGGAGCGATACGCATGCGGCCGTCTTACTGCGAGGCGTAAATCGATCGGGACTTGAATATTCGGAGCTGCCCCGAGCGGGCATTTCGCAGCTTGAAATCCAAGAGATTACCCGGACGTGGCGGTCGAACATTATCCGCTTGCCCTTCAATCAGGAGTGGGTGTTGCGCGGCTCAGCGTGGTGCCACGCCGACTCATACCTGAACTCGTTAGATCAAGTGATCGAGTGGGCCTCTGCTGGCGGCGCTTATACCTTGCTCGACCTGCAATGGCTGGATCGGGACACGCCTTATGGTGTGCTTGCGGACGGCTCCGTCAATCACGTGCCTCCGCTTCCAAATGCCGATTCGATTTCACTTTGGCGTCAGCTCGCCGAACGATATCGCGAAGAACCGGCGGTACTCTTTGATCTGCTGAACGAACCACATGATCCCTTAAAGGACGATTCGCAATCTACGTTTGTAATTGGACGGCACGGCGAACCGATAGCCGAAAGCCTGGCGGTGGTTACGGCGGCCGAATGGAATCCCTGGGCTGGCCGATTGCTGAATGAAATTCGCGCTATCCATCCTGAGTCGCTCATCTTCATCGGCGGCGTCAATTGGGCATACGACCTTCGCGGAGTGTTCGTGGAAGCATCCAATGTCGTCTATTCGACTCATGTTTACTCGAATCGAAAACCTTCCAGCTGGGACAGGTATTTCGGAAATCTGGCGAAGTCGCGGCCGGTGTTTGCGGGCGAATGGGGCGGCGGCGATGATGATCTAGCTTGGGGGCGGCGGCTGGAAACTTATCTTAGCCAACGCAACATCGGTTGGACGGCTTGGAGTTGGGCGGATAAGCCCCATCTGATAGAACGGGACCAATCGGATTTCACGGCGACGGCTTTCGGCGGTTTAGTCCGCGACGTGCTTATTCGAACTGCGGCCAGTTCTTAATCGACTTTAGACGCTGGCGGAGCGGCTCAATAAAGCTTCGATCTTCGCCACTAGGTTGGCAAATTCGATCGGCTTTGTTTCGTACTCGTCGCACCCAACCTCGGCCGCTTTTTGCCGATCCGCCGCCATGGCATGCGCGGTCAGCGCGATAATCGGAATCTTCGCGGTGGCCGGATCCTTCTTCAGAGCCAGAGTCGCATCCCATCCGCTAAGCTTCGGAAGGCTGATATCCATCAGGATCAAATCGGGCGCACTGGAATGCGCGGACGCGATACCTTGCTCTCCGTCTTCGGCGATCAACACTGTATAACCACGCCGCTCCAGTCTGCGCGATAACATGTCGCGGTTCATTTCGTTATCTTCGACAAGAAGTATTTTCGCCATGTCAGTGAGCGGGCTCGGAGGGCAGCGAGAAATGAAATGCGGAGCCGGTGCCCACCTGCGATTCCACCCAGATGCGGCCTCCAAGACGATTAACAACGCGTTGGCAGATTGCCAGCCCGATGCCGGTACCCGGCCGGTCAGCGCCATGCAGCCGGTAGAAGATATCGAAAACCCGGTCGAAATATTTCGGGTCGATGCCCATTCCGTTATCGCGCACCACGAAGTGCCAGCAATCATCTTCCTGATCCGCCGATATGCTGATTGCCGGCCGTTCTTCGCTGCGATACTTTATCGCATTGCCGATCAGATTCTGAAAAAGCTGGACCAGCAGAACCCGATCGCCGATGATCGTCGGCAATGGGCCCGATCTAACGATCGCATCGTTGTCGCAAATCGGCCCTTCCAGATGGCGCAGTGTTTCTTCCATCACCGCGTCGCATGAAATCGGTTCCAGCTTCTGCGCCTGTGTACCGACTTGTGAGTAAGAGAGCAGATTTTGAATTAACTCGCTCATGTGGCGGGAAGCGCCAACCGCGAGGTCCAGCATCTCCCGGGCCTGCTCGTCCAGATCCTTATCCAGCTTCCGGGCCAGCAGTTGTAAGTAAGACACCACAGTGCGCAGAGGCGATTGAAGATCGTGCGATGCAGCGTAAGCGAAGCGGTTCAACTCTTCATTTGAGCGTTTTAGTTCGCGGCTGATTTGTTCCATTTCGCGCGAACGCTGGCGCTCCTGATCCTGCAAACGCGACCGTTCCAAAGTGGCGAAGATGCGCGCCCGCAATAAAGCAGGCTGAAATGGTTTGGTGAAATAATCCTCAGCTCCGTGTTCGATGCAGGTGCCCACGCTCTCCAGTTCGTCCGATGCCGACACCATCACTACCGGAACATTGCGAAGGTTGTCATTGCTCTTTATTTTGTCGAGTACTTCCAGGCCACTGAGACCGGGCATCACCACATCCAGCAGCACCAGGTTGAAATGATCGTGGTCCAATTTCGAAAGGGCGGTTTTTCCGTCGATAGCGGTTTCAACAGAAAATCCTTCCCGGGCCAATTGCCGGGCCATCATTTCCAGGTTGGCTTCATTGTCATCGACCACAAGCAGGTGGCCCGATACGGTAACGCGCCGCGCCGGTGATTTGAACGCCGCCGTAGGGCGCACAGGTGAAAGATTGTCCCCCTGCACGAACGACAAGAGTTCGCCAACGGCGGTGCTGATTCGAAACAGGTCTGTGAGTACGTTAACTTTTGACGATTGAATCAGGCTTGCAATTGACGCCACCATCTGTAACACCGGCGTGTGAATATCCGCTCGCAGGCGATCGACGTCCGGGGTATTGTGCCCGGGGGACAGCCGAACTTCCAGAGAGCTAAGGATCACTTGCGCATCCGCGCGGATGGCCGTCAACAGCCGCGTGGCTTCCTCACTGCTGGAAATGCCCTCCTCTTCGAGCAGCATTTCGCTGTAACCCAAAATGTGATTCAAGGGCGTTCGCAGAGCATGACGCAAGTCCCCGAGATTGGTCGCGACACTGATTTCCGATCGTACGTCCATATGGAAGGGTTAGTCCCGCACCCGGTTGGATTGCTGCGCAGATTTATCCTGAGCCGCGTCTTTCGACAAGCATTGCGCAACCAAGTCGCGTATCTCCTTGAGGAACTCCTGTTGATTATACGCGCCCTTTGTTAAGACTGCTTGGACGTTGCCATTCAGGCGGCTTCGTTCCTCGGGCGTAATATCTTTCGCCGTAATGACAACGATCGGAATAGCTCGCCACAGCTCGTTTTTACGGAGCGCACGCGTGAATTCAAAACCGTCCATTCGCGGCATCATCAAGTCCAGAATTATCAGTTCCGGAACTTTCTCGGCGATGCGTTCCAGGGCCACGGCTCCATCCTCGGCTTCCGTCACCGTCCAGCCCGAATCTTCCAAAACCCTGCGGACCAGGCGCCTGACGGATTCGTCATCCTCAACCAGCAACACAGGGCAAGGCGGATTTTTGCAGTGATATTTTTGCAGGACCGCGGTAAGGCGATGACGCTCCACCGGTTTAGTTAGGAACTCGGACGCCCCTAGCGCATAACCCAACTGCTCATTATCGACCATCGTGCACATGATCACCGGAATCGACGCCAGTTCCGGGTCGCTCTTCAAAGCGCTGAGAACGGCCCACCCGTCCATACCCGGCATCATTACGTCAAGGGTAATCACGTGTGGCCGTACTCGCCGGGCCAACTCCACGGCTTGCACACCGTTGGAAGCCAAAACGGGTTCAAACCCTTCGCTGCGCAGGAAGCGAGCCATCAGATCCCGGGCAGCCATATCATCGTCCACCACCAGTACCAAATTGTTATTGGCGCGTGGGCCTAACGCATCGTCAAGCGCCATTTCGGTGGACACTTCGGGCATCCGCACGGGGAGTTTAACCGTGAACGAGGAACCCTTGCCGGGCTCGCTCTCGACGAAAATATCACCGCCCATCATTTGGCAAAAGTGCCGCGTAATGGCCAGTCCAAGGCCGGTCCCGCCGAAGGGTCGCGATGTGGAAGATTCAGCCTGTGAAAACGGTTCAAACAAACGCCTCATGTTGTCCGGCGCGATTCCGATTCCCGTGTCGGTCACTCGGAAATGAATCCAGTCGCCATCCTCCGCCGACTCGCGTGTCACCTTAAGCGTAACTTGACCGTCCTTCGTGAACTTCAACGCATTGGAGATGAGATTGAACAAACTCTGGCGCGTCTTCGTCAAGTCGGCGGCCATCTCGCCTAGCGCTGTTCCGAACTCCACCGTATATTGATTTCCGCTCTTCTCCGCTAACGGCCGCATCGTATTGGCGACTTCGGTAATGAGCGACTGCACCTCAAACACCTCGACATATAGCTCCATCCGTCCCGCTTCGATCTTGCTCAGATCCAGGACGTCGTTAATCAGCGATAGCAGGTGCCGGCCGGCGCTATGAATCTTGTCCAGATCCGTGCGCATCGAGGGCAGGGCTAGGTCGCCCACCTCTTCCTGCAGCATCTCGCTGTAGCCGATGATCGCGTTGAGCGGGGTCCGCAATTCATGGCTCATATTAGCCAGGAATTCGCTCTTCGCTCGATTTGCCACGTCGGCTGCAGTCTTAGCCTGCCGAAGTTCTTCTTCGTTCTGCTTGCGGTCTTGAATGTCCGTGTTCGTCCCCAACCATTTCACGATGCGTCCGTTCGGCTCGCGCATGCTGATGGCTCTCGCAAGGTGCCAGCGGTAACTCGTATCGAAGCCCCGGCGCAGTCGAAACTCAACTTCATATAGATCGCCGGTCTGAAGCGAATGAGTCCAGCGCTCGATCGCCGCAGGAAGGTCGTCCGGGTGAATAACGGAAGTCCAGCCAGCTCCTACAAGTTGATCGGAGGTCATTCCAAAGTAATTGGAAGTTTGGACATTCACGTAATCCAAAAGACCATCCGCCTTCGCCGTCCAAACCTGTTGGGGCATCGCCTCCGCTAATGTCTGGTACGCCTCTTGCGCGGCATGCACGCGTGAGAGCGTTGCCGCGCGGTCATCCTCAATGGCCCTCCGTTCGGAGATGTCCCGGATGTATGCGGTGAAGAGCGGTGGGCCATCGACGGGTATTCGAGTAACTGATAGCTCAACCGGAAATTCGCTGCCGTCCGAACGCATTCCCAAGCTCTCCACACGGCTGTCCATGACAGGTCCGGTACCGCTCGCGGCGTAGCGCGCCATCCCGGCCGTATGCATCGGCCGTAGCGCCGGAGGAACCAGCAGATCAACCATCGGGCCGTTCAATACCTGCTCGCGGGAGTAGCCAAACGCCCGTTCCGCAGCCGGATTAAATTCTACAATCCGGCCCTCATGATCCATCGAGACGATACAATCGAGGGCCGTTTGGAGGATCGCCGCTTTGCGCGTCTCGCTCTCCCGCAGTGCTTCTTCGTTACGTTTGCGCTCAATGAACTGGCCGATCTGATTACCGACGGAAGCTAAAGTATGGAGTAGTTCATCTTCGGCGGAAGCCGGTTTACGGCTGAAGAGTTCCAGAACGCCAAGCACTTTCCGTCCACTCTGAATAGGGAAGGCGAGTGCGCCTCGCAGGCCGGCCGGCGCGGCCAGTTCCTGCCTTGTAAACCTGCTGTCGGACCCTACGTCGGCCACCCATACCGCTTGTTCGGTGCTCCAGACGTATCCCGGCAAGCCGTGCCCGCGGCGAAAGGTCAGGGTGCAACTGGTCGCCACGAAATTTGATTTCTCCAGCGCCGAGACGGTCCAGCTTTCCACGCAACGCAAAACCCCCTTCTCCACGTTCCAGAGCAGGCCCACCTCAAACGCCAGACTCTCGCCGATTACCGATAGTAAATCGTGCGCGGCATCGTGCAAACTTGGGGCATCGGCCAGAACTCGACTTACCGCGTACTGCACGGCCACCCGCCGCTCGGCTTGCTTCCGCTCCGTGATATCCAGAAAGGTGACCACCGCGCCCTGCGCCGCCGAGCCTTCCATCAGAGGCGCCGACGAGTATTCGGTAGGGAAACTGCTACCATCCTTACGCCACAGAACTTCATCCGCTATGGAACAACCTTTTCCGGTCCGAAACGACTGGAAGATCGGACATTCGCCTTCAGGGTATGGATCGCCGGAAGCTTTGGTGTGATGCACCGTCCGGTGCATGTTCACGCCGACCAATTCTTCCGGATCATAGCCCAGGAAATTAGCGCCGGCGATGTTGATGAACGTGCAGTTTCCCTGCAAGTCAAGACCATAGATGCCGGCCAGGGCGGAGTTGATCAGCGCAATCTTATCTCGCTCCCGCTCGGCCTTATCGTCTCGCGTCGCCTGGACACTCTTGTCGGCGCGTTGCAAGCGGAATTCCGTAATCGCCAGATCGGCAAACTCCCGCAATAGAGCGAGTTCGTCCGGCGAGTAATTCCGGGGGCTGCTGTGAAAAACGGCCAGACACCCGAGGATTGCGCCTTCGGCATTGATGAGAGGAACGCCAGCCGCGCCCGCTTCACTGGAAACAGTAGCCGCTCCGCCGGATATAACGCTCGAACAAAACGATTGTTCCTCAGCCGATGACGTAGCGGGCCATGCGTCGGCGGAGAAGTAAAGCAGGCCTTTGGGCGTCTTCACTACCTTCGCGGCGAGCCGGGTGATGCGATCCAGGGCCTCCCTCGAAGCTTTGATCGTATCCATTGGCAACGTGCTGTATGGCAAAGCTTGCGGGTCTGTCATCCTACTCCGTGCCGGGCTGGCGAAGCTCTTCCCACAAGGCTTTCGCTGTGATTCATCAACTTTTTGATAAACCTTATTGTAGTATGTCTGCCTCTTGGGCTGTCCGCGCTTCGGCGGGCCGTCGAAGGCCTGCTAAAGACGAAGGGATGTACCTTCGCGAAGGAATATGTCATTGTCGAATTAGGGAGTTGACGTTGCCTTCTAATACGCGAATAATTCTGTTGATCGCTAGCGCACTGTCATGTGCGCCGTCGTGGTCACAACATGCGCCACCGGTCCCGGTCGATCAAACCGTGGATGCGCTTCCCTTACCGATCGACCAAGGTGCGAGTGCGATCTTGCAAAGCTTGCGGAAGCTCCAGACACGAGCCAGTATTTTGATGATCACCGCGCATCCCGATGATGAGGACGGCGGCATGCTGGCTTATGAATCCCGCGGCCAGGGCGCCCGCGCCAGCCTGATGTCGTTGACTCGCGGGGAAGGCGGCCAGAACGTGATGAGCAATGATTACTTCGACGCGCTTGGCGAGGTTCGCTCGCAGGAATTGTTGAAGGCGGGGCGATACTACGGCGTTAAACAGTATTTTGGACGCGTCGCCGATTATGGTTTCTCAAAGACGAAAGAGGAAGCGCTGGATAAGTGGGGCCATGAGCGAGTTTTATATGACGCCGTGCGCGTGGTCCGCATGACTCGTCCTTTAATCGTGACGTCGGTATTTGTAGGCGGCCCAACCGACGGTCATGGGCATCATCAGATTGCCGGAGTTATGGCGCAGGAAGTATTCAACGCAGCTGGCGATCCGAACATGTTCCCCGATCAAATCAAGGCGGGCTTGCTGCCGTGGAAACCCTTGAAGGTCTACGAGCACATGCCGTTCGCAATGGTCAGTGAGAAAGGCATGTACGATTACGCCACCGGCCGCTTCGTCCCCGTGCGCTTTTACGATTACGTCAGTAAGAAATGGATCGAAGGCATGCTGTCGGCCGACGTGGAAATTCCTTCCGGCGACTACGATCCGCTTTTCGGGCAAAGCTACGCGCAGGTCGGTCGAACGGGCCTGAGTTGTCAGAAGACCCAAAATGGCGGGACGGATCCCCTGGCTGCCGGTGAGTTCAATTCGGTTTATCACCGCTTCGCTTCCATCACGGCCGTGACCGGAAAAGAGCAATCGTTCTTCGATGGTATCGACACATCGCTACTGGGCATCGCGACTCTGGCGAAAGGCTCCGATGATAAATTTCTCAAGGTCGGCTTAACCGCTATTGCTGCCGACGTGGCCGAGGCTACGGCGAAGTTTAATCCCAATCAAACCGACCTTATCGCGCCGCACCTGGCCCGCGGATTGAAGCTGACCCGGGCATTGATCGAACAGGTACAGGCCAGTAATCTTCCGCCGCAGGCCAAGTATGACGTCGCCTTTGAACTGCGCGTTAAGGAAGAACAATTCAACGATGCCTTGTCTCGAACCCTGGGAATTTCCATGCTCGCGCTGGTAGCGACGGAGAAGGATTTAACCGGCCCCTACGCCGCGTGGGCGGGACTTCCAGAGGGTTTTTCGATGGCAATTCCCGGGCAGCAGTTCTGGGTAAAGGTAACTGTGACGGGGCAGAATACAAGCCCTGTACAGATCGAAAAGCTGAACCTGAAAACGTGGGATGGAACTACATGGGACATGGAAGCGACTGGCGATTCCGCCGTATCCCTGCTGAAAAATAAGCAGAATATCCGGCGCTTCAAAGTAACGGTAGCGAAAGATGCGCCTTATACGCGGCCCTATTTCTCTCGTCCCGATCTGGAGCAGGCGTGGTACAACATCTTGGACGAGAAAAGCCTGAACCTGCCTGCCAGCCCCTATCCGCTCTCCGCCGATCTTGAAATCATCTATGAGGGGGTGGCCGTGCACGTGTCCCAGGTTGTGCAAAGTGCACGGCACGCCGTCGGTGCCGGGGCAATCCTCGACCCGTTACTTGTGGGTCCGCCAATCGGAGTGTCGATGTCGCCCAAAGCTGGCATCATTCCGCTGAGTGGATCCAAGCTGATGATGTCCGTTTTCCTGCGCAATAACGTAAAAGGCGAAGCAGCGGGGACCGTCAAGCTTGCACTACCAGTGGGCTGGACGTCCACTCCAGCAAAGTCCGACTTTGCGTTTCTGAAAGACGGTGAAGAAGAGCGTTTCAGTTTCGAGGTCACGCCTGGGAAGCTGGAGCCGAAGATGTACAAGGTTACCGCGCTCGCCGAATACAAGGGCCAGAAGCTGGATCAAGGCTACACGCTTACCGGCTATGAAGGGTTGCGCCGCTATCCGCTTTATTCGTCGGCGACCTATCAAGCTAGTGGCGTCGACGTGAAGGTCGCCGAGGGCTTGCGCGTAGGGTACGTAATGGGAACCGGCGATGATGTTTCGAGGTCGCTTGAAGAGATCGGCGTACATGTGCAGTTTTTGTCCCCACAGGACGTCGCGTCCGGCGACTTGTCGAAATACGATTCCATCGTTCTGGGTGTCCGCGCATATGCCGCGCGCCCTGAATTGATCACCAATAATGGACGTCTGCTGAATTATGTGAAGAACGGCGGTGTTTTACTCGTGCAATATAATACCGGGCAATTCGACCATAACTTCGGGCCATACCCGTACACCTTGACCAGCGATCCGGAGAAGGTGGTGGACGAAACGGCGAGGGTTACGTTGCTGATGCCCGACCATCCTCTTCTGACGTGGCCGAACAAGATCACGTCGGCTGATTTCGACGGCTGGGTGGAAGAGCGCGGCCATAGCTTTATGAAGCAATGGGACACGCATTATGAAGCCCTTACTGAAACCCACGATCCCGAGCAGGACCTGCAAAAGGGCGGATTACTCTATGCGCGTTATGGCAAAGGTGCGTACGTTTACGGTGCTTATGCTTTGTACCGGCAACTGCCCGAGGGCGTACCGGGAGCCTTTCGATTGTTCGCCAATCTGATCAGCCTCTCGCACAATCCGCAAGTACAACGGCCGGTCGCTATCGCGGAATAGCGGGCGGCGGTTTCGGCTCATGGTGCATGGGCGGAATCAGCTCCACGTCCGACAAAAACATCAGGCCGTGACGCACCATCGCCCGAATCGCGGGAATCACCGTCGTCCGTAGAGCCTCTTCGCGATGAACCACGGATATAGTAACGGGGCGGTCGTCGGAGATGCCGAATAGTTGCTCGCGATGCAGCCGTTTTTGATGACTTCCAAAGCCCATAATGCCGCGCTGTACGGTGGCCCCGGGAGTCTGCAGTTGAATCAGCCGCCGCGTAATGGCCTCATAGAGGGATGTGTCTTCCCATCGATCTGTTTCGCCGATAACGATTACCAACAGCTTATGGCTCACGCTTTCCCCTTCCGCCGACACGGACTAACAGCGCATACAAACTTGGTAGCGCCAGTAAGTTTAAAAAGAGCGTAGACAAAAGTCCGCCAACAACCACCGTCGCCAGCGGCCGCTGTACATCCGATCCGATTCCCGCGGCCCGGGCAGCCGGAACCATTCCGAGCAAGGCTACCACGATCATCATCAGTACCGGGCGCATCTGCGCGAGCGATCCTTCGACGATCGCCCGATCCACCGGCATATCGACATTTTCCCGGCGTTGGCGATTGATTTCCGCGACAACTAAAACGCCGCTCATTACCGCGACCCCGAACAGCGAGATGAATCCCACAGCGGCCGATACGCTGAGATGAATGCCTCTCAGGTACAGGAACAAAATACCGCCGACCAGCGAGAACGGCACGTTCATCAGTACCAGCCCAGCCCATTTCGCCGAGCCGAAAGCGAAAAACAGCAACGTGAAAATAATAGCGATCGTGACTGGAAGAATTACCGCCAGACGTTTCTGCGCGCGCTCCAGATTTTCGAACTGGCCGCCCCAATCCACGCTGTATCCGGGGGGTAGTTTCACGTCTTTCTCGAAGCGTTTCTGCGCTTCGGCCACGAAGCTTCCTTGATCGCGGCCGCGAATATTCGTCCGCACCGTGATCTGCCGTTTATTCTCCCGCCGGGCGATTATACTGGCGCCATTCACGACGCGAATATCGGCCAGTTGGGCCAGCGGAACATGACCGCCTTCGCGCGTCGGGATCAGAATGTCGCCAATAGAACTGATATCGGTCCGAGCAACCTGAGGGTAACGCACCGTTATATCGAATCGCCTTTCGCCTTCAAACATCGTGCTGACAGTGCGTCCGCCGATCGCCATTTCGATGACATCTTCCACGTCGCGCACGTTGATGCCATAGCGCGCCACTTCATCCCGGTTGACGGCAAGCCGCAACTGCGCCTGATCGCTCTCCTGTTCAATCGCACTATCGGCCGCGCCCGGTACTTGACGGATTATATTCAGCGTTTGATCCCCGTATGCGCGTAGGGTGACGAGATCCGGTCCGTTAATAATGACGGCAAGATCGGCGGCGGATCCTGTCACTGCTTCGGTCACGTTATCGATAATCGGCTGTGTGAAACTGAACGCCGCGCCGGGAATGTTATCGTGCAATAATTTTGAGAATTGGTCCACCAAGATTGCTTTATCTACCCCGGCCGGCCACGTGTCGTAAGCGTTTAACGCAACGAAAAACTCATTACGATTAGGGCCGTAAGGATCGGTTCCATCGTCATTCCGTCCGGACTGCGAACTGGCCAGTTTCACCTCGGGGAACTTTTGCAGTAAAGCGCGAATACGATTCGCCATCTCAGCCGACTTTTGAATAGAGATACCCGCGGGAAAATTTGCCCGCACCCAGATGACGCCTTCATCGAGTTGAGGAAGGAATTCCGAACCGAGCGCTCCACCTAATGCAAACGAACCCAATACGCAGAGCCCCGCTAGAATCACGACAGGCCACGGTCTCCGCACGACAAATCGCAAGACTCCAGCGTACTGATGTCCCAGCCAGCCGAGAACCGGGTTGTGCCAGGCTTTGGAATCGCCTCGAAAAAGATACGTGGCCAGCACCGGAATTAACGTCAGTGCAAGCAGCATCGATCCAAGAAGCGCATAGCAGACGGTGAACGCCATCGGAGTAAACAGCCTGCGTTCCACGCGCTCCAGGGTGAACAACGGAATATAAGCCGAAATGATGATCAGCAACGAGAAGAAGATGGGACGCTCCACTTCCAGGGCCGCATCGCGAATTGCCCCGATTACTCCATCGTCGTTGCTCTCTTCATCCGGACCTTGCAGTGCCCGCTGCTGCCGCCGCTCATCCAGCGTGTGAACGATATGCTCCACCATAATGAGCGTGCCGTCGACGATGATTCCGAAATCGAGTGCGCCCAGGCTCAACAGGTTTGCCGGAATCCCCGTGAAGTGCATGCAGACGAAAGCGAATAGCAGAGAAAGCGGGATCGTCACCGCCGTAAGCAACGCGGCGCGCACGCTGCCTAGAAAGAGGAAAAGCACCGCAACGACAATAATCAAGCCTTCGAGTAGTGTATGAATCACGGTGCTCAAAGTGTTATGCACCAGATCGGTTCGATCGTAAATCGGAACTACCTTGATGCCCTTCGGTAGAAGATTTGTATTCAAATCGTCAGCCGCTGCCTTGATGCCTTTTAGCACTTCGCTGGGATTCTCACCGCGGCGCATCAGCACAATGCCCTCCACGCCGCCGCTTTTTTCGTTTACGCCGAAGATACCCGACTGCGGGGCCGCGCCGGTCTTGACTTGTGCGACATCGCGAATGAACACCGGTACGCCTTTGGCTTCATTCACGACAATGTTCCCAATATCGGCCGGCGAACGAATTAAGCCGACTCCACGAATCACCATCGATTGCTGGCCATTGTCGAGTTGCGCGCCGCCGGCATTTCCGTTATTCGCGCCGACGGCCTGGGCCACTTGGGCGATAGACAGGTTGTATCGCGCCAGCGCCAGCGGATCGATCTCGATCTGATACTGCTTGATTAAGCCGCCGAAGGGCGTGATGTCGGTTACGCCAGGAACCTGTAGAAATCGCGGTTCAACAATCCAATCCTCTACTTCGCGAAGTTGCATCGCGTTGAAAGGACCTTCCAGCGAGTAGCGGTACAACTCGCCGATCGGAGTGGAGAGCGGACCCAAAGTTGGACTCACTCCGTCGGGCAGCGTGGCGCCGCGAAGTTTTTCCAGCACAACCTGCCGCGCAAAATAATCGTCGGTGCCGTTGTCGAAGGTCAGCTCCACCACCGACAGTCCGAAGATCGTTCTCGAGCGGCGGGCGATAACGTTGGGAGTACTATTCAGCGCGCGCTCGATCGGGACGGTAACCTGCTGCTCCACTTCTTCCGCGGCATGTCCGGGATATAAGCTGATGATGACAGTTTGCGTATCGGAAATGTCGGGATAGGCCTCAATCTTCAACTGCCGGAAAGCCCAGATACCGAGGCTGATCAGGGTTAAACCAAGGACAACTGTAATGAATCGCTGGTTCAGCGCGAAGCGAAGTAGTTTGGCAATCATTGGACGCTAAGGGGCCTTCAGCAGCATGACTCCGTCCGTAACGACGCGGTCCCCCGCCTTGAGTCCCCCGGTCACCGCTACCCGGTCGTTCACGCGGATCCCGAGTTCCACTGATACCCGTTCGAACGCGCCGTTTCCAATTTGACGATAAACGGCACTGTGCCCTTCGTCTTGCACCACGGCGGCCAGCGGCACCATAGGCATGCTCTTGACGGATTCGACATGCTTGATGCGTCCGAACATTTCCGGGCGAAGTTGTCCTCCCGTGTTCGACAATTCCGCCTGGACTTTAATGGTTCGCGTCGTGGGATCCACCGTGTCGGCGATGCGTTTCACGCGAGCATGAAACACCTGGCCGGGAAACGCCTCCAGTTCCAAATCGAGCTGTTCGCCAGGCTTCACGAAGCGGATTTTCGTTTCGGGCACGTCGCTTGAAACCCAAACCTGACTTAAGTCGGCGATCGTCATGAGTGACGCGTTGGTATCGTTTCGATATTCATTTGAGGAGACGCCAATCTCCAGCACCTTGCCTGAAATAGGCGCCTTCACCGCCAATTTTTGCCCGTATTGGTCGCTGGCCAATCCCAGAAGATCCAGCCGCCGGCGGGCTTGTTCACGTACGGCCACCGCGGTCTGAAGCGATGCCTTTGCCTGTGCCAGCGCGCTTTCCGCCGTCAAAACATCTTTCTGGGCGATTGCTTTATTCTCCAGCAGATCCTTCGCGCGCTCGTAATCCGCCTGGGCCTTCAGAACTGCCGACTTCACGCTATTGATGCTCGCTTCCGACTGCACGAATGTGGACATCGCTACATCGGCATCGGGACTCTCCACCAAAAGCAAAGTCTGTCCGCGCTGCACCGTATCTCCCAGGTGCACAAGAACAGATGCAATCCGTCCCGCCAACGGCAGAACTACGTGCGACATGCGGTTGGGGTCCGCTTCGATCTTGCCGGGCGCATCCACTTCCTGAGTGGGCACAGTAGCGGTCTCAATCACCGCTATTCCCAACTGCTTTAGCATCGGCGAGCCTTCCGGTACAGAAACCTTATTGCCGTTGGTAACGATCCCGGGGGGCGAAGACTTCGCAGCTTCAGCTTGATGCCGTTCCCCGCAACCCGCGCTGGCTAGGGCGATCGTCAGAGCCCCGGCATACAGCTTCCTAGTGACGGGTTTCATGGATTCACCGCGTGTCCGGAAACAGAATCGAGCAAGTACAAGCTGCGCGCGTAATCCGATCGCGCGTCGTTGTAATTCTGCATCGTGTCATTAAACGCACGCTGTGCATCCAGAAATTCGAGCAGTGTAGCTTCCCCTCGCTTGTACGAGTACTCCATAATCCTCCGGACTTCCCGTGCTTCCGCGAGCATGTTGTTTTCGATGTCCTGTAACAGCTTCTGCGAGCTGGAATATTGCTGGAACGCTGTGGTCAACTCATTGGCGATTCCCGCTTCCAACGCCTGAGTTCGGCTTATAATTTGTCGCTGTTCCTGGCGTGCCCGCTCCACTTCACCCTGATTTCGGTTGAAGATTGGGATTGGCGCGCTCAGAAAAAATCCCATGGAATCGGCGTGGATGATGTCATACTGCCGGTGATATTGCGTGCCTATTGTAAAGTCCACTTTGCCCTGCGCGAGTTGCGAGCGAACATCGGCCAATGACCGCGCCTGATCGCTGCGTAAGGCCAACAAGTCGGGTCGCAATTGCAAAGCCGCGCCCTGCAACTCGGCAAGTGCCAACAATTTGTCATCGCGCCTGATATCGCCGGCAACGTCGAACGATTCCGAAACATTTGGGCGTCCGATTAATAACTGGAGTCGGGTCTTCGCGGTGCGAAGTTTCAACTCGGCGGCAGCTACTGCGTTCCGAGATTGCAAAGCGGCTACGCGGGAACGCATCTCATCGATTTGGGCCAAATCTCCGGCGCGAACGCGTTCACTGTTGATGCGAACAATCTCATTTAGGGAGGTAAAATTCTCGGTCGCGAGTGCCAGCGATTGCTTCGCGGCCTGAACGTCGAGAAAAGAATTCTGCACATCGAGGACAAGCGAGCGAGTGGTATTGAGGAGCTGGAACTTCGCTACTTCCTTGGCATTTTCAGCCACCGCGATGCGATTCTGGCGCTTACCGCCGCGCTCAAACAAATAATCGACACGAGCGTTCCACTCCGGCGGACCTTGTCCACCCGCCAATGTAAAGTGTTCGCGAAGAATATCCTGATAATCCAAGCCGAGGCTTAGAACTGGATTCGGCCGCAGACGCGCCTGAATAATTTTGGCGTCGGCGATGGAGATGTTGTAGCGTTCGGCGACTAGTGAAAGATTTTTGTCGAGAGCTTCACTGATGGCTTGATTGATGTCGAGAACCGCAGGCTTAGCCGCGCCCGGCGGGCTATCTTGCGCGCAACAAGTGGCAGCGGTCAGAAGGACAAATGCAAGGACAACCCCATGCAAGCTACTTGCTCGAAAACCGCGGTGGTCCATAAACTTCTAATTGTGGACCGCACGGGTGGCACCTTACCACCTATCTTTCGGATAGAAATTTCTAAGGGTATCGCTGTATCACTGGATTGTGAGGTTTTCGCGATCAGTGACAGTGACGACAAAAAGAAGCCAATCTCACGTGGAGGGTTGCAGGTTGCTTGAAAGGACCGGCGTCGTTGCCCGATGTAGCCAGTTCGCGGTTACTACTCCGGTTGCCAGATGGTCGCCGCGATAAAACGTTCCTTATCCACCGCCGTATTAAAGTAATAAACTGTGACGATCTTGCCATCGGGCCGTAAGACCGACCGGTTATAGCCCAGATCCCAACCGCCGCCGTCCTGCCGCAGGATAATTTCATCGCCCCAGGTTTTGCCGCTGTCCTTGCTGATACGCGCGCGAATACCGAACGGAGCTTTGCGGCGTCCGTAAACGATCACCAAGTGGCCGTTCTTCAGTTTGACCAGACACGGCGGGTTGTCGATATCGTCAGCCGCTCGCCCTACCCGGTGCCAGTTCGCGCCGTTGTCGTCCGATTCAAAGGTGTCGATAAATTCACGATAACGGACCGCGGTGTAAAGTGTATTTTTCGATAAGCGCAGAGTGGAAGGCATGATCGCGTGGTCGCGTCCTTCGGGCTCAGGAGTAACGAAGGCGACCATCTTCCAATTCCTTCCACCGTCCGTGGTGCGTGCTTCCAAGACGCGCCCCTCTCTACCGTTGGATTTCGCGGCGGTCAAGAATAGCCTGCAGTCCTTCGGACCGTCGACGAGGTAATCGGTGCGCGCGGCGATCCCTTTCTGGCCGAAATCGGGAAGATTGTAAGGACCCATCCAAGTCTTGCCGCGATCGTAGGAATAATAGAAACGCGAAGGCCCCGTGTGAATGTCTTGCATCCGTACGGTCATGGCGAAGTTGGGATCGTTGAAGCGAATTTCATCCGCTAGATCCACCGGGGTCTTACCGCCTGCCGCGACCGGAACGCCAGCCATCTTGGTGCCTTCGGGTGGTTGCAGGCTGGCTGGTTTCTCGATGGTCCAGGTCACCCCTCCATCCATGCTTCGGGCAAGATAGTGCTCTTCGGTTTGCTCATAATCGATGGCATGATTCTTCCCCGTCATCTGACGGAAATGCCCCGACTCAAAGCCAACCAGGATCTCATTCCCCCACGACCAGATTCCATGGTTTGCGGGCCACCCGGCGAATCTTCCCGCCTCCTGATACACGACGATATTCTGTTGGCAGAGAGCGCCTCCGGCCAGTAATAAAGCTATTGAAAGTAACTTCACGGGTCTATCACCACCTTGAGAGTTTCCGACGATCCAGTCGCGCGAAAGGCTTCTTCGGCCTTTTCTAAAGGAAAATGATGCGTCACCACAGCATCGGCATTCAGGCGGCCGCTTACCAACAAATCGACCGCCCGTCCCATCGTGTTGGGATTGTTGTATGAGCCGCGTATTGTGATTTCGTTATCGTTGATCCAGAACGGATTCACTTCGATGTTCTTCGTCTTATCGCAGACACCGTACATCATCACCGTGCCGCCACGGGTCACCACTTCCAAACATTGTTTGACGGCATCCACGTTTCCCGAACAATCGAACGCAACCTCCACTCCATCGGGGTACTGCGAGCGAATCGCCGGCACCGGCGGATCCTTGGCGGGATCTATCACCCAGGTTGCCCCCAGTGCTTCAGCGCGCCGCCGGCGTCCAGCCTGTGGTTCGACGATGATTACCGCGCTGGCGCCTTGCATCGCCGAGAGCTGCATCATAATCGCTCCCATCGGGCCGCCGCCGAAGATCACTACGCGATCTCCGGAGCGAATATTCGCCAGGTCCATCCCGCGCAGACAACACGCCACCGGCTCCGCCAAAGACGCATGGGCGAGGAAAAAATCGCTTGGCAACAGAAAAGCCTGGCCAACGGGAACGCTGCAATATTCCGCGAAGCCACCGGGAATATTCACGCCAAGCGCCGTCAGATTCTTGCAGAGATGAACCTTCCCGGCGCGGCAGTAGACGCACGTACCGCACAGTATGTTCGGGTCCACCGTAACGCGTTCGCCCGGCTTAAATCCGTCTACCTCGGCGCCCACCGCTTCGACAATCCCGGCATATTCATGACCGGGAATGATCGGAAAATTCGCCGGATACATTCCGTGAAGAATGTGCGGATCGGTTCCGCAAATTCCAGCCGACCCGACCCGGAGCAAAAGTTCACGCGGTCCGACCTCGGGACGGGGAACCTGCAGCACTTGCATTCGATGCAATGCTGGAAACTGAAGAGCGAGCATGGCGATGGTTCTCCTTAATTAGAAGTACGTGTCGCCGTGGGCATACGGAACCTGATGCATGTACTTGTAATGATCCAGATCAATATTCCGATTGCACGCCATATAGTAAAGCAGCCAGAGCTGTGCACTGTACAGCAGCAACGCATCCAGCAGCGGGTGGGCGTCGGGCGCCAGTTCTTTCAAATCGAACGGCACAACCTTGGCGCCGTTGCTCTGAGAGAATTTGACGCCAGCCTGGGCAATCGGGCGCGACTTGTCGTTACCCAAAAGGAACAGCATGGTGGGCTCGCCTTCACGAATAATTTCCAGCGGACCATGTCGAAATTCGCCGGTGTGAATGAATGCGCAATGCGCCTTTAAGAATTCACCGAACATATCGTAGGCGAACATATAGCCGAGCATCGTGGACGCACCGCCGGAAAGTAAAACCAATTTTCCGTCGGTCATCTCCTTGGCTTTTGCCTCCGCTAACTGGCGGCTCGGCTCATAAATCTTATGTAGCAACGCAGGAAGATCTTCCAACGCTTTCTCAAACTTCTCCGTCGCGGGTGACCATTCGCCGCGAAGCTTCGCCAGTTCCACTGTCAGCAACATCGTGAGATAAGCTGGCGAACTATACAGCGCGATGGACTCGTAAGTCATCGCCCATGTTGAGCCCTTTGCCAGTTCCGCATCGGGCTTGCGCGTGATCGAAAATAGTGGGGCTTTCTGGCTCAGGATCCATCGCTGGGCACGTATCGTATCCACCGTCTTGCCTGAATAGCTGGCGCCGATAACCACACATTTGTCATCGATCAAAGGTGGCTCGGAAGCGGTGATATCGGGAGCAAGTAAATAATTCACTGGTTGCTTCAAGCAAGCCAGGCTGGCCCAGTAGCCACTGAATAGCGCCGAGGAAGACCCGCCGCTGCCGTAATACAAGATGGAAGTTGGCTTGCGCTCGTGAATCTCTTTCGCTATACCCGCAAGTTGCGAACGCTTTTCGGTAGCCATTCGCGTCAATTCGTCTGCTACGACGGGAGCCGAAAATATTTCGGCTTTGAGGTTCTTTTCCGACAAACTCATCATTTATGCCTTTAGTGGGATTGCTGCGCGCAGCGAAAGCGCGTCTTCGAGCGATTCGTAAACACTGAACTTCGGATGGTAACCGAGTTCCGCGCGAGCTTTATCAATAGTCACTTCGTAGGAGTGAATTCCCCGACACCTGCCGGCAATAACCGCGTACCCCAGGCGCTTCGCGAGCCACGGAGCCGTCTCTGTGTAGGTATAAGAACTGGGTCCGGCAATATTGAAAACCTGACCAGCGGCGTTTTCATTTTCCACAGCTAACAGCACTCCCTCGGCGGCGTCGCGAACATCGCAGACGTGCTCGCAAAACGGGTGCCCATTCTCTTCAAGCGGAACCTGTACGCCATCGGCCGCGTTCCACACGGCCTTATCTTGTTCAATGAGAAAATCTTTGTAGGGCGCGGTGATGAAGAGGTCAAGCACCTCCGGCGCTTCCAGAATCCACACCAGGCGTAGGCGGACTGTCGGAACCTGGAACATGTCTTCGAAGTGATAGCAAAACTTTTCTCCAATCACCTTCGACAGGCCGTAGAAGTTCATCGGATGCTGCTCCGTTTCTTCCCCTATCGGCGCAGACCAGGCATTTCTGCTCCAGCCAGTGCAGTAAGTGGCGTCGGAACTTGCAAACACGAAACGCGGCTTCTTAGAAAGAGCGGCCGCTGCCTGCAAAAGGCGCCAAGTGGATTCGATGTTAGTTCGAAATAGGTCCGCTTCGGTGTTGGGAGGCATCAGCCCAGCGAGGTGACAAACGACATCGACGCCATCCACCGCTTCTCGCACGCCATCCGCGGAAGTCATGGGTGAAGTAACAACTTCGACTTCGCTTGCCCACTCGGCCGGAAGGGGTTTGCTATGGACAAGCGCTCTTACCATCGACCCTTGCGAAAGCAGTTTGGGAACCAGTACCCGCCCGATACGGCCGCTCGCGCCAGTCACTAATATACGCTTGATCACGCTTCGCCTCTCATTCGCCCATCACCTGCATCAGGATCGTTCGCGCTAGCGGACCATCGTATTCCACGAAGTAAATACGCTGCCGGCCGCCCCGGATCATCTTTCCTTCCTCAATGGGAAAAAAGCATTGAATACCACCCAGAATGCTCTTTATGTGATCGCCCGCATTGAAGCCGAGACGGCCATCGAAGTCGAGCAGACGATTGTGATACCAGCCCCATTTACAACCTTCGGGTGGATGCTTCGGGGACAAACGCTCCAGATGCTCGGGGACATCGCGCTCCAGGCACTCCACGCCTTCCGTCACCACAAGGCTCGACGTTGTATGTGTAGTGGATACGAAAACCATGCCGTTCTTCATGCCGGAAGCGGCGATGAATTCCTCCACCTGCGGCGTGATATCGATCATCTGGAATTCGCGTTTGGAGATAACTTCAAGGCGGTGCAGCTTGACGATCATGCGGCTTCTCCCAACAGGCGTTGGGCATTTACGCGAAAGATCAAATCGAGGCAATCGTCCGAGAAGCCGAGAGAGCGAACGGCCCGGGCCATTGCTTTGGTCTCAACACGAGGATTGTCAGAACCAAAGACAAGCTGTTTTCGTAAACTGCGTTCAAAGACCGTTAAGGGAACTTGCTGCGTCATGGCATAGACCAGAAAGTCCCGCGGGTTGTCGAAGTAAAGGGCGGCAGTATCGAGATAGACGTTGGGATACTTCAGAGCGAGTGCGACGGCATCGGTGACCCAAGGCCAAGCCAGGTGCGCCAGAACGATATTGAGAGTAGGGAAGTCGGCGGCAATGTCTTCAAACAGTAATGGCTGGCCATACTTCAGCCGGCTCTTTGGTTCCCAACTAAGTCCGGAATGAAATAAGATCGGGATCTTCAGTTCCGCGGCAACTTCGTAAATGGGGTAATATTTTTTCTCTGCTGGAAAGAATTCCTGCATCGCCGGATGCAATTTAAGGCCGCGTAATCCGAGGTGGTTGATGGCGGCGCGCAGAGTTTCCGCAGCCGAAGTTTGGTGCGGATCGACGCTGGCGAAACCGATGAAGCGATCCGTCATACCGCATAATTCGGCGATTTGGTCGTTGGTATAGACGGGGGTTCCGCGTGAGGTGGTGGAATCGATCGGCAGAATCACGGCCCGATCGATACCCACCAGGTCCATCTCCAGCAGCATCACTTCTAGAGGTTGAAATGCATTGCCGCAGTGGTACACATCACGGCAAGCCCGCTCAAGTTCAGGATACTTTCGCACCATCTCCCGGATCAGCACGGGATGCGTGTGGAAGTCGATTCCGCCTTTCAAGCTACGACCCCGGACGCGCCACAAAGCTTATGTTCACGAAGCATATTCCTCGCTTGATCGTAAGTCGGTTGAGAGGCCGTGCCGCCGAGCCCTTGCATCGAGAACGAGCCGCAGGCCACTCCCAAGCCTAATGCTTCGGTAAGTGAGAGATCGTGTAACCAGCCATGCAGGAAGCCGGCATTGAAAGAATCTCCGGCGCCGGTGGCATCGATGGTAGGCACTTGCGGGGCCGCCTGGTAGACAATCTGGCCGTTCTCCAGCAACATCGCGCCGCCCGACCCGAGCTTGGCGACGGTCAGCGTATGCCCATTCTCTAACTCGCGCAGGCCGTCCTCCGCGTCGCCATGTCCGCTGATGCCGGACAATTCGGAATCGTTTGGAAGGAAAATATCGACATCGCGCAGAACCTCGGGAAGCTCAGGCCCCCAAACGCCTGCGGGGTCGCAAGCCGGGTCAAGAGAAACAGAAAGTCCAGCCGCGCGGGCCCGCTGAAACAGCTTACCGATGCCCGGCCTTAGCGATGTTTGAATGAAGTACGAAGACACATGCAAGTGGTCGCAGCCGGCGAAGAGTTCATCTGGAACATCGTTTTCAGCTAGGCTCATGGTCGCGCCTAGAAAGCTCACCAGTGCCCGGTCAGCGGGACCACTAAGGCTGACGGTGATGCCGGTTCGCAGTGCCGGATCGCGCACAACCTGACTAATATCGATTCCCGCCGCCGATAGCGCCTGGAAACATAAATCGCCAGCCGGATCGCATCCAGCCTTTGTAAATACCGATACTTCATTCCCCAATTTCCGCAGACCCATTCCCGTAATAAACCCCGAGCTTCCAAGAACTAAGGCGCCATCGTGCATCAGGATCTCGCGGCCAAACACCGGCAACTGACCGGAACCGGCGAGGATTACGTCAAGGTTCGTTTCGCCAATAATTAAGATTTTCATTTCCCAATGGCGAGTGAAGTTACCGGTAACTCAATGTTGGAGTTTATCGACGAAAGTTCGCGATGTCAAGAGGAATAATGATTTCGATCTTGACGTTCGTGGCCTGCGCGGCTAGAATTGGGTCGTCGGATCCCAGTCGCTTCCGCCTTAATAAGCGTGGCTCGCCGCCCCAAAACAAATCGCGTCTCCATGCGAGACATCGCGCGTGACTTGAACGTCTCAGCCATCACTGTTTCCAAAGCTCTCCGTAATCACAAAGATATCAGTAAAGCAACGCGGGATCGTGTTCTGCAGCGGATGCGCGAAGTGAATTACGAGCCAAATCTGGCTGCCCGCAGTCTGGCTACGGGCAAAAGCTACATGGTCGGCCTGGTAGTGCCCGATTTGGTTCATCCCTTCTTCGGAGAAATAGCCAAGGCGATCTCTCGTGTGCTGCGGCCCGCCGGTTATAGCCTGGTGATTGCTTCTTCCGAGGAAGAATCGGACTTGGAGCGCGCTGAAGTCGAGGCCATGCTCGCCCGCCCAGTGGACGCGCTGATGCTAGCGTCTACGCTCACATCCCGGCGCGGCGGCATGTTTCAGAAAATAGCCGACCGGGAAGTCCCGCTGGTTATGTTGGATCGGGTGGTTGCCGGTGTAAACGCCGAATTTGTGGGCGTTGACGACGAAGAACTGGGATTCATCGCGACTCGCCATCTGATTGAGCGAGGATGCCGCCGTATCGCCCATATTGAGGGGCCTGAGATCAGTACAGGCATCGGGCGGCTCCGCGGATATCGACGTGCCATGGAGCAATTCAAGATCAAGGTTCGGCCCGATTTGTTGGTTCAAATTCCTTCCGGTGATGATCGTGGGGTGGAGAGCGGCTATCAAGCCATGCAGCAAATGCTGGCGATGAAGAATCCTCCCGACGGGGTTTTCTGTTTCAACGACGAATGCGCGACGGGCGCATTACGGGCGACGTTGGATGCGGGCGTTCGGGTTCCACGGGATATGGCGCTTGTCGGCGTTGGAAATATGAAAAACACCGATTTTCTGAAGGTCGCCCTCACTACGATCGACCAGAATAGTAGCGAGATCGGCGAGCGTGCGGCGCGCGTTGCCATGAACTTGATGGAAAAGAGAGACACGGTTCTGGCACCGTGTTCTACGTTGGTCCCCTTTCGTCTCATTGAACGCGAATCTACAAATCGTTAGATCCCTTTTTCGTCCTCCTCTAAACTTTTTTCTTGACAAACGTGTTTCAGTGACTTAAAAGTACTGTACCGGTAACTTAAGCCGAATCTCCCAGGGGAGTACTCTCATGGATTGCCTTCCGTGCAACTATTTTCGCCGCGTGACGCTGGCGTCGCTTCTACTCTTCCTTTCCTTGACCGCGGCTGACACGACGGGTGTCGTCAGTGGCGTGGTAAAAGATTCTTCCGGCGCCGTCGCGGCCAACATCAGCGTGACGCTCGTCAACACCGGTACCAATGCCTCGATTGCAATCGCCACCGACGCGGAAGGAACATATTTCTTCCGCAATCTGCCGGTGGGCGAGTACGATCTCACCATTCAGCAGCCCGGATTTAAAAAGTACGTTTCGAAGAACATTCGGGTTCAAGTTAACGAAACGGCCCGCGTCGATGTCGATCTGCAGGTCGGCGACGTCAACCAGGTCGTCGACGTATCGGGACAGGTCGAGTTTGTAAACACCACTTCCATTGCCTTACGCACCGTCGTCGATCAGCAGCGGATTGAATCCCTCCCGCTGAACGGACGCAATCCAGTGCAGTTGCTGCAGTTGGTGGCGGGCGTTACTCCCGACAACGAAAATGCGAATGTCACTTCCGATACCACCTATCCTGGCGTCACTCCGGTATCGGTAAACGGTGGGCGGGCGAATACAACGAACTACATTCTGGATGGCGGGCAGAATAACGATCATTACAGTAATGCGCCAAATCCCATGCCAAATCCAGATGCGCTACAGGAATTTAGTGTGCAGACAAATAGCTTTAGTGCCGAGTTCGGACGCCAAGCTGGTGGCATCGTGAATGCCGTCACTCGCTCCGGCACTAACGATCTGCATGGCAGCGCCTTCTGGTATGTTCGCAACAATGCGTTGAATGCGACCAACTTTTTCGCTCCCACGCTACCCGGTGGAGGCAAGCAAGACGATGGACTTAAGCGCAATCAATTCGGCGCCACGATCGGCGGTCCCGTTTTTATTCCCAAAGTCTACAACGGACGTAACAAGACGTTCTTCCTGTATTCCTATCAGGGCACGCGCACCCGTGTTGCGCCGTCCACCGTCGAACAGCTGGTTCCAACGGCGGCCCAGCGTGCCGGCGATTTCTCGTCGTCATCCACTCCGCTGAACAACCCTGCTGGTGGCGTCTTCCCGAATAACAAGATTCCCGCCGCCCTGCTAAGCCCAATCAGCCAGCAATTGCTCGCGTTTGTTCCGCTTCCCGCGGCCGGTTCGGACACCATATCGTTCGCGATTCCCAGCATCTTTAATGAGAATCAGAACCTGGTCAAAATCGACCACAACTTTTCCGATAGGAACCGCTTCAGTGCCAGGTTCTGGGATTCCAAAGCTAGTCAACCGGCGTTCTTAAGTCCGACTAATTTCCTGACGGCGACGCCCGGGCACGTTTGGGAAAACACCAGCGTCGTGGGAAACGACACGCACACTTTCACTCCTAATGTCGTGAATACAGCCTATTTCAGCTTCAACCGGATGAACAACGCGAACAATCCGATTGTCCCTAAAAGCTACAACGATCTCGGCGTCAAGATTTACACGCCGCCAATCAAGCAGTTGTACGTCGACGTCAATGGCTACTTCACGCTCGACACCAACGACACAAATACTTTCTTTCGCCAGGAGATTTCGTACTCCGATACAGTGCGCTGGCAGAAGGGCCGGCACAGTATTAGTTTCGGTGGCGAATATGGGCACGGCGTCGGCGATACGTCGAATAACTATCGTGGCAACGGCCACTTTACATTCTCCGGCGATGCGCCCTTTACCGGCGACAGCTTGGCTGATTTCCTGGTTGGTAAGTTCGGTAGTTTCGAACAAGGCATCGGTGAATACAAGAACACTCGCTTCAACATTATCTCGGCATTCGCGCAGGATTCGTTCCGTGTCAGCCGGCGCCTGACTCTTGATCTTGGCATACGCTGGGAACCGTTTCTGCCTTATACCGACACCAACGGAAAACTTTCCGGCTGGAGACCTGGTCAACAATCCACTCGCTATCCGAATGCCCCGCGAGGCATCCTTTATCCGGGCGATCCCGGTCTTCCCGACGGGGGGTACGATGCATCCTGGAAAAACTTCGGCCCACGCGTGGGATTCGCACTGGACGTCTTTGGCGATGGCAGCACTGCCGTGCGCGGCGGCTATGGAATCTTTTACGATCGCCCGAATACGATCTCTACCAATAGCGCTGCCAATCAGGCACCCTTTGGAACGGTTGTCACCCTGAACGGAAATACCACAAATAGTTTTGCCGATCCCTATGCGGGAGCCGTCAATCCGTTTCCTTCGCCGCTGAATCCGCCTAGCACTGTGCAGTTTGTCGGACCACTGAATGCGTTTTCGTACGCCGCCAATATGCGCAATTCGTATCTCCAGTCGTACAACTTCACCGTCGAACGGCGCCTGATCAAAGACATTTTACTTCGTGTCGCCTACGCCGGATCGAAGGGGACTGACTTGGTGGATATCCGCGAAATCAACCCCGCCATCTACACGCCAGGAGCAACCACATCCACCACGAATCAGCGCCGCCCTCTCTATCCGGCGTTCGGCCACGTGAGTTTGGTGGAGCCCGGCAGCACATCGCAATACAATGCCCTTCAAGTGACACTGGAGAAGCGTTTCGCCAGAGGTTTCTCTTTCCTGGCGAACTATACATGGTCGAAGTCGATTGATACCGGTTCGTTCGCAAAACAGACCGGGCAGACCGTGACGAACCCGTTTAATCTACGTCAGGATAAGGGTGTCTCGGACTTCGACCGGCGGCACGTATTCGTCCTGTCCGGCCTCTGGGACCTCCCGATACATCCCAAACAGCGATTCGCTAACTCACTGATCGGCGGCTGGAATCTGACGGGTATCGTATCCGCCCGAAGCGGCTTCCCGTTATACATCACAAGCGGCGCCGATAATGCGCGCACTGGTACGGGACGCCAACGACCCGATCTGATCGGTAATCCCTTTTTCCCCGGCGATCGCAGCAGAAACGATGAGATCACGGCTTGGCTGAATCCAGCCGCATTCGCGCCGAATGCCTTGGGCACTTTTGGAAACCTGGGACGCAACGCGCTATTCGGCCCGGGTTATTCCACCACGGATCTGGGTCTGCACAAGGCATTCCCCATTCGCGAGGCTTTCAAAGTGGAATTTCGCTTCGAAGCTTTTAACGCTCTAAATCAGGTAAACCTGCAATCGCCGAATCTCAATCGGTCGTCTGGAAACTTCATGCGAATCACTAGCGCGAACGATCCTCGGATCCTTCAGTTAGCCTTGCGCCTCGCCTGGTAATTTATGTCGATGGGTATTACTGTCCGTTCCAGAAGGGCCGTGCTGGCTGCGCTGCCCTTTCTCTTATGTTCGGCTTTGACGATTTGCCCCGCCTCCCGGGGGCAGTCATCGCCGGTTGAGGTCCAGCGTCTGGATGGTTCGAAGCTAGCGATCCAGAATTTCGCCGAGCATCGCGGTACGGTGCTCATCTTCCTGTCGACTCGCGATCAATCCCCCCAATCGGCCCACGACGATGTCCAAAAACTCAATTCAAAGTTTCGCCATCAAAAGGTAATGATGGTGGGCGTGTTCCCGAACCCCGCCGAATCGCCAACCGAAGTTCGCGATTTCTGCCAGGCCTCGGAATTCACATTTCCCTGTTATCGCGATCCGGAACACAGAGCAGTTCGTCAGCTTGGAGTGAAGGTTACTCCCGAAGTTTATGTGTTCGATGCGAAGGCCGTGCTGGCCTATCATTCAGGGCTTTCCGGCCTTGAACCGGTGTTGACGAATGTTGTTGCGGGAAAGCCGATGGGGACTCAGGGGTCGCAAGCGAGCGGCACTCCGATCGACTCGCCGAAGCCTGTCCGTAAAATTGAGCCGCTCGAGTTTATATCTTATTCCTCGGAGTTGATCTTCGATAATATTCCTGGCGCTCCCGCGCATCACGCTTCCACCATGACGCTCGCCGCAAACGGGGATTTGCTGGTGACCTGGTACGGCGGCAGCTACGAGTCTTCCGACGACGAAGCGTTGTTTATCGCGCGCCGGCCGAAGGGCAGCTTGCAGTGGGGCGCGCCGCGGATGCTGGTGCGCAACCCTTCGCAGATGGTGGGCAATGCGGTTATTTTTACTTTGGGCAACGGCGATGTCTGGATTATTTGGGGACGCATGGAAGCTTCGCAACCGCTGCTCGCGCACACTGGTTGGGATTCTACACGCCTCTTGTATCGAGTGTCGAAAGATAACGGCAAAACGTGGTCGGCCGATCGGAAGTTTCCGATGGACACCACTGGCTGGCTACCGCGGAACCTGGCGATTCGTTTGACCGACGGCACAACCGTGGTACCGGTCAGTGATGAAAGAAATGATCGGGACGTTTCCTTTGTACTAATCACCAAGGACAACGGCGCGCACTGGACCAAGTCGAGTGTTATGCCGAACTCTGAATCGCAAGGGGAACAACCTGCTATTACGCAGCGGCAAGATGGATCTCTACTGGCGTTCTTGCGCACAAAGCCCCGCTTGTTGCAGACGGAATCCACCGATGGCGGGGCTACGTGGTCGGCCGCGAAGGCCACCGAGTTGAAGAATCCCGATGCGGCGATTAGCGTTTGCAAGCTGAAAGACGGCACCCTGGTGCTTGTGTGGAACAACAGCGAAACAAGCCGGTCGCAACTGCACATTGCGCGGTCAACCGACGGGGGCAAAACTTGGAGCGAGCCGCTGTTGCTGGAATCGAATCCTGGCGAATATTCTTATCCTTCCACCATGCAAACGCCAGACGGGAAAATCCACATCATCTATACCTACCGCCGATTTTCAATCAAGCACGTGGAGATGAATGAGAATTGGCTCGTAAAGATGAACAGGTCCAATTAGTAATGAGAGTGGTCGGCGTTATTCCGGCGCGATATAAGTCGACGCGATTTGAGGGTAAGCCGCTGGCTGACATCCTGGGCAAGCCGATGATCCAGCATGTCTGGGATCGGTGCCGGGAAGCAAAGGGTCTGGATCGCATTCTGGTGGCAACCGACGACCTTCGAATTAGCGATGTAGTCCGCGCATTTGGGGGCGAAGCCGTGATGACCGATCCCACACATGCTTCGGGGAGTGACCGGGTGGCGGAAGCAATCGCGAAGATAGATGCCGACATCGTCGTCAACATACAAGGCGACGAGCCTATGCTCGACCCCACTATGATCGAAGAAGTGATCGCGCCGTTTCGTCAAGGAACGGATGCGGGGATGGTCACGCTAAAGAAAGAAGTTTTCCTCGATAGTGAATTCTCAGATCCAGGCGTCGTCAAAGTGGTTACCGGCGCCGATGGTTGCGCGCTTTATTTTTCCCGATCTCTGATACCCTATCCAAGAACGAAAACGCCGCACTTTCACGTTTACGAACATGTCGGAATTTACGCATACACCAGGAAATGTTTGACACTGCTAACTCAATTGCCGCAGTCGCCGCTCGAAGAAGTAGAAGGCTTGGAGCAACTGCGAGCGCTGGAAAATGGAGTTCGTATTCGAGTGGTGGAGACCGCTTGTGAAGGTGAAGCGATCTCCGTCGATACGGTCGCCGATCTGGAACGTGTTCGCCGCCTGCTTGCGGAGAAACGAAAATGATTCGACCGGAAAAGACTCGCATCGCCGAGTGGGAGGCAAGTCTTACGCCACTCACCCGGCGTCATCTTCACTTGGCCGCCGATAAAATTGCGGAGGCCAAGGAACGCGGCCGGGGCGTTACTGTCGTCACCGGCAGCGGCCCAAACATTCATGAAGGCATCACGACGCTGATTGCGGAGTTGATCTGCAAAGGCATCGTCGACGGCGTACTCACTAGTTCCGCCGTTGTCGCGCATGAAATGGCCGGCACGCTGGATCGAGTGAAGCGGGTGGTTGCCAGCCAGCATCCGGAACTAAAGTTGCCCAGCGCGCTATTGCCCCGCGGCGGTGTCTTTGAAATTACAGCCATGACCGATGAGGACGAAGCCGCGATTCGCCGCGAATGGCCCACGGGTTGGGATTTGTACGACCGCATAAAAAAGTTGGACGGTAGCGTAATCATCAAGGCCGCGGGGAACATGGCATGGCCCATGGGACCCCGCATGGAGAGCCTGGCGCGCGAGGCCGAAATCCTTGCCAGGCAATGCGGTCTGCCGCTGGAAACGATTGTAGGTTTCGGCGCCGATTCAAACACGATGATTGGCGCAGGGGCGTTGCATGGCCGGCCAGTGCTGGTTTCCATTCCGCAATTGGTTGGCGGCGGGGCGGTGGGCTTGGCCATCGGCGATGCGATTTCAACAACGCGGCGCGCTCGTCTTGTTGCCGAGACGTTGTCGCAAGCCGACGTCATTATTGAGTCGGCGATCGCGCTGTCGCAGGAAATTCACGACGGCCCTTTCGAACTCTACACGGGCCACGGAATCTGGTCCGGCTGGCAGGGCGATTTCACGTACAGCCTGGAGGGAAAATCCATTGTCCGAATCGATCTGGATCCCAGTCTGGAGCAGGCTTGGCAACAGCAACGCGAGAGTGCCCAAGTGCAGTTGGCCGTCGATAAAGGGTTACCCAAGACTAAACTCACGGGTATCCCGTTCCGTATGGAAATGTCGGGATTCGCCCGTCTGGAAGGCAGCTTGCCAGTAACCGCGGACATAGGCCGCGCTTGGCCGGTGCTGGCTTCGCATATCGAAGATCGCCTGGGAATCAAGCTTGATTTTCTGCCCGCGCCACAAGAAACTCCCGAAGGAAGAGCCATGCGTGAGTGGATCACCGATACAGTTGAAATCGTAAATCGTGACTGCATGTACAAGGCGGCCCGTGAGTGGTGCAGCGTTGCCAAGCCAGTCTCGTCCTTGATCCCCGCTGCACGGATGGCGACATAATGGCTACCCCATCTTCCGGCCTGCCATCCATCGCCAGGAGCCCCGATTACAAGTGGTTTGTCGTGGCGATGTTGTGGTTCTGCGGCTTCTGTAACTACGCCGATCGCCAGGCGATCTTTTCCGTCTTTCCGCTCCTGAAACGCGAGATGGACTTAAGTCCCGTGCAGTTAGGCTGGATTGGATCTTCATTCGCGCTGGTATACGGACTTAGCGCGCCATTCGCCGGAAATATCGTGGATCGCATCAGCCGTAAATCAGCGGTGCTCGGCGGACTTTGGGCATGGAGCTTTATCTGCATGCTTACGTCTACGGCGTTCAACTTTCCATCATTGCTATTTTTTCGCGCGGCGGAGGGGTTGGGCGAGACGTTCTATTTCCCGGCGTCGATGTCACTGATCAGCGATTATCACGGCAAGAATTCCCGCTCCCGCGCCATGGGACTGCATCAGACCAGCGTCTACATCGGAACCATTGCCGGTGGTGCCTTCGGCGGCTTGATTAGCCAATACTACGGATGGCGCTATTCGTTCATCGTGTTTGGCGGCCTTGGCGTTATCCTCGGATTCGTTTTGTCGAAATTGCTTGTAGAACCCGAACGCGGCAAGGCCGACAAAGAAGATTTCGGTGTTCAGAATCAAGCCAAGCACCGAATGTCCGTCGGGGAGTTTATTAACGTGATCTGGACCACGCCAACAGTCCTGTTGTGCATGGGCGCCTTCATGATGGACAATTTCGTGGGCATGGTTTTATTGAGTTGGATGCCCGCGTTTCTCTATGACAAATTCAAGCTCAGTTTGGCGATGGCGGGCCTGACAGCGACGCTGTTCATTCAACTTGCCAGTATGGTTGGGTCACCGGTTGGCGGCTGGTTGGCCGATCATTTACGCCAGCGATTCCCCGGTGGTCGGATGGCCGTGCAAATGATCGGGCTGCTTGGTGCGGCGCCGTTCGTCATCTGGTGCGGGCAGACGCTTTCGGTAACTTCGTTGATCGTCGCTCTCACTTGCTGGGGCTTTTTCAAGGGTCTATACGACGCGAATATTTTTGCCTCGGTGTTGGATGTTATTCGGCCCGAAGCGCGCGGCACAGCGGTTGGCTTCATGAACATGATCGGCTGGCTGGTCGGCGCCGGCAGCGCTCCCGTCATCATCGGTTACATAGCCGAAAGAGCAAGTCTGAGTTACGCGATTTCGATTGCCTCAATCGCTCTGGTTATCGGATCGAGCCTGTTGTTGATCGCCATTCTATTCACGGCTAAGCGCGATGTGGAGCGCCTCCGTCAACAGTTGGAACAATGATCAATTTACCGCGCCCTTTGAAGGGAATAATTCCTCCCGTACTCACGCCGCTGGCTGGCCAGGACGCGCTGGATACAGCTTCATTTAAGCGGCTACTGGAGCATTTGATCGGAGGCGGATCAAGTGGATTGTTCATTCTAGGGAGCACCGGCGAGTCGCCCGGTTTAAGTGGACGATTGCGCCGCGAAGTGATCGACTGCGCGTGTCTGACCGTTCGCGACCGGCTCCCGGTTCTGGTTGGGATCACCGATACATCTTTCGTCGAATCGGTCAGGTTGGCGGAGTATTCGGCGAAGTGCGGAGCTAGCGCGTTGGTGCTCTCGCCTCCTTATTACTATGGACTCACCCAAGCGGCGTTCCTTGGTTATTTGGAAAGGTTAACGGCCCTGTTGCCCTTGCCTCTGTATCTTTACAATATGCCGTCGTTCACGAAAATTATGATCGAGCCCGAGACCGTGCTGCGGGCATCTGAAATGCCCAATGTATTCGGCTTGAAAGATAGCTCGGGCAACAGGGAATACTTCGCCGCGGTACGAAAAACGATGGCGCATAAGCCGGAGTTTGCTCTTCTGATTGGCATCGAAGAAATTCTCGCCGACATGGTGGCTGCCGGCGCTCACGGCGGAGTTTGTGGAGGCGCGAACCTGGCCCCTCGTCTCTATGCCGACCTCTATCAGGCGGCCGCTCACGCCGATGCCGTTGCTCTAAAACCCCTGCAGGATCGAGTGCTGGCCATCAGCGATGGCGTTTACAGCATCGGCGATCCCGAGTCTTCTTATTTGCGAGGCTTGAAGTGCGCATCTTCACTCCTCGGATTTGGAAATGGTGTGATGGCCGAGCCTTACGCGGCGATGACGACAGCCGAAGCAAACGAAATTCGAAAGATTCTAATCCAAGTAAGCTTGATTGGTGACGCCGCCTACGCCTGATAACGTTTCCCGCCGGCGCGTCTTCGGCGGAGTGCTCACTGCGTTGGCGTCTGTGGCTACGCTGGCGCGGACGAAGGCATCCGTTGTCGCCACTATCTACAACTCCTTGCCGATCTCGACAATGCGGCGGAAGCGCTTCGGGAGTTAGTGTAGCTCTTGCGGCGCAAACCGCGGCTACACTAAGGATCGGGGGCTTGCATGAACCGGTCATCTCTTATCCGTTCGATCGGTAAAGCGCTCCGGCCCTTAAGGCCAGCCGTCACAGGATATATAGATATAGCGGAAGGATGTTCGATCAGCGGCTGGGCATCGGATTCGAATCATCCCGATCAAAGGCTCACCGTGGACGCCTATCTTGGGTCGACGGTAATCGCTTCAGCCGTCGCCGATCAGCCTCGTCCTGACTTGGTTCGCGCCGGGATCGGCGATGGGCGCCACGGCTTTTCCTGTTACCTGCAGCCGCGCGATCTGGGGCGAGCTCCGGTCGATATCCGGCTAAAGGTGCGCGAAACAGGCACGCCTCTAAAGTTTCGCAATCGAAAAGATATCCGTCTGGATACGGCGGTATTCTTGAACTTCATCGCCGCCGATATTGTCAACAACTGCAATTTGCGTTGCCCTTTTTGCCTGGTCGATTATAGTGCCGTTACCAAAACCGAGCTGATGTCGGAAGAGACCTTCGTGTCCCTTTTACGCTTAATTCGATCTGTACCCGAAGGCGGCTTCTGGCTTTCCTGTCTGCATGAGCCTACCCTTCATCCGAAGCTCAACGAGTTCATCGAATTGATCCCACGCGATTGCCGAAGCAAAGTGTGGTTTACCACAAATCTGGCGCGCCCGCTAGCGGCCGAAATCTTCGAAGGGTGGGCCCATTCCGGACTGCATCACATCAATATTTCGCTGGACACGATGAATCCCGAACTGTTTGCCGTGCTGCGAAAATTCGGCCGCTACCCCGTCTTTGAGGCGAACCTAAATCTCATGACAACGGTCTTCAAGAGCGTCCCCGATGCACCAAAGCTTCGTTACATCACGATGGCGTTCAAGTCGAACCTGGAAGAAATTCCACGAATCGTGGAGCATTCGAATCTTAATTGGCTTTCCAGCGAAAACGAAATCCGCTATACGTACAACGTGGCTCATATCGAAGATCAGTTTCGCAAGGATCACTATCTGCATCGCGAGGATTGGGCGGGTCTCACCGCCAGCCTGCAACGGCTGCCCTATCCGCACGTAATCGCCTATCCACCTGAGGACGGTTATGAAGAAATGATCCAAATGTCGGCGAATTACTTCGATCTGATTCAGATTGGTAAGCCTGCGACGAAGCCGGTCTTCGACCACCCGTTGTCCCTGCGCGCCCGCCCCGACGGCACTTTAATGGTTGCGAATCGGGAGAGTCAGTTTGGAGCCAATATCCAATCCCTGCAAGATCCAGTCGCGTTCTTGAGGAATCTGTAGTCGTTCGCCCCGCGGACAATTTGATAAGATAGGACCACGAGCCACCCTAGCTCAGTTGGTAGAGCATCTCATTCGTAATGAGAGGGTCGCCAGTTCGACTCTGGCGGGTGGCTCCAGCACTTCTTTTTTCCCCTCCTTGAATGCGCCGCCGTTTCGATGTAGGCTAGAACAACCGCACCGCGCCGTGCCCACAAGGAGCTTCGCATGAGTATTTCCCGACGCCGCTTTTTAGAAACAGCCTCCGCCGGAGCCCTTGTGGCTACTGCGTTCGCGGGCGAATCCAACGAATTGAAGACCCCGCTTCCGACGCGCGTTCTTGGTCGAACCGGTGTGCGCGTCTCCATCCTGGCCATTGGTGCCGGTAGCCGTTTTCTCTCTTTTACCGACGAAGACAAAGCCATTGGAGCCCTGAACCACGCGCTGGATCTGGGCATTACTTACATCGACACTGCCTATGCCTATGGCGCCGGCAAGAGTGAAGAGCGCGTTGGAATGGTGATGAAAACCCGCCGCAATTCGGTTTTCCTGAGCACGAAAATGGCCGAACGTAACGGCGATAAGGCGATGAAAATTATCGAGGGCAGTCTGAAGCGACTGCAAACCACCCAACTCGATATGATCCACATCCACAGCTTGACGTCTGAAGCCGACCTGGAGCAAATCGAAGCCAAAGGCGGCATTCTTGAGACGCTGCTGAAACTTCGCGATCAGAAAGTTATTCGCTTCGTCGGCATCACTTGCCACACCGATCCCACGGTTCTGAAGACGGCCTTGGAACGCAACGATTTCGATTGCACGCAGATGGCGCTAAACGCCGCGCTGGTAGGAATGAAGGGCGCCACCGGTGGGATGGTGATCAATCCCGACATGAAGCCGAGCTTTGAATCGATTGCCTTACCGGTAGCCCGCAAAAAAAATCTCGGCGTCATCGCCATGAAGTTGTTTGCCGCCGACGGTCTGACTGGCCAGGCTCCGGCCGCCAAGCTGATGTATTATTCGCTGTCGTTGCCCGGTGTCAGCTCATGCGTCGTAGGCATGCCGACGCTCGAATTGATGGACGAGAACGTCAAGCTGGCAAAGGCGTTCCAGAAGATGCCGCAAGCCGAGATGGAGCAACTGGCCAACGCATTATCATCGAAAAATAAGGTTGCCCTCGATCGTTATTTCCGCCAGCACGTCGACGAGTACCCGGCGTAAGCATGGCTCTGGTAAGAGCCGGCTCGCTGGCGAAATTGCCACCTGGGTCCGTGATGGAAGTGCATATCTCGGACCGCGATTATGCTGTCTGCAATAGCGCTGGAGTTGTGCGGGCACTGCAGGGAATTTGTCCGCACGCCGGCGGGCCGTTAGGGCAGGGCGCGCTTCACGATGGGTTCCTCGTTTGCCCGTGGCATGCCTGGGAGTTCAACTGTCTGACTGGTGAGAACGACTTCGATCCTGGCATTGCGGTCTCGATATTCCCGGTACAGATCGACGGCGACGATATCCTGATCGACATTCCCGCCAGTGCCTGAATTACCCGAAGTCGAAACCGTCCTCCGCACAATCACTCCGTTCTTGTTGGGGCGTCGCATCGAACACGCGCAATTCACTTCCAGGTTCGTTGTGCCCTCCGGCATCGAAGAACTGCCGTCACGGCTGGCGGGGCAGACCATCGCCGCTGTCGAACGCCGGGGCAAATTTATTGTGCTGGAACTGGAACGCGGTTTCCTGGCCATTCATCTTGGTATGACCGGAAAACTGCTGGTGGACGCCCCGCGCTCTGCCTATACGCACGCCGTACTGACGCTCGACCAAGGCATTATCGTCTATGACGATATTCGCCAGTTCGGAAAAATCGAATGGAGCGCCGAGCTGCCGACCCGTATCGCGCGGCTCGGGCCTGAGCCACTACTAATACCGTGGGACGCCTTCTATCAGGCACTACATCGCCGTAAGACGAAGATCAAGCCCTTACTCCTCAATCAGACATTTGTCCGCGGCTTGGGCAACATCTATGTGGATGAGATCCTGTTTCGGGCGCGCATTCATCCACGCGCGGTGGCTTCCCGCTTAAGCAAAGTGCGAGTTCACCGCCTGTATCAATCAATGGTTGAGACCCTCACGCTAGCCATCGCACATCGCGGATCTTCCATCTCCGACTATGTGGACGCCGAAGGCAACAAGGGCGGGTTCCAGCTGCTACATCAGGTTTACGCCAAGGAAGGAAAACCCTGTGGCAACTGCGGTGCGCCCATTCGACGCATCGTTGTGGCCCAGCGCGGAACTCACTATTGCCCCGTATGTCAACGGAGCTAGATTAGCGCCGTCCGCCAGCGGCTTCCTCAACCACAGCCGCTGAACGGGCGATGGCGTCGGCGGTTTTGACAACGATATTCATCGCCTTCACATCGTGGATGCGAACCATGTGCGCACCACCCAGGATGGCCGCCGTCACTGCTACCGCGCTGGCGATTTCAGTTCCCGCTTCGGTCTCTTGCGCCAGAAATTGTTTGCGCGATGGGCCCACCATCATTGGAAGATCCAGCTTCGCCAACTCCGGCAATCGTGCCAATATCTCCGAATTTTCTTCTTTCCGTTTCCCAAAGCCGATACCCGGATCGACAATAATTCGCGACCGGCCCAGACCCGATTGCGTTGCCCGATGTACCGCCGCGCCTAAATCGTTGACGATTGTGCCCATCACGAATTTCAGCGATGGCAGCTTGGCCCAGGTCTCCGGAGTGCCGCGCATATGGTTGATGATCAGGCCGCCGTCGTGTTGGGTGACAATGCGCGCCAGTTGATGATCGAACGTCAGTCCGCTGGGATCGTTAATAATTTCGGCCCCTAACTCGAACGCCTTTTCAGCCACGGCCGATTTGTAAGTGTCCACCGAAATGGGAATACTTAACTTGTTTCGGAGACGCTTCAGAACCGGGACCAGACGCCGCAATTCCTCCGCTTCTTCGATGCGCTTCGAGCCCGGCTTTGTCGATTCCGCCCCGATATCGATAATGTCGGCGCCTTCTTCTTCAATCTCGATAGCCCGGGCAAAAGCCCGATCGGGATCGGCATACTGGCCGCCATCGGAGAAGGAATCGGGGGTAACATTTAGGATCGCCACGATCAGCGTTCGATCGCCCAATTGCAGCGAGCGAGTTTTCAACTTCCACTCGGTTCGTTTTCTAATCACTCGACTTCACTGTACCGCACGGCATCAGGCGATCTTCACGCGTTTCCACTTCCGGCCGAAGCGAATTGTCAGGACGCCCGATAGCGCCGCGATAGTCAAATCGGTATGACGCGATCCATCGATTTCCAGGGCACCCGCTTTGATTTTGCGGCTGGCGTCGGTTACAGAATCAGCCAATCCAAGTTTGGCGGCCAGTTTATCCAGGCGCACCGCATCACCGGTAATGACGCCTTCCGGCAGGTCGACGGTGTCGATATCGGAGGGCATTTCTTTTTGTTGCACTTCGCGCTGGAAATCGCTCAACGCCTGCTGCGCGTCGGAGGCCGAATGGAAATCCTTTACCACCGACGAAGCCAAATCCATCTTCGCCGCCATTGGGTTCGTTTTGTCATTTTCCACTCCGGCCCGCAATTGCGCGATCTCATTTATGCTCTTGTCGGAGAGCAATTCGTAGTAGCGCCACATCAATTCATCGCTGATCTGCATCATCTTGCGGAACATAATCTTTGGTGGTTCGGTGATGCCGATGTAGTTGCCTTTCGACTTCGACATCTTCTCCACGCCGTCCAGACCTTCCAGAATCGGCACCGTGGCGACGATTTGCGGCTTCTGTCCGAAATCCCGCTGGATCTCTCGCCCTACAAGAAGATTGAATTTCTGATCGGTGCCGCCCATCTCTACATCGCATTCCAGGGCCACGGAATCGTAGGCCTGGGCCATCGGATACAACATCTCGTGAAACGAGATCGGGGTGCCTTCCTTCAACCGCTTTGAGAAATCGTCCCGTTCCAGAATGCGCGCCACCGTATACTTCGAACACAGCCGAATGATCTCTTCAAAACGCAGCGGTTCCAGCCACTGGCTGTTGAAGCGAACCTCCGTTTTCTCCGGATCCAGAATTTTGAACACCTGCGATTTGTAGGTTTCCGCGTTCTGATTAATCTCCTCGCGGGTCATCGGGGGCCGTGTTATGTTGCGGCCCGTGGGATCGCCGATCAAGCCTGTCATATCGCCGATCAGGAAGATCACGCAATGACCCAGATCCTGAAAATGCTTCATCTTGCGCAGCAAAACGGTATGTCCCAGATGCAGATCGGGCGCAGTCGGATCAAAGCCGGCCTTCACGCGAAGGGGGCGGCCTTCCTTCTGAGCCGCGGTTAAACGCTCGCGCAGATCCTCCACGCGAATCACTTCCGCCATGCCTTTCAGGATGTAGCTCAATTGCTCGTCGATCGAAGTAGACACTCCGTTCATTCTAACGTCCGCGCTCCTGTTACGATGAGAGATTATCCCGCCTATGTCCCTGCGCTTTTATAACACCCTGACCCAGGAGACTGAAGTCTTCACTCCGTTGAACGGCAACACCGTGCGCATGTATACCTGCGGTCCTACGGTTTATAACTTCGTTCACATCGGCAATCTGCGGACGTTCACTTTCCAGGACATACTGCGCCGCTGGCTGCAAGTACGCGGGTATCAGATGGATCACGTCATGAATATTACCGACGTGGAAGATAAGATCATCCGTAACGCCGCTGAGCAACACAAGACGATTGGTGAATACACCGCGGTTTACACGCAAGCTTTTTTGGACGATACGGCGACGTTGCGGCTGCAGCGTCCGGAGAAAATCGCCAAGGCAACGGAACATATCGACGACATGGTCGCGGCCATCGAAGGGCTTGGAGAGAAGGGCTGCACCTATGTCAGCGACGGCTCCATCTACTTTCGTATTTCCAGTTTTCCCGAATACGGCAAGCTCTCGCACAACGATTTTACGGGCATTCGCGCCGGTGCCCGCGTCGATGTCGATGAATACGACAAAGCGGACGCGCGCGACTTCGTGTTGTGGAAAGCACAGAAAGAAGGCGAGCCCGGATGGGACACCCCACTTGGTCCGGGCCGCCCGGGCTGGCACATCGAATGCTCCGCCATGGCGATGAAATATCTGGGAGAGACGCTGGATATTCACGCCGGTGGGGTGGACCTGACATTTCCCCATCATGAGAACGAGATCGCCCAATCGGAAGCGTTAACCGGTAAGCCGTTTGCCCGTCTATGGCTGCATTCGGAGCACCTCAGCATCGAATCGCAGAAGATGTCGAAGTCGTTGGGAAATTTTTATACGCTGCGCGACATCGTGGATATGGGCTATTCACCGGAGTCGTTGCGCTACCTTCTTGCGTCGGTACCGTATCGCAAAAAACTTAATTTTACTTTCGACGGTCTGAAAGCCGCCGCGACTTCCATTGAACGCCTGCGTAATTTTAAGTTGCGTCTGGAAACCGATAAGTTCGACGAAGGATCGAATCCCGCCATCGACGAACGGACGCGAAAAGCTAGCGATCAATTTGACGAGAGCCTGGACAACGATCTAAACACGGCCGATGCGTTGGCCGCAATCTACGAGTACGTTCGCGATACCAATAGCGCCATGGATGCCGGTGAATTCCTCGCCGGCAACGCCAAGGATGCGCTTACATTATTAGTGCATTTCGATAGCGTATTCGATGTGTTGCAGCCCACGACACAATCCAGTGGCTTGAGCGATGAACAAGTGGACGCGCTCATCGCCGAAAGAACGCAGGTCAAGAAAGCGAAAAACTTCGCGCGCGCGGATGAAATTCGTAAACAGCTGCTGGAGCGGGGAATCATCCTTGAGGACACGAAGGAAGGAATCCGCTGGAAGCGTAAATGAAGTTTGAAAGCAAAGCAGTGCATGCCGGCGATCGCAAGAAGCCCGGTCAATTTACACCCGTCGTAACTCCCATCTATGCCGCCGTGTCGTACGCCTACGACAAGATGGAACAGCTTGATCGCGTCTTTGCCGAGGAAGAGCCTGGGCCATCGTATGGCCGTCACGATAATCCCACTACCAGCGGACTCGAAGAACTAATTAATACACTCGAAAACGGACACGGCACCGTTGCCTGTTCATCGGGAATGGCGGCGCTACATCTGGCTATCACTGCCGCTCTTCTCGACCGGCGCAAGACGGTTTTGGCGGCCAGCGCAATTTATGGCGCGACGATGAATTTGCTGACCAAGATCATGGAACCGATGGGCGTCGAGACCAGCTTTGTCGATATGTGCGATCTCGCCGCTGTCGAAAAAGCGGTTGCCAGCCAACGGCCGGGATGTCTGGTTATGGAGACGATCTCGAATCCACTATTGCGCGTGGCCGAAATCGATGAACTCGCCAGGATTGCAAAGTCGCGCGGCGCGGCATTGCTTGTGGATAATACATTCGCCAGTCCAATGCTCGTTCGCCCCATCGAACTGGGCGCCAGCTTCTCTGTGCACAGCACTACAAAATATCTGTCGGGCCACGGTGATGCTCTTGGCGGCGCGATCGTCTCCGATGTGGAACACGCCCCTATCGTGCGCACGCTATCGAGAACCATGGGTCCGATCCTGGGGCCATTTGAGAGCTATCTCACCATGCGCGGTATCAAAACGCTGGCGCTGCGGATGGAGCGGCAATGCGCGAATTCCGTCCTTGTCGCCGAGTGGCTGGCCGCGCAAACGGGAGTCGCTCATGTCTACGCGACGTCGGATCCTAAGCATCCCGACGCCGCCACTATCGGCCGATTGTTTCCCGAAAATCTACTCGGAGCGATCATCTCATTTGAGCTGAAAGACGCGGGCCGCGATGAAGTGTTCGCGTTTATGGACAAGCTGAAAATGATCGTGCGTGTCACTTCACTAGGCGATGTGCACACCATGGCGCTGTATCCAGCAATGTCCAGCCATCGCGATCTTGCCCCGAAGCAACGGCAGCGTCTGGGCATCGGTGATAATCTGATTCGCCTGTCGGTGGGCATTGAGGCCGTCGACGACATTATCGCCGACCTTGCACAAGCTTTCGAATAAGCTACCACCCCACGGGCTTGCCTTTATTCTGCTCATCCAGCCACTTCTGCAGCGGCGCAAAATAATCGCGAATTGCCGTCGCATCCATTTGGCGCTGTCCCGTTAATTTCTCTAATGCGTCCGGCCAAGGCCGGCTCTGCCCCATCGACAACATGCTGTTCAAACGGTCGCCGGCTTCTTTATTGCCATAGATGGAACAGCGGTTCAGGGGCTCCGTGCATCCAGCGGCCTTCGATAGAGCGCGATGAAATTGAAACTGCAGAATATCGGCCAAAAAATAGCGGGTGTATGGCACGTTGGCAGCGACGTGATACTTCGCGGCAGGATCGAAATCGGCTTCGCTCCGCGCAACCGGCGGGGCAATCCCCTGATACTTCAGCCGCAGAGCCCACCACGTCTCGTTATACTTTTCCGGAGAAATCTCCCCTGAGTAAACCTTCCAACGCCATTGATCGATCATCAGTCCGAAGGGCAGAAATGCGATCTTCTCCAGGGCCTTTTTAAGCAACAGCCCGATGTCCTTCGAGGTGTCCGGAGCCTTATCGAGGAAGCCCAGCTTCACCAGATAGTCGGGCGTCACCGACAGCGCGATGGTGTCGCCCACCGCTTCGTGAAACCCGTCGTTGGCGCTATCGCGGAACAGGAACGGCTGCTTGTTGTAGGCCCGCTGATAGAAATTATGGCCCAGCTCATGGTGGATGGTGAGGAAGTCCTCATCCGTGCCGTCGATGCACATTTTAATGCGCAGGTCTTCCACATTATCGATGTCCCAGGCACTGGCATGACACACTACATCGCGATCGCGGGGCTTGGTCAACAGCGATCGCTCCCAGAAGGCTGGCGGCAGCGCGGCGAATCCTAGCGACGTAAAGAAACCTTCGCCATACTGCGCCATTCGCTTGGCATCGATCTTCAGCTTGACCTTTAGAATCTGAGTAAGATCGAAGCCTGGATCGGCATTTGCCGGAGCTACCAGAGGATAGATATTCTGCCAGTCCTGAGCCCACATATTTCCCAGCAGATGAGCCGGAATCGGGCCATCGGCGGGGACGGCATCGGGTCCGTATTTCTCCCGCAGCTTTCCGCGCACGTATGCGTGCAACGCAACATACAGGGGCCGTACCTGATCCCACAACCGATCCACCTCCTTGGCGAATTCATCGGGCGTCATGTCGTACTTCGCGCGCCACATTGCGCCGGTGTCGGCGAATCCCAGTTCCCGGGCGCCTTTATTGGACAGTTCGACGAAGCGCTGGAAATCCTTTCGCATCGGCGGCGAAATGGAATGCCAGCCGCGCCAAGCCTCCAGCAATTTGGCGGCATCGCGATCGTTCGCCATAACGCGGCTGAGGTCCTCCAGGTCCTGACAGGATTCCTGATTGCCGCCCTTGCAGTACTTCCCCTTACCGTAAATCCCTTCCATCTCCGCCGCCAGGCGGGTTACCTCCGCCGAATCCGCCGGGTTCGCCGGTGCCGCCAGCGTTAAGGTGAGCTTCAGCAGCTTCATCTTGCGGGCAAGATCTTCGGGAAGGGCTACGCCATCGAAGCGTGTGGCTTTCTTCGCCATTTCTACCGCGGCCACGATGATCTTCTCGTTTGCCTGCGCCGAAAGAATTTCCGTGTCGCCCGTTATGAAGGTCGCCTGCACCCACGCCGCGCGTTGGGCATCCGTCGAAAGCGCCAGTGACCTTGCTTCGGCGTCGTCCAGAAAGGCCTTGGCTTCGGCCACAGACGGCGTCGGCTGAGCGCAAATTACTGTTGTAAATACGTACGCAATGAATAAGATCCGTTTCATAAAGGAAGCCCCTGCCCAGATCATGACACAAAATATTTGGTGTTACGGGCGGATTGTTCTCATACTTTTCAGAGCTAGTCCGATACGCCTTGTAGGGAGCTAGAACATGAAACCCATTTACATTGGCGGTAGATCGGTTAGCGGGAGAGTACGCCGGGATGTGCCGAAGCAGCTCCTACAGGAATTAGATTTTCAATCCAATTTACAGGCTTTGAGTTCGGCGGTTGCCGCCCTGCGCGCCGTGCAAGAGGAAAGCTGTTTCCGGCTGCCCGAGTCGGTGCCTGTCGTAGTCGCGGTAAGCCGATTGCGTTAGCATAATTTGGATGCCTGCCATTCCGTTTGCCTATCGAGGGTGTAAGTGACGCGACGAGTGTTTTTGCCCGCTGCCGCCGCTGCCGGCATGGGTGGGGCGCTAGGTGCAGTGCCAGTTAAGAGATCCGTGATTGAAATGCGCACGATCAAATTGCGCAATAGCGGAGACGAACAGCGGCAACGCACAACTGATTTTCTGCGGCAGTCGGCGATGCCCGCGCTATTGAAGGCCGGTGCCCGACCTCTCGCATACTTCGCCGGGTCGATTGCGGCGGATACGCCATTTTTGATCACGCTGACGACATACCCATCGTTGAGCGCGATGGAGGAAATCCGCGAAAAGTTGACCGCCGACAAAGACTATCAGACCGCGCTCGTGGCCTACAATACGGCCCCGGGAATCGGGTATCAACGAATCGATTCGTCGCTCCTGCGCTGCTTTGACAAGGTGCCCACGCTGCTTGTCCCGCCCAGCGATGCAAAGCGTCCATCGCGAATCTTTGAATTGCGGACGTACGAATCGAACAACGCGACCACACTGAGGCGAAAAATCCAGATGTTCAACGACTCTGAAATCGGGATCTTTGAGCGCCTCGGCATGCAGCCGGTTTTCTTCGGGGAAACACTGGTCGGTCAGAACATGCCGAGCCTCACATATATGTTGGCCTTCGACGATCTTGCGGCTCGCGAGAAAGCTTGGCGGGCATTCGGCGCCGACCCCGAGTGGCAAACCCTTCGAGCGAAGCCCGGCCTTAGCGACGCTGAAATCGTCTCCAATATCAGTAACTCGATTCTCCAACCATTACCCTTCTCACCCTTGAAATAATCTCGCGGAATGGTCGCCACTCCCGTCACCACCCCGGCGGCGCTTCGATGCTCGGCGCTGGTGCAATCGCCTGGGCGGCGTTACGTCTAGGCTAAGCGAAGCCGATGTTAAACTAGAGTTTGCTTCCCGATATCCTTTCCGCCGTCCAGCCCCGTGTGTGCGCGGTAAGCTACTTGAATACCGTTCCTTTGGTGTGGGGAATGTTACATGGTCCCCAACGAGGTATTTTCGATCTTGATTTCGCACTTCCCGCCGTGTGCGCCGACCGGATCGAAAATGGCCAGGCCGACATCGGGATTATCCCCGCTATCGAAGTCCCCCGGCTGGGTTTGGAATACTTTCGTGGTACTGGGATCGCTTCCCGGGGCGCCGTGCGCAGCATTCTACTAATCTCGAAAGTGCCGTTCTCGCGAATCAAAATATTGGCGGCGGATGCCGGATCGCGCACCTCGGTCGCTCTCACAAGAATCGTACTGGCAAAGAAATATGGTGCTGAACCAAACGTGTTATCGATGCCGGCGGATCTGACGGCGATGCTGGAACAGGCCGACGCCGCTTTGATCATCGGCGATCCGGCCCTGCGGCTCGATCCGCTGACTCTCCCCTATCACGTTGCCGATCTAGGAACGGAATGGACAGAGATGACGGGGCTTCCCATGGTCTTTGCAGTTTGGGCCGCGAGGCCGGAATTCATCACCGAGCGATCCAGCCGTGCATTTATAGAATCATGCCGGTTCGGGCTCAATCATATGGAAGAAGTGCTGCAATCCGAATACGCCGCTCGCGGTATTTCTTTACAACTTGCGCGCGCGTATTTTACTGACCACATCGTCTTTGAGCTCGGCGCTGAGGAATATGATGGGCTGGCGCTCTATTGGAAGTTCGCGAAGAAACTGGAACAGGTATTTGCATGATGACACGCAACGAAGCAATCGATTTTTTCAACAGCAACGATTTGATCGGCATCGGAATGCAAGCCGACGCGGTGCGGCGCAAACTGCATCCTGAGGGCGTGGTCAGCTACATAATAGACCGGAATATCAACTACACGAACTTCTGCACGGAATACTGCAGCTTCTGCGCGTTCTATCGGCCCATGGGCTCGAAGGAAGGCTACGTCCTATCGAAGGAAGAGATCTTTTCGAAGATTCAGGAGACGCTCGAACTCGGCGGCACAGGCATCCTGATGCAGGGCGGGTTACACCCCGAGTTGAAGATCGAATGGTATGAGGATCTGCTCAGTTCCATCAAGGCCCGCTTCAACATCTGGTGCCATTGTTTCTCGGCCCCGGAAATTGTCAATATCGCGCAGGTCAGTGGTCTATCGTTGCGCGATACGCTGCAGCGCTTGAAGGATGCCGGGCTGGATTCGTTACCGGGCGGCGGAGCGGAAATTCTAGACAACGATGTTCGCAAGCGTATCAGCCGTTTGAAATCCTCCGTCGACGATTGGATTAACGTTCATCGGGCGGCGCACTCCATCGGGATGAAAACCACGGCAACCATGATGTTTGGCTGCGGCGAAACCATTGAGCAGCGCATCAATCATTTCGAGATCGTGCGCCGCATGCAGGAAGAAACCGGGATGTTCACCGCGTTTATTCCCTGGTTTTTCCAACGCGAGAATACTTCACTGGGACGGTTTATCAAAGAGGAAGCGACGGCGGTGGAATACCTCAAGATGCTCGCGCTCTCGCGTGTTTACCTCGATAACATTTTGAATGTGCAATCTTCGTGGGTCACTCCCGGGCTGAAGACTTGTCAGTTGGGGCTTCGGTTCGGCGGTAACGATGTCGGCAGCATCATGATTGAAGAGAATGTCGTATCGGCGGCGGGAGCACATCACCGCGCCACCGAAGAGCAGTTACGGCGTCTGATCCGCGATGCCGGATTTGTGCCGAAACAGCGCGATACACTGTACCGGACTTACTTCCTGAACTAGTTGTCCAGCATGCGGAAATTGCGACCCTTCATGCTCGCCCTCTGTATCGTTCCGGCATGCGGAGCGGCGGAGCAGTGGATACGGCTCAAATCGGCGAACTTTGAGCTTTTGACAACAGTAAACGAGAAGAAGGCACGCGAGGCGATTCTCTACTTTGAAGAGGTCCGGGCATTCTTCGTTCAATCCAGCAGTTCCAAGCGCGCTCCCGGATTACCGATTCGCATCGTTGTTTTCAAATCGGAGAGAGAATACAAGCCGTACCGGCCCAATGAAGTCGCCGTCGCGTTCTATCAAGGCACTAGCGAACGTGACTACATCGTGATGGGCGCGCTCAGCGAAGAAACGTATCCAATCGCGATCCACGAATATACGCACGTCGTAATCCAGCATTCCGATCTGAAACCGCCGATCTGGCTCAATGAAGGCCTAGCCGAAATGTATTCCACGTTGAAGCCCCTAGGCAAGAAAATTCTGGTAGGGGCACTCAGCGCGGGGCGTATGAATGCGCTTCAGGAAAAGTGGGTGGATCTCAGTGTGCTGATTTCCGCCGGACACGATTCGCCTCTATACAACGAAAAGAATCGAGCCGGGATCTTCTACGCGGAAAGCTGGGCTTTGACGCACATGTTATCGCTCAGCCCGGCGTATAAGCCGAAGTTTACCGACTTTCTCAGAGCCGTCAGCATGGGGAATTCCAGCGCCAACGCGTTTCAAACAATCTATGGCAAGTCCGTTCTGGAGGTTCAAACCGATCTGCATGCCTATATGAATGGCGGAAAATTTCAGGGAGTGCTTTTCGATTTGCAATTAGATAAGAGCGCCGAAGCGCCAGAGGTGGAACCAGCCTCGGGTCTGGACGTCGGCCTGACGCTGGCGGAGTTGCGCGGCGCATCGCCCGCGGGACAAAAGGATGCGGAAGCCGCCTACGCGACACTCGCCCGGGATTATCCGAAGAGCGCCGAAGTCGCGGTTGGCGCGGCGCGGCTGGCGTGGGCCGGGAAGAATATCGACGCCGCTTTAGTGCAGTTCGCGCGCGCCGTCGAGCTGGGCACGACGGATCCAAAAGTATATTTCGATTACGCCATGTTGTCGCGGCAAAGCCGTGGGACGGCGGACCAGGTCTCGTTGTTGGAGAAGGCAGTTTCGCTCAAGCCCGATTATAAAGAAGCGCGGTTGGCCCTGGCCTACGACTACATGAACGCTCACAAATATCCGAATGCGATAGAGCATCTGCGGCAGGTGAAGCAGGTAACCAAGGACGAAGCGTTCGCCTATTTCAGCGCATTGGCATTCGCGAACAACGGAATCGGCAATCCGCAAGAGGCGCGCAAGAACGCCGAGGCCGCTAAGCGCTATGCATCGGCACCGGCGGAGACCGAATCGATTGCGAATCTGCTGCAGTATCTGGATCGAAAAGAGAAGCGATCGCTCTTGGCCGACATTGAGCCAACGATTGCGAAGAACCCGCCTCCCGCGCGCGTAGAGACGAGCAATATCCGGGAGATACAACGCCCAACGATCCAGGAAAAGCGGATATCCGTCGCCGGACTGCTGAACCAAGTGGATTGCCTGGGTAAATCAGCGCGCTTTCACATCACCGCCCAGGGGCAGAAGCTGACGCTGCTGGTTCCCGATCCGGCCCAGATCGAGTTACGAGGCGTCGCCGCGCAGACCTTTGATATGACCTGCGGTCCACAGAAGCCCATGCCCGTGGTGGTCGATTACGTTGAGCAGGCCGACCCTAAGCAGCATACGCAAGGTACGCTTCGAGTCCTCGAATTGAAGTAGCTACCTCGGTCGGATGTTGACGGTCACCGGAACCTCGCCCGCTTCCGTTTCAAACACCAATCGATACTCGCCGCGGAAACCGGCAACAGGATGCCAATAAAACATTCCTTTGTCACCTTGTAAAGTCGAGCCAACGGGCAGCGGACGGCGTTCCCCGTTCACCACCAGCCAACCGGTCGTGGTTCTTGCGCCGAGTGGTATTTCAACAAGCTCGGCTTCACGGCTTTCGAGGCGTGATAGTACGGGCCTCCGCTCAATGCCGACGGACCTGTCAAACCATCTATTGCCGGCCCCGATGCCGCCCATATCTCCGCCGCCATTCGTGACGGAGAACAGACGGCTGCCGATTCCTTGCACGCGCCCGCCGCTATCGGTCACGGTCCAGCCGATGGAGTGCAGCCCATTAGTCATTCGGCCGGCGTCAAAAATGTAATAGCCTACTGGTCCACCGCTATTTCGCAGGTTCGGAAAAGTCGTGGCGACATCGGAGCGATATTGGTTGTAGACGGGATGCCCAACGGATACGCCGTCGATGTTGACGACAATCGTCGAACCATCCACCGGAACGATATAAGGCTGCTGCGTCAGAACCCAACCGAAGTTCACAAAGCTCGATCCGGAAGCGCCGCCCCCTTGTCCCGGCGTATCGAACGTCCCGAAGGGCAGCGTCGCGTGGGCATTGTCGCAGAGGATCGTTTTCGTTCCAAGATCCAGCAGCCGGCCCGCTTTATTATGGGCGATCGCATGCAGTTTATAGGTACCGTTGCCGAACCCCGCTGACCCATCGCTATTGGGTAGAACATTCGTCAATACCTGGTTGCCCCAACCAGCTTGATAGGCATTCGGATATGTGATGTAAGCGGCTTCGACGTCGGGCCGGGCATCGGGCACGAAGTATGTATCGCCGATGAAAACAAGTCCGTTGGTGTAGATCGCAGCGGGATTTTCGTTCACCACCGGCTCGCGCCACAATTCCACTTTTGTTACTTCGATGCTATCGACTGCCCATCCCGTCACGGGGATCGGCCCAGCTTGCGAGGAGTTGTTGACCGGAGTATCGAAGAACCCGATGGGCGCCGTGGAGACCGCGATATTAGATGTAATATTCACTTGCACTGTCGGCGCGTTAGAGGTCGACGGCGAGGTGAGTGTAAGCGTGGCGTTCGGCCCGGCTCCAGTCACAGTGACCGTAAAGTTGCCGTTGCCCGTTCCCGATGTTGGCGTGGCCACGACGTTCGCCTGATTCGAGGACACTGTCCACGAAGCTCCGCTTGTGCCGCTGAAACTAACTGCAACCTTCTGCGGGCTGGTGATTAGAGCACCACCTTGCGAAATTCCGAAATTCAACTTAGATCTGCCGACAGAAACGGCGGGCGCGACCCCGATGTTTAGGGCCACCGGAAGAGTCAAGGAGTTCGCTGCCCCCGGGGCGGTGATCGTGATGTTGGAAGAGTACGAGCCCGCGGCTAAACCAGTGGGAATCACCGACACCGCGAAGTTAGCGGGCGTAGTGCCGATCGATGGCGCGATCTTGAGCCAGGCCGCAGTGGTGGAAGCGGTGACGTTCAGAGCGCCTCCCGTGCTGCTGATACCAAGCGCCTGCGAAGCGGGAGCCGCGCCATTCACTTGCGCCGCGAAGGTAAGGTTCGGAACGGAAGAAGTCAGTTGTGGAAGCGCAGCTACGTTGAAAGTCACGGGAATCGTAATCGGACTGTTCGATGCGCCAGCGGAAGTCACGGTAACGGACCCGTTATACGACCCCGCGGCTAAACCACTGGGAATCACCGACACCGCGAAGCTCGCGGGAGTCGTACCGATCGATGGCGCGATCTTGA
>JBBSEX010000015.1:0-136621 GCA_038239345.1 Bryobacterales bacterium
CTCGACGACGATCTCGCCGCGCAGGATCAGAAGTTTCAGCGTCGCCGGATTCCAGTTGGTCATGAGGGAGACGAGGAAATTTCCATCCGCCCTTATAACGGAAGCATTCTGGTTTCGGGCGCCTCGGGAAGCGGCAAATCGACGTTAACCGCGGGGCTGCTGGAAGCCATCATGGAGCGAAAATATCAGGTCTGCCTGATCGATCCCGAAGGCGATTATGAGGCTTTCGCCGGCATGGTCACCATTGGCGATGAGAGACATCCCCCAAGCCTCGATCAAATTTTGCAATCGCTGGAAAAACCGGGCGCGCAGGTGGTCGTGAACATGATTGGCGTGCAACTCGCGGATCGGCCGGCGTTCTTCGCAACGTTGCTCCCGCGCTTACAGGAAATGCGTTTGCGCACCGGACGGCCACACTGGCTCGTTATCGACGAAGCCCACCACATGCTGCACGCCGGATGGGCGCCCGCTTCCGCGGAACTTGCGGGAGAGCTGAAAAATATCATTCTGATCACCGTGCATCCCGAGCATGTTGCGCCGTCGGCTTTGCAAGCCGTCGATGTGATGTTTGCCGTTGGCACAGCGGCTCGCGATGTCGTTAAGGAATTTGCGGAGACAATCGGCGTACCCGAGCCGCACGTGCAGTCAAAGGAAGTCGATCTCCGCAAAGCCTTGGTCTGGTTTCGCGAAACGGATGCCTTGCGCCAGATTGACCTATTGCCACCCAAGGTAGAGCGCAAGCGGCACAAACGTAAATACGCCTATGGTGAGTTGGATCCGGATCGCTCGTTCTTTTTCAAGGGAACGAAGGGACAGCTTAATTTACGAGCTCAAAACTTGATGGTCTTTCTGCAACTGGCGGAAGGGATCGACGATGAAACCTGGAATTATCACCTCCGCCAAGGAGATTATTCGAAATGGTTTCGCGAAGGAATTAAGGATGAAGATCTGTCGAAGGAAGTCACACAGGTTGAAGAGAACGCCGCGCTGAATCCACGCGAGAGTCGCGAATTAGTGAAGAAGGCAATTGAGCAGCGCTATACGGCTCCGGCTTAAATCAAGATTAGCCGAGCAATTCTTCCAGGCTCTTCACGTGCAGGACCGAGACACCCAACTGCTCCAGCTCTAGAGCCGATAGCCTGGACAACTTCTCGCTAGCCCAACCGGGTAAAGGGCCGAAACGATCACTCAACTGGCGGCGCAGCAGGTTTACCTCTCCTTGTTGCACGCCTTGTTGCACCCCTTCCCGCAACCCTGCTTCACGACCCTTCTTGAACTCTCCGCCCAAGAACCTTATGATCCAGGATGTCATTCAGAATTGGCATCTTTCCCGCCTCCCGCTCGACAAATTCTTCTAACTTCCATAATCCCGACAATATCAAGAGCTGGCTTAGCGCCGCTCCCCGTACCCCGGTTCAAGCAAGGCGATCTTCCCGATAATCCGCCCGATCGCCGCCTGTTGATCCTACAATCGCGCCAGAATCCCAATCACATTATCGCCACTTGATCGCTATCCAACAGGCGGTCCCCATCCAAATCGCGGATGTCCACTAAGCGATAGCGAAACGACATCGCCGGACCAATCAACTCCGCTTTCATCCGCAGCGGAGCGGCGCCGACATACAGCAGAATCTGCCGCGGAAATCCACACGCGTCACCCGCGCCTCAGGGAGTTTGACGTTGATCCAGCGGGCGATTCGAACGCCCGTCAATTCCTGGATCGTGAGACTCCTGCAGCAGGAGCTTCAATGCCGTGTCGTATTCATGCATTGCAACCACTCACGATCGCCTGCGTCAGGCCTTCCATCGTGAACGGGTTGGCCTCTACGGTGATGGCGATTCCATGCATCTTCGCCGTCTCGCTGGTGATCGGACCGATGGAGGCAACCCGCACCCCGGACAGCGACTCAGGACCGGCGATGGCCAGGAAATTCTTCACCGTCGATGAACTCGTAAATGTAATCCAGTCGGGCTTGCGCTTGGCGTCGAACACCTTCCGCGCCCGTTCCCCGGCGCCCGCGGGGACGGCATTTCGATAGGCATCCACCACTTCGACTAGCGCGCCTCGCTTGCGCAATTCCACCGGCACGACATCGCGCGCCACCGCCGCCCTGGGCAACAGCACACGCGCCTGATCCAGGTTCACGCCGCGAAAGGCATCCAGCAAACTCTCGGCGACATATTCCGTCGGCATCAAATCGACCTTCAGATGCGCCGCCTCCACCGCCGCCCGTGTCGCCGGGCCGATCGTGCAGATTCGTGCCCGCAGCGCCCGTAAATCGCGCTTTGATTCATCCAGCCGGTCAAGGAAAAATCGCACGCCATTGACGCTCGTAAAAATCAACCAGTCATAACTGTCCAACCGCTCGATAGCCTCGTCCAGTGGCCCCCAATCTTCCGCCGGCCGGATCTCTATGGTCGGCAGTGTCACCACGTCGGCGCCCAGCTCGCGTAACGACGAACTCAGACTGCCCGCCTGTGCCCGATCCCGCGTAATCACGATCCGTTGCCCGAATAGCGGCAGCCGCTCATACCAATTGAATTTGTCGCGTAACGCCACAACCTCGCCGATTAAAATCGTCGCCGGCGGTTTCATGCTTGCCGCGGCAATCAACTCCGGTAGCGTAGCCAGCGTTCCCACCAGGGTTTCCTGATCGGGCCGCGTTCCCCAGCGCACCGCCATCGCCGGCGTATCGGCTGACCTGCCGCGGGCGATCAGTTCCCGCGCGATCTCCGGAAAGGAGGTCAGCCCCATGAACAGAACCACGGTTTCCGCAGCCCCGACGCGCCCCCAATCGATGGCGCTCGCGTTATGACCCGTCACAAACGTTACCGCCGAAGTGTGTTCCCGGTGGGTTAACGGAACACCGCTATAAGCCGCGATTCCCAACGGCGTCGTTACCCCCGGCACTACCTCATAGGCGATTCCAGCCTCGTTCAGGGCTTCCAATTCTTCCCCGCCCCGCCCAAAGATCAGCGGATCGCCGCCCTTCAATCGAACCACCGTCCAACCGCGCCGCGCCCGATCCACTAACAGCCGGTTGATCTCCGCTTGCTCGAAGCTGTGGTCACCCTTCTTCTTGCCGACATACAACCGTTCGGCCGTGGCGGGAGCCAGATCGAGTAACGCTTCATTCGCCAGATTGTCGTAGAGAACCGTATCGGCCCGGGCCAGAATTTGACGGCCCTTCCAGGTAATCAGATCGGGATCGCCCGGTCCCGCGCCAACCAGGTAGACCTTATTCATAAACCGCTTCGAGAATTTCTTTCGCGCCCGTTGCCATCAACCGTGCACCCAATGCGGCGCCGATCCGTTCGGCATCAACCACTAGCCCGCGGGTCGCGCCACGAACGATTTGCTGTCCATCCGGCGAGATCACCACCGCTCGCAGGTGAATCTCCAAGCCCGACACTTGCCCATATGCCCCAATCGGCACCTGGCACCCGCCACCCAACGCCGATAGTGCCGCGCGCTCCGCTGTGATCGCCGCCCGCGAAGCCGCGTCGTCCAGCTTCCGCACCACTTGCTCGATCGGACTCGATTCGTCGCGCGTCTCGATCGCCAGCGCTCCCTGTCCCGCCGCCGGACACATCGTCTCCACCGGAATCAACTGCCTGATCCGTTCTTCCCAACCAAGTCGCCGCAATCCCGCTGCCGCCAGCACGATCGCTTCATACTGACCCTCGTCCAGCTTGCGCAGCCGCGTATCGACATTGCCGCGAATCGATTCCACCCGCAGATCCGGCCGTGCCGCTCGCAGTTGCGCCCCGCGCCGCAAGGAGCTGGTTCCCACGAGCGCGCCCTCGCGTAACTCTTCCAGACTTGCGCCCACCAGCGCGTCATGGACGTCCTCCCGCTCCGGGATCCCCTGTAAGGTCAGGCCAGCGGGCAGCGTCGTCGGCATATCTTTAAGGCTATGCACGGCCACATCGATTGATCGGTTCAGCAGTGCTTCTTCTATTTCCTTGGTAAACAAACCCTTCGTCCCCACCTGCGATAGCGGCACGTTCTGGATCATGTCGCCCGTGGTCCGGATAATTTCGATGCGGCACGTTTCGCCTAATTCAATCAGCTTCGACTGCACCCAGTGCGCCTGCCATAGCGCGAGTTGCGACCCGCGCGATCCGATTACGATCATCTATTCTCCCAAGCGAAATAGTTTGCGGATCAAGCTGACCACATCGCGACCCTCGGGCTCGGTCGATTGCCGCCGCAACTCCGATATCGGGCCGTGGGCGATCTTATTAATGATGCTCCGCGTAAGCGCTTCCACGGCTTCTTCCTGCTGCGCCGTTAACGGCCCCAATTTGGCCCGCATGCGCTCAAACTCCGCCGCCCGTAGCCCTTCCAGTTGTTGTTGCAAACTGACAATCGTTGGGGCCACCTCGCGAACTTTCAGCCGCGACACCATCCGCTCCACTTCCTCGGTGATGATTTCTTCGGCTTCCAGGGCGATGATCTTACGGCCCTCCAGGTTGCGGGTCACGGCCTTGCCCAGATCGTCGATGTCGTACAGAAAAACGTTATCGAGTTGATTCACATCGGGGTCGATATTGCGCGGCACCGCGATGTCGATCAGAAACATCGGACGATTCTTCCGCAACTCGATGACCCGCCGCATTTCGTCTTTGCGAAGAATATAGTGCGGTGCGCCACTCGACGCAATCACGATATCTATGTCGGGCAAGGTCGTGATGAAATGCTGATAATCGACGATCTTGCCGTCAAACAAAGCAGCCATTTCGATGGCCCGCTCGCGGGTGCGGTTCGTCACGTAAATCTGCGAGACGCCTGACCGGTGCAAGTGCCGCGCCGCCGCTTCGGACATCTTACCGGCGCCTACCACCATCACCTTCTTGTCCTTCAAAGACCCGAATATCTCCCGCGCTAATTCCACCGCGGCGAAGCTGACCGACACCGCATTGGCCCCGATTTCAGTCTCCGTTCGAACCCGTTTGGCCACGCTAAAAGCCCGCGTTAATACTTGATCCAGGAATCCACTCATCGCCCCGCGCTGCTTGGCTGCCGCGTACGCCGCTTTTAGCTGCCCAAGGATTTGCGGTTCGCCCACCACCATCGAGTCCAGGCTGGATGCTACGCGAAACAGATGCCGTATCGCTTCCTGTCCATCGAAACGATATAAGTAGGGCGAAACCCACTCCCGCTTCACCTGGCGCCGGTCCGCTAGGAACTGCTCGACACACCCGTCCACATCGGCGCTTTCGTTGCCCGTCACCGCGATCTCCACGCGATTACAGGTGGAAAGAATCATGCCTTCCATCAGCCCCGGACGCTGCTTCAAATCGTCCAGCGCATCGGGCAAGCCTAGGGGGTCGAATGCCAGGCGCTCACGCACTTCTACCGGCGCCGTCCGATGATTCAAACCTGTGATGGAAAATTTCATCCGCGTCGCTATCGTAGTAACAAAGGACGCAAACCGATGTGCGCCACCCACGTAATCGCCGACGCGCCAAGCACCGCGATCGCCATTAAGGCCGCTTTTCTACCCCGCCATCCGGCCACGCCGCGCAGATAAATCATAATCAGGCAAAGCGCCCAGGTGAAGAATGAAATCGCAATCTTCACATCGACAATCCACTTCGTTCCCGATTCGATAAAGGCCCACGTGCTGCCCGCGATTACTCCTAGCGTGATAAACGCAAAACCAAAACCCATGGAATTTGTCACTAGCTTATCCAGCGTGGCCAGCGGCGGAAGGCGATCAAAAACACCCATCGGTCTTTTCTGCTTCAGCTGCCTTTCTTGGATGAGATAAAACAAGGAAGCGATGGCTGTTTGCAGCAGCGCCGCGTAACCCACCAAAATTAGAATCACATGCAGCAAGAGCCAGGCATTGCGAACCCGGGTGTCGGCCCACGGAGCCACCGGAAACTCCATTCCGCCCGTCTGCGTCATTAGGAATACAAGGGGAAATAAGATTACTCCGATGCTATCGAATTTGTAGCGCCAATGAACTACTAAGAATGCGACCCCAATCAGAAACGCGCAAACGGAAATCGATTCGTAGAAATTATTAACCGGCGCCTGATGGTGGCTAATCGCCAGTTCCACCAGAGACACGAAGTGCAGCACTAAGCCGATCCGGAACGCGCCTAAAGCCAGCGGAAACATCGGAGACCGTTTCCGTAGCGCGATCCAGATGGCGTGGATCAACCCCACTGCGTAGCAAGCCGCGGCGGTGCGCAGCCAGAAAATACTCATTGTCTCCATGGGCGGTGGCTACTCATCAGTATATCGGGGGTTGTCGCGCGCAGCGCTAGCATGAAGCCATGGAACCATTTCTGCTGAATAAAAGAATCCTGATTACCGGAGCCTCCAAGGGTATTGGACGCGCTATCGCCTTAGCGGTAGCAAGAGCTGGGGCTTCCGTGGTCATTTGCGGGAGAACTGCTGCGATTGAAAAAGCGGCAAAAGAGCTCTCTGACGAAACCGGCGCTAAGGTGATTGGCAAACTTGCCGATGTGAAGAATTGTGAGCAGGTTGCGGAACTCTTCCAGTTTGTAGATCGGGAACTGGGCGGCCTGGACATCTTGGTGAACAACGCCGGCGTGGGTGTTTTCGCTAAGACAGCGGACCTTAGTATCGAAGACTGGCGGAGCGTGATCGACACGAATCTGTCGGGAGTTTTCTACTGTACCCGGGAAGCGTTGCAGAGATTCAAATCCGCTGGTGGCGGATATCTCGTCAATATCAGTAGTCTCGCGGGGAAAAATCCATTCGCTGGAGGCGCAGCTTATAACGCCTCTAAGTTCGCCTTAAACGGTTTTAGTGAGGCTGTGATGCTCGATCATCGCGGCGATAACGTCCGGGTCAGTTACATCATGCCGGGCAGCGTGGATACCTCGTTTGGATCCACTCAGACTGGAGCGGATTGGAAAATTGCTCCGGAAGATATTGCGGAGATAGTTTTGATGTTGCTTAGAATGCCGCCCCGCACCCTGGTCAGCCGGGTGGAAGTACGGCCCTCTAAGCCCAAGGGAAACGCGTAGCGGCGAATGAACAAGTACTCATGAAGTACCTGTAATCATTGAAGATAGCCGCACCAAAGGTTTGGTCTGTGAAGTGCTCTATGAGAAGGCGTGAAGAAGTGGTAGTGAAATCGGAAAGAAGGGGGAACGATATGGTGCGGCTAAATACAGTAGATCCGACGCGAGTGTTAGATCCCACTCGCACAGGACGGGATGCGGAGAATCTGGATGTCAGTTTGCGGCGGCTCGTCGTCGGCCAGGATGAAGCCATCCAGCAGATCGTCAACATCTACCAGATGCATTTGACGGGCATGGCTGCACCAGGTCGACCGATCGGCAACTTCCTTTTTCTGGGCCCGACGGGATCCGGAAAAACGCGAATCGTCGAGGCTACCGCGGAGTGCTTGTTGCGCAACCCGCGAGCGGTGATCAAGATCGATTGCGCGGAATTCCAGCACAGTCATGAGATCGCCAAGCTGATCGGCTCGCCTCCGGGATACCTCGGGCATCGGGAGACGCATCCCTTATTGAGCCAGGAAGTGATCAATCAGTTCCAAACTGACACGATCAAGTTAAGCTTTATTCTGTTCGATGAGATTGAGAAGGCCAGCGACGCTCTGTGGAATTTGCTCTTGGGCATTCTCGATAAAGCCACTCTAACGCTCGGCGACAATCGCAAGGTCGATTTCTCCCGCACGATGATCTTCATGACCAGTAACCTGGGTGCGTCGGAGATGAACTCGCTAATCGCCCCGAAACTTGGATTCCGTGCGGTGGAAACCGTGATGGATGAGAAGATGGCAAACAAGCTGTCTCGCAGCGGCGTGGAAGCGGCTCGCCGCAAATTCACCCCCGAGTTCATGAACCGCCTCGACAAAGTTGTCGTGTTTAAGCCTCTGGGAACGCCGGAACTGCAGCGCATTCTCGATATCGAGTTGAATTTAGTACAACAGCGAATCTTCAACACGACCAGCGATAAAGCGTTCATTTTTACCGTCACCGACGATGCCAAGCAGTTCCTTCTCACGGAGGGAACAGATAGCAAGTACGGCGCCCGGCATCTAAAACGGGCCATCGAACGCTTGCTGGTGCAGCCCCTGGCCAACTTGATTGCCACCGATCAGGTTCGTGGTGGCGATTGGGTACGGGTAGACCACGAAACCGCCGCGACATCCTTGAATTTCCTCAAGGAAGCGGAAGGCTTACCGCTCCAGGATATGGCCAAGATGATCGACACTTCGATCACGATACCGGCCGCGGCCCTCGCGCAGGCGGCAGTGACGGAGATCGCAAAAATTCAGACCGCGAAGTCATCGCGTCGTGGGTAATCATCGCTAACAAAAACGCCGGGTACCGATTTGAAAGTCGGTGCCCGGCTCTTTCTTTTTAGGCAGCGCAGTCCCCCCGCCCCAATTGCAGCGAGAAGTTCACGTCGTCTCCCCAATCCATGTACAGGTCGGGGTTCAACTCGATGGGCTTGGCTAAATCTTTGGTCATCGCCCGGAAGGTCTCGACTTTATAGCGCAGAACATAATCGCGGAATCGCTCGCCTTCCAGCCGATTCTCACGGAAGTGGTCGATTACACGCAGTACCACCACCGGCGCGAGTTTCGCGGGAACACTTTGAATCGTCAGGCCGAAGCGGATCACTCCATTTTCGTCATACCCGCCGCCCAGCAGCACCTGATAATAGGGGATCTCTTTCCCTTCCACCTTGCGCGCATTACCGTAAAATCCAAAGTCGGAGATCCAATGCTGACCGCAGGAATTAGGGCAGCCGCTGATATTAATCTTTAACTTGCGAATCAACGGATCCGGGTGTCCCTTCATCATTCCGGATAATGCCTCGCCCAGATTCATAGACTTCGTCAGCGCCAGATTGCAACTGTAGGCACCGGGGCAGGACAACACGTCGTCCACCTCAGAGGCGCCCGCTTCGGCAAGATCCAGACCCTGAAGCGCTGTATATACCCGGCGTAGATTGGCAACCGGAATGAAACCTAACAGTACGTTTTGGGAAATCGTGAAACGCAAAATCCCCTCACCCGCATTCGTCGCAAGGTCGGCCAGGCCGTGCATCTGACCGCTCGTCAGATTCCCCTGCGCAACCTTCACCGTCACCAGGGAATAACCAGGTTGCTTCTGTTCCTCGACATTGGTTTCCAGCCAACGGTCGAAATCAGGGTCGGCCTTGGAATGCAGCGGCAGAATCGGCAGCAGCGCCCCTGATCCCAGCGGTTGCGGATTGGCCTGAAATCCCCCAAAACCCTCAGGAATCGCGGTAGGAGTGGCTATCCCTCCGGTTTCCAAAATATCCTTGTAGTTGTTCTCAATCTCATCGCGGACCCAGGCGAAGCCCCGCTCGCGCAGAATAAACTTGAGCCGAGCCTTGTTCTTGTTCCCGCGATTACCGAACTTGTTAAACACGCGAATCACGGCTTCGATCCGCTGAATCAGCAACGCTTCCGGAATAAACTCGTCCAGCAATTGCGCTTCGCTCGGAAGAGGCCCAAGGCCCCCGCCCACAACCATTCGGAATCCGCGCTGCTCAACGCCATTTTCTGTACGCACGACGGCTCGCAGACCTACATCGTGAATCGCCCCAAGCATGCAATCTTCTTTGCAGCCGCACAATGCAATCTTGAACTTGCGCGGCATGTTGTCGGTCAATTCCTTGTGCAGAAAGGCGAACGCGATGTCCCGGGCATAGGGATTGACGTTGAAAATTTCATTCCGCAGCAGGCCTGCCGTCGGGCATGCCGTGACGTTCCGGACGGTGTTGTAACAAGCTTCGCGAGTCGTCATCCGAACGTCGGCAAGCTGATGCAGCAGGTCGGCCACCTGGGCCAGAGGAACAAAGTGATACTGCACGTTCTGGCGCGTCGTAAGATGGGCTTTGCCAGCGGCGAACTTGTCGGATATCGACGCCAGTTCATGCATTTGGCGGCTAGTCAACAATCCCCCGGGAACCTTTGTCCGGATCATTTGCACGCCCACCTGCCGCTGGCCGTAAACGCCGCGCCGCAAGCGATGCTGGCGAAATTCGTCGTCGGTGATTTCGCCACGTAAGCGCGAGTCGGCCGTCTGGCGAAATAGTTCGATATCTTCCCGAACGGTCCGGTCGTATTCGATTTCGATCTCCGAGGGCACAAAGATCTCCTTGTCTATAGAGATTAACATTCTAGACAGAACGATTCAACCCTAAGTTGATCGACTTCCCTATCGCCAAGCCGAAATCAAATCTTTTTCACTGTTTTGTTCAACTTGCAGAGGAAATGGGTTCGTTTTGCACGCTGGCAATTGTCGTCCGGCGTAGTAGTTAAGGCCATAAGCCCATCTGCGGTCGATTTCCCCCAAGCAAACTGCGTCCCGGCTTTGCTCGATGCTTTTCCAAAACGGTCGCACGGAAGCCGCCGCGTCAAGCTGCGGAAAGACGGATATTTTAAGCAGCGTCACACCGCACGTGATGCTGGCCGCGAGCACACCCACGGCAGCTAGCCTTTTGCCCCTCGTCTCCAGTAACCAGCACAGCGGTCCGACGATCAGGAATGGCAGGACGAAGCGCAATTGACCCACATCCCACTGACTCTTTCGCAAGCCACGCACAAGCGCCTGCGGCAGGACCTCGCCAATCGCCGGCATTGCCAATAGAACCAATCCGGCTGAAAGCAACCACCAGCGCGCATCCTTCATTTCATTGAGCGCACTAGCCAGCAGGATGGAAAGCGGCAGCAGTAGCGGCAGCACATAGCCCGGCAACTTATTGCGGGAAATCGAGAAGAACAGCCAGCCCCAGGCGAGCCACAGCAGCAGGAAACGGTGACGCGGATCGGGCCAATTGCGGAACAGTGCCGGGATCAGGGGGGACCACGGGAACAGCCCCGCGATCAGGATTGGAATGTAATACCAGAACGGTTGCACATGCTGCAGCGAGTCCGTGGCGAATCGAGCGAAGTGATGTTTGACGAAAAATTCGTTCAGAAACGCCGTTCCATTTCGAGCCGTACACAGGGCATACCAGGGCAGCGATACGGCCAAAGCAACTCCGCCCAACCGCCACAGATCTTTCCAGTGATTGCGCCACAGCCAGACCACCGGAACAAAGAGGACAAGCGGAACCAACCCTTTGGCAAGAACGGAAAGCCCAAGTAGTATTCCAGCGGCGATAACTTGTGGCTTCGCCGACAGGCACAGCAACAGAGCGGCGAATAGCGTGGCGGACATTAAAAGATCGGTCACCGCCACGAAGCTGTAGGCTAGCCAGCCGGCCGAGGTTCCCAATATCAGCGTCGCCATCAGCGCCGTCCGTTCCCCGAATTCGCGCCGCAAGATCCAAAAGAAAAATAGCAGGAACGCTATGCTGCCCAGGGCCACGGGAAGGCGCGCCGCCAATTCATCGCGCAATCCTAACTGGTAGGCGACGGCCTGCAGCCAATAGAGTAGCGGCGGTTTCTCAAACCAAGCCGAGCCCCACAAACGAGGTGTGATCCAATCGCCCGATATCGCCATATCCTGTCCGATGGCGGCATAGCGGGGCTCATCGTGGCTTAGCAGACCGACGCCCGTCAGACGAAAAAGATACAGCAGGTATAGGAATGGAGCGCTCCACAACAAGCGAGTAATTGTTCTGGCAGGCAACTCTCCTAAGTATACGTGGCCTGTATAATGAAGCAACATGCGTCACACGGGGCCGATTACGGCTCTTTTTCTCATCTTATCGGCTCCGTTAACGGCCGACATGTCGCAGTGCGCGTGCGATGCCGCCAAGCCTGAATCGTTGGCCGCGCGGGAGTGCAGCCTGTGCCGCGAAGTGGAAAAATATCCGCTTGATTCCCCGATCCTGTTTATTAAGGATGCCAATCCATCCAAGCCGAATCGCTGGCTGGCTCTTCCCCGGGCGCACGGACCGGTTGGTCATCGACTGGCGAACATGGATCCGGCGGAGAGGACCAAATTGTGGGCCGCCGCGATAGAAAAAGCTACCGCCGTCTGGGGCGACAAATGGGGCATCGCCTATAACGGCGACAAAGTACGCACGCAATGTCACGCTCACATCCATATAGGCAAGTTGCTGCCCGGCATCGAGACCAGTCAATTTATAGTGGTGGACGGCCCGGACCGGATTCCAGCGCCGGATGTAGATGGATTTTGGATTCATCCGCAAGACGGCAAGCTTCATGTCCACACCGGCGAACAGATTACGGAAACTGTTTTACTAAGGTAGCGAACCATGTCTTTGTTGCAAATCGACGCACTGCCCACGGCCGACAACGCCGTCATTCATCTGCATCCCAGCGATAATGTGGCCATTGCCCGGACGCAGTTGCCGGCAGGAATGGCGGTCCGCTGCGATGGCATCCAGTTGACCACAGGACGGCCGGTCCCCATGGGTCATAAAGTCGCTCTGCGCCCGATTCATGCCGGGGATCCCATCGTTCGTTATGGACAAATGATGGGCCGCGCCAGTAAAGCGATTGAGGCTGGAGAACATGTTCACACGCACAATGTATCGTTTGAAGAAATCGCATTCAACTACGAAATTCCCGAATCGGAAGTCTCTACCGGCAGCAAGCAGGCAAGCGAAATTCCCACGTTTTTAGGGTATCCGCGAGAAGACGGGCGGGCCGGCACGCGCAATTACATCGCCGTGGTTGCCGCCAGCAACTGCGCCGCCCATGTATCGGAATTGATCGCCGCGAGTTTTGAGAATCAGACGTTGCCGGCGAACGTTGACGGGATCGTCGCTTTCCCACATGGCGAAGGTTGCGGTCTGGTTATCGGTCCCGATAGCCTTCAACTGCAGCGTACCTTGGGCGGAGTGCTGAATCATCCGAACGTCGCGGCGGCAATCATTTTAGGATTGGGATGTGAAGTAAATCAGATCGATCATTACCTGGGCGAAGGCGCGCCACGAACAGATCGTCTGGCCGGGATGACCGTGCAGGGCAGCGGTGGCACGAAAGCTACGGTGGATGCGGCGCGCAAGGAAATCATGGGCATGATAGAGCGCGCGGCGTCCGAGAGTCGAGTCGCTTTGCCCGCGTCTAAAATCGTGCTTGGCCTGAACTGTGGCGGGTCCGATTCGTTCTCTGGAATTACGGCGAACCCCGCGCTGGGCATCACCTCCGATATGCTCGCCGAAATCGGCGCGACGTCGGTATTGGCTGAGACCACAGAAATTTTTGGCGCGGAACATTTGCTGGTGCGGCGCGCGCGCAATCGCCAGGTTGCCGAAAAGCTTTTGCGGATGGTGGATGGCTATAAAACATATTTGCGCCGCTTTGGCGGAAGCTTCGACGACAATCCATCGCCGGGAAACAAAGAAGGCGGCCTCACCAATATTCTGGAAAAAAGTCTTGGAGCTGTGGCCAAAGCCGGGACGTCCCCAATGATGGACGTGATCGATTATGCCGAGCGCATCAACTCACCGGGCTTTGTCTTTATGAATACTCCGGGCTATGATCCGGTGTCGCTGACGGGGCTGGCCGCGGGCGGCGCGAATCTGATCGCCTTCACCACAGGCCGGGGCAGTGCTATCGGATTCCCCTCCGTGCCCGTCATAAAGATTGCCACCAACACCACGATGTACAACCGCATGAGCGACAACATGGATATCAATGCCGGGCGAATTGCCGACGGTACCGCTACCGTTAACTCCATCGGCCGCGAGATCTTCGATATGATCTTGCGAGTCGCATCCGGCGAACGGACATGCAGTGAACGGCTGGGACATAAGGAATTCGTACCGTGGCGCATTGGCCCGGTAATGTAAGAAGGACCTGAACCTACGATGCGAAAACTTTGGAAGCTCCGCGCGACATGGACGATGGCTGTCGCACTAGCATTTTGTACTTCTACCGCGATGCCAGCGCAGACCAAGGCTCCGGCCACTCCGGGGGCCAGGAAATCGGCGTTCGACAAGCTGACGCTTGAAGCCTACCTGCGCCGGATGCAGCTATGGATTCCGGAAATCCTGGTTAAGATCGACGACCCGAAGCCCTCGCCTTACCCGCAATTCAAAATGGTGGACGTGCACATCTCCTACGGCGCCGCGACGAAGGACTATCTGTATTACGTTTCCAACGATGGCCAGGAAATCCTGGAAGGCAGCGTCCACGATATCAATCAGAATCCGTTCAAGCTGGAACTGGATAAAATCAAGACCGAGCTCGAACCGAGTTTTGGCGCGCCAGGAGCGCCCATCGTTTTAGTTCTCTTCAGCGACTTTCAATGCCCGCTGTGCAAGGAAGAAGCGAAGATGCTGCGGGAAAAGATCCCCGCCGTGTTCCCCAACGATGTGCGCGTTTATTTCAAGGACTTTCCCTTGGAGGCGATACATCCCTGGGCAAAAATGGCGTCGATCGGCGGACGCTGTGTGTTTCGTCAAAACCCCGAGACGTTCTGGAGCTATCACGACTGGATGTATGAGCATCAAGGCGACATGACGGCGGAAAATCTGAAATCGAAAATTCTGGAATTCGGCAAAGAGAAGAATCTGGATACGTTGCAGCTTTCCCGTTGCCTGGATACCAAGGCCACGGAAGGCGACGTGGATAAAGAGATCGCCAACGGGCGGACGCTACAGATCGACGCTACGCCAACCATGTTCCTGAACGGCCGCCGTTTGGTGGGCAATACGCCGTGGCAAAATCTGGAGCAGATCATCAAGATCGAGCTGGGCTATCAGAAGACGGCGAAAGACGCCGGCGAGAAATGCTGTGAAGTCACAATCCCGTCGCCGCTTTCGAAGCCATGAGGAAGCGACTGATTGCCCTTTCACTGATCGGGACCTGCCTGTTAACGGCGGAGATCAGCGCGACTGAATATCTGGATCATATTAAATATCTGTCGTCGCCCGAATTGCGCGGCCGGGGCACGGGGACTCCGGAGCTTGAAAAAGCAGCGCGCTATTTAGCCAAGGAATTTAAGGCTTATGGCGTTCCTCCGGCGCAGCCGAAAACGTACCTGCAATCGTTCCCGGTAACCACCAGTGCGCGGCTCGGCACATCCAATCGCTTTCACTACACGCTTGGTAAGGAAAAGAAAAGCCTTGCCGCCGAACGCGAATTTCAACCGTTCAACTTCTCTGAGCAAGGGCCTTCACACGGATCTGTCGTGTTCGCCGGATATGGCATAACGGCGAAAGAATATAATTACGACGATTACGAAAATCTCGACGTCAACGGCAAGTTCGTTCTGATCCTGCGCCATGAGCCCCAGGAAGCGGACGAGAAAAGCGTCTTCGCCGGCCGCAATCTAACACAGCACGCGCAGTTCGACAGCAAGGCGATCAACGCCAAAATGCACGGCGCGCGCGGCGTGATTCTGATCAACGATGTCTACAATCACGGCAACGAACCCGACGATATGGAGAAGTTCGGAAGGTCGGGCGGACCCTCGCAATCGGGCATCTTCTTCGTGCAGGTGAAATCCGCCGTCGCCGAGGAGTGGATTTCCGCCGCCGGCAAAAATTTGAAGGACATCGAACAGAAGATCGATCAGAGTTTAAAACCGCAGTCTTTTGCGTTGCCCGATTCGCTTGCCGTCGACCTGAAGGTGGATATCCGGCGGGACACGAAGATCGTTCATAATGTTGCCGCCTATATACCGGGCGAAACGGAGGAGTATGTTATCGTGGGCGCTCATTACGATCATTTGGGTTTGGGCGAGCAATTTTCGCTGGCTCCGTCGCTGGCTGGCACCATTCATCCGGGCGCCGATGATAACGCCTCGGGGACGGCGGGAGTTCTTGAACTGGGCCACTGGTTCGCCAAACAGCCGAAACAGAAGCGAGGTGTTTTGTTGTTGTGCTTCGCCGGTGAGGAACTGGGGCTGTTAGGGTCGGCTTACTATGTCCGCCATCCGCTGCTGCCGCTGGAAAAAGCGGTGGCGATGATCAATATGGACATGATCGGGCGTCTGCGGGACGGCAAGGTGTTTATCGGCGGATCGGGGACGGGCTCGACGTTTAAAGCTCTGCTTGATACTGTCGGGCCCCATTACAAAATGAAAACCGACCTTTCAGAAACCATCGGTTATGGCTCGAGCGATCATACCTCGTTTACGGCCGGGCAGGTTCCAGTACTATTTTTCTTTTCCGGACTCCACGCCGATTATCATAAGCCTAGCGATACCTGGGACAAGATCGACGCTCCGGCGGCGGTCACATTGTTGAATCTGGTGGCCGAGGTAATTACGAATCTGGAAACCGCCGTCGATCGCCCGAAGTATGTGCGGGTGGTGGAGTCCCAGTCGGCTCACGGCTCGGCGCCCCCGGGAACCAGTTCCAGTTCGGGGTATGGGCCTAATTTCGGAAGTATTCCGGACTTTGCAGAGGTGCCGCATGGCGTACGATTCGCCGATGTAAAGGACGGTTCACCGGCGGCAAAGGCCGGTTTGCTGCGAGGCGACATACTGATTGAGTTCGACGGCAAGAAAATCGATAATCTGTATGACTTTACATATGCCCTGCGGGCTAAGAAGGCCGGGGATTCAGTACTCGTTAAGGTGACGCGAGGTACCAATCAAATTGAAGCCAAAGTACTGCTTACAGAGCGCAAATAGGGTGACATACTCTTGCTATGGAAGCACTCATGGAACCCACCACACGCTCATTACCGCCGTTAATCCTGCATCCGTTCGCCGAGGCCAACACGCCATCAAAGTTGATGGATAGCTCCCGCGCGAGCATGATGCTGCAGGGTATTATTCCGAGCGGCACCCATTCCTATGAGGATCTGGATCGATCTTTGATTGAGGGCCGGTATTGCGAAATCCGCATGTTGTTTTATGTCGGCCGCGATTTACGCCGTTGGATTGAGCAATGTACCGAAACCTTCGCCGGTGAAAAATACGCCTCCCAGAGCTTCGCCGCATTGCTCGTAGGGGCAACGCCAGTGGCGGTACAGGAGAAGCTGCGCGAGTGGGGCGTTACCGATTATCGAAGCATCTTTGGCCGAGCTTTGGGACTAAACGCGTTGTTTTCCGAAATGCCCGAGCGGGGCGTATTGAGCGACGAATTTGTGCGCAACTATTATCGCTACGCCGACCAGTTGTTTGCCTGCCAGCAGAACCAGGTGCGGCACGCCAATCTTTCTCAATTAGGTTTCGAGTTTGAGATTTACGCTTCCGGCGAATATACACGAATGCTGGAAAAATCCTGGCAGGAGAGCTCCTAGCCGGAAACATGGTCCAGGCTCCGCGCTACTTCTACTTCATCTGGATCTCGGCCGTTGTTTTTGCCTTTTTTGGAGCAACCAACGCCTTCCGCTCCGATGAATTGTGGAGTATCTACACCTCCCTGGAGCCTTATTCGCGGATGATGGACATCGTTCGCGGCGACACCCATCCCCCCCTTTTTCAATGGACCCTCGCAGTCTGGACGCGCGTCTTCGGAACCAGTGAAATCAGCGATCGCGTACTTCCCGGAATCACCTACCTCTTCTCCTGTATCGCCATGTATCGCCTTGCCCGGCGCATCTATGAACGCGATCTGGCGATGCTGGCCACGGCAGTCTACATCGCCAGTCCGCTAGCATTATTTGCCGCCCATTTCGGAAGGATGTATGCGCTGCTCGGTTTATGGTCGGTGCTCTCCACCCTCTTTTACGTAAGTTTTTCTTTCAAGCCGAATGAATCGAAGGTGGACTTCTGGCTCTACATAATCGTGAACGCGCTGGGGACATTCACTCACATCTGGTTCTTCTTTATCTTGTTCGGCCAGCTTGTCTGCCAGGCTTTTTTCTATCGCCAGGTGCGCACCAAAGCCTTTCTTCTCGCCTATAGCTTGTCGCTGATTCCTTATATGCTTCTCTGGGCTCCTTATTTGCCGGGTCAAATCATGCGCTCGAAAACGGCGAATGCCTGGATCCCCAAGCCGGGTCCAGCCGATCTTGTGACGGTGCTTTTTATGTTCGGTGGAGCGGCGTGGCTTCTTGCGCCGGCGGTGCCTTTCGTGTGGCGCAAAGTTGGACGGCCCAAAGAGCAATGGCCGATCCGAGCTTTCGCCGTAGTGTTGGTGGTGGCGATTGGAACGCCGTTCCTGATCTCTCAGGTGAAGCCGATTTTCTTTTCCCGATTCACCATGATCGGGCTCCCGCTGTTCGCGCTGCTGACGGCGGCCTATCTTTCGAGTCTCAATCGCCGGCAAGTGGCGGTGGCGCTGGTCTCCATTAGCGGAATCGGACTGGCGTTTGGGCAGTGGACCGCGACGCCCTGCGAGAGCCGGACCGCCGCGGCGTATCTGCGAGAGCATGCGAGTGGAGGCGACCTAGTGCTGTTCTCCACGCTGAGCCGCCTTCCGACGGAATATTATTTGCGGCAGTATCCCCAGCGCCCGCCGTTTATGGCGTCCACATTTCCCGCGGAGATCGATACGCATCCGGCATATCCAGGGCGATTGATTGAGCAAGCCGATGCGCTGCGGGCGGAAGCCAAACAATGGCTGGCCACGGCGCGCGGCTTACAAAAGAAAAATGGCGAAGCTCGCGTGTTCTTCTTTCATGGATTCGATCTTCCCGTGGATGCGATTATGCAGAAAGAGCTGGACGAGGCGTTCACACTGCAGCCCGCCGAAGGAATGCATTGCGGCAGCGTGACGGATTCCTATTTCAACGATATTCGCGTGTATCGTGTGAAGTGATTCTTTGCCGGGCGAGCGCAGCCCGCTGTATCCTGGAGACATGAATTTCCCCAAGATGCTCCGCGTCCGTCAGAACTTTCCCGACCGGCGCATTCGAGATATTCAAGGTGAGATTCGCAAACAGCTTACTGCAGCGGGTTTCGCAGCCCGAGTTAAACCCGGGGCGCGCATCGCGATTGGCGTCGGCAGCCGCGGAATCGCCAATATTTCCACTATCGTGCGATCGGTAGTCGAATTCTGGCAGGACGCCGGCTGTCATCCTTTTATTTTTCCGGCGATGGGAAGTCATGGCGCGGCCACCGCCGAAGGCCAAGCGGACGTGCTCGCTCATTTTGGCGTGCATGAGGCAACCATGGGCTGCCCGGTGATCAGCGCTCTGGACGTGGTTTCCGTGGGATCCACCGCCGAAGGCATAGAAACATTCATGGATCGCCATGCTTTTGAAAGCGATGGCATCTTTCTGGTTGGGCGCGTCAAGTGGCACACCGATTTTGCGGGAAAGATTGAAAGCGGTTTGTTCAAAATGATGGCGATCGGCCTCGGCAAATTCGCCGGTGCGCAGCGCTATCACACTTACGCCTACAAGCTTGGGCTGGAGCATGCTATCCGCACCGTGGGGCGACAAGTGCTCGCCAGTGGAAAGATACTGGGTGGTCTGGCTATCTTAGAAGACGCGAATCACGATACGGCGCAGCTGACAGCAGTGCCTGTCTCGGAGATGGAACGGCGCGAGGAAGAATTGCTCGAAGTGGCCAAGTCGTGGATGTCGCGCATCCCGGTGGAGCAGTTGGATATCCTCATCATCGACGAGATTGGAAAGAATTACAGCGGCGCCGGGATGGATACGAAGGTAATCAATCGGAGCGTCAATGGAGAATATAATCCCTGGCCCAACGCCCCACGCATCGAACGTATCTTCCTGCGCGATTTGTCGGAGCATAGCTACGGCAATGGAGTAGGGCTGGGAATGGCCGATATTGTTCATGATCGCCTGTTGACAAAAATCGACTGGCATCCGACGCGGATCAACTCACTGACGGCATCCACGCCGGCGGCGATACGTACCCCGGTGCACTTCGCTACCGATCGCGAGTGCCTGGAGCGAATCGCCCCGACCGTTGGCAAAATGGATTTAAGCGATCTGCGTATTGGGTGGATTCCCAACTCGCTTGACTTGACCGCCATTGAACTCAGCGAAAACATGCGATCCGAAGTGGAGGCAAATTCCCAACTGGAAATTATCGAAGCCGGCCGCGAGTTGCCGTTCGACGAAGCGGGAAACTTGCACGCCGCCTGGGTCGATTCGCACAGCGCCGTGGTCTAGTAGAGGATACACGAAGATGATTTTCAATCACGTTCGGGTAGCGCTGCGTACGTTCGGGCGCAACGGCAGTGCCTATCCGCTGGCGACGGGAATTCTGGCTGTGGGGATCGGCCTCAGCGTCGCTATCTTTTCGCTGGTTACAGCCGTGGTGCTGAACCCCCTGCCGTTCCCTAATCAAGACCGGATTCATCTGATCTGGAAAGCCGATTCACAAACGAATGAGCGCTTGGTGGGCGAGCTGGCCTACCCCGAGTTGAACGACTTGCAAGCGGGTATCAAGGAACTGGAACACGTTGCGCTGATACCGGCGGCCTTATACGGAAACGCCCGAGTGTTGCAGACGAGCAGTGGAGAGCCGGTCCAGATAGAGACCTGTCCGACTACGGTAGATCTGTTTCGAGTGCTGGACGTGGCGCCCGTAATCGGCCGTGATTTCACGGCGAGCGATGAAGGAGTTGGCGCGGCCCCGGTGGTGATGCTTTCCGATCGCGTTTGGCGAAAATATTTTGGGGCGAATCGTCAGATTATAGGCCAGTTGATTCGCTTAAACGGCATCGGTCACACCATCATCGGCGTGATGAGCGCCGCAGTGGATTTCCCTCGCGGCGCGGGGCTGTGGGTACCGTTAGCGCCGCAGACCGATCGGCGCATGATATGGCTGATGGCCATCGGCCGCGCAAAACAGAATGTCTCGCGAGAGCACCTGCAAAGCGGAGCGGAGCATACATTTCAAATGCAATACGCCGAGTACGCAAAGGTGTACTCCCGCACGCAGCGCGCCGTGGTTACTCCACTCGCCGAATATTTGACAGGTTCTTCCAAGCCGCAGCTGCTTCTATCGCTGTTTGCTTCCGTCTTGTTGTTGCTTTCGGCGTGTGTCAGCGCGGGAAATCTGTTTCTCTCGCGGACTCTGAGCCGCCGCCGGGAAATAGCCACGCGGATTTCACTGGGCGCCACCCCAGCGCGAATCCTCACGCAATTCACCATCGAAGCTCTTGTGGCGGCGCTAGCCGCGACGATTGCAGGCAGCCTTCTGGCCGCCGCGACAATCCGCCTGTTAGTGAGCTGGGCGCCGGCCGATATTCCCCGGATCGAGAGTGCGCATCTGGATCTTGCCGCTCTGGCCTTTGCCGCCGCCATGACCTTGCTGGCGACTCTTGCCTGTAGCATCGGCCCGGCGCTACTACTGCGAGGGAAGAATCTCGAGGCTCTGCAGCGGGACGGCGGATTGCGAACCGCGGGATCGCGTACCGGCCGGCGTCTGCAGAGCCTGTTCATATTCTCGCAATCGGCGATTACGGTGGCGATCCTCTCTCTCAGTCTCTTGTTGTTTTTGAGCTATCGAGCCATGCTGCGGACCGATATTGGATTTACTCACCCCGAAACGCTAACGATGAATCTTGCGCTGCGCGGCCCGCACATAGAGCCGGAGATGCGACGCCGGTTTTACGCGGAATTGCTGGAACGCTTGCGAGCGGCGCCCGCAGTGACCGCGGCGGCTGCTGTGTTACTGCGCCCACTGGAAGGCCCCATCGGTTGGGATACCGAATATAGTTTTGAGTTCGACACCGGGACACGCGATCCCCATCTGCTAACCAAGGCGAATTTTGAGGTTGTGACGCCACGCTACTTCGATACCGTGGGAACGGCGCTGTTGACTGGCCGCGATTTTAGCGAACACGACAGCGAGACGGGGGAGAAGGTGGCCATTGTCAGTCAATCTCTGGCGCAGCAAATTCGCGCCGCCGGGCACGAACCGCTGGGCGAACGGATTCGCGTTTTTGGAGCGTGGCGTAAGGTGATCGGAGTGACGGCCGATGCCCGCTATCGGCGGGTAATCGAATTTGCCGATAACGTCTATGTGCCTTATCGGCAGGTCAAAGTTCCCACGAATTATCTAGTCATCCGGGGGCGGGTTCCGGCGGCGGACCTGGTGGCGCTGGTGCGCGCGACGTTAAAAATAATGGATTCCACCCAGGCACTCGCCGGGGAAGCGACGCTGGGTGAACTAGCGGAGCGCAATACGGCTCGGAGCCGGTTTACGGTGTTGATTCTAATTCTGTTCGCTGGGGGCGCGGTAATGCTAGGGGCGGCGGGCATTCATAGCGTTATACGGGAATCCCTTTCGGTGCGCGCTAAGGAAATCGCCGTGAGAATTGCGCTCGGGGCGGGACGAAGACGTTTGGTGATTCAAACCGCCGGTGGCGCTTTGCTGTGGGTTACGTGCGGAGTAATGGCGGGGCTTGCCGGAGCGCTGTTCATCGGATACCGAGCGGCCGATATGCTGTACGAAATATCACCGGCCGACCCTATTGTGTTGACGTCCGTGGCGGGTTTGGTGTTCACGGTAGCGGCCATCGCATCGCTGATTCCGGCCTGGACCGCAGCCGGGCGAGATCCGCGGGAATGTCTACAAGCGGAGTGAAAAAGGTTGTGAGGGGACGAAGGAATAACATCCGCCGCCCGCCTCAGGACGGGTTTCGACCTTAGCCTTGTGCGCCGGCGCTGGTCATTACGCTGCTGATCTTCGAAAAGATCGTGCTGATGCTATTGGCAACGCTGGGCATAATTGCGCCGGCGGCGACGGCTACAAAACCAGCCATCAAAGCATATTCAATAAGATCCTGGGCGCGGGTGTCATTCCAAATGCGCAGTTTCCAAACTAGATTCATCATAGTGGTTGTATTGCTCCCTACCGGTTGATCGCCGGTGTAATTAGGCTAACACCGGTGGGTAGTACTGAGAATAAGCGATTCCCCTATTTAGGGGTAATGAAAACGCCCTCATGGGGGTAGGTAAACGGATAGTACTTTAGGGATAACAAGGGTAAGATGGCCGTAGAGGCAAAGAAAACAAAGGAATTGGGGATGGGAGCTAAGTTGTTCCTGCGAAGGGGTTTATCGGAGCGGATTACTACTAAGGAATTGGAAGTGGCGGTTTAGAAAGCTAAGTGTGGGGGGTTACGAGCGGCTAATGCGGGGAAAAGGTTTAGAGGGGGCAAGGGAGGAAATCCTCCCCCGCCCACCTCGGAAATTGAGTTCTGACTAGCTCTGTGCGCCAGCGCTGGTCATAACGCTGCTGATCTTCGAGAAGATCGTGCTGATGCTGTTGGCAACGCCAGGCATAATCGCACCGGCGGCAACGGCTACGAAACCGGCCATCAGCGCGTATTCAATAAGATCCTGACCTTTGGTGTCATTCCAGATCCGAAGTTTGTAAACTAAATTCATCATGGTTTTCTCTCTCCCTTTAACAGTGTCTTGCCCTGTCAAGATTAAGTTAGCATCCGGTGGGCTCTGGAAGAATCAGCTAAATCCCTAGATGAGGGTTAGAAAATGACTAGGTATCGCTAGTTACTTTGGTCATGAAGCCCAACAATCTCTAATGTTTACCCACCCACGGATAGGGTACGCGGGTACTGGATCAAGTACCCACTTCACGCTAATCGCAGATTTTTGTAGTCTTTGATCAACTCATAATCGCTGCGCACGGAGGCGATCAATTCGCCGCGCTGTTGAATCTTCCGAACTTCACTATTACCCAATGGGGCCGCACCTCGCAGATACTCGATCTTCTCCGGATCGATGCCCATAATGCGGCAACAAGTGGCGTCGACGGCCACCAAATCGCCTCCCATCACTAGCGCGCCAGTGTGCTTTGGCGTACCCTGTATGGGGCCATTACCCTCCATGCCTACGATGGCGTCGACAATCGCAAAACTGTTGTGAAAGATGCGATTCAATTCCACGATGGATCGCGGGATGCCAACGTAGTGCAATTGATTTTTCGGCCACCCATAGATGGAGCCAGGCACCAGGCCGAAGAAGTTCTTCATGGAGAGCGTTGCGCCGGCCCAATGATGGGTCTTCATCTTCGGCAGCGAGACGATCAAATCGGCACCGAGAGCGGTGTTCGGAAGATAGATCTGGCCGAGATCGGCGAAACCCTTGACGGCACTGACGTCATCGCGATTCAAATCGACGAAAAGCTTATCGAAGTCCGTGATTTCACTGCGATAGCGGGCCTGTTCGGCAACCCCATAGGTATCCCGGCGGTGCCCCGGACCCTCGGCGATGATTACCGAAGCCGCGTCCAGAGAACGAAACGCCCCGTAAGCCGCCGCAATCACCGCGACATTCGTATTCACACAGGTATCGGGGTCGAACTCCACCAGATTCGGCTTCAGAAGTACGCGTTTACCCTTCACGTTCAGGCCGCATTGCTTCACGCCCTCGAGGATGAGCTTCTCCAGATCCTTGGAATATGAGGAAGCGCGCACGATGGTGACCGAGGAATTCCACGCCGGGTGGGGGGGCGGCGGCTTTTCACCCAGCTTGATACTGGCGTATCCGCCTACGATGGCGGCTCCGGCCAAGGGCAGGATAGCGCGGCGGCTGATTAGCGATTGATTCTTTGCGGTGCTCACGCCGTCTCCCCAACTTTCAGCAGATGATGATTCCCTTGCGGGTCGCCCAACGCTTGTAGCGCTGTAATTAACACGTCGCCGGTGGCTTCGCCGACAGAATCGGCGCTTTGGAAATCGACACCCCAGTTTCTCAAGCAGATGGCGAGCCAAGCCTGGGCTAACGGCAGGTGCGTTTCCGCGGCGAACTTCATCGCGACGGCAAGCGGCGCGGCAACGTTTTGCCGAGGTTGCCCCTGGAGGCCCAATAACGCTAAAGCAGTTGTCTCGGGATAGGAAACCAGGTCGATGTGAAGCGAACGGGGGGCTCCGGAATTCCAGCCGCCGTCGCTGCACTTGCGATCGAGAATCATAAGATCGCCCATCCGAATGCGCTCCTTCAGTTCCGCCGATCGGGCGTGAGGAGCGGCCTTCTTAATAGCAATCAAGGCGTGCGCCGACGGTTCCACCCAGGAAGCGTTATTCGGCCGCCAGGGCCAGCCCTTGAAACGGACATCGCGTTCAAATCCCAAGCGGGAGTTGAATACATTTAAGTGGAGAAACTGCACGGCTCGGGGGAACCACTCGCTATCGGAACCTTCGGTTCCAACCAGCCAGTTCACACCCTTATGAAAAACTTCGCCGTACTCGCCGCGCACACAGCAGAGCGTCACCATTAATGCCGTCGCCCAGCTTTCGCCTTCCACTTCGCCCGCGGGTTTCCAACTTCCCGAAGGATTCTGCCACGATAAAAGCAACTTCCAGGCTTTATTCGATTGCTCAACGGAAGAGGCATCGCCATGCAAAGCAAGCAGAGCATAAGCGGAAGGCTCAAGCCAAGACTGCCGTTTTCCTGGCAGATAAGACCATCCCCCGTCCGGGTTTTGGCTGGATCGAAGAAATTCCAAGCGGGAGGCTAGCGAATTCATCGGGATAACCTCTATTGTAGTCCCATTTTCGAAGGCTTAACCCTTGCCCCGGAAGAGAAACACTAATTCGATGATCAGAATCGCCACAACCATCAATTCCAGAACAAAGGTGCGGGCCTCATGAAATTCATTCACCATCGAGTCATACAACTCGCCGGCGATGCGTAGCTTTTCCACCACCAGATTGCGGTAATCGGGCACTCCGATTTTGGCGGCAGCCATCCTGTATAGACGAGCGTAATACATGTCGCTCAAAAACTTGATGGCATTGTCGGTTCGCTCGGTGAGTTCGGTGACATCGAGGCGGATCGTATTCAACTGGGCGGCCTCACGGGCAAACCGCCAGCGCGAAAAGACGCCGCGTTGATGCTCGAGCGATTTATAAACCTGCGAAAGAACACGCGTCAGAAGGTCGTCATAAACGCGGAATTCCAGTAACTGCGCGTTGGCGTATCCCAGCAGTTGCACGCCGGGAGCGGCGCTTTCCGGAGTGTCGTAGATGAAGGCCGCTATCCAGCCGGCTACCACCAAATCCGTCGGATAGTACGACATGCTGGATTGCAAAGCTTCCTGCTGCTCCCTGGAGGATAACGGCAGGTGTTCGCCGCGAACGATCTGCGCTAGCGCCGCCCCACGTTCGGAAAGCAGACGGGACGCGAGCAAGGGCTCACCGGCTTCATCCCGCGCGTCGGAGAGCTGCACGATATAGTAATCTTCGCTGAGCCAGGCGTCGTTTGGCTTGATCAGGCAGGTTTTCAAACGATCGATATGACGGTGCACCAGCTCCAAAACTTTCCGTTCCAGTTCGGGGGCGCGGCTCCAGTGGCTGGACAAGCGGACTAGCGTGTCCCAATCGCTCTGAAACTGCCACTGCAGCTCAACGCTGACCACGCCGTAATCGAAATACTTCAGGTAGCCGCGAAAAACCTCGCCGGTATCCATACGGATTTCGCCGGCGGTTTCGGTAGCCGGTGCGCGTTCAAAGCGGACATAATCGGGGGTGGGATGGCGAAAGGAAGGCTCGCGGCCCGGAGGCTCGATTCCGGAAAATTTCCGTACCAGCCCAAGGTCGATTTCTTCGGCGACATCATAGAGAATCAAAACCCAGAAAAATCCACCCAGGGATTGTTCGGCCATATCAGATCTTCATTCCGAAGGCGGCTCGATATTCAGCGGGCAGTTTCTTCGGTTTCATGTCGCGGCCGCAAAAAATATGTTTCGTTTCACCCGTGGCTACCAGCCGGCCAGACGAAGTTTCGCGCATTTCATATTGGAAGCGGATGGCGCGAGGATTAGGTGCTTCCACCCAAGATTTGATTGTGATCTCCTCGTCATAGCGGGCCGGCGACAGATAGCGGCATTGCGATTCGACCACCGCCAGCAGGATTCCCGCTTCAATTTCCAGATCGCGATATTGGACGCCGGCCGCCCGGCAGAACTCGACCCGCCCAACCTCCATCCAGACCAGATAATTGGCATAGTAAACGACACCCATCTGGTCGGTCTCGGCATAGCGTACACGCAGCCGGGTTTCATGAGCAAGCATTCTTTTATTGTCGGTTAGAATCCGCCTTGCTGAAACCGGAATCGAGGCGGATCAGTCTGTTACTATGACACTCAAGTGCGAATCAAAGTCTTGTTTTTCGGGATGTTAAAGGATATTACCGGGCGCGCGGAAGAGCTTGTCGAACTTCCCGAAGGCAGCCGCGTGGACGGGGTTTTCGAGCATTACGCGGCGCAATTTCCCAGGCTGCGGGATGTAAAGGCAAGCGTCGTCTTTGCCCGCAATCACCAATTTTCACCGGGATCGACATTGCTGACGGAAGGCGACGAAATAGCTTTTTTGCCGCCGGTCAGCGGGGGCAGCGGCGCTATTTTCACGCAGCACATCACGGAAGATGCGGGACACTTTTTCGCCCTTACGCGGCACCCGATCGACAGCGCATCCTTATCGCGGCAAATCGTGAGCGGTAGTGACGGCGCCATCGTCGTATTTGAAGGCGTGGTACGCGACAATACCAAGGGCCGGAGCACGCAGTTCCTGGATTATGAATGCTACGAAGCCATGGCTATCCAGACCATAGCGGCTATCGGACGGGAGATTGCCGGCTCGTATGCGATTGGGCGAATCGCCATGGTACACCGCCTGGGGCGGATGGCGATTGGAGAAGGAAGCGTCGTGATTGTTGTCACAGCGCCACATCGGCGCCCGGCTTTTGAAGCCTCTCTGGAAGCGATTGACCGCTTGAAGCGATTGGTCCCTATCTGGAAAAAAGAGTATTTCGCAGATGGGGAAGTCTGGGTGGAAGGCGAATGGGACCAGTCGGTGCTGCAGTCCGCGCCGCCCCGGTAATGTGGCGCCGCGCAATACTGGCGATGTTGTTCGGCGGGATTGCCGCGGCACAGCCATCGCCCGTCATCCGCGTGGACGTGAAACTGGTGCGGGTGCTGGTGAGCGTCAAGGATTCGATCGGCAATCATGTGGGCTCGATAAGCCGCGATCAGTTTCACGTCTTCGATAGCGGCGTCGAACAGGATATTGCGGTCTTTGAGCGCCAGACCGTGATTCCTCTTTCGATAGCGCTGCTGGTGGACATCAGCGGATCGACGGCGAAGGATCTGCACTATGAGATCGATTCGGTGACCCACTTTCTGAGAACGACATTCGGAGAAGGCAACTCCGACGATACCGTGGCGCTCTACACATTCAACTGGCAGGTGTCGTTGAACAACGGATTCAACCGCAATGCATCGCGCATGGAGAGATCGCTGCGGGAAGTTCATCCCGAAGGCGGCACGTCGTTATACGACGCCATCTATTTGGCCGCGCGCGATCTGGAGCGGCGCGATGGCCGGCACGTGATCGTGGTGGTGACCGATGGCGGCGATACCACCAGCACCAAGAACTATCATCAGGCGTTGGAATCGGTTCAGATGTCCGATACCGTGATGTATCCCATTCTGGTGATGCCGATTACAAATATGGCGGGCCGCAACATCGGTGGAGAGAACGCTTTGACGACGCTTGCCGCTTCCACTGGCGGGCGGGTGTTTCTGCCTACGATAGGGGCCCAGCTTGACGCGGCCTTTGCGGCGATTCTGCGTGATTTGCGAACCCAGTATCTGATTGGTTACTACCCTAAGGAATTGCCCGCGTCGCGATCGCGCTTTCATCCAATTCGGGTGGAATTACCGCGTCCGGATTTGCGGGTTTCGGCGCGAAGCGGCTACTATGGAGATTCATCAGCCGAACGAAATAGCCGTTAACTTCATGGCCGTCAAACTCACAAAGCCGAAGCCGAAACCGAAGGTTCAGGAACAGACTTTCGAAGAGGTGAAGTATTTGAAGCGTCTGATTGAGGGCGCGACGCCGGTGTGCATTCGATTGAAAAACAATGAAGAGGTTACCGGCGTGATTGAATTTTACGATACGAGTTTTATCCGCGTCACCCGCCTGGGCAACCCGAATCTGTTTCTGTTTAAGCACGACATCAAATACTTGTATGAAGTGCCAGCTGTAAAATAACCCTTGGCTTCCTATTTAGACACCAGCATCGCAATCGCCCGTGAAGCGGGAGCCCTTCTCTCGGAATTTCTGGAACGGCGCATCGGTTTTGAATTGAAGGGCGAATACGACCTGGTGACCGAAGCCGACCGGTCTTCGGAAAAGCTGATTGTCGAACGCCTGCGGGCCCAATTTCCCGACCACAATATCGTGGCCGAGGAAGGCGGCGGGTTTATCAGCGATTCGGAATATTGCTGGTATGTGGATCCACTGGATGGGACCACTAACTTCGCGCATGGTTTTCCGGTTTTCAACGTGACGATGGCTTTAGAGAAAAAGGGCGAGATGATCGCTGGCGTCGTCTTCGATCCCACTCGCAATGAGATGTTCGCGGCGGAAAAAGGCGGCGGCGCGACGCTCAATGGGAAGCCGATTCACGTCTCGGCGGCGAAGCGCCTGGAGGATAGTCTGGTGGCCACCGGCTTCCCCAGCCAGAAACGTCACGCGAATGTAAACGTGTACTTTTATTATCAATTGGCGATGGTGACGCACGGAGTACGGCGCGCCGGATCGGCGGCGATCGACCTGGCTTACGTCGCCAACGGACGCTTGGATGCCTTCTGGGAATTCGGACTTAAGCCGTGGGACCTGGCGGCCGGACGTCTGCTAATTACCGAGGCGGGCGGCACCTATTCCGATATGGATGGCCTGCCGCACAGCCTTCGCGGCCCCCACTTGTTAGCCGACAATGGGTTGATTCACGCCCAAATATTGGCTTTGTTTGAAGAGATTTTCCAGGGCCAGATCCGCTATCCGCTGCCGCTAATCGGGCGCGGCTAAGGCGTTTACCTATTCCGGGGCATAGAATTGCGCGAGTTTCAGCACCGGTTTCAGACCGCTCTCTCCTTTACTTTCAAACATATAAGATGCTACTCTCAGTATCTTAATGCGAACTGTCGACCTCATCCACCGTAAGCGCGACGGCGAAGAATTGTCCGCCGAAGAAATCGCCCACATTGTCGAGGGTTACACCCGCAATGAGATTCCCGATTATCAAATTTCGGCGTTCCTGATGGCGGTATTTTTCTCCGGCATGTCCGATCGGGAAGTAAGCGCGTTGACCGATTCGATGTTGAAATCGGGGGAAATCGTCGACCTTTCAGACATCCCCGGGATCAAGGTGGATAAACACTCGACGGGCGGCGTAGGCGACAAAACCAGCCTGATCTCGGCTCCGATTGCGGCTGCGGCGGGCGTGATTGTACCGATGATTTCCGGCCGCGCGCTGGGCCATACGGGCGGGACGCTGGATAAGCTGGAATCCATTCCAGGATTTCGGACCGACCTGACGATTGAGGAATTCAAAGCGCAACTGGCGAAGATGAAGCTGGCGTTTATCGGCCAGACGCCGCAGGTTGCGCCCGCCGACGGTAAGCTATATTCCTTGCGCGATGCCACAGCTACGGTGGAATCGATTCCGCTGATCGCTTCTTCGATCATGTCGAAAAAATTGGCCGTCGGCCTGGATGCTTTGGTGCTGGATGTAAAGGTCGGGTCTGGCGCATTTATGAAGCGCCAAGTGGATGCCCGGCGACTGGCGCAGATGATGGTTGGTATCGGCCGGCGGATGGATAAACGGGTCCAGGCGCTGATCACCGACATGAACCAGCCGCTGGGTTACGCGATCGGCAACGCGCTGGAAGTGATGGAAGTCTCGCAGACGCTGCAGAATGTCGGGCCCACCGATCTAACGCGCATCTCGCTTGAACTGGCCGCGCGGATGATCTTCCTCGGCAAGATTACCAAAACCCTGGACGAAGCGCGCGAACTGGCGCAACAGAAGCTGCTGGATGGCTCAGGCTACCGCAAGTTCAAGGAAGTGATCGCGGCCCAGGGCGGAGATCCGAAGGTGCTGGACAAGTTTGAACTGCTGCCGAATGCCACCGGCGCGCGGGATATCTTGTCGCCGCGGGCGGGGTACGTCAGCGCGATCGACGCCGAGTACATCGGCATGGCTTCGTCGATGATCGGGGCTGGACGCGATACCAAGGAAGATTCCATCGATCCGGCGGTGGGCGTAATTTTGGAAGTGAAGGTCGGCCAAAAGGTAGATCAAGGGGCCGTTCTCTGCCGCTTGTATTACACCAGTGAAGACCGGTTGGAAGACGCCGATCAATTGATTGAAGATGCCTTCCGCATTTCGGCCGCGGCTCCCGACGAACGACAACTGATTCTGGAAGTGGTAGGCTAATCGCTTACCACCATGGACAGGTTCACCGGCCTTCTGGGCATCGCCGTAATTATGGCGTGTGCTTACGCGTTTTCGACGGCACGACAGGCGATTAAACCGCGGGTTATTTTCTGGGGTCTGGGTCTACAGTTTGCGTTCGCGTTCATCGTACTGAAGACGCGGGCCGGCGAACTATTTCAGGGCGCAAGCGTCGCGGTTAACCATTTGCTCTCTTATGCCGCCGAGGGCAGCAAGTTTGTCTTCGGTGAGAAGCTGGGCGCGCGAAGCAACGAATTCGGCGTCGTGTTCGCCTTTCAAGTACTGCCCATCGTCATCTTCATCGCGTCCCTTTTCGCCATTCTTTACTACTTCGGCGTGATGCAGTTTTTCGTCAGGATAATGGCGTTTGTGATGCTCCGCGTCATGGGCACCAGCGGCGCGGAATCGACGAATGTCGCGGCCAGCATTTTTATGGGGCAGACCGAGGCCCCGCTGACTATCCGGCCCTTTCTAGCGGGGATGACGCAATCGGAATTGTTTACCGTGATGACCAGCGGCATGGCCCATGTTTCGGGCGCCGTGATGGCCGCCTATGTGATGATCGCCGGCGTTGAGATAAGGCACCTGTTGACGGCCGTGATCATGACTGCCCCGGCCACTATCATGCTGGCGAAGATGTTCATGCCGGAAACCGGATCGCCGGAAACCGCGGGCACCGTCAAGATCGAGGTAGAGAAGCCCGGGGTGAACGTAATCGACGCGGCTGCTCGCGGCGCCGGCGATGGCGTGCAACTGGCGATCAACATCGCGGGCATGCTGATCGCGTTTCTAGGTTTGATCGCGATGGTGAATGGCGTGCTGGGGTGGGTGCATACGCTGCCGCTGATGGGCTGGTTGCCGCCATCGCTGCAGGGGATTCTGGGCGTGCTTTTTTCCCCCATCGCCTGGCTGCTTGGCGTGAAATATAACGATTGCGCCACTATCGGTAATCTGCTGGGCACGCGTCTGATCCTCAATGAATTTGTGGCGTTCGTCGATTTAGGGAAAGTGAAAGCATCGCTCGATCCGCGGTCGTTCACGATCGCCACTTATGCTTTATGTGGATTTGCGAACTTAAGCTCGATCGCGATTCAGATTGGTGGAATCGGCGCCTTGGCCCCTTCGCGAAAATCCGATCTCGCCCGGCTGGGTCTGAAAGCTGTAGCGGCCGGTACGATGGCTAACTTCATGTCGGCCTGCATCGCCGGCATGCTGTTATAGATTCCTATGTCAGCCGCCTATTCCTATCTTCGTTCCCGCACCGCGATGCAGCCGAGTGTTGGAATTGTTTTGGGAAGCGGCCTGGGCGCGTTCGCCGACGAACTCGACAACCCGATTGAAATCCCTTACGGCGAAATTCCCGAGTGGCCGCGCTCCACTGCCATCGGGCACGCAGGCAAGCTAGTGTTTGGAAATGTGGGCCAGGTGCAGGTAGTATGCATGGCTGGCCGGGTGCACATGTACGAAGGCTATTCGGCGGCGCAGGCGGCCTTCGGCGTACGCCAGTTTGGAAGATTGGGAGTGCAGAGCCTGATCCTTACGAATGCGGCGGGCGGTATTAATCTTTCCTACAAGCAGGGCGGCCTTGTTTTAATTTCGGACCACATCAATCTACAGGGCACCAATCCCCTGTTGGGCCCGAATGACGATTCGCTGGGTCCACGTTTTCCCGATATGTCGGAGGCGTACTCGACGGTTTATCGCGATATGGCCAAACAAGTTGCGGCCGAACTGGGCATTGAGCTGAACGAGGGCGTCTACGCGGCGATGCTGGGGCCAAGCTACGAAACTCCAGCGGAGATCCGCTATCTGCGGGCCATCGGCGCCGATCTGGTGGGTATGTCCACCGTCCCCGAGGCCATCGTCGCCAGCCATATGGGAATGCGCACGCTGGCGATATCGTGCGTTACGAACATGGCGGCGGGTGTGCTTCCGCAAAAGATCGATCATCAGGAAGTTCTCGACACCGGCGCGCAGGTTCGCGATACTTTGGTGCGCTTGCTGAAGAATGTCATACCGAAACTGACGTAATCCGGTTAACCTTTTACGATTCGCAGCGTATAGTCTTAAGACAATGCTCCAAGACTTACGATTCGCTCTGCGCACTCTTTTACGATCGCCATTATTTACTACGGTGGCGGTTCTTTCGCTAGCGTTGGGGGTGGGAGCGAACACGGCCATCTTTTCGCTGTTGAATCAGGTCTTGTTCCGTTCGCTGCCCGTCCGCGACGCCGAACGCATTGTGCTATTCGACTTCAAGGGAGTCAGCGAAGGTTCAGCCCACGCCGACAGCTCCGCTACTCCGTTCTCTTATCCGATGTATCGCGAATTTCGCGATGGCAATCAGGCCTTCGATGGCCTGATTGCGCGCTCCTATGCCAATGTCACGGCCGTTACGCACGATCAACCGGAACGCGTACAAGCCGAACTGATATCGGGTAACTTTTTTGAAGTTCTGGGTGTGACGCCAGGGCTGGGCCGGATCATCGGCTCGAGCGATGACGTTACGCCTGGCGGCCACCCTGTGATCGTGATTTCTTACGGTTACTGGCAGCGCCGATTTTCAGGCGAACGTGCGGCGCTGAATCAAACGATTCGCATAAACGGCCTTCCAATGACAATCGTCGGCGTGACTCCGGAAAGTTTTCGGAGCATGGTTTCCGGACAGACGCCCGATCTATATATGTCCATGGCGATGAAGGCTGCGGCCAGTCCTTTAGAGAAGAAGGATCCGCTAACGGATCGGACCTCGCGTTGGATGGCTGTGTTTGGAAGACTGAAGCCGGGTATGTCGCGGGAGCAAGCGCAAGCGTCGATGGGGCCTCTTTATCGGAGCAGTCTCGAAGCCGATTTAGCCGCAATGCCCGAGGCGCCGCCGCGTTTTCGGACGAAGAGTTTGACAAATCGTCTAGTGCTGCAACCGGCCGCGCAAGGGATTAATCAGTTAGAGCAACAGTGGAAGAAACCACTCATCGCAGTGATGGCAATGGTTGGCCTGGTGTTGTTGATTGCCTGCGCAAACGTGGCGAATTTGTTGATTTCCCGCGCCTCTGCACGGAGGAGGGAGATCGCGATTCGGATCGCCATCGGGGCTAGCCGTATGATTCTGGTTCGACAACTTCTGGTGGAAAGTTTACTGCTGTCGGTGGCTGGTGGCGTAATGGGGCTGGGCGTTTCTTACTGGATTTCGCAGTTGCTGATTCGCCTGATCCCGGGAGACGAACTCGGCGGATGGCTGACCGCGACGCTCGATTGGCGATTACTTGTTTTTGCCTTGACTCTCTCGGTAATCAGCGGATTGCTCTTCGGGATCGTACCGGCGCTTAGTGCCACGCGCAGCGGCCACAATGTCGCGCCGGCGCTGAAGGAACAGGGTGGCTCTGTATCGCGTGGCCAGATTCGGCTGCGCCAGTTTTTGGTGGTCTCGCAATTGGCCCTGTCGCTAGTGCTGTTGGTGGCGGCGGCTTTGTTCGCGCGCAGTTTCGCGAATTTGCTGAAGCTCGATCCAGGTTTTCGCCCGGAAAAGCTTTTGACATTCGGCGTCAATCCCGGCCTTAGCGGATATAAGACGCCCGAGACCTTGGCCTTGCTTAGCCGCGTCCAGGAACGATTGGGCGCGATGCCCGGCGTAACCTCAGTGGCGGCGTCGCAACTGCTGCCATTGAGCAACAGCAACATGACATCCAATGTCACGGTGGAAGGATACACGGCTACCGAAGATGAGGATACCGACGCCCATAACAATCTGATTTCGGCGGGATATTTTTCCACTCTCGGTGTGCCGATGATCAACGGACGCGAGTTCACTACCGCCGATAACGAAGCCGGGCCGAGGGTGGCCATCGTCAATGAAGCATTCGTGAGGCGCTTCTTCAAAGACGGCCGGGCGATAGGCCGGCACATGAAACAAGGCGGCGCGAAGACAAAGCCGGATATCGAAATCGTTGGCGTGGTGCGCGATTCGAAGAATAATTCATTGCGCGAGAAGACGACACCCTTCTTCTATTTTCCCTATCTACAAATTAAGCGCAACGTAGGAATTTCGTTCGTCGTTCGCACCAAGGGAAACGAGACAGCCGCCGCGTCGTCCGTGCGGAATGCGATGCATGAGATGGACGCAAACCTTCCGTTGGAAAATCTGGGCTGGATGACGACGCGCATTGAAGACTCGGTGTTCCTGGATCGCCTGATCGCCCTACTGGCAAGCGCGTTCGGCGTGCTGGCGACCATTCTGGCGGGCGTCGGGCTCTATGGCGTGATCGCCTATCTCACCCTTCGGCGCACATCGGAAATTGGGATCCGCATGGCACTGGGCGCAACCCAGGGCAACATTCTGTGGCTGGTGATGAAGGAAGTCAGTCTCCTGATCGCCGGCGGATTGGCGGTGGGAATTCCGTGCATGCTATTGGCGTCGCGCCTTATCGAGTCGGAACTATTCGGCATCCACGCCAACGATCCACTGATGCTGTTTAGCGCCGCGCTGGTGCTGTCGTCGATCGCGCTATTGGCGGGCTATATCCCCGCTCGCCGGGCGATGAGAATCGAGCCGCTGCAGGCTTTGCGAAACGAGTAGACCGGCATCGATAAGAGCGCTGACTCCGCTTGGCCCCTGCGCTACACTCAGTAGTGTCGAGGTGGCGGCCATGGCGATTCCAGGCATCAAGGATTCTTTGCGAGAGCGAGGCGTGCGGCTGACGCGGCAGCGCGAGATTCTGCTCGACCTGATCGATAAGTCGGGCGAACATCTGGATGCCGAAAGTCTGTATGCGCTGGCTAAGGAGCGCGATCCGAAGCTGAATCGGGTGACGGTTTATCGCACCCTGAAGCTGCTGAAGAAGGGCGGATTGGTGGATGAGCTCGACCTCATGCATCATAGCGGAGATCAGCATTATTACGAAACGCGCTTGAAACAGGAACACGCCCACGTGATCTGTCTGCAGTGCGGAAAAGTGGAAGAGTTCTTTGGTGAACCGCTGCAGAAGCTGCGCCGCCAAGTGGAAAATCATTTTGGATTTCAGATAGTGCTGGCGCGAACGGAAATCGGGGGATACTGTTCGCAATGTCAGGTGCTCCGTGCTATTGAGACGAAAGAGGCAGCCCTTGCGGCGCCTCAGAATACGAGCCCCAGGAAGGGCTGATGGCTGCTTCGACTCCCGCTGAAACTCCCCGCCCCGCGTCGCTAATTGTGGCGAATCCGTCGGGCAACCGCACCCGCGTCGCGCTGGACCCGATTCCATTCGGCATCGGCAGACACGCCGATAATCAATTGGCCCTGCGCGACAATCGAGCGTCACGCAGCCACGCGCGGATCATCGTCGAGAATGGCGACTATGTAATCGAGGATCTGCAGAGCCGTCACGGAACGTTCGTCAACGGTGCTCGTGTAGCGCGCAAGGTGCTGCGTAATTCAGACCGCGTTGAATTCGGATTTCCCGATTCCTATAAACTGACTTTCACTCTGGAAGAAGCGGAGATTCACCGCATACTGGACCAGCTATCGTCGTCCAATCACGAGCCCGCCGCGCCCAGTAACCTGACCAAGCTGCGCTCGCTGGTGGAAGTCGCCCGGGCCCTGCAGAATTCGCTGTCGACCCAGGACGTTTTGGCGGCGGTGGTGGACGCCGCATTAGCCGTCACGGGATCCGAGCGGGGATTTCTGTTGCTACGCACGAAGAAAGAACTGGAAGTGAGCGTGGCCCGCGACAATCGCGGCCAGTCGCTAGCGGACTCCGACTTGCAAGTGCCAAGATCGGTAATCAATCGTGCGTTGCATCAGCGGCGCGAGTTGCTTTCGATGCAGTTCGATCCGATGCAGCAGGCAGTTTCGCCAGAATCTTCGGTTGCGAATCTGGAATTACGTAGCGTCGTGTGCGTTCCGCTGGTGCGCATCAAAACCGGACATGGGGTGGAAGACACGCACTCTCTTTCGTCGGCACACGACACCATCGGACTTCTTTACCTGGACTCGCGCCGATCGGCGGCTGACCTCTCGGCGGGCAATCGCGAATTGTTGCAGACCTTGGCGTTGGAAGCATCGACTATTCTGGAAAACGCCCGGCTGTTGGAAGAAGAACGCCTTCGCCAGCGCATGGATGAGGAGCTGAAGATCGCTCGTCAGATCCAGAGCGATCTGATGCCCAGCAAGCTTCCGGTCAGCGGGTGGTTTCGCGCGGCGGGGTCGAGCATTCCATCGGCGCAAGTGGGCGGAGATTACTTCGACGTACGCCGAGTGGCACCGGACGCATGGGGTACCGCGATCGCCGACGTTTCTGGAAAAGGCGTTAGTTCGGCCCTCATCGCCTCATGGCTACAGGGCGTCTTCCTGCTTGCTTCCGATGACCGGGCTCACATTGAAGACATGATGGGCCGCATCAATCGCTTCTTGTACGACCGCACGAAGGGCGAGAAATACGCGACCGTGTTTTTCTGCGCACTACATTCTTCGGGACGAATGTTGTGGGCCAATGCCGGCCACTGCGCTCCGCTTCTGCTGCATAGCGACGGTCAGATCAAGGGCCTGCAACCGACGGGGATGCCCTTGGGGATGCTGGAGTCGGCTGTATCCCAGGTTGTGGAGATGCAGCTGCTACCGGGCGATAAATTGATCGCCTACACCGACGGCTTAACCGAAGCGCAGAATGCCGAGGGCGCATTTTTCGACACGCAACGGCTGCGCAAAATAGTACGGGGCTGCGCCGAAGGTAGCTGCGAAGAAATTCATACGGCGCTTCATGACGCCGTGCAGACTTTCAGCGGTGGAACGATTCTAAGCGACGATATTACGATCGTTGTGATCGAATATCGCCCTTAGGGCACCGTCAGGATGAGCTTGCCCGTGGTCTTGCGGGACTCCAGATCGAGATGGGCGCGCGCAGCCTCCGCCAATGGATAAATGTGTTCAATGCGCATCTTTAGTTTGCCAGCGGCGATCCAACGGAAAATGTCGCCGGCGCGCCAGAGAATTTCGTCGCGCGTCGCGGCATATTGGGCTAGCGAAGGGCGTGTAAAAAATAGCGACCCTTTTTGTGCCAGCAACAGCGGCTCGAATGCCGGCACTGCCCCGCTGGAATTGCCGAAGCTGACCATCATTCCCCGGGGCCGAAGTGAATCCAAGCTCTTCTGAAATGTCGCCGCTCCGACGGAATCATAAACTACGTCGACGCCGGTATTTTCGGTGATCCGCTTAGCTTCGACGGCCACATCCTCTTCGCTGTAAAGGATGACTTCATCGGCGCCGGCAGCTTTGGCGAGTTCCGCTTTCTCTTTCGTCGATACCGTACCGATCACGCGCGCGCCCGTCATCTTTGCCAGCTGCACGAGAATCAAGCCAACCCCGCCCGCCGCGGCATGAATCAGGCAGGTTTCATTGGTCTCCAGCGGCCAGGTGGAATGGCACAGATAATGTGCGGTCATGCCCTGCAACATGGCGGCGGCTGCCGTCTTGGAATCGACATCGTCGGGGATTTTCACGAGTTGCCAGGCACTGACGGCGGCATATTCCGCGTAGGAGCCGCGATTCATGGCGTAAGCTACGCGATCGCCTACGGCAACTTCGGTGACGCCTTCACCGATGGCCTCCACCGTACCGGCTGCTTCCATTCCAAGCACGATCGGCGGATCGGCTTTGTAGAGTCCGGTGCGGTAATAAACATCAATGAAGTTGACTCCGGAAGCCTCGATCTTTATAACGGCTTGCCCTTTACCAGCGGTTGGCTTGGGCAGGTCGCCGTAGACTAGCTGCTCCGGACCGCCGGGCTTTTCGACATAGATGGCTTTCATGTGTGAACCTTTCTTCGAAGATGAACCGCCGCCGCGTAGAGCAGCAGATAGAGCACCGTGAATGGAAATAAAAGCAGCGTGGCAAACGTGGTAACGGCGCCAGCGCCGGTCATCCCCATACGGTATAGGACGAAGCGCCGGATGATGCCGCGATGGGCGCGATCCACCCAAAGATAATCGCCGTTCTCATTGACGATTAAAAGTTTCGCCGGGACGCGGGCGGCGAGCATCCATTTCCATTTGGTCATGATAGGCTCAGCGGAACAGATGATGCCGGTAACCTGATAACCGTTTCCGCGCAGTTCCGAAACCAGACGCTTGCGGCCGTCGGGACCTTGATAATCGCTCACCCGATAGATCGTGCCCGTAGTTTCGCTGAGCCAATCGGGGGCCCCAGCGTAGCAAGTGACTAAGTCGATGGTGAGATCGTCACCGTAGGCTTCGCGAAAACTCGGAATGATGCGGTCATATAATTGACGCGCGCCACTTTCGATGAGGAGAATGCGCGTACAGGTAGGAATTTTGGCGGTGAGAAGATAGCGCATCAATCGTGGGAGCGGACCAATTTCCAGTTTACTATCGCAGACTCAGGCGGGCGACGCGGCCTTGCGGTCCAACGGTCCACGCGGCGCCGCTGGAGACGGCGATGGCGTTATATCCGACAGTGTCGAAGCGCTTCCAGGTTCTGCCGCCATCCGCGGAATAATCTGAGCCCGTCGTCCCCACCGTGATCCACAGTTTTCGCGGCCTCACGAAGGCTACCGCCGATCTGTATCCTTTCGGATGTTCGTTCAATGGCGGTGTCCAGATCTTGCCGCCGTCCGCCGTTACTGCGACGTTCCGCTGATCGTCATTCGCATTTTTGTAATCGCCTCCGACGGCTATGCCGTTCTTCGCATCGGAGAACGCCAGTGAGAAGATGCCCGCCCCGGCTGCGTCGTTGCGGATCGGAGCCTGGACTATGGTCCATGATTCGCCACGGTTGCGCGAATGGAAAACGCGCGCGCCTCCCGGTCCACCGGTGGCGAAGAAGGCGTCACGTTTGCCGCGCACTATCAGGCAAGTGCCGCTAGCGGCGAAGGCACCCTCATTGGGCATCGCCAGCGGAGTCTGTTGACGAACCCAGCGGGCGCCGCCGTCGTCGGTGGTGAAGATAACGAAGTGGCCATCAACCGGATCGCCCAGTGCAATGCCGTGCCCGGAATCCCAGAAAGCGAGCGCATCGAAGAAGCCCTTCGGATCGGGATTGGCGAGCTGTAAAATCCAGTGGCCGCCACCATCGACAGTTTTATAGATATGAGACTTATCCCCTTCGCCACTGCTCAAAATATAGGCGGTGCGGGCATCGACGGCGTGGATATCGCGAAAGTCGAGTTCTCCTGCGCCCGGCACCTGAGCCAGCTGCCACGTGGAGCCGCCGTCTTGCGTGCGCAGATAAGTTCCCTTCGTACCGCTGGCCCAAACGACTTGCTCGTTTACGGCACTGATGCCGCGCAGCGACTCCATCGTGCTACTCATCTGCGGGACCCACGATTGGCATAGCGCGATCCTCGCGCAGAAAAGAACTAGCGGCAATCTCATTGCTGTGAGTGTAGTACGTTGGGTAGATTCTGCGACTCGTATTCCTATGTCTGCTGCCGATGTTCCTCCAAGCCGGGGAACCTCTGCACTATTTGCTTCGTTATTGGGGCGGACCTACGGCGCATATTGAAATCGCCATTCCGGGTGCACCGGCCGCGCATACGCTGGTGATGCCGCGAGCGGTGCCGATGGGTTATGCCGAGCAGCCCTATGATCGCTTTGTGTCGAACGTGCACGGTTGGACGACCAAAAATACGGCAGTGCGCGTGACCCGCGACGATGGTCCCCGATGGCGAATTGAAGAAGGCGCGAGCACTGTCGAGTACGATGTCGATGTCCAGAAAATGGAGCGGGAGATTCTGCAGGCTTCCGATTCATCGCGCGTACGGCCGGTTTATGCGGGCTTCCTCGGATATTCGGTATTCGCCTTCATCGAAGGCCTGGAAGAACGGCCGATTATCCTCGACATCCAGACGCCGGGAGGATGGCCGGCCTTCTCGACTTTAGCTCCCACGGAGGGTCCGATCCGCGCCGCCAATTTCTACGCGCTCGCCGATTCGCAGATCGCGATGGGAAACCGTTTGACGATCCAAAGGGTGAGCGCCGGCGGATTTCTCGTGTCAATCTTTCTCTACGCCGAGGTGGAAGCGGGTGTTGACCGCAGCCGCATCGGGTCGCTGGTGGCGACGGCCATGGAACGTATGATCGCCTATTACGGCCCGCCTCCGTTCTCGCAATATACGGTGCACATCGAAGTGCTGGAGCCGGTTTCAGCGCAGCATCGCTATGGCTTCAGCATGGAGCACATGGATTCCAGCAGCTATTATCTGTCGAAGAACGACCCGATCTCGCTGTTCAATTTCGCCCACCACATCGGGCATTCCTGGCTCCCGAAGCGATGTTACGGGGAAGGCTACTTTCCCTTCTCTTGGGAGTTTGCGCCGGTGCTCGATACCATCTGGTTTGCCGAAGGCTTCGGCCAGTACGCGGCGATTGTGGCCATCAGCGATAGCGAGGAACAGCGGCAACAACTAATCGAATCGAGATTTCGAAGGAATCTGGCTGTGATGCCCGAATCGATTCGGCGCATGGGGTTGATAGAGCTATCGCGCATTGCCAGTACCCGCTATGCGGAAGATTTTCGCACGGGTCGAAGTGTATTTTCACGCGGTGGATTGATGGCGGCCGAAATGGATGATCGCATTCGCCAGCGCACCGGCGGCGCGAAGAGCCTGCGCGATGCCTTGCGATATTTGATTGCCTGGACGGCGCGCGAACAGCGGGCATTTCATATTGAGGAACTCCCGGTGTTGATTCGGGTGGCCACAGGAGTGGATACGGCGGATATTTTGGAGAAGTGGCTGAAGCCGCTGTAGCGCTTATTTGTTGTCTTCGATCTCTTCAAGCCAGGCGGTTTGAATTGCTTCCAGTTTACCTTCGGTGGACTTCAGCGGATCGTCGTCGAATTCCGCCAGTTCCATTACCCACTGGTGCAGATCGGTGAAGCGAATGTGCGTCGGATCCTGGGCGGGAAACTTCTCATAGAGCGAATAGGCGATGTCGTCGATCTTGTCCCAGGTGAGCTTCGGCATTCTAAATCTTGGTTCCCTTCAAGGCAGTATTCACGGCTGTGTTCATCATATTCTCCGCAAGGCCATGCGTCACGTGATCCAACTGTTCGATCTTCTGGCGGATCAAGGGGTGATCGTCACTATGATAGGCCAGGAGGAGCTCGTTCTTTGCGCGATCAATTGACTGCCGGTCTTCGTCGCTTAAATTGGAATAGGCGTCGTTCCGCACCGCCTTTTCCAGCGCCAGTAACACCGTATCCGCTTCGACCCGCGATTCCCGTACTTGCCGTTCCTTAAAATCGGATTCGGCTTTCTCAAACGATTCAAGAATCATTGCTTCCACCTGATCGTCGCTCAGGCCGTAGGAAGGCTTCACATCGACGCTTTGTTCCTTGCCCGTGCGCACGTCTTTTGCGGTGACATTGAGAATGCCGTTCGCGTCGATCAGAAAGCGTACTTCGATGCGAGCCATGCCGGCGGGCATTGGCGCGATGTCTTTCAAGTCGAAGCGGGCAAGACTGCGCGAATCCTTCACCAGCTCGCGCTCGCCCTGCAGCACGTGAATCAAAACGTTACGCTGGCCGTCCACCGCGGTTGTGAAACTCTCCGCGGCGCTGGCGGGAATCGTCGAATTACGATGAATCAGTTTGGAAACGAGACCGCCCATGGTTTCGATGCCGAGTGAGAGCGGTGTCACGTCAAGCAGCAGCTTATCTTCTACATCGCCCGACAGAATCGCAGCCAGAACCGCGGCGCCAAGAGCGACAACTTCGTCGGGATCCAGTTCCGTATGGGGCTTGGCTCGGAATAGATTCTCAACCGCGGTACGGACCAAGGGAATGCGCGTGGATCCGCCGACCAGCACGACTTCATCGATCTGCTCCACAGTGACGCCGGAGTCTTTGATGCAATCTCGACAGGGGCCCAGCGTGCGGTCGACAATCGGCGTGATCAGTTTGTCGTAGAGTTCGCGCGTGATCTCGCGGGAATAATGTTTGCCTTTGTACTCGAGAACGATGGCGGTGGAAGGCACGAAAGATAATTTCTCTTTGGCGATGATCACGGCCCGGCGCAGGCGCTGGATGAATTCGTTGTCGGCACTCAGATCTTCGCCCCACTCACTCTGCGTGTCTTCCATGGCGATGCGCAATAGAAGGTTGTCGATATCGTCGCCCCCCAGATGAGTGTCGCCGTTAGTCGCCAAGACTTCGAAGATGCCTTCATGCAAGCGGAGGATGGAAATATCGAACGTGCCGCCGCCAAGATCATAGACCGCGACAATCCCCTCTTTGCGTTTATCCAGACCATAAGCCAAGGCAGCGGCAGTGGGTTCATTTACCAGGCGAAGCACTTCGAGTCCGGCGATGCGGCCGGCATCCTTGGTGGCTTGGCGCTGCGCGTCGTTAAAGTATGCCGGCACCGTGAGTACGGCTTGCGTCACCGGTTCGCCGAGCGCCACTTCGGCATTCTGTTTTAACTGCCGCAGAACATAAGCGGAAATTTCCGGCGGCGTAAAGGTCTTATCGCCGAGCGTCAATTTAATGACGGTATCGCTATCGGGCGCGATACGAAATGGGAAGAGCTTTAGTTCTTCCTGCACATCGGCTACGCCGCGGCCCATCAGGCGTTTGGCCGAATAAACCGTGCGATCGGGTTGTGTCAGCAGCAGTTCCCGCGCGGCATTGCCGACTATAATTGCTCCGCTGGCGGAATTCGACACAATACTCGGGACCAGTTTTTCGCCATCGGGGCCGGGGAGAATGCGCGGCCCCGTCAAATCCATATAAGCGACAAGGCTATTCGTAGTGCCGAGGTCGATGCCAACTACTCGCGATTGAGTATTTCCGAAGTCGATTTGAAAGGTGGACATTAATGATTACCGTACCGGTCTCAGGCCGCTAGCGCCTTATCCGTTTCGTTTACAAGATTCTGAATGTAGCGGCGGCGATTCAACGCTCCGCGAATCGTGGCCAGAGCTTCCTGCTCTCCGCGGTCGTAGGACGAGAAAAGCTCGCCGAGTTGCGTGTCGATATCGTTACGTAAACCAAGGAAGCGCTCGCGGGCGCTACTTAGTTGGGGACGTACACTCGAATCGCCATCGCGCAATTCTTCCAGCGCCATGTTGAACTCGAAAACCTCTTCCAGCAACTCGGGAGGTACATCTTTCGATCGCTGTTCAGTGGCAGCGAATCCATTCCGCTTCAGCATGTATTCCGCGCGCTGCACCGGATCGCGCAGGGCCCGATAAGCGTCGTTAAGGACCGCCGTGGCCTCAAGCGAATATTCTTGTTCCTGCCCACTTTTTCGCTGAAATCGATCGGGATGGAGCTGGCGGCTGAGCGCATAAAAACGCCGTTGCAGGTCGTCCAAATCAATGGATAGCGCGGGGTGCAGCTCAAATAGCTGGAAGTAATCGGATGGCGGCGGTTGGAGAGTATTGCAGGCTGGACAGAATAGCGCTTGCGTGGACGCACCACATTTCCAGCACGTACGCGGAACGGGCATTACGCGGAAAACGATGTGCCACAGCCGCAGCTTTTTTTGGCGTGCGGATTTTCAAAGACAAAGCCCGATTGCATGATGGAATCTTTCCAATCGAGAGTCATGCCCTCCAAAAAAACCATGCTCTTGGGATCGATGAAAACTTTCACGTCGTCGAATTCAAAGATCTTATCAGTGGCTCTGGGCTTGACGTCGAATTTGAACTGGTAGCTCAACCCCGAGCAGCCTCCTCCGAGAACGCCTAAGCGCAAACCACCGACGACGCCTTGCTTGGCGAAGGCATCTCGAATCTTGGAGACCGCTTTGGGTGTGACTTCAATCATGCAACCTAGTGGGAAACGGCGGCTACCTGCTTCACGCCCTGCTTCGCCTTGTAATCCGAAATAGCCGCTTTGATGGCATCCTCGGCAAGCACGGAGCAGTGGATCTTCACCGGCGGCAGGCTGAGCTCATTTACGATATCGGTGTTCTTGATTTCCAATGCCTGGTCCACCGTCTTACCCTTCAGCCATTCGGTGGCGAGGGAGGAACTAGCGATCGCGCTACCGCAGCCGAACGTCTTAAATTTCGCTTCTTCAATGATGCCGGAAACGGGGTCTACCTTCACCTGCAACTTCATCACATCGCCGCACTCGGGTGCGCCCACCATTCCCGTTCCAACGTTAGGGTCAGTCTTGTCGAGAGAACCCACGTTGCGCGGGTTGTCGTAATGATCGAGAACTTTATTCGAATATGCCATGTCGTTTCCTTGATTTTAACGCAAAGATCTTACAGCGAGTAGTCGACGAAGCTTTAGTGCGCCGCCCATTGGACCTTGGAGAGATCGACGCCTTCTTTCGCCATTTCATACAGCGGCGAGAGTTCGCGCAATTTCTTGACGACGTTGATGACCTTGTCGGCCACATAATCCACTTCTTCTTCGGTGTTAAAACGGCCGAGTCCGAAGCGAATGGAGGAGTGCGCCAGATCGTCACCCGCACCCAGAGCTTTGAGGACGTAGCTTGGCTCGAGCGTTGCCGAGGTGCAGGCCGAGCCGCTCGAAACCGCGATGTCATTGATGCCCATAAGCAGCGATTCGCCTTCCACGTAGGCGAAGCTGATATTTAGATTATTCGGCAGATGGCTTTCCATCGTGCCGTTGACGTAGACTTCGTCCAATTCCGATTCCAGCTTGCGGCGAAGTTTGTCGCGGAGGAACGTCATGCGCTTCGATTCTTCGGGCATGTCGTGCATCGCAATTTCACAGGCCGCGCCAAGTCCGACGATGCCAGGAACGTTGAGCGTACCGGAACGCATTCCGCGCTCATGCCCACCACCATCGATCTGAGCCGTCAACTGAACGCGAGGATTGCGACGGCGAACGTATAGGGCGCCGACACCCTTCGGGCCATAAATTTTGTGCCCGCTTAACGAGAGCAGGTCGATATTGTCCTTGATGACGTTAACCGGAACCTTGCCCACCGCCTGGACGGCATCGGTATGAAACAGAACGCCACGTTCCTTGGCAAGCTTGCCGATCTCGGAGACGTGCTGCACAACACCGATTTCGTTGTTGGCATACATGATACTGATCAGAATCGTTTTGTCGGTGATCGCCGCTTTCAACTGTTCCAGGTCGATCAGACCGTTCGTCTGCACGGGGAGGTAGGTAACGCGCAGGCCTTCCTTTTCCAACCGCTTGCAGGTGTCCAGTATCGCTTTATGCTCAGTGGCCGCGGTGATGATGTGATTGCCCTTCTCGGCATACATTTCCGCCACGCCCTTCAGCGCCAGATTATTCGACTCCGTGGCACCGCTGGTAAACACGATCTCTTTGGGACTGGCGCCGATCAGGTCAGCGATCTGTTTGCGCGCTTTTTCTACCGCTTCCTCGGCTTGCCACCCGAAGGAATGATTGCGGCTGGCCGAGTTGCCGAAGATCTCCACGAAATACGGCTTCATTGCTTCAAACACACGCGGGTCCATCGGACTCGTCGCATGATTATCCATGTAAATTGGCAAATTCATAGTGGTCATTTCCTTACAAGTTCATACAGCCGTGTCACGGGCGGGGGCGGCGGCGACTGAGAATGATCCTGTGTCATATCTGAGATGGTAATGCCTTCCAAAAGTCGCAAAATTCCTTCATGAACTTTACGCAGTGGCTCGCGTACGGTGCAATGGACAGATTGGTCGCAGTCACCGTGTTCGGTGAAACAGGCGGCCAACAAAACCGGTCCATCAATGGCGTGAATTACTTCAAGTGTCGTGATCTCCGCCGCCGGACGCGCTAAACGATACCCGCCATTGGTGCCATATTCCGACCGCAGGAAGCCACTCTTATTTAACTTCTGCAGGATCTTCGAAAGGAGCGGCAGGGGAATGTGATACGTGTCGGCGATTTCCTTGGCACTGGAAAACTTGCCCTGCTGTAGCGCCAAGTGCCGTAACGCGATCAATCCGTAGTCCGCTTTTTTAGTAAGATTCAACATCCTGAAAACGATTTGAGACTAATCCAGTCCTAGTTAGAGTATGGGCGAAGACCTAAGCGAAGTCAATCGTTTGCAATGATCGTCTGGAGTTTTCCAGAAACAGGCGATCCGCCGCTGTCCACCGGCGAATCTAGCGCTGATTGGCCTTCAATGTTCGCTTCCGCAGGCGGATCGATTGCGGAGTTACTTCGACGAATTCGTCGTCGCGAATAAACTCAATGGCCTGCTCCAGATTCAGAAGCCGGGGCGGCACCAGACGGATCGCTTCATCGGCGCTTGAGGCGCGCATATTGGTCAGCTTCTTTTCCTTCACGATGTTGACGTTCAAGTCCGCGTCGCGGGAATTCTCGCCGACGATCATCCCTTCATAAACTTCCGTTCCCGACTCGATGAACAGCTCGCCCCGTTCCTGGAGATTGAACATTGCATGACCGGTAGCCTTACCGGCGCGATCGGAGACCAGCGACCCAGTGGGCCGAGTGGCAATCTCACCCTGCCACTCGATATGTGTGTGATACAGGGAATTCATGATCGCCGTCCCCTTCGTGTCGGTAAGCATCTCACTGCGCAATCCGATCAAGCCTCGCGATGGCACATGGAACTCCAGCCGCACGCGTCCCGAACCGTTGTTCACCATCTTCACGATCTTGCCCTTGCGCGTTCCCAACTTTTCAATCACTACTCCGATGAACGCTTCCGGGCAATCGATCACCAGCAGTTCCACCGGTTCGTGAACCTTGCCGTCGATCATCTTGGTAAGAATTTCCGGCTTGCCCACCATCAGCTCAAAGCCTTCGCGGCGCATCATTTCGATGATGATCGCCAATTGCAGTTCACCCCGGCCCATCACCTTAAAGGCATCGGGGCCGCCCGCCTCTTCCACTCGAATCGAGACGTTGGTCAGCAGCTCTTTGTCCAGCCTGTCGCGGATATTACGGGATGTGACGAACTGCCCTTCCCTGCCGGAAAATGGCGACGTATTGATGGTAAATGTCATCGCAATCGTCGGCTCGTCGATCTGGATTTTCGCCAGCGGGCGCGGATCCTCGGCGCTGGTCAGCGTCTCGCCAATCGTTATTCCCTCCACGCCGGCGATGGCCAGAATATCTCCCGGACGGCCAATCGTTTCGTCCACTCGCTTCAAACCTTCAAACGAATAAAGCTTGGTGATCTTCGTTTTGTGCAACGAACCATCCAGCTTCACAATGGCGACGTGATCGCCATAATTCAATGTGCCTTCAAACACGCGGCCGATCGCCAAACGTCCCAGATAATCGCTGTAATCGAGGTTCGCCACCAGCATCTGCAGCGGCGCGTTCGGGTCGCCGACAGGCGCGGGAGTGTTCGCGATGATCGAATCGAACAACGGACGCAGATCGCTTGATTCATCGGTCGGATCGTTCTTGGCGATGCCTAACTTGCCGTTGGTGTAGATAACCGGAAAATCCAACTGATCTTCCGTCGCATCCAGATCGATGAACAGGTCGTAGATTTCGTCTAGCACTTCGGCGATACGGGCATCGGGCCGATCGATTTTATTGATCACCACAATCTGCGGGAGTTTCGCTTCCAGGGCCTTCATCAACACATAACGAGTCTGCGGCAGCGGGCCTTCACTGGCATCCACCAGCAGCATGACCCCATCCACGATTTTCAGCGCCCACTCTACTTCACCGCCGAAATCGCTATGGCCCGGTGTATCGACGATATTGATTTTTATGCCACCATAACGAACCCCGGTGGTCTTGGCAAGAATTGTGATTCCCCGCTCGCGCTCGAGTTCGTTTGAATCCATCATGCGGTCGGCGGTTTCTTCGTTATCGCGAAAAAGGCCGCTCTGCTTGAGCATCGCGTCAACCAGCGTGGTTTTGCCGTGATCTACGTGCGCAACGATGGCAATGTTACGAATCGATTGATTTTGAATGGACATGCGTAGTCTACTATGTTCGCATGCTCAGCCGCAATCCGCGAAACATTCGTGGGAACATGAAGCCATGCGCATCCTTCTATTCAGCGGCAAAGGCGGAGTTGGAAAAACCAGTCTTGCCGCCGCCACCGGCTTGCGTTTGGCAAAACAAGGCCTGAAAACGCTGATCATGAGCGTCGACCCCGCCCATAGTCTGGCCGACTCTTTCGATCTTCCAGTCGACTTGTTCACTCGCCAAACCGCCGACCCGTACAAGATCAATGAATTGCTTTCCATCCACGAAGTAAACATTCAGCAGGAGATTAAGCGCCACTGGCAGGAGATCTCGGGCTACGTGGTTTCGGTGTTGCGAGCCACCGGCATCAGCGGCGTGGAAGCCGAAGAACTGGCGATTTTTCCCGGCATGGAAGAGCTGAGTGCGATGATGTACGTCAATCAATACCGCCGCGAAAGCACTTATGACGTAATCGTTCTCGATTGCGCCCCCACCGCGGAATCATTGCGCTTCGTCAGCATGCCCACCACGCTCGATTGGTACATCAAGCACATCTTCCCGATGCAGCGCACGGTCATGAAAGCGATCCGTCCGATTGCTAATCGTGTCTCGCCCGTCGATCTGCCGCCTGATCGCTACTTCGCCAACATGCTGAGTCTGTTTCAGAAGCTGGAGGGGATCGACCAGGTGCTCGACGACCCGAAAATCACCAGCGTCCGGCTGGTAACGAATCCCGAACGGATGGTTCTGCGCGAGACGCAGCGAGCCTATGTCTATTTCTCCCTGCACGGCCTGACCGTCGATGGAATCCTGGTAAATCGCGTGCTGCCGGCGGAGATTCAGGATCCGTTCTTCGTGGAATGGCGTAAGTCGCAACAACTGGTGCTGCAGGAAATCGACGAATACTTCGCGCCCGTTCGCGTTCGCCAAGTTCCGTTATTCGCGCAAGAAGTGATGGGACGCGAGCGTCTGGAAATGCTTGCCGATATTCTCTACCAAGCCGGCGACGATCCAGCGGCGGTTACGGATCTGCAACGCCCCTTCACATTTGAAAAGCAAGACGGTCACTACAGCGTCAAACTCCATCTGCCGTTCGCCACCAAGGGTGAAATCGGGCTGTTTAAAAAGGGCGACGAGTTGGTGGTGCAAATTGGCAATCTACGCCGTCATATTGGGCTGCCCACTTCGATGGCGGCGTTGATGCCGGCGGGGGCTCACCTGGACAACGGCATTCTCACGGTAGAATTAAAAGAGGTGGCGTAAATGGACGAACAGAAAACGCAACAAACAACTCAACCCGCGCACGATTGCATTTTTCCGAAAATCGCCGATGGGGTTAAACAAGCTGTCCGCGAGATGGGCCCTTCCGAGCCGGTCCGCAAACACTTTCGCAATGCCCGCGTGGAAGTGCTGAAGGGCATCCGGGCGATCATCGATTCACGCATCGATCATCTATCCCGCGATCCTCAATCCACGAAAGGCACGGTGGTCGTCGTCGAATAATGGCGGAACTTCACGTAGGCGACGCCGCGCCGGATATTCAACTTGAAGACGACCAGGCAAAACCCTTCACGCTATCCAGCTTGCGGGGTAAGCGGGTCGTCTTGTATTTTTATCCGAAAGCCGACACGCCGGGTTGCACTAAGGAATCGTGTGAATTTCGAGACGCGTCAGCGAAGTTTTCTAGCGCCGACGCCGTAATTCTTGGCATCTCGCCCGACAAACCGAGTGCCCAGGCGAAGTTTCGGAGTAAGTTCGAGCTTCCCTTCCCGCTGTTGGCCGACGTCGATCACAAAGTGGCTGAGGCGTTCGGTGTCTGGAAAGAGAAGAGCATGTACGGCAAGAAATACATGGGTATCGACCGTTCCACATTCGTCATCGGCGCGGATGGAAAAATCGAAAAGATCTTCCTGAAGGTGAAGCCGGAAGGTCATGCGGCGGAAGTTTTGGAAGGGCTCGTGCAAGCGTAAGGACTGTCGCGCTTAAATTGTTTTTCGAATTCTTCTCTCGATACGATCGTCTTTACGTCCGTCATTCGATCCAACGTCAGCACACCATCCAGATGATCGATCTCATGCTGCAACAACTCCGATAAATCGCCTTCCGCGCGCAGTTCTTGCTGCTGCCCCGATTGATCGTGATATCGAACGTGAATCCAGACGCTGCGCGGCACCTGACAGAAGATACTCAGAAAACTGAGGCAACCGTCCCACACCACCATCGTTTCGGCGCTGCGATCCACGATTTCCGGATTAATAAACGGCCACGGACGATCGACGTTCAAAAAGACGATGCGTTGCAGCACGCCGATTTGCGGGGCGGCGATGGCTCGTCCATAGGTGGTCGCCGCGCGCCAGTGGGCCAGAGTATCTTGCAAATCCGCCACGATGTTCGAAACTTCTATCGCAGCCGGATCGGGCAGGCGCGCGCAGATCTTCCGCAACAAAGGATTGCCCAATTGCAATACTTCACGAATCGCCATGCATCACCACTTATCTATCGTCACTGGTTTGTCTGGCGGTTTGCCCTCGCACCAGTAATGATCGAAATTCGTGATGCCCGCCAACTCCGTCAACACCTGCTCATCCAGTAGTTGGCCGCCGCTGTAGGATGGCGGCTCTTGGGCGAAGATAGCCAAGGAGGCATCGCATAAGATTTCGGGCGTCCTCCACTGGCTTCGATCCAACATTCCCCAATTGATGGATGCCTGACTTTCAATAATCGTCATCGGCCACAGCGCGTTCGCCGCGATGTTATCGTCTTTGTGCTCGGCCGCGATTCCAATCGCCAGCCTGGCCATGCCCATCTTCGAAATCATGTAGGCGACCTTGCCCGGCGACGGCTCCGTCGAAATCCCCGGACACATGTTCAGGATGTGGCCCCAGCGCTGCTTCTTCATGTACGGAAGGGCGTAGTGCGCGGTCAGAAATGCGGCGCGAACATTCACGCCCATAATGAGGTCGAAGCGCTTCGGCGGCGTGTCCACTACCGGTTGCCACCACAGCGCGCCGGCGTTGTTGATCAGAATATCGATACGGCCAAACTCGGCTATCGTTTTCTCAATCAGATTGCGTACCGCGTCATCGCTTCGGACATCGGTCGGCACGGCTAGCGCGCGCGTTCCCAGAGCCCGCACTTCTTCCGCCGTTTGATGAATCGATCCAGGCAGCTTGTCGCTCGATTGTTCGCTCTTCGCCGCTATTACAATATCGGCGCCTTCGCTTGCCAGACGTAGCGCCAGCGCCTTTCCAATCCCCCGGCTTGCGCCGGTGATTACCGCTACCCGCCCATGTAAATCTGGATGCAACACGGCATTTTGTTCGTGCATGAAACCTCGTCCAGATAATGTATCATCCGGCTGCTGCGTTACAATGCTCGGCACATGTGGAAGCTGTTGTTCGCCCTAAGTCTGGCCGTTTCGCTATACGGACAAGCCGAGCCGATCGCGAGTTATCAGATTAGCGCCCGGCTGGATCCGGAAAAGAAAACGGTTGAAGGATCGGAAACGATCGTCTGGAAAAACGATTCGCCGGACGCCGTGCAAGAGTTGCGATTCCACCTCTACATGAACGCCTTCAAGAATCAGAAATCCACATGGATGAGAGAATCTGGTGGTCAAATGCGGTCGGACAACAGGAAGAAAGATAGCTGGGGTTTTATCGACGTTCGCAAGATGGAAATGGTTGGTGGCGAGGACCTCACAAAGAGAATCCAATTCATATCGCCCGACGACGGTAATCCCGACGACCGCACCGTGATCCGTGTACCGCTGGCGGCAGCCGTCGCACCAGGCCAACAAGTCAAGATCAATGTTTCGTTTCTGACGCAGCTGCCGCACGTGTTCGCCCGGACGGGATTTCATGGCAATTTTTTTCTCGGCGGACAATGGTTTCCCAAGCTCGGCGTGTTTGAGAAAGCAGGCATGCGCTACGCCACCACCGGCCAATGGAACTGCCATCAATTTCACGCGACTACGGAGTTTTATGCCGACTTTGGAACCTATGATGTGAAGCTGACGGTGCCTTCCGAATACGTTGTCGGGGCAACCGGCGTGATGACGGGGCAACAAGTCGAGGCATCGGGAAAACATACGACATACAGCTTCTACCAGGAAAACGTGCACGACTTCGCCTGGACCGCGCAGCCGGCTTTCAAGAAATACGAGCGTATGTTTCAGGCCAGCGCCGAGGTGAGCGATAAGGAACTCGACGAAATCGTGCGCCGCCTGGGAGTGACACGCGAAGAAGCCAAACTCAGCGACGTAAAAATGATCCTGCTGCTGCAGCCCGAACATGAGTCGCAGAAGGAACGCCACTTCAAGGCGCTGGCTAACGCCATCAAGTACTTCGGTCTTTGGTATGGACGCTATCCGCACGCCACGATTACGCTCGTGGATCCACCTCATGGCGGTGGAGGTGCCGGGGGCATGGAGTATCCGACGTTCATCACCGGTGGTACGAATTGGCTGGTATCGCCGGCCGAGACCAATCCGGAAGAAGTGATCGTGCACGAATTCGGGCATCAATTCTGGCAAGGTCTTGTCGCCAGCAATGAGTTTGAAGAAGCCTGGATGGATGAGGGCTTCAACACGTACTCCACCGGCAAGGTGATCGATCACGCCTATGGCCCGGGAGCACTTCCGTTGCGCTTCGGCGGGATGCCCTGGTCGTGGTTCATCAAGACTCCGACGCTCGATTCCGATACGGTGAATCGCGCCGCATATCTGTTTGCGGCTAAGTCCGATACCCTGTGGCGCTATGCCTGGCAGTATCAAAACTCCACCAGCTACGGCGTAAATTCTTACATGCGAACGGGCGTCATGCTTCGGACCCTGGAGAACCTTTTGGGCCAAGACACCATGGGCCGCGTGATGCGGACGTATCAGCAACGCTGGCGATTCCGGCACCCGTCGGCGCCGGACTTCATCAAGGTCGTGAATGAAGTCGGCGGTAAAGACATGACGTGGTTTTTCGATCAGGCACTGTATGGCTCAAACGTGCTCGACTATCGTGTCGCCGAAGTTTCCTGTGAGCCGGAAAAAACCGCCGAGGGTATCTTCGGCGATGGCGGCAAGAAGTCGACTATCACCAAAAAGGAAGCCGAGACGGCCGATGAGAAGATCAAAAAAGAGCAGCGCGTTTATCGAACCAAGATCACCATTCGCCGTGAGGGCGAGTTCATTGCGCCCGTGGATACGAAGATCGTTTTTGAAAATGGTGAAGTGCTGCGCGAAAAGTGGGACGGCCAATATCGCTGGGTGAAATATGAATATTTGCGGAAGAGTAAATTGAAGTCGGTGGAGGTGGATCCGGAGCGCAAGCTTCTGCTGGATATCAACTTCACGAACAATAGTCATACTGACTTGCCCCGTGTAGACACCGCCGCTAAATGGACTTCTTCATTGCTTTTTTGGGTCCAGAATATCCTGCTGCTGGCGAGTTCGGTCAACTAAATGACACTATCCACGGCAATCCAAGTGGGCGCACGGCGTGTTAATAGCGCTCGGTCGATTCTTCTGTTTACCTATTTCTGCAACGTTGCATTCGCAGCGCTAATCATCCTTCCCCTGGTTGTTTCGTTTGGGACAAACCTGGGGTCCAGCTTGGAGAGCGACCGGCTGTTCCCAAACTTCGACTTGCAGTGGATGATGGAATGGCTGACTTCGCAACGCTTCAATCCAATCATCCTTGAACTGCCTGTGTTGCTCGCCGCGGCTCTCGCTTATCTTTTACTCAGCACGTTTTTATCGGGAGGAGCGATCGGGTATTTCTATCTCGGCGGCCGCGAAGGATTCTTCACTTGCTGCGCCCGCTATTTCCCCCGTTTGTTCCGAGTCTCCCTGATCGGCATGTGCTTTCTCTTGGCGGTAATTACGATCATGGCTCTGCTGAACGGCGCAATTCATCGGTTGACTATCGACAGCATGGAAGAGCGATTGATCGTAGTCCTGGGCTGGTTGCGGCTGCTCTTCGGTCTGACTTTGTTTTCGCTATTCAGCATGATAGTGGACTACGCGAAAATCGGCTGTGTCATGCACGATAACGGAAGTGCAATTCACGAGACGGTGGGAGCTTGGCGCTTCGTCCGCCGCAATTTCGCCGGAACCTTCGGACTCTACGCCGTGCTCACTGTCTTCGGATTACTCTTTTTACTGGCTTACCACGGACTCAGCGAATTGCTTTCGCAAAACACGATCGTCACTGTCCTGCTCGTCTTCGTACTTCGACAGCTCTTCGTGTTGGCGCGCATCTGGCTGCGGCTGGTTTTTTGGGCGAGCCAATTGGAACTCTACCAGACAGAGATAAATCGGTAAGGACAGCGCGCCAGAAGTGCGACCGCATCAGCGGTAAGCCGCGCTGTCAGCGATAACCGGCGGCCTGCAAGATGATCCCCAATTCGCGTTTATCCGGCGGTGCCGCAAACGTTTTGTCGACTTCGATATTTACGGTTGAGGCGCTGGCCGACTTATCAGAGGTGAGCGTATAAGCGCCCGGCTTATCGTAGGTTTTCACCGCTAGCAGAATGCCCGCCGCGCTGAGGCGCACGGTTCTTCCTGGAGCCATATCGGGAATCGTGAAGTCAACGACGATCCGCGACGGGGTATCTGGAATCTTCAACAAGATAGTTCCTCTGCCGCTCATCCAGCGCCAACCGCCGGGCTCCAAATCGTAAATGCCGCTGATGATTTGCTTCGCAGCCTCAGGGGCGTTCATTGGCAGGTAGGACAGCGCCGGGTGAGAGTCGGCTATCTGCAAGACCGTGATTTGGTCGATAGGGGCGGTGGTTATATCGAAGGGGCGGAATCCCCAGGCATCCACGGAATAGGCCGATGGGCCGTGGGGCGTGATCAAGCGCAGGGGAATCGGCGAAGTCACGATCCGCGTGGTTAAGAGCGCCGCGGGCATTTTCCGGATCGAGAGATTATCTTGCGAGAGTGAACTCGATATGACGATGTCGCCCGGCGAGACGCCATCGTCCAGTAGCGGCAGGGCGCCGGCGGCCTCCAGGTAATAGCGCAATCCCCACTCGCCATTTACCCAAATTCGATGGTTACTATTCGGTAGCGATTTGGCGAAGTCGCGATAGGCATTCCAGTGCTGATAATTTATGATCGTCAGCGTTAACGATAAGGCGAGTTGTAGCACGATCCCGGCCGAGAGCCAACCCGTTTTGCATCGCCGGGCCGCGAGAATCGCCAGTGGTAAAGCGATTGGCAACAGATATCGCGCCGATCCGGCAAAGAACAGAACCAAAGAGGCCGCGAAGAAGATCAAAACCCATCCGGCGAGAAACGTATCTTCGCGCAAACGATTCAAACAGTGTAGGAGCACTACGACGCCGACCGCGCCCGTTGCCCACATCAATGGGTTAGGATCGACAAAGGAAAACGCGACGGCAGCGATTCCAACAACGGCCCAGCTCCACCTTGGTATTCGCCAAAACGCCGCGACGGTAAGCGCGGGAAATAGGATCCAGCCCAGGTGGACCGTGAGCGCAACGGCGTTGCGGACCTTGTTCACGAGCGATTGCAAATGATCGGCCTGCATATAGCCGGCTAGCATTGAGGCAGGCAACGATCCGCCCGATAAGCGCTCAAATATATTCCAGGCAATCAGCACGGCCGGCGCGGTGAAGATCACGATCCACGCCGGCTTCCACTGGCGGCCGTTCAGCCATAAAAACAATCCAAGAATCGGCACCAATACGACGGCCTGATACGCCGCGAACGCCGCCATGGCCGATGCCACAACAGAGATGAGGAGCCACCGTGTCGACCTCTTATCCACTGCTGTAACGAAGCAGGCGATTGCGAGTAGCCAGAACGCGACGAACGGGACGTCTGCTTCGAGTGAATTTCCGTTTATCACAAACGCCGGTGTAGCCAGAAACAGCAGCGTGGCAAGCAGCGGGTGCGGGCAAAAACGCCGGGCGAGCGATAAAGCCGCGAAACCCGCGATCATTGAGAACACGATGTAGGCGGCGTGAAAGGGAATTTCCTTGATATCTCCGGCAATAGCCAGCAATCCACCAAGCCACCAAGCGTTGAACGGAGGATGGGGATGCCCGCGCATATCTACCATCCGGCCCTGGAACGCATAGCGAACGTGTGTCGGATGCAAGGGATCGATCAGCGCGTGTTCAGCGCCGGCAAGATAGTAATAGTCGTCGCCCTGTATCGCCTGATTCAGGAACGGCAGACGTAACAAGAGAACGAAGAGGAAGATAGCCGCTACTGAGCGATGCTCGCGCAACATCCTCCCTCGGGAACTCAGTCTGCGGCTTTACTGGAAGGCTGCGGGGCGCGCCATCGGACAATCGGTTTGCGCGCGGCGGTGACTTCATCAACCCGGCTGGTGCGCGTGGAGTGGGGTGCCTTCAACACCAATTGCGGATCGTCTTCCACTTCCTGCGCGATCGAAATCAGAGCGTCGGCAAACAGGTCGAGCTCGCGCTTACCTTCTGTCTCGGTAGGCTCAATCATCATCGAACCATGCACGATTAACGGAAAGCTGACGGTGTAGGGATGGAAGCCGTAATCGATCAGGCGCTTGGCGATATCGCCGGTTCGAACACCCTTCGCCGATTGCCGGTCGTCACTGAATACGCACTCATGCATGCTGGGCGCTTTGAAGGCGATTTCATAATGTGGTTCCAGCAAGGCGCGAAGGTAGTTGGCGTTGAGCAGGGCATCCATCGTCGCTCGCCGCAGGCCGTTGCCGCCATGCGCCATGATGTAGGCCAACGCCCGAACAAGCACGCCGAAGTTGCCGTAAAAGGCCCGCACTCTGCCAATCGATTGCGGCAGATCGTAGTTCCACGCCCAGGCATCCTTCACCCGTTGCAAACGCGGTATGGGAAGAAATGGCTCCAGATGTTTGCGCACCGCGACAGCGCCCGATCCAGGCCCACCACCGCCATGCGGAGTGGAAAAAGTTTTATGTAGATTCAGGTGCATTACGTCGACACCGAAATCGCCAGGGCGCGAAATGCCCACCAGGGCGTTCATATTCGCGCCGTCCATATAAACCAATCCACCCTTGGCGTGCAGAATCTCGGCGACTTTGGTGATCTGTTCTTCGAACACGCCAACAGTATTGGGGTTCGTCACCATTAGAGCCGCGACGTCTTCGGTCACCGCCTTCGCCAAAGCCTCAATGTCCATCATGCCGCGATCGTTCGATGGAATATTCTCCACCGCATATCCGGCGATCATCGCCGTAGCGGGATTGGTGCCGTGCGCCGAATCGGGCACCAACACCTTCTTCCGTGCACCACCGCGCGATTCCAGCAGCGCACGAATCAGCAGAATGCCCGTCAACTCCCCGTGGGCGCCGGCGGCGGGCTGCAAGGTAACGGCGTCCATGCCCGTGATCTCCGCCAGACAGCGTTCCAATTCCGCCATCACTTCCATCGCGCCCTGCGACAGAGCGTCGGGTTGATAAGGATGGGCCCAGGCCAAGCCGTCGATCCGCGCCACCTGCTCATTCACCCGAGGGTTGTATTTCATCGTGCACGAACCCAGCGGATAGAGCCCCAGATCGATCGCATAATTCCAAGTGGACAGGCGAGTGAAGTGGCGAATCGTTTCCACTTCGCTCACCTCTGGAAAATCGGCGATCTCACCGCGCGTATTGCTTGCCCCAAGGACACTCTCGGGGTCCACCTCCGGCACATCGAGATCTGGAAGCTGATATCCCTTCTTGCCGGGCGAGGAACTTTCAAAGAGTAGAGGCTCGTCTTGTGTAATGTGTGATCGGACTTTTCGAATCATGTTTACTTGTGGAACGCGTCGGCGACAGCGTCCATCTGCGGACGCTTCACCATTTCCGTGCAACAGAGCAGAACCGCGTCTTCCAGCTCCGGATAGAATCTCCCCAGCGGCAGGCCGCCGATTACTTTTTTGGAAAGCAATGCCTCATTGATCTGTTCACCGCTTTTGCCATTGATGGTTGCGACAAACTCATTAAAGAACGGCCCCTTGAAGCGCAAATTGAGTTTTCCCGCCAGATAATGCGCCTTCGACAGATTCTGTTGCGCCAGTTCGCGCAAGCCCTCTTTACCGAACACCGCCATGTAGACCGTCGCCATCAAGGCGATTAAAGCTTGATTCGTACAAATATTCGAGGTGGCCTTCTCCCGGCGAATGTGCTGCTCGCGCGTGGAAAGCGTCAAGCAAAATGCCCGGCGTCCATGCGTGTCTGTGGTCTCACCCACCAGACGGCCGGGAATCTGGCGGATAAACTTTTCCTTGGTCGCGATGATGCCCGCGAACGGACCGCCGTAACTGGGCGGAATCGCGAACGATTGCAGCTCACCGGCGACAATATCGGCATCCCGCGGTGGCTCAATAATTCCCAGAGCCGCTGCCTCGGTGAATACATCCACCAGCAAAGCGCCATGTTTATGGGTTAGCGCCGCAGCTTCCTTTACATCTTCAATGACGCCGAAAAAATTCGGGGATTGAACGATCACCGCCGCCGTTTTATCATCCAGCTTTCGTTCCAGATCCGCGTAATCGATCGCGCCCGAATCTTTGTCGTACTCGAACTCCTCCACCGGAATCCCCTGATGCTTGGCGTAGGTAAGTAGCACCTCACGATATTCCGGGTGGACCGTGCGCGAAATCAATACCCGATCCTTGCCCGTAATGCGCACCGCCATCATCGCCGCTTCGGGAACGGCGGACGATCCGTCGTACATCGAAGCATTCGCCACCTCCATGCCGGTCAATTGGCAGACCATCGTTTGGAATTCAAAGATCGTCGTTAACGTGCCTTGGGAAATCTCCGCCTGATACGGCGTGTACGACGTAAGAAACTCACCGCGGGAGACGATCGTATCCACCAGCACCGGGCGGTAATGGTTGTAGACTCCGGCCCCTAGGAACGATGTAAAGCCGTTCGCATTTTCCTGCCCGCGAGCCTGGAAGTAATCGACGATGTCGAATTCCGATTTTCCATCGGCGATGTCCAGCGGCTTATCGAACCGCACTTCCGGCGGCAAGTGTTTGAACAGGTCTTCAATCTGTCCGGCGCCGATCACGGACAACATTTCCTGGCGTTCTGATTCTGATTTTGGTAAGTAGCGCAAGCTGATATTCCGGGTGCGAAAGGCGCCTTATTCCTCGCCTACGTACGTTTGATAGTCGGCGGCCGAGAGAAGCTGTTTTATTTCGTCGGGGGCGGAAAATCTGATTTTGACAAGCCACGCGGCGCCATGTGGATCTTCGTTTAGCTTCTCCGGGGCAGTGGTCAACAACTCATTCACTTCGGCGATTTCGCCGGAGATCGGGGAGTAGATATCGGAGACTGCTTTGACAGACTCGACCGAGCCGATCGTCTTGCCTTTCTCCACGCTTGACCCTACTTTTGGCATATCGACATAAACAATATCGCCCAATTCTTTCTGCGCATGAAATGTGATTCCAACCACGCCCAGGTCGCCTTCGACGCGGACCCACTCATGTTCCTTCGTGTAGTGAAAATTATCTGGATACATTATTTAGCTCGTTTATAAAAAGGAGTAGGTACTATCTCAGCCTCCACACCCTGGCCGCGAACCATTATCTGAATGGTCGAGCCGGGTTGGGCCTTCTCTTTTGGTAAATAACAAAGACCGATGTTTTTGTTTAAAGTCGGCGAGGGTCCACCGCTGGTAACCCAGCCCGCCGCCTCACCATCGACAAACACTTCATAACCGTCGCGGCCGATTCCCCGGCCCTTCATTTCAAATCCCGCCAAGGCCCTATCGATGCCTTTCTCTTTCTGCTTTTCCAGGGCCGCCTTGCCGACGAAGTCGCCCTTATCCATTTTCACCATCCAGCTTAAATCCGCCTCGAGTGGCGAAATGCTGGCGTGAATTTCGTGGCCATACAGCGCCATCTTCGATTCCAGACGTAAGGTGTTTCGCGCGCCCAGACCGCAAGGCTTGATTCCAAATTCCCGCCCCGCGTCCAATAATTCTTTCCAGATCCGCGGTGCTTCTTCCGGCGCGAAATAAATCTCAAATCCATCCTCGCCGGTATACCCCGTCCGGGCGATTCGCGCCGGTGTTCCGGCGACGATGCCATCCTGGAAGTGGTAATACTTGATCGGCGCGAGTTCCGTTGCGGTCAACTTCTGCAGCGTTGCCAGACCCTTGGGCCCCTGGATGGCGATCTGGGCGTAACGCGGACCGGCATTTTCCACGGTAGCGCGAAACTTATTCAACGATGCAATGTGTTCGTAGTCCTTATCCTGATTGGAAGCGTTTACGCAAATGAAGAAATGATCGTTGGCCACCTTATGCACCAGAATGTCGTCGACAAATCCGCCGTGTTCATAGAGTAGTCCCGAGTATTGCGCTTGCCCGATTTGGAGCTTCGCGGCATTGTTCGTAGTGGCGTAATTGACTAGCGCCAATGCATCCGGACCGCTCACCTCAATCTCGCCCATGTGGCTGACATCAAATAGCCCGACATGGTTGCGGACAGCGGCGTGCTCGTCCAGAATCCCCGAGTATTGCACGGGCATATCCCAGCCGCCGAAGTCCACCATTTTCGCGCCAGACTCGCGATGCACGCTATTCAGGGGCGTTGTCCGTAAGGCAGCAACTTGGTTCATGAAAGACTTAGTGTAGCGCAGGGGCGGTCGAGCAACTAAACTGACTTCCCGATGTCTGCCGCGGCTATTTCTTCGGCTTGCGGGATGAGGCGAAAAACTTCTCATTCGTCACGCGCGAGCCGGCAATGAGGATGTCGACGATACGGCGGGCGCTCGGCTCCCAGCCCGGTAGAGCAGTCGTGTGGAAGACACCGACCAGGGCCCGAACGAAATCTTGGGGGTCGGTATCTGGACGGAGATCGCCGCTGTAAATTGCCCGATGGACCAAGGCGACGAAAGCGCCGTGGATAAGACCGCGCGCCCCTTCGATGAGGCGCATAGACCCGCCGGCGACGGTATCCATTGCGGGAATGATGAGCCTTTTGTCGGCCACATGGTCGATGAAGAGAAGCATCCACGCGCGAAGGGCTTCGAGCGGCAGCATTGTGGCGGCAAAGCGCTGCCCGGCCGCAGTCAGTTTTTCCACTTCGCCGCGGTAAACTGCCTCGATCAGAGCGTCGCGAGTTGGAAAGTGGCGGTAGAGAGTGCCTGGGCCGATGCGCGCTTGGCGAGCGATGTCGTCGAGTGTAGCTTCCGCTCCGTGGCGCGTGAAGGCGACCTTGGCAACCTTGAGGATGCGCTCGCGGTTGCGCTGCGCGTCGGCTCGGGGCTTGCGTGCGGCCGAAGGTGGCGAGGACTGCTTTTCCGGCATACATAAGCATCGCAGAAAAGATTTCTTGCAACCGGAGACGATCTCCGGTTATCTAACAAACGGAGATTGTCTCCACTTTAGTAAACGCCGATTTTAGTAAACGGCAAAAGGACTAACTATGCGAGTTTTTGTGACTGGAGCGACAGGATTCATCGGGACGGAACTGGTGAAGGAACTCATCGAGGCCGGGCATCAGGTGCGCGGGATGGCACGCAGCGACGCAGGGGCGGAGCAGTTAAAGTCTGCTGGCGCCGAGCCGCATCGGGGCGATCTTAAGGACCTGGACAGCCTGCGCAGCGGGGCAACGGGCATGGATGCCGTGGTGAACCTTGCCTTTAACCACGACGACTTCTCCGAGTTCGCTAAGAGCGCGGACGACGAGCGGAAGGCCATTGAGGCGCTAGGTTCCGTACTGGAACCGGGCAAGCTGCTGATTGTGACCTCGGGGACCGGACTGGCGAGCGGCGGACCGGGGCACGTGCGCACGGAGAGCGATCCGCCGGCGATCTCGGGAGCGCTACCTCGGCAGCCTGAACAGACAGCAAGAGTCGTAGCCGAGCGGGGTATCCGGGTGGGGATTGTGCGCCTGCCGCAGGTGCATGACACGCGCAAACAGGGACTGGTGGTTCTATTGACGCAGACAGCTCGGGAGAAGGGTGTTTCGGCCTATGTCGGCGATGGCGCGAATCGCTGGGCGGCGGCTCCGTTGCAAGACGTAGCGCATCTGTATCGTCTCGCGATCGAGCAGACGGGACCGGGGGTGACGGTGTATCACGCGGTGCAGGAAGAAGGCGTGGCGCTGCGCGAGATCGCCGAGACGCTTGGCAGAGGGCTGAAAATGCCAGTGGTGGCGATCGATCCAGAGAAGGCTGGCGAACACTTCGGGTGGGCTGCGCACTTCGCGGGGTTGGACATGCCGGCTTCCAGCGATTGGACGCGCAAGGCGCTGGATTGGGAGCCCACTGGGCCGGGCTTGATCGAGGATCTGACCAACATGAAGTTCTGACGAAGCCGCGTCGCAGCTTCAAGCCTGGGCTCACTCGGGACCCGTTTAGTGTGACAGGATTACCGCATTCAGGAAATTCCGGGATGGGCCCCCGGCAATAAGTGCCCGATTTGACACAGCAGTACTACCATTACTCTTTCCGCGGAAGTACTAAGTATTTCATTTTCAGGTACTTGCGCTACCGTTACAAACCCTGGTATGCTGCTTGCTAATTCCAAACAGGAGGCTCAACCATATGTTCAACAGGGGAATTGCCCCGGGGGCAGTGCTTAGCGCGGTTTCGATGCTAGCTCTTGCAGGCGCAGGCTGCGCGACGAAAAAGCATGTTCGGGAAGCCATCGCTCCCGTCCAGAACAGGGTATCGGATGTCGAGAAGAAAACTGCGGAAAATACTACCGCGATTGGCGATCTTGACCGAAACGTATCCCGCGCCGATGAGCGTGCCATGGAGGCCGATCGCAAAGCAGTGGCTGCTGGTCAAGCCGCATCGAAGGCGAATGATCTTGCAATGCAGGCTGGACAGAAAGCGGACGGAGCCAATACGCTAGCGCAGCAAAGCATGAGCAAAGCCGACAGCGTGCAGCAGAATCTGGCGCGGACGGTGGACAATCTCGACAATTACAAGATGGTGAGCACGGAAAAGCTGCTCTTCAAGGTCAATCACAGCGAGTTGGATAAGGACGCGAAAGCCAAGCTCGATACCTTCGCCGAAGGCTTATCGTCCGTGAAGAATTACATTATCGAGGTGGAAGGATTCACCGATCGCACTGGCAACAAGGCTTTAAATCTGGAGTTGAGCCGGCGGCGCGCGGAAGCCGTGGTACGTTATTTGACGGTCTCAAAGAACGTGCCTTTACGCAAGATTCATGACATGGGCGTGGGCGCTGAAGATCCGAACGCCGATAACAAGACTCGCGAGGCACGCCGCGAAAATCGCCGCGTGGACCTGAGACTATATTCGCTCGATATGAATGGAGTCATGGCTGCCCCCAGCAGCCCGGGAACAAATTAAGTAGGCATGGTTGAGCCGCGTAGAACGCGCTGCGTGGCTCGGCTTGCTAACGGAATTCCCGCGTTAAATCCTGCGCAAGTAAATCTGCCCGATCCGCCAGACTCTTGGCCGCCTCCACATCTCGATTTCGCAATTCGCTAGCCTGCGTCAATAACGTTTCCACTTGCCGGTAAACTACCTTCTGACTATCGGACAGACTCTTGGTCCGAAGGAAATCCAAACTCTTTGTGACGCGGTCGGAAACTTGTCTTAAGCTGTCCAGATATTCGCGCTCCTGTGCCGGCGTCAAAACCGCTCCTAGCCGGGGAGTCGCTGGAATTGCCGCGGCGACAGTCGAAGCTTGTTGCACCACTGGATTTTCCTTCGGCGCTTCTTTCGCTAGCACCACTTTCTTCTTCCGGCGCTTGGGAGCCGTATATCCCGGCAATTTCGGTATCGGCTGCGTGGGCGGACGCGATTCAGCCGAAGTATTCGGCAAATTAGGAGGCGTCGGCATCGCCGGAGGATCGCCGAGGGGCTTGGCAGGAGGCACAGTCGGAATATTAGCCGGCGCAAGATGAGCCTGCCTCGAATGCCTGTGGAAGGGATTACAGGAGGACGAAATAATGGCGCCGCTCAGCAGGATTGCCGCCAAAAAAGAAGGACGAGTGTACGCAGGCCGCGTCAGCGTGGCACCGCCGCGCTCGGCGTTTTCTGCAGCTGTGGAAGAGAAGCTGATAACGCCTCCGGAAATCGAAACCGAAAAGAAGTACCCGTTCCGGGTGTGCTTTCGAAGTCCAGTGTACCATTGTGCAACTGAACCACCCGGAAGGTCATCGCGAGGCCAATACCCGACCCCCGTGACTTTGTTGTGAAGTACAAATTGAATACTTTGTCTTGCACGGCGAGCGGAATTCCGGGTCCAGTATCGGTGATCGTAGCGACGCATTCGTCGCCATGCCGCTCCACGCATATTCGCAACAGACCGCCCATCGGCATCGCTTCAATGGCGTTGATTGCGACGTTAAGAATCGCTTGTTTCAGCAGGTCCACATCGCCTCTTAGATGAACGGACCGGCCGTTGGCCTCAAACTCCACTTTGATGCCTTTGCTCGCGGCATCGGGACGAACCAGATCGGCCAATTCCTTTGCCAGATTCGTGAGGTCGATGTCGACAAACTGCAAGGTCAGGGGGCGCGTGAAATCCAGAAAAGTGCGAACAACCCGGTCCAGCCGGGAGATCTCGGTTGCAATTACTTGAATCTCCGGGGTTTCGTTTTCCAACTTCGTTTTTAAGACTTCCACGTGCAGGGCGATGGCGTTCAACGGATTTTTAATTTCGTGCGCCACGCCTCCGGTGAGCCGGCTAATGGCCGCCAAGCGATTGGAGACGTCCAATTGCCATTCGATTTGGCGCCGCGTCTCAGCGTCCCGAAGCGTGATCAGCGTTCCAATCTGATGGCTGCCGGAATTGCCCGCGAGTAATTCGACGTTTAGCAGTAAGCGAGCGATTGGTACACCATCCTTTTCCACTGGAACCACGACATCCTGCAAGGGCTGCCGGCGCGCAACGGCGCTTTGGATCGCGCTCCCAAGCGCAGTGGATGCGGGAAACACGTCCTCAAGGGAACGCCCAATCGCGGCCTCCGGATCCCACCCCAACAGCCGCTCTACCGGACGCCCGGCCATCATCAAGCGTCCGTTGGGATCGAACAGCAAGACCGCTTCTTCCAGTCTCTGCAGAAGGTGCTCCACATTGCTGCGCAATTCATTGGCGTCTTCCTTGGCGCCCAGATACTGTTGGCCCAGCGCGTTCAACTTGCTTTGCACGTCGGCGAACTCTTTCGATTCCCCCAAGGTCTCGGATTTCATCACCGGGAATGCCCCGGTACTGATCAGGTCGATCTTTTTGCTGAGCCGCTCCAGGGGCCGGAGAATCACATCCGGGAGCAGGAAAGCCATGCCCACGGAGAACAACAGGAAGGTGACGAAGAGGACAAGTAAATCCCCCAACGGCCCGTTAATCGTGTCGCGCACGAATACCGACGAGATCAAAACAACGATGGAGAATATTTTCTTCTGCTTGACGCCGATGGGAACGGTGACGGCATAACTCTCGCGCTTTGTCATTACGGAGAAGAGCTTCGCCGCCCGGCCTTGTTCATTCCATCGTTGGTATTCGGGTTCGTTCCAGCCCTTCGCGCCGATGCGGCTGGGCACCGTGCTGACCAACACTTCCCCGTCGGCTCCGGCAATAAAGACTTCCAGCGCATTGGAATTGGCCAGTGTTTCGTTCAGCAGCTGGCGAATATCCGGATCGGTGCGCACGATCTGGGTCCAAACTTCCCTGCTCTCGTCGAGCGTCGTGGGGGCGGGATTGCGTTGACTGGCGCGCTGTTCGATGTCGAGAGAAACCGCGCCCTTTACCTGATTGGCCACTAATCGCGCACGATCGAAGGTGCTGGTAAAGGCCAACTCCATGAAGTTGATCAGGTAAACCAGCGAGAGCACGATGATCACGGTGCCGATCGAAGCTACAATCGCTACCCGCAGCCGCGTTCGAAGAGACATCGACTATTCCGCCACTTCCGGCATCAATCGGTGCCGGTCTCGGCTTCAGACGCCGCTGCCGAGTCGTATTCCTTGAGCTTATTGAACAGAGTCTTGAGACTGATTCCGAGGATTTCGGCTGCTCTTGTCTTGTTGTTCTTGGTGTGTTGCAAAGTGATTTGGATTAGCGCTTTCTCCGCCTCGCCTACCGTCGTGCCCACGGTCAGCCGCACACCGTTCGGTTCATGCTCCGGTGCCGGCGGCCGTGCTCCAGTTGGCGCGCCAAAATCATGGGGCAGGTGGTGCCGGGTGATGGTGCCTTCTCCGGCCACAATCACCGCCCGCTCCAGGACGTTCCGCAATTCGCGCACATTGCCCGGCCAGTTGTGACGCTGTATCATCTGCATCACTTCATGATCAAGGTCCGTCACCCGGCAGCCATGCTTCTTGTTGAGCATCCCTAAAAGCGCTTCAGCTATCAGCGGAATATCTCCTTCGCGTTGACGAAGCGGCGGCAGATCGATCCGGAATACGTTCAAGCGGTAATAAAGATCCTCGCGCAGCTCACCCTTTCGAAGTGCTTCCTCCACCGCCTTATTAGTAGCCGCGATGATCCGCACATCCACTGAGATTTCGCTCTTGCCTCCCAAGCGACGCACGTGCGAATCTTCCAGCACACGAAGCAGCTTGGCTTGTGTGGCGGCGGGCATTTCGGCCAGCTCGTCCAGTAACAGGGTTCCATATTGGGCTAACTCGAAGCAGCCCGCGCGCCTCTCCACGGCTCCGGTGAATGCGCCCTTTTCATGCCCGAAAAGCTCGCTCTCCATCAATGTTTCTGGAAGCGCCGCGCAGTTGATCGCCACGAACGGGCCACCGCGCCGGGGGCTTAAATGATGAATCGCCCGGGCCACCAATTCCTTGCCCGTCCCGCTCTCGCCCGTGATCAGCGCCGCTGCCCTACTTGGAGCCACTTGCCGAACGAGCGAGAATACCTGCTGCATCTGCGGCGACGATCCCACTAGATCCACCAACACGCCCTGATAGCTCAGCTGCCGCTGCAGCCGCTCGGTCTCTTCCGCCAAGCGGCTTTGCGACGCCGCCCGCTCCAGAAGAATCCGCAACGCACTCGCCTGGATAGGCTTTTCCATGAACCAGAACGCACCCAGATCATGCATGGTCTGAATCGCAGTCTCGATATTGCCGAATGCTGTCAGTACGATCGCCGGAGGCATGTTGCCCTGAGACCCCAGTCGCTTCAGCAATTCGAAGCCGTCCATCCGCGGCATCATCAGGTCGGTTACCAGCACGTGAACCGGGGCAATTGCTAATTTATCCAGCGCCTCTTGTCCATCGGCCGCCGTCAGCGCTTCGAATCCCCAGGAGGTAACCATGCTCGCCAGGCCAGCGCGTTGGAACTCCTCGTCGTCGACTATTAGAATCCGCGTGGCTGGGCCTACGGCTACCTTACTCATCGCTGCCATTGTACTTGATTGGCTCATTTTGACGATATTTGGCTCAGTTTGTGTGGACGCTCCGGGCAGCAAATGATTTCATTCCGCCAGCGCTACTTTTCAGCCAGCCAGGCCAGGAAGAGTCCATCGGGCGAAACATCTTCCCAGTAGCTGATGAATCGGCTGGAAACATGAGTGCAGTGCCGTTCCAACAGCGTTTCCAGCTCTTTTCGCCCGAACCATTTCTCCCAGTCCGGTGTCGCCAGCTTGCCCCACTGTTCGATATTCTTATCTATGATCACGATCTTGCCGCCGGGGCGCACCACACGGCAGATTTCAGCGACGGCGGTCTCAATTGATATCGCATGCTCAAGCGATTCCGTAGCGTATGCGCCATCGAACGAATTGCTTGCTAGCGGGAGCTCATTCATCGATGCGGTAACACGGTGCACACTTGTTGGAACACGCCGCAGCATCTCTTCGGCCAGGTCGACTGCGACCACTACACTGTCCGGATGACGTTCTTTGACGATGCGCGCGAAGCGGCCTTTCCCACACCCGACATCCAGGATTCGCTTGCCGCCCATCTCGCCCAGATGTTCCAGTATTATTTGGACGTGATAAATCCGGGCATCGATTGTGGATGGAAAATGCTCCTCATCGGCCGCTGCGGCATTGAAAAACCGGCGGATTTCGGCGGTCGGCGGCGGCTCGGACTTTGGTTCGCGGAATAGAAACCGCCGCAGCCACTGGAGGCTCATGCCCGCGTGAGGAAAATCGGCAGGCCCGTCTTGTTGGCGTAGTTCGGTCGATAGCGATGCGTGTCGTACATGGTGGCGATTTCCACATGCCTTGGTCCAAGTTTCGGGTCGGGGATTTCCACCATCGCGTAGCAACCATTCACCAGAGCGGTCATCAGGCCGCTTTTACCCTCCATCACGGAATCGAAGGCCATGGTGCCGAAAGTGGAAGCCACCAGTTTGTCGACGAAGTCCGGCGAACCGCTGCGCAGATCGTATGTCAGATCGCTCACCACGGTTTCTTCCTTCGTTAAACGTTGAATTTCCTGATTGAGAACCTCTCCGACGTTGGCCTTCTTGCGGTGACCAAAGGCGTCGGGTTCGCCCACTTCCTGAACTTGATAGCCTTCCCACACGGCGCCTTCGGAAACCACGAGCAACGCGTAATTGCTGGGATTATTACGCTTATCGCGCATCAGGATTTCAATTAGCTTGTTCAAATCGAATTTGTATTCGGGAATCAAACAGCGGATCGAGGTGACATAGGCGGTGTACAAAGCCGTGTAGCCGGCATCGCGCCCGAAGATGCGAAAGATTCCAATCCGTTCGTGAGACCCGACGGTTGTGCGCTGCCGTTGAATCGCATCGTTGGCCCGGCTAATAGCGGTTGAGAAGCCGATACAATACTCCGTGTTTCGAACATCGTTATCCATTGTCTTCGGAATCGCGATGACGTGGAACCCCAGCTTGTCCAGGGTGGCGGCGTAGCTAAGAGTATCGTCGCCCCCGATAGCGATCAGATAATCCAGTTGCAAGTTCTCCAGGTTCTTCAAGACCTGTTTGCTGAGGTCGTACACAGTGCTGGTAACGCCCTTTTTTGTCGATTCGGACGTGGGAAAATCCGCTGCGTTCAAAAATTCCGGAACACTCTTCATCTTCGATGGGTTGGTCCGGCTGCTATGTAAGAACGTCCCCCCGGTGCGATCGACAGTGCGGGTGTTCTCTCGACTCAATGGAAGAACGTAACGAGCTTTGCTTGCCGGGTCGTCGAAATTCAGGTGAGTTAGACCTTCCCACCCGCGGCGGATCCCGATTACCTCGCAGTTATTTTCGGTCCCCCGGTAGGTGACCCCCTTAATTACTGAGTTCAGACCGGGGACGTCGCCCCCGCCGGTGAGAATGCCGATTCGTTTAGAAGCCATGAGACTCCATTGTACGAATGAGTCGCAAGCACTGCCAACCGCTTGGCCGACGGAAAATCAGGCATACAGGGAACCTGCTATTTCCCGTTTGGCCAGAGGATTGTGTATCGCCAGGGGAGCCAGCTCGTAATTCGGGACGCTAGCCAATAGGAACCTCGCCGTTTTTGCCCCGGCAGCGGTTTGAAAGGTGCACGTTTGTCCGAAAGAGCGCCCTTCTACCCGCGTAATTTCGTGGTTCTGGCTTACCCGATAGGCCATTTCCGCTCCGTGATCGGCCTGTAGCGAATCGAGCGGCCAGTCGGAGTCGACCACCATCCGAATGCCGCCCTGGGCGCCAATTAAAATCGTCATTGAGGTCGGCGTCGTGCCGCTATTGGCTACATTTTCAGCTGCGTCGAAGATCCGTCCGGCGTTCTCAATGAATCTGTTCACAAAAATCTTATCGGGCCGGATTTCAACTCTGTGAGAATTTACTTCTGGCTCAAACCGCCGTCTACCGCCAGAATCTGCCCTGTAATGAAATTGGAAGCGTTCAGGAAGAAGATCACGGCGTCGGCGATTTCGTCGGCCGTTCCCCCGCGCTGTGCCGGAGTAGACGCAATCAGACGCTGCGAGCGGGGATCCAAATCTCCAAAGGGGATCACCCCAGGGGCGACCGAATTTACCGTAATCAGCGGCGCAAAGGCTTTCGCCAATGCCTTTGTCAACATAATTACTCCAGCCTTCGACGCGCAGTAATGGGCGTGCTCGGACCAGGGAAGTAACCCACCCAGGGAACTGATGTTAACAATCCGCCCGGCACCCGTTCGCTGCATCTGTAGGGCTGCTTGCTGGCAACAAAAGAACGTTCCCTTGAGGTTAATGTCGTGAATCGAGTCCCAATCGGCTTCTGTGATTTGCAAGGGATCGAAGCGGCTGAACCGGGCGGCGTTATTCACCAGGCCGTACAAAGGGCCATGCTCCCGCTCGATGTTCTGAAACATCGTCCCGATTGCCGCTACATTACTGAGGTCGGCCTGGTAAACGGGCGCATCTCCACAGAGCGATGACGTTTCGAGTGCCTCGGCCTGCGAGCCGTTATAGTGGATGATCACCTTCGCGCCCTCGTCGAACAAGCGGATCGCTATCTGACGGCCGATTCGCCGGGCCGCGCCCGTCACTAAAATTTTCTGATTTGACAATCCCATAATGGAAATTCTTCCCTTTTAGCACCTAATAACCTGCAGTTAATACCAGCATCCTAAAAAAGCCGAGCACATAAAGCACTGATTTGATTGGCACAATCAATTGGTATCCGGCGTGCCTCGGAGTCTGTGATGGCATCTTGCTCAGAAAAGTTTTCCTCCGAGGTTGTGGAAGCGTATTCGTTGAATCGGCTTCCCGCTTCTGAGATGTGTCAGTTTGAAGAACATCTGATGATTTGCCATGATTGTCAAGATGCCCTTACTTCCGCCGACGAATTAGCGCTGTTGTTCAAACGTGCCGCACACCATGTCAACTCGCTGGCTTTAGCTTAAGCCACCGGCTCACCATGGACTTCAACGTCTTCTGGATTCACGCCTGATAGTGCGGGTTCTGGCAGTCGTCCAGTCCAGTTGGCCCACCCCCAGAAGACTGCGGTCATGCTGCTGAGAATTCCAGCGACAGCGCCGATGGCCCGTGGGCTATAGCGCTGCGAGGCGGCTCCGGCGGCCGTCATCGAAAGCATCATCACCGACCAGGTAAAGGTTTCGATTGTCGCAAACACCCGCCCGCGGTAAGAATCGGATACGTGACGTAGCAATTCAGAGAAGTTCAAAACGGAACTCACGGCCACAGCAGCACGGGATAAACCAATAAAAAACAGCGCTGCTCCAAAATACTTCATTTGGCTAAACATGACGTAGGATCCGCCGTGGATCAGGTAACAAACCGATACGGCTACTTTGTAACCGCCAAAGCTGAGACGCTTCCCCAACAAGTGTCCGATGATGCCGCCGGCAATCAATCCAATTCCCGCGCAGCCCCAAATAATACCGATACCGCTTGCTCCCCGGTGGAAGACACCTTCGCCGAAAAGGCTGAATAGAATTTGTGCCGCACCGCCGCCGGTGGCCCATCCGACGCTGATGAGACCGATCCCCAGAATCAACGGGGAGCATCGTATATAACTCAGCCCTTGCTTATATTCCCGCCATGGCTGCATAATCTTGTCCTCCCCCAGATCGTTGCGCTGTGGCCGAAAGCCGCCCTCGGCCACCCGCAATTGAGAGATACAAAGCGCCGAAATCACAAAGGATAAAGCGTTGAACAGAAAAGCCACTTCATAGCCGAACTGCATCACCATCGTGCCCCCCAAAAACGATCCGATGGTGACGCTAGTCCACTGCGTGGCTTGGGTGAGTGAATTTGCCGTATGCAGTTCGTCTTTACTGGCGATCGTTGGCAAAATGGACGCCCGTCCGCTGGTGAAGAAGGGCGAGGCGAACATCAGCAGGCCGCTCAGAACAAATAACCACCAGGTCTCGGGCCGCACTACTGTCAAAACGAACCCAATTGCGATCACAGCGCGGAACAAGTCACTGACGATCATGATCCGCTTGCGATCCATCCGGTCCAGCAGAACGCCCGCCAGCGGACCGGCCATCATCATCGGAATGGCGCGGGATAACATTACGCCTGTCACCACCATGCCCGATCCGGTCTTCGCCATCGCCAACCCGAATACCGCGATGTTATTAAAGTTATCGCCGATTTCGCTAACGATCTGGCCCGTCCAGGTGTAGCGGTAATTTCGGTTCCGCCGCAGTAGCTGGACGAAGCCCGCCATTAACTCAATTCATCCTTGCGGACCGTAATTTTGTCGAGGAAGCCGTGGTCGATCTCGTAGCCAAATCCGGCGTCATCGGTAATCGCAATCGTTCCTTGCGTCGAGACTTCCACCGCCGGCCGGATCACATCGCGCGCCCAATAGCGCTTACTGGCCGACACGTCGCCCGGAAGCACGAAGTTGGGCAGCGTCGATAAAGCCACGTTATGGGCCCGCCCGATCCCCGACTCGAGCATCCCCCCGCACCACACCGGAACCTGATGCCGCTGGGCGATATCGTGGACCTGCCTGGCCCCTAAAAATCCCCCAACGCGTCCCAACTTAATATTGATGATCCGGCAAGCTTGGATGCGAATGGCCTGCTCCGCTTGATGCGCCGAACGAATACACTCGTCCAGGCAGATCGGCGTTTTCAACTTGGCTTGCAACTCCGCGTGATCGATGATCTCGTCATGCGCCAGCGGCTGCTCGATCATCATCAGATCGAACTCATCCAGCGCCCGCAGGCGATCGGCGTCGGCCAGAGTATAGGCGGAGTTGGCATCGGCCATCAGCGGGATCGAGGGAAAATTGCGCCGGACTTCGCGAATCACCTCCACGTCCCATCCGGGCTTGATCTTCATCTTGATCCGTTGATATCCGGCCTCGAGCTCGGTCTGAATTTTCTCAATCAAAATCGGCACGGTTTCCTGAATGCCGATCGAAACGCCGCAAGGAATTTCGCGCCGCGCCCCACCACCGATGTGTTTCCAGAGTGGTAAGCCCGCCATGCGCGCTTCCAGATCCCAGACCGCCACTTCGAGTCCGCCACGGGCCATCAGATGTCCACGGATATGCGCGGTCCGCGCCGCCACCTGCTCTGCGGCGGCGAATTCGTAGTGCAGGACGCGGGGCGCGATGTAGTGTTTCAACAGTAACCAAGCCGACTCCGTCCATTCCTCGTTATAGAAAGGATTCTCGCCCGCCGTTACCTCGCCCCAACCAGAAATCCCGTCACCTTGCACCTCCACCACGACGATGTCGCGCTCGTAAGTCCGTCCGAAACTCGTCTCGAAGAAATGCACTAGCGGCATACGTAACTGCCGCAATATCACGCGGTCTATTTTGATTCCCATTTGCCTAGTAGGTACGTCCCCGCCTCGGTGGAGCGCTCGAATCCAATCACCGCCAGCCCCTTGTCGAAGTATTCCAGAAATTGTTCGCTCACTCGCTTTTGAATGTCTCGCGCCTGCGGCGGATTACTATGACGCAAAGTGGCGATTTGGGCGGGTACGGCGATGCGAGCGCCGGCCTCGGCACGGAGCCCAGGATCTCCGCTCAATAACGAAGCAACGCGGGCACTGGAAATCCACCATTCGGCCACGCATCGATCGGTAGGCAAGCTGCCGTGCAAGGGGCTGCTGGTGGTGCCGTATTGATTGACGATGAAGCGGCGCACGATTGCGCCCAAGCGCTCGATATTGAAGTAGGCATTTTTAATTTCCAACGGATCGAAGGTCCACTCGATCAGTGGAATGCCGCGCGATACCGCCTCGGTGCGTTGCGCCAGTTTCAAAATCCGGCCCACGCCGGCATTGCGATACTCGGCCAGGACGCCCATCATATGGCTATGCAGATAGCTGCTGGGGCCGGGTTTGATACCGGGAATCGCCACCAGAAATCCCACCATGCGATCTCGGTCGTAGGCGCCGAACGCCTGGCCGCCCACCTTGCTTGCGACGACGAAGAGCCTCACCGGCAAAAGGTCGATATCTTCGAATCCCCAGATTGTTTTTTGAAGTTGGACTGCTTCCTCAAATTCCGCCTGGCCACTAAGTGCGCGAACGTCGATCAAGCTTTTTGTTTGGCTTCCTGCCACAGCTTCTCCATTTCCCCGAGGTCGCATCACCGGGCGTCTTACCTGCCTGCCGCAAGCTTTCTTCGACATGCCCGAAGCGGTAGCGAAACTTGGCATTGGTACGGCGCAACGCTTGCTCCGGATCCACCCGTAAAAAGCGCGCCATGTTCACGATGACGAACAACAGGTCGCCCAACTCGCCCTCGATGTCAGCCTGCACCGCGGTGGATCGCGCTTCTTTCAGTTCGCCCAATTCCTCATGCAGCTTGTCGATTACCTGCTCTACAGTTTCCCAATCGAATCCGGCTGTCGCTGCCCGCGAGCTGATTTTTTGCGCTTCCACCAGGGCCGGCACGGAACGCGGAATGCTGTCAAGCATCCCCTTTTCCACGTGGCCTTTTTTTCGTTTCTCTTCGGCTTTGATTTCGTCCCAGCGGCGCTTGACATCCGCGGACGTATGCGCAATCGCTTGCTGAAAGATGTGAGGATGGCGGCGAACCAGTTTTTCGTTGATTGCATCGAGCGAATTCTCGATGCGAAACCGTCCCTCATCGGAAGCCATTTGGGCCAGAAAAACGGGCTGCAACAGCAAGTCGCCCAGTTCTTCGCTAAGGCCTTCCCAATCGCGAAGATCGATTGCTTCCAGCACTTCGTAGCTCTCTTCCAGCAGGTAGGCTTTCAGCGAATCGAAGGTCTGCTCGCGGTCCCAAGGACATCCATCCGGGGCGCGAAGCCTCGCCATAATTTCCACCAGCCGCTGGAATTTTTCTCCGGCGGACTCGCTAGGTTCTGCTGCCATTGGGGTACAGGAAGAGATCGAAAGATCTGTACTGCCAGAGTATCACGCGGTCGGCGGGCGGCAGCTGGGGAGCCCTAGCGAATCATCCACGGCGATTGCACCCAGCCTAATGAAACGCCAGTCATGATCAGTCCCGCGCAAAGGACGAAGCCTGCCGATGCCACGGGAACCCAGCGAAAGAATCCGCCAAAGCGCGAGCCTGCGCCCGACGGCAGCAACCGCTTGGCATACAATACAAGAACTCCAATCAGCATCAAGACCAAGGCCAAGCCGAGGCTAAACGACACGAGCAGCACTAATCCCAGAGCCACCCTGCCAAGAGCAATCGCGCCCAACAACAGAACCAGAGCAGACTCGCAAGGCACTAACCCGCCGCTCGCGCCCAGTGCGACCAACCCAGCCCAGGAGATCTCTTCGGGCATGTGACTATGGCCGCCAGGCCCGTGATCGTGACCGTGGCTATGCGAATGGGAATGATCGGCAGCATGACTGTGCGTGGCCGCGACACCGTGATCGTGAGTATGCGGATGATCATGCGCATGGCTATGGGCGACCGCGTGATCGTGCGTGTGGGTGGCGGCGTGAACGTGATCATGTGTGTGGTCCTGCGTATGGGCCGTTACGGCGTGAGCATGAGCGTGATCGTGCGAATGGCTGTGATCATGATCATGGGAATGCCCGTGCGAATGCCCGTGAGAATGATCATGACTATGCCCGTGCGAAGGCGAGTGCGAGTGTCCGCCATGCCGCAGCCGGCCATATAACATCCAGCCGCCAATCGCCACGATGCTCAATCCGGAGATGACTTCCAGCCCCTGGGTCAACCTTTCAGGCATGATGAAGCGAAACAGAAACAGCGTCGCCAAGCCCAGCGCGAATACCGAAATCGTGTGCGTGAACGTAACCATCGCCCCGAGGAATAGCGCATGTTTCAACGTTCCGCGAGAACCAACCAGATAAGCGGCGACAATCGTTTTGCCATGGCCGGGAGTCAATGCATGAGCCGCTCCCAAAACAAACGCGGCGCACAGCGCGACGAAGATCATCCACGGAGTTAGTTCACGCTGGCTAAGAAAATTGGAAAGAAAATCTCCGCGAACTACGGCGCCCCCGGGTGCGGCCTGGGCCGTCCGTGTGGCGGGAGAAACGGTTCCCGACGTTTTCGGCTGCTCGATCGCGCTGATCCTAGGCGCGGCGGGTTTCGATACCCCGGGCAGGCGAGCATTCTCCTGCTTGGCCTGTAACGCGGGGGTCACCATCCAACTGAGTTCGGCGCGTACATCCTGGGGCGGCGCCACCCTCGGGTCGGCCGGATATTGCGTTAATGCCTGGCTCGCATCGCGGCTTCCTTGACTGGCCGCCTGCAGACCCACGCCCTCGGTGGATTGAATTACGATTTCTTTCCAGCCCGCTCTGTCCGGATAATTCAAATCTTCCAGCCCCAGCTTACCGCCCGTAGCCTCAAGATGCGCCTGTGTCGTGATGCGTAGAATTGGCAGATTCCCCGCTCCGTCGGCAATCACCAGTTCCGCCCGATCGAAAAGCAAGGAAGCTGGCTTGCCGTTTATCGTCAAATGCAGTCCGTTCAGCCACGACTTAGCCTGCTGGCCGGCCTTGCGATCTAATTCCGCCCGCGCGCTCGACTTCTCCAGCTTCCAGTCGCGAAGCAATTCAAATGTGGGAATTTCCGCTAAATCCAGCGCATATTCCAACTGAATACGATCCGGATGGACCACCAATCGAGAGTAATGGCTGACGCTGAAGTTCCCCATGGGATGCGCCCACAGTGAGAATGGCGACGCAAAACATAGCGGCACGATCGCTACAATCTTGCAAAAACGCTGGAAAATGAACATGTGGAGTCCCTTTTAAGGTGCGGCGGAATCTTTTGGCTCTGAACTCGTCCATGGATGGTACGCAACCGGATCAAGAGATGGATTGCGTGGTCGAAGTACTTCACAAATAAGATCCGATTTCTCGTTTCAACCGTATCCATTATTGCCAAAGTTTCAAATCTCCAGGAGGGGAATATGAACTTACAGCTCGCACGCTCCGCGTCAGTACTGTTACTCGCTGCCGCTTCCGCGTTCGCCGCCAGTCATAGAAATGGTCCTTTGCTTCTCGAAGACCAGACGGCGAACCTCAATGATTTTTACATTTTCAGAAGCTACGAACAAGGCAAAAGCGATCGCCTTGTAATGAGCATGAGCACGCAAGGATTTCAGGTTCCCGACAACGGTCCCAGCTATTACAAGTTTTCGGACAGCGTCGCCTATCGCTTCAACGTGAATAATTCACGTGGACTCGACGGCAACGCCGACCTGCAAATCGATCTGGTTTTCCATACCACCCTGCGCCCGAATCCCACCTTCGTTTCCTATTTCGGAACCATCGACAACATCGATAGCACTGGAATCTTTCTGTACCAGTTCTATACCGTGATCGTCCGCAACTACCGCACCGGACAAACAACCACCTTTGAAACCGACAAGAACGGACACAAGCTATCCGTCGCGCCACCCAACCTCGGCCCGAAATCGATGCCGAACTATGAGGCGGCGCTGGGTCAGCCTTCCGTGTTCGAGCTCAGCAACGGCATGCGAATTTTCGCCGGCCCGCGCGACGACGCCTTCTATTTCGATAGCGGCGCGACATTCGACACCTTGAACTTTCGCGCGCCCGCACCGGTCCTCGCCGGTGGAGCCGACGCCGGTCCAGGCGCCGCCGCTCCGGCCGCGATCGATGGATTCGCCGGTTACAACATCAGCCTGATCGCAATCGAGATGCCGATCACGATGGCCACCGCCAGCGGCACGGCCCCTACCGATCCGAAGGATCCGAACGCCAAGATCGGCGCATGGGCCACCACGCTGCGCCAGGTAATCACGCTCCGTCCGAGCCCCGCGGCCGACCAGAGTTTTGGCGATTATGTACAGGTAGATCGCGTTGGCAATCCCCTTACTGTGGAACTGCTGATCCCGCTTCCAATGAAAGATTACTGGAATCGCTCACGCCCCTCCGACGACGCGCAATTCGCTCAGTTCATCTCCGATCCGTTTCTGGTGTCGGGCATCCTGAAAGGCGTCTTCATGTTGAATACCGCTCCCGCGCCACGGGCCGACCTGCTTGGTGTGTACGTGCCGGATATTACCCGCATTGACCTGACCACGCCCCCGACGCCCCTGGCATCACAGAGCCGTCTTGGACCGCTGGGCGGCGATAACGCCGGCTGGCCTTTCGGTGGACGCCGCCCGAACGACGATGTTGTCGATATCGGCCTGCGCGCCGCGGCTGGTGTCTTAGTTCCTGGATTTACGACGCAACCGCCGCTGGGCGATGGTGTCAATTCCAACGACATCCCGACCCTTGACCACTTCCCCTTCCACGCTCCGCCGCACGCCGGTTATCGTCATAGCCAAATCGACGGAACCAACGGCCGCGGAATGAAAACCACCGGCCAGTAATTACGATTCGAGCGGGTGCGACTCCGGTTTCGCCCGCTCGGATTTGCGTCAGGAGACCTATGAAGAAACTTATGATCGCTGCCGTACCGATGTTCGTTCTAGTATTGATAACCGCCACGGCCTTCGGCGAAGATCGCGTAATATCCGCGCTGCGAGACAAAGCCCTGGCCGAACAGGCAACTCGCCTTCGGACTGACGACCGGATCGCGTTCTATGTCGCCCTGGTCAAAGCCCAGCCGGAAACCCTGCAATATCAGGTTCTGCTAGCCGGCACCTACATTCAGAAGATGCGCGAGACCACAGATTTCAGCTATATCGACCGCGCGGAAAAGCTGCTGCAAGCCGTGCTCGACGCCGATAGCTCTCAGTACGATGCCCTGCGCCTGAGGACGGAAACGGAACTGGAGCGGCATAACTTCAAGAAGGTAGCGCAGGACTCGATGCATCTGGCCGAAATCGCGCCAGCCGACTCCTGGAATTGGGGCACGCTAGGCGACGCCTATATCGAATTGGGCGACTACGACAAAGCCGCCGATGCCTATCAACGCATGATGAACTTGCGGCCCGATCTGGCGAGCTATAATCGCGCCGCCCATTACCGCTTTTTGAACAACGACATGAAGGGCGCCATAGAGATTATGAAGCTGGCCATCACGGCCGGCAGCACGGCGCCGGAAAACATCGCCTGGTGCTGGGTAGAGTTGGGCGCTTACTATCTAAAGTCCGGCCAACTGGATCTCGCCGGGAAAGCGTATACCAGCGCGACCCAGACGTTCCCCAATTACCATCCGGCATTCGCGGGAATGGGGAAAGTATACGCGGCCAAAGGGGACATCGGCAGAGCGATCGATAGTTACACCCGGGCCCAGTCCATTACGCCACTGCCCGATTATGCAGCAGCGCTGTATGACCTCTACCTCGCCGCCAAGCAGCCGGCTGAAGCGGGCAAACAAAAGCAGCTGATTGAAACCATCGACACACTGGCGAAAGCCAATGGCGAGAAGGTGAATCGTAACCTGGCGATCATTTATGCCGATCACGATTGGCATCTGGATCGTGCCTTGGAATTGGCCACGGCCGAGCTCGAATATCGCAAGGATGTTTATACCTACGACGCTCTGGGATGGGTGCTGTACAAAAACAAGCGCTACGGCGAGGCCGCGAAAGCAATGGAACTTGCGCTGAAACTGAAGACGCCAGAGCCGGGTTTCCAGGCCCATGCGCGGCTGATTAACGAATCGTTTGCGGTTAGCGAGAACAAGGTCAAATAATATGCGATTCTTCTCACTCTGTATGTTCGCGATATCTCTGAGCGCCGCCGACACCCCCGCGGCCCGAATGTTCGATGCGAAGCTTAACGAGGCACAGCGCAACGACGCCTGCTTTGCTTTGCGGGGCGACAAATCGCCGGAAACCTTGCAGGCAATGCGGCGCGGCTTGGGTTTGGAAATGTTGCGCGGTTGTGCCGGCCGCAATCTGGAAGTCGCCGCTGCGTCGGCCGAACTGCTGGATGCGATGAAGGATCCGGCGCCTGAAGTTCGCGCTTCCGCCGTGCGCCACCTGGGAGCGCTGCAGAATCCGGAATTTTTGCCGCTGATCGCTGCCGCGGCCGAAGATCCTAACCTGCTGGTGGCAACCAACGCCATCAATGGCCTGGTTGGTTACGAGGATCGTAGTGCTCTTCCCTACCTGGAAAAGATCGCGCCCAGGGGCGGAATTTTGGGAATTCTCAGTCTGGACCGCGCTGCCCAAATTGACCCGCTGGCGTCCTTGCGGATCGCCCGAAAACTGCTCGCTAGCAGCAGTGAGGCTACCGATCGAGTTGTCGCCTTGCGCATCATCGCGGAAAACGGAGACGCTTCCGATCTTCCAGCATTGCGAGTCATCGCGGCTACGAAAACAGAGCCGGCTATACCCCAGCGCGGCTTTGGCTTGATGCCAACTATCGACCTTGGGCGCGCGGCCCGAAGCTCCATTCAGCAGATAGAAAAACGCACCGAACACTCGGCGATGCGCTAACTTCTTAGGTTGAACATCCGATCGCTTCTAATCGTCAGCACGCTCGTCATGATTTGTTTTGCCGCCCTGACGGCAGTTGCCGGGCCAAAGCGCGAAGGTGATCTGCCCGACAACCTCCAAAGTCCAGTAATTGCCGCTGAACTAGTGCGGACATCCGCGGAGACCGTACGTGTTTACGGGCTTACTCACGATGATGATTTTACGCGTTCGCTGCGCCGCAATACCTTCCTTGATTTCGGCTTGATTGCCGGTTACTCACTCAACCTGTTCCTGCTTGGGCGGCTGCTCGGGGAAAGTTTGGAACGCTCGTCATGGTTCTAGCGCCGATCGCCGCACTCTGCGATGTGATTGAAAACTTCGGGATTTTAGCGGCTAGCTCACGGGCCGCGACGGACTCGATCGCGAGTTGGATCCGCACTCCTTCCCTGATCAAGTGGGGCTTGCTGGGAATCGTCTGGCTAATCCTCTTTCGCCTGTATCTGCCGAGAAATCTCAACCAGGGCTGGCGTGTGGTTGAACTAGCGACAGGCATCTTATATGCAGCCGGAGGATTGATCGCCATCTGGGGCGTATTGGCCGCAAATCGCCGAATTGAACAGGCGGTGGCGCCGATCGCCGTGGCTACGGTGATGCAGCTTTTCGTGTTTCTTTTTGACAGCGGATTCTTGAACTCGCGCTACCCGGCAAAGGCCCTTTGATCCTTGCCCTAAGCGGTGCCAAGCCGTTACACTGGAACATTGAATCAAGCTGCTAGGAATTGCGCGATTGTATTGGTCGCGAAATCTGTCCTTCCCGAAAATCTGGGGGGAAATATCCCTCGCGATATTATCCGGAATATTGAACACTGGAATATCGAACATTAAATGCGAGAGACTTACGAGTACGTTCTCCCCGCCGCGCCAAGCGATCCACAGGCAGTGCAGCGCGTCGCCCGGGAGGAGGCCAAACAACTTGCGGCGCGCGCCGAAACAGCCGCCAGAATTTCCGCCAGCGCGCTGTTTGGTAAGCAACACGCCGATGGTTATTGGTCGGGCGAACTGACGGCCGACGCAACTCTCGAATCCGATTATGTGCTGTATGAATTGTGGCTGCATCCGCCGCAAGGCGAAACTTGGAATCCGCCGGCGCGGCAACGGATTGACAAAGCCGTGCGCACAATTCGCGATCGGCAGCTTTCCGATGGCGGCTGGAATATCTATGAGGGCGGGCCTTCGGAGATCAATGCGACCACGCGCGCTTACGTCGCGCTAAAGCTTGCCGGGGCCGGGCCGAACGAGACTTTCATGATCCGCGCCCGGAATCGAGTCCTGTTAAAGGGCGGCCTGCAAGCGTGTAATAGCTATACAAAAATCAATCTCAGTCTGTTTGGTTTGTATCCGCGAAAATATGCACCCAGTATTCCGCCGGAGCTTTTTCTTGTGCCCGGCGGTTTACTGTATGAAATGTCGTCCTGGACACGGACCATCGTCGTGCCACTTTCCATTGTGCAATCGCTGGGCGGTGAACGGCCGGTGCCAACGGGCTTCAACGTCGAAGAGCTGATCATCGAAGGTAAGCGATTCACGGCACCGAAGCGCGAGGGTCTGGCGATTCTGTTCAATCAAGCCGACCGTCTTGTGAAGCTCTGGGAGCGCCGCGGCATCAAAGATATTCGCAAGAGCGCCATTCGCGAAGCCGAGCGCTGGATGCTGGAGCACATGCGCTTCACCGACGGCCTGGGCGCTATCTATCCGGCGATGATGTACAGCATCATGGCCATGGAAGCACTTGGCTATGAGCGCGATCAGCCCGACCTGCTGGAAGCCATGGGCCAGTTCGAAAGCCTGATTTTAGAGACTGAAGACAAGCTGCAATTTCAGCCTTGCGTTTCTCCGGTGTGGGATACGGCGATCGCCGCCTTCGCTCTGGGCGAACTGGGCGAGGCCGATCCGGCGAAGATGACCCGTGCCGCCGACTGGCTGCTGACCAAGGAAATTCGCCGTAAAGGCGATTGGTCGGTGAAACGGCCGGACCTAACTCCCGGTGGTTGGGCCTTCGAATTCGCTAATGATTTTTATCCGGATATCGACGATACGGCGATGGTGCTTTTAGGGTTGATGCACGCCAAGGCCTCGGATCCGGATAAGCAGGAACGCGCGGAACGGCGGGCCATCGACTGGCTACTGGGCATGCAATCTTCCGATGGTGGATGGGCTGCCTTCGATGTCGATAACAATTGGCAGATGCTGAACAAGGTTCCGTTTGCCGATCATAATGCGATGCTCGATCCTACCTGTCCCGACATCACCGGCCGGGTACTGGAGGCGTTATGCGGCCGGGGCTTGGATTGCGATCATCCGGCAATCGACAAGGGCGTGCAATATTTGGTGACGCATCAACGAGTCGACGGTAGTTGGTATGGCCGGTGGGGTGTGAACTATATTTACGGCAGTTTCCTGGCGCTGCGTGGATTGCGCGTAAGTCAACATTCGGCGGCGCGTCCGGCGATTGATAAATCCGCGCAATGGCTGCGATCAATCCAGAATTCCGATGGCGGATGGGGAGAAAGCTGCGCCAGCTACGACTCGCATCAGTTCGTACCGGGCTCTAGCACGGCCTCGCAAACCGCGTGGGCTTTACTCGGTCTGTCTGCCTCCGGCGACACTCGTTCGAGCGCCGCCATGTCGGGCGTCCGCTACCTGCTGGATTCGCAGAAAGCGGATGGTTCGTGGGATGAGAAATTTACCACGGGGACGGGCTTCCCGGGCGTTTTCTATTTGACTTACCATTTATATCGCCATTACTTTCCGCTCTTCGCTCTGGCGACTTGCGGCAAGCAAATGCAGGCTGCGATTTAGGCTACTTTGACAGTTATGGGCAGCGTGTGATGGATCATGTAGCTTTCATGATTCTCGTCGTGTCGGGAAGGTTGAACTCGTCCCGCCGAGTCGCGTGCGCGGGACATTAACGTGTATGCGCCGGCGGCGGCCGGTGTCCAGTTACATTCCCATAGACGCCAAGAATTCCGCTCCCCTGGTGGATCGAGGTTCGCTTGCGTCCAAGTGACTCCACCATCGACGCTGACTTCCACCGTGGTGATTTCCGCATTCGCAGTCCACGCGGCCCCGCGGATACGGTAGGGTACGCCGAGCGGGATCTGTTCATTCACGGCAGGTTGAGAAATCTGCGATTTGATAGACAGTGTTGTAATCGGCACGCGCTCGATAGATCCGTTTCCACGGTCCTTCCAGTAGGCATATTCCACTGTCTGAAAATAGCCCTGGAATTGCTCCTTCACGGCGGTGATTTTCGCCAGCCATTTAACGGAGGAAACACCGTACCAACCGGGAACAATCAAGCGCAGGGGGGCGCCATGGGCAGCAGGCAGCGACTCGCCATTCATTTTGTAGGCCAGCAGAATTTCTGGTTGGCGGGCGATGGGAAGAGGCAAGCTCCGGGCATAATGAATCTCGCCCTTCGGCTTTAACGACTTTTCTGGAACACCGTGGTCGGCGCCCTCGAAGACCAATTCCAACGCGTCGTGCTGGATCCCGGCATGGTCTAGAACGGCGGCAAGGCGAACACCCGTCCAACTGGCGCATCCGATCGCGCCAAGCTCCCACTGAACGCCTTCCGGCGCGGTATCCAGAAACAGGCGCCCGTTGCCGGAACACTCGATAACTGCTGTCTGTGTACTGGGAGCTATTTTCTCGATGTCATCCAGCGAGAGTGCAATTGGTTTCCCGCTGAGGCCCTGTACGCGTAATCTCCACGTTTCGCGATCGAATTGCGGCGGGTCAAAATGACTTCGCACGAAGAACCGGTCATTGGGAGTAGTTGCGCCATGGAGGGCGCTGAACGGCGATTCCAGGTTTTGAGGCTGATGCGTCCGGACGAGGAGACCTGAAGACGATGGGCTCGACATGCCAACCACTACTCTTCGTCGGGAGTAGTGGCGGCTTCCTTCAACATCGGCTTCGACAATTCAAAGAGGAGCTTCGAGGCTTTTTGTTCTTCCTGCAAATTCTCGGTCAAGAGATTCGCTGCGGCGGCATATTTGAGAGTCTTGGCCATGGCGATCGCACCGGCATAAGCGGCCATTTCATAATGCTCCACGCGCGTTCCGGCACCGATCAAAGCCAGGTCCCCGAATACATCGCCGGCATCTTCTTCGATGTGTTCCTTGCCTTCTTCCACTAGCCCGGCCATCGCCTTGCAGAGCATCTGCTTGGGCTTTTCATTGATGGATTCGAACGCCTGCTTGATCCGCTCCACCTGATTCTTGGTCTCTTCCAGGTGATTGAGAAATGCGGCCTTGAGTTCCGGGGATACGGATGCTTTGGCCATTTTCGGGAGCGCCTTGACGAGCTGGTTTTCCGTGCTGTGGAGGTCTTTCAGTTCTTCAACTAACAATTCATGTAAGGTCATCGGCTGGTTGACTCTGAGGGAGCCTAAGTGTTTCAGAAATGTGGGTTGTCGCCCCTCGCCGGGCGGGGTCAGAGACCTCTGCCACCATTTACTTCTGCACATCCCGAAAAACAGTGCGGCGGGGCGTTGCGAGAGCCAATTCTCACGATTCTTAATCGTTTTGGCACCACTTTGAGTTGAATTTCTCGGTCGAAAGTGAGTTGGTTGGGCCTGACGTCGAACAAAAACCTCCCCGGGTCGAGGCGTTTCCGTAGCCGAAGAGGCTATTGATTCTAAAGACTTTTCTTTGGTGCGCGAGGTATTCAGAAACGTAACCCACTGATTCCATTAACGCGCGCGCGTGAATTGGGTGGCAGAGGTGTCTGACCCCCATATATAACGCTGAACGCCTGGCGGGTTATCCTAATAGATAACCCATGCTTCCATCCAGTCCCCAGTCTGCCCACGAGGTGGTCGAAGCCGAAGGCCATCTGATCGACTCGCATATTATGGAGCAGATCTTCGACACGGTGGTCGAATACAACGCCCGGTTTGAGGTGGAACAATTCCGCATCGGCAAAACCAATGGCGACCCATCCTACCTGCGCCTGAAAGTGGAAGCCGCCAGCGAAGAGCAGATGGAACAATTGCTCGGCCAACTTCTGGGTCTGGGCTGCTCTTCCATCGATACCACTGACGCCGAAATTCGCGCGGTCGAGCAGGACCGCTGCGCCCCCGACGACTTTTACTCCACTACCAACCACCGCACTCTTGTCCGTGTTGGAGGCCGCTGGATCGAAGCGGAAAATCAGCGCATGGATGCGATGATCGTGATCCACAACGACCGCGCTTTTTGCCGCCGCCTACGCGATTTGCGGGTCGGCGATAACACCATCGTGGGAATGAAGGGGATTCGCGTCGTGCCCGAATCCAAGGAGCGCGATCGCCTGTCATTCGCCTTCATGAGCAACGGAATTTCCTCCGAGCGGCAGGTGGAGACAGCCGTGCGCCAGACGGCGACGTTGATGGAACAAACCGTTGCCGCGAAACAGAAGATCATTGTCGTCGCCGGGCCGGTGGTGGTCCATACCGGCGGTACTGCTCCGCTCGCAAAGCTTATTCAGCTTGGTTATGTCGACGCCATTCTCGCCGGCAATGCGCTCGGAGTGCACGACATCGAAGCCGCCATGTTCGGCACCTCGCTCGGAATCAGGCAGAGCGACGGCCGCCAGGAAGAGCACGGTCATCGCAATCATATGCGAGCAATTAACGCCATTTATCAGGCCGGTGGAATCGGCAAAGCGGTGGAGCTGGAGCGTCTCACCAGCGGCATCATGTATGAGTGCGTCAAGGCGAAGGTACCCATTGTTCTCGCGGGCAGCCTGCGCGACGATGGCCCGCTGCCGGACACGATCACCGATATGAACTTGGCGCAGGACGCTTATGCGCACCACTTGAAAGGCGCGGGATTGGTTCTGTGCCTCGGTTCGATGCTGCATTCCATCGCCACAGGCAATATGCTGCCGAGTTGGGTGAAAGTAGTCTGCGTGGACATAAACCCCGCCGTCGCCACAAAAGTCAGCGATCGCGGAACGGGCCAGGCAATTGGAATCGTTACCGATGTCGGCCTCTTCCTGGAGCTTCTTGCGCGCACGATAAAGCCAGCATGAAAATCAAACAGTACACCGATGAACACGCAAGCGCCGGAATCGATGCCGCGCTACCCGAAATTGAAACCTGGCCCAATCAGTATCCCGGTTACGAAATCGAAATCAGCATGCCGGAGTTTACATCGGTCTGCCCGAAGACCGGATTGCCGGATCATGGCGAGCTTATTCTTCGTTACGTCCCGGACAAGCTTTGCCTGGAACTCAAATCGTTAAAGATGTATACGCTGGCCTATCGCAACTTGGGGATCTTCCAGGAAAATGTCGTAAACCGCGTCCTGAACGATATCGTGGCCGCGTGCAAGCCGGTGTCGGCAACCATCGTCGGTGAGTTCACGCCTCGGGGCGGAGTTTACACGAAGATTACCGCCAGTTGGAGCAAGAGCAAAAAACGTGGCCGCTGATGAACTGACCGCGGCGATTCGAGAGATCCAGCAGCGGGTCCGTGCGCGCCACCCAAATGGTGTTATCGGCGGAACCAATATTCCCATCCCCGATCTGACGCCTTTAGCTCGCGCTCGCGATGCCGCCGAAGGAAAGGTGGCCGCGATAGGCACGGTAAATCCACGCCGCGGTGGGCTATCCAACTCAATCGTCCAGCGAATAAAGAAACTGGTAGCCCGGGCGCTCGACTGGCATGTTCGGGAGCAAGTGGAATTCAACCGGGCCATTGTCGCTTCGCTGCAGGCGAATATTGAGACCATGGCTGAGATGAATCGCGTCGTCGTGCAGGTGGCGGCGGGCTTCGAACAGCAAATCGCCGCGCTCCGTAGTGAGATTGTAGGCACCGAAGCGAAGATGGAAATTCTGCTGCGGGAAGCGCGGGAGCTGAAAGATGTCCGCTTGCATTGGTCTCAATGGCGAGTGGAATGGGAAGAGAAAATGACCCGGCATGAGGTTCATGTTCTACGAACCATCGCCGATCTGCAGGGTGCCTATCAGCATCGCCTGACGCTGACGGAAGTCTCGTTCCGCGCCGCGATGGATGCCCAGCATCGCGAATTCACGGCCTCTATGGAACGCGACACATTGCGGCTGCAGGAGCGTTTCTGGAAAGACTTCGAAGCAGTTCACTTGGAATTTGAGAAGCTGATTCACAATGAGCTGCGCATCGTCAGGCAGCGCGGATTCGCCCAAGTCCCCACAGCGGCCGGGGTTCGCGAAACACCCGCGGAGGAAATCTCCCTAGATTGGCTTCGTTTTGCAGATACTTTCCGCGGCTCCGATCAGTATGTACTGGCGCGTCAACAGCTCTATATCAGCCGTTTTGCCGGGCACACGGATGTGCTGGACATCGGTTGCGGCCGCGGTGAATTCCTGGAAGCGGCGAAGGCCGCGGGCATTAGCGCGGGAGGGATCGACCTGAGCGAGGAAAACGTCGGGCTCTGCCGGGCGAAAGGGCTGGACGCAGCAAGAGCTGATCTATTTGTCCACCTTGCCGAACAAGCGGATTCGTCTTTGGGCGGCATCTACTGCTCGCAGGTGGTTGAGCATCTGCCACCCAATCGTCTGCCTGAGTTTATTCGTCTGGCGGGGCAGAAACTTCGCCGCGGCGCCCTGATCGCCATCGAGACTCCGAATCCCGAATGCCTGGCCATCTTCGCCACTCATTTTTATATCGATCCTACGCACACTCGTCCGGTTCCTTCCGCTTTGCTGGCCTTTTACCTGCGGGAATCCGGATTTGGGCGGATCGAAGTCGAGCGTCTGAGTCCGGCGATAGAGACCATGCCCTCGCTAGCTTCCTTACCCGAAGACTTTCGGAACGCGTTCTTTGGGGCGCTGGACTACGCGATTTTCGCCGAGAGATTGTAGGTCGAAGCCTAAACGACCGTAGCCCTTTGATTGACCTCTTGCCCCACGATAATTCGCTATCGTAATTGGACCCGGAGTACACTAGCGGGTAAGCAAGGAGAGCGATCGATGTTTCGTTATTGGGCTTTACTCAGTTTGACGGCGGCGCAGGCTCTTGGCCAGGACCAAGCTCCAGCGGAAATGAAGGCGCGAGAGTGGTTTTATAATCCCCCCGCCGCGGCGAAGCCGGCAACGCCGCCGGTAGAAACACACAAAGCTCCGCGCAAGACCACACCCAAGCCGCCTCCGATCGACACGACGCTAGCCGACACCAAGCGGCCAGAGGATCGCACGCCAATTTCTAATCGACCCGTCCCCGATCGTTCCGTTATACAAAACGTGAGCAATGTCACGATGCGGCCACTCGGGTTGCGCTACAGCATTTCCAAGCGCGTCGACAATGATTTTATGGAAGTCGACAGCGACACTGTGTTCCATTCGGGCGACAAGGTCCGGGTGACTGTGCAGTCTAACGACACCGGTTATCTTTACATCATTGCCGCGGGTACCAGCGGATCATGGAGCGTTCTTTTTCCCAACAAGGAGATCAATTCCGGTAACAACCTGATTGAGAAAGGCAAGAGCTACACCATCCCCGGAACTCCGTCGGGACAATGGAGCCTGGAGGGTCCGGCGGGAACCGAAAAATTGTTTCTAGTACTATCTCGCCGCCCGGAACAAGACCTTGAAAAATTGCTATATAACGTGCGTTCCAACGGTTCGAATGTTCCAGTTTCAACGCCGGTTTCAGAGGAGCCGAAGCATCTGATGATCGCCTCCAACAGCATGCCCATCAACGATGCGCTGGTGAACCGTATCCGCGGACAAATGATCGCCCGCGATCTCGTTTTTGAAAAGGTAGATGAGGCCACTCCTGGCGAAAAGAAGGAAGCGGCGGTGTACGTCGTCAACACCAATCGCAGCGCCGACGCCAAGCTGACCGTAGATTTGAGCTTGAAGCATCAGTAGACGATTATGACCCGCGCCTATTGCTTGATCGTTACCGGTTTTCTTTGCGCGGCGGAAGTTCTCCCGCAGACCGCGCCCGCCCATCGCATGACTTTGCAGGTGGAGCGCTTCGACAAGAGTGCCTGGCAAAGCGTTGACCCTTCGCTCGTCTTTTCGCAAAAAGATCGCGTGCGATTTCGTTTTCAAGCCAACTTTGACGGTTACCTCTACGTAATGAATTTCAGCACCACGGGTAAATACGAATTGCTCTATCCGCGCACCGATACCGGAGAGGATAACCGCATCGCAGCGTCGCAGGAATACACGGTCCCCGCCACACAAGGCTGGTTCCGGGTTGCGGGACCGCCCGGGCACGATGTCGTCTATTGGGTGATCAGCCCTGTCGATCTGGGTGGGGCAACGCCGCAAGCACCCTACGTTCCGCTGCCGCCGCCTCCGGAACCTGGAAAAATACCCACGAGTTTCACGCCACGCTGCGACGATACAATTTTCAAGGCTCGCGGAGAATGCCTCGACACGTCGGCAGGACCCCGTCAAGTCCGGCAGAACGAAGCCCTCCCCCAGAATCTTGAAAGCACGCGCGACACCAAGCGGCGCGAATTGCTGTTCGTTCAAAACAAAAATCAGTTTGTCGTTTCGTCTCCCGTCCCTTTGGATGGCCCGGTGATCTATGAATTCCGCCTTGCGCACAAGTAGTGTAATCGTTCTCTGCCTTGCGGCATCTCTCTTCGCTCAGGAGAAGAAGCAGCGCGATCTCAAGTACGAGGAAGCGAACGTACCGAAAACCCCTGCCAGTACGACGGTGCCACGCAGTTACGCGGTGGTGATCGGTGTCGCCAATTATAAGAATCTTCCGGCCAAAGCACAGTTGGATTTCCCTGAGCGCGATGCCGAAGCCGTCTACTCAATTCTGATCAGTCCGGAGGGCGGCAACTTTCGCGCCGAAAATGTTCATCGCTTAATAGGACCGAAAGCAACGCTAGCCAACATCCGGCAGGAGTTGGAAACGTGGTTGCCCGCGGTTACAAAAGATGACGACCGCGTTCTGATTTATTTCGCCGGCCACGGCTTCGTCAACAATGAACGGGCTTATCTCGCTCCCTACGACATCACGCCCGACAACATCCAGGACTCCGGGTATCCAATGGATACGCTGGGCTCCGTGATCGGCACAAAGATTAAAGGCAAATGGAAAGTGCTGCTGACGGATTCCTGCCATAGTGGCGCAATCACGCCGGAAGCCGACGCACAGAAAATCAATAAGAGCTTGCTCGACCTGAACAAGTCTTTGTTCTCCCTGACCGCCAGCCGCGACCGTGAGCGTTCCTTCGAAAGCAAGGATTGGGGCGGCGGACATGGCATCTTCACTTACTATGTCGTGAAGGGGATGGAGGGCGAGGCCGACGAGAATAAAGACGGCATCGTCACCGCCGATGAGCTTGCCGAATATGTGCGGCGCAATGTTCGCGAAGTTACCAAGGGCCAGCAGAACCCCACATCCGATCGCGGCAGTTTCGACTCCAACATGCTGTTGTCGTTCCTGCCTAATGGACTCCGCTCAGGCAAGCCGCCGGCGCCGAAGAACGGCACGCTGATTTTCGAATCCAATATGGATGGCGTGGAAGTTTTCCTGGACGGTAACTCGATGGGCGTGGTTGATAAGGGAACGCCGCTAAAACTGCCGGGGCTCCTGCCAGGCGCGCATACAGTGAAGGCCGTGAAGTTGGGGTATGAACCCGACGGGCCGCGCGATGAGATGGTTTATCCAGGGCAGGATGCCACAGTCTCGATCAAGATAATGATCCCGAGGCGTCGCAATAAAGCAGCCATCGACCTGTTTGACAAGGGGCTTGAGCAGTACAACAAAGGCGGAGCAGCGAATTACAAACTGGCGGTGGATAATTTCTCCAAGGCCCTGCAGACAGACCCCACGTATAGCCATGCAGCGCTTTACCTGGGGCGCGCTTACAACTCTCTATTCGATGAAGAGAACTCGCTCAAAGCGTTCCGCAAGGCCATTGAAGTGGATCCCGACTACATGGAAGCGCGCACCAGTTTAGGTGGCATGCTGCTTGACACCGGCGCGGTGGATGAAGCGATTCGCCAGTTCAACATCGTCACCCAGCGTGAACCGAAAAATGCGATGGCGTTCTATTTGCAGGCCCAGGCGTACCGCATGAAAGGGCTCTACCCCGATGCTATCGAATCGGCAAAAAAGGCCATCGGTTTAACGCCTACCGTTGGCGAGCCGCATCTTTGGCTGGCCGAAAGCTTACGCCAACAAGGCAATTATCAAACCTCGATGAACGAGTATGTGCAGTATCTGAAGCTCAGCGACTTCGACAGCAAGCTAGCGGGAAAACTCAATTATTACGTCGTCGGATTCCTGGCGGGTATGGGTCGTAAGAAGCGCGCGGCGCAAGCCGATACGTGGAAAGATATGCGCAACCTGGCGTATTTTGGGCTTTGCGATTGCGAGTATCTGCTGAACAACTTCGATAGCGCAATCCCTTACTGCCAGAAGGCCCTTGTTTACGATAAGACCGATCCATTCGCGCATTACCGTTTGGCCCTGGCCTACATGAAGGAAGCCAAGCAAACCGGCAGCCTGGAGACATTGGCGGCGGCCGGCAATCACTTTCGCGCGGTTCTGGAAATTAACCCCGACCTGGAACAAGCCGGCCCATCCCGCCAAAATCTCAAAGCCATCGATGGCATGCTGAAGACTCCATAAAAAAAGCCAACCCCCGTGGGATTGGGCCTTCGAAGCGAACCGAATTCCTTAAAACAATAATTTCAACGCGAACTGAATCTGCCGCGACGGGTAGGTGTTACGAATGGTGCCGAACGCCGCGTCCGTAATTCGCGTGTTCGGAATCCCGAAGTTGGTGTGATTCAGGAGGTTGAAAAACTCCGATCGGAACTGAATTTTGACGCTCTCCCGGATACGGAAACTCTTGTTGGCCGAAAAGTCCCACTGCTCGAAGCCTTTAGCGCGGAACGAATTGCGGCCGACGTTCCCGAACGGCGCATCCGGAGTCGGCACGGTAAAGGTGTATCCGGCGAAAAAAGTGTTAAGGCTCTGGGGTTTACTTTGGCTGGCTGCGCTGCCGGTAACGTTGGGACGCTGGAAGGCCTGGCCGCGATAATCGTTGGAAAGTCCGGTGGTATCGGTTGCCGTATTCGGCGCGTAAACGATGTCGAGCGGAGTGCCCGTATGAGCAGTGTTTATTGTGTTGAGTTCCCATCCGCCGAGAAATGCATCGACGAATCCGTTGAGGCTCGCTCCAAATCTGCGGCCTTTACCAAATGGAAGCTGGTACACGACACTGCTGACGTTGTTGAACTTCACGTCGAATGAGGACGGCCCTCGTTCGGCTGCGAGATTGCGAATATTCTGCGGATTGGCTTGAAAATAACCGGCGTAGGTTTCCAGAGCCTGCTCGGAATCGCCGATAGCATTTCCCCAGGTGAAGGAATTCAGCAAGTAAAGGCCCGCACCGAAGCGATGTTCAAATCGCGCCGAGAGTCCATTGTAATGATTGTTGCCGGCGGGATCGACCCAAGTGATAGGACCAAAAGTTGGGATGGGACGCCGTGCCTGCACTCCTAGAGTTTGCCCTGGCAGGTTCGGACTCGCCTGATTGTAGTCGGCCAGAATGGGAAGGCGAAGGCTGTGGTTGCCGTTATACGCGACTTCTATCAAAGTGTTCTTCGTGATCTCGCGCTGAATCGACAAGAACCAATTCTGGACATACGGGTTGCGCGTATCTGGTGGAACATAGACGACGTTCGAATTTGCGGGATTGAAGCTGGAAGGATTCGCTATGCCCGTGGTGAAAGCATTCTGCGTTGTGAGGAAGGTGGAAGGCACCGCGCCTCCCGCTGGAATGGATTGGTTCAACACGCCGAAGAGAGCTTGCGGAGCGTTGATGCCTTCGAGAGCACTTCCCACGCGATTGAAGAACGTGTAGCTGATTCCATAGCCGCTTCGAATCACGGTCTTCGGAGTTAGGCTGTAGGCCAATCCAATGCGCGGACCATAATCCTTATAGTCGGGACTGACGAGGCTGCGGTTTTTCAAACTGCCGCTGGTGGCTCTCAGCATCGAGTTCGTGGTGGGATCGAAATTCGAGTAATTGTTATCGCGCTCATACAGAGGCGTAGCGAATTCCCAGCGCAATCCGACATTCAAGGTCAGCTTCGGTGTGACGCGGTAATTGTCCTGGAAATATAGCGAGTGGACATACTGGCGCAGATTAACGACGGTGTAACTGCCTTGATTGATCTGGCTCGGCAAACCGAAGATCAGGTCTGCCAGATTGTAGCTGGTGGCGTCGGCGGGAACTGTACAACCGGTAGCTTGTCCCAATTGGGCGCACGTCGGTTTACTAAACTGCCCGGCGTACACGTTCTGCCCGTACAGAGGATTCACATCCAAAATTTCGGTGTGAATTCGCAAGTATTCATAGCCCATCTTCAGCGAGTGCCGCCCGATGTTCTTAGTGAAGTTGATTTTCGGATCCCAGGAAGTCGGATTCTGAAATTGCGGGTTGCTAGTTTGCCGGCCGAGCGCCGTAAATCCGGAGACCGTTTGCGTGTTGAACCCACCAGTTAAACCCGGGGTAGTGGGCAGGCCCTGGATGCCGAACAACGACTGCAGGCTAGGCCCACCCAGCAGAGCTGGTTGCTTTCCGGCGAGAACGCGCGTGAAACCCATCCGGGCTTCGAGGATAGAGCTGGATGTTACCGTCCAGGTATAGCCGACCGATGCGTTCTGATCGAGTACGTGGATGTAACCGTTGCCATCGCCACCCGATGGGCCGGCGAACGAAGGCTGATAAAACTGATTATCTTTACGTTGGCTGAAGCGCGCGAAGGCCGACATCCGGTCGCTAATCTGACCGTCGATCTTGGCGTCGAATTTGTCGCTGTAATCGCGAACCAGCAGCAGCGCCCCATAGTTGTTTGACCGTCCCGCACCATTAAGAGTGGGCAGGCCACCCAGAAGAGCCGCAGCGAAGGGATTCAGGCTGGCAATCGGAATCTGCGTATTTGCCGGATAAACTACGTTGGTTAGCCGGTTCACCACCGTCACCGGTAGAATGCCCGCGCGGTCGGTGACGGTTGGCAGCGAATCGAAGTTCAGGTAGCGCTGCAACTGCCGGAAGCCTTCGTAATCGGCAAAAAAGAAGAGCTTGTTTTTGACGATGGGGCCGCCCACCGTTCCACCAAATTGATTACGCTGCAGAGTGGGCTTGACGAAAACAGCCGAGGTGAACAGGTAGCCCGTGGCATTCAAATCCGTGTTGCGCAGAAACTCATACGCGGTGCCGTGAAACTGATTTGTGCCCGACCGCATGACCGCCGTAATGACAGCGCCGCCGACGCGTCCATACTCGGCGCCATAGTTGCTGGTGATCACTTTGAACTCGGCGATGGCGTCCGGCGAAGGCTGCACTACCTGCGAAGAATAACCTTGATTACTGGTCCCGTAAGCATTGTTATCCATGCCATCGAGAAGGAAATTGTTATACGTGCTACGCATGCCGTTCACGTTGAATGCGCCTTCGCGCGGCGTGCCGCTGGGAGAGAACGAAGAGGCGATGGGCGATTTAATAACGTTGGTGGAGAGCAAAGCCAGGTCGGCATAATTGCGCCCATTCAGCGGAAGCTCGACCACGGCGGCCGAGTTTACTACCTGGCCGCGCTCGCTGGAGTCGGTCTCAAGCGTGGATGCGGCGCTGGTCACTTCGACGGTGTCGTTAACCGCGCCAACTTGGAGCGAGAGGTCCACACGTTGGCGGGCTCCCACATAAACCCGTATGCCGCTGGCGACGGCCTTGGAAAATCCTGGCGCCTCGGCTGTGACGGTGTAATTGTCGCCGATCTTTACGTTATTAAACGTATAATTCCCATCATCGTCGGAGACCGTTTTCGCGATCGAATTTGTGTCCTGATTCACCAGTGTTACGTTGGCTTTGGCGATGGCCGCGCCGGAATTATCGCGAACGTTGCCAAGAACATCGGCGCTGTCGAACTGCGCGAAGGCGGCGATACACGTGAATAACAGGGCGCACAAAGCCCGAGATAGAACTCTTGTGAGTCTGGATGTCATGGATCCCCTTAATTGAACTTAACTGATCTAGGGTATCGAGCAGCGGTGTCAGCATTATGCCAGATTCATGACAATAACATTACAGGTCTGAAACGAGGCCGAACACTAGAGGAAGGACATGCGGCATGCCACAATTTGATGGAGATGCTTAGCGGATTCGCCACACAGGAAGGCACAACGCGGTTTGCGTCGCGATATAACGCGCAGAACAAGGCCGGATTCTATCGGCAGGCCCAGGATACGCTGGTTTCAAACATCGGAATTGGAAGCTATCTAGGCGACGTGAATGACGAAACGGATAGGGGCTATACCGAATCCATGATGGCGGCCCTGCGAGGCGGCATTAACTTCATCGATACTTCCCTAAACTATCGCCATCAACGGTCGGAGCTTGCGATTGGGGCGGCGATCGATAAGCTGGCAAGCGCCGGCGAGATGGAACGCGACGAGTTCGTGTTGTGCACGAAAGCCGGTTATCTGGTGCCCCGGGCGGTGACAAATAGCGAACTCGATCCGGACGATATCGCGGGCGGTGTGCATACGATGGCTCCGCCGTTCCTGCGAGATCAATTGGCCCGGAGTCGCAAGAATCTGGGCCTGGAAACGATCGACGTTTTCTACCTGCATAACCCCGAAACGCAGTTGGAATTCATCGATACCGAGCGATTCTATAATCGCCTTCGTCTGGCCTTCGAGTGTCTGGAGCGGGAAGCTGCATCGGGCGCCATCCGATATTACGGGACGGCGACGTGGGAGGGGTACCGGGGCTCGAAATTATCGCTATCGAAGATCGTCGCGATTGCCAAAGAAGTTGGTGGCGACCGGCATCGCTTTCGCTATATTCAACTCCCGTTCAACCTGGCAATGCTAGAAGCTCTGACGTTGCCGGTAGAGGACGACAAGACGGTGCTGGAACTGGCCGAAGAATTAGGAGTGACGGTGATCGGCAGTGCATCGATATTACAGGGTCGGCTCTCCGTGGGGCTGCCGGAACGCTTGCTTGCAGGGCTGCCGGGGTTGAACACCGACGCACAAAGAGCAATTCAATTCACCCGCTCCGCTCCCGGGCTGACGGTGGCCCTGGCAGGGATGAGCCGCATCGCGCATGTGGCCGAGAACCTGCAATTATCCACGAAACCTCCGTCTTCAGCGGAAGAATACGCGCGTTTGTTTCGATGAAACTAGAAATACGGCCAGACGAAATAGACACGCTGCCGAATCAACCGGCGGTGTTCTTACTGTGGCCGCGGGAAGGCCAGCCGTACTTGGCGCGTACCGGACTTCTACGCCGGCGATTGCTGCGGCTGCTGCGAGAGCGGGAACAGCCATCGCGCCTGTTGAATCTTCGCAGCCTGATTGAGCGCATCGAATACTGGCTTACCGCATCGCGGCTGGAATCGAATTTACTGCTCTTCGAACTCGCTCGCCAACACTTCCCGGACAATTACCTGAAGATGGTGAAGCTGCGGATGCCGACCTATGTGCGGCTCACGTTAGCGAATGAATTTCCGCGGGCATCGGTCACCGCAAAGCTCGGCGGGGGACGATCGGTCTGCTATGGCCCGTTCCGCACGCGCGCTGGCGCCGAGCTCTTTGAAGCACAGTTCCTGGATCTGTTTCAGCTTCGCCGGTGTCAGGAAAATCTGGAGCCTCACCCGGACCATCCGGGCTGTATCTACGGCGAGATGAATATGTGTCTCCGCCCTTGCCAGCAGGTGGTTGGCGTGGCGGAGTATCGCTCTGAAGTCGGGCGGGTGGTGGAGTTTCTTGAGACTTCCGGCACTTCGTTGCTGGAGATCACGGCAGCGGCGCGGGAACGTTCCAGCGAAGAAATGGATTTTGAGGAAGCAGCTCGCCAACACAAGCGATACCAACAAATCGAGCAAGTACTGGCATTGCGCGACGATCTAGTGGCCGACGTCGAAGCTTTGTATGGTGTCGCAATCACGCTCGCCTTGGACCCGGACGCTGTGGAATTGCGATTCATGGAGCGCGGCGTGTGGAGGCCGGCGATCACGTTTTCACTGGCGATTAGCGAAGGCAAAATGGTTCCGATGGACCGGCGGCTTCGGGAAACGCTAGCCACGGGAGCGCTGGAATCTCCACCGATAACGGATCGTCAGGAACATCTAGCGTTGCTGGCTCGCTGGTATTACTCGACGTGGCGCGATGGCGAGTGGATCGGATGCAGCAGCCTGGAAAAGCTACCGTATCGAAAGCTTGTTAACGCTATTTCCAGAGTGGCGAAACGTGGAGTATAGCCGGGCTTCATCAGGTTGTCACTATTGGTTCTTTTTTCTTTCGCTTACTGCTATACTAGCTCTCAATCTTCGCTTAAGTAAAACCATACGCAAGTAAACGCAATCACCAAGCGGAAATCGAAACTGCCAGGAGCTTTCCAATGAAACGTGTTTTGCTGTGTTGTTTACTATCCTTACCGGTGTTTGCTCAGGTCGACAGCGCTCGAATTGTGGGCAGCGTGCGCGATCAAAGCGGGGCTGGAGTACCTGCGGCCTCGGTCACATTCACGGAAACTGCAACGAACACACGCGCCGCCGTCCAGGCAGACGACAAGGGCGATTATGTATCTCCTCCACTGCAAGTTGGGAAGTACTCCGTTGTAGCCGAGGCGCCGGGGTTCAAGCAACAGACACGGCAGAACCTGACGTTGCAGGTTCAAGACCGCATCAAGATCGATTTCGATATGCAGGTTGGCGCGGTCACGGACAACGTGATCGTATCGGCCGAACCCGCCGTTATCCAATCCGAAACTTCATCGCTGGGGCAAGTGGTCTCGGCTAGACAAATTACCGAATTGCCGCTGAACGGCCGCGACTATGTGCAGTTGGCGACACTCACCGCGGGGGTGATCCGCACCAGTTCGGGAACCAATGGAAATACTGGCGGGGCTAGCACGGGCGGGCAAAATAGCTTTGTCGCAAATGGCGCGCGCGGAACGTTGAACAATTTTCTTCTGGATGGAGTGGACAATAACTCCAACGATACCGGCGGGCTGGTATTGAGGACCAATGTGGATGCCATTCAGGAATTCAAGATCCAAACCAATTCGTTTTCGGCGGAGTTTGGCCGCAGCGGAGGGGCGTCCATCAACGCTGTGATTAAGTCGGGCAGTAACGCCTGGCATGGCAGCGTATTTGAATTCCTGCGCAACTCGGCACTGGATGCGCGCGATTATTTCGAAGATCCCACCGCGGCCAAGGCGTCGTTCAAGCAGAATCAGTTCGGCGCGACGATAGGCGGTCCGATCAAGAAAGATAAGCTGTTCTTTTTTGGCGACTATCAGGGCACGATCATTCGCAATCCGCTGACTTATGTGTCGTCGGTACCGACTGCGGCCGAGCGTCTAGGAGATTTTTCGCGTCCCGGCGAGAAGACGATTTACGATCCGGCCACATACAATCCGCTGACGAATACGCGCACTCCGTTTCCTGGCAATATCATTCCGGCGAATCGCTTGGATCCCATCGCCAAGAACATTTTGAATTTGTATCCACTACCCAATCAAGCGGGCAAGTTTCGCAATAACTTCGTGATCTCTCCCACCGAGCAGGATCGGATCGACCAAGGCGATTTCCGTACGGATTACAACGTTTCCGATAAGGATCGCTTATTCCTTCGCTATTCGATGAGTGGCCGAACCGATTTTCGCCCCGCGCCCCTAACGGGCCTGGCCAATGGCGGAGGCGGAGCTACTGGAAACGGATTCGAAGACACAATGGGAGCGGCATTAGGAGAAACGCATACCTTTTCCCCGACGATCGTCAATGAGCTGCGACTCGGCTTCAACTACGTTCACATCCGGCGCGGCGTACCGGCGGCGGGCAACAAGCTACCCAGCGCCGATATTCGCGTACCGGGCGTGCCAGATAACCCATCGACGAACGGCATCACGTTATTCCGTCCTAGCGGCTACACACGAACGGGCGATCCAGGATATGCACCCACGATTCTGGCGAGCCAGGAACGGCAGATCACCGACGTGCTGAGCCAGACTCTGGGCCGTCATACGCTGAAGTACGGCGCGGAGATTCGCTGGAGCGAATTCAACATCTTTCAGGTAGCCGCGCCGAACGGATCATTCAGTTTCACGGGGCAGTTCACGCAAAATCCGGCGGCTAGCGATGGAACCGGAATTTCCCTCGCCGACGAATTGTTAGGGCTGCCGCAAAATGCCACCATTGCGACGCTACTCAATCTGGGCAATCGCCAGCATGTGCCCAGCCTTTTCGTCCTGGACGATTTCAAAGTAACCAGCCGGTTCACGCTAAACCTCGGCGTGCGCTATGAATACTTCTCACCTCTGGTGGAAGTGAACGACAAGCAAAGCAATTTCGACTACCAGACGGGAAAGCTGATCGTGGCGAATCGGAACGGTGCTTCGCGTAGCCTGGTGGAGGGCGACAAGCTTAACTTCGCGCCGCGCGTGGGATTCGCCTGGAGTCCTTTTCAGAGGACCAGCACGGTGGTTCGCGGCGCTTATGGCCTGTTCTACAGTGGCCAGGAAATCCGCACCGCTGCGCCGCTGCAACTCGCCTACAACGTTCCGTTTTTCACGCAGCCGTCTTTCGTTAGCGACGGCATCACGCCGCTTCTTACTGTGAAGCAGGGCTTTCCGCCGGTCAGTGCGACGCAAGCGATAAACCCGCCCGTAACCAGTGTCGACCAGCGTTTGAAGACCCCCTACTATCAGCAATGGAACTTCGCCATTCAACAGGCGCTGCCGTCCCAGATATCGCTCGAAGTGGCCTATGCCGGATCGAAAGGAACGCACCTCCAAGTGGTTACCGACGGCAATCAGGTAATGATTCCCGGTCCCGGAGATGTGCAATCGCGGCGGCCTTATACAAACTTCGGCCCGTTCACGTCGATTCAGAATCGCGGAAACTCGACCTATCATTCCCTGCAGGTGAAGGGGGAGAAGCGGTATTCGCATGGGCTCTCGTTTTTGAGTGCCTTCACCTACAGCAAGACTCTGACTGACCTTCCGGAGATTTGCTGCGCCCAACCGTTTCCGCAAAACAGCTACAATTTGCGCGCCGAAAAAGGTCTGGCCGATTTCGATCAGCGCCTGCGATGGGTTACCAGTTTCGACTATCAATTGCCGTTCGGCCGCGGGCGCCAGTTCCTTTCCAACAACCGCGCGCTGGATCTCGTCTTAGGTGGATGGCATGTGGGCGGCATTCTATCGCTTAGCAGCGGGTTCCCTTTCTCGCCGCAACTTGGGTACGATCCTTCGAATACCGGCGACCAGGGTTTGGTCCGGCCAAATCGCATCGCCAACGGAAATCTTCCTTCAGACCAACGGTCACCGAACCAATGGTTCGACATCAACGCGTTTCCGTTGCCGACCGGTTATGCTTTCGGTAATGCCGGCCGCAATGTACTGGAAGGGCCAGGGCAGCAAGTCCTGGATGGATCCGTGCGCAAGGAATTCGCCATTACGGAACGCCAGCAAATTGAATTTCGAGTAGAGTTCTTCAACATGTTGAACCATCCGAACTTCGCCCAGCCGGACCCTTTCATCGACGACGGCCCAGGGGCCGCCGGGACAATCAGTTCGTTATCGATTCCGATGCGCCAGATTCAATTCGGGCTGAAGTATCGCTTCTAGTTTTACGGTTTGTAGATGCTCTCTAAAACCGAGAAGGACCCGTCGAGCTGCGCCGGGGGCTGTAGGCCGAGGATCTTCACGATCAGCGGATAGATGTGGATGTTCTCGAACGAGTCGACCTGCGCAGCGCCGATATTCGGCCCAATAGCGTAGAAGATCCCGTGCATGGTTTTGAAACGCGCGGGATCGTAGCCATGGGCTCCCACGGGAGGCGTGCGGGGCTCATGCGTCTCGGGATTGACGGCGATTTTAGTTACCAAAAATCCTGAATCGAGCGTTGTTATAACCAGGTCGCCGATGCGCGGATTATCGCGATAGTGCCACTCCGGCGGCGTTTCAGCGCGGCGAAAGATATCGAACAGCGGGCTCTTGCCCTTCAGCGCGCGATAGGTCGCCTCGGCTTTATCGCGATCCGCCACATAGAGTAGCTTCTGCGTTCCAGCCGCCGTGTTATCGCGGATGCCCGTCAAATCGGCGTACTGGCCAAGGACGATGTATCCCTTATCGACGGGCTGCATTCCATGGTCGGAAACAATAATGAGATTAATCGGAAGATGGGTCGCCTGTAGGCCTTCCCAGATTCGCCCGACGATTTCATCGACAGTCTGGACGGCCTTGCCGGTCTCCGGAGACTCCGGACCAAAGGTATGGCCGGCATGATCGACTTCACTGAAATACATGGTGATGAAATGCGGCCGCTGTTCGGCGGGCAATCGCAGCCATTCCATCAATTGATCAATGCGCTTTTCGTTTGGCACCTTATCATCGAACGGAAACCAATAAGAAGGGCGCACCCCGGCAATGGCCCCATCGCTACCGGGCCAGAAATAGGTGGCCGACTTCATTCCCTGCCGCTCGGCCAGAACCCAGAGGGGCGTCCCGCCATACCAACTGCCGACATTCCCCACCTTGTTGAAGGCGAAGGAATCGTTCCGCTGCGGATCGTAAAAGTTGTTATCGACGATTCCATGATGGGCGGGGTAAAGCCCGGTGATGATGCTCGTGTGGTTCGGAAAGGTTAGCGAGGGATAGACCGGGACCAGAGACTTCGCCGATGCGCCGCGATCGCGAATAGCGAGAATGTGGCTGGCCTTATAACGCTCGGCGTAATCGTAACGAAAGCCATCGAGTGAGATCAGCACGACGTAGGGCTGTTCCGCCCAAGCGCGCATAGAGAACAGCATTAGCAAGACAAGCAGCGGCGTCCGGAAGCGTTTTGGCATTGCAATAATTATTACAAGTGGACGATGACGAAGTCATTAACAGGGGCCGAGAAATAATACCCCCGTGGTATTATAATTTAGTTCCCCAAATTTCTGATTCTACAGAGCTTATGACCAATCTTGCATCCTATATAGACCACACGCTTCTGCGCCCGGATGCGACGGCGGCGGACATCCGGAAGCTCTGTGAAGAGGCCCAGCAATACGGGTTCGCCAGTGTTTGCGTGAATCCTTACTGGGTGAAGATGGCAGCCGCCGAACTGGCCGATTCGCCCGTCAAAGTTTGTACGGTCATCGGTTTTCCGTTGGGGGCAAGTTCTTCCGCGGTGAAGGTGTTTGAAGCGCAGGCGGCGATGGGCGACGGCGCCCGCGAAATCGATATGGTAATAAATATCGGAGAGCTGAAGGCGGAGAATCTGGACTCCGTTCGTTCCGACATTCATGGCGTAGTCGAGGTCTGTCATCACGCCGGAGCGATCGTGAAAGTTATTCTGGAGGCGTCGCTGCTGACCGATGCCGAGAAACAGTCCGGGGCAGCGCAGGCGAAAGCAGGCGGCGCCGATTTCGTCAAGACATCGACCGGCTTTAGTACCGGCGGGGCCACGGAAGCCGATGTCAGGTTACTGCGCGCCACCGTGGGTTCAGATATGGGCGTGAAAGCCTCGGGTGGAATTCGAACATTAGCCGACATGGAAAAGATGATCGCCGCGGGGGCTAGCCGCATTGGCGCCAGCGCCGGCGTGAAAATTATGGAGGCCGTCGCGGGGAGGATTCCCGATCAGGCAGGCGGCGCCTCTTACTGATGGCCACTACGCGCAAACCCTCCGTGCGCTTTCGCGAACGCGCCGAATTGTTGGACTTCCTGCTGGAGGTAGCGGGCGCGACGGCGGAGACTCTAGACCTGGATCGCCTCTTGGCCAACGTCGCCGGAATCGTCAAAGACGTTATCAAGCACGATCTGTTCGCCATCCTGCTCTACAACGACAAGCTGCAAGTGCTGCGCATTCGTTATGCCATTGGCCATCGCGAAGAAGTGGTGCGCAATCTCACGATTCCGATTGGTGAAGGATTAACGGGACACGCCGCCGCCACCAGGCTGCCGATCATGGTGGGGGATGTCCGCAGCGATCCACGATACCTGCATGCCCTGGATGCGGTGCGAAGTGAACTGGCCGTGCCGATGGTGGCGCGCGGAAGATTGGTGGGCGTGATCGATGTCGAATCCACCCGTCCGAATGCCTTTACCGAACAAGATCGGGCGCTGCTCCGCTTGATTGCCAGCCGCGTGGCCGTCTCGATTGATAATGCCCGTTTGTACCGGCGTGTCGAACGGCAGAATCGCACACTGCGCATTCTGGCGCATCTCTCGCAGGAATTCAGCTCGATTCTGGCCCTCGATGAATTGTTGAGCAAGATCGCCAAGACGATTCATGCGCTGATAAATTTCGACGCCTTCAGCATCATGCTCCTGGACGCCGAGCAGCGCGTGCTTCGTCATCGATTCAGCGAACGCTATGACCAGCGAGTGGATCTGGATCATGTCGCGCTCGGCAAGGGCATCACGGGGGCGGCGGCGGAAACACGAGTGGCGATCCGCGTGGACGATACGCTGGCCGACCCTCGCTACATCGCTTCGCATCCCGATATTCGGTCTGAGGTCGCGGTGCCGCTGATCGTGCAGGATCGGGTTGTCGGCGTGATGGATCTGGAGAGCGAGCGCATCGGATTCTTCACCGACGACCATGTGCGGACGCTTTCGCTGCTTGCTCCGCAGATCGCCAGTTCAGTGGAAAATGCCCGTCTTTATGAGGAGATCGGCACGCGCGAACAGCGGATGGAAGAGGATTTACTGGCCGCCCGAAAGCTGCAATCTGTTTTGTTGCCGCGCACTGCGCCGGAGATTCCGGGCCTCGAAATCGCAATCCGGTCGCGTCCGGCCCGAGAAGTTACCGGCGACGTATATGACATTTTCGAACTTGGCGAACGCGACGCGCTCTTCGCATTCGGCGACGTAAGTGGCAAAGGGGCGGCTGCGGCTCTTTACGGGGCTCTGGTCAGTGGCTTGTTGCGAATTCTGGCTCCGCGGCGGCGTGGTCCGGCGACATTGATGCGCGCCCTGAACGACACTCTGTTGGAGCGCCGGGTGGATGCGCAATATGCCACGCTCTCGCTTCTGCTTTGGGACAGCGAAAAAAGCACGATGACGATGGCGAATGCCGGGGCTGAACCGCCGCTGCTGTGCCGCTGCAAGGAAATCATCAAGTCGCATATCGAAGGTGTGCCCATTGGATTGCTGGAAGACCGCGAGTACGAAGAGATCATCGTGCCGCTGGAACCGGGCGATATTCTGCTGCTGTTCTCTGACGGCATGGCCGACCAATCCAATGGCAAGGGCGAAGAGTTCGGACGCAGCGGCATTACTAGAGTTCTTCGCGCCAACTGTGACAAGAGCGCCCAGGAGATCATCGACGATATTTTTTCCGAACTCGATAATTTCATGGAAGGCACGCCGATGTTCGACGATCAGACTGTGATTGCGATGCGGGTTCGGGAATGAGCTCTTCTTTCGAGTATCGCGACGATGCATTTTCCTGCGAAGACGTGGCGATGGCGGCTATAGCGGCGGATGTTGGAACGCCCTGCTACGTATATTCTGGGCGGACGATCGTCGACAATTATCGTGCTTATGACGAAGCTTTCGGCGATCTTCCACATACAGTCTGCTTTGCCGTAAAAGCGAATTCGACGCTCGGCGTTTTGTCGTTGCTGGCGAAAGCTGGCGCGGGCTTCGATATCGTTTCCGGCGGCGAATTGTTTCGCGTGCTGCGGGCGGGCGGCGATCCGAAGAAAGTGGTATTTTCCGGAGTCGGCAAAACAGCACAGGAAATCGACTATGCGCTGCGCGAAGGAATTTTTTCTTTCAATTGCGAATCGGAACCCGAGCTTGCGCTAATCGATTCGTTCGCGGCGCGCCATCACGTGAAGGCGCGTATCGCCCTGCGGGTGAATCCGGACGTCGATGCAGCCACTCATCCTTATATCTCGACGGGTCTGCGACAGCATAAATTTGGGATCGACATCAGTGAAGTGGAAGGCGTATACGCGCGAGCGAAGGGTCTGAAGAATCTGGCGCTCGAAAGCGTAAGCTGCCATATCGGGTCGCAGCTATTAGACCCGTCGCCGCTGATGGAAGCCGTGGATAAGATGCTCGCCCTGGTGGACCGCTTACGGGCGAATGGAATTCCGATTCGCTATGCCGACCTGGGTGGCGGGCTGGGGGTTGGATATCGCGCTGGCGATGGCACGCCGTCGATTGCAGACTATGTTGGCGGGCTGCGGAAGCGTGTCGCGGGCCATGGGCTGCATGTTGCCATTGAACCGGGAAGGTCCATCGTGGCCGATGCTGGAGTCCTGCTGACGCAGGTTCTCTATCGCAAGCGCAATGCTGCCAAGGAATTTGTAATCGTCGATGCGGCGATGAACGATCTGATTCGCCCCGCGCTCTATCAAGCGTTTCACGACATCTGTCCGCTGCGGCGGATCTCGGGCGGAACATTATTGGCCGATGTCGTGGGACCTGTTTGTGAGACGGGCGACTTCCTGGCACGCGATCGCGAACTGCCATGTGTCGCGGCTGGCGATCTGTTGGCCATCCGATCGGCCGGCGCTTATGGTTTCGTTCTCTCTTCCAATTACAACTCGCGTCCCAGAGTGGCCGAAGTGTTAGTGGATGGATCGAACTGGCGAGTTATCCGCAAACGGGAGACGCTGGAAGATCTGGTGCGCGGCGAGTCCGCTTAAATACCGCTAAGCACGCAAAACACTACAATGTAGAGCATGCCCGGCTTTCGGAGGATTGCCGCTCTATTTATACCCCTGCTGCTTGTGGCGCAGGAGCGGGATATTTCTCCGCAGCAGCATTTCGATACGGCACAGCAATTGCGTAAAACGGCTGCTTCCCGTGCCGAAGCTCTATCGGAGTATCGAAAAGCGCTGGATCTATGGAGCGCCGCCGGTGACGTCAAGGCCCAAGCTGAAACGCTTGTGCGAATGGGGCAAGTGGCCGATCAACTGGGAGACCGGGCGGCTGCTGCCGCTTACTTCGAACGAGCGCTGCCGCTTGCAAGGGATCGGGCGAATCCCCGCGGCGAAGCGGAGGCGTTGTACGGACTGGGTCGAATTAGCTTGGCCTCGGGAGATGCGTCTAAAGCAATCGGGCTCTATCGGCAGGCGCTTGGGCTGCGGCGGCAGACCGGCGATTCGTTCGAGGAAGCGCTCATTTTGCATAATCTCGGCGCGGCCTATTGGACCATCGCCGAGAACCAGAAAGCTCTCGAAGCTTATCAACAAGCTCTCTCCCTGCGCCGGGCTTCGGGCGATCGAATCGGTGTAGCGATCACGCTTTACGGCATAGCCATAGTGCATTACAGCTGGGGCGATGCGCAGAAAGCGTTGGCTACTTATTCCGACGCTCTAAAGCTTTGGCGCGATTTGAAGGATCCGCGCGGTGAAGCGAATTCGCTGAACAGCATCGGACTGGTTTACGGTTCGCTCGAAGAAAATGAAAAGGCCCTCGAACGGTATCGACAGGCTCTGACTATATTCCGGAAGACCGCCGACAAGAGCGGTGAAGCCTACACGCTGAACAATGTGGGACTGGCCTATTCGGGGCTCCACGATACGCGCCGTGCTCTTGAGTTTCTGAATCGCGCGCTGATCATGTTGACCGAGTTGAAGGATCAACGCGGCACGGCGTACACCTTGCACAATATCGGAGAAGTTAAAACGATGCTGCATGATTATGACGCGGCGAAGGCGGATTTCGGCAAATCGCTGACGATCAAACGCGAGTTGCACGACCGCTATGGAGAGGCCTATACGCTAGACAAGTTGGCGGAGGTTCGTTTGGCGACAGGCGATGCCGCGGGTGCGCTGGAGATGTTTCACGGGGCTCTGGAATTGCACCGCTTTGCCGGCGACCGCGCTGGTGAGGCATCGGCACTGGCGGGCATTGCGCGTGTCCATCTCGCCCGCGGGCAGCTACAAGAGGCGCGAGCCAGCATGGAGAGTGCGCTACAGGGAATCGAGTCGTTGCGATCGCGCCTGGCAAGCCACGATCTGCGTAGTTCCTACTTCTCAGGCAAGCAGGATTACTACAGCTTCTATATCGATCTTCTAATGCAGATGGGGGAAACAGGCGCGGCCCTGGAGGCCAGTGAACGGAGCCGGGCGCGCGTGTTTCTGGATTCGATTACCGAAACGCAGGCCCGGATTAGGGAAGGCATCGATCCCGCGCTGGCGGCGCGAGAGAGCGCGGTGCTGTCGGAACTGAACGCTCAGAGGCAACGCTTGCAGAGGCTGACCAGCAATCCCGGTCAGGAAGCCGAATCGAGAACCGCGAACCAGCGCTTGCAGGAAAGCTATCAGCGCTATGACGAAGTCAAAACAGCGATTCGCCAAGCAAGCCCGCGTTATTCGGCCTTGACGCAGCCGGAACCAGTCCGAGTAGATCGCCTGCAACGGGAACTGCTGAATCCGCAAACTGCTTTGCTGGAATACTCGCTGGGGACGGAGAAAAGCCATGCCTGGCTGGTTACCGAACATGAACTCCAATCGGCGGTCTTGCCCGGGCGCGATGCCATTAACGCCATAGTTCAGCGATATTTTCATGCAGTGACGGCGCGGAACGATCCTCCGCGGGAAGAAACGATCGAAGAGCAAGCGGGGAGATTGAAACGCTCCGATGCCGACGCACTTCGGGCTGGCCGGGAGCTAAGGCGTATTCTCATCGAACCTTTCGCGGCGAGCCTTACCCCACGGCTGTTGATTGTCGCGGACGGCCCGCTGGCCTACCTGCCCTTCGCGGCACTTCCCGGGGCGGGGGGCGCGCTGGTCGCCAAGCATGAAATTGTGAGTCTACCGTCGGCTTCGTCGCTGCTTTCGCTGCGCGCGGACTCTCGCGCTAAAGATAATCCGGCAGGGGTAGCCATTGTGGCCGATCCGGTATTCGATGCCCGTGATCCGCGAGTGCAAACTCTAGCGCGGGGGCCGGAAGTTTCCACTCTCGATTTCGCGGAGCGCGCGCCGCTGTATCCCCGCTTGCGCTTCTCACGTTTCGAAGCCGACGAGATTGCCAAACTGGTACCGGCGAGCCAGACCATGAAGATAATGGATTTCGCTGCGAACCGCGCTGCAATCAAGAACGGCGCATTCGATCAGTATCGAATTCTGCACTTCGCCACGCATACCGTAATCGACAATGAGCATCCGGAGCTATCGGGCATTGTTCTTTCACTCGTGGACGACAAGGGCCGGCCGCGCGATGGATTTCTTCCTCTCTATGACATCTACAACCTGAAGTTGAAATCGCGATTGGTGGTTTTAAGCGCCTGCCGCACCGCCATCGGCAAGCAGATCCGTGGCGAGGGGCTGATGGGCTTAAGCCGGGGCTTTCTTTATTCCGGAGTTTCCAGCGTGGTGGCCAGCTTATGGAGCGTGCAAGACAAGGCGACCGCGGAATTGATGCGGCGCTTTTATAGCGGTATGTTGCAACGGCATCTGACACCATCGGCGGCACTGCGGGCGGCGCAGAATTCCTTTGCCAACGATGCAAACTGGTCAAGCCCGTACTATTGGGCTGCTTTCACTCTGCAAGGCGATTGGCAGTAAACTGGCGTAGAAGACCTTGGCCGATACAATCCCGCGAAAAGCAAAATGGTCGTTGGGCCGGGAAGCGTTCGACGCCCTGCTGGCCATGTTCTCAGCCGACCGTCAAACAGCGGCGGATGAATACGAACGCATTCGTACAAAACTAACGAAATTCTTTGCCTGGCAACGCTGCCCCTTTCCCGAGGAGTGCGCCGATGAGACGCTAAACCGGGTAGCCAAGCGCTTGGCGGAAGGCGAGGACATACAGAAGCCGGGCAGCTATTTCTACGGTGTTGCGCGAATGGTTTTGAAGGAGACGCAAGCTGACCTGGAGCGCAAGAACCGCGCGGTGCAGGAACTGGGGCGATGGAACTGGACCTCACCAGCTGTGGAAGATTCGGAAACAAGCGAATGCCTGCAAGTCTGCCTGAGTGCCCTTCCCAAGGAGCAGCGGCAGTTCATCCTGAAATACTACAGCGGCGATCAAAGGAAGCGGGTGGATAACCGGCAGGCGCTGGCGGACGAACTGCAGATTCCGATGAATGCGCTGCGCAATCGCGCGCTCCGGCTGCGAGACAAGATCCATAACTGCGTAGGCAAACGTTTGCGTTCGAAACAAAATGCGTGATACTCATGCGGCCACAATCACATAAGGGTAGAGAATCGATGAGTGACGCCGAACGTGAGATAACCCGGTATCTATTCGCTGAGCTTGCAGAGGCGGAAGCGGAAGCGATCTCGCGGCGCTGCTTCGAGGACGAAGATTTTTACGACTCCGTACGCACCGTCGAAGATGAGCTGGTGGATTCTTTCGTCAGGGGCGAGTTGCCGGCGGAGGAGGCCAAGCGGGTGGACCTGTTCCTGCGCGACACCTACCAAGAGGACCAGCTTCGTATTGCCCAAAGTTTTGCACACCCGGGCGGATCGAAACTTCTGTCTAGGTGGGCGTCGTGGCGCATGCTGGCGATCGCGGCCTGCGTCTTTTTACTGCTAGGGTCCGGCATTTGGTTGTGGAGCCGGAAGCCCATGGCCAACGCGCCCCAACGCGCGGCTACCTCGCGCACGTTCGAGAAACCGCCGGTGACCTTTTCCTTCTGGATCGCGCCTGGAGTGGTGCGTGGCGAGCGCGAGACGAAGAGCCTTTCCATTCCGCCCGGTACGCAAACAGTCGCCATCGAATTCGAACTGGCCGCCGGCACTCCGCGATCGGCTTACTCGGTCGACCTGCAAACAACGTCCGGCCGGCCGCTATGGAAACAAGATGGAGTGACACCGGAGAAGTCATTGATCGTGAAAATTCCGGCTGACGTTTTGCGATCCGGTAACTACGAGGCGACGCTTCGATCGGGTGGCAGCGTCGTAGATTACTACTACTTCCACATCAACTAAATCTCTCTCCTAATTGGCGCGGCGAATCTGAAATAATAAGACCCGCAAAGATGCCCCTCTTCCTTCGCAGCTGGTGGGCCTGCACCTTGGCAATCGGGCTAACTGCGGGAGTTCTGCGAGCCCAACCGCAACGGCCCCGCATCGGACTGATTCTTGATGGCGGCGGCGCTCTGGGGCTGGCGCACGCCGGCGTCCTGCAATGGTTTGAGGAACATCACATTCCCATCACCTATATCGGTGGAACCAGCATGGGTGGTTTGGTTGGCGGGCTATGGGCCACCGGTTATACGTCAGCGGAGATCCTGCAGTTTGTCTCGACGGTGAATTGGGACGAGGCCTTTACTCCAGCGCCGCCATTTTATGAGGTCGCCTTTCGGCGGAAGCAGGACCGCCGGGACTTCCCGAACAGGCTGGAATTTGGCTTGAAGAACGGCTTCCGAATTCCACCGGGGCTCGCGTCGGGTCAACAAGTGGGTTAGCATTGAGCGGCTTCGCTGCGCCGTGGGCGGCGGATTCCACCAGCTTCGACGATTTGCCCACTCCCTTTCGCTGCGTGTCGGTAGACCTCATTTCGGGCAAGGAGGTGATCTTCGACAAGGGTTCGCTGCCTCTGGCATTGCGATCAACCATGTCGTTGCCCGGAATCTTCCCTCCAATGAGTGTCGACGGAAAGCTGTTAGTAGATGGCGGCACCCTGAATAATTTGCCCGTTGATGTTGTGAAGGACATGGGCGCGAATTTGTTGATCGCCGTCCCGCTGTTAACGCCAGCTGTAAAGAAGGCCGACTTGCAATCGATACTCGGTATCGCCGGACGTTCCATTAGCATCATGATTGAGGCGAACGAGAGTCGCAACATGTCACTTGCCGATATGCTGGTGGCCCCGGACTTAAGCGGCCTGACATCGGGCGACTTTCATAAATATGAAGAATTTCGCAAGCGCGGGTATGAGGCCGCGGAGAAGAAGAAACGATTTCTAGAGACCTTGACCGTAACTGAAGAAGAGTGGCGGGCATACGTCGACGCTCGCGCCCGCAAGCGGCGGCCGGGCACGATCGCTCCAAAGTTCGTAGCCGTCGAAGGCATTGAAGGCAAGGCCCGCCAGGACATACAAAAGAAGCTCGATGCCGATCTCTCCGGCCATCCGCTGGACACCAAAAAGCTGGAAACGAGCCTGACACGCATTGCCGGTTATGGCCCGTATCAGAGCGCCAGTTATGGCTTTGTGGGAACGAACGAAATTCCAGGGATGGTTGTGGACGTACAGCCAAAATCCTATGGGCCGCCGTTCTTGAACACGGGTATCAATATTGAAGGCTCGGACACTTCGGAAATTCGATTCGGCATAGGCGGGCGGCTGACGTTCATGAACTTTGGCGCGCCCTACGCCGAGTGGCGCACGGACTTTACCGTCGGGCTTCAGAATTTGCTCTCCTCTGAATATTATTGGCGGGTGCGCGGAAGCCGCTGGTTCCTGGCGCCGCGGGCATTCATCAGCGCCACTCGCGAAGATGTCTATGACGGCAAGCGCCGGATAGCGCAATTCGATTTGAGCCAGCGGGGTTTCGGCGGGGACGTCGGCTTCGGCGGCGGACGATTTTCCGAAATCCGCATCGGTTACGAATTCAATCATGTGAACGCGACAATCTCCACCGGCCCGCAAATCCCCACGTTTGGACGAGCCCTGCAAGCGTTTCGCGCCAGGTGGATTTACGATTCCGAGGACAGTCCGGTGATCCCCCGGCGGGGCATTTATTCACAAGCCGAGATTCGCTGGAACTTCATCACGCCCGCGGGTACAACGCACTTCGGATCGGTGGAAGAGCGGCTCACGGTGCCCAAGGCGTTTGGAGATCGCTACATTGCGCTAGCTACTTTAGCGGGGGGCTCGAATTTGGGGCCATCGTTTGCCATCACCGAATTCGCGTTAGGAGGTCCGTTGAGTTTGAGTGCCCTGGGACGCGGGCAGTTACGGGGCGATCATTATTATTACGCTGGATTGGCGGGATTGCGGGCATTCTCAACCGATCGGTCAAGCGTCTTCAATCGGGTGTATGGCGCGCTGGGATATGAGGTAGGACAAGCATTCGCCAGTGACCTGCAGCCGGCCCCGATCCATGACGGAGTGCTCGGCATTATCAGTGAGACCCCGGTGGGCGCTGTATTCTTAGGCGGCGCTTTGGGCACGGATGGGAATCGAAAGATCTTCTTCCGCATCGGCAAGATTTTTTAGCGCATGTAGAAAAGGCTTAAGCGCGGAAGCCCCGCGGATTCGAGTAGGCGCCGGTCTAAATATTGCCGTTCCAACATGGAAAGCTGGTCGGCCGTCATTTTGCCGCGATAGGGTTTCAATTGCAGATCGAGCTCTCGGCGCGCGGCGAATAGCTGTTCTTCCGTTCGCGAGCTTCGCGCGGCGGCCACCAGTTTATCTTCAAGCGAAGTCAGCCGCTGCTCCAACTGTTCCAAATCGTTGTAGTGCGCGTCGGCTTCGACGTTCAAGCGCTCAATGGCAACTGCAATCTCATCGAATACCGGATTGCCTAGCCTTCGAAGATCGGTTACGCTTTTCGTGAAATAGCTTTTCAATTCGTCCAGAGTAAAGGGCGGCGCAACTTCTTTACGCGCGCCGCCAGCCGAAGGACCCGCGCCGGCGATGATTTGCGCTTCCTTGCCGATGGCCTGCGCGCAATAGGCGATGGAATTTACCATCTGCGTCCTGGTTTTGCGCGAACGCCACTTTTCAAAGGCTGCGTCGATCCCGCGAAGCACAGCCTCAAGCGGCACGCCACCATTTTTCCAGCTTTCGATGATCGCCCAATCAAGCGGCGACAGCAGGAACAGCCCGGTACCCCGCGCACGTTGAAAATGTTCTTCCACTTCAGTGAAATAGTTGAAGTAGTTCGATTGCCAATCGTCTTCCGCTTCGGTCAAGCTTCGCGGCTCCGGTCCCACAGGATTTGCAACCCTTCCAACGTCAGGTTATCGTCCACCGTCTTCAGCAATCTGGAGGCGTTCACGATCAGGCTCGCTTGGCCGCCGGTAGCAACGGTCTTCGTTCCCGGCCCAAGTTCGGCGATCATCCGCTCCAGAATACCGTCGATCAATCCGGCGAATCCATAGTAGAGTCCCGATTGAATACTGGTCACGGTATTGGTGCCGATCAGGCGGGCCGGTTGGCGAAAATCGACCATCGGAAGCCGGGCGGTCTTCGAAAACAGAACGTTGCTGGCGATTCCAATTCCCGGGCAAATCACACCCCCCAGATATTCGCGATCCGCTGATAGCGCATCGAAGGTCACGGCGGTACCAAGATCGACAATCACGCATGGGCCGCCGTACTTCTTCTGCGCGGCAACCGTATTGACGATGCGATCGGCGCCGACTTCCTGGGGATTGTCGTAACAAATCGTCAGGCCGGTGTCGGTCTCCGCGGTAACGAAAACAGGTTCGCGATGGAAGTAGCTTTTCGACATCGTCGCCAAGGCATTATCCAGAGGAGGCACAACGCTTGCAATGATGATGCCATCCACAAGCGAGAGATCCAGTGAGGAAAGCGCGAAAAGATTTCGCAGTAAGATTCCCCATTCATCGGCCGTTTGCTCATGAATGGTGCGCAGGCGCCAACGACTGGTGAGCGCCGTGCCTTCAAACGTTCCGATGGTGATATTCGTATTGCCGACATCGAGGGCAAGAAGCATAAATTATCCGGCTGGACGAACGCCACCGGCAAGAATGATGTGCCGCTTTCCATCCTCGGCTTGCAGCAGGAGGAAGCCGCCGGGGTCAAGCCCAGCCGTGATTCCGCGCAGGAGCACCTCGCCTTGATCGACGATAACCTGCCGCCCGCGGACGTAGCTGGAGGCGTGAGAGAACATCTGTAAGATCGGCTCGGTACCTTCCTCGACCAAGATTTTACAGTATGCGTCAATCGACGTCAGCAGGTTGATCAGCAAATTCTCGCGCGATTGCGCGCGCCCTGTCGCAATACGCAAGGAAGTGGCGATGGCGGCTAGGTCGCCGGGAAAACTTGTCTGATTGACATTGATCCCAATGCCGGCGATCACGGCCGTATTATGCAACTGCACCAGAATTCCCGCGCACTTCTTGTCCTGCAGCAGCACATCGTTCGGCCAACGAATATCGCACACCAGGTCCGTGGTTTCGGCGACGGCGGCAACGGTCGCCAGCCCCAAGGCGAGCGTGACGGGCGGCAAGGCGTTTGGTAAGCGGAGCACCACTGAAAGATAGAGTCCGCTTTCCTGCTCTGAATGCCAGGTATGACCCTGCCGGCCCTGTCCCGCTGTCTGTTGATCGGCGACAACGACGGTTCCAGTGGCGCAACCCAGATCGGCTAAACGCGATGCTTCGTGCATGGTGGAACCGATAGTCGCAAACCAGTGGATGTCCCGATCGGGCAAACGCCGCCGCAGCGCGATCACATCGAAACTCATATCCTAAGCCGGCTCAAGCCGAAAATTCAGATCCACCGCTGTAGCGGAGTGCGTCAGCGCACCACTCGAAACAAAATCGGCACCGGTCTCGGCATAAGCGCGAACCGTCTCAAGCGTGATGCCGCCGGAAATTTCGATACTGGCTCGCCCGGCGATATAGCGGACTTCCACCGCAGCCTGCTCGGGGGTCATGTTGTCCAGCAAGATGCGGGAAGCCCCGGCAGCCAGCGCTTCATCGATCTCGGGACGCGTTCGAACTTCTACTTCAATCGGCATGGCGGCGGAACGGGCACGCTCGATGGCGGCCGTCACGCTGCCCGCGATCGCGATGTGATTGTTCTTGATCAAGACCGCGTCAAACAAACCCATTCGATGGTTGGTTGCGCCTCCCGCCGAGGTCGCCATCTTTTCCAATACGCGAAGACCAGGCGTGGTTTTGCGCGTATCCAGAACACGGCAGTTTGTGTGGGCAATGGAATCCACATAGCGCCGGGTCAGCGTGGCGATGCCGCTCAGCCGTTGGAGAAAGTTTAACGACACGCGCTCCCCGGTGAGTAACGGACGGGCCCAGCCGCTTACCCAGGCGACCGTCTCGCCATCGGCGGCACGTTCTCCACTATGCTTCAGAATTTTGATTTCGTCGATCGCGCCGAGGGTTTCGAGGATCAGCGGCAATAGCTCAGTACCGGCGACAACGATAGGTTGACGAGCAATAAAGCGGCCCTCCGCGCGCAGGCCGCTGGGTACGATTGAGTTCGCCGTAATATCCCCGGAACCGATGTCTTCCGCCAGCGCCCGCTTGATTGCGTCGATAACATCCGGATGCGTTGCGTCGAATTGCATCCTAGGACCCTAGGGCAGCCCGACTCTTGGCGAGTTGGGTTTCGTAGTCGGCCAGTTTGGTGCGGATCGTTTCGATAATTTTAGGCGGAGCCTTGGCGAGAAAGTTTTCGTCAGTCAATTGCCTGTTGGAATTGTCGATCAGCTTCTCCAATTGTTCGCATTCTTTTTGAAGGCGCATGCGTTGCGCCTGCAGGTCCTCGCCCGATTCTTCTGCGGCTACTGGTATGTCCAACACCAAATCGAATTCCGGCGTGCTACGCACTGCCCCGTCCATCTTCGGGGCTTGCCGATTGTGAATCGCGAGCCTTACGTTACCGAGCGACTCGATAACCGCCTGTTGCGTTGTAGCCACCGTGAAAGATAAATCTCGCGCATAGAGGACACCTTCGAGCACCAGCTTCTTTTCCACTCTGCGATCGGCGCGCAGGGTTCTCACCGCGGTAATCAATTCCTGAAGCACCGCCATCTCGGCGTCCGCCCCCGAGTCCGCGAATTCGCCGTGGGCCGGGTAAGGCGCCAGCGCAATTGATTTCGCGTGGCGCGAATCGCCATTCGCCAGGCGCTGCCAAAGCTCTTCGGTGAGGAACGGCATCACCGGATGCAGCAACCGCAAAGACCGTTCAAAGGCAGTCAGCAAATTACGCCAACTGTTATCTAGCCCGCTGTTGTCGCTAACGCTAAGCTTCTTGATTTCCAGATACCAATCGCAAAATTCGCCCCAGAAAAAGTGCCACAGCGTCTCGGCTACTTCGTGATAGCGATGTTGTTCCACGGCCCGATTCACAATGCCCGCGCAGGCATCCAGGCGGCTGAAGATCCAGCGGTCTTCCAGCGATTCAGGCTTTCCGGGAGCGGGGATTTGCGGTTCCACGCCTGCCCGTTCCATATTCAGGAACAGCAGCCGCGACGCATTCCATACCTTATTGGCGAACGATCGCGCGCTGATCATGCGCTCTTCACCGAACGCGATATCGGCGCCCGATGCCGCGCTCATCAGCAGGGCCAGACGAACCGCATCCGTGCCGTACTTCTCATTGATCAGCAGCGGATCGATCACATTGCCCTTGGTCTTGGACATCTTCTGACGGTCGGCATCGCGCACCAGGCCATGCATATGAACTTCGCGAAAAGGCACGTCGCCCATAAACTCGATGCCCATCACGATCATCCGCGAGACCCAGAAGAACAGGATGTCGAAGCCCGTAACCAGAAGCGTGGTGGGATAATACTTGCCCAGATCCTCCGTGTCGTCGGGCCAGCCGAGCGTGGAACAGGGCCACAAGCTGGAACTGAACCAGGTGTCGAGCACATCTTCATCCTGATGAATGTCCGATGAACCGCACTCTTCGCACTTCGTAGGATCCCGCCTGCCGACGGTGATGTGGTTGCAATGGGCGCAGTGCCAGGCCGGAATACGATGTCCCCACCAAAGCTGTCGTGATATGCACCAGTCGCGGATGTTGTTCATCCACTCGAAGTAAGTTTTCTTCCAGTTCGGCGGATGCAGGACGATGCGATTTTCTTCAACGGCTTTGATCGCCGGCGCGGCCAGCGGCTTCATCCGGACAAACCACTGAGTAGAGAGCAGCGGCTCAACGATGGTCTTGCAGCGCTCGCACTTGCTGAGGCTCACAGCGTAAGGCTCGGTCTTTTCCAGCCTGTCGGCCGTCGCCAGAGCAGCCAGCACGAGCTTGCGCGCTTCGAAACGATCGAGGCCGGCGTATTCTCCCGCTTCGGCGGTCATGCGGCCCGCCTCATTGATCACCTTGATGCGCGGAAGGTTATGACGCTTCCCTGCTTCAAAATCGTTTGGATCGTGAGCGGGCGTCACTTTGACGACTCCCGTTCCAAACTTCGGATCGGCGATTTCATCCAGAACGATCGGTACTTCGCGATCCACCAGCGGCACGGTGACAGTCTTCCCGTGCAGGTCCAGATAGCGCGCATCTTTCGCATTGATCGCCAAAGCGGAATCGCCGAGCATGGTCTCGGGCCGCGTGGTGGCCACTGTCAGAAAACGATCGGTCCCCTTTACTGGATAACGGATATGCCACAGATTGCCCTGCTGGTCGTCATGAATCACTTCCAGGTCAGACAGCGCCGTGTTACATCGCGGACACCAATTGACCATGTACTCGCCACGATAAATCAGCCCTTTTTCATAGAGCCGCACGAATGCCTCGCGGACGGCACGGGAAAGATCGGGATCAAGCGTGAATTTCAGCCGCGACCAATCGACGCTTGATCCCACTCGCCGCATCTGTTCTAAAATGCGTCCGCCATACTGTTCACGCCATTCCCAAACGCGGGCTTCAAACGCTTCCCGGCCAAGATCGCGGCGCTTGAGGCCTTCCTCGGCAAGCTTGCGCTCCACCATGATCTGCGTGGATATCCCGGCATGATCGGTGCCTGGCAACCACAACGTGTTGAAGCCCTGCATCCTGTGCCAGCGGGTAGTAACGTCGATAATCGTGTGCTCCAGCATATGACCGATGTGGAGGGAACCGGTAACATTGGGCGGCGGTATAACGATGGAAAATACAGGGCCCGGAGCCCGCGGATCCGCTTTGAAAATGGCGGAGTCGATCCAACGCTGCGCCCAATGCGGCTCAAACCGCTGGGGTTCATACACCTTATCAATTTCCATGGGAAGCTTAATTTTACCATGCTACGCAATTTCAGCCTTCTGTTTTGGAACAAATTGCCATGTGCTATCGTCTTGCCAAACGGGGAATGAATGCGACCCAAACTAGTGATTGCGATCGCGGCTGTAGCACTGCTGACAGTGGCGGGATGTAAACTGAACATCGAGCCAGCGGGTCCGATGCAACATGAAACGAAAACCGTGGATCGCGATAAATCGGAACTGGTGCATGCCGAAGTCACGATGGGCGCGGGGGAATTGAAGATTCGCGGCGGTTCGTCGAAGTTGCTGGATGCCGATTTCGAGTACAACGTGCCCTCCTGGAAACCGCAGGTCAAGTACGAATCCAGCGGATTTCGCGGGAAGCTTATCATCGCCCAGCCGAGCGCGAGCGGCACTCAGGGCAATGTAAAATCCAAATGGGACTTGCGTATCAGCGACGAGGTTCCGCTGGATATGCTGGTAAAGCTTGGAGCGGGCGAGGCAGGGCTGAATCTGGGATCGTTATCGTTACGAAGCCTGGAGGTGGACTTGGGAGCCGGCCAGTTGAAGCTCGACTTGCGCGGAAATCCTCAACGAGACTACGACGTGAAGATCCGCGGCGGCGTGGGCGAGGCGACGGTATGGCTACCCAAAGGTGTCGGACTTCGCGCCGACGCGCACGGCGGAATCGGTGGGATCAACGTCGAGGGCTTAGAGAAAAACGGAGACTTCTGGCAGAACAGCGCTTATGAACATAGCAAGGTAACGGTCCGCGTCGACGTGCGCGGCGGCGTCGGGAACATCAACGTGATTGCGGGCCAATAGAAGGTGCCGGGGGTTTGACAGCAGACCGGATCCTTTGCTGTAATAAGACCGTAGTCCACCAGTTGCTCCTCAGTAGCTCAATGGTAGAGCGTTCGGCTGTTAACCGAAATGTTGTAGGTTCGAGTCCTGCCTGGGGAGCCAAACAACTTCACTACGACAACATCGTCCCTTGGTTGACTGCAGAACTCCTTCGAACGTTACCACCGGCTAGCGGCTCTTGGGAGATTAACGTCGGCACCGCTTCGGAGGTAACTTTCTCAACGTCTCCGTCGAGGTCGGCACCTTTGGTTGACTGCGGAATTCCGATTGTCCACCTCGGGGCGATTTACGGACGACAGCAAACCTGAGTGGATCCCAGGATAAGGGCGAGGCACTTCGCAAACTTCGCGAGCGGTGAGCCTGCGGCGAAGGAGATTGGGCCGGGCGCCATCGCCCTTCAACTTGGTCTCCCCAAGCTTCACCAAGACGAATCTCAACGGCTACGAGGGCAAGGGCAGCTTATCTCTGCAGGAGTGCAGCCCATGAAACACACATAAGCCCCAACCGCGCTGGGTTCACGGCATTCGAAAAGTCGAGCTCTTGGAATTTAGGAAACTGAGTTCAGCCGGAAGGCATACTTATTGAGCTCCGGAGTGCCGTGGAGGCCATCGGCGTGCCCTGGATCAACGATGTAATCGCTCGCTGCATGAATGATGAGATCTGGCCTACGCAACATCACCCCCGTTGTCGAGATCCCCTTCAGCCCATTCTGTGATTGGAGCGGCGTTTTCGTGGGGCGCGGTACGGGTCATGGCCCTACTTAAACATCGTGCTGTTTCGTCAACTCGGCACGATGTGGCTGCCAAGATTCCCCGTCCCACCGATAACGAGGAACTTTCATCGAAGTCAGAGCGATCTAGCCCACGCAGATGTCCGGGATCGCAAGCTTTTGAAAAAGGTGGGGAGACTCGATCACCCCCGGTGGGTACGTCTCCAACACAGCCTGGAACTCCGGTTGCTGGACAGCCTGCGCGTGGTGCTGCGCGGTCTCCCAAACAGCGTAGTTCATGAACACGTTACTGCCAGCGATTCCTCGGTGAAACTGAGCTGAAATATACCCAGGTTGGCGCCTCTCGATGACCGTAGCTGCCTTCCACACTTTGAGAAATTCCTCGACGTGTTCAGGCTCTCCATTGAATTTGTTAATGAATACGATTGGACCGACTTGGGCATTGCCCTGTTCTTTCAGGCTGACGGATTGATCCATTTCGACGACTTGCGGTGTTGGCATTGATATCCTCCTTTGACTCCATTGCTGGATGGCTGGATCGATGAAGCGTAGATGATGCAGTGTGCATATGTAAATCGGGAAGCAGTTGCTTCGCCGCGAAGTCCTTCAAGTCGAGTTCATGCAGCCTGCCAATCTCGGTTGCTCAGACAGTTAGAATGTTTTACGTTGTCACGAATTCGAACTCCGAAGCCTCGATGGTCAATCCATGACCTGCAGCCATGGCGTAATGTTGGGAATCCGAACGCCCGCTTTGTGTAGCGGATCCTCCGCCGTGACATAGCGGGCTTCCTCGATGTTGTCGACACGCAGGACGTACATCCCATCGCCTGTATTCTTACCGTCTCCTGTGAAGAACGGCCCGGCGAACGAAACAATCTTCCTTTCGCTCAGTGATTTCATAAAGCGAAGGTGGTCCGCAAGGTGAATATTGAGTTGTTCCACACTTGGAGCCACAAGGCGGCTGTGGACGACAAACTGGACATCATGCTTTTCAGCGATATCGTCTGGCAGGTTATCGAGCGTGATGCTGCGTTGATAGGCATATACGACCTCTGGGTTTGCGGTGTTGTCTCGCAAAATCGGTTGTTTAACAAATATTCGGTGCGCCAAGGCAAATACCAGGGATGGCGACTTGGCGAAACAAATGAAGGCTTGCCGTAGCGCTGGCAGGATGGAGCCCCCGGAACGGCCCGATCGAGAAGCAGGACCTCATGGCTGGCGGACGCGGTTCGTTTACGCACCACGAGGCCGGTCTTGCCGCTGCTCCAATTACTAAGACCTCAGGCTTTTCTTCTTCCCATCCACAACGCGAATGCGATCTACGTTTAAGATAACTTCCGTGGCCTGGTAGTTTCTATCAGCGGATCGAATTCTGTCTTGAGGAAAACGATGTAATGAAGCGGCTCCGGAGATATAATGCGATTGCTGGCGGACATGAAAGTTCCTTAGAGAACAACATGACCCGAGCGAGCGCCGGGCCTGCAGGCTAGTCGAGATGGGACGTTCGACGCACCGCTACCGGAGAATCGCAGTGAACAGCGGGAAGCTCTGCGGGAACGTATCCAGGAGCTAGCGGAAGGAAGGCCAGCTGGTGAACGCGAAATGCGTATGGCGGATCTGCCGGGAAGAAGGGTTATCGGTGCGCAAACAGCACGGTCGCAAGATTCAACGCGAATCGATTTCGGCCACGCCGGTGACACAATCGGGGATCCAAAGACTGCCATGCATACAGCACGTCAGGAACGACAAAATGCATTTCCGAGCCGACAACCTTGATAGCCAACGAACTTGAGAGCGCTTTTGCAGCGCCGCGCAGGTGAAGCAACTAAGTTGTCAAAAGTTCCGGAACAAAGATATCCTCGATCTGGAAAGGGTGCTTTGTAACGCCCTGTTCGAAGTGATACCGGAGAACGGCCTCGATCGCCTTCCGATTGGCTTCGATACCGTACGGCCACCAATCGCCGCCGAGCACTGCGCGGTCTTCCTTGATCAAGTTGCTGAACCACGGAAACATGAAGCCCATGTTGTTGAAGATCAAGCCATGCTCGTAGTCCTTCACAGCAATTTCTTTTGCGTCACAGAAGCTTTGATACACCGTTTTTGCAAGCTCAGGATGCTTCGCCAGCAGATCTTTCCGAATGACGACAGTATGCATGATCGGGAAGATGCCAGTGCGCTTGAAGTACTCACGTTCAACGGCCGGATAGTCTGGGAAGAGCCGGCCCACTTTGGGCGAGTTTTCTAATATGCACTTGGGATTGTCGGCGGAGATGAGCGCATCGATCTCTCCGGCTTCGAGCATCGCGCCCAGCTCCTTCCCCTGCGGAATGGTATTTACCTGCATGTTCGCCGGGTGTGGGTTAGGCACGAAATCGATGGGCTTCATCGGCCAGTCGAGTCCACCGATAATCCATCTGCATGTCTCCGGTTTGAAGCCGTGTTCATCCATCAACATGCCCTTCGACATGATGCCTGCATCGTGGCTATACAACGCGAGCTCACCGATGGTCTTGTCGTTGAGATCTTCGGGTGTCTGGATGCCACTAGCCTTGTTAATCTAGACCGCGGAGTGACGAAAGCTGCGGTTGGGGAAAATGGGTATGGCGACAAAAGGCGAGTCCAGCCCTTCAAACGTCCGCAGAAAATACGTCAGGCCCAGTTCGGAGACGTCGAAGATTTGGGTAACGATGGGAGCACTGTGAAATGTAGTGTCAACATTCGGAATTTTCAATGTGCCGTTTGCTAACGCACGGGTCCGGTCGTAATCCCAAAAAGCTATGTCAAGCTTCAGATTGGACATAAGAGTTTTTCTCTTGATAATTCAGCGCTCAACAGGCTCCTTAATAGATATGTATATCCCCACAATCGCCTTTGAATGAAGATTACTCTCAGCTGTTCGCGACAGTTACGGCCTGACGCAGGTGCTGGTCGCTGGAAAGCTGGTCGACTATGAAAGCGGCCCGAACGTCTGGGCCCTCGTATTGGTCAACTTTCTGAACAAAGGCGGTGACCTCATGGCCGGGCGGATGCGACTCGTTCGACTACCGCGAGGCCGGTCTTGCCCGCTGCTCCAATTACTAGACATTCGTGCTTTCCTTGCTCCCATCCTCAACGCGAATGCGATCCAAATTTAAGATAACTTCCGCGGCCTGGCAGTTTCTTGCAGCAGCTGGGATTCTGTATTGCGTAATAAGCTGTAATAAAATTGGTCGGGGGATACAATGCGACTGCTTGCGGACATGGAAGTGTTTGTTGCAGTGGCTCGACTGCGCCACTTTGGGCGCGCTGCCGCGGCACTTGAGATAACTGCGTCCACCCTGAGCCGCAGGGTAGCCGCTCTGGAGCTAGAACTCGGCGTGGTTCTGATCCGAAGATCGACGCGAAGCTTCAACCTCACAGAATCGGGTGAGCAATTCTTCGAGCGTTCCCGGAGAATCCTGGATGACGCTATCCGGACACGGGAAGAAATTAGTGTAAACTTCGCAAAGCTATCGGGACACCTTCGGGCGGGCATGCCTTCTGATCTGGCTGCCACCATACTAGCTCCGGTCATTGCAAAGTACTGCCGGGAGAACCCGGCCGTCTCTATCGACCTGATTGGAAGCCAAGGGCAGCCCGACCTAAGCCGCGATCGCCTGGATGTAGCATTCGCAGTGACACATCAGAACAAACTCGCTGATTCCTCGTACCTTGCGCACCGGGTCGGCTCATTTGCAAGAATGATGTACGCCTCCAGAACCTACCTCAAGCGGAAGGGGGTTCCAAATACGCCGCAGGAGTTGCAGGCACACGCTTGCATTCGTTATCTAGATCATTCGGCGGAAACAAATTGGGAGTTGCACAGTGGAAGGAAACGGCAAAGAGCCGCGGTGAACGGCCCTTGGGCTTCGAGCAGTGTGATCGCGTCCGCGCAGGCAGCGCGGGAACATCTTGGCATAGCTATGCTTCCACAGCATCTGGCGTCGCACCCAACGTTCGGCGCCGGCTTGATCAGGGTCTTGCCGGTTTGGGAGGGCACGCCAGTGAATGTTTTCGCGTTAACCGCAGATCGAGTTTTACCCGCCAGAATACAAGAGTTGATTCGCGTTGCGAAAGCCGATTTCGCCAAGCGAGTCGCGCAACTTGAATCCGTCGTTGGCTAGCAGCGTCTCCGCCGCATTTAAGCAATTGTTTTTCGCAATGTCCGCCTCTCCGCTACTCCAGTCAGCGAACGACCAATCCGAGGCGGCTAGCGATTGTTGGTGGCCTCGCCTAGGCAAATGCCAGGAATCGCGATCCGCCGGAACAGGTGAAGGCTGGCCGTTGCGCTATCCGGGTAAATCTTGCGCAGCGGTCCGAACTCCGACCGGCGGGTCATCGCCGCGAACGTCGCCACGTTTTCGAACACAGCGTAGTCCAGGAACATCGTGCTGCCCTCGATGCCTTGGTGCGATTGCGCTGAAATAAAACCTGGTTGAGCCCTGGTAAACGCAGCATCCTGAGCCCAAGCGACTTTGAAAGCTTCCGTCGTTTGCGCTCATCGTAAACAGAATCATCAGAACTAATCCCGATCCGGGACGGGCCTGATCATTGACGCAACGGTAGCGGCCGGCTAGGAATCCTTCTTTACCCTTCCCGGCGGCATGAATGCTGCATGCTGCTGGATCGGCACGATCTGAGCATCGGCGTAGTTAGCTTTAATGAGCGGGAAGCTACTGATCATCTCCTGAAGGTGCTCAGCTGATTCAGCCTCAAAAAGGATGACCCCGCCATGTGTCCGTGGGACTTGTGCCCATACTTGGCGAAGCCCACCACCGGCGTAAAGCACTCGCACTTGTGCCTGTTCCTGCTGTTCCTTCTCCATGAAGTCAGGAGGAAGCCCCTCCGTGCCGAACTGCTTCTTCGGCGAAAAGATAACGAGATACTGCATAAACTGATACCCTCCTACGCTTAGTAGACGGCAGTCTGCGCACCACTGATCTTGCGCAGATAGTCGAACACTGTTGCATAAATCGTTTTAATCGTGGAGGCAATTCTGTGCAAATATTTGCAGAAAGGTGCGACGCGCGTGTTGGAATTTGCATGTCCCGTGGCACTAACGCCGAGTAGGTTCTTCGCGGACTTGGCTGGCTTCGCCCCTTTGCGCTCCTTCTTGATTGCGCTCGGCGCGGGTTTAGAGTGGTGTCTGCTTGGGTACCGACGAAGATCCTGGATTGCGCTCCGGCTTCGCGTTACCGCTATTTGTCGATCTTTGAACTTCGTGACTGGCTTCAGCGTGTCGACTCGAGGCATTCTCTAAACGGGCGCAGTCGGCGAAAACGTCAACGTGTGCGGCGATGTTGTTGTCGGTGTCAATCGAAAAGCTTTCATGTCGACCTTCATCACTCTGGCTGCGCGGCGACGCAAGGCAATTGTAGAGGATGCGCGAATTCTTTTGGTGCTAGCGGCGTGAAAGGATGGCGAACAATCTCTTTTTATCGTGAGCGATAGATGGTCAAAAGAAATCTTAGCAAATCAAAGCGTGGACATGGTTCCTTGGCTGGCGTCTCACTAGTGGAGGACGACGTTGAGGAGAGATTTATTCACACGGATCCGTCCGTCGTATTCGATAAACCCATTTTTTCGAAAGCGGTTCATGAAGAAACTCACACGAGAGCGGGTTGTACCGATTATGTCAGCCAGCGCCTCCTGAGTAATAGGCGGGATTAACGTTTGTTGCTCTCCTGGTTGCCCGAACTTAGCCATCAAGAGCAGTGTTCTGGCCAAGCGCTTTTCACTGGAGTTGAAGAGCTGGTCGACGAGATCAGCTTGGGTTCGCATGCTTCGAGCCAAGAGAAAAGCAACGAACATATCCGAAAACGAATTCTCTTCGTGCAGCACGCTAATCATCTCCCGCCTGTCTATCCTCAAGGCAGTACACGCGGTTACTGCGTTTGCTGTTGCCGCGCGCAACTCGGATTGACTTGCAAGTGACTCCTCGCCGATAAAGTCACCCCGTGAGAGTAGAGTAATCGTCGCCTCCTTACCGGCCTCAGAAACGACGGTAACTTTGGCCCTACCCTTTTGAAGATAGAAAATGGAGTCCGCTGGGTTTCCTTGGCAAAAGAAGACACCCTTAGCCTTCAGTTGGATTATGCTCCGCCCGGGGCCTGGCTGGGAGAGAAAGACGGCCGGATCGAACTGCTGCTGTGTGGACTGAAGCACGGGAAGCTATTGTCCAGTGAAGCAATGTAGGGGCCGCAGGCAATCTGCGTGCTCCGCTGGGAATGCGGGGCCTATGCCGCTCTGCTGCACTCACTCCCTGGGCACTGAGTGACCGTATGTGGTCGGATTGGCGACAGGAGGTCGTATTAGCGCATTCCCAGATCCGTGAGGAGCTTTGGAGCTTTCTCATCACTTACTAGAAGATTATGGCAGGCCGAACAGTCGTTGGTGATAGTGGCACCGGACTTGGCGGTGTGATTGCCATCATGACAACGAAAGCATCCGGGGGAGTTGTTATGACCAATATTGTTCGGATGTGTTCCCCATGTTACCTTCATGTCCGGGAATACGTTTGTGGAATAGATCTCGGCTAACGTCCGAGCCGCCTGTTCGACCCGCGGACGTTGAGCGTCCCACACGGCTGGATATTGCGAACGGTAGAAGGTAATCAGCTGTAATTTGATTTGTGATTCGGCAATCTCGCTTGATTGGTACGAAGTCTTTAACAGAGCAAGGCCCTCCCTGTGCACAAATGGCAACGATGCACTGGGACTACCCTGCTCCATCTTTTTATTGAGCGCGTGTTCCGGTGTGTCAAAAGAATGCGCCGCCCGGTTGTGGCAGTCGATGCAATCCATCAGGCGCTTTTGACTGCTGACGGGAACCTTGATACCGGTCGAGATAAAGTCGGTGACAGCACCGTTACCATCGGTACTTCGAACCCAGGGGATGGTCTGATTCGTTGTATCGGTAGCAAGATATTCAATCTTGCCGGAGTGAGCCCCGTGTATTCCGCTCAGGTGGGACAAGGAGTCACGCCCGCCGACGTGCATGACGGTGAGTGATGAAGTTTGGGAGTTCATCCGGTCGTCTCCATACGACGTCTGGATCAAAAGCCTGTCGCCGACGAAGTTTGTAGCGCTATGGCAATTCAGGCATGTGAACTTTGCGGCGGGCGATTTGTCCTGCGCCATAATGGGCCGCGGATAACTGTTTGTCAAAACCATGAAAAGCTGGTTCGTACCGTTCAGCTTGGCGTGAACGTATCCGCCGATACCGGGTGTAACGTGACACGCCGTGCAGGCAACGTCCGAGTGCGAAGACACGCGGTGCGCGGCGAACTCCGGTTTCATCACATGACAACTCACGCCACAGAAAGATACCGTGTCCATGTAGGCTACGCCGCGGTAGCTGGCTGTCCCGACAATAACGAAGTTGATGCATGTAGCAATGGCAACGAAATCAAGGGCACGCCTGAATACAGGGTCTCGAAGACTCACCTCAGGGAAGAACGACGGGACCTGGTCGGTAGCAACGAGGAAACTCCGTCTTACTAGAATTCCCGTTAGAATAATGATCAGCCCAGCGACGAAGATGGCGGGCAGTATAAGGTCTAATAGAATGCCGATATAAGGATTGGAGGAGCCGCCGCGACCTATGAAACTGACGACCCAGAAGCCGATCAGGACGATGGCCGACGCGGTTGTGATTGTTGCGCCGAGCAGACTTATCCAATTATTTGCAAAGAAGAAAAATGGACGAAGCCACTCCTCGCGAAAAGAACCTCGTTTGGGCATCAGCTTCGCTTACTTCTGGACGGTTCGTCTGTAGGCGACTACGTTCTTGATCGCTGCGCTCGCATAGGTAGCGCCGCCAGAATCTGCCGGGGCGCATGTCGCCGGGCCAGCCGAGATGATGGCCGGACAAGCACCTACAAGACAAGTTTTCACTTTCTAATCTCCTGGCTGTGAAGTTGCATGGAGTATGGAGCCAAAGCGGCAGAGAAAACTGTGCAATTTTGCTCACAGACAGTAAGTCAGGAAGGTTTTACAGTGAGCAATATTGACCAGACCAGGACTGGTAAACAGGGTTACCCTACGAGAGTTTGCGGCTGGAAAGCCAAAGTTACCGAGAGTGGTTTCTAAGGACGGCAAGAACAGGTTTTTACGTGTGATGCCAAACGCTTCCAATACCTTCTCGACATCACCTGAGACCATCGACGACCGCTTGGTTCGCTGCGGGGTAAACCGCCGGGCGTTTCTGTTGTTTTGCTCCAGCCTGATGATTGCGGCACCTTACGGCCTGGCGATCACGGATAAGAAGACCCCGGAAGAAGTTGCCGCCGGCCTGGGGAAGGTGAGTCGGCCGGCTGTAATCTGGCTTCATTTTCAGGACTGCACGGGCTGTACGGAATCGTTGCTGCAGACCTCCCAGCCGGGCTTTGCGGATCTGATCCTAAACGTAATCTCGCTGGAATACCACGAAACACTGATGGCAGGCTCGGGAAAGCAGGCGCGGCAGGCGCTCGAAGAAGCCGTGACTAAATACTCCGGCAAATACATTTTAGTGGTCGAAGGTTCGATACCGACAAAGGATCACGGCATTTATATGAAGGTTGCCGGACGTCCTGCGCTGGATGTGCTGGCGGATATCGGGGGAAAGGCTGCCGCGATCATTGCAATCGGCTCATGCGCTTCATGGGGTGGCATTCCGTCCGCCGATCCTGACCCGACTGGAGCAGTGGGGGTTGCGGATCTACTGCCGAACCACTCCATTATCAACATTCCCGGATGTCCGCCAAACCCTTACACGATGCTGGGAGTGATCTTGCAGTATGCCGCTAATGGAACCTTTCCCGAGACCGACGAACAGCGGCGGCCGAAATTCGCTTTTGACCGAAACATTCATGATCACTGCTCCCGCCGTGCGCACTTCGATGCTGGAAACTTCGTAAAGCAGTATGGCGACGCAGGTCATCGTGAGGGCTGGTGTCTGTACGAGATGGGTTGCAAAGGCCCCGAGACGCACGCCGGCTGCTCAACGCGACACTTCAATGAAATAACCGATGTCTGGCCCATTGGCATTGGCGCGCCATGTATCGGATGCACGGAAAAAAGCATCGCCTTCCGAGTGCCTATGTTTCAGGTGGTGGCACTCCACACCATTGCAGCCCCGCCGACCAGCTACGCGCCCATTAGCACGACCCCCGGCAGGATCAGCCCTCTGGCGACCGGGCTTGTTGGTTTAGGGGCAGGTGCAGTGGCGGGCGCGGGATATGTCGCTTCGCGGCATTTCTCAAAGGTGGGAGCTGACGAAAGCGAGCCAACCTTGAAACCTCCAACTACCGGCCCAACACCCGATTCAGGGGCGTCAACGTGAGCGTCGCTACACTCTTAAGCCGGCGCAGGGTCTTCAAAGCGATGGCCGGTTTCGGCGGCACTGTGGCGACGTCTATGAGCCCAAAAACGGCTCAAGCGAGCCCGGAAGAGCATCCCGCTTATCCTGTTGCGACTCCCGAAGCCGTTGCCATGCTTTACGACAGCACCATCTGCACCGGCTGCAAGGCGTGCATGCCGGCGTGTAACGAAGCGAACGGCCTGCCGGCGGACACGTTACTCTCCGGCGGAATCTGGGACATGCCGACCAGCCTGAATGCCCAGACTAAGAATATTATCGAGCTCTATCAGGACTACCAGTCGAATGAGTTTGCTTTCGTCAAGAAGCAATGTATGCACTGCCTGGATCCAGCCTGCGTTACGGGCTGTCCTTTTGGCGCACTGAACAAAAATACCCTAGGCGCGGTGACCTGGAACAGTTCGCTATGCATCGGGTGCCGGTATTGCGAAGTGGCGTGCCCATTCGAGGTGCCGCAATTTCAATGGGAGAGTTGGAACCCTAAGATCGTGAAGTGCGAGTTCTGTTATGAGCAACGACTCCAGAAGAATATGGAGCCGGCCTGCACGGCGGCGTGCCCCACGGGAGCGGTGATCTTTGGAAAACGAGTGGATCTTCTGGTTCAGGCAAAAGACCGAATCGCAGCGGCGCCGCGGAAGTATTTCGAACAACGCGTCTACGGCGAGCATGAAGCAGGAGGAACGCAGGTACTCTATCTTTCCAGCGTCTCTTTCCAGAAGCTCGGCCTTCCGAAACTCGGGCCGGAATCCTTAGGTCACTACGCGACTAAAGTTACATCGGTTATCTACAAATGGCTTTCCGGGCCGTTGCTGATGGCGGGCGTGTTGGGTTTTTTCATCCGGCGCAACTGGGATCGGCACGAGTTGGAGAGAATCGATCACGAAAGGAAGACAGGGTTCCCCGACCAACTATGAGAACGCCGGAGAGACCCACCAGCGACAAGCGCGGCACGGCGCTAATCAACCATTGGCAGGGCGGTGTCCCGGTCAATGAGGGGCCGATCTTCACTCCTCTCATGCTTATCCTCGTCGGTCTGGCTGGGATCGGCGTTTGCCTGGCGGCCATGCGGTTCGTGTCTCCTCTTGGCCCATTCTCCGGAATGAATGATTTGTACGCGTGGGGCATTTGGAAAACCTTCAATGTGATGACCCTCACGGCGCTTGGATCCGGACCGCTGGCTCTCGGCATGGCGGCATGGGTGTTCAATCGTCACAAGTTACACGCGGTGATGCGGACTGCCTTGGTGGCAGGCTTTCTGTTTTACGCGACCGGTCTTGTTGCGCTTGGATTCGACGTGGGGCGGCCGTGGAACTTTTATAACGCGGTGATGCCGTGGCGCTGGAACAGTGAATCGGCGATGCTAGAAATTTCCATCTGTATGCCGCTATATTGCGCGCTTTTTCTCAGCTTTGAGATTCTTCCTCTGATTCTTGAACGCACCTATTACACAGGAGGTGAGAAGAACCGCGCGTTCCTGCGCCACATTTCCCCCGTAATTCGGAAAGTTTATCCATTCATGATCGTAGGCGCTTATATAATTCCGCTCATGCACCAATCCTCTCTAGGTGGATTGCTGCTGCTGGCGGGAACGAAGATTCATCCGCTTTGGCAAACCCCGGTGATGCCGCTTCTATACCTGATCGCCGCGGGTCTGTGCGGATTCGCTTTCACGATTTTTCTCCTGCTTATAGTCTGCCTCCGTTACGCGCGCCCGCTAAGCTCCGACATTCTGACAGAACTAGCCAACCTGCTCTCTATTGTCTGTTTCGTCTTTGTGGCGGTCCGCCTGGCGGACCTTTTGTGGCGAAGGCAGATCCCGGCGGCATTCGCATTGGACCAGATGAGCCTGCTGTTCCTGGGGGAAACGAGCCTGATCCTGATTCCGGCCGTTATGCTTCGCATTAAGAAGCTTCGTGAGTCACCGAGGACCCTGTTGAACATGTCGGCCCTGGCATGTCTCGGCGGAATGTTTTACCGCTTTATTCCCACCTCGATCGCGTATCGGCCGGAGCATAGCACTGGTTATTTCCCCTCGGTGCCGGAACTGTTCATGGCTGCCGGGTACATCGCTGCTGGAATCGCTGCTTTTGCATTTGCCATTAACTACTTCGCCGTTCTTCCCGGAGAAGTTGATTCGTGGGACCACACTTTCCGGCCATTCGGCGGGAGGCACAAGACGATTCAGCCAAAGCACGCCGCAGCAGTTCGGAACGTTGCCTTAGAAGGAGACGTTTGATGGCCCGCATTTCGATAGACCCGGTTACCCGTATTGAAGGTCATCTTAGAATCGATGTCGAAGTCGACGGCGGGACGGTCAACAAGGCGTGGGCAAGCTGTACCATGTGGCGCGGCCTGGAAGCAATTCTGCGCGGCCGCGATGCGCGTGAGGGATGGGTGTTTGCTCAGCGTTTCTGCGGAGTTTGCACCACTGTGCACGCCATGGCTTCGGTACGCGCGGTGGAAGACGCGCTGTCACTTGAGATACCGACCAACGCGCAATATATACGCAACTTGATTCTCATCGGTCATGCGCTACACGATCACATAGTCCACTTCTACCACCTTTCGTCGCTGGACTGGATTGATGTTATGGCGATTCCAAAAGCCGATCCAGCGCGCGCGGCATCCATCGCCGAAGGGTCAAGCACGTGGGCCGGGAACTCCCGGATTGAACTGGAAGCGGTCCAGAACAAGGTGAAGGGTCTGGTGCAAAGCGGCCAACTCGGGATATTCTCGCATGGATATTGGGGCCATCCGGCAATGCGCCTCAGCCCTGAGCTGAACCTGATTTTGTTCTCCCATTATTTACAGGCATTGGAGTTTCAGCGCAAATCCTGCCAGGTTGTCGCTATCCTGGGCGGCAAGACCCCGCATATACAGAACCTGGCTGTGGGCGGTGTGATGAATGCCATTAACCTGAATAGCCTTGCGACCATGAACATGGACCGTCTTGGTACTTTGAAGGCAATCCTTGAAGATCTAATTCCGTTTGTTCAGCAAGTGTTTCTTGCCGATACCTGCCTGCTTGCGGCCTATTATCCGGAATGGCTGCACTATGGGCGCGGCGTCGCCAACTATCTAGCCGTTCCCGATCTCCCGCTTGACGCCAAAGCATCGAAATTCGATCTTCCCGGCGGCACGATTATGGACGGACAACTCTCCGCAGTGCACCCGATCGCCAACTGGAAGGACGAACTATTCCGTAAGTCAGTGACGGAGGATTCGACCCGAGCTTGGTACCACGGTGCCGGTCCGATTCAGCCCTACAAGGGTACCAGCGATCCCGATTACACAGATTTTCAGGAAAATGCCAAATACACCTGGGTTAAAGCGCCACGCTTCAACGGACATCCCATGCAGGTGGGTCCGCTGGCCGATATTCTTGTCGGCTATGGTTCAGGCCATCCGCTAACTCTCAAATGGACAGACACAGCCTTCGCTCGTATTTCGGCAGTCAACGGACTGAAGGTTACTCCCAATGACATGCAGTCCACAATGGGCCGATACCTGGCGCGCTCGATTCGTTCCGCCATGCTTGCTGACCTCGCTCTGGAGCACTTGCAGCTATTGACGACCAACATCCTGAACGGCGACGACACCACCTGCAACATGCCCCAATTTCCGAAGGGCGAGATTATGGGAATGGGCATGCACGAAGCGCCGCGTGGCGCACTATCGCACTGGGTGGTGATTGAAAAGGGTGCTTTCACGAACTACCAGGCAGTTGTTCCTACCACCTGGAACGCAAGTCCGCGCGATGAAAAAGGCATACCCGGCCCTTACGAAACCTCGTTAATCGGTAATCCAGTTGTGGATCCCGAAAAGCCCTTGGAAGTCTTACGCACGGTGCATTCCTTCGATCCGTGCATGGCCTGCTCCTGTCACACGCTTGACGCCACCGGGGCGGAGATTGCTCAGGTGAAGGTCCAATGACAAGCGCGCGCGAGGACAGAAAGCGAATCTGCGTCATTGGACTGGGCAACGTATTCCTTGGAGATGACGGGTTTGGCCCACTCTTTATCGAAGTATTTCGCTGTGAGTATGAGCATGGCCCAAACGTTGAAGTTCTTGACCTTGGGACACCGGGTCTCGACCTCGGCCCATACCTTTACAACAGGGAACTTGTCATCGTGATCGATGCCGTACACGCTGACGGCCCCCCGGGCACACTTTCAGTCCTCCGCGAAGAGGATTTCGTTTCCCGCTCGGCGAAGCTTCGTATCACCGGGCACGACCCTGGTCTGTGGCAATCTCTCGCACATCTGAGACTCGCCGGTATTGCTCCCATGGAATTGATCGTTCTTGGCGTGAATGCCAAGTCCTTCGGCTTTGCTGAGGATACTAGCGACGCCATGCTAAACATCGCTTCGAAGACCGGCGTCGTGCTGGCGCGAATATTGAGAGAACGCGGAGTGGAGTGCGAGCGCCGGCAGATTGGAATGCGGCCAAATCTTTGGTGGCTTCCGTTGGCGAAGGGATCCTGCGCCACAATGTGAGGGCCGATATATGCACGAGGTCTCCATCGCACAAAGCATTGTCGAAATTGCCGAAGCCAGCGCGCGTGGCCGGAATGCCCTTTCTATTCAGCTGATCAAGATACGGCTGGGTGACTTCACCAACATCGTGCCGGAAGCGCTGGAGTTTGCATTCGCAGTGGTCCGGCAAGGGAGCTTGGCCGAGCACGCTCGATTGGACATCGAGATGGTTCGCATGACGCTGAATTGCGTGGTATGCGAAATGGCGACTAAGCCGGCACGAGGCCTTTGCCTGATCTGCGCGCAGTGCGGTTTCCCTTTGAAGATCGTCGCAGGCGAAGAACTACAGATTGAGTACATCGATGTCACCACGGAAGAGGAGAGTTTTGAGTGGAACGAAGCATACAAAGAGTATCCGTCCAGACCCATGTCCTGAACGCAAACCAGCTGGCGGCACTAGAAAACCGCGAATTGTTCGCTCGACTCGGCCTATTGGTGATTAACCTAATGTCCGCTCCGGGCGCCGGCAAAACCACTCTGCTCGAGTCTACCCTCAAGGCAATCAAAGATCTGTTCCAAGTGGCTGTGATTGAGGGCGACTTGCAAACAGACCTGGACTCACAGCGTATCCGAGCAGTAGGAGTGCGCTCTCATCAAATCACCACCGGTACCGTCTGTCATCTCGATGCGCGCATGGTTTGGCGCGCGCTGGAGAATTTCCCAATCGACGACTTGGATTTGCTGGTGATAGAAAATGTGGGAAACCTTATCTGCCCCGCCTCCTTTGATCTTGGGGAGAGCCTGCGCGTGGTTGTTTGCAGCGTAGCGGAAGGAGCGGATAAACCAAAGAAGTATCCGGTGATGTTTCACAAAGCGGACGTCGTACTGATTAACAAGATCGATCTTGCTGGATCGTCCGCTGTCAATCTCGACGAGTTGCAGGCGAATGTGAGAGAGGTTAATCCGAATGCAACTATCTTTGCGCTCTCCGCGATGACAGGTGCCGGGATGAACGCCTGGACGGACTGGCTGCGGCAAGCGGTGGAACCGCGTTCGGTGGTCACGATGGCGGGCGCATAAATGATTGTTGCCGCCTATTCTCTGGCAGGGAGTTAACTAGCATGTGTCTTGCAGTGCCCGGAAAAATTGTCACTCTGGTGGTGGAGGAGCATTTTGGATTGCGAAGCGGCGACGTGGATTTCGGTGGCGTCCGAAAAGAGGTCTGCCTGGAATACACACCTGACGCAATTGTGGGCGATTACGTGATGGTGCACGTCGGCTTCGCGATTTCAGTAGTGAACGAGACGGAGGCGCGGATGGTGTTCGATGCACTGCGAGAGCTCGACTTGCTGGATGAGCTAGAGGAACAGTCGCCATAAAGTTTCCGGATGATTACCGCGACTATGATGCCGTTCGCCGAATGGCAGAACAAGCCGGGCGAGCGGGGACCCGCCCCAGAGGTAGACGAGTAGGAAACGGGCTGCGGTGACTCGGCTCAGATGCTTTTATAGTGGTCTCTGCCTCAGTACGGCCGAGACCCTGGATTGCGATGCAGACTGTCACGGCACAACCGCAACGATGACCGGTTGTACACCGATACCGTTCAACACCGCGACCTCCCGATTGGTGGCTGTATCAATCACGACGATGCTTTTAAATAACGGACACGTTGCATATAGCTTCTGACCATCAGCGCTCAAGGCTAAGCTAAAGAACGGAAGTGCGTATCGCCGCAACGTGTTTTCCAGTCTCCAAATCGAAGATCTCCACTTCATCCAATTTTCCCTGATACTCTGCTTCATTCGTCATGAGAGTGGATCTACCTACAGCCGGTGTCCACTCGTTACAGAGGATCTTTGAAAAGGTACAAAACGCGGAAAGGAGGCTGACAGTGCAGGGTCGAGCGTAAGCACGTTGGTAGAACTAGCGGGACTTTGCCCGTCAGCCATGAGCACCCACACTTTCCCGTTCTCACCTGCGTATGCGACCGACGCTCTTCTTATCTGCAACCTCAATCGTTCGCCACTCGAACTTTGCTCTGCCCGCAGAGGAAGAACCAAATCACTTGCCGCGTAACTCCGATCTGCTTTAAGCAAAACCATCCGTAGGGTATTGCTAAATGCACAATGTGATATCAGGTTTGATGGTCCCTTAGACGGCATCAAGTCAGCCGCACCGCACCTGACGTGCCCTCGATAATCTGGACCAGATAAAATTGAGGATTTCAGGATCGGCGCAGAAGGAAGAAGCGACGAAAAGGAGATCCGAAGATGAAAAGAGGGCGGTTCACAGAAGAACAGATTATCGGCGTGCTGAAGCAG
>JBBSEX010000016.1:0-133048 GCA_038239345.1 Bryobacterales bacterium
CGTTCTTCGTGCTGGCCACGGAAAACCCGATCGAGATGGAGGGCACGTACCCACTTCCGGAAGCGCAGCTCGATCGTTTTCTGATGAAGATCCTGGTGCAGTATCCGTCGCGGACGGATTTGAATCGTATCGTCGAGCGCACCATTCAAAAGGAAGATGTTCACATCGATCAGATTCTGGGGACCGAGGAAATCCTCCGGCTGCGATCGATTTGCCGTGAAGTATTGGTCGCACCGCACGTTCAGGACTACGCCATCGATCTGGTGATGGCCACGCAGCCCAGTGAACCAAGCGCGCACGACCTTTCGAAACGCTTTATTCGCTATGGCAGTTCGCCTCGCGGGGCGCAAGCACTGGTGGAATGTGGCCGCGTCCTGGCGCTGATGCAGGGTCGTTTTCATCTGAGCGCCGACGACATTCAGACCGTGGCGTCCTCTGTCCTGCGTCATCGTATCATCTTGAATTTCGATGCCCATGCCGAAGGCCAAACGGCCGAGACGATTCTAGACAAAATCATCGACAGCGTCGGCGCACCGGCGCGCTAGTCCGGTCCGCTGCAACCGAAAATGGCTTCGTTTCGTCCTTCATCCGTGGCCTCCCAATCGTTGATCGACGCCCGCCTCGTTCATAAGTTGGAGCGGCTTACGTTGCACTGGCAAAACTCGTTTGAAGGTTTAGTTGGCGGCCACAACACTTCGCGTTTCGCTGGAGCGGGCCAGGAATTTCTGGATCATCGGCACTTCCACCAAGGCGACGATCTGCGTGCCGTGAACTGGCGCGCTTATCTGCGCCTGGAAAAAATGTTCTTGAAAATGTTCCAGATCGAGCCGCGCGTACCCGTCCGGCTGTTGCTTGATATTAGCCGCTCTATGCAGACCGGCGCGAATCCGAAATTCGACTACGCCCGCAAGCTCGCCGCCGCTCTTTGCTACGTCGGTTTGGTGCGCCTGGATACGATGTGCCTCCAGCCTTTTTCCAGCAAGCTGGGAGACTCGTTTCTTTGCGGCGGAGGACGCCATCGCTTCGTCAGCGCCGTGAATTTCTTGACGAAACTTGCACCTGAAGGTCAAACCAGATACATGGATGTGGCCCGTCAGTTCGTGTCGAAGTACCCGCAGCGCGGGCTCTTGATCATCGTTTCCGACTTCCTCGACGACAGCGATTGTGAGCGTCCGATTCAGCATCTGGCGGAATTCGGACATGAACTGATGCTGGTTCAACTCTGGGCCCCGGAGGATAGAAGCCCGCCCTGGGACGGCGACTTGGAACTCGAAGATGCCGAGACCGGCGAACGTCTGGAGATCGCCTTCAACGCTGAATCGCGGAAACAATATGAAGCCGATTTCGACAAACACGCGCAAGATATCCAGCGTGTCGCATTTCGTAATAGCGGTCGTTACGTGGGACTATCGACGGAGACGGCAATTGAAGATGCCATCTTCGGATCCCTTGTCAGGAGCGGCGGTTTGCAGTAATTTCTATGTCGTTTCTGAACCTCAGCTTTCCTGAGTTCGCGGCGTTATTTTCGGCGATGGCGGGCGTGGTCGTCGCCCTCTATTTGCTCGACCGTTCGAAGAGGCGGCAGATTGTCGCCACCTTGCGCTTTTGGAATGCGGCCGTCAATCCCACCAAGCTGAAGCATCGCCGCCGCATCCAGCAACCGTGGTCGTTGTTATTGCAGATCGTCAGCATGATGCTTCTGCTGCTGGCCATCGCTCAACTGCAGTGGGGCATCCTATCTAATTCCGGACGCGATCATGTGCTGATTCTGGATACTTCCGCTTGGATGGGTGCCCGCTCGCGGCAGGGGAGCCTGATCGACGAGGCTCGCGCGCAAGCCCGCGCTTACGTGAAGGCGCTGCCTTCAGCCGATCGCGTGATGCTTGTCCGGGCCGACGCCCTGGCTACGCCCGCTACGCATTTTGAATCCGATCATCGCGCGGTGGAGCAAGCCATCAATCAATCGCGCCCCAGTGCATCGGCATTGAACATGACGCAGGCTCTGGACTTCGCGCGCCAAGCACAAAAGATGCAGGCTCGGCGGGGTGGCGAAATCGTTTATGTTGGTGCGGGCAGAATTCCTGAACAGGATGCGGCGATTCCCGCGGCGTCACTCCCCAATCTCCGTGTCCTCCCGATTAACGGCACGCTTGAAAACACGGGATTGCGTAAGATCGGTCTTCGGCGCTCACCAACCGATCCGGAATCCTGGCTGATTTTTGTAACCGCGAAAAATTACGGAGCGCAGCAGCGCGCGGTGCAAGTGGCATTGCGATTTGGCGGAGCGGCAGTTGGGTCGAAGACGCTGATCCTCAAGCCCGGTGCCGAGGAAGAGGCAAGCTTCACTTGGCATACTCGCGCGGCGGGATGGCTGGAAGTGCGTCTACTCACGCGAGACGGATTTCCCCAAGACGATCGCGCCGTGATTGAGTTGCCAGCCCAGCGGCATCTTCGTGTCGCCGTATATTCCGAGGAAGCGGAACTCCTTCGTCCAATCTTGACTGCGAATCCGCTATTCACCGCTACGTTTCATAAGACAGCGGGATACGATCCCGCGATTGCTGCCGACGTTCTTATTCTCGACCGTTTCACGCCGCCCACGGCACCGAAGATTCCCAGTATCTGGATTGAGCCGCCGCCGCAGTCGCCTTTCGCGATTCGTGGCACTAAACAGAATGCGAAGTTAACCCGGTGGCATTCCGATCTTCCGCTTGGCGCCGGGATCCACACGGGCGATCTGACACTCGCGTCCACGCAACTTTTTGCTCCCGCCAAGGGCGACATCTCCATCGCCGATGTAGAGGGTGGCCCGGTGATTCTCGCTCGTCCCACCGCACCGAAGCTGATCGCGCTAGGGTTCAACCCGGTACGTTCGGCGCTGAAATATGAACTCGCTACGCCGCTTCTTTTCGCTAATATTTTTCACTGGTTGGCGCCCGATATTTTCCGCCAATGGGAGTTGAATGCCGGCTCGGTCGGCGCGGTTAACGTCAAACTGGACAAGGATACCGATACCTCTAGCGTTCATGTTATCGGTGAAGATCAGCGGATTCTTCCATTCACCATTGACGATAACAATCTTCGATTCTTCTCTGGCGCTCCGGGGGTCGTACGCGTCCTGGCGGGCGATCGCGAACTCGTCTACTCGCTAACGCTGCCGAACGTGGGCGACGCGAGTTGGGCGATCCCCGCAAGCGCCAATCGAGGCCTCCCGCGCACTGCCGGGATCGAGCAGGTTCCTATCGATTTGTGGCAATGGCTGGCTCTGCTCGGCGGCCTGGGATTATTGGCGGATTGGATCGTCTTCGGGAAAGCGATGAAGCGCTACCAGCCCGTCCTGCGCCAAGCGCTCCCGTGGAAGAAAGCATCATGACGTTTGAACGGTCCTGGGTCTTATTATTCTGCTTCGTTCCCATCGTCTGGGTCATTCTCGAATGGCGCCGCACTTCGCGCCGTGGCGCGCTGATCTTGAAGGCACTCACTTTCATCTCGATCCTGATCGCTCTATCGGAGCCACAGCTTTCCGTTAGCGAAACAAAGATGGCCGTCGCTGTTCTTGTAGATACATCAGCCAGCGTGAGCGCGAACGACCTGGCCCGCGCCTCGCAATTCGTCACCAGAGTGGAAGAATCCCGGGGGCGGCACTGGACGCGCGTCCTGCCCTTCGCTCGCAATACGCGAGACCTCGACTCCAGCGAAAATGGAAAGCCGCGGAATCTGAAATACACCGCCGGCGATCCAGGTAATGAGACGGACTTTGAAGCCGCCATTCGCGAAGCCATCACGGCATTGCCCCCGGGAATGGTGCCGCGCATCGTTCTGATTTCCGATGGCAAAGAAAATGCCGGTAGCGTTACCCGCGCCGCATGGCAGGCCCAGCAACTGGGCATCCCGATCGATACGGTTTCGCTGTCCGGACGGCCTCAACCGGCGCTGCGCCTCGATTCGGTCAGCCTGCCGATGCTTGCTTTCACTGGCGAGCGCTTTCCAGTGGACCTGATGGTGAGTTCTCCCAAATCCGCTGAGGGCACGGTCGAAATTTTCGCCGATGGTAAATCTCTCGGTGCCAACCCGGTCTCCATGCAAGCTGGTGAAAATCGGGTGCGTGCCCAAACGAACCTCACCGCCGTCGGCGCTCTAGACCTGGCCGTGGTTCTGAAAGCCCCGAGCCTTGGCGAAGTCCGATTCGATCAGGCAATCACATTGCAGCGCCCCCGCGTACTTTATGTTTCGCAGGATCCTGTAAACACGGAGGCGAATCTACTGCAGAATCTGCGGTCGGCCGAGTTTGAAGTCGTTCGCACCAATGATCTTGGCAATGAGAAACTGGGCGACTATCAACTGCTCGCTCTCAACAATCAAGACCTGGAAGCGATCCCCAGCGCTCGGAAAGACGACATAGAAAAATTCGTCAAGGAAGGCGGCGGGCTACTGGTGATCGGCGGCGAGCGTAACATTTACGCCGAAAATAAAAAGGTGGAAGACGCTCTTGATCGGTCTCTTCCGGCGAAACTTGCTCCTCCGCGGTCTCCGGAAGGAACCTGCGTAATTCTGATTATCGACAAGTCCTCATCCATGGAAGGCCGGAAAATCGAGCTGGCTCGATTGGCTTCCATCGGCGTCGTGGATCATTTGCGTCCGGTCGATATGGTTGGCGTGCTGATCTTCGATAACTCCTTTCAGTGGGCGGTTCCCGTTCGCCGGGCCGAAGACCGAACTCTGATTAAGCGATTGATTGCCGGAATTACGCCGGACGGAGGCACGCAAATCGCGCCCGCGCTATCGGAAGCATTCCATAAAATTCTACCCGTTACCGCCACGTACAAGCATATTGTCCTGTTGACCGACGGGATCTCCGAAGAAGGCGACAGTCTTGTTTTGTCGCGTGAAGCGTTGGCAAAGAAAGTTACTATTTCTACAGTTGGTTTGGGCCAGGACGTCAATCGCGCGTATCTGGAAAAGGTCGCGAGCTCCGCGGGCGGTAAAGCGTACTTCCTCACCGAGCCTTCGGGGCTGGAACAAATATTGCTGCGTGATGTGATGGAACACACCGGTACGACGGCGGTGGAAAAACCACTGAAGCCCGAGATTGCCAAGCAGGCGGAAATTCTCGAAGGCGTTGGCATGGAGAGCGCACCGGCATTGAAAGGCTACGTGAAGTTCATCGCGAAACCTAGCGCCGACACAATTCTGACCCTCGATGAAAAAGATCCGCTACTCTCCCGCTGGCAATACGGCTTAGGACGATCGGCGGTGTTCGCTTCGGATGCAAAGAGCCGTTGGGCCGCCGACTGGATCACCTGGAAAGGCTACGATCGCTTTTGGACCAACGTATTTCGCGACCTGCTTCCACACATGCAGCCTGGGGAAGCGACGGCGGAATTCGATAGCGCCAGTGATGTTCTTGTGGTCAATTATCGAATAAGCCCTACGTTGGAAGAACCGAAAACGATCCCAGGAATTTTCGTGATCGGACCCAACGGATTTCAACAGAGCCTGCCCGTAAAAAAGATCGCCGCTGGATCGTATCGTGGCGAATTGCCGCTTGGCCACCGCCAGGGTTTGTTTCGTATTCGGCCACTGCAGGATTCCAAAGCATTTCCGGAGGTCGGCTTATACCGGCAGGAAGCAGAGCTTACGCAATATGGATCGAATGAGCCGCTGTTAAAGCAGATAGCCGAATTCACAGGAGGCCGCTTCCATCCAAGCCCCGCCGAAGTGTTTCGTGCCGGCGGAAAATCCATTCCGTCCGCGGTTCGTCTCTGGCCAGGACTCTTGGCCGCGGCTGTGTTCTTCAACCTCGCCGAGTTGTTGCTCCGCAAGGGCAAGGGTGTGCTGCAAACTATCCGCACGTCAACTTAACTGCAGCGTGGCGATCGTCTCCAAGTGGAAGGTCTGGGGAAACAAATCGACCAGCGTCAGCTTCTGAATTTCATAGCCGCCAGACAGCATTCCAGCTAGATCACGCGCTAAGGTTGCCGGGTCGCATGAAACGACAACAACCCGTTTTGGCCGTAGACGCAGAAGTTGCTCTACCACTCGCTTGCCAAGACCGGAACGCGGCGGATCGGCGACGATGAAGTCCGGAGGGGTATCCATCTTCGTCAAATAATCGTCAACCTGATCGCGAAATGCCAGGACCTGGACTTTTGCCCGCGTGGCGTTATAGTCCAGATCTCGCACGGCAGCGGCGCCTGACTCGACCGCTATTACTTTCTGAAAACGCTTAGCCAGCTTCACCGCAAACAATCCAACGCCGGCGTATAGATCGACCGCGGTGTCACCGGATTCCTCGCCTATCGAAGCATTCACCAGTTGATGGATTAGAAATCGGTTCACTTGAAAAAATGAGGAGTGGCCGACACGGAACACCTCGCCGGCCGCTGTGTATTCGAGCGACTGGTCAATGTAGCCGGGAATTTCTTCCGCGCACCATTCGAAGAAACGGCGCGCTACCGGCCGCTCCGCCTCGATTACATTCACCTGCACATGCGTTTCATCGGTGAACAGTTCCAGCGATTGGAGAAATCGCGGAAAGCGCCGGTCGCGAATCATTCTCCGCAACGCCGTCAGACTCTCATTGATTTTAGGCGAGGAGATCGGACACTGTTCTACGTCGATTACGTCGTGCGATCCGGGGGCATAATATCCGATCTTGCCGCCAGCGATGTGGAACTGGCTGCGATTGCGATATGCATAATCCGGACCAGTCGCGCTGGCGATTTGACCTGAATATTCAATTTTTCCGATACGCCGCAATTGCTCCAGTAGAATCGATTGCTTCCGCGCCACTTGGAACTCATAGCCGGCGTGCTGATACTGACAGCCGCCGCAACGCGTGAATACCGGACACGGCGCGGCAGTCCGCTCGGGTTGCGGCTGAATTATTTCCAGAAGCTGCGAGTGCAGTCCCGTAACATCCACGCGTACTTGTTCGCCCGGCAGGACATAAGGCACGAGCACAACTTGCCCATCCGCGCGAGCCAGACCGTCGCCGCCGTAGACCCACTTTTCAATGCTCAGTTCGCTTACGATAAGAGTTACCCCTACAAGCATGAGAGCACGAGTCCTATCCGGTATCCAACCCACTGGCGATCCCCACATTGGAAATTATCTGGGCGCATTGAAAAATTGGGTCAAGATGCAGCACGATTACGAGAGCATCTTTTGCATCGTGGATCTTCACGCGATCACGTTGTATCAAGACCCGGCCGAGCTGCGGGGAAAGATACTACAACTCGCCGGTCTTCTGCTGGCGATTGGTATCGATCCCGCCGAATCTTCGATTGTGGTGCAATCGTCAATTCCCGCGCACACCGAGCTCGCGTGGATGCTGACCTGCGTTACACCGATGGGTTGGCTGGAGCGAATGACGCAGTATAAGGCGAAGTCGCAGGCCCAGGAAACCATCGGGTCCGGGCTGTTGCAATACCCCGTGCTGATGGCCGCCGACATCCTTCTTTACCAAGCCGCAATCGTTCCCGTGGGCGACGATCAGGCGCAGCATCTGGAGTTAACCAGAGACGTCGCGCAACGCTTCAACGCCTTATACGGCGAGACGTTCGTGATGCCCGCAACAAAGTTGCCAGCGGTTGGCGCGCGCGTAATGGGCTTGGACGATCCGGAAAAGAAGATGAGCAAGTCGGCGACAGGTTCGGGCCATGCGGTGGCAATCCTCGACGATCCCGCGGTGATTCGAAAAAAAATTATGAGGGCGACCACGGATTCAAATCCCGCGGTTGATTTCGACAAAATGGGTCCGGGTGTCGTGAATCTGCTAGGTATCTATCAGGCGTTTACGGAATCGAGCGATGAGCGGATACGCGAGCTATTCAGCGGTATGCGATATGGCGATTTGAAGAAAAAAGTTGCCGAGGCCGTCGTCGATTCCCTGGAGCCGATTCAGCAACGTTACCGGGCTCTCACGGCAGATCCGGCTTATGTCGCCGATGTCTTGCGAGCGGGCGCCGATCGCGTTTCCCCCATCGCCAACGACACGGTCCGAAAAGTGAAATTGGCAATGGGGTTATACGCCTGAGATTTCCTTCAGCGGACTGTGATTATTCTCGAAAAACCCTCCGCGACACTGGGGGGAACCAGATACTCCGCCATCCGCACTAGCACGTCTTCCGGTACCACGCGGATTCGCTGGCGATTGCGATTCAGGCACACTTGCAGAGGTACATCGAAGAACACCGCTTCCACTTCGGCGTCGTACAACTGGCCCAGGCGAATATATGGCCGGCGCTGCAGCGGGATCAGATTGGTGGCGTCGATGTAGGTAATGGGCCGCTGTATGGAGAGGCGCTGGCGGACCAGATAGCGCAGTGTCTTGAAGACGAGCCGGTGAATGTTTTGGTTGTTGGCATCATCGGAAAGCAGGCGGCGTATCTCATCGCTTGAGATCGACGTTGCCCCCAGGTCCGCCAAATAGGTTGACTTACCCGAGCCGGGCAAGCCAACCAGAATACTTAAAATAGGCCTAGACGCTGTACTTTCCACCATCGATCATGCGCCCGGCGATTCTCCGTCTGATGGCAACAACGTTTACCGGTTCATATTTCGAAAACCGCTTCAGCACCGCGAGATTCGTGCGCAGCCCGTCTCCGTCGGACGAGGCCGCAAGGACCGTACGCGCGGTCGACTCGATCAAGTCCATCGATTCGCGCACGAAGACCTGGGTCATCTCCGTGGCGTTGTCGGCATTCTTCCCCGATGCCGAGATTTTCCGCGCGCGCAAGCAGGAAGACTCCATCGCGAAGGTGTTCATCAGAATGTCCGTGATCCCCGCCATGATTTCCTGCTGCTCTTCCAGCGCCGTCATGAATTTCTGAAACGCTACACCAAGTGTCAGTAGCCCGATCTTCTTGGCATTGGCGATCAACTTCGTTTCCTCAGCCAACGGGCCGCTGGCGCTATCGGTGGAAAGAGTGGGACCCGACAGCAACTCGCTCTGCAGTTTCTTAACGGCTTCGACAAGCGGCAACTGTCCGCGCTGCGCCCGTTTCAACATCATGCCGGTTGCCAGTAGGCGATTAATCTCGTTTGTCCCTTCGAAAATGCGATTTACGCGCGAGTCACGGTATGCATGCTCCACGGCGTAATCCTGATGAAAGCCATAGCCGCCGTGAATCTGCACACCTTCATCGACGACATAGTCGAGCATTTCCGATGCGAACACTTTGATGTATGAGCATTCCACCGCGAATTCCTCCACCGCTTTCAACATCGTTGCGGCGGCATCCGGCTTCTCCCACGAAAACTCCTGCAGCTCGGCGTCGATTAAGCCAACCACGCGGTACGATGTGCTTTCCGTGGCATAAATCTTGATCGCCATCTCAGCCAGCTTGTGTTGGATCATCCCGAAATCGGCGATGGATTTTCCGAAGGCCTTGCGTTCCTTGGCGTAGCGAATGCTGGTGTTCAACACATCCTTGGCGCCACCGATCGCAAAGGGACCCAGCTTCAGGCGGCCCAAATTCAAAATGTTGAACGCAATAATATGACCGCGTCCCACTTCACCCAGAACATTCTCCACCGGCACCTGAACGTTATCCAGATAGATGGCCGTCGTGGAACTGCCCTTAATCCCCATCTTCTTTTCTTCAGCGCCGGGGTTGACTCCGGGATAAGCGCGTTCCACCAGAAACGCCGTGAACTTATCGCCACCCACTTTGGCGAACACGGTATAAAGGTCCGCAAACCCGCCATTGGTGATCCACATCTTTTGGCCATTCAAGATATAGTGCTTGCCATCGGGTGTGAGATCGGCGCGAGTGCGGGCGGCCAGTGAATCCGATCCAGCCTGCGGTTCGCTCAAGCAATAGGCCGCCACCATCTCAGCCGACGCCAGCTTCGGTAGATACTTCTTCTTCTGTTCTTCATTCCCGAACATCAGCAAGGGAAGGGTTCCGATGCCCGTATGCGCGCCATGCCATGCGGAGTACGAGCCTTCCCGCGACACACCTTCGGCGACGATCATGGCCGACGTGAGATCCATTTCCATGCCGCCGAAACGTTCCGGAATCACAACGCCGGTCAATCCGAGTTCAGCCGACTTCTTCAGAATGCCCACGGCAACCTGATGCTGCTGGTGTCGAATCTCTTCGACATGCGGCGCCACTTCCTTATTCCAGAATTCTTCCGTGGTCCGCGCGATGGCGCGATGTTCGGCGGTGAAATCTTCGGGAGTAAATATTTCCTCGGGCTGCCGCGTCTCCAGTAAGAAGGCGCCGCCTTTAGATTTTGCGATCGCGTGTGAAATTGTAGCCATAATTGCCTCGATTTAAAATCCGCTTTTTACAGTAATTCAAAAATTCCAGCAGCACCTTGACCGCCGCCAATGCACATCGTGACCATGCCATATTTCACATCGCGGCGCCGCATTTCGCGAAGAATAGACGCCGTGAGTTTGGCCCCAGTACAGCCCAGGGGATGGCCCAGCGCGATAGCTCCACCATTCACGTTCAACGTGTCCATGTTTAAGCCGGCATGACGAGCCACCGCCAGTGCCTGTACCGCGAAAGCTTCGTTCAGCTCAATCAATCCGATGTCTTCAATCTTCAGCCCCGCCAGCGCTAGTGCTTTCGGGATTGCCACCACTGGACCGATGCCCATGATTTCCGGCGGCACACCGGCAACCGCGAAACTCACGAAACGCGCCATCGGCTTCAGCCCCAGCTCCTTCGCCTTGACCGCCGACATTACTAAAGCCGCAGCCGCGCCATCGCTGGTTTGAGAAGAGTTCCCGGCGGTAACAGTGCCCTGCGCGTGAAACACGGGCTTCAGTTTGGCCAACGCTTCCAGCGACGTGTCGGCCCGTGGACCTTCGTCCTTGCGCAGCGTGGTGCGTTGTGTCTTCGGTTTGCCGTTGTCAAGCGAAGTTACGTCGATGTGGACGGGCACCAACTCTTCGTCAAACTTTCCTTCCGCTTGCGCCCGCAATGCATTTTGATGGCTGCGATAAGAGAACTGATCTTGATCCTCCCGCGAGACGCCGTACTTATGTTGTACTTCCTCCGCGGTCAAGCCCATGCCCATGTAAATCGCCGGGATGTGATCCACCATCCAAGGATTAGGCGCAAACTTATGCCCGGACATCGGCAGCAAGCTCATCGACTCCGCCCCGCCGGCGATGATCATGTGCGCCCCACCGGAACGGATGCGGTCCGCCGCCATCGCTATCGCTTGCAGACCCGAGGAACAGAAGCGATTGATGGTCACGCCAGGAACCGCGTCGGGTAAGCCGGAACGTAATGCCGCTACCCGCGCCATGTTCATTCCCGATTCCGCTTCGGGATTCGCGCAACCCAAAATCACGTCGTCGATCTCATCTTTTGGAACTTGCGGATACTTGCCTAACAGGCTTTGAATTACCGTTGCCGCCAGATCGTCAGGCCGCGAATTTCGTAGCGACCCGCGACCCGACTTTCCTACGGGCGTGCGCAAACAATCGACAATGACTGCTTCATGCATAGTTTTCTCCCACTCTAATTTCTAAGCGGCTTACCGGTCTTCAGCATATACTGCATGCGCTCTTGCGTCTTCGGATTTCCACATAGGCTGAGAAAGGCTTCGCGTTCCAGGTCCAATAGATATTGCTCGGAAACCAACGGCTCGCCGCTGAGAGCGCCGCCGCTCAATACATATGCCAACTTGTCCGCGATAGCCACGTCGTATTCGGAAATGTAGCCGCCCTTAAGCGCCGACCACGCGCCCAACTTCAGCATCGCCACGGCGTTCTCACCGCCCACCTTGATGTTGGTGCGGGGAGATCCGGGATTGTAATCGCTTACAAGCGATAGCGCTAATGTTTTCGCATCGCCAATCAGACGTTCCGGATTCATCGACACGCCATCCGACGCCTTGAGAAAGCCCATTTGGCGAGCCTCTTCGGCGCTTGTGGAAACCTTGGCAAAGCCAATCAGTTCAAATGCTTTTCGCGCGTCGCCCAGACGGATCACCATTTCCTTACAGCCGCCGGCACCCGGAATCAGGCCGACGCCAACCTCCACCAGACCCATGTAGGTCTCGGCCGATGCTTGTGCGCGCGCGCAGTGCATCACAAGTTCTGCGCCCCCGCCAAGAGTGCGCGAGAAAGGTGCCGCCACAACGGGTTTCGGAGCATATTTCAGGGCCATCATCGCTTGCTGCATCCGATGAATAGCGGAGCTTAAGTCGTCCCAATCGCCTTCCTGCGCCGCAAGCAGAACCAGCATCAGATTCGCCCCGACACTGAAATTCTCCCCTTGATTGGCTATGACGAGCGCAGCGAAGTTCTTCGAGAGTTCGTCCAGGCCGGCATGAATCATCTGGCCGGTATCCTCGCCAATGGAGTTCATCTTGCTATGAAATTCCACGCACAGAACACCGTCCCCAAGATCAATCAGCGAAGCTCCCGCATTCTTTTTCACGACGCCGCGGGCGCGCGTGATATCGGATAAAACAACGATGCCCGGGCGTGGTTCCAGATCGCGATACTCTGTTCCCGCCAGATCGAAGTATTGCGTGTGGGGTTGGCCGTCTCGGTCGGCGAAGCGATACAACGACTTCGCTCCGTTTGCCCGCATCTTCTCAATACTCGGGGGCATCTGGCGCTTCTCCGCGTCCAGCCGTTCAACAACATAATCGAACCCGAGCGCGTCCCACAGCTCAAACGGCCCCAGCTTATTGGCGTAACCCCATCGCATGGCGTTATCGACTTCGACGATGCGATCGGAGATCTCGGGAATGCGCTCGGCGGAGTAAATGAACAGATCGCTATAGAGCTTCCAAAGAAAGGTGCCGACTCGATCCGTACCGCGAACCAGCGTCCGCAGGCGCTCTGGCAGATTCTCGATTCCCTTCGCCGCTTCGGCCGCTGGAAAGCGAACCTTGGCCGCCGGATGATACTCCAGCGTTTTCCAATCGATGGCCCAAATATCACGGTCCTTACCAACGCGCTTGAAAAAGCCCTGGCCGGATTTCTCGCCCAGCCATCCTTGGGCCATCATCTTGGTATGGAACTCCGGCATCAGGAAGCGCTCACGCCACGGATCGTCGGGAACGGCGTCGTATAGATTTTTCCCTACAAAGGCCCATACATCCAGGCCAACGATATCGAGCAGACGAAAACTGGCGCTGTTTGGAAGACCAATCAGTGGACCGGTTAGCGCGTCGATTTCTTCGATGGTGTAGTCGCCTTCCACCATGGTTTTTTGGACTGTGGCGCCGAAGAAACTGCCGATGCGATTCGCGATGAAATTCGGAGTGTCCTTGCAAGGAACAATTCCCTTACCCAGACGGCGATCGGAGAATTCAGAGACGAACGCTAAGACAGCCGGATCCGTGTCGGCGCCGGGGATCACCTCCAGCAGGTGCAGATAACGCGGCGGATTGAAGAAGTGCGTCCCCAGAAAATTGCGGCGGAAACTTTCAGGAAATCCCGCTGATATTTGATTCAGAGGAATGCCGCTGGTGTTGGTGGAAACGATGGAATCGGGCTTGCGGACCTCATCGACCCGTGCCCAGAGATCGCGCTTGATGGCGAGATTTTCCGTTACCGCTTCGATAATCCAGTCACATTGCGCGATAGAAGAAAGATGATCCTCGAAATTGCCGGGGGTCACCAGCGGCATAGCCGACTCCGTAAAGAACCCACCGGGCCGCGATTTATAAGCGGCTTCGATTCCCTTCACGGCAGCCACATTGCGGTTGGGCTGATTGGGAATAACGATATCCAGCAAAAGAGCGGGGACGCCGGCATTGGCAAAGTGGGCGGCAATCCGCGCGCCCATAGTCCCGGCCCCGAGTACGGCCACACTACGGAGTGTTCTCATTCAGTCTTTGGGTTCCTGTGTGGAGTGTATCGCATCTGGCGGGGATGGGGATGGTACAGAGGCGATTACAAATTGCGTCTTTATCCTGGTGGAAATGGTCGCAACGCGTCTCCGATTGGTGTTCGATTATTCGGTAGATTCATTGAATTTTAGCCCTTCTGCCAGAAATCACCCACTCTTGGTGCGGTAGAATCCAATGGCATGGATTTCTCGCGTATTCGGGCCTTTATTTTTGTAATCTTGTCAGCGCCGCTGTGCGCCCAACCGTTTATTAACGAGTATGCCGGGCGCTGGCCGCTGACGGGCCTCGCGACTTCAGTTTCGCTCAACTCTCCCAATGCAATTGCTGCGGACGCAAGTGGAAATCTTTACATTTGCAGCTGGGCGGGTAACCTTATCTTTAAAGTAACTCCGTTCGGTCAGCTCTCTATAGTGGCAGTTGGAGATTTTTCGATTCCTGCAAGCGGCAACGGTCCAGTGCCGGTGCTCGGTCCACAATTGGGGGGCTCCCTTATCGCGGCGGGCACAAATGGAGACATTTATATAGCTGATAATTCCGGTTTGCGTATTCGCCGGATTTTAGGCGGAGTGGTGACAACCATAGCCGATGGCGGACCGGGTTTCTCGGGTGATGGTGGACCTGCGATTGATGCAAGCTTCACCGCCATCACGGCCTTGGCGGTAGACACTAACGGAAGCCTGCTGATCGCTGACGGATCTCGAATCCGAAAAATCACGGGTTCCACCATCTCGACCATCGCGGGTACGGGGAATCCCGGGTTCGGTGGCGATAATGGGCCCGCGCTAGCGGCGCAGTTCGGTTTGGTGGACGGATTGGCCGTTGGAAGTAGCGGTGAGATCTTTTTTTCAGACGACACAAATAAGCGCGTTCGTAGGATTGTCGGGGGAATTATGATGCCATTCGCTGGCAACGGCGGGACAGGATCAACCGGTGATGGGGGTCCAGCGGCGGAGGCGGAGCTAGCGCCCGGGTCTCTAGCCGTCGACGCGGCCGGAAATGTATACATCGCCGACGCATTTCACGGCACACTTCGGAAAGTGGCGGGCGGTGTCATTTCCACTGTTGCCGGCTCAACGGACAGTGCTCCCGTCCATCCGAGATCCCTTGCGTTGGACGGTAGCGGCGCCTTGTATGTTTCCGACCTCGGTGCCAACGTCGTCTACCGCTTTTCCAAGGGCATTAGGTCTGTTGCAGCGGGGAACGGCAGGATGAACTTTAACAGCGATGGCATTGTAGCGACGAATAGCGTGCTGAGCGCGCCGCAGGCAGTTGTTGTTGACAGTCTACGAAACTTGTATATCAGCGACACTGGCAACCATTCCATTCGCAAGGTGGCCGCCACGGGCATCATCACCACTCTTCAAGGTCGAATCAATGATCCATATCCTTACTTCCCCCACTTTCTGGCGATTGATAAGGCAGACAACTTATACGTTGCGAGCTTCCCTGGTCAGGTACTGAAGTACCGAGACGGATCGTTCACAATATTTGCCGGCACAGGGATAGAAGGGTTTAGTGGCGACGGCGGTCCAGCAATCAATTCCACTCTGGGCTACATAGATGCGTTGACCGCAGGCGATTCGGGAGTCCTGTATATCGCCGAGTCGGGAGGAAGAATTCGACGGGTTGCAGCGGGAATTATAACGACCGTGGCTGGCAACGGAACTTTTCGCGCGATCGATGCCCCGTGTGAGTCGGGGCCTGCAACGGCAGCATCGATAGGAGTCGTCCAAGGCCTGACGCTCGATCAGGAAGGCTCTCTCTTGATAAGCGATTCAGGTTGCCTTCACAAGCTTGTCGCAAATACCTTGACAATTCAGGCGACCCTTCCAGGGTGGATTTTAGCTATCGCGATGGCTCCGTCCGGTACTCTCTATGCGGTGGCAGGCCTTAATACGATTGTGAAGGTAGAAGGAAATCAGCTAATTCCTTTTGCGGGTACTGGCGCCTATGGTCTGGAGGGAGATGGTGGTCCGGCGCTTTCCGCAAGTCTCGTTTACCCAGCATCTTTAGCGGTAGACCGCGATGGAAAATTGTTTTTGGCGGAACCGGGCGTGAATCGCGTCCGAGTAATATCGGATACTCCGCCCATAGCGGTGACGGTGAATACTTCTCCCGCAAATCTTCCATTTTCCGTTGACGGCGTCAGTTATCCGTCGGCGCAGACTTTCAGTTGGTTCCCAGGGATTCAGCATACGTTGAGTGTTGCATCTCCGACCGCCGGTGGGTCGACGTACGCCTATTTATTTAGAAACTGGACTGATGGAGGTGCAGCGGAACACCCCATTCCTTCGCCAGGAGTGCCTTTCACCTATACGGCCACATTCACCAAGACTCCGACGCTGGCGGTAAATCGGTCTAACGTGGAGTTTGGAGTTGCTGGATCGATCGTTACTAGCCCGCAGGTAGTTACGGTTTCGACGGCTCCGGGTGTAGCCTGGTCGGTAAGTGCGGCACCTGGAAATATAAGAGTCTCACCGGCGACAGGCATCGGCCCCGGTTCGTTCACGATATCGGTGGTTTCAGGTCCGTCTGGTCGCGTCGACGTTTCGGCTGTTGGAGTAGCCTTTTCGCCGCAGCTGATCTCGGTGGCTATCGTGCCTGCGCCGAAGTCTAGTGCGCCATTTGGTATCCTCGACACTCCCGTGGATCAGGCAACGGTGGTAGGCCCGATTCCAGTCACCGGGTGGGCGCTGGATCAGGTCGAAGTTTCCAAGGTGACTATCTGGCGCGATCCGGTGCAGGGTGAAAAGCCCACAGGAAATGGCTTGATCTATATCGGCGATGCGGTATTCACCGCCGATGCGCGGCCCGATGTCGCGGCGGCGTATCCCAATTATCCGTTGAATTATCGCGGCGGTTGGGGATTGCAGGTTCTCACCAATGTATTGCCCAATGCAGATGGATCGGCGGGCAACGGTAATGGCATTTACAAATTGCACGCAATTGCCGAGAATAATCAGGGATTGGTGGCGGAAGTCGGAAAGAAAACAATTACGGTAGCGAATGCGACCTCCACCAAGCCCTTCGGCACCATCGATACGCCCTCGCAAGGTGGCGTGGCATCCGGCGCTTCTTACGTCAATTTTGGCTGGGCTTTAACGCCGCCGCCGAATCAGATTCCGCTCGATGGCTCGACGATCGATGTGTACGTAGATGGCCAGAACCTGGGCCATCCCACTTACAACCAATACCGGTCGGACATCGCGGCTACGTTTCCGGGATATCTAAACACAAACGGAGGCGTTGGCTATTTCCGCTTCGATACGACAGGGATGCTTAATGGCCAACACTCCATCGGATGGACGGTGGTGGATAATGGCGGGCGCATTGAAGGCATTGGCAGCCGCGTATTTGACGTGCTTAATCCGGGTGCGCCTGCCGCGGCCACGCTGCCATCGGTCGGCAGTTTGAATCAGCCGGTTACTTATCGCTTGGGGTTCGGGCGCGATGCTGCGCCGCGAGAATTTCATCCCGGCGAAACCATCGGGCTGGAACAACTCGGCCGCCTGGAATTACATCTCGGACCCGGCGCCTCTGCCAGCAAGTTGCCCATAGGGGCAAAGCTGGACGCCATCACGGGCATTTTCTACTGGCAGCCACCCGCGAGCTTTCTAGGCAAGCACGAATTGCGATTCACGCGCCAATTCGCCGACGGAACGCAAGAGGCGGTTCCGGTGAAAGTTCAAATTGGCGGCGTCCGCGAATAACTCAACATTACAATGCGGCTTCAACGATCGATAACCATATTCTTCCTACTTTGTTCCACGCAGCTTGGCGCGCAACAAATTCTGAAAACCTACGTTGGTAGGCCGCCGGCAATCGGCCCAGCGACGGAAATTTCGCTGAACTACGCAAATTCATTGGCTGTCGATCGTAGCGGTAACTTGTTTATCGCTGGGAGGGACAACGGCACTGTTTATAAGGTGGATCCGCTTGGGCAAGCTACTATCGTCGCGGGCATCGGTTACATTTTCCAAACATCCAGCACCCAACGCGTGCCCGTCCCAGCGTTGAGTGTGGGATTAGGAACGCCTCTTAGTCTGGCCGTCAACTCCAACGGAGACCTGTTTATCGGCGACGCATACAGTGCTCAAATATACAAGGTCTCTGGCGGCACGATAGTTACCATAGCCGGTCGAGGCCCCGGTTCGGCGGGCGACGGAGGGCCTGCCATCAATGCTTCGTTCGAGTGGCTTTTGGCCTTGGCGATAGGTGCAAACGACGATCTGTTCATTGGCGACCAATGCCGGATTCGGAAGATCACCGGAACGACAATCTCTACAATCGCCGGCACGGGCGTATGCGGAGTGACGGGAGAGAACGGACCCGCTTGGGCTGCTCAACTAGGATTAGTGAACGCTTTGGCGGTCGACGCGTCTGGAGATATATTCCTTTCCGATGACCGGAGCCACCAGGTCCACCAAATTTCCGGTGGGATCATTTCGCTGTTTGCGGGGAATGGTGTCTACGGATTCACTGGCGACGGCGGACCCGCTTTGAACGCCCAATTGGCTCCGTTTTCGCTCGCGGTTGATGGTAGCGGCACCGTTTATATCGGCGATCAACGCCATCACACGGTTCGCAAGGTGACTAATGGAATCATCTCTGCCTTCTCGAACGCTTACAGTCCATCGTTGGCCGTGGATAACACGGGGCAGTTGTACGTCGGCGACGTTGTTGGCGGCGTAGTGCGGCGATTCGCTAATGGAACAAGCTCCATCGTTGCGGGCAATGGCGAGGCCAACTTTAACGGCGATGGCATGTTGCCCACAAATACGCTGCTGAGTTCCCCGAAAGGGCTCGCCACCGATAGCAAAGGCAACCTCTATATCGCCGATTCCCAGAACCATCGAATTCGCAAGGTAACGCCTGGGGGAATCGTCACTTCGTTAGCCGGCCGGCCTGGTGACCCCGTGCCGCAGTCCCCAGGGCTTCTGGCCATTGACAAGGCCGACAATCTTTACGTATGTGCTTCTTACGGTTTTCAGATTCTGAAGTTCAGTAACGAATCCTTCACCGTGTTCGCGGGCACCGACACTCCTGTCTCCTTAGGTGATTTTGGACCCGCCGTGAATGCCAGCATCGCTGAAACCATGGCGATCGCGGCCGGCGAATCCGGCGTGCTCTATATCGCGGATATCAAAGGGCGAATCCGGAAAGTATCGGGCGATCTCATTTCGACAGTCGTGGGGTATAGTGGTTCCTCAAGTTACCCTATCTGCGCGTCGGGTCCTGCCGGCGGCACGTTGGGTTTGATCACCGGCCTAGCAGTGAACGCGGTCGGCGAACTCTATATGTCCAATGATGGCGGGTGTATCCAGAAATTATCCGCTGACGCCATAACCGTTACCGCGTCGACGATCGGGCCAGTCTCTGGGGTCGCCGTGGATCCAGCGGGAAACGTTTACGTAACCTCCCTCGGTTTTGTAGACCGGATTATCGGGAACCAGATCGTCCGTGTTGCGGGATCGGGTCTTTACGGGCTCCAAGGCGACGGTGGGCCGGCATTATCGGCAAGCCTCTCGGCGGAAGCCATTGCGATTGATAAGGACGGAAATATCTTCGTTGCTGAACCGTCTCTAGACCGGGTGCGAGTGATTCCAACGGTTACCGCGCCGGTGGCGGTGACGATAAATACTTCGCCTGTCGGGTTGAGCTTCAGTGTAGACGGCAACATATATTCTTCGGCGCAGACCTTCAGTTGGTTTCCTGCGTCTCTGCACACGCTGAGCGCGATATCGCCCAACATGGGTGGCCCTGGATACATATATGTTTTCAACGGGTGGAGCGATGGAGGGGCACGGAGTCACCCGGTGACGCCGGCGAGTCCCGCCAACTACATAGCCTCGTTCACTAGGCAGCAGTCGACTCTGGCGATAAGCCGCAATGCACTGAAGTTCGGTATCAATGGGCTGTTTGTGACCAGCCCGCAAGTAATTCGGGTCAATATTTCGGCGGGTTCGCCGTGGACCGCGACCTCGAACCAAAACAACATTGCAGTTTCGCCGGCGTCGGGAACAGGGCCGGGTTCCTTTACTGTTACAGGAATGCCGGGACCCAATGGAATAATTACTGTCAGTGCCGTGGGTGCGGCGGCTTCTCCCCAACAAATCAGTGTTACGTTCGCCAGTTCCGCAACGGCCATCGCGCCGTTTGGAATTTTCGATACGCCCACGGATCAGGCGACGGTGGCGGGGCCGATTCCAGTCACCGGCTGGGCATTGGACAATGTCGAAGTATCGAAAGTTAGCATCTGGCGCGATCCCGTTCAAGGTGAAACTCCTACAGGTAATGGACTGATTTACATTGGTGATGCTGTGTTCGTTGACGATGCGCGTCCGGACGTGGCAGCCGCGTTTCCCGCTTACCCTTTGAATTATCGCGGTGGCTGGGGACTGCAAGTATTGACCAACGTCCTGCCCAACGCGAATGGTTCCATCGGGAGCGGCAACGGCGTATATAAACTGCACGCGATTGCGGAGAACCGGCAGGGATTTGTTGTGGAGATCGGAAAGAAAACAATTACCGTCGCAAATGCCGCCGCAACGAAACCGTTTGGCACCATAGATACGCCAGCGCAGGGTGGACTTGCATCGGGCGCTTCTTACGTCAATTTCGGCTGGGCCCTGACGCCGCCGCCGGCGTATATCGTAATCACTGGGTCGACAATCGATGTCTATGTGGATGGGCAAAATCTTGGTCACCCATCGTACGGCCAATACCGGTCGGACATTGCGGCTGCCTTTCCTGGATATCAAAATTCTAGTGAAGCGGTCGGATTTTTTCGCTTCGATACGACAGCGATGAGCAACGGAGTCCACTCCATTGGATGGACAGTTACAGACAGTGGGGGTCATGTTGAAGGACTCGGCAGCCGCTTATTTAACGTCTTCAATGACGGAATTCCGCCAAGTTCGAATCTGACTCCGATTGGGACCTTGGGCACTGCGGTAACCTACCGCACGGGCTTCGCGCGTGACGCAGCGGCACGGACGTTTCATGAAAACGAGACGATCGAGATTGAGCAGGTGGGCCGTCTGGAATTACATCTTGGAGCCGGCATTACAGCGGATAGACTGCCAATTGGTTCAAAGCTGGATGCGGTTACGGGAACTTTCTACTGGCAGCCACACGCCAGCTTCTTAGGTAAGCATGAGCTACGATTCACGCGTCATTTGGCAGATGGGAGTCAGGAAGCCTTTTACGTGCACGTGCAAATTGGTCGAACAAAGGAATAGATGCTGGCTGCCCGATTGCTATCGCTATCTCTTTTAGTGTTCCTGCAGCCGTTGTGCGCGCAGCCAACGATTAAGACGTTCGCCGGGCGAGCTCCATTGAGTGGACTGGCAACGGCGGTCCCTTTGCATTTCCCCGGTTCGATCGCGGTGGATAAAGGCGGAAATCTTTATATCGCATCGCTGAACAACGGCACCATCGACAAGGTGGATGTATTCGGGCAGCTCACCATCATCGCGGGCTTGGGATATCCCGAGGCTCATTATGCCGTCATCGATAGCCCTGTGCCCGCTCTGAGTGTTGGATTGTCGAGTTCAATGCTCATCGCCGCGAGCGCGGTTGGGGATGTTTACGTTTGCGATATTGACAGTCGCCAGATCCGGAAGATTTCCGGCGGCAAAATAGTTACGATCGCGGGGACCGGAGCGGAACCCGGCTTCAGCGGCGATGGCGGACCCGCTACCGCCGCCACGTTCTATCACATATCGGCACTTACCGCGGACAACAGCGGCAACCTTCTCATAGCCGACGGATATCGAATTCGAAAGATCACGGGAACAACAATCACAACCATCGCGGGCATTGGCGAATCGGGTTTTAGCGGCGACAATGGTCCGGCTTTGACGGCGCGGATTGGGAGCGTGTTCGGCATAAGCGTGGGTGTCTCCGGCGAGATATTTTTGGCCGACTACTCGAATCGTCGTGTGCGGAAAATATCAGGCGGCATCATTGCGACGATCGCTGGAAACGGTGGGTATTCCTCCAATGGGGACGGTGGTTTGGCTGTTGACGCGGCACTAACTCCAGTAAACGTTGCTGCCGACTCAAGCGGAATCATCTATGTTGCCGATATCGCGCTGGGGTCGATTCGCAAGATCGCGGCCGGAGTAATTTCTAGTGCTGGAGGGGCTGAACTTTCTGGATCCCGGCTAGCAGTCGATAGTGAAGACCATCTCTATGTCGGCGATAATCGCGGTTACGTCCGGCGCCTTGCTGGGGGATCGATATCGATCGTTGCGGGAAACGGTTCCAGTAACTTTAATGGCGACGGGCTACCCGCCATCGAAAGCTTATTGAGCATGCCAGTAGGATTGGCCACGGACAAACAGGGGAATGTATATATCGAGGATCAGGGCAATAATCGCATTCGGAAAGTTGCGCCTTCCGGGATCATCACCTCGGTTATAGGTCAGCCTGGTGAACCGCAGCCGTTGTTGCCTACCCTGCCCACAGTGGACAGCGAGGACAACTTGTATGTGTGGGACCCTCTCAGTTCGGCGGTTTTCAAGTTCCGAAATGGGTCGTACAGCATCTTTGCGGGTTCCGGTAATATTAGCGGTGGCGCACCGCCAGTTAACGTGCCTCTTTCGGGAGTGATAGCACTGGCGGCGGGCTCTTCTGGCGTGCTCTGTATCGCAACAGGAGGAGATATCCTCAAAGTCTCAGCCGGGACCTATCAGACCGTAGTCCATCAAATTGGAATGATCAATGGCATGGTGGTGGATTCGGCTGGAGATCTTTACATAGCAAGGTCTGAAGATCGTTCTATAAGGAAGTTATCGGGCGATAAGCTGACGTTCGTCGCCACTGAGGCGCAGTCATCCGCGGTTGCGGTAGATCCATTTGGAAATCTCTACGCCACGCTGTACCAGGAAAATGTTGTGGTCCAGATTAATGAGAATCGCCTAACCCGCATTGCGGGCTCTGGAGCCTACGGGTTGGAAGGCGATGGGGGACCGGCATTGACGGCCAGTCTGGGAGTGTTACCCCCTCGACTTCCCTTGGGGTCAATGGCGATCGACGGCAGTGGAAACGTATTCATTTCCGAACCGGGCCTAAACCGGGTTCGCCAGATAACGGTCCCGCTGATAGCAGCGACGGTGTCTACTGCTCCGGCGAATCTCCCTTTCGGCGTTGATGGCAAGAGGTACTTGTCGACACAGACGTTCCACTGGGTACCTGGATCGCAGCACACCGTGACGGCCGTCACTGGACAATTGGCGGGTTATCCGTACATCTTCAGCAGTTGGAGCGATGGAGGTGTGTCAGAACACCTTGTGACCGTATCGGCTTCCACCGGTTCTTACACGGCATCGTATGGCAGCGGGCCGAATCTCTCGCTAAGCCGCACCTCGCTTGCATTCGGAATCAGTGGGAATCAAGTGACCGCGCCGCAAGTGGTAACAGTCTCGGCGGCCGCCGGTGTCCATTGGATTGCGACATCGGACAAGAGCAACATTCAACCATCGCCCGCGTCGGGAACAGGACCCGGCTCGTTCACCGTTACCGCTGCCGCCGGTCCTGGTGGGGTGATCACTGTCTCGGCTCCGGGAGACCCCGGTTCCCCGAAGCAGGTAATCGTGACGATTGCCACGTCTTCCAAGGCAGCCGTGCCGTTCGGGATCTTCGATACTCCCGCCGATAAGGCAACGGTGGCCGGTCCGATCCCGGTGACGGGTTGGGCATTGGATAGTGTCGAGGTCGCGAAGGTGAGTATTTGGCGCGATCCCGTAAAGGGCGAGACGCCGACAGGCAATGGGTTGATATTTATCGGAGATGCGGTGTTTGTGGACGATGCGCGCCCCGATGTCGCGGCGACATTTCCAACGTACCCGTTAAATTACCGCGGTGGCTGGGGATTGCAGGTGCTGACGAATGTCCTGCCCAACGCCGACGGCTCAGTTGGTAGTGGAAACGGAATTTATAAACTCCACGCGATTGCCGAGAACAGCCTGGGCGCTGTGCTGGAAATTGGCGCCAAAACAATTACTTCCGCAAACGCCACGTCGGCGAAGCCCTTCGGAACTATCGATACTCCGGCGCAGGGTGGCATTGCATCGGGCGATTCCTACGTCAATTTCGGATGGGTGCTAACACCCCGCCCATCTCGCATTGCATCAGATGGTTCGACCATCGATGTTTATATCGACGGCGAACTTCTCATTGGCCACCCCGTATATGATCAATACCGGTCCGACATTGCCGACGCGTTCCCTGCCTATTCAAACTCATACGGAGCAGTCGGATACTTTCGCTTCGATACGACAGCGATGGAAAATGGACGACACTCGATTGGATGGACCGTGACCGACGATGGTGGCCACGTCGAAGGTATCGGAAGCCGTCTATTCAACGTTTTTAACGCGGTGAGTCCATTGCCCAAAGCGTCGTCTATTGTTCTGTCGAGTGAACCGGCGACCTACAGCACTGGCTTCGCGCGTGGCGCTTCGCTGCGAACACTTCATAATAACGAGACGATTAGGATTGAGCAGATCGGCCGTCTGGAAATACATCTCGGACCAGGAGTTTCGGTTGAGAAGCTGCCAATTGGATCGAAGCTGGATACGCTCACGGGTATCTTCTACTGGCAGCCACACGCCAGCTTTTTAGGGAAACATCAGCTACGATTCACTCGCCACCTGGCGGATGGAACCACGGAGCTTTTTTCCGTACAGGTACAGATTGGGCTAGAGACCGACGGCGTCCGCGAGAAGCTGGCGCGCTGATTTTTCCAGACGTCGAATCTTTATTCCTTCCGTCAATATTCCGGGAACGCTTCACCGACAGCGGAATGAGTAAACTGCATTAGAGCCTGATGATCACTAAACTGGACCAGTCCCGCCTGGAATCGCTGCTGGAATCGGCGAAGTTGTTAAGTGCCACTTTACAGTTGGACGATTTGCTTCGTCATCTTCTGCGGACCGTGATGGGCCGGCTGCTGGTGCGTAAAGCCGCGGTGGCGATTGATAATGGCGGCCGCATGTGCGTGGAGATTGCCCGCGGCGTTCCCGGTCTTGCCGTGGGAATGGAACTCACGGATGTCGCCGCGCGCGCCTCGGGGCTCGAGCTTTTTTTCGACATCGGTGAAGGGGAGTCGAAGGTCGGATTGTTGGGAATCAGCCGGCCGGCGCGCGGCGAACTGGAAATCGAAGAGCAGGATTTCCTACGCGCGCTGCTCGGCCTTGCGGCTAGCGGCATCGCCAATGCCCGCGCGCATAATGAAGCCGTTCGGCTGAACCGGTCGCTCGATCAAAAAGTGCAGGAGTTACGGGCGTTGCTCGATCTGGTGCGCGGATTGGCGGCAACCATCGATCCGGAAGAGGTGGCGCAACTGCTCATGCTTACACTGGCCGGGCGCTGGATGATTCGCAAGCATGCCGTGGCGACGTGGAAGGATGGCCATCCGCCGATAATCCGCCACAAGGGATTGGAGTTGACTAATATCCTAAATTGCGCCGATGATATCGCGCAGCTTCCCTACGCCACTGTAACCGCTGTTGAAGACGCAAATAATAGCCTATGGACCAAACTGGGTGTTCCACCCGGATCGCTGGTGATTCCAATTCGTTCCGGCGAATCCACCAGTGGCATCGTGATCTGCGGTCCGCGACCGGCGAACTTGTCTTACAACGAAGCTGATCTGGAATTCGGCGCGGGCTTGGTCGGGCAAGCCGCAGTGGCCTTCGACAATGCCTGGCACTTCCGAGAGACCATCGGCAAGAAACAAATGGAAAAGGAATTGATGCTGGCGGCGAGTATACAGCAGGATCTTTTCCCCAAGCACTTGCCACATTTGCAGGCTAGCGATTTGGCGGCGCACAATCGACAGGCGCGGCAGGTTGGCGGCGATTATTACGATGCCATTCCCGTGGGTGACGCCGCGATGCACATGCTTTGCGTCGTCGATATTTCCGGCAAGGGCGTATTCGCATCGCTATTAATGAGCAATATCCAAGCGACTCTGCGCGCGCTTCTAAGCCGGGAATCGAACCTGCCGTCGATCGCCATCAGCACCAACGATCTGCTTTGGGCGACTACGCCTTCCAACCGTTATGCAACGGCCTTTCTGCTGATGTACGATCCGCCGACTGGCGATTGCCGCTGGGTGAATTGCGGCCATAACGATGGCGTGGTCTTGCGCGCCGACGGCACCGTGGAAATGCTCACCTGCAGTGGACTCGCCCTCGGCTTGTTCGCCAATCGCGTCTATGAAGACGAAAGCTTCACCATGCAGGATGGCGATCTGTTGGCGATTTACTCCGACGGCGTGACTGACGCCCAGGACTTGCAGGAAAACGAATTCGGAACCGATCGGCTGGTGGAATCCTTACGCCTTCACGCCGGGAAATCGGCTACCCAAATTGTGGATCAAGTCTTTCGTACACTAGATGAATTCGTCGGAACGGCGCCGCAGTTCGACGACATCACGCTTATGATCTTGAAGCGTACAGGCGCCGCCACGGCTTGAGAAGCAGGGACCCTCGCATGCTTGATCGGTTGGCGGCTTCACTGTTACCGGGCAGGGCGCTCTCGCCAAGAGCTAAGGCGATTACGCTCGTGCTCTTCTTGCTCTTCCCTTTCGCCTATGCGGGGGGAGTGTACATCTCCCATTCGACAAAGCAAGAAGGCCGGCTGTATGTGACGATTGAGCGCCGCGACGCGATTCGCATTGCCCGGCAGTACGCGGACACGCTCGGAATATCAACGGACGGTTGGTCGTCTACCTGCCGTATCCAGTCCGATGAAAAGTACTTCTCTTATATCTCGCGACACCCTAGCCATGGCGCTGCCTACGTAGAGGGTCTGAAGCCGCCCTTCACCGTTACAGTGCGCTTTAACGCGCCGAATAGTAAGGATTGGATTGATGTTGAACTCGGTCCGCAGGGCCAGCCGGTCGGCTATGATATGCGCCTGTCGGGGTCGAAAGTGAAGCAACTGACCGTGGAGGAATCTGCGGCGCTCGCCGACAAATTACTAGCCAAGAGCGAGATGATGCGGGGTCCGCTGCACTTCGGAAAGCCGTTTATGCGCAGCGACGGAGACATTCGAAAATTTGGTTGGCGCTCCGGGTCGATGCCGGAACTGGAAACCGAATACACCGTTAGCTTGCAGGGTGACCGGCAGGTAGGCGAATCCGTTGAGGTTCACCTCACCAACGCAGCGGCGAATGATGACGACTATACCGACATGATGGCCATTGTGTACGGGATATTCATGATCATCGTGACGATCTACAGTATCTATAGATACGTGCGCCGGGCCTTGCAAGGCGAGATCTCCCATCGCCGTACGCTGCTGATGGCGGGACTCTTCGCGGTCTTTTTCTTTGTGCAGATTGCCGCTTCGCGCGACATGGTCCTTACCGCGGTGTCGAAGGGGACGGTTCCAGTCCTCGCATTACTTGCGATCTTGGTTGTCATGATCGTTCTAGGCAGCTTGGTGGCCGGTATCGCTTATGGAAGCGGCGAAGGCGACATGCGGGAAGCCTATCCCGGCAAGCTGACCTCACTGGATTCTCTGGTGCTGGGAAAGCTCTGGTCGCGCAATGTGGCTGGCTCTATTTTATTTGGCATCGCATTCGCCGGTTGGGTATTTCTGATCCAGCGCACCCTTTCCGCGGCGATTTACGTACCGGCGCATACGCTGGATTTGTCCATCGCGAAAACATTTTTCGTATACTTTCCCTGGCTGCTACTGTTCGTCACCCCGTTGATTAACGCCGTGCTAATGGTGGCTTCCGGCATCATGCAGCCAGTCGCTTTTTTGCACCAGAATTTTCGCTCGCCACGCTTGCGGTGGATTCTGCTGGCGCTCTTCGCGACACTGGCAGTCAGCCTTCGCGCTCTCGGCGCCGGCGATTTCGGCCTGGCCATGACTGTGCTGATCGTGATTGGTGCCGGCCTATTCGGGTCATTCCTGCTAAACGATTTGCTCGCGTCCGTAGTCATGCTGACCTGCGAGGGCCTGGCGGCATTCCTGGCGGAGATAAGCCGCATATCGCCGCACTGGACTTCTACCAGTTACGTTATCGCCGGCGTGATCACGGCTGTGACACTTGTGGCCGCGTACGTGGCAATTCGGGGGCGTGAATATTCGGAAGAACAGGTGCGGCCGCTGTATGCCCGGCATGTGGCGGAACGTCTTTCCCTGGAAGCTGAGGTGGCAGCCGCGCGCGAGGCGCAGATTCGCTTGCTGCCGTTGACGGTTCCGGAAATTTCGGGGTTATCCATGGCCGCTTCCTGCATTCCGGCCCACGCGGTGGGTGGCGATTTCTACGATTTCTTCCCCTTGAGTAGCACGCGCATCGGCATCTTCGTAGTGGATGGCGGAAGCCGCGCGCTTGCCGGGGCGCTATCCATCCCACTAGCGAAAGGATTTTTGATGCATGCCACGCGCATCGGTCTTTCCCCCACGCAGATACTGGTCCGGCTGGAATCGACGCTGGGAAAACTTTTTACCGGGAGCAGTGGAACCACGAGTCTCGCTTACGCTGTGCTGGATGCCGAGTCAGGCGAAGTCCAATACGCGCGAACGGGCGACTCGCCTCGCATTTTTGCCGCCGGTCCCGATGGCCAAGGGATATTGCCGCAACGCGAATTGGCCGTGACCATGCAAGGCCAACCCACTCCCGTTCTGGAGGGTTCGTGGAAGTTGGAGGCGGGCTCTACCTTGTTTGTATTTACGGATGGGTTTGCTTCCGATGCGGAATCCCTTCGGCAGTGGGCACACCCCTTAACTCGGGAGGCCGCTGTCAGCGCCAAGGAAATCCATACCGAGATAATGTCACGGGCAATTTCCGCACATAAGCGGCAATATGGCGAACTGCGGGACGATCTGACAGCCGTGATCGTTCGCGTTCACCACTTAAACGCCGCCCGGTTGGAAGGGGTGGCGTGAAACGCTTCCTGATCCCATTTTGCGCCGCCATTCTAGGCGTGGGCTTGTTGCTAGCGCTCCACCGGCGCGTCGATTTCGCAACCGGCTGGAATGTCCAACAGGACCGCGCCACTCTGCTCCACATCGCCCACCAGATGGCGCGAAAAACTGGTTTGGATACCACTCACTGGCCAGTCGAAGTGAGCGCCTCCATTGATCGGGATTTACATCGCTACCGTCTCGCTCATCCATCTGATCCAGCGGTTGCGGCAACACCAGACCTCACCGCCAAAGTAATCTTTACCTCTCCCGAAAAGAAGGGTTCCTTCACGGCTACGCTGTTTCCGGATTCGCCTTCGGACACTCACATCGCAGGCTGGGAACGAGAAGAGCAGGGGTTTGCCGAAAAGGCATCTACCAAGGCCGACATGGCAAAAGCTAGCGCGATTGCCGAAGAAGCGCTGCGATCGATTGTCGGAAATCGGGCCGCCGAGTATCACCTGGTAAATAACGCGGCGGAGAGCAAAGAAGGTTTGCGATTCACCTGGGAACGAAATGCAACGTCCCCAAACGCCATTGAAGACAGCGTGGAAGTGGCCGTGCGCGGTGGTGCGGCAACCTCGGCGGAATGGAAGCGTCCTGTTCCGAAATCGTCCGACTCCGGTGCCAAATTAAGTCCCGTGGGTACATTGACCTTCTTCGACGTGGTGCTGTGGTTGATTGCCGGCGTGATCTGCATAGTCATTTATGTAATCGCATTCGTGCGTCGCAGCATCGCCCACCGTGGTCCCATTTCCTTCGGGCTGCTGGCCTTCCTGCTATCGCTGGTAAAAGCGATTTTTAGCGAAGATCTACAAAATGCTGTGCGGATCTCGTCCTCCGGCGAAGCTAGCCGTGTGGCTTCGGTGATCGTAATATTACTGAATTCGCTAGTCGCGGGTGCGGCGGTCATCATTGTCGCGGGCGCGGGGCAGGTGGTGGCCTCGCAGGCAGGAAACGTGTGGTTCTCGTTGCGCACCGTGCTTAGCCGCTTCGCAATCAGCAGACCAGTAGGCGAAAGCGTTCTTGCGGGGTTACTGCTTAGCCCATTACTGGCGGCGTTCCCCTTCGTGCTTGCCGCGGTGCCGGTGTTAGGGGCTTTTCGCTGGGAAGGATCGCCATTGAACTTATTGTTTTCGCGCTCCCCTTTACTGGCCAGCGGATCTTCCTTGTCGCCGCAGTTACTTGGAGTTTTTGGCGTGATCTTTCCGTTGCTGGATCAACGAATTTCGTCTACGAAGCTGAGGCGTGTTTTGCAGGTCTCGCTCGGCTGCCTCTTGATGTCCGGACCCAACTCCGAATTTCGAGATGGTTTCCCGCAATGGATACTTGCCGGAGTTGGCTTATTCCTTGGACTGGCCTACCTCAACAGTCACTTCGGGCTTCTCGCAATCGTGGTGGCGGCATTGGGAAAAGCGTGGATCGTTACCGCCGTCGTCTTCTTCTCGCAGCCCCATTCGCACCAGATGGGTTGGAAGATAATCGCGATCCTTTCCAGTGGAGTCATCGTGTCTCTGCTGATCTTTCTGAAGGGCCGCAACGTCGAGGCGACATCTTCCGGCACACGGTTGATCTTGGAAGTGGCGTCGGAACGCGATCGTTTGCGAGCGGAGTTCTCCATCGCTCACCGCGCGCAGCAGGAGATGTTGCCTGCTTCTCCACCGGCACTGGATGGCTTTGAGTTAGCGGCTTCGTGTAGCCCCTCAAAGGAAGTTGGTGGCGATCTGTATGACTTCCTGCAATTGCCCGATGGCCGATGGGCACTGGGTGTTGCCGACGTCTCCGGGAAAGGTGTGCCGGCCGCGCTGTACATGACTTTGACCAAGGGTCTACTGGCCTCCATCACACAGCATTCCTCCGATCTTGCGGCGATCGTCTCCGAGGTGAATTTGCATCTCTATACAGCCGGACGCAGAAAGATTTTCGTGACGATGGCGCTGGGCGCGTTGGATCCGCAATCGCGAGTTTTAGAATATGCGCGCGCCGGGCACAATCCCGTGATTTGGCGTCGCCGTCATCTGGATTCGACATCGCTCGTGCAGTCCGGCGGCATGGGTCTTGGGATCACAGCGGGCAAGGTGTTTGAACGTACTCTGGCCATTGAGCGAATGAAATTGGAAGACGGCGATACAGTGGTGTTCTATTCCGACGGACTCACCGAGGCGATGAATATCGAGACCGAGCAGTTCGGTGAAGACCGGTTAATGGCTGCGGTGGAACGCACCGACGACATGACAGCGACAGCCGCGCGGACAAGCATTCTGGATGAAATCTCGGCCTTCCTCGACGGTGTACATCCGCAGGATGATATGACATTAGTGGTACTTCGAGTGGGGCGCGCCGCTCATTCGGCAAATTGACATACTTGGATAAAGGATGACTCGTGGCTAACTCGTTTACAGTGGAGCGGTCCTCGCAAGGCGGCATCTCGGTTCTTGGTCTGCAAGGGTTTCTCGACGCCCATACCGCCCCGGATTTCGAGAAAGTAGTCCAGGAAGATTTTGATGCGGGTCGGGTGCAGATCATTGTCAATTGCCAGAAGCTGACATATATTTCATCAGCTGGATTGGGCGTCTTCATGAGTTACATCGAAGAACTTCGAGCGGCTGGTGGCGACATCAAGATCTGCGGCATGACGCCGAAGGTATATCAGGTTTTTGAGATTTTGGGGTTCCCCGCCATTTTCGATATTGTCGATGATGTACCAGCGGCGATTCAGCGATTTGCCGACGTGCCTGTGAAGGAGGCCTGACCATGGTGACTGAGCGCACGTTCTCGATCAATGTTCCATCGCATACGGAGAACCTGGCAATGATCCGCGATTTCGTGAGCAATATCGGATCGCGGGCCGGCATGGAGACACGTGAAGTGTCGCAGTTGGAACTGGTGGTGGATGAGGCGTGCGCGAATGTCATCGAGCATGCCTATGGGTCGGACGATACCCAGGAAGTTACGGTTCGCGTTACCGTCGACGACAAGAACATTCAAATTGAAGTAATCGATACGGGTCTCGGGTTCGATCCAGGCTCGGTGGTGCATCACGATCTTGAAAAGTTGGTGTCGGAGAAGAAGACTGGCGGGCTCGGCATGCGCTTGATGAAGACTCTGATGGATGAGGTTCACTACGAGATCATTCCCGGCAAGAAGAACGAACTGCGGATGTTGAAGAAGTTGAAAAAGTAAACCGCCGTTCGCCGGAATGGATAACCTCACACATTCGCTTACCGGGCTTATGCTGGCGCGCGCGGGTTTAGCCAAGTTCAGCGGGCGCGGCACCGCGATTCTGGTGGTGGCGTCAAACATCCCGGATATCGATGTCGTCAGTTGGGTGGGCGGACCAGTTGCCGCGCTTGAGTATCACCGCTGGTATACACATACGTTGCTGTTTTCGCCGTTGATGGCCGCGCTGGCGGTGTTGCTGGTACGGCTGATCGGGAGAAAACCGATTCCATGGTGGCCGGCGTTCGGGCTATCCATGATTGGAGTGCTCAGCCATTTGGCGTTCGATTGGACCAACTCCTACGGCATTCGCCTGCTGATGCCCTTCAATCGCGAGTGGCTGCGTCTCGATTTAAACAACGTGATCGATGCGTGGATCCTGGCGATTTTATTGCTCGCGGTCGCCGCTCCCTTTCTATCGAAATTGGTCAGCTCAGAAATAGGGGGGAAATCGGGAACCGGGAAGGGGATGGCGATCTTTGCCCTCGTCTTCATTGTGATTTTCGACTTTGGCCGCTATCTGGCCCATGAGCGAGCTCTCTCCTCCTTGCAATCGCGTTTATATCGCGATACAGCAGCGGTCCGAACCGCCGCTTTTCCTCTGGCCTTGAACCCGCTTCGTTGGGCCGGCTATGTGGAAGGCCAGGATTTTCTTTCGCAGATCGACGTAAATTTGTTGCGTGAGTTTGATCCGAATGGCGGCGAAACATACTATAAGCCGGAACGGAGTCCGGCAATCGATGCGGCTCGCAAGAACGATACGGTCCGCAAGTTTTTGGAATTTTCCAGCTATCCTTTATGGCGACTAATGAAGCTGCCGGGAGACAAGAACGAGACGGCGGTTGAGGTGATCGATCTGCGCTTTGGTACTCCAGCCGAGCCCCAGTTCCTGGTGACGGCGGTGGTGGATGGAAACAATCACGTGGAGTCGGCCAAGCTTTCGATGACCGGCCGATGATCCGCGGATGTCGTCAGCGTCACGCGGCTATGGTTTCGGCGCGGATTCGATCTGCACCAATTCTTCTTCGCGCACCGCCGGCGGAACGGGTCTGGGGGGCCGCAATAATCTTTGCGGTAGCTTCGAAAAATAGGCCAGCCGTTCCACCATCGGCAGCAAGTTCCGGACCCACTTTCCGTGGAGCACAAGACTCCCGGCCACCAGCGCCGGATGTGGAATCGTCGTACAACAACGCGAGCAAATATCGATTTCGCCGGCCCGTCCCGCTACGTGCAGACGGCGCATGCGCTGCATCGCTTCCGAGTTCCAGATCTGCGGCAGAGGCTGTTCACCGATGCGCCCCACTGGTTGCCCATCCAGCATGTAGCTCTGGCAACAGGGATAAACATCGCCGTTGTGCTTCACGTACATCGGGCCGCGCCATAAGTAATGGCAGGGATGCTGCCAATCGCTCGATTCGTGCCCAGAGCCGGGCCGCATCAGATTGGTTTCGTCTTCTTTGACGCGTACTTGATCCACGCCCGGAACGGCGCTCCAAAAGCGAACGAAATCGTTCACCTCATCCTTATTGCCGTCCATCCGGACCATTTGGACAACCACCTGAATTTTCGCTCCGCGCTCCTTTTTCATGCGGGCGAAGCGCAGATAATTTTCGCGAACCTTCTCAAAGTTCGCACCCTTGCGATAGAACTCGAAAGACTGTTTGGTGGACCCGTCGAAACTCAGAGTGATATGTTCCAGCTGCCCTTCGAGTATGCGGGCACTCGCTTTCTCGTCAAGCATAGTACCGTTGGTGGAGAGCAGCGTTGAAATCTGGTGACGGTCGCAATACTCGATGCGCTCAAAGATCTTTGGATCGAGAAACGGTTCGCCCAATCCGATCAACATCACGTGTTCCGCGCTTTCGCCGGATTCGCTCACCAGACGCTGGAAGATCTCGTCCGCCATGTCTTCCTTGGGCTGCTTATGTGTTTCGCGAGGGCACATCGGGCAGTAAAGATTGCATTTGGCGGTGGTTTCGATGATGTACTCGACGGGAAGGGCCGGCAAAGTATCCTGCTTGCGCAGATATCCCCACAGCAATTTGGCCCGATTCCAAGCGCGCATCCGTATAGTGAACCCACTTATATTGTACCCAGAGCCGGGTTGCGGACATCCTATCGACGGTGAATGAACGCATCCAACTGCTGAATCAGCGGGACTTTCGAGCCGACGCCGAGTACGTCTTGTACTGGTCGCAGATGAATCGGCGGGTGACCTCGAATCACGCTCTGCAGTTCGCCGCGGAGCTTGCCAATGAACGGGATTTGCCGCTCCTGGTGTATGAAGCGATCACCTGTTCATACCCCTTCGCCAATGATCGCTTCCATACGTTTTTACTCCAGGGCGTGCCGGATTCCGCGCGGGAACTGAAGGCATTGCACATCGGATTTGCGTTCTATTTGCGGCGGCGCCACAAAGATTCGAACGCGATGCTTTACCGCATGGCTGAGAAAGCGGCGGCCGTAATAACCGACGACTATCCGACGTTCGTCGCACGCACTCATAACGCCAGCGTCCCCGCCAAACTGGATGTCCCCTATTATGTGGTGGACGCCAGTTGCATCGTGCCCATGCGCTGTATGGAAAAGCGTGAATACGCGGCGTATACCATTCGTCCAAAGATCAAAAAGCTATTGCCGAAGTACCTGGAACCGGTGCCTTCAATTAAGATGAAGCACCCCTTCCGCGGAACGATTCCCGACTTCCACACAATCGTAATCGAGCGCAACATTCCGGAACTGGTAGCGACGTGTGAGATCGATCATACTGTGCCGCCGTCGACGACGTTTACCGGTGGCAGCGCAGCGGGCCAGCGGCATTTGCGACACTTCCTGGAAGATAATTTGCGGAAGTACGCCAATGGGCGCAACGAGCCCTCAAAGCACGTTACGTCAGACCTCAGTCCTTATCTCCACTTCGGCCATGTGTCGGCGCTCGATATTGCTTTACAAGCCAAGGAATACGCGAAGGCGCATGACTTGATCGTCGACGAATTTTTGGAAGAGTTAATTGTGCGGCGGGAACTCGCCTTCAACTTCGCGCATTTCGCCGAACGTCCCGATTCGCTTTCGAATCTGCCGGAGTGGGCGCGAGGCTCGCTTCGCAAGCATGCGGCCGATACGCGCGATCCGCTGTATAGCCGCGATCAATTTGAAAAGGCCGCGACTTATGACGCCTTGTGGAACGCCACCCAAAAAGAGATGCTGCTACGCGGCAAGATTCACGGCTACTACCGCATGTACTGGGGCAAGAAAATCATCGAGTGGTCAAAGACTTGTCAGGATGCGCTGGAGACGATGATTCACATTCACGACAAGTACGCCATCGACGGGCGCGACCCCAACACCTTCACGAATATTTTGTGGTGCTTCGGCCTTCACGATCGTCCATGGGGAGAACGGCCGGTCTTCGGAATGGTCCGTTTTATGTCGCTCGATGGGATGAAGCGCAAGACCGACGTGGACGCATATATTCAGGAGATCGCCGAGCTGGAACGAACCGGCGCGGATCCGTTCCGCGTAAAATGAGGACGCCATGAACATCACGGTAACCGGAGCCACGGGATTTATCGGACAACCGTTAGTGGATCGCTTACTGGCGGATGGCCATCAGCTCACCGTGCTTGGACGGCGGCCCGCGTCTGGCGGCGGCATTCGATTCGTCGAATGGAATTCCGGCAAGGGAGAACCGGAGCCGGACGCGATTTCCCAGGCTGACGCCGTGATCCACCTGGCGGGCGAACCGGTGGCGCAGCGCTGGACTCCGGAAATCAAAGAGCGTATCCGCACCAGCCGCGTCGACGGAACCCGTCATCTGGTGCGGGCTTTGTCGAAACAGGAGCACGGTCCGGCGGTGCTGATTTGCGGCTCGGCGACCGGTTACTACGGCAATCGCGGCGACGAAGTACTAACCGAACAATCCAGGCCGGGGTCGGGCTTTCTTGAGGATGTCTGCGTGGATTGGGAGAAAGAAGCGGACGCCGCCGAAGCCTTGGGTATTCGCGTGGTAAAACTGCGCACGGGCATTGTGCTTGGTCATGGTGGCGGAGCTTTGGGAAAAATGTTGGCGCCCTTCCGAATGGGCGTCGGCGGCCCGTTAGGATCCGGGAAGCAATGGATGCCGTGGATTCACCTGAATGACCTATTGGGCCTGCTGCTGCTCGCGTTGAACGATTCCAAAGTTCACGGGGCGCTGAATGGCACTGCGCCGAATCCCGTTACCAATGAAGAGTTCACGCGCCATTTAGGTCGGGTGGTACACCGGCCGGCGTTCATGCCCGTTCCTAAATTCGCCTTGCACGCCCTGTTCGGCGAAATGGCCGATGTGATGCTTGCCAGTCTACGAGTACTCCCGAAAGCGGGGCTGGATGCAGGCTATTCATTTCAATATCCAGAATTAGCGCCGGCTTTGGAATCTGTTGTTGCCGGATGAAACAAGTTCGTTCCTTCAGGCAATCACCCGGTTATCGCGTTTCATCTTATACTGCAGAACGTCCTCGGAATACATTCGACGATGAGTCCCTACCAGGTGAAACGGAATCTCTCCTTTTTCAAGCAAGTTCACCAAGAACTGCCGCGACACACCAAGCATCGTTGCCGCCTGTACCGTGGTCAGTTGGGATTGCACGATATGCACGGACTTTCCATCGTTCAAAATCCCGCTGACCTCCTCTAGAAACGAGTGCAACGACCCGGGAAGCGCCCGCGTTTCCCCATCGTGACCCACCAGTTTCGCCTTACCTTTTTGTATGTTTTCGTACAGCGTTCCGATTTCCATATTCCCCTTGTCTAAGAAATTATTCGTGCCGTAACGCGATCGTCGGGTCCAGCAACGCCGCCCGCCGAGCTGGAAGATACGTGGCCAGTAAGGACACGATCGTCAGGAACAGAGAGATCGCAATGTAAGTGCTAACGTCGGTGGCCCGCACTCCAAACAACAGGCTGGCGAGAAACCTACTCAGTCCAAGGGCGCCGATGACGCCAAGGAAGACACCTGCCAGAGTTAGCCGAAACCCCTGCCCAGTGGTCGCCTGCAAGATATCGCGCTTGCGCGCGCCAAGCGCTATGCGGATTCCGATTTCCTGCGTACGCTGCGTGATGGAATACGACATGACACCGTAGATTCCCACCGCGGCCAGAAGCAGCGCCACGGCCGCGAACAAGCCAAGCAAGTACGTATTTAATTTGCGAGAGCGCATCGATTTCTGCACGATCTCTTCCATAGTTCGCAGATTTTCCACCGGCAATTGCCGGTCTAATCGAAAGACCTCGCCACGCACAGCGTTCGCCAGCGTCCCCGGCGGAACAGCAGCGCGTACGACCAGATTCAAACCGCGCGAGGCGAATTCGTTATCGCCCTGCAAGTACGGTTCGTAGGTATGCTCCACTGCGGATTGATCGAGCGGCCCTTCTTTGCTATCGCCGATCACTCCCACCACCGTGAGCCAAGGGTCGGTACCGCTTACAGTGCCCCACTTGATGCGCTTGCTGATGGGATCTTCGCCTTTCCATAAGCGCTGCGCCATCGTCTCGTTGACGATCAAGACTCCGAATTTGCCGCTGGTGTCGGTGTCCCGCGAATTGAACAGACGGCCGGCCTTCAACGGGATTCCCAGCGCCTCGAAGTAGCGTCCGGAAACGATAGTGTGGGCACAAAGCGGCGGCTTCCCATCTTCCGATTTGCCTTCAGCGGTGAACATGTGCCGCCAGGACGCTTCGGTAGCGGGAAGGTCGGTACCAGCCCCGGTTAAAAGCACTCCCGGGATCGCTCTTAGGCGGTCATCCAGTTCCCGGTAAAACTCCCGTACGTTGGCCAGTTTGGGGTATCCGCTCACGGGTAATGAGAGGGTCATCGTCAGCACATTCTGGGCTCGAAAACCAGGGTCGGCCGATTGCACCTCGACGAAGCTGCGAATCAACAACCCGGCGCCGACCATCAGCACCATCGACAGCGCGATTTCGGCCACGACAAGAAAACCCTGTGTGCGATTACGATGCAACGCCGTCGATCCTTTGCCGCCTTCGCGCAGACGTTCGGTAAGGTCGCCGCGCGATGAGGATAGAGCGGGGAAGATTCCGAATAGCAAGCCCGTCAGCACGCACAGAGCGAACGTAAATGCCAGAACGTTAAGATCCACTTGGACTTCGCCGCCTCTGGGAATAATGCCCTCCGTCAGGCTGGCGAAAACGTCTACCAGCCACCAGCAGAGTATGATGCCGAGAGTTCCGCCGGCGAAAGCCAACAGCATGCTTTCCGTCAGTAACTGCCGCACGACGCGCCAGCGTCCAGCCCCTAAGGCGGCCCTTACCGCGAGTTCCCGTTGCCGCGACGACGCCCGGCTGAGTAGAAGATTCGCAACATTCGCGCAGGCAATCAGAAGAAGCAATCCGACTGCGCCCAGCAACAATAGCAGTAAGGGGCGCACCTTTCCAACAAGCCGCTCGCGCAGCGGGAACGCCGTCGCCGAGAGTTCGAATTTATTACGAATCTCCACCGGATAGGCTTCCTTGGCGCGAGCCGCCAGACTCTTTGCGTCTTCAATGGCCCGTTCTATCGTCATGCCCGGCTTCAGCCGCGCCAGCACCTCGTTATCGAAATTGTCACCCACCCGGCTAAGCTCCGCTGAAGAAAATGCCATCGGAATCCACAGATCCGCCGATTGCGGCGAGAGGAGATTTGGCGGAGGAAATTGGAAACCCTGGGGCATCACGCCGATCACCAGATACGGCGTTCGATCGAGTGATATCGTTTTACCTACAATCGTAGGGTCGCCTCCAAATCGCCGCTGCCACAAACCATGACTGAGTAAGGCTACGGCATGGCCCGGCTGGTCTTCCTCCTTGGTAAAGTAACGGCCCATCCGTGGCGCGATGCCAAGCATGGGTAGAATTTCGGCCGATAGCTTGCCCCCGCTAATTCGCTGCGGACCCTCCGGCCCCACGAGATCGTATTTCTGTTCGGTGAAGGCCCCGAGCGATTCGAAAACTCGATTCTGCTTCTGATAGAGCAGGACGTCCGGCGCGGAAAAAGGTATGGGATCCGGCGTTAAATTGGGAATTGTTTCGCGAACGATTACAAGGCGCGATGGATCGTTGTACGGCAGAGGACGCAACAACACGCTGTTCACCAAACTGAAAATTGCCGTGTTCGCGCCGATTCCCAGAGCTAGCGTAAGCACGGCAACGATGGTAAAGCCGCGATGGCGGCCGAGTCCTCGCAAGGCGTATCGGACATCCTGCAACATGTTGCCCATAACCCCGGCGATGCACACGCGATGCCACCTCTAAACTTCTGAAGAATGGAGCTTGCATGGTGGGCTCACTGTTCAATTCCGGGATAGTCGATACCGATTTAGGAACGCGTATGCCACACTAGAACCGTGGATTTGGAGAAGACACTGTTGCGAAAAGTGGGCGAGGCGATTGCTCGCTATAAGATGATCCGCAAGGGTGATCGTGTCGCCGTCGGTGTCTCCGGCGGGAAGGATTCTCTAACTTTGCTGGAAGCGCTGCTGTTGCTGCAGAAGCGCGCCCCGATTGACTTTTCCGTTTGCGCCTTTACCGTGGAGCAGGGAAAATTTCTGCGTCCGTTCGAACCCCTCGGCGAATATTTGAAAACCCGCGGGATTGACTGGACCTACTATCGCGACAAGCCGTCCTTCACTTTGCTCGAGGAACAGCCTGATCATGGTTGCGATATGTGCAGCCGCTATCGCCGCCGGGCCGTGTATGAGATTGCCCGGGAGATGGGGGCGAACGTGGTCGCTTTAGGGCACACCGCCGACGACTTCTGCGAATCGTTTCTGCGTAATGCGCTGTTCACCGGCCGCGTGAGTGCTCTGCCGCCGATCACGTATTCGCGAAGCAATGAATTCCGCTTGATCCGTCCCTTATGTCTCGTGTCGGAAGAAATCACCACGCAATTTGCAGCGTCGTTAGGTTGCCCGGTAATTCCCTGCGGCTGCTCCGAGCGCACGGGGACCGTGCGCAAATCGATTCGCGGAATGTTCGCTGAGATGGAAAAGGAACATCCGCGGATGCAGGAATCCTTGCTCGCGGCCATGGGGAATATTGAAGTGCAGCGGCTTCTCGATACGCGATACCTTGACTTAGAGGGCAGTGAGGCGCCGGCTGAATTAAAGACGTTGCTGCCCATTCTGGCCAGCTGATCGGTGGTCTAACGCTTCGGGCTTTTCCACAATCGCCGGCAGAAATCTTCAACGTCCCCGGCAGTGTCATCTGATCCAAGCAGCCCATCCTGGATCAGTCTAAGCATCTGAGCGCTGCAGGGCTTATGCGTTCTTATCTTCTGCTTGGCCACCCACAGATCAAGCCTTTGCATAGAGATGAGACGCGCGTCCTGATACAAGATTATCGATGGATGTTTGATGAAAGGATGATCTCCAACGTCAAGAACCATCGTCTGATCCTTGCCTTCCCGGAGAGTGGTCAGGCTAACAATTGCGCAGCGGCCGCTTAGCTCACATTCACCCGTGATAACAAACCAGAGATGATCCTTCGCTAGCTGCATTTCCGCGCCGATGAGAAGCGTATCACCAGCCTTCATGGCGGGATTATGGCTGGAATAGCAGATCGACGGCGGCCAAATGATCGAGCTCTTCTTCTAACTCGCGAATCTCGTCGGGCCGTTTTCCGACGGCACGCATCATCTCAGAAAGAGTAATAGGGATGGCGCTACCATCCGGGTATTTCCATTCGGGAAGTTGGTGAACTTCATCGATGATCTTCCACCGGCCCTTGAACCCGTGTTCCTGGAAGACTTCTTCAATCAGCCGTATTTCATTCTTGGACAACTGACTTGTTCCTGGATCGGCTCGCAGTTCGACTTCATAGGAAACCGGGGGCGAAATGTGTTTCGTCCAGGGGGTGCTCGTATTCGGGTCGGGCTCTTCCGTGATCAGGTTATACACGCCACTGAGTACTGGCCCATGGTCCATCGAAACGTGCCTATCATTCGACACCAGACGCCCCCATCTTCGGATCGCTTCCCGATCGATGTAGTACAGGAGTTTGATGAGCTTCATGTAGCTCATCCGACCGCCACGAAGTCTCAGCAGCATGGCGGCAGCCTGCGTTACCTTATCTTCGTTGAGACGATTCCTCATAGTAGCCAGCATAGCGTATCCAGGTCACTCGCCTACTGTTCTTCCGCCTTGAAATCCGGAACCTTCGGAGTCTTCGGCACGGCAGGAGTCTTGGACCCGGCCTCATCTCCCGTCGCCTTGCGAATCGTGACGGCGCCGACGTTCGTGGAAAGCGTGATGGCCGGTCCATCACCACTCGACCCCGAAAGCGAAGTCCCCCGTCCCTGCGATTCGGCATGCAGCGGCGAACCGTAATCGTTGGTGATCTCGCCTCGATTCGTCGTGGCCTTGAGACTAAATTTCGCCGCTGGTAAGAGAGACAGCTCGATGTCTCCGGCTCGCGATTGCACGTCGATCTTTCCATATGCGCGGCCCGGCCGAAGGTCGACATCGCCGCGATCCACGCTCATGTCCAGGTTGTTCGTAAATTCACTGATCTGCACATCGCGCGAACGGGTTGTCAGGCGCGTTGGACCGACGATGTTGGTGGCCGTCAGATCGCCCAGCGACATCCTGACTTGTCCTGGAATCTTTTCCACATTGAACGTTGTCTGCGGCTCTTCCAGGTGCAGCGGCATCGACAGACTGCGAAATTGCAAGATGCCCGAATACGTCCCGTTGATCGTCACTTGCCCATCGACGTTTTGCAGATCGATGTCATTGCCCCGGCCCTTCAAATCGATCAGGCCTTTCACGCCAATGGCTCGAATAATGTCGCTCTTGCGGAGATCCACCCGGACGTTGCCGCCAATGTTCTGAACCCGCACGCCGGCGTTGTCGCTAATCACTTCCACGTTACCCGTGATGTCGCTGATTTCGAAATCGCCCACGCGCCCCCGGGCTTCCACCGTGGAAGCGCGCGGCAATGTGATTTCCAGATCCTCGTCCAAGCGCAGTCGACCGGCCGCGCGATCCTGGTTGGTGCGAATCACGATGTTGTCGCCCTGATACACGATCTCAAGCGGAGTCTGTTGATTCGCCTTATCGGCGTCACCCTGCTGCAGCGACTTGATGTTCTTGCGGCCCGTTACCTTCAGGAGTTCTCCGTCGCCACCCACCACATGGGCGTTGCCGCGGAAGCTTTCAATCAAAATGCGAGGATTTTTTCCTACCTGTTTCTGAGCCGCAATTTGATATTCGAAGTTCTCTCCGAGTAGATCGATACCGCCGACATTGATTCCGGCATTACGCCACCAATTGCGACCGTCGTAATTATGAACCGCCGATAAACCGGATCCGAACAGGCAGAGGAAAATCACGAGGACCCATTCGCCGCCAGAAATTCCATTTCGTGGCAGAGGGCTCGCCGAGGAGGCCCAATAGATTACCTCAATCAACCGCAGCACGCCCCAGGCAATCAAAAGAAACGGCCAGTTGCGGGCGAGAAAATCCAAAATGCCGAGATCGGGAAATAGATTACGAAGCAGGAACAACAGTCCGACCCCAATCAGGATCAGCGGGCCCAATACGGAGGCACGTCTCATTGCAGTCCACCTCCAGGATTAATGCTCCGCGCCGCCGCAACCCGTTCTAGCAGCTTCAATCCACCAAAAATGATGATTAGGATGGGCCACGTGCGGCTGAAACCGGGTCCGGAAAAATGATCGTAAGCAACCAAGATTCCCAGCGTTATAAGCATCAAGGGGCCGCGTACCGCTTGTATGAAAGCCGCGCTATCGACGTTCATCAGTGGCCTCCGGAATACCGGACGGGGGAAGCGCCGTGCCCGATAAACGCTCATACAGCATATAGGCGCCGATCGCGATTAATGCCACAGGCCAGAAACGAATAATGTCGCGGAACCGCACCAAATCAAAATTGCTGAGTAAAAATAAAAAGCCGAACCCCATCAGGAGTATCGGGGCCACGGGAAATCGCGAACCGCCGCGCAGTGGAACAATACTGGAAAATTCATCAACCGGTAAACCGAGTTGGCGGCGCTTCGCCGTATGATAAGCCTCAAAGGCCATGTAGAAGAACCAGGCGCCCAGCAGGCATCCCACCAGCGGCTCCATGCTTCCAGGAATTCCGCTGCTTAAAATAGCGATCAACGTTCCCACTACCACGACGTGCAGCAAACCCTTGGCGTACTGGCCGTTATAGATCGCTCCCACGCCTGGAATAAAACCAAGAATAAACGCCAGACTGGGGGAGGCGTTCGATTGCGAAGGCGGCCCCACCGGAGCGGTATAGGGTGAATACAGGGAATCGGCGGTCAGCGGCGGCCTGGATGAAGGCGGAGGCATCGGGTTGAATCCCGGCTGAGCGACATCCTGCGGTCTGGCGGCCGCTGGCAGGTGTTCCTCACAATAAATAATTCCATCTGGCCCGACACGCCGGCAAATCTGGCAAAGCGCTTTTCCGCAGCTCCGGCAGAAAGCCACCGCGGGCGTTTCCGGATGTGTTACGCAATTCATTTTCCCGTCCCCCTTCCGGCCCCATTTGAGGTGGCCGCCCCATCGCTTACTCCCGGCGCCTTGACTGTCTTGTCCTCCTCCGCCTGATCTCCCCATTCCTTCAGGCGGGCCTGGATTTCGTAAACAAAGCGAAGAGACTCGTAGTACTTCACGCCGCGCTCCCACGTTCGATAGACACGATCGTCAATCGATGCCCAAACCTTCACCGGATCGATATCCGAGGGTCGCAGTTGCCGCACTTCGATTCCCGTAAAGCGACCGAGCATGGCGAACGAAAGAAGCGTCATCGCCATGCCCATCGCAAATCGCGGTTGAAAGACGGGCTCAAACCACTTGGCGATCGATTTCCGCCAGCCCGAGTCCGTCCGCACCGCGTGTATCTTTCCTGAGGAAACCTCGAATAGAATTCGGGTCATCAACTCCGGCGGCGGCTCCACGGCGGCCGTCCGCTCCACAAACGCGACAGCACCTAGACAATCGGCGGCAAACTCGGCGCACGCCGGGCATTCGTCCATGTGCCGCTCAAACGCAGACTTCCGCTCGCCGTGGAGCGTACCGTCCACGTAGTCGCTAAGCAGAATTTCAAAGTCCGCGCAATTCATATAAAACCTAAACGTTAACCTTCCGCCGGCGGAGAATCTTGGCCAGTTCCGCCCGGCCGCGATTCAACCGCGATTTCACCGTTCCCTCCGGAACATTTAATACCTGGGCGATCTCCCGATATTCCAACTCTTCCAAATCGCGCAAGATCAATGTCTCGCGCAGTTCCGGCGACAGCTTCTGCAAGGCTCCCTGCAGGATCTCGCTTGCCTCGCGCCCAACCACCATCCCATCGGCCCGGGACATGGTCGCCGTTTTTTCTTCCAGCATAGGAAGCTGGTCTTCAATGGAATCCGTCGCCCGCTCCAACTTCGTCCGGCGATAATGATCGATCAAAAGATTACGCGTCAATCTGGTCAACCAAACAGCGAACGATCCTTCACCGGCGCGAAAACTTTTCAAACTCTTAAACACGCGCAGAAAGACATCTTGTGTCAGATCCTGGGCTTCGTGGTCGCTCCCCGTAAACCGGTAACAAACCCCATATACCCGCCGGGTATGAACCTTTACGAGATCCTCCCAGGCGGTTTCATCGCCTGTCAGACAGCGCTGCACGAGTTGTACGTCGGCATCCATTGCGGCGCGATCCGGAAATCCGTTACCCGCCCTCACCGGCGCCGTGGGATGCGTCCAACCCGCAAAGGGCGTGATAAGCTGTCCAACTGTAGCCGCTGCTGCCATGATCATCCTCGAACCGAATCGCTATCGTTATTGCATTCCTGTAATTACAACGAGGATTTATCATGAGAAGTTCGCGTGAACTTAGTTTCTCATTCTAGCGTGAGCCAGCAACTGCGGTTCGGCATGCCCGTCAGGAGTTTTCACCCGCTTTGAAACCTGCCAACCGCCGCATTCGCCAAGGCGCGATTGCTATTAGCGTAGCCGCCGCCATTGGGGTGGCTTACTTGATCTGGCGTTGGCGATTTTCCGGGTTCCAATGGAGTGTCTTTGCGGCTACCTTCGCCGGAGTGAACTGGCTATGGTTAAGCCTCTCTATTGCCGGTATCCTATTGACTTATTACGGACGTGTCCTGCGCTGGGAGGTGATGTTGCGTCCTCTTTGCCCCCATCCGAGCCGTTGGCGACTGCTGAAAGCGACGACTATCGGGTTCACGGCCGTCGTCTTGTTCGGCAGGCCCGGGGAACTGGTTCGCCCCTACTTGATTAGCAAACAGGAAGGCGTTTCGTTCCCGTCGCAGATAGCGGCCTGGTTCCTGGAACGAATCTACGATCTTTTAATGGTGCTGCTGATATTTGGGGTGGCGCTGACGCAAGTGAGCCAAAGCGATGTCCACCCGGGGCCCAAACTAAGCCTGGCATTGCAAGGGGGCGGCTACCTCGTTGGGGTTAGCGGCGCGGTCTGCCTGGCTATACTAGTTCTATACCGCCGCTTTTCTGGAAGGATTCAACAGCGATTAGTTGAAGCTTTGGGTTTTCTGCCCGATAAGTATCAAGAACGGATCGCCAAGTTACTGGCGGCGTTCGGCACCGGAATGGAGTCGGCAAGGAGCGGTAATGCGCTCCTTTTGCTCCTGCTATACACCTTACTCGAGTGGGTGCTAATCGCATCCAGTTATCGATTCCTATTCTGGGCCTTTCCAGCTACCGCGCACCTGACGCTGACGGACGTGCTAATCTTTCTTGGGTTCGTTTCGTTCGGAAGCGCCGTTCAAATTCCTGGTGTCGGCGGAGGCATGCAGGTTGCCGCGGTGTTGGTGTTTACTGAATTTTTTGGTATGCAGTTTGAAGTGGCGGCAGGATTAGCACTGGTCATCTGGCTGGTTTCCTTCGTCACCATCGTGCCGATTGGGCTCGGTCTGGCTCTCCACGAAGGGGTGAACTGGTCTAAATTGAGACACTTAGAGGAGTCCGCCGAATTATGACCTGCCCATTTTGCGGACATCGGGAAGACCGTGTCATCGACTCTCGGGAAAGTAAGGAAGGGGATGTGATCCGCCGCCGCCGGGAATGCCTATCCTGCGAACGGCGGTTTACCACCTATGAGAGAAGCGACGAAATCCCGTTCATGGTTATCAAGAAGGATGGGAGGCGGGAGAAGTTCGACCGTCAGAAAGTACTCTCCGGGTTGATGAAAGCTTGTGAGAAACGTCCCGTTGGTATGGGTAGGCTGGCGCAAACCGTGGACGATATTGAAGCGAAGCTGGGGGAAACCGCGGATCGGGAGATGTCGACTACCGAGATCGGGGAATTGCTGATGGAGCACCTTCGCGGCTTGGACAAAATCGCCTATGTGCGTTTTGCTTCGGTATACCGCGACTTTCAGGATGTCGAGGCATTTTTGGCGGAATTAAAGAACTTAGTGATGCAGAAACGATAGATCAAAGGCAGTGGCGAACTTGTTTGTAACTATGCACCAATTCGAAACATCTTTTTAATTGAGGACTTAACATCTTAACAGCTAAATGCTATACTCAAGGCCGATCCTCTTGTCGAAACGTGCCTTCTCAGAATCTCGAAGCTAGGCTGCGGGATCAAATTTTGCAATCACCCCAATCTAACACATCCCGCCTGGCCGTGGATTGGGGGAGGTGAACCAGTGGATCAATTCGAAGACCAATTTACAGCCGAAACACATGAGCCTCTGGGCCTTCCCTTCGATGAGGAAGCTAATTTTTTTCATCCAGAAGAAGCTCATGAGGGTGAAGAATTCCCTGCCAGTCAGCAGGTGGAAGAGTCGATTTATACAGACGACCCGGTGCGAGTTTATCTCCGGGAAATGGGTGCTGTACCGCTACTGACCAGAGAGGGTGAAGTTGATCTTGCGCGCCGCATGGAACGCGGAAAATTGCGCATGCAGAAGGCTATCAGCCGCTCTGCCGTGATCCAGGCGAAAGTGATGGAAGCGGCGGAACTGATCAAACAAGACCCGGAAGAAATTGATAACTACGTAGACCTCGGGGGCGATATTGAAGACGGCAGTACTGCCGATACCAAGCGCCGAAACGAGGTTCGCCAGCAATTCGCCGATATTGTCGCGCTCCATAAAAAGCAGTTGCAGATGGGCGACAAGATTGAGGCGATTCCCGCCAACAATAAAAAGCTCCGCAAGAAGTGGCAAGGTAAACTGAGCCGCTGCCTGGTGGAAACCTCGCAATCCATCCGCCGTGTTCCGTTTCAGCTCCTGCAGTGGAAACTTTTCGGGAAGGACATTGAGCGCGCGGTAGAGGAAATTGGTCATCTGGAAGTCGAACTGCGGCGCTTGGAAGAGCGCGGCGGAGCGGCCAACCAGCCACGAATTCGCGAACTTCGCCGTGATATGCGCAAGCGGGAATCCGCCGCCGGAGCGCCGCTCATCGATTTACGCCATAGCCTGACGGTGATTCGTCATGGAGAAATTGAAGCCGAACGAGCCAAGAAAGATCTGGTGGAAGCCAATCTCCGCCTGGTGGTCTCGGTTGCCAAGAAATACGTTAACCGCGGCCTGCACCTTCTGGATCTGATCCAGGAAGGAAATATCGGTCTAATGCGCGCCGCCGATAAGTTTGAATATCGCCGCGGATATAAGTTTTCCACCTACGCCACGTGGTGGATTCGCCAAGCCATTACACGCGCCATCGCCGACCAGTCGCGGACCATCCGTATCCCGGTCCATATGAACGAAAGCATGAATAAATTTCTTCGTGCCACTCGTGAGCTGGAGAAGGAACTGGGGCGGGCGCCTGCTAATGAGGAAATCAGCCGCCGAATGGACATTCCGGTGGAGAAGGTTCAGAAGCTAAAGACCATCTCCCGTGATCCGGTTTCGCTCGAGACGCCGGTTGGCCGCGACGGCGAATCGGCGCTGGGCGATCTTATCGAAGATCGCTGGGTGGGGTCGCCGGTTGATGCGGTGATCGATTCGAACGTCCGCGATGAGACGGCTAACATCCTGAAAACGCTCTCTCCTAAAGAAGAGAAAGTCATCCGCCTGCGCTTCGGCATCGGCTGTGAGCGCGAGCATACGCTCGAGGAAATTGGACAAGAGTTCGATGTCACCCGCGAGCGAATCCGCCAGATCGAGGCGAAAGCTCTGCGCCAACTCCGTTCTCCGGAGCGGGCCCGGCACTTGCGCGCGCTACTCGCCGCGCGTTAGTATTCAATAGTTTACCCGGGGTATCCATCAGGATCTCCCGGGTACCCTTCTTACACCGCCAGCTTCCGTAAACCGTCCGTAACACCCACAAGCTAAACTATGTCTATATGCTTAGATCTTTTGTTAGCCTCGCTCTAAGTGTGTTCTTACTTGCTTCGGCGGCATTCGCGCAGTCTGAAGTGGGTGGAGCCACACTGAATGGGACAGTTTTTGACAGTAGCGGCGGAGTAGTCAGCGGCGCCAAGGTAACCATCACCGGCACGGATATCGGAGTCACCCGGACGACCGAGACAACTTCGGGCGGCTTATATAGCTTCCCCCGCCTGACCGTTGGTACCTACGATATCTCTGTCGAACTTTCCGGATTCAAAACTTTAAATCGTAAGGGTCTTAATTTGGGCATCGGCGCGGTTGCAACCGTCGATCTTACCCTTACGCTTGGCACCACGGCGGAGACCGTGAGCGTCAACGGCGATATCTCAGTTGTGGAGACCACGCGCTCGCAGACCAGCACCGTCGTCAATGAGAGAGCCGTGGAAGAGCTTCCCATCAACGGCCGCAACTTTCTGGATTTCACGCTCTTAACCCCGGGCGTCGTCCGCGATCCAACCCGCTCGGGCGATCTGTCTTTCGGCGGGCAGCGCGGCACGGCTAATAGCCTGCTTGTGGATGGCACCGATGCTAATAACGTGTTCTACGGACAATCGGCCGGCCGTTCTGGCACGGGCCGCAGTCCGTACAGCTTCAGTCAGGATGCCGTCCAGGAATTCCAGGTAAATACCAACGGCTATGCGGCTGAAATCGGACGAGCTGGTGGCGGTGTGGTCAACGTGATCACGAAATCGGGTAGCAATCAATTCCATGGATCGGCTTTCGAATTCTTCCGCGATAAGGCTTTGAACGCCAACTCGTGGGAGAACAATCGCCGCGGTGCGCCCAAGCGAGCTTATCACTTCAACCAGTTCGGCGGCAGCATTGGCGGGCCGGTGGTGAAGAACAAGTTATTCTTCTTCTTCGATTATGACGGGCAACGTAACACCACGCCGAACACTGTATTTCTTGCGGTTGCGGCGCCGTCGGATGCAGCATCGCAGGCGGCTCTGGCTTCTCTGCAACCCTTTCTCCAATCCTATTCGAACAGCCTGAACAACAACGTCTATCTCGGCAAAGTCGATTGGCAGATTTCCGGCTCGCAGCGCTTCACCTTCCGCTATGATGGCAATCGCTTCAACGGCGTGAACTTTGAGAACAGTGGAAACGCCAGCGCGCTCGGCCACACCGGCAACAGCGACGTTAGTACCGACAATTTCGCGGGCATTCATACGCTGGTTATCGGACCGAAAGCCGTTCTCGAGTCGCGCTTTGTCTATCAACGCGATAATGAACCGGGCCAGGCGAATTCCACCGATCCGGAAGCCGTTATCCGCCAGAGTGGAACCACAGTCTTAAGTATCGGCCGCAACAGCTTTAGCCCCCGTTACGCTAATCTTCACGCTTTTCAGTGGGGTGAGAATTTCTCGTATGTCTACGGACGGCACACCATCAAGATCGGCGGCGATATTAATTTTGAACGTATCGCCAATTATTTCCCGGGCAACTTCAGCGGCTCCTACACGTTCAATTCGTATGCCGATTTCGCGAATAAGAATCCCTTCAGCTACACGCAAGCCTTTGCCGGAGCGGGCACCGATGGCGGCCTTTCTAACCCCGATTCCAACGAGTATGCCGTTTACCTGCAGGATTCCTGGCGGTTCAACGATCGGCTGACGCTGAACTATGGAATTCGCTACGATTTCTACAAGTACGCGCAGCCCAAGGTGAAGAATACCGATCCCGGCTTGGCCGCGCTCGGATTGGACACTTCGCGCATTCCGAAGCAGACGAACAATATCGGACCGCGTTTTGGATTCGCCTATAAAGTGGACAATGCCGGAACGCTTGTTCTACGCGGCGGCTACGGCGTTTACTACGGACGCACTCCGTCCATCTTGACCGGAACCGCTTTCACGCAAAACGGTATCCAGGTTCAGACTTACACACTGAATACGGGTATTCCGACCTATCCGGCAATCCTGGCGGCTCCTCCAGCTTTGAATCGCCGTCCCGATATTTTCGTTTTCGCGCCGAACTTCCTGTCGCCTTTGACGCAGCAGTGGAGCTTCAACATCGAGAAGCAACTGGCCCGGGATTACGCCGTCACCCTCGGCTATCTTGGCGTTCGTGGTGAGCATCTGGCACGTACCCGAGACATTAATCTGTTCCCGGAATCGCCGGTTCAAGGCTCCTACGCCAATGGGACGCCGGTGACATTCCTGCAAACCAGTGCCTCCAACCGGCCCAACCCGAACTTCGGCCGTATCAGTATCGCCGATAGTGGCGCGGATTCCATCTATCACGGCGTTTTCCTTCAATTGACCAAACGCTTCGCCCAGCGTTTCCAACTGCAGACTTCCTACACCTTCTCCAAGGTGCTGGACGACGCGCCAGATTCCACCAGCGTCGTGGTTGGAGCCGACGATGCCAAGAACGCGCAAAATACATTGGCTCCGAATCTGGAACGCGGCCGGGGCAATACCGACATTCGCCATCGCTTCGTATTCTCCGGTGTGTGGGATATCAACTATGCAAACGGTATCTCGAATCGCGTGATGCGCGCCATCCTTGGCGGCTACCAGCTTTCTACAATTGCGACTCTGCAAAGCGGACGTCCTTATAACATCACTGCCGGTGGCGATGTGAATGGTGACGGCACTGCCCGTACCGATCGTCCGCCGTACGTCGGGCGCAACACGCTGGACGGTCCAAGCTTTCAGAACGTGGATGTCCGCTTTACGCGCGACATCTCGGTCTACAGGGAACGGGCAAAACTCCGGCTCATGTTTGAAGCTTTCAATCTGACAAACCGAGCGAACTACAGCTCGATTTTAACCACGCAGTATAACTTCGCGGCGGCAACGCGAGTCTTCACGCCGGTGGCGACATTCGGTCTGCCCACCGCAACATTCGATCCAAGAATTTTGCAGCTGGCCGCAAGATTTACGTTCTAGCGCCACTTGGGCGAAGATCGCAAAAGAGCCATTCCACTTTTGCGATCTTCGCCTGTCTTCCCGCAACCCACCACAGGATCCCGGTGTTAGCATTACAGACCGGTGCCAAGATTCCATCAGCTAATTCCTCCCCACGGCACAACCCTTACCAACCTTATAGTCCCCGAGAATGAGAAATTAGCGCTTAAGCTGCGATGCGCGCACCTTCCGTCGCTGACGCTCTCGCGCGCAGCCGCTAATGACTTTGAACTCCTGGCCTCGGGAGCTTACTCGCCGCTGCGAGGATATCTGAACCGGCGCGACTACGAATGCGTCATCGATCGAAAGCACTTGGCCGATGGAACACTCTGGCCGAGTCCGATTGTTTTATCCGCACCGGGCACGGGCGTAGGTCAGGAACTCGCTTTGCGCGATTCGGGCAATCATTTGTTAGGCTCAATTCGCGTTGACGAAGTCTATTCCGAAGGTCTGATAAGCGGTCCCCTGCAAGTGTTCCAACTGCCGCGTCATTTCGACTTTCCACAGCTACGGCGCATGCCCGCCCAGGTTCGATCGCTTTTGGCGACAATGGAACATCCCGATGTCGTCGCGCAAGAAGATCTGCAGGACGGCGCGCAGCTTGATGGCTACTCGCGGCTGATTCAGCCCGCTGCCGGTTGGTCGCGGCTGGATGATTTCGATCACTTCGACAAACTTCGCCGCCTCTCGGTTACCGTCGCCGAACGATACTCGCGGGAGCAAGCGCTATTTTCAATTTGCGCGCTCAATCTGGAGAGCGATCCCATCCTCCGCGCCCTGGTGCAGCGTAATTACGGCGCGAACTATGTGCTTACTCGCGACGAAACTGAATTTGAATTATTGAACGGCTATCGAGCGGAAACAGGCGTGACGCCGCTGCTGGGCAACGCGCCCGTTGAGCCTGCGGCCACGAAAGGATTCTGTTTGTGGATTACCGGCTTGCCGAGCGCTGGCAAGACCACAATCTCGGAGATCCTGGCAGTTCTGTTGATGGAACGTGGACGCCGCGTAACTCTGCTCGATGGCGATGTGGTCCGCAGCAATCTCTCCAAGGGCTTAGGATTTTCTCGCTCCGACCGTGAAACGAATATCTTGCGGATCGGTTTTGTCGCTACGGAAATCGTGCGTCATGATGGCGTTGCGATTTGCGCTGCCGTGAGTCCGTACCGGGCGAGTCGCCAGGCGGTTCGCGGAATGGCGGGAACGGCTACCTTCATTGAAATCTTCGTCGACACGCCACAAGCAATCTGTGAACAGCGCGATGTGAAGGGATTGTACGCAAAAGCGCGAGCGGGTAACCTACCTGGCTTCACCGGAATTGACGATCCTTACGAAGCTCCACTTGCCCCCGAAGTTCATCTGCACGCAGCCTCGGGAACTCCGGAATCGAACGCCTTGCGGGTGATCGAATTCTTGGAGTCGCGAGGCTTGCTGTAGGCCGCAAGCGAAATCATTTTGGCGAAGTGGATTGCGTTGATGGCGACGTCCGAGTAAAGCCCGGCATGCCTCCCGGAGAGGTCTGCTGAGTGGAAGGACCCTCTGGAACATAGTCGTATCCCGGCGCAGGAACGCTGTCCGGATCGGACATTGTGACGGTACCCGGAATCGCCGTCCAACCGTTAGGGTCGATCGATTGCACGGCGCGATTCAGAGCCACCAATGTGTACATGGTTTGGGATATCGAGCCAATATCCTGATGGTCGCGAATGCGATCGACGCGCTTATCGGCCATAACCGCGCAGCCCCAATAGCGAATATCCAATTGAAATTTCAAGATCCAATTTTTCGTGATTGGGCCGCAGAGGCCGTCCACCACCATCAGTCCTTTGGGCGCGGAGAAGCCAGAGGATTGGTAAAAAAGTTTCAGAAGCGTTTGCACCAATCTGACCTCGTCGCGGCGGTTCGGGCAGTTCTGTCCCACCGCGCTAATTACGTTGTAAATTCCAGGCGACGCATCGTCGTCGCGTACATCGATGAAAGGCATTTGATTTTCTCCTCACCAAGATGGGCGCAAATGGCAGATGGAATCGCTCAGTAGAAATCGCATAAAACCCGCATTGCTACACTTGTAAAACAAGCTCAAGCAATGATTGTCACATCCGCTTCCGTACAGTTTTCCTCCATCGATTTGAATTGTGGCATCACTCTGGCGCCGGTCGATGTGGCCTATGAAACCTACGGCAAACTGAATTCCACGGCGACGAATGCCATCTTGGTTCTGCATGCTTTTTCAGGCGATGCGCATGCGGCGGGCATCGCCGGCGAGACCGGAGTACCCGGGTGGTGGGACAACATGATCGGGCCTGGCAGGGCGTTCGATACCGACAAATATTTCGTGATTTGTTCGAATGTTCTGGGCGGTTGCCGCGGCACCACGGGACCGGGATCCATCAATCCAGAGACCGGTTCGCCCTTCGCGATGGCATTTCCAGTGATCACGATCGGCGATATCGTGCGCTTGCAGAAAATGCTTGTGCATCATCTGGGCATTGAAAAGCTGCTCGCTGTATCCGGTGGATCCATGGGCGGCATGCAGGCATTGGAATGGGCCGTGGCGCATCCCGACTCAGTAGCGGCGGCAATCCCGATCGCGGCCACGGCCCGCCATAGCGCACAGCAGATCGCCTTCAACGAAGTGGGGCGCCAGGCCATCATGTCCGATCCCGATTGGGCGGAAGGTAACTATTACGGAAAGTCCGTGCCACGCCGGGGTCTAGCCGTGGCGCGCATGGTAGGACATATCACTTACATGAGTGACGATTCGATGCGGGAAAAATTCGGGCGGCGTTTGCGCGATAAAGAAAAATTCGGCTTCGATTTTTCCGTGGATTTCGAAGTGGAGAGTTACCTCCGATACCGCGGCAGCCAGTTCGTCGATCGCTTCGATGCTAACTCTTATCTGTACATCACCAAGGCGATGGATTACTTCGATCTGACAAATGGAAAAGGGCGGTTGGCGCCGGCGTTTGAAAGCGTGAAGGCCCGTTTCCTGGTGCTGAGCTTCACATCGGATTGGCTCTATCCCAGTTATCAATCGCTGGAGGTCGTGAACGCACTGCGGGGCCGCAACTGCGACGTCGCGTATTGCGAACTGCCATCGAACTATGGACACGATGCGTTTCTGGTGGACATCGATGAACAGACCCAATTGATTCGCGGATTTCTTACTAGCACCTTCAAGGATCGGACCTAAAGAATGCCGGCGGCTCAAGAGACATTCGTACTCGACGTGCTGGGCCGCAGCGATTACGCGATCATCGGCGCCATTGTGGAACCGAAGTCGAAGGTGTTGGATCTCGGCTGCGGCGAAGGGGAACTCCTATGGTGGCTCGCAACCAATAAGCAGGTGGAAGCGCGAGGCGTGGAGATTCTTGGCACGGCCGTGCAGCGTGCGATAGCGCGAGGTGTGTCGGCCTATCAGGGAGACATCGAACAGAGTCTGAAGCACTATCCCGACGGCGCATTCGATTACGTCATTCTCAGTCAGACGTTGCAAGAAACCCGGCATCCCCTGCAGGTGCTGCGGGAGATGCTGCGAGTGGGGCGAAGAGCGATCGTGGCCTTTCCGAACTTCGGACATTGGTCGGTGCGACTGGCGCATTTATGGACGGGCCGCGCGCCACAGACAAACCTGTTTCCCCACGATTGGTTTGACTCGCCAAACATCCATGTTCTGACTGTGCTCGATTTTGAAAATCTGGCGCAGCGGGAGAAGTGGACTGTGGAAAAGCGGATCTTCCTCTCGCGAAATAAGACGGTGAGCTTGTTTCCGAACCTAAGAGCCGAGGTCGCCGTGTTTCTCTTTTCGCTCGGCGATTTACAGAAGAAGACAGCGGAATTTGGGGAATCTACCAGCCGCGCGTTCCCGGAGCGCCTTTGAACGGGCCGGTGATTTCCGTGGTGATCCATCCGCCATAGAAGTCGCCGGCTTGCGCTTGCACTTGTTCCTCATCGACAAAACACGAGTCGACGCGATTAGCATAAAAGGCCAAATGGTCGCGAATCGCAGCGAATGTAGGGCTGGGCGAGGGATAGCTCCAGGCGGCGTCTGCAGAGGATTTACCGTCGACTTGAATCGTCCAGTAAACAGCATTGCCTTTGAATTCGCAGAAGCTGCGCCGTTTTGTTACTTGAATCGCATCTGCCGCGATGTCTTCCAAAGGGATGTAATAAGTAGGGGGATGGCTGGTCTCAAGCACACGATAGCAGCGCGTGGAATCGGCGATGGTGCGCCCGTTGAAGACGACGCGAATGCGCCTGACGCTTGGTTCCAGACGAGGCGGCCGTGGATAATCCCAAACGGATTCCGTCATGGCCGGGGCCGCTGTGGAGCAGGGCAGCAATTGAGAGGGCAGACATCCGGATAGGGCGGATTGGCGCCGATAGCTATGTGCGGTGTGCCGCTGGTGCGCTCTTCGATCAGTTCACGGATCATCGAGACGAACCGCGGATGAACGCCCACGGTGGACGCGCGAACCATATTCATTCCCAACTCCCTACATAAGTCGAGGGCTTCAGTATCGAGATCGAACAGCACTTCCATATGATCGGAAACGAACCCCAGAGGCACGATTACCAGATCGCGAACTCCGCTTGCGTGGATCGTGCGAATGTGATCGGAGATATCAGGCTCCAGCCACGGCTGCGCCGGGGGTCCGCTGCGGCTTTGATAAACCAGCGGAGCCAACGGACGATCGAGCAGCGCGCAAATCAGCCGGATTGCTTCTTGTAGTTGGCCGACATACGGGCTGGTATCAGCCATGGAAAGCGGAATACTGTGAGCTGTGAAGACCAGCTCCGCGCCAGGCAAGCGCGCCAGTGCCGTGCGAACGTTCTCGGCCATCGGATCAAGGAAGCCGGGATGATTGTAAAACACCCTGATCTTGTGGACTTCCGGTAGCCCATCCCCGATCTCAGCCTGCGCGCGAGCGATGTCTTCCCGATACTGCCGGCATCCGGAATACGAACTAAAAGCCGAAGTCATAAAGGCCAACGCTTTCGCGATTCCGTCAGCACGCATCTGGCGAAGTGTGTCGGCAAGCATCGGATGCCAATTCCGATTTCCCCAATAAACCGGTAGACTCACGGCGTGATTCGCTAGCTCGGCCCGCAGGGCGTCGATCAAAGCGCGGTTCTGATCGTTGATGGGACTCTTGCCGCCGAAGTGATAATAATGCTCGGCGACTTGGAGCAGGCGTTCGCGCGGCACATTCTTCCCACGTAGAACATTCTCCAAAAACGGAAGGACGTCGTCAGGTTGTTCGGGTCCGCCGAATGAGACGACAAGAAGAGCTTGATAAGGTGATTCGCTCACGTTCTAATTCTAGATGCGCAGCGCGGAGGAACAGATTTATTTGAGCGCCGCGACTAGCATGCCGGTCTGGCGAAGAAGGTCCAGCCGGGCGCGCTCCACCAGATGTTGGGCGTCATAAAACGCTAACCAACGGTCGCTTTCGGCGGCTCGCAGTTCTTCCACCCGGGCCAGTTGGATACGGCCTTCTTCCATCTGCGTCAAAGCGACCGAAAGATCTTCGCGAGCCACATCGAGCGCAAGCCTGGAGACTTCCCGGCTATGTTCGGCCCGAGTGACATTCTGAAAATCCTTACGCGTATCGACGGTTATCCGGTTCCGTGTGCGGTTGATGTCGATGCGGATCTTGGCCAGATCGGCTTCCGATTGATCGACGTAGGCCCGCGCGGCCGAGCCCACCAGTAAGGGAATAGTGACCGCGACACCGAGTTCGGCGTTGTTTCGTTGGAACTGCTTCACGAGAAGATCGCCAAAATTATATTTAGAAAGCAGCGAGTACTGCGCAACCAGATCTACCTGCGGCATGCGGGCCGAGCGGTATCCGCGGATCTCCAGATTCTTTGCTTGCAGCTTCGATTCCAACAGCCGCACTTCCTTGCTGGATGCCAGGGCGCTATCGACGGCCTCGGCCTCGGATTTGGGAAGTACCGGCGGACTCATATCGCGCTGCACAGTGTGAACCCGATCGTCGGCATTGAATCCCAAAGCCATCGCCAGTGATGTTTCGGCGTTAAAGACATCTTGCGTGGCTGCTTCCACCCGATCCCGCGAACGGGCAAGATTCAAAGCCGCCCGCTTTCCTTCCACCGGAAGCTCCCGGCCTTCCTTAACGCGCAGTTGTACGCTTTGCTCCACACGTTCCAAACTCCCAATCTGTTGCTCCAGAGTCTGCAGATTCCTGGCGGTTCGTTCGGCCTCGAAATATAGCGCGGCGACACGATACACGATGTCGTCCTGCTTGCTTCCTAAATCAATGGAAGCGCCGCGGGAATTCTCGCGGGCTGTGGCCAGCTGATAACTTTGCGGCCGGTTGAAGAGCGCCATCTGCGTCTTCGCCTGAAAGATGGAAGGCGGATCGCCATTGATGGTGGCGGGATAGCCGTTGGTATACGCCAAACCGCTGCCACCGAAAACCTTGGGGATGAACGGATCTTTGCTGATGCGCACCTGATTGCGGGCTTTCTGCTCATCAAGCCGAGCAAGCATCAGGTCGGGGTTTTCCTTGAGGGCGATGGCGACTGCCTCAGTGAGAGACAGGGGGCGGACTTCCGCCTGCAGTAGAGAGAGAGCGAACGCAAAACAAGTGACAAATCTTCGCATGAGGGTTCCTTGAACGAGAGCACCCACACCGGGCGTTCTCACTTATTCGTACCGCAACGCTTCAGTGGGGTTCAAACGGGCGGCGCGATTTGCCGGCAAGAGCCCAAATGCAAGACCGACCAAAAGAGAAACGGCGAAAGCGATAACTACCGACAACAGCGAAACAGGAATCCGGATATCGTCCGTGAACAGGCGAATGCTGAGAGGAATCGCCACACCGATAAGGATGCCGATTCCTCCGCCGGAAACACTAATGAGCACAGCTTCGAAGAGAAATTGCTCGAGAATCGCCCGCCGGGAAGCGCCCACGGCCATTCGCAGTCCGATTTCTCGCGTCCGTTCCGTGACGGTGACCAACATGATATTCATGATCCCGATACCGGAGATGACAAGGGCGATCGCCGAGACAAGCACGAGTACCAGCGTCAGGATCGCGGCAATATTTTTGGCGGTATCGAGAATCGCCGCAAGGTTATCCACGCGGTAACGGGCTCCGGGCCGGTGTCGCGATTCGAGCAAAGTGCGAATAGTACGCGTCAGCGGCAGTACATCGCCTGGATCACGAGTCTGAACATACATCGGATCGATTTTCTCAACAGGAGCAAAGTAGCGGATTACGGTGATAGGAATCAGAATGGTTTCGTCGGCGAGTTCCGAGAGTCCAAAACTTTGAGTGCGTTCCTTGAAGGTGCCAATGACGGTGAATTGCAGGCCGTGAAGTTTAAGCGTTTGACCAACGGCGGCCGGCTGATTACCGTAGAGCTTAATCGCCAGCTTTTCCGTCAACATGGCCACGCGTTGCCGCAACTGCACGTCGCTTGTATCCATGAAACGGCCGTTGAGGATCGCCAGGTTGCGAACTTTCGGATATTGGTCGTCAGAACCGATGACGGCAATATCGCTATCCAGTCCGTTATAGCGAATGCGATCGTAATTGGTCATCACCCCGGTGGCGGCAACGATGCGCGAACCAAGCTGCTGGCGGACTGCCTCGATATCGGAAAACTTGATGAAGTCGTTGGGTGAGGCGGCGTAGGAATTATTGCCCGCTTCATACTGGGCGTAGATCATGTTCGAGCCGATAGCCCGGATCTGGTCCAGAATATAATCGCGGGCAGTGATTGAAATCGTAACGACAAGGATGACGGAGGCGTTGCCGATCACGAGACCTAAAGCGGTGAGGAAAGTGCGTACCCGGTTGGCGCTCAGGGCATTAAAGCTGAAACGAAGCGAATCGCCAAAAAGCATTATCCGCTCAAACGCCAGCGCGCTTTAAGAGCTCTTCGGCGCGTTGCCGCGGGGGATCGTCGGGAGTCAGGGGCGCTTGCAGGTATCGCTTTAAAAGAGATTTGGCCTGATCCAGGTTTCGCTTCTCGCGGATATAAGTATCGGCGCGCGTGAACAGAACCTTCGGGCTATTCGGCGCCAGTTTCTCCGCTTGGGCGAAAACCGTCTCGCTTTCCTGAATGCGGCCGCGCTTGGCAAGATATTTCGCAAGATCGAGAACACGCCCCACCTGACGTGGAGCCAGTTCTAACGCGCGCCGCAGATGTTGTTCGGCGGTATCGAATTCCTTACGTTGATCCGCCAGTTGAGCCTGGGCGAAATATCCTTCCGCTTTATCCAGATCCGCGATGCGGCTGGCGATCGCCTGGGCCTTGTTCAAGCCACCCCCAAGGAACCCGGGAGCCTCCAGGTAATAATCGAAGAGGTCGTTCATCGCTTCTTGATTTTTCGGATTGAGCGTCACCGACTTTTCGAATGCCTGCCGCGCTTTAGAAGCGAATCCAGGAGCGAGGAAAGGATTCGCGGTTTCCGCCCGGCGGCCGTAGGCGCGGCCCAACCAATGGACATACTCGGAGTTGGACGGGTCGGCGGCAATGGCCTGATCGAACGCCTCGGTGGCTTTCTTGAACTCGCTTAACATGAAGTAGTTCTGCCCAATCAGTTCCAGAACCGGCGCCGTCTTATCCGGAACCGCCTGCAGTACACCTAAGGACGCCTGATAGTTTGTGTGCGTATACAGATTCCGCGCACGGTCGAGCTCAGAAGTTTGGCCAAACAACCCAGCTGACAAGATCGTCAGAGTGGCAATCACCCGTAGCATTTCAATAATCCCCAGAGCTTCCGTTACTTTCTTTAATCTTACTATAGTGTTTGATGCACTCACCCCCGTCTGGGATACGGTATAAAGTACTAGCAGAATTTGTGGCCCGGAGCGGGGCGGAACCCGTAGTATTCTATTGTTTAGTAGCTGACCCATGGAGGTCCAAGGAAGACGTATGTTGCGAAAGATCAACTTTTTACTACCCGCTTTACTACTGTGCGGGGCAATGGCTTGGGCCCAGACGGGCTCGCTTGAGGGCGACGTTAAGGACGAAAATGGCCAGCCGCTAAAAGGCGCTCTGGTAAAGATCGACCGTACCGACATCAAAGGTCATTATCAAGTTAAGACCGACAAGAAGGGTCATTATTTCCATGCCGGCTTACCGCTTGGCAAATTCCGGGTGAGCGTGGAAGTGGATGGAGCGGAGCGCGATCACATTGAAGGCGTTACAACGCGCCTTGGCGATCCGGTGTCGAACGATTTCGATCTTCAAAAGCAGAAGAAGCAACAAGCGGATTTGCAGAAGGCGGCGGAGACTGGCACGTTAACCAAGGAACAGGCGCGCGACATGTCGCCCGAAGCCAAGGCAGCCCTTGAAAAGAAGGCTAAGGAAACGTCGGCGATCATGGCCAAAAATAAAGCCCTGAACGACGCGTTCAACGCCGGCAAGGAAGCTGCCGCGGCGAAGAATTGGGATGCCGCGGTGGAAGCCTTCACGAAAGCGAGCGAGGCCGACCCCAAACAGCACGTGATCTGGGGTAACTTAGCCGATGCCTACGCGTCTCTTGCCGCGACGAAATCGGGTGCGGATCAGGATGCGGCTTTGGCGAAAGCGGTGGATGCCTATAATAAGGCGATTGAGCTGGACCCCAACGATCCCGCCTATCACAACAATTTCGCTCTCATTTTAGCCAAGGCAAAGAAGTATCCGGAAGCCCAGGCGGAGTTGACGAAAGCGGCCCAACTGGATCCTCCCAACGCGGGAAAATATTACTACAATCTTGGCGCGGTATTGGTAAATACGGGCCAATTGGAGCCGGCGGGCGTGGCATTCAAGAAGGCCATTGAAGCCGACCCCAACTACGCCGATGCTCAATATCAATACGGTGTATACCTGATTTCTAAAGCGACCACCGCTCCCGACGGAAAGATTTTGCCACTGCCAGGTACCAAGGAAGCTTTTGAGAAATATCTGGAGCTGAAGCCCCAGGGCGCGTTCGCCGATGGAGCCAAGGGGATGTTGCAAACGATGGATGCGACGGTGCAGACGAAGTACGCGAATCCCGACGCCAAGACCGCTACTCCAGCAAAGAAAAAGAAATAGCCGTAAGTAATGCCGGGGGCTGATGGCCGACGCCTGCCCTCGGGTGACCGCCGTCAGGAAGGGGCGAAAGCGCCAGTTTGCCCTATGTTTCGATTCATTGTAGTTCTTCTTACAAGCATCTTCCTCATCACGATTCTGCGGTCGGTGATGGGCATCCTCCTTCGCGGTGTTTCGGAGTTCATGCGGGCGGCCAATCCTTCCACGCCACCGCCGGCAGGTCAACCGAATCGAGTCCCGGAAATTCCCCATACCGATGAATTGAAAAAGGATCCGGTATGTGGGACGTTCGTCGCGGCGGCCACGTCCGTCAAGCAAGCCGTCGGCGGGGACACGTTCTACTTCTGTTCCACCGCTTGCCGGGATAAGTTCCGACGGTAATTGGCCCACGGCTTCCACCCCCCGACTAAGCGCATCGTCAATACTAGTAGGCATGAAGCTGAGTGAGTTGGCGGCGGCGCTCGGGTGCGAGCTGAGCGCGGGCCGGGATATCGAGATCACCGGTGTCGCCGGAATAGAGCAGGCCGGACCCGCCGAATTAACCTTCCTGGCTAATCCCAAGTATGCGCACAAGGTCAAGAACAGCCACGCGGGGGCGATTTTGACCACCCAAGCCGCTGCAGATTCCGAGATTCGCAGTCTGATTTCCTTGAACCCTTATCTCGATTTCTCCCGCGCCCTGGCGCTGTTCTATCAACCGCCGAAGCCCGCCGCAGGCATTCATCTCCTGGCCTTTGTCGCCGAGTCGGCGGTAATCGGAAAGGATGCGTCGATCGGACCGTTTGCTTACGTGGGTGAGCGCGTGACGATCGGGAATAATGCCGTGCTTCATCCGCATACCGTGGTTTATGAAGGAGCGGTGATCGGCGATGACTTTCTCGGCCACGCGCATTGTGTAGTGCGCGAGTATTGCCGTATCGGCGACCGCGTGATTCTTCAAAATGGCGTTGTAATTGGTGGCGACGGGTTCGGCTTTGCCAAACGCAAGGATGGGAGCCACGCCAAGATCGTGCAGTCCGGCGTAACCGTGATTGAGGACGACGTCGAGATTCAATCCCTCACGTCGGTGGATCGGGCGACGGTGGGGGAGAGCCGTGTAAAGCGGGGAGCGAAGGTCGACAGCCTGGTACAGATCGGACATGCCTGCGTCGTGGGGGAGGACAATATCATCTGCGCGCAGACTGGCCTGGCCGGTAGTTCCGTGCTCGGCAAGAATGTTCTATTGGCCGGACAAGTCGGCATTTCGGGGCATCTGACGATTCACGACAATTCCATTATCTATGCCCAGAGCGGAATTGGCGGCGATGTGAAAGCGGGGTCGGTTATGTCTGGCTCGCCGGCCTTCGAAGCACGCGAATGGCTGCGCTCCATCACGGCGTTTCCAAAGTTGCCGGACCTTTTAAAGACAGTGAGACAATTACAGAAGCGGCTGGAGTTGTTGGAAAGTACACTTCCGGCAGCCGCGGAGACTAAACCGTCACAATGAGTGATTCGAGCCTGGATGTGAGCCGCCGCCCGGTGGCCTATCGCAATGAGGAGTTCCTGGACAGTCCCGACGCGCGCGGGTTGCGCATATTGGCGGAATACCTGGAGCCGCTGTCCCATTTTCGCGCCGAGAAGATTGAAGACACCATCGTGTTTTTTGGTTCGGCGCGGATCATGGAGATGGGAATCATGGGGCGATATTATCGCGAAGCGCGCGCCCTGGCGAAGATGGTCACCGAGTGGTCCAATGAAATTCGCGACGTCACCAGGCGCTTTGTGGTTTGCTCCGGTGGTGGGCCGGGCATCATGGAAGCCGCGAATCGAGGAGCCCAGGACGCCGGCGGTAAAACCATCGGCTTGAATATTGGACTGCCGTTTGAACAGCGGCCGAATCCCTTCATCACGCCGTCGTTGTCATTCGAATTTCACTATTTTTTCATGCGCAAGTTCTGGTTCGCTTATCTGGCGAAAGCGCTGGTGGTCTTCCCGGGAGGTTTCGGAACGCTGGACGAACTAAGCGAAATATTGACGCTGGCCCAGACCGAAAAACTGGAAAGCAAGATAACGATTGTGCTGTATGGGACCACGTATTGGAAGGAGATTCTAAATTTCGATGCATTGGTTCGTTACGGTATGATCTCGGAATCGGATCTCAATCTATTCCAGTTCGCCGACGATCCGAAGACCGCCATGCAGATTCTTCAAGATAGTTTGACGAAGCACTACATAGAACCGGACGCCGCCATGAACGAGGCTCATAAGCAGTCGCCGGACATCGCGAAATCTCGCATCTAACATGGCCATCTCGCTACCCGCGGGAATCAATTCCGTATATCGGCATATGGGTCGCGTCGATAAAATCTTCGCCATCCTCGTGCTGCTCTGTATCTTTTTGTTCTCCTTTTTCCCGGGCAGCTTTCCTGTCCTCCTGATTGAGCTGGTGACGTTCTTCTTTGGGATCTTAGTCCTCATCCGATTGCTGCGGATTGCAGGAAGACGAACGATCTGGCGGTTGAGTAACCGCCTTATCGTCACTTACCTGTTCATCGCCGTAGTGCCCGTGACCCTGATCATCACGCTGGCGGGTTTCGGCTTGTACACACTTACCAATCAGACCGCCGTGTACCTGATGACTTCCGAATTGGACCGCCGAATAGAATCGTTAAACGACGCCGCGCGCAGCATTGCCCAAACCAATCGCGCCGCTCGGGCGGGCACCTTGCGTGGAGTGTACGATCTTTTTTATCGCGACAGATTTCCCGGCATTGAATTTCTGGTGCGGGAGAACGGTGCCGATATCTATTATCCGGAAGTGGGTGCGCTGGAAAATTCAGCTTCGAATTGGCCCGAGGGCAGCGGGATCGTTGTGCGCAGCCATCGATTTTACGCCTGGGCCCATGCGAAGCACGACACGGTGGATGTAACGACATTAGCGCCGCTCTCCCACACTTATCTGGCGGAGTTAGTGCCCAACCTGGGCTTGGCGCAGTTCGTGGAATTCGACGGAAAATCAGCCCGGCGGCCGCCCCCGGAATCATCTCGAGTGAAGTTGCCGCCGCAAATGAATTTATTCGATATTCCGGTGCAGTGGATGGCCTCGGTCCCGGTGCGCTTATGGTCGGACCCAAGACAGCCCGCGGCCGCCTTGCTAATTGTACAGTCGCGTCCCTCGGCCGTGTTTAACGCGATTTTCAGCCGGCGAATGGATTGGTGGCAAACCTTTTTGCCCGCCTTACTGCTGGCGTTTGCAATTTTGTTTTTAATCGTGGAGTTGATCGCTCTTGTAATCGGCGTAACGATGACCCGCAATATCACCCATGCCGTACACAATCTTTACGATGGAACACGACGTGTGATGGAAGGCAACTTCGCCCATCGGATTGAAGTGAAGGGGCAGGACCAACTCGCCGAGTTGGGTACATCGTTCAACAGCATGACCGAAAATCTGGAGCGGCTGGTCAAAGTATCGAAGGAAAAAGAACGGCTCCAGTCGGAAATTGAGATTGCTCGTGAAGTACAGAACCAGCTATACCCGAAAAAGGCGCCGGCGGTTAAGAATCTGCGAATGTGCGCGATTTGCAATCCTGCGCGGATGGTGTCGGGCGATTATTACGATTACGAATTCCTGCGAGATCAACGGGTGATGTTGGCAATCGGCGACGTCGCGGGTAAAGGGATCTCGGCAGCGCTGTTGATGGCGACCTTGCAATCGTCGTTGCGCGCGCAACTGCGCAGTAGCGCCGAACTGGCGGCGGCGGTTGGCGATTCCACCCCGCGGCCAGCCTACCCGGCTTTATCCACTTCAAAGCTGGTTTCGCTGCTCAATCAACAGTTGTACGCCTACACATCGCCGGAGAAATACGCGACCTTCTGTTTCGGAATTTTCGACGATCGAAATTCGGAATTCATCTATACAAATGCCGGGCACCTGCCGCCGATTCTAATTCGCGATGGCGCCTCCACTCGCTTCGAGGTGAACGGCACTGTGGTCGGCGCGTTTGCTTTTTCGCGCTACGAAGAAAGCCGCGTGATCCTGAAAAGCGGCGATCTGATGGTGTGGTTTACCGATGGCGTAACGGAGCCGGAAAACGAGTATGGGGAAATGTTCGGCGAGGATCGTCTGGTGGATCTGGTAATCAAAAACGCCCATCGCGACGAAGAAGAAATCATCGCGATTGTGATGGAATCGGTCACCCAGTGGACCGGTTCGCCGGAGCTGCAGGATGACATGACCCTGCTGCTGGCGCGCCGTGAATAGCGCGGCATTCAAAGCATGCGAACCGCTTGAAATCGCCAGCCTTGGGAACGCGTCTAGATTGTTGTTGAGACTCGCGCTCTGGTCAGTTCTAATCGCCGGGATGGCGTTTGGGAAGGAACCTTCACAACCCGATACATATCAGTTGTCTCCAGCCGACGACCGGTTTTTGGATGACCTGGAGCATCGTTCCTTTCTCTATTTTTGGGAGCAGGTTGGTTCGAAAACGGGGATCGTGCGCGATCGCGCCTTTGTCGACGGATCTTCAAACGGCCCTAATCTTCACATCGGCAGCGCGGCGGCTACAGGCTTCGGCCTGACCGCTATCTGTATTGGCGCCCAGCGTGGTTGGATTACCGAGAAAGAAGCGCGCGATCGAATTCTGCTCACTATTCGGTTCCTGGCCGAACGTGCGCCGGTAGAACATGGGTGGTTCTACCACTGGATGGATCCGGAAACGGGGGAGCGCCGCTGGAATAGCGAAGCCTCGTCGATCGATACGGCTTTGCTATTGGCTGGTGTACTGACGGCCGCGGAGCGATTCACAGACGATCCAGAAATTGGTTTTTTCGCGCGCTATGTTTACGAGCGAGTCGATTTTCCCTGGATGTTGAACGGTGAAAAGTATTTGTTGGCTCACGGGTGGGTTCCCGAATCCGGCTTTCTTCGCTATCGCTGGAATTCCTACAGCGAATTGATGATCCTTTACATCCTGGGCATTGGATCGCCAACGCATCCCATCCCGCCGGAATCCTGGTACGCCTGGAAGCGCCCTAGCGTCACCTACCAAGGGATGACCTACATCACCGGTGGACCGCTGTTCGTGCATCAGTATTCCCAGGCTTGGTTCGACTTTCGGGCCTTGCGCGAAAGTGGCCCGGACCCGGTAAATTGGTTCGATAACTCCGTCCTGGCAACCCGGGCTCAGCGTGCCTTCTGCATGGATCTGGCCACGAAGTTCCCCAGCTATTCGGGAGACATCTGGGGCATCACTGCCTCCGATAGTTCCATGGGGTATCAGGTGTGGGGCGAAGTTCCGTTAAGCGCCCACATCGACGGCACCGTAGCACCTAGCGCTCCCGGCGGATCGTTGATGTTCGCGCCGGAAATCGCAATGCCATCTCTGCGGTCAATGTACGATCAATTTGGAAAGCAGATCTACAATCGCTATGGCTTTGTAGATGCTTTCGACCCCCACTCGGGATGGGTTGGCAGAGACGTGATCGGAATCAACGCGGGAATCATTTTGTTGAGCGCGGAGGACCTGCGATCTGGCTTCGTGTGGACTTTATTCATGCGGTCAGCGGCCGCAACCACCGCCTTGCAGCGGTTGGAACTCATTCCTCAGCCCAGCCGCAAAAAACCAGGTTTTCTCCGCCGCCTGTTCTCTAATCTGAGCCCTCGGCCCTCCAAGTTGGCGCGAAAATAGTGTTATAAAGTACCGATAGGGAAGAAAATTCTTTCCAGGTAGGTGCTTCCCGTATTCTGCCCTTGTATGGCAGGCCGATTTCAGTTCGCTTTCATGGGTTTTCGCTGCGGGCTGCCACCCAACTCCAGCCTCGGATACGGCAACCCACGTGCTGCTTGTACGTTTCGCCCGGGGCCTTCCTTGTCTGAACAACCGTGCCTTGGCCCAGAATAGGTAAGCATTCGTGCCCGATCAAAAATCAACATGGAGAGAACGGCTAGCGGCGCTAAAGAACGTGCCGCCCGTGCTGCGCCTCGTGTGGGATTCGGCGCCAACCATCGTTGCACTGGGAATTGCCTATCGCTTGGTTAATGCCCTGATACCGTTGGGGATTTTAGCGGTTTCCAAGGCGATCATCGATATCGTCGTAGGCGTGATCAAGCATCCTGGGCCGGCGCCAGTAGAGGTTTGGTGGTTATTGGGCGTGGAATTCGGATTGGGCGCCCTGGGAAACATATTGGGCCGTGCCACCGATTATTGCGATGCCCGGCTGGCCGATGAGTTTACGCGCGAAGTCAGCTTGCGGGTGATGAACCATGCGGCGCGCTTGGACCTCGCATCGCTTGAAGATCCCGCGTTCAACGATCAATTAGAGCGAGCCCGGGTGCAGGCCACCGACCGGATCGCCATGTTGAATGCGATGGGCCGATTGCTGCTCCAGTCCATCACTCTTATTTCGCTATCGATCGGTGTGATTTATTATTCGCCCTGGCTGTTCGTGCTGCTTGTGGTTTGCATTGTGCCGGCCTTTGCCGGAGAAAGCCACTTCGCGTTTTTGGGTTATTCATTGGCCCATAGCTTGACGCCAATCCGTCGTGAACTGGACTATCTTCGCGTACTCGGCAGCAGTAAAGAGAGCGCCAAGGAAGTTAAAATGTTCGGACTGGCCGATCATCTTACCGGGCGCTACGCGACGCTATCGGACGGCGTGATTCTGAAGAACCGCCAGCTAACCCGCCGCAGACTATGGTGGGGATCGCTTCTTGCCGTAATCGGTTCGTTTGGATACTACGGCGGCTATGCGTTACTCGTCTACAAGGCATTGTTAGGTGAGATTAGTGTGGGTACACTCACGTTTGTGGCGGGCGCAATCGCTGGTGCCAGCGGCCAACTGCAAACCGTTTTTTCACTATTTTCCAGCATTGCCGATCAAGCCCTGTTCCTAACTGATCTGCTGAGCTTCCTGGCGGTAAAACCGCGAATCGGCTCGAAGGAAAATGCGCTTCCAGCGCCCCGTCCGATACGACAAGGTTTTGAGTTCCGCGATGTATGCTTCCAGTATCCCGGGTCGGAGCGGGTCATCCTAAAGAACTTGAATTTCCGTCTAGAGCGTGGGGAGCGGGTGGCTCTGGTCGGCGAAAACGGACAAGGCAAAACGACTTTCGTAAAGTTGCTCTCTCGCCTTTATGACCCCAGCTCGGGCGTGATCCTACTGGATGGAGTGGACCTGCGCGAATACAACGTGGAAGAGTTGCAGCGGGAGATCGGGGTTATCTTCCAGGACTTCGTGCGCTATGACATGACCGCGCGGATGAACATCGGAATGGGCCGTATTGAGCGCGCCGGCGAAGACGAAGCTCTCTGGGAGGCAGCACGCAAGAGTCAGGTGGATCGCCTGATGAAAGACAAATTGGCGGGCGGTCTGGAACAGATGCTCGGCCGGCGTTTCGCCGGTGGTGTCGATCTTTCTGGCGGTGAGTGGCAGAAATTCGCTCTGGCTCGGGCCTATCTTCGTGACGCGCAGGTTTTAATACTGGATGAACCGACAGCGGCATTGGACGCACTGGCCGAGTATGAAGTTTTCAAGCGCTTCGCCGAGCTTACGGAAGACAAGATGGCGATTCTTATATCGCATCGCTTTTCCACGGTTCGCATGTCCGATCGGATAGTCGTCCTGGAAGAAGGCCGGATTCGCGAAGAAGGAACGCACGATCATCTGTTGGCTACGGGCGGCCGATACGCTAAGCTGTTCGAATTACAGGCCTCGAGTTATCGATGAAAACGGCTTCCGATTCCCGGTATACGAAGCAAGGGCATGCTCCCAAGGAAGCTGCCATCAGTTCGCCGGCCAGTTACCGCAGCGTGCCGGATCGCTTGGATGAATGCGCGCGAATTTTGCGCGATAAAGTTACTGAGCTGCGCGCCTTGGCCCGTCAACGGTCGGAACGCGCGGCGGTGGAGATCTGGCTACTCGATAACCATTCCTACGTTCAGTTCCAAATCCGCGAGGCGCGGCGGAGCTTACCGCTGTCTTACGTCCGCAAGCTTCCCCGGCTGCCCGAACGTGGCGGCGAGACGCGCGTTTATCGCATCACAGCCGATCTGGTAGCGGCGACAACGGGCGCGATAGATACAGACGCCATGGCTCATTTTGCCACGCGCCTGAAACACGATCATCCTCTGATACTGGCGGAGTTGTGGGCTTTTGGTCCCATGCTGCGGCTGGTCTTGGCGGAACGTCTGGTAGCTGTAATTCAGGAAGGGTTGGAAAACGAAGAGGCCGTCGCCACCGTCGTGCAGAGCTTCCACAATTTGGAAAGTGTCTCCTGGCGCGAATTCGTCGAGTCCGTTTCTTCGCTGGAAGAAATCCTCCGGCGCGATCCAGCGGGCGTCTATCCGCAGATGGATTTTCCTACTCGCGACAGCTACCGGCATGCTGCGGAACAGATCGCAAAGCTGGCTCGCAAGCCGGAGGACGAGGTTGCCAAGCTCGCACTCGCGATGGCCCAAACCGCTTGTAGCGACGGGACCTCGGACGAGAGTCCACGCTTCGTCGATCAGCGGAAACACGTCGGATATTATCTGGTGGGCAATGGCAAGAAAGATTTTCGCAACGCCGCCGGATGCCGCATCACGCTTCGTTCGGCGTTTGCACTTTTCGGCCGGGCGTATGTGCAACCGCTGTACTTCGGCTTCGTCGCGATCGTCACTGCATTGCTACTGGCGGGTTTCCTCTGGCTCTTTGGCTTCCACGAATGGTGGATACTGGCCGTGCTCCTTATCCCGGCCAGCCAGGCCGCCTTGGAGATTGCGAATCTGGTAGCCAGCCGTCTGGTTGTGCCGAAAGTGCTTCCCACCATGGATTTCTCGGACGGCATTCCCGAAGATTGCCAGACGATGGTGGTGGTTCCGACACTGCTCCTGTCGGCCGCCAACGCAGAAAAGCTTCTGGGCGATCTGGAGATTCGCTACCTGGCAAATCGCGACGTCAACCTGTATTTCGCTCTCCTCACTGATTATGCCGATGCTGCTGGTCCGCACACCGACAAGGATGAACCGGTTCTTGAGGTTTGCTCGCAAGGTGTGCAACGGCTGAACGCTCGATATGGGCGTGGCGATTCGGGTCCGTTCTTTCTCTTCCACCGCCCCCGCCACTGGAATCCCCAGGAAGGCTCGTGGATGGGCTATGAGCGGAAGCGCGGAAAGCTGAACGACTTCAACGATGTCCTGATGGGCCATAGTAACCGCTTCGAGATTATCGTTGGCGACATGTCGGTCCTATTGCGAATTCGCTATGTCATCACGTTGGATACGGACAGCCAATTGCCCCGCGATACTGCCCGCAAGATGGTCGCCTCCATGGCCCACCCCTTGAACCGGCCGGTGCTGGATCCCAAGACCAATACGGTGACGTCGGGATATGCGGTGATTCAGCCGCGGGTCAGCGTCAGTATGGAATCCTCCGGACGTTCCAGACTGGCGCAAATCTTTAGCGGGCAAACAGGTTTTGATCCGTACTCAACCGCGGTGTCGGACGTCTATCAGGATTTATTTGGGCGGGCAAGTTTTACGGGCAAGGGGATCTACGATCTTTGGGCGTTTGAAACGGCCGTCGGAAAACGATTTCCGGAAAACGCCATTCTCAGCCATGACCTGATCGAAGGCGAACATGCGCGAACCGGACTGTTGACCTCTGTGGAAGTCATCGACGATTATCCAACTACCTATCAGGCGTTTTCCAAGCGCAAGCATCGCTGGGTCCGCGGCGATTGGCAGATTATGCCCTGGCTGTTTTCTAAAGTGCCAGGGCCAAACCGCGAACGATATGGGAATCCGTTGCCGCTGCTTTCGCGCTGGAAAATTCTCGACAATCTTCGGCGCAGCCTCTACGAAATCTTCTTTTTTCTAGCGCTGATCGCCGGTTGGTTCATTCTGCCCTCACCTGGATTATGGACGGTGGCAGTGTTTGCATTAATGCTGCTGCCGACCTACGCCGACATGATCCTGACAATTGTGAGAGCACCGGAGCGGCGGCTTTTATCGAGCTTCATCACCAATCTGGCAACGCGGTTGGTGCTGAGCCATCGCGATGCCGCGCTGAATCTTCTGTTCATTCCGCATCAGGCCTTAATGATGTGCGATTCGATTATCCGGACACTGGTGCGGCAGCGATCGCGAAGAAAAATGCTCGAGTGGGAGACTATGGCGCAATCCGAACTGGCCGGCGTGAAGGTCAGTATGGTGGAGAAGTATTTGACTATATCCGCTGGATTTGCGCTGGTGCTGCTAGGCCTGTTGAGCTGGTATTCGCCGGTGTTTAATCTGGCGATCGCGCTTAGCGCTTTGTGGGTAGCGACGCCGGTTATCGTCAGCTGGTTGAATGCGCCGCCCGCTAAGCCTGCTGCCTTATCGGAAGGCGACCGGGGGTTCTTGAGGGACACCGCGCTACGCACCTGGCGCTTTTTCCGCGATTACTCCACGCCCGAAAGCAACTGGCTGGCGCCCGATAATGTGCAGCAAGACCCGCCGCTGGTTGCCAACCAAATATCGCCTACGAATTTGGGGCTCCTGCTGACAGCGAGCCTGAGCGCTCACGATTTCGGGTACTTGACGCAAGATGAACTGGGGACACGTCTCAATAGAATCTTTGAAACCATGACGCGAATGGAACGGTATCGCGGGAACTTCTATAACTGGTACAACACGCTTACGCTGAGCCCCATGCCGCCGGTGTTCGTGTCCACCGTGGACAGCGGGAATCTGGCGTCATCGTTGTGCACCGTGAGGCAGGGTTGTCTGGAGATCCTCAAGAAGCCCTTGATCACCGACGACGCCTTAGCCGGGCTTCACGATCATACAGTTCATCTGCGCGAGATGCTGCCCAATGGATCAAAAAACATTGCGGTGATGCGCCTTATCGCCGCGCTCTTACATCAACTGGAGTCGAAGCCCCTCGATCTTTTTTTCTGGGAAGGGATACTGACCGAAGCGCAGGAAACCACCCGTCATATCGCCGAAAAGATGGAAATGATCTGCTGGCAACTGGAACAGCAGGAAGATCGCCACCGGGCGGGCGAACTGCGTTACTGGCAGAAGGCACTTTCCGAGCGTGTGGATGCTGCAGTGGTACAACTAGGCAGGTTGGCGCCCTGGTTGGCCACGCCGCTGGAACCCGAGTTCCGTGTCAACATGCGCGATGCTTCCCTCGCGCCGATATTCGTAGAACTAGGAAGAGTTCACGACTTGGGCGGACTTCCCGACGCTTATGATCGCATTGAGAATTTGATCCACGAGCGTTTGGAAGGCGCTACTCCGCTTTATTCGAAGCTGCGTTGGACTCTGGAGGAGCTGTTGGTGCGCCGCCTTCCCGATGCCCGCGTGTATGCCGGCGAATTGAATCAAAGTTTGACGATGGCCGCGGCGCAGGCGCAGAGCTTCTTCGAAGAAATGGAATTCGCCTTCCTATTCCAGAGTCAGCGGAAGGTGATGCGCGTGGGTCATGATGTAGCCTCGGACAAGGGCGACGATTTCTACTACGATCTTCTCGCTTCCGAAGCTCGTACGGCGGTATTCATCGCGATCGCTAAAGGCGATATCCCACGCGAGTCGTGGTTCCATCTGGGCCGTAAGCTAACCGCCTATCGGAACCATCGGACTCTGGTGTCGTGGAGCGGCACGATGTTCGAATACCTGATGCCGCTGCTGCATATGCGTCGGTACGAGAATACGTTGCTGGATCAAAGCCTGCGCGAGGCCGTGAAGGCGCAGCAAACCTTTGCCCGTGAGCGGCGGATTCCCTGGGGTATATCAGAGGCGGCGTTTGCCGCTCGCGATAGCCGGATGCAGTACCAATATCATGCTTTCGGCATTCCAGCCCTGTGTGCCCGGGCGGATATATCGGACGAGGTGGTGGTTGCACCGTACGCGACGATGCTTGCATTGATGATTGACCCGGCGGCAGCCACCGCGAATTTAAGACAGCTGGCGTCTAAAGGCGCACTCGACGATCAGTATGGGTTCTTTGAATCGATCGACTACTCGCGATCGATAGGAATTAATAAGTCGGAACCACAAATTATCCGGTCGTTCATGGTGCATCACCAAGGCATGGGCTTGCTGGCGATCAACAACGCCGTGCTAAATGGACGGATGCAGGAGCGCTTCCATCTGGATCCTGCCGTACAGGCGACGGAATATTTACTGCAGGAGCGGATGCCGGCGCTAATGGAGATGATCGAAGAAGAACCGCAAACCGCGGCGGCCTAGGTGCCTGTTTTAGGTGCTACTTGCCGAGTCAACAGCGGAGATGGGAGTACCCACTTCCAAGCCGCCAAAAACTGTTTCCGTGAGTGCGTCGATCAGCTGATTAGTCTCCACCCAGGGAAACGTATGATGAGTAATCAACAACGAAGTGACACCGTGAAAGGATGCCCATATTGCCTGGCTGACCGCTTCGATATTATCCACCTTCACGCGTCCCAAAGCGACGCACTCGCCTAATCCGAGGCGTAAATGATCGAACAATTTCTGTCCCATCGCATGCGAGCGAGAGCAATTCTCTGGCGCTTCAAACCCCTTGAAATCCATCATGAAACACAGCCGGTAATGGTTGGGATGTTCCAGTCCGAATTCCACATACGCCCGAAGCCCACGCTTCAAACCCTGCAGCGGATCCGCCGTGGCATCCCGCAAAGAAGTCATTTTCTGGTCCAGTTTGCTGAAGGTCTCCTCGCAGATACAGTCGAGGAGATCGGCTTTGTCCTGAAAATACAGATAAATCGTTGTGGGCGAATATTCGATCTTTTCTGCAATCTTCCGCATCGAGACGTTCTCAAACCCTTCTTTTACAAAGAGTTCTCGAGCCGCATCGAGGATGTCCTGGCGAAGTTCCTGTTTTTCACGCGCCCGGCGTTCTTGCACACCCATACAATCAGCTTAACACCGTTAACCATCTGTGAACGAACGGAAGCGTAGTTATATGAACGTGGGATTAAACTTTGCCGCGAGCGTTACAGTGGTTACAGATTCGGGTTCGTTTAGATGAAGTAAACCCTGCGGGCTCTTTCCCGTCTGAAAGGTATATGACCAGCGTAATGGCTGACCAAATGCTGGCGAAGGCCGACACAATCGGGCTCCGGGACTTTGGGGCGTGGATGACGGCTGAGCAACGGCGGGTTTTTCTGCTATGCCGCCGGTTTCTTCAGGATCCCGATGAGGCCGACTCGGCGACGCAAGATGTGTTCCTTAAAGCGTATCAAGCCTTCCAGCGCCCCGATTTTAAAGAAATAGACGATCCGGCGAAATGGGTGACGCGGATTGCGGTAAACACTTGCCTGGATCGGCTCCGCTCGAAGAAATGGCAATTTTGGCGAAAGCGTCCGAAGCCGGAAGAAGAGATGCTTATTCTGGGTATGGCGGCATCGGGAAATCCGAATGCCGAAGATCGCTATTTCGCGGAAGAAATAAAGGGACGCTTAGCGCTTGCTCTCAATAAGCTGTCGGCACGCCAACGGGCTGTTTTTACACTTCGCCACCATGAAGGGCACAGTCTGGATGAGATCGCGGAACTACTACAATTGGATCCTGGGACGGTAAAGGCGCATATGTTCCGCGCAGTCGGCAAGCTCCGGGAGGAGCTGCGGGATCTGTATGGAAGTCGAGGGAAGAAATGAACGGCCAACACAAGACAGAGCAGGAGTTGCTGGAAGCGCTCTACTGTAATGACAGCGCGACGGTGGATTCGCACCTGGGCGAGTGTGAAGAGTGCGGGCAAAACTGGCGGACATTACAGGAACGGCGTACCGAGCTGCTGAGAGTGGAAGAAGACATCCCGGCGGATTTTCTTGCCGCGCAGAGGCGGGCGATTTACCAGCGGCTCGACAAACGTTCGTATGCGTCTTCCTGGCCCAAATGGGTTCCGGCGCTGGCGATCGCGTTGATGTTGATTTTGGGTGTCTTCTACTTCCAGCCGGCCAGCAGCCAATTTGCGTCTAACAAGTGGAAGTCGGAGTCCGATGCGCAATTCTTCTCCGAGGTGACAATCGCGGAGCAACAAGCTGAGCCAGCAGCTGTGGCCCCCTTGCGCGGATTATTTGAGGAATGATGACTAGACGGATTCTGTTTGGATTTTGCGCGCTGCTCATAATGGCCTCGGCTGGCGGTGCGCAGCAGCAATTGCCACAGGGAGCATGGTGGGAAGGCCAGATTGCCCGGGATCTCAATCTGAATGAAGGGCAGTCGCGGCAGATTCGCCGTACCGTGCGCGAGTATCGCCACCAGTTGATAGACTTCCGGGGGAATCTGCAGAAGGCCGAAGGCGATTTCCAGGATTTGATGAACGACGATCCTGTCGACGTTCGCAAAGCTAATGAGGCTATCGACCGCATGGCGCTGGCCCGCAGTGAACTCACCAAGACTCTGTCCCAGATGAGTCTGAAGCTGCGAATTATTCTAACGCCGCAGCAATGGCGTGATCTTCAGCATAAAAGGGGCGGAGGGAAGTAACTCGACCTATCCCCGGCAGTAGTTTCTGGGCCTCGTCCGGCGAAACGGGTCTTGAAAATAGATAGCCTTGAGCCGCATCGCATCCTGCATCCTCCAGCGCCACTCGCTGCGCTTCCGTTTCCACACCTTCCGCTATCACGCTTAATCCCAGTGAGTGGGCGAGATTGACAATTCCGGCAATAATCGCCAGTTCCGCCGTCCACACTCCTGGTGTTTCGGGCAAGAAGGAGCGGTCCATCTTGACGCTGGTCATGGGAAGCTTTTGCAGATAGCTGAGACTGGAGTAGCCGATCCCGAAATCGTCGATCGCCAAAAGTATGCCGAGGTTACGAAGACCACGCAATTGATCGGCGGCCCGTGGCAGATCCTGCATCAACGCAGATTCCGTGATCTCCAATTCCAGCTTATGTGGACGAATGCCCGTGTCTTTGAGTATTTGCTTAACTGATTCGGCAAAGCTTGGGTGAGCCAACTGCACGGCGGAAACATTGACGGCGATCTTTCCAGGCGCAAATCCGGCCCGCTCCCAGCTAACATATTGGCGGCAGGCCTCGCGAAGTACCCACTCTCCAATTCTGAGGATCAACCCGGCCTCTTCGGCTATCGAGATAAATTCCAGCGGGGGCACATTGCCGCGTCGCGGGTGGTTCCAGCGAAGCAACGCCTCTAACCCCGCCAGTTCGCCTTGAAAATTGAATTGCGCCTGATAATGCAGGTGAAATTCTCCCCGGTCCAAAGCCTCCCGTAGATCGTTTTCAAGCATTAGGCGATCTAGCTTGGCCAGCCCGACAGAGGCGCTGAACAGCCGGCTATTGTTGCGGCCTTCGGACTTAACTCGCGTCATCGCGCTTTCAGCATTAGCCAGCAGTATCGCTTGATCCACTCCGTGCTCGGGAAACAGTGCGCCTCCCGCGCTAGCCGTCACCCGCAGGCTGTGGCCCGCTACTTGAAATTCAGGCTTTAGAGCGTCAAGCAGCCGCGTCATGCTCTGTTGCGTGTCGGCGTAAGTGTCTGAATCGCGCAAAATTATGACAAACTTATCCCCGCCCAACCGCGCTAGATCGTTGCCCCCGCCAATCGCCTCCCGTAGGCGCCGGGAAGATTCCTCCAACACCGCGTCACCGGTCTCTTCGCCGAATTGTTCGTTGATCACCTGAAGCCGGTCGAGGTCGAGGCATATAAGCGCGAATGCTTCGGCATTACGAGTTCCCTCGGTGATAGCCTGTTTCAGCACTCCCTGAAATCCCGTACGATTGGGCAGCCCCGTCAGTGAATCTCGTTCCAGATCCTGCGCGTTTTTCGCTCGCTCTTCGGCAAGCGCCCACTGGTCGGACAATCCACGTTGACAAGCGTAGGCGAGGCACGAGCACTGAATCACCCACACCACGACGTAATCGCCCCATGCCGGCGCCCGTTCCACCCAGTGTTCGAATGTCATCCAGAGGGAGGCCGTAACAAACAATCTCCAATCCCGATAGAGTGCCAACAGTGCCAAGGCGGCAAAGAAATAAAGGTGACCCTCGACGGCGTTTCCGGCGGCATTAGCGGCGATCGCGGCCAAAAACATCTGGGTAGCAGCCACGGCGTGACGAGTACTCTGCTTACCAGACCGCCACAAAAGCAGAGCAACCGGAAGAACAACCAAAACACTCCAGCGTGCCAGCCCTCCGCGATTGCTGCTGACAAGTAAGAGGATCGCCTGCGCCAGAAGCAGCCAGACGAACAGACGGTCTACACGCTGTAAGAAAAGCCCGCGACATTTCTGAAAGCTTTCTTGCGCCGAATTCGATTTGAACAGTGGACTCTGCATGACTGCACTTGGATCGGACCGCCGACCTCAAAGAACTCATCGAGCGCCGCAGCCCGAATGTGAGGACTATTTCGCGAGCCTTCCCGCAGCGTCCAGGCGAGTGCCAGGCAAGTGGTACTTTACTTGTTATGTCATCGCACAGACTGGACGAGGTTCGGCGTCGCCACGCAAGCGCGGAGGCAGGTGGCGGGGAAGAACGGCGTCAGCGACAGCACGCGGAAGGCAAGCTTTCGGCGCGTGAGCGAATCGACCTCCTGCTCGATGAAGGCAGTTTCGAAGAACTCGACAAGCTGGTGCGCCATCGTTGCCGCGACTTCGGAATGGAAGAGCAGGTCGTCGATGGCGATGGATTCATCACCGGTTTTGGATTGCTTCACGAGCGCCTCGTCTATGTTTTCGCCCAGGATTTTACCGTCTTCGGCGGATCGCTTTCCGAATCTAACGCGCAGAAAATTTGCAAGATAATGGACATGGCGCTCAAGAATGGGGCGCCTCTAATCGGTTTGAACGACTCCGGCGGAGCGCGAATTCAGGAGGGAGTCCTATCTCTTGGGGGCTATGCGGATATCTTCCTGCGGAATACTCTGGCCAGTGGGGTGATACCCCAAATATCGGCCATTATGGGACCCTGTGCTGGCGGAGCGGTCTATTCTCCCGCGCTCACCGACTTTGTGTTCATGGTGGACCACACAAGCCACATGTTTGTCACCGGGCCCGATGTCATCAAAACGGTTACCCATGAAGACGTAACGAAAGAGGCGCTAGGCGGCGCCATGACCCACAATTCGATTAGCGGCGTGGCTCATTTTCTGGCTCACGACGACGCCGATTGCCTGCGAATGATTCGCGAATTGGTGCGCTATCTGCCACAAAACAATCGTGACGGGGTGCCTAGGGTCGCTACGTCCGATCCGCCTGATCGCGAGGATATAAAACTCGATGCGGCGGTTCCAGCCGAATCCGATCAGCCCTACGACATCAAGGACATCATCACTCGCGTGGTGGATGATGGCGAGTTTCTGGAGGTGCATGAGCATTTCGCCAAGAACATCGTAGTGGGATTCGCGCGGATGGATGGCCGCAGCATCGGCATCGTAGCGAATCAGCCGGCGTTTCTCGCGGGGTGTCTGGACATCGACTCATCGACGAAAGGTGCGCGTTTTGTGAGGTTTTGCGACGCTTTCAACATCCCGATTCTGACCTTTGAAGATGTGCCGGGTTTTCTGCCGGGAACTTCACAGGAGTTCGGCGGCATCATTCGTCATGGCGCGAAACTGCTCTATGCTTATGCCGAGGCGACGGTCCCCAAAATCACGGTGATTACTCGCAAGGCTTACGGCGGCGCCTATTGCGTGATGGGTTCGAAGCATCTGCGGACGGACATCAATCTCGCCTATCCCGGCGCGGAGATCGCCGTCATGGGAGCGGAAGGGGCGATAAACATTGTTTACCGGCGGGAACTGGCGTGCGCCGCGGATCCAGAGGCCACGCGCCGGCAGAAGACCGCCGAATTTCGCGACCGCTTCGCAAGCCCGTTTATCGCCGCCGAACGTGGCTTTATCGACGATGTGATCGAACCCCGGCAAACGCGCCCAAAAGTGATTCGGGCATTACGCATGCTGGAAAATAAGGTCGACACCATGCCACCCAAGAAGCACGGAAATATTCCGCTCTAGGCGTGCTGTTTTTCCTCTTATTCGCGGCAGGCATTCCGATATGAATTTCAGATGCTTTTGCTGCTGGTCTTACTTTCGGTTGGAACTCTGGAGACGATCCTCTCGCGCGATCAGCGTAACAAGAGGCGAAAGCTCGATGTTACCGAGCCGATGGTCCCCACAGCTAGCAAACTAGAGTCCACCGATAGCATGCTGTCGTTGCTGAAAGCAGTGGAAGGACCTGGTCGTGGACCCGCGCCTGTTGCCGTCAACCAGAAGGACAGGGAGCGATCAAACGCTGGAGGAAAAACGCCCTAGTTCCAGCGCTTTAGTATAATTTCTTATAAGGATGGCTAACCGCGAAGAAGTGGAGTTACGGTCAATGCCACAAGGTACGCCAGCCAGCGGTTTGCACTGCGGTCTGGAAGGCCGCCTTCTAGAAATCGAATTGACTTCTGGTACCGACATCTCCTGTTTCCCCGCTGGATCTTTGATTGAAGTCGGGTCGCCAACGACGCTCTATCTGGGTGAAGTCTACGTGTCGGATGGCCGTCGCCGGGTTATCGGCGTCGAGCATCTGATAGATCGCGAATCTCTCGCGGCCATTCAGGATCTGTGGAGTAGCCGCAATCGCTCCTAATCGCATGAATGTCATTGGGAGGCCCACGCCGTGCTAACCGAGTTGTCGTGGACGGCGCTGAAGGCGTTCCTCATCGCCCTGGTGTTGACTCCGATTGTTCGCGACATTTTTCGTTCCTACAACGTGGTCGATCGTCCTGGGCGCCGTAAAGTACACATACACCCGATCCCCCGAGTGGGTGGCATCCCCATCGCGATCGCGTACCTGGTCTCCTTGGTATCGATCACGAACTTTAATGCCTCGCTACCCGCCTATGATTCGCCTGTCTGGAAGCTAATTCCGGGAGCGGCGGTTATCTTCGCGACGGGGCTGATCGATGATTTTTTCAATTTGCGGCCGCTCTATAAGCTGATCGGCCAGATCGCCGGATCGGTGCTCGTTTTCATGGCGGGTCTGCGGATAGAGGCAATTGCAGGCCTGTCGCTGCCATGGTGGATCAGCTTGGCCATCACGATCTTCTGGCTTCTACTCACCACAAACGCTCTCAACCTGATTGATGGTCTGGATGGTTTGTGCGCCGGCATGGGCCTGCTCGCCACGTTAACCTTATTCGGCGCGGCGCTGATCCAGGGCAATGTCCCGCTCGCGCACGCCACGTTCCCGCTGGCCGGCGCATTACTCGGATTTCTTTGTTATAACTTCAATCCGGCAACTGTCTTTCTGGGTGATTCGGGAGCTCTGCTTATCGGATTTTTGCTCGGCTGCTACGGGATGATCTGGACCCAAAAGACCGCCACTTTACTGAGCATCGTCGTTCCGCTGCTGGCGTTAACTGTTCCCCTGCTGGATGTTTTACTGTCGGTACTGCGGCGATTTTTTCGAAATCAACCCATCTTCGGCGCCGATCGCGGACATATTCATCACCGCTTGCTGGGCCAGGGTCTCTCCGTCAGGCGCGCGGTCCTAACCTTATATTTTGCCTCTGCCATCGCCGCAGCCTTCGCCCTCATGCTGAGTTCGCCGAAGATCAATCGGTACCAGGTGGTAATCGTATTCGCCTTCTGTGCAGCAGTTTGGGCGGGCATCCGGCAGTTGCGGTACTCTGAGTTTGAAGTGGTGAGCGGATTGCTTTTCAGAGGCGAAGTCAAACGTAAGTTAGACCAGAGAGACCAAGTGGAAAACCTGTCATCCGCCCTCAAAGGATCGCGGACGGAAGAGGACTGGTGGGACGTGCTAGTTCAGACGAGCGGCGAACTCGGCTGGATACGTATCGCCTGGCTCGGCATCGCACCCGTGCGCGAGCGATTTTTGCTGAAGGAAAACGCCGCGCCGACGTGGACTTTCTCGTTCCCGCTATCCGCCTCGGAGTCGATTATGATCGAAGGCCCACTCTCCGCCGGGTCCACGAGCCCGGTCCGGTTCGCCGAGGTCGTTTCACAGAGTTGCGCCGCTAAGCGTCAACATTGGGAACGGCTACCCGCGCTCTAACCGGTATCTGCAATGCCGCGATCCCGTTCTTTAACCCAAACGCTCGATTTCGCCATTGGCGCCGCCGCTTTCCTTGCGGTATTCGTCTACTATTTTCGCGATTCAATGGATGATCTGCCTTTTCGACGCTTCGGCGTAGGGTTGGTAATTTCTGTCGTTACTTTTTGGCTGGGAGCTGAGCGGCAGAACGCCGATGATGCCGATTGGTTCGGCTTCATTGAGCAAGTCAGTCTCTCCACCGGTCTTAACTTGATCGTCCAGGCCTTGCTGACATATGTGTTTCTGTCGGCACACGTACCCATCTTCGTGATTATCGTGGGTAGCCTGGTGTCGGGTATTTTGCTGGCAATATCCAGAGCCGTGATCCATCCGCGAGGCCCCCGTACCCGCGGAGGAATTCTATTCATTGGATATGAGCCGGCTTGCTTTGGAGTAATCAACCTGATGAACGATCCGGTCCTCGGCGTACTGGAAGCCAGGTCGGAAGGCCTTCCCGCCGGATTGCCTTTGCTTGGGGGGATAGACCGATTGGAAGAAGTAGTGGCCAAGCTCCGCCCTAGCCGGATCGTGATCAATCTTCAGGCCTGGGCCTCGCAAATTTCCGCGCGGCAACTGTTAAATCTTCGGCTCTCGGGTATCGTCATCAGCGACATGGCCACCCTCTATGAGAACTCGCTGAATCGTGTGTGTTCCGTACGGCTGCTGCCCTCGGATTTTCTTCTGTCACCCGCGCTGACGGCAAATCGCCGAACCATGGCCATCCAGGCGATCTACACAAACCTCATCGGGCTTTTTCTTCTGATCACTCTTTCACCACTGCTTCTTCTTGCAACCCTCGCGGTCCTAAGTTCCGGTCCCGGACCCATTTGGGAAAGCATTCCCTGCGTGGGCTTTCAAAGTATTCCATTCCACCTGTTCCGTTTTCGTACGCGGCGTTTAGGCCCCAGCGGACACCTTACCCCTGTCGGCAAATTCCTGAACCGCTGCCATCTAACGAATCTTCCGCAGTTAGTAAATGTCGTGCGTGGTGAGATGGCTTTGATCGGCCCGAGCGTCGCCCGTGTCCCATTCGCCGATTATCTAACGCAACTGCTGCCGTTCTACTCGCACAGATTTTCCGTCAAGCCCGGCTTGTGGGGGTGGGCGCAACTTCATCTCGACAAACACACTGTACCTAACGAACTATCGAGCCTGGAATACGATTTATTCTACATAAAGGAACACTCTCCCAATCTCGATCTGGAGATTCTCGTGCGGACGATTCTTGGCGCCGGGCGTACGTCACGCAAGGCTGTAGCGGCCGCCTGACCTCATGCCGATTGCCCTCATTATTTTGTGGATCGCCACCGGGGTGGTCTTCTACATCATCGTTGGATATCCCATCTTGCTGGCGGCTCTAAAACGCCAATCGGCGCCGCCTATCCGCAAAGATCTCAACTACCGGGCTGCGGTCTCGGTTGTCATGGCCGTCTACAACGGGGCGGCGTTTCTGCGGGAAAAACTTGAATCCGTGATCGCTTTGAACTATCCCCGGGATCTTGTCGAAATTATCATCGTCTCCGACGGGTCCACGGATGATACCGATGTCATCGCCGGGGAGTTTCAAGATCGCGGTGTACGGCTGATTCGACTCCAGCGCGGCGGCAAGGCAGCGGGATTGAACGCCGCATTGCGGGAAGCCACGGGCGAGATCCTGTTTTTCACCGACGTTCGCCAACCGCTGGAAGCCCAGGCTCTAGCGCACCTGGTAGCCAACTTCGCAGACCCCACGGTTGGCGCGGTCACCGGGGAGATGCGTCTACTACGCGGAGACACTGGGGAACAGGCCGACATGGATCTCTACTGGAGATATGAACTGTGGGCGAGGGAACAGCACTCCCGGATTGATTCCTGCTTCAACACGACGGGGTGCATCTACGCGATGCGCCGGAGTCTGGCTGAACCGATTCCGCCCGATACTCTGAGTGACGACGCAATTCTTCCGTTGCGAGCGTTTTTTCAAGGCTATCGCGTTATCTTCGACACCGAGGCCATCGCCTACGACTATCCGGCTGTCAGCGGCACCGAGTTTCGCCGGCGTCTGCGGACGTTAGCTGGGTTGTGGCAGGTTCACGCCCGTCTTCCAAAACTGTTCAGCGGGTCCAATCGAATGCGCTTGCATTTTCTGTCGCATAAATTTGCAAGGCTGATGCTGCCGTGGGCAATTCTTTTAATATTCGCTTCGACACTCGCCCTGCCCGCGTCCAGCTTTCAACGCTTTCTGATCGGTAACGAATTAATTTTGATCGCCCTCGCGTTCCTTGATCCTCTTGTTCCCCGGAAATTCCCGTTGAAGCGTATCTCATCGCCGTCGCGAACCTTTCTGTTGATGAACGCCGCCGCAGTCGCTGCGATCGTCGTCTTCGTCGTTCCCGCCAACCGTCTGTGGATCGCGACGCAAGTGAAAAAGATCTCGGCGTGATTGTCTGAATGCTATTTTGGATTAGCTGGTGACTGCTATCTCTATTATCATTCCCGCCTACAATGAGGAGGCGCGTTTACCCCAGACACTGGACAACATCGTCGCTTATCTGCAGCGTGGCGAGCGCGAAACTGAAATCATCGTTGTGGATGATGGCTCCTCCGATGGCACTGTGGCCATGATCGAACGGTACACGCTTCAGCACCCGTTCATTCGTCTGTTGCGAAACCCTGGCAACCGCGGCAAGGGCTACGCTGTTCGCGCCGGAATGCTGGCAGGCACGGGAGAATGGCGGTTGATCTCGGATGCGGACCTTTCAGCGCCGATTGAAGAACTGGATAAACTCCTGGACGCGGCGATAGCGCAGCAGGCTGAGGTAGCTGTAGGTTCCAGGGCAATTGACAGGACTCTGGTCGCGGTGCACCAGCCTGCGTTTCGCGAATACTCGGGCCGGCTGTTCAATCTCATCATGCGCTGGGTAACGGGGTTACCGTTTCAGGACACTCAGTGTGGATTCAAACTTTATAGCGCGGCGGCCGCACAAGAAATATTCTCCAGGCAAACCTTGGATGGCTTCAGCTTCGACGTGGAAGATCTTGTGATAGCGAAAGTACGTAAACTCAAGGCGATTGAAGTCGCCGTGCGCTGGAGTAACGTAGAAGGGACCAAGGTCGGTATCGCGCAAGGTCTACGATCGTTCTTAGATTTGGCGCGCATCCGCGTGGAAGCTATCCGCGGTCGGTATTCGCGTTGAAAGCCGGACGCAGCTCGAAGCCTTATTTCGCACGATGATTCGGATCTTCAAAATTTTCGTTCCGACCAGCGTTCTGGCGCTCCTCTTTTCAGAAGTATTGCTAATCTTCGCCTCCTACTTGGCTTCGGTGTACTTAAGCCCCGATATGGATATGGAGGTCTTCATTCAATATGAGGACGGCCTGACGCGCATCGCAATCGTCACCGCGCTCATTCTGGCAGGACTGTATTTCAATGATCTCTACACGAATGTACGGGTTCGCAGCCGCCTGCTATTGGGGCAGCAACTCTGTCTAGTGGTTGGTGTCGCGTTTATCGTCCAGGCGCTATTGAGCTTCGCCCATGAGGATTTCACACTCGACAAATCCCTCATGGTCTCCGGCAGCTTGATCGTCCTCGCCGTCTTGTTCGGCTGGCGATTACTTTTTAGCGCGGCACTAAAGAATTCCCTTGGTAAGCGGCGTGTTCTATTTCTAGGAACCTCTCCGACGGTCTTCCAGGTAGCGAGTCATTTTCATCAACATCCGGAACTGGGAATGCTTCCCATTGGATATCTTGACGGGGTGCATGGGTCCGCGCCGCCCGACGCCACGCTTAAAAGGTTGGGCTCGGTGGACGATCTTTCCCAAGTGGTGGACGAAACGGCACCGGAGTGGATTCTGATCGGCAATCGAAAGGAAGTACAGCCGTGGTGGGTGCGCGAATTTCTCGAGCTCCGGTTTGGCGGGATTGAAACAGAGGAAATCGCCCGAGTCTATGAAACAACTTTTGGAAGAGTCTGCGCGCGCGAAGTTCGGCCCGCGGATGTGCTCTTCGCTGGATCATTGTCGCCGCGGACCGTCAGTGAGCGGCTGCACACGATGTACACGCTCGGTTTCGCGCTCACTCTGGCGATACTTGCATTTCCGCTGATGCTGCTGGCTGCGCTGTTGATCAAGATAACTTCCCGTGGTCCGATATTCATCCGCGAGATGCGCGTCGGCTTGCATGACGTGCCGTTCACGATGTATCGCTTTCGTTGCGCCGAAATTGGCCCCGGCATTCCCCGCGCCACCCCCATCGGCAAGATTCTTGCCCGTTTCCGTCTCCAGCCGCTGCCGCAATTGTTCCAAGTGCTGGTGGGACAAATGTCACTGGTCGGCCCGGAGGCGCTTCGACCCGAAACCACGGCGGCGTTGAGCGAAAAAATTCCGTTTTACCGGCAGCGCCACATGGTCAAGCCGGGCATCACGGGTTGGGAGCAGGTGAACGACAATCGGTCCAGCGACCAAGTCGTCGATGCGTTGCGGCAGTTGGAATACGATCTGTACTACATCAAAAATTTGTCCCCTTCGCTCGACTTCTTCATCCTGCTGCGATCGGCTAAGACACTGTTGCTGCGCGATTAAAAAGAAAGTTTCGCTCCAAGCTGCACAAGGCGCGGGGGCGCGGTGGCGACAAAGGAACCGGCGCTGGTGGATTGGTCGGTGACTGGCCCCTGATAGTTCACTTGATTCAGGGCGTTCATCGCTTCAAAGCGCAGCTGCAACTTCAATGACTCACGAACGGCAAAGTTGCGGAACACGGAAAGATCGGCGCTACGATATCCGTCGCCCCGAACGATGTTGCGCCCGCTGACGCCGAATGTGCCCAGAGCTGGTAGCGCAAACGCCGCTGGATTGTAGGCGTACCCCGCGGGAACGTTGCGGTTGGGGTCTCCCACCACGGTAAGTCGGTTGAAACTCTCATTACGGTACGGATCGAACTGGCTGGTATAAGGCGTAAATGGCTGGCCCGATTGCAGGGTGACGATGCCGTTCACCTGCCAGCCGCCCAGCAGAGATCGCAGCACGGGCGCGGGCACTTGATAGTTGAAGGCTGCTGTAAAGCGATGCGGTACGTCGAAGCTGGACACCGCTTTCTGCAGATGGCGATTGCGGCTATCGAGAACCCGTTCCGACGAGTCTCCTGAACCAAAATCCGTCGCATCGTCGATTGACTTCGACCATGTATAGGCGGCAATCAAATTCAGGCCACGTTGAAAACGCCGCTCCAGCTTCGTCTGCAGGCTGTGATAGGTAGAAGTGGCGGAATTCGCGTAGAGTGAAACGGAATCAAATGCCGGGAACGGCCGTAGAGGATTCAGAATCGATGCCGTATCGGCGCCGGTCGAGATCGCGCCCGCGACACTCGCCCGTTGGCCCGCGCTGAGCGTGTCCAAGGGAACCTGATTGATGTTGTAATTGAACGGCAGGTGAATGCCCCGCGCGCCACGATAGCCGGCTTCAATAACCCAGCTGGTTCCGATGGAATGCTGCACGTCGAATGAAACTTGCATGTTATAAGGATTCCGCAGATCGTTGGGAATCGCGGCTAGCGAATTGGAAGGTTGGGCGGAACTTCGCAGATCCAGCAGCGTCGTCGACGGCCCGCTGGTGCGCGAAAACGGCGTTGGTGAAAAAGTGATCGCCGCGGCGGAGAACGGCGGATTATTCTCAATCTGCTGGACGGTGCTGGCTTGCAACAACGTCTCATAGACAATAGCGATGCCGCCCCGGACGACCGTCCGCCCGCCTCCGGTAACATCGTAAGCAAATCCGAAGCGCGGTCCGAAGTTATTTCCATCGGGTTGATACAGACCATCCCAGCCAGGCGATTTTGGCGTGACGATGAGGCCGCCCGGCGACAGGTTAGACAACTTGCCATTTACTTCCGTGTACGGCTGCGAGTAGTCGTATCGCAGGCCATAGTCGAGTGTCAGGCGTCGCGTGATGCGCCACGAATCTTCAACGAATGCCGCCCAGGATGTCTGCCGGTACCCACGTCCAAATTGCCCAATCGTGATGCTGGCTTGATAGGGCAGGCCCAGTTCGAGATCGGCCAGAACATTCGCCAATGAGTTATCGGAGGTCTTCGGAATCAGCCCATTGCGTGAACCGTCGAAGTTCAGCGTTCCGCGTTGATTCTCAGCGCCGCGAGTATTGAAGTGATGGCGGGAAATCTCGGCTCCGAACTTCAGGCTATGGGCGCCGCGCAGAACGCTCAACGTGTCGGAGGCGTACACGGTAAGCTCATCCTGGTCGCGGTTGTACCAGGGCAATCCGCCGAGATCCGCGAGCCCGCCTTGAGCGAATGAAATCGAGGGAATCCCATTGGCGGAAGATCCATTAGGCAAGCCAAACGTTGTAGCATTACGTTGATCGCCGTTGGCCAAAATATTGCCATAGCGGTTCACCCCGAGTCGCGATTCGTTAACTACGGCGGGGCTGAAGGTGTGCAGATAACCGAGAGTGCCATTCGTTGTGCGCTCCGGATTGGGCAGCGAAAACCCCGGGATATAGGGTCCGCCGAAACGATCGACGATGTACACCTGGTCGTTCAGGTTCCACGATGTTCGCAAAGTGACAACGTCGCGGTCGGTGAAGTTATGATCCGTCCGCAGGTGATACTGATAATCGTGTAAACCGATTGCCAACGATGCGGTGTAGTTGCCCGCGGGACCCGTGGCGTTGGGTTGCGGATAGAGCGTCAGCAGCTTCGCGCTAAGCGGCGTCACCTGTTTCGAAAGGTCCAGGATCTGGCGATTTCCTGCTGCGTCGGAGTAAGGAATCAAGCCGCCGGCCTCAGCCGCCGTAGGGACGCTCACGGTCCGCGTTTCCGATCCTTCCTGGTTGCGCAACAGTTCGGAATTGATGAAAAAGAAATGCTTCTGCTTCCAAATCGGCCCGCCGATCGTACCGCCAAACTGATTGTGCCGTACCACTCCGCGCGGGAGTCCGGCGCGGTTGCTTAGCGTGTCATTCGCGTTCAGCGCATCGTTGCGGAAAAATTCATACCCAGAGCCGTGGAATTTAGATGACCCGGCGCGCGTCACGATATTGATCTGGCCGCCCATCGTCCGCCCGTATTCGGCTGGAGGAATGGCCGAGATAACCGAGAATTCCTGTACCGCTTCGTTCGATGGCTCAAAATTGATGACGCTGTATTGCTGAACGTTCATCGGCATGCCGTCGAAAACGAAATCGTTGGAGCGGCTGCGCGCGCCATTCACCGAGAATGCCCCTTCGGTATTTTCGCGGGCCTTTCCGTAGCGATTCGCGGCGGTGGACAGGTTCCAACCCGCATCCATGCCAGGAACGATCAAGGCGAGATTTTGCAACTGGCGCCCGTCCGTTGGAAGATCTTCGATGGATCGTTGGTTGACCACGGTCGCCGCCTTACTGGTTTCAGTCTGCACCAGAGGCGCGGCTTCGGTGACGACGATCGTCTCCCGGTTTTCGCCTGGCGGCAGTATTAGATCGATGCGAATATCGTCGCCGACGCGAAGTGTGATGTTCTCTCTTTTAACTGTGTTGAAACGCACTTGCCCCGCCGACAGTTCATAAGTGCCAGCCGGCAAACCTAACAGCTGATAAACTCCCGCGGAATTCGTGATAGTGGTGCGAACGACGCTGGTTTCTATACTACGAGCGCTTAGCCTTGCACCTATGATGACGGCCCCAGACGAGTCCGTGACGGCGCCAGTTACAGTAGCCGCCGGCGTATCCGCAAGCAGAAGCGCGGAGAGAGATAGAAACAGGAGAGTAGTTTTGAGCATGTGACCCTAGCGATTGAAAATCCGCACCGAAGACTCTTTTATTCCTACAGCTGGTTGACTTTCATTATGCGTAAATTCTGGATCATTCACACCGATCTTGCCGGCCGCTTGTCTTCCGGAACAAGGATCCGCAATGGTCCTTGTCCCTCGGGAAGTGGTTTGCCTTTCCTGTTGTCGGCAATGATGGCGGTGGTGTTGGCGAGTTCCGGATTAAGTTCCCCGACCGAAAAGACGACCTGATAGCCATCTTTTCCGGTGGCCACGACATACGCCGCCAGCGCTTTGCCGCGGAGCTCCTTTCCGATGGGAACGCCAGCCTTCCTTAAAATCTCATACAGGGGAACGCGCTCATAAGTGACTTTCCCCGCGTTGCGTTCGTCAAGTGTTGCGCTGCGCCGCGTCATATGGGTAAGATCGTCGGCCGTGATCGTTCGCGGGGTTGGGATGTCTCCGGAAACGGTGAGTTGTGCCGCGGAGCCGGAACTGAACAGAATCAAAGACAGGAGAATGTTCTTCATGCACTACATCGTCGTGCCAACCAGACGTTGCCGTCCAGACCCAGATTTCTGCCGCACTGCGATAGAATACGAGCGCAAAGTAGCGACTTTTTGCAAGGAGAATACATATGGCGTCCGTTTTGTCCCCGATCGATAAGCACGTCGCCGTAGGGCCGACGAAACTGCTGATCAACAACAAGTGGGTTGACAGCGAATCCGGAAAGACTTTTTCCACGATTAATCCGGCCACGGGCGAAGAGATTTGCCAGGTGGCGGAAGCCGACGCGGCCGATGTCGATAAGGCGGTTCGTGCTGCCAGGCATGCGTTTGAGCGCGGTCCGTGGCGCAAGATGTCGGCGACGGATCGCGGCAAGCTGCTGCTGCGTCTGGCCGATCTTGTAGAGAAGAATGCCGATGAGTTGGCCATGCTGGAGAGCCTGGATAATGGCAAGCCGGTCAGTGTGGCCCGGGCCGCCGACGTACCGCTTACGGCCGCCTGTTACCGGTATTACGCCGGCTGGGCCGATAAAGTACAGGGGAAAACAATCCCGATCGCTGGCGATTATTTCTGCTATACGAAGCTGGAACCGGTCGGCGTAGTGGGCCAGATTATTCCCTGGAATTTTCCGTTATTGATGCAAGCCTGGAAGCTCGCTCCGGCATTGGCTACCGGAAATACAGTGGTCATGAAGCCCGCTGAGCAGACTCCATTGACCGCCCTGCGCATCGCCGAGTTGATCTTGGAAGCTGGGTTCCCGGAAGGCGTAGTGAACATGCTTCCCGGCTATGGCCCAACGGCCGGCGCGGCGCTTTCACGGCACATGGATGTGGATAAGATCGCCTTCACCGGATCGACGGAAGTGGGTCACCTGATCATGCAGGCGGCCGCCACGTCGAACCTGAAGCGCGTGACACTGGAACTGGGTGGCAAGAGCCCGAACATCGTTTTTGCCGATGCCGATATGGATGCCGCCATCGAAGGCTCGCACTTCGCGCTGTTCTTCAATCAAGGGCAATGCTGCTGCGCGGGTTCGCGCCTGTTCGTCGAGGAAAAATGTTACGACGAAGTTGTGGAGAAGAGCGCTGCGCGCGCTAAACGGCGTACCGTTGGCGATCCGTTCGACCCGAAAACGGAGCAGGGTCCACAGGTGGATCAGGATCAATTCGATAAGGTGATGGGTTTTATCGATTCGGGCAACAGCGAGGGCGCGAAGCTGGTCAGCGGTGGCGGCCGGGTTGGCGATCGCGGCTACTTCATCCAGCCCACGGTGTTTGCCGACGTGCAGGATGATATGAAGATCGCCCGCGAGGAAATCTTTGGTCCCGTGCTGAGCATCATCAAATTCAAAGATACAGACGAGCTGATACAGCGCGCTAATAACACTATGTATGGTTTGGCGGCGGCGGTGTGGACGAAGGATATCGGCAAGGCGATGGCTGTTTCAAATGGTGTTCGCGCGGGGACGGTGTGGGTGAATTGCTATGACGTCTTCGATGCGGCCGCGCCGTTTGGTGGCTTCAAGCAATCGGGAATCGGGCGTGAGCTCGGCGAATATGGATTACAGCAATACACCGAAGTGAAGACGGTCACCGTCAAGTTGTAAGCGCCTACCGCGGCAGGCGGTTTCACGATCGGCTGCCGCCTCAAAATTGTCTAGTCCGATCAATCGGTATTTGCACTGCCACTTTTGTTCCCACAGCCAGCATGTCCCCGGTGTTGGCGATTTCCACGCGAAGCATTGTCCCCCGCGGCGTCGACAATAAGTAATGAAGACGAATGCCTAAATCGACAACCGATTCCACCTTGGCGTTGCCGGTTTCGCTGGGTTCCAGGGTGGCATCCTCCGGCCGGAAAACAGTTTTCCCGTCGATGCTCTGCCACCCGAAGAACAGCGCCACACGGACTGTTTTCGGTTGCGTGTAAAAATCCCGCGGCGCACTGAACTGTTCCAGCGTGCCGTCCAACAGGAGCGCGATACGATCCGCCATCGTGGCCGCTTCTTCCTGCTTATGGGTTACGAACACGGTCGTGATTTGTAGTTTGCGCTGCAGATTGCAGACCAGCCGGCCCATCTCCGCGCGCAACGTTTCATCGAGAGCCGAAAATGGTTCGTCCAGCAGCAAGAGTTTGGGTTCGATCACCAGGGCCCTGGCTAGCGCGACGCGCTGCTCCTGGCCACCCGAGAGTTCATTGGGTCGGCGCGCTTCCAAGCCCTCTAACTGAACCATCTGGAGAGCCATCGCAACGCGCGATCGTGCCTCCGATGGCGCAACCTTGCGCATCCGTAATCCGAACTCGACGTTCTCGGCCACACTGAGGTAAGGAAATAGCAAGGGCTTTTGAAATACCATCGCCGCACCGCGAAGCTCGGCCGGAGTTTCCAAAACCGATTTCCCGTCAAAGCGAATATAGCCCGTGGCTGGTTGCAGCAGGCCCGCGATCAGCTTCAACGCCGTAGTTTTGCCCGACCCCGACGGACCCAGCAACGCGACCAGTTCTCCATCGCCAACCGACAACGAAAAGTCGTGCAGCACAGGCCGGGACGAATAGGCCGCCGAGACGCCCACGAGTTCAAGAGCGGTACTCACCGCCGCAGCACCTTCGCCCGCCAATCCTTTTCCAGGCGGATCAAGTATTCGGCATCGGGCTCGGGCATATAGTGCGCCTGTAACTCCGCAATGGATAATGCGGCCTTGTGAACCGGCAACGAATTCACCATCGTGCGCTGCCCCGAGGTCAGGCGATCCATCGCAAGTGGAAAGGGTTGCCCGAGCTTCTGGCAAGCGTCATAGAGATGCTCAAAAGACATCATGTGATTGATGGCAACCAGGGCGCCGGTTACGTTATTCGCATTAAACGGGATCGCCAGAAAACTATAGTTGCCGATGGTACCCTCATCCAGCACGAAGGTTCGAGTGGTGGGTGGAAACTCACCGCGTTCCACCCGCGTCGCCGCGAAATTGGGACCATAGCTCATCGCGAAATCGATTTCACTATTGGCGAAGAGTCTGTCGAGTTCGTTGAGCGTAGCCGGATACGTTTCGCCCTGACGCCAGAGATAGGGTTTGATCTCGTTTAGATAATCGATAGTCTGGGACGACGCGCTTCGATACAACGCTTCATGGAAGCCGTTCTGGAAGTTCGCCGCGCCCCCGCCGAAGTGAATCAGGATGTGGCGAATGAACGCCGAGCCCGTAAAGTCAGGCAGCGCGACATAGCTGAAACGGCCGGGATGCGCCTTGATCCACGCTCGAAGGCCTTCAATAGTTCGCGGAGGCTGGGGCACTCGGGCGATATCGTGCGCGAAGACGAATTGCGCGCGTTCCCACGGCGCCTCATATCCTTCGATAGCTGTACCGAAATCTCGCTTACCGGCATCGGGGTCGTAGAAACCGATGTTGGGTAAAGAGCCGGCGAAAGGGCCCCACAGCAGTCGGCCCTGCCTGGCGGAGCGGAAATTTTCGCCATTGATCCACACCATATCGATGGACCCGCCAGATAGCCGGCCCGCCGTCTTCTCATTGAGGACCTTGTTCACAATGGCTGCCGTATCGCCAGTGGGAATGATCCGTAACGTGATGCCGTAGCGTTGCCGCAGCAGCGGAATCACGGTGGTCTGGAAGAAGCGATTGCGGGCTTCCTCACCTGTCCACATGCCGAAGTTCACCGTGGTTCCACGCGCTGACGTAACGATTTCATCCCACTTCTCGCGTTGCAGATCGGCAGTGGTAAATTGCGGCTTCACCCGTCCACCACAGGCGCCGAGCGTTAGGAGCAGCGCTGGAATCGCCCATCGCGTCATGGTCGCTCCTCAAGAAATTGGGCGACAGCGCTGAACAAGATCAGAGTTGGCGCCAGAAACAGAAGCGAGAGTGCGGCCGTAATCGCCTCATCCCCCGCCAACTGAAAATTGACTAGCACCACGGGCAGCGTGATGACACGGCCGCCGCCGATCAACAATGTGAGGAGGTATTGACTCCAGGAAATTAGAAACGCAAAAGCCGCGGCGACCGCTAAACCCGGTGCGATGGCAGGGAATGTGACGTGCATCCAGACCTGCGGCGGAGAAGCGCCCAGTGTCCGCGCCTGATCTTCAAATGCAGGGTCGAAACGTGAAAAACTGCCGATCATCATCAGCGTTGCGTATGGCACCGCCACCACCAGGTGGATCAGGATGACACCAAGATTCGTATCGGCCAAGCCGTATCGGAGAAAGAGAACGTGCACTCCCATCGCCGAAGCGAGAGGCGGAGCAAGGATTGGTAGCAAGAGGAAGAACAGTAATTGTTTCTTTCCGGGAAATTCGCGAAAGGCGATGGTTCGGCCGGCTGGAATCGCCGCCAGAAGCGCAAGAACAGTTACGGCGACGGCGATACCAAGGCTGGTGAGTGTCGCCGAGCCGATACCGGAATTTGCGGAGAACAAATAATCCCAGGCGCGCGTGCTCCACTGCCTGGGTAGGATCGCAGGCCAATACCATCCCTTGGCGAACGACCACGCAGTCAGCATCACAACCGGTACAAGGGCGAAGCTAACGGTAGTGATGACGGCGAGGCGGCGCATGTTAAAAAATCGTCGGCCGCTCAATACCGATCAGACGATTCGCGATCCGTAGATACATCCAAACCAGCATCGCTGTAATCACGGAAAGGATCACGGCAATGGCAATCGCTTCCGGACGGTCCGCGAGATCGACGCTGAGATACCGGCGCTCGGCGACGACTCCGATCATGGCCGGATAGGTGCGGCCAAGTAAGAAGGGAACGTCGAACGCGCCAAACGTGAATGCAAACACGACCAGGGATGCGGATACAAGCGCGGGCGCGATCAACGGTATGGTTACATGCCGCAGACGCTGCCACCGTGATGCGCCAAGAATTCGCGCCGCCACTTCATATTCATCGCCGATACGGGTCAACATCGCCAGCACCATCACCGCGATAAACGGCGACTCCTTGACGATGTAGGTGAGTATGATTCCGATGCCGAAGCGATCGTGAATGAGCGCCGGAAACTGCGCCGGCGCATGGATCAGTCCGGCGGCGAACGCTACGCGGGCGATCAGTCCGCTAGAAGAGAGGATGTCGATCAGGACCACGGCCATGGCCAGATGGGGGATGGCGATGGGCGATTGCAGAAGTACGCGCAGGAGCTTCGATCGCCGCGCTACGTCTCGCAAAGACAATGCCAGCGCTAAGCCGACAGCGGCCGAAACAATTGTGGAAACGGTAGCCACCGCCAGGCTGATGCCCAAGCCGTAGAGTAATTCTCGATCGCCGGCTAATGCGGCATAATGCGCCAGGGTAAAGTTTGCTTCGCCGGTTGGCGCGTAATAGCCGAGACTTTCGATGGCTGCAAGCAACAGGCCGCCCACGAATAAAAGCCCGATGATAAGCAGCGCCGGCAATAGAGAAAAAAAGATCGGCGCGCGCTTCACCGGGTGGTCCTACGACTTGCCCCAACTGGCGATTTCATCCAGCACGGAATGTTCTCGCGGTGTCCACCCTAATACGCGTCCCGCCTTCGTGCTTCCCACTCGTTGATCAAGGATTAAAGCGTCGGCCATCGGCCCGTATTCCTTGCGCGCTTCCTCTACCGGCCAAGGCTCGATTTTTCCCTCCACCCCCGCGGCTTTCGCCGCCGCCAGTGCGACATCGCGAGTGCGTAACGGCGAGCCCTGCGCGGCGACGAACAACTCTCCGGCGGGAGATTTTTCGAGCGCCAGAACATACATCCGCGCCAGGTCATCGACGTGCACAAAGCTCCAGTGATTCGCGCCCGTACCGACGAAGCGCACCGATCCGCGAACTCGAGCCGATTCCATAAACCACGAAAGGAGTCCACTATGGTGGCCATACACCATTGCGGGCCGAATCACCATGCCGCGAATTTTGCGCTCGGTTGTGTCAATGACGCGGCGCTCCACGGCGGGCCGCCACTCCACCAGTTGCGCCGGATCAAGCGGACTCCACTCACTCGCCAGGCGTCCACCCGTATCGCCCATCACCCACACACCGCTGGTATAGAGGAACGGTTTGCCGCTTCCCTCTAATGCATCGAGCATCGCTTCCACGGCGTCAGTGTCACCTTTACCGGTGCTCGCCGGGGCACCCGTGGCCGCGTGGATTACGCCATCGGAGGCTTTCGCCGCAACGGCCAGACTAGTGAAATCGTTGATATCTCCAATGTGAGCGCGGTACCCTTTGGCCTCGAGCGATTTTGCTTTTTCTTCGTTGCGAGCTAAGCCGATGACGCTGTGTCCGGATGTCGCGAGCGCCTCAGCGACGGCGCTTCCGATGTATCCGCTGGCTCCGGTGAGAAACACAGTCATTCATTTCCCCTTGAAAATACTCTTCGGTAGCATGGCATGAACGCCTTTGTTGCCGTCCACCAGTTGGGTAATCGAGAGATCGACGGCGATACTGGTCAGCATGTAAGCGTCATCGCGAGTGAGATGCTTTTCAGTGACTAGAAAGTCGATCATTTCCCGTACCGCAAGCTTGGTGGCTTCGTTTAAGTCTTCATTGAAGCCCATCGAGATGTAATGGGTCGGCGTTTCAGCGCGCGGCCAACGGATTTGCTTTCTTTTATGCAGGATGAATTGGAATTTGCCGACAAGCGATGTTTCCATGGCGGTGATATCCACTTCTCCGTTGCCTTGCCCGGCATGTCCGTCGCCAGCCTCAAACATCGCGCCGGGTGCGTGCACCGGAAGGAATAGCGCGGTTCCCGCGACCAGTTCGCGATTGTCCATGTTGCCCGCGTGGATCCACGGCGGAGCGCTGTTGATTCGGCCCAGTCCTTCCGGCGGTGCGATGCCCATGCTTCCGAAAAAGGGGCGTAGCGGAATTTCAATTCCGGGCCCGAAGTTCGCGATCATCCGCGTTCGATCGAGCGGTATGATCTTCATCCGCGCGTAGGGGAAATCATCGGGCAGGAAGCCGGCCCCCGGACGAAACGTATTGTATGCGTAGGGGACGGGAAGCGTGATGGCCAGTATGCGGACTTCCAGGATATCGCCGGGATTCGCGTCTTCCACGAAAACCGGTCCGGTCAGTAGATGACCACCGGGGCCCTTGTCAGTAACTTCCTTGTAGATCGCCTTCAGTTCCGGCTCAAGCTGATCAGCCGGCACGCCCGCCGCTTCCAGCCGCACAGGATTGCCCGATACGGTTTGGATCTCCACGATGTCGCCGGACTTGATCCGCAGCGCCGGTTCTTTCGTGGCCGTATAGTAGCCCCAGCAAATATTTTTGGGAGTAGCTTTGAGCAAATAGTCCGCCGCGATGGCATGGGAAAGGAACCCGCAGAGCAGAGCACACACGCAGCGCATCATTGCAGTCCAGTTTACCCCGGCCTATTTGAACTTTGACTTCACGAACTGCATGAAGCGGAAATGTCGTCCGGGACATTCAGGCCACGGAGCGAAGCCAATGATGTTTGTATTACTGACGACGAAGAGCGGAACCGGGCCCGCTTTCGGAAATTTGACGTCCACCACGACACCGGCGCCACAGGCATCGCTATCATCGATACTCGCGCCGCTGACATCGGCGTGCGGACTTTGCGGGCCCCAATCCTCAATGAACTTCGGATAAGCGTAATCGCGGCAAGGCGTGTCCGAAGTGCAGCCCCACGTTCGATAAGCATCGGGATAATTCTGGCTCCGCAGTAAATCCAGGAAGTGATTGACAGCGCTCTCCTGGCGGAAATTGCGAAAGCTCAAGTAAATTACCGAGCCAAGAATCAGCGCCGCGACGGTACCAAGCACCAGCCACTTGATTCGCTTCTCGCGCTGCTCCTCGCCGGCCCCGTACCCTTCCAGATATCCCGGCATCGAATGTTACTTGACGGGGAACGTCTTGTCGTAGGCGACTACAGCATCGTTTGTGAGTTCGAGCGCCGCTTTATAAAAGACCGTAGTCGTCACGTCGACAACCACGTCCAGCCCTTTCTCGTCGGCCAGCTTTTTCACGACATCGGTCATGCGCTGCCCGGCCCGCTGCAGAATTTCGTTACGTTCACGCTCCACGTCCGCTCGAAGATCTTCTTCCTTGCGGGTCATTTCCCGTTGCTTGCGTTGACCCGTGGCCGTAACGTCCTGCTGATCAGCGGGTGAAAGTCCCGGCTTTTGCAGTTTGGCCTGGAGCTCTTGCAGTTCCCGTTGCAGGTTCTCCAGGTCCGTCGTGCGCGGCTTGAATCGCGCTTCCAACTCCCCCTGGGCCTTCTTGATCTCGGCCGTTTCAATCAGCGCCCGCTGGATATTGATAACGCCGATCTTGGACTGCGCCGAAACTCCACTTACCGACACAATGGCAGCCGCGCAAATAAGCACAACGCGAACACAATACTGACGAAACATTTGTAAAGACTCCTTAAATTCCGATGTTTCTAAGTTTACCGCAGAGCGCGGGAGGCGGTGTTATGCCAGGACGCCGAGAATCTCGTCTTCGCGAAGAATCAGGTATTCCTCACCATCGACTTTAATTTCGGAACCGGAATACTTTCCGAATAAAATGCGATCGCCGGGCTTAACATCCATTGAGGCGCGTTTGCCATCCTCTTGGAGCTTGCCGCTGCCGATGGCGATTACTTCGCCCTGATGCGGCTTCTCTTTGGCTGAATCGGGGATGATGATTCCGCCGCGAGCAGTTTCTTGCTCTTCCACGCGACGGATCAAAACGCGGTCATGGAGCGGACGTAGGTTCATAACTGAGTCTCCTTCAGGCGACGGTAAATCCGGGATTGAAGACGGAGGCGAAAGCATGGGGCCGCGTCGAAATTCAGTATAGCTAAAAGTGAGATCCAGGTCCCGCCGTTGGTATACTCGTGGATACTACGACCAAGTCCGTCGTCTCGTTCATGGAGCATCTGCTCATAGCCGTCCCCTTCCGCGATCCCGCGCGTTCGCGGCAAGAGATAAGCCATCTAACGAAGTATCTATCGCCCGGGGTTTCGGCGCGCGCCGAACGCCTGCTGGCAGCCTCGCCCGATCCCGATGCAACCGTCGCCGGTCTGGCTAGCTTGGAGCAGCGGCAACCGGCGGCTTTCCAGCGCCTGGTCAACTCGACGGCTGGATTGAAGTACATGGTCACGGTTTTTTCGCATAGCCGCTTCCTATCCGGTGAACTACTGCAGCACCCTGAATGGCTGGAGCAGTTGCTAAGTTCCGGAAGCCTGCACCGGATGCTGTCCCGTGAGGATTATCGCTATCGTCTGGAACGCTTCATTCAGGGTGGCGGCGCACCCGACCCGCTAGTTCTAGCCCAGTTCCGCCGTCAACAGATTCTGCGCATCTTACTACGCGATGTCTTAGCTTTTTCCACCTTGCCGGAGACGACGGAAGAACTTTCGAACCTTGCCGACATCATTCTGGAAATCGCTTATCAGCGCATCGCGAAGGATCTGGAAAGCAGGCATGGCAAGCCTCTGGACGTGGATGCCGCGGGCAAAATAGTGGACTGCGGGTTCGCCGTCATCGCCCTAGGGAAACTTGGGGGCGCGGAGCTGAACTACAGTTCCGACATCGATCTGATGTTCATCTATCGCGGTAATGGCCAGACCACTGGGCCAAGCCCCATTTCCAATAAAGAGTTTTACAAGAAGGTCGCAAATCAGCTCACGGATCTATTGTCGATCTATACGGCGGAAGGGCTGTGTTACCGGGTGGACTTGCGGTTGCGTCCCGATGGGCGTTTGGGCGAGGTTTGCCTGTCGCTGGATGGAACGAAGGCTTATTACCAGAAGCGGGCTCGCGATTGGGAACTGCAGATGCTAATCAAGGCCCGCGTGGCCGCGGGTGACCAACAGCTTGGTCGTGAATTTCTGGATAGCGTGGAACCTTTGATCTATTCGACGACTCTCGATTTTTCGGCAGTCGAAGTCATGTCGGCCACGCGCGAACGGATCAACGAAAAGATGGCCGAGAAGCTGGCTGCCAAGCGCGGTGGCAGCATCGGGTTCGACGTGAAACTAGCCCGCGGCGGCATTCGCGATATCGAGTTCCTGGTGCAGTGCCTGCAACGCCTGCATGGTGGCCGCGTCCCCTGGGTACGGCATGGAGGCACCCTGCTGGCCTTGTCGCGATTGCTGGATAAAGATCTGCTTTCCGAGAGTGAATACGGGCGGCTGGCCTCGGCTTATCAGTTTTTGCGCAACTTGGAACACCGCCTCCAGTATGACGAAGACCGGCAGACCCACACTCTTCCAGTAGACCCGCATCAGATGACCTTGCTAGCGCGGCGGATGCCTTCGACAATTGCCCTGGAGCCGTCGCGGGAAGGATTATTTCGTCAGCTGAATGCCCATCTGGAAGAAGTGATGGAGATTTACGATCGGGTGATTCACTCGCAAAAACCGCTGTATTACGGCCCCGCGACAATGTCCGCGAGCGCCTCGCGTTATGAAGCGGCGGCCATCCCCGAATATGCCGACGATGCTCAGCCCCTTACAGCGCTAACGCCGGCGCCCTCCAGCAACTTAACCCGTTTTCTGGATCAGAAGGCTCCCGCACTAGCCGCGGTTCTTGCCGCCAGCGGACTGCGTCGGGGCTTCCGCTCCTTTGAGCATTTCCTGGAGCGTGTGTTCGCGGTTCCGGAACTCTTAAATAAACTGAATAGCGATCCGCTGCTCGCCGCCAATACGATTGACGTCTTCGAACACAGCCCGTTCTTCGCCGAGCAACTAATTCGCTGGCCGGAAATGATTGAGGAGCTGCATCAGGCTTCGGTCGATTGCACGGCGGAAGCGGCCGAGTTGGCCAACGCAGGCGACTTGCGGCGCTTCTTCCGTCGCGAGATGCTGCGCATTCAGAGTGAGAGTATTTGCCTCCGGGCGCCGATCTTTGAGACCTTATCGCGCACCTCGGCGCTGGCCGATGCCGTCATCGGCGCGGCGTACCGTCTGGCCGTCGGGCAAACGGTGGAACAGCACCCGCCCGCGGGACCGGATTATCAGCCGCAGGATCAGATGATGGTGATCGCTCTGGGCCGCCTTGGGATGCGCGAATTCGATCTCGCCTCCGATGCCGATCTGATATTCGTTCTGCCCGACAGAGAAAGCGCGGAGCTGTCTTTCTGGACCCACGCCGCAGAACGCATCGTCGATCTGATTACCGCCTACACGGGTGAAGGTACACTGTTCGCCGTAGATACCAGGCTTCGTCCAAACGGCCGCGAAGGCGCGCTGGTCCAGTCCGAAGAAAGCTACAAGGAGTACTTCGCAAGCAAGGCCGAAGCATGGGAAGGCATCAGCTACATGAAGGCCCGCGCGGTGGCGGGCGATGCCGAACACTCCACGGAGTTCCTGAATAAGCTGCAGGAAGTGGACTGGCGTCATTATGGACAGAGTGGCCGATCGAAGAAAGATCTTCGCCAGATGCGCATCCGGCTCGAAAAGGAGCAGGGTTCGTCGAATCCTTTGAAGGGCGGACGCGGCGGCTATTACGATATCGATTTCAGCCTGATGTATCTCCGCCTGAAGAGCGCCGGGATCTTCTTCAAGGTCCTGAACACACCCCAGCGGATCGACATCATTGAGAAGATGGGGCATCTGGATCGCGCCGACGCCGAGTTTCTGCAGGACGCCGCGACGTTTTATCGGGCAGTTGATCATGGGCTGCGCTTACTGTCGGGGCACGCGGAAGGAAAGCTGCCGAATTCTGATTCGCAGCTGGAAACGCTAACTGAACTTGTTGCGCGCTGGACTCCCGACCGCCGCGACACACAGCCGCTAAAGACCGAACTTGCGGCGATTCAAGTGCGAACCCGGGAGTTGTTCGACCGGCTGTTTGGGTAGTGCGAAGTAGCGTAATATATATAGAATCATGCCCTCCCTGTCCTGAGGCTACGAGGTCTGTCCGTTTGCAGGGAGCATCCATGAAACAAGCAAAAATCGCCCTCGCCTTCTTAGCGATCTATTTGATCTGGGGCTCCACCTTCCTCGCCACACGTTTCGCCGTCCAAACCATCCCGCCCTTTTACGTTTCCGGAACACGGTTCTTCCTGGCTGGGGTGATCTTGTTTTTGATTGGCTGGATCCGGTCCCGGGAACGCATCACGCTACCGATGTGGCTTTCCGCGGCAGGCTTGGGATCGCTGTTCTTTCTAATTTGTCATGGTGGGGTTAGTTGGTCCGCGCGGCATATTCCATCGGGAATCAGTGCCCTGCTGATGTCGTCTATTGCGATTTGGACGGCCATTCTGGAGCTCGCCATGCGCACCCAGACCCGGCCCGGGAAACGAACCATTGCCTGTCTTCTGGTCGGTCTGGCCGGTGTTGCCGTGCTGGTAATTAAACCCGAAGTGCTGGAGGGCAGTAAGTTTGGTTCCATCGGGACGGTGGTGGTTCTATGCGGGGCGTTCTCTTGGGCCTTGGGTACGGTTCTGTCGCGCCGCGTTCCCCTGCCGCGGTCCATCGTGCTCAGCTCAGGGATGCAGATGATGTGCGGTGGCGGGTTCCTGCTGCTTCTTGGCCAAGTCAGCGGGCAAGGTGCAACGTTCCAATTGGCGGCGGTATCGCGGTCTTCCTTTCTTGCCATGCTGTTCCTCACATTAATCGGATCGCTGGTTGGCTTTACCTGTTATGTTTGGCTGCTGAGCGTTTGTCCACCCACGCACGTGGCGACCTACGCTTACGTGAATCCACTCGTAGCTGTCTTTCTCGGCTGGGCTATAGCCGGCGAGCAATTGGCTCTACCATCGCTCATCGCCAGCGTGATCATAATCGGCGCGGTGGCAATCGTGGTTACGTCGCGCGGGCGGGTTGCTCCAATTGGGCCCCCGATGCCCGCCGGCGAACTCGCCTGACAGTATCTTCGGCCGAGTCTAATCCTTTTCCTGGTTAGCAACATCCAACCCTGTGAAAAAGAATTCGCGGAAAGAAGGACACGATGCCGAACAAATTCGCCGAACTGGCATTTACCAAGGCCAGCAAAGAACTGCAAACCAAACTGGGGAGCCGCGGGGCCTACGAGCGAGTCGAACGATCCGGCAGAACGCAGGATCGATTGGGTGAGCCGGAACAGGATTTCATTGCATCCCGCGATAGCTTCTACATGGCCACTGTCAGCGAGAGCGGATGGCCTTATGTGCAGTTTCGCGGCGGCGACGTAGGATTTCTGAAGGTGGTGGACAATCAGACGATCCGCTTTCCTGACTTTCGCGGAAATCGCCAGTACATCAGCGCGGGAAATCTATCGGGCAACGACCGTATCTCTTTGATCCTGATGGACTACCCTAATCAGACTCGCCTAAAAATTCTGGGGCACGTCGAAGTGCTGGAAGAGCCGACCCGACAGCAGCTCAAAGATTTGTTAGGTGCTGGAAAACAAGAGTCTTTGGTTGAGCGAGTGATAACTATCCATGTCGAAGCCTACGATTGGAATTGCCCCCAGCACATCACTCCCCGCTTTACGGAAGCGGAAATCAAGGCCATGGTTCAGCCGCTTCTGGATCGCATAAAATTGCTGGAAGAAGAGAACGCCCGTCTCACCCCAGCGAAAAAATCTTGAGATACAGGTTGTGGGCGGCTCGTGAAGTTTGCGGTACACTTGGATTTATCACGTTATTTAAGGCCTACACGCAGCAATGGAAAGACTTACCCGTAAAGAACTTAAAGAAGAAATCGTTCCCCAGCAACAGCTGAAACATGGCGTCGAGTATCTTGGTGAACATCGCCGCCAAGCAGTAATGTATGGCGGGATCGCGATTGGCCTGGCGGTAATTATCGCCTCCGTCGTCTGGTATCGGGGCACTCAACATGAGGCCCGGCAGCAGGAACTACATGCTGCGATGAAGATTTTAAGCGCTAACGTCGGCCCCAATGCCAGCAGTGATTCCGTGATGTTCTTTCCGTCCAACGGCGAGAAGGAAGTGGCGGTCAAGAACGCGTTTACGAACATCGTTAGTAAACACTCCGGCACCGACGAAGCAACTATCGCCCGATATTTCCTGGCTACCAGTGCCGCGGATAATGGCAACCTGGCGGAAGCCGAGAAGGACTTCAAAGAGGTATCGGAAGGCGGCGAGGCAAACTATGGATCTTTGGCGAAGCTCGCTTTGGCCCAGATCTACGCGTCCCAGGGCAAGGTAGCCGACGGCGAAAAACTTCTCCGCTCCGTCATGGATAAACCGACGATATTTGTTTCAAAGGACGAGGCCACCATCGCTCTTGCCCGCTTGTTGTCGGCAACCAATCCGTCTGAAGCGCGCAAACTGCTGGAACCCCTGAAGACGGCTCGATCCGCCATCAGCCGCGCCGCATTGACCGCGCTGTCCGAAGTTCCGCAGTCCAGGTAAGGCCGGACTGCTTTGGGCGCGCTGCGTCACCTCCGTTTTCCAGTGGAACGCGACCTGCGCCGCCGCTACCCGGAACTTCCCCATCCATACCGGACCGATTTTCAACGGGATCGCGACCGGGTGATTCACTCCCATGCCTTTCGCCGCCTGGAAGATAAAACCCAAGTCTTCACAACAGGCGTGTCCGATCACTTCCGGACCCGTCTTACTCATACACTGGAAGTAACTCAAATTGCCCGGACCGTTGCGTCCGTACTCGAATTGAATTCCGACTTTACAGAGGTGCTGGCGCTGGCCCACGACGTTGGTCATCCGCCCTTCGCCCATGCCGGTGAAGATGAGTTGCGCCGCCAGATGCAGGCCTTCGGAGATAACTTCGATCACAATCTGCACGCCTTGCGAATCGTGGAGCGTTTTGAGCATCGCTATGCGCGATTTCCCGGGCTGAACCTGACCTTCGAAGTCCGCGAGGGAATGGTGAAGCACTCGCACGATTTCGACCCTGGCGATAATCCGGTCCTGGACGAGTTTTTACCCGGCTTGCGGCCGCCACTTGAAGCGCAGTTGATCGACGTCTGCGATGAAGTAGCATACAACAGCGCCGATCTGGACGATGCTCACGCCGCAGGATTTATTTCGATGGACCAGATGCGCGAGGGCGTGCCGCTCTTCGCCAATTTATACGAAGAAATCGAGATGCAGTTCCCGGGTGCAACCGAGCAGGAACAGTTCTGTGAGATCCAGCGCGCCTTGATCAACACGTTTGTCACGGGGCTGATCGCTGGTACGGCCAAGGCAGCGGTGGACGCCAACGTGATGAACGTCGACGACGTTCGCAAGCATTCCTCGCGGCTGGCCGCGTTCGACCCCACGATACAGGGCGCGAACCTGCAGATCAAACAACTGTTGCGGAAGCGTGTCTATGAATCACCAGCGGTGGTGGCGGAGCGCGGCCGCTCCATGCGGGATATCGGGCAGTTGTTCCAGTTCTTTCTGGCCGATCCCACAAAGTTACCGGCGAACTATCAGGAAGCCGCGGAAGCCCAACCCCTGCATCGAGTGATCTGCGATTACATCGCCGGCATGACGGATGGCTTCTTTCGAAGAACGTATCGCGGTTTGATAGGGTAGCTACATGATCACGCGCGTAGTTCTGTTATTGCTTGCGGGCCTGGGGCTGGCGGTAGCGCAGGTGAAGTTTACTCATCTTCCGCAGAGCCTGCAAGTAGAGATCGACGGCAAGCCTTTCACCGAGTTTTATTTTGCCGGGCCCGCGACTACCAAGCCTTATTTGCATCCACTCCGGTCTGCTTCGGGCATACGCATCACGCGTCTCTTCCCAATGGAGGCGGTGGCCGGAGAACCGCAGGATCACTTGCATCACCGCGGCTTGTGGTTCTCGCACGGCGATGTAAATGGGATCGATTTTTGGGCCAATGAATCGTCGTACGCTGCTCCGAAACAAACGAACCTTGGCAGAATCGTGATGAAGAAGATCGTCAGTCTACAGGGTGGCGAGAAGTCAGGCGCGGCAGAAATAATCTTCGATTGGGAAGGTCCAGCGCACAAAGTGTTACTCACCGAAGACCGAACGATGACGTTCTATGCGGGCCCGGCAATGCGTACGATCGATTTCGATATTCGCCTTACGGCAAGAGAAGCGATCAAGTTCGGGGATACCAAGGAGGGCTCATTCGCGATGCGCCTGCGGCCCGAATTCGACGACAAGCATGGCGGCCAGGTGCGCAACGCCGAAGGCGGGGAGGGCGAAAAAAAGATCTGGGGTAAACGCTCCAATTGGGTGGATTACAGCGCAGAGGTGGAGGGAGAAAAGCTGTCGGTAGCGATCTTCGATCATCCGCAGAATCCCAATCATCCGACCCGCTGGCACGCTCGCGGCTATGCCTTGTTCGCGGCGAATCCGTTTGGTCTGGTGGATTTCGAAAAGGGCACCACTGAAAAGGGCGGGCTCACGGTAGATGCCGGGAAGGACATTCACTTTCGCTACAGGGTGGTGATTTTTACGCCCGGCGTCGACATTGCCAAGATGTATAGCGATTACACCAGCGGGAAGTAACTGGTTGATCGCCGTCGCTCGCTCTCTTCGGCATCGCAACTACCGTCTGTTCTTTAGCGGCCAGAGCATCTCGCTGGTGGGCATGTGGATGACGCGGCTTGCCACCAGTTGGCTGGTGTACCGGCTCACCGGCTCTCCATTTCTCCTGGGCATCCTCGGATTCGATATGCCGGGCCGCAAATCCTTCCTGATCCAGATGGTGGAAGATCGCGCGGACCTCGGCAACGCCATCGCGCTGAACTCGACAATGGTGAATATGGCGCGGCTGGTGGGCCCATCCATAGCGGGATTGACCATCGCGGCGGTTGGCGAGGGCTCTGCTTCTTGATTGACGCCATCAGCTACATCGCCGTCATCGCTTCGTTATCGATCATGAAACTATCCCCGCGTCAGAGCCGCCCGGCGACCACTAAAATGTGGCAAGAACTGCAGGAGGGCTGGCGCTATGTGGCCGGATGCGTGCCCATCCGGATGGTGCTGATACTATTTGCGATTGTTTCCTTTATGGGCGTCCCCTAGACGGTTCTAATGCCGGTCTTCGCATCGAAGATCCTGCATGGCGGGACCGCACACTCTGGGTTTTTTATCGGCGCGGTGGGCGTGGGCGCATTGATTTCAGGGTCCGCCTGGCGCTTCGCAAATCCGTAGTGGGATTGTATCGGGTGATTCCGATGGCGCGGCGATTTTCGGCGCAAGCCTTATCGCGTTCTCGTTCTCTCGGATTTTATAGCTGTCGATGTTGCTGATGGTATGGGCCGGCTTCGGTTTGATGCAGCAGATGGCGGCCGGCAATACAGTCATCCAGACGATCGTATCCGAGGACAAGTGAGGCCGCGTCATGGGCTATGGACGGTGGCGTTCGTAGGCACGGCCCCATTCGGAAGCTTGCTGGCTGGTTCTCTTGCACCTGTCGCCGGAGTCCGGGCACTCTCATGATCTGCGGCGCGGGGTGCATTCTAGGAGCAATCTGGTTTCGCTCCCAGCGGCGGCAATTACGGGGCGTGCCGAGGCCGATTTACGAAGAAATGGGAATCCTGCCCCCATTGCCGGCAGTCGTTCAGAATGAGCGATAGATGCGCCTGTTTTCGCTAGGCGCGTTATCCTTAAGAGAGTCTGTTCATGCCGTCCCAAGTTGTAATTAGTCCTCCGCTCCATTTGCGCAAACCGGAAGTGATGAGCCCCGCCGGATACTGGCCGCAGTTGCAAGCCGCCATCGAAGCCGGAGCCGATGCTATCTATTTCGGATTGAAACATTTTTCCGCTCGAGCGAAAGTCGGGTTTTCATTAACGGAGCTGCCGGATGTCATGCGCACCCTTCACCAGCGCGGTGTTCGCGGGTACATCACATTTAACACGCTTGTCTTCGAGCATGAGTTGGAAGAAGCCGCGAAGACGATCGCCAGCATAGCCGAAGCGGGAGCCGACGCGATCATTGTGCAGGATTACGGCATCGTCCGTCTCGCGCGCCAGATCGCTCCGAATCTGGAACTCCACGCCAGTACACAGATGAGCATCACCAACGCCGAGGGCGTGCAGCTTGCGCGGAGCTTTGGCATACATCGCGTCACGCTGGCCCGCGAACTGTCGGTGGATGAAGTGCGCTCCATTATCCAGCAGACCGGATGCGATCGCGAGGTCTTCGTTCATGGCGCGCTCTGTGTCGCTTACTCCGGACAGTGCTTTTCTTCTGAGGCGTGGGGAGGACGCAGCGCGAATCGCGGCCAGTGCGCGCAGGCCTGCCGGCTGCCTTATGAATTGATGGTGGATGGCACTCTGAAACCTTTGGCCGATGCTCGCTACCTGCTTTCGCCGGGCGATTTGTTCGCCTTGCAACAGGTTCCGGAAATGATGCTGGCTGGGGTCGCCGCCCTTAAGATTGAAGGCCGCTACAAAGATTCCGATTACGTCGCGCTCACCACCAGCGCGTATCGCAAAGCCGTTGATGATGCCCATGCCGGACTGCAACTGACGATGAGCCAGACCGAGAAGCTGCAGCTCGAGCAGGTGTATTCGCGAGGCCTCGGGGCGCACTTTGTGACCGGTACGAACCATCAACTGGTGGTGGAAGGCCGGTCTCCCCGGCATCGCGGCGTCCGTCTGGGCCGCGTTACATCCGTCGATCTGGACCACGTCATCGTTGAGCCGAGTGAAGCTCATACCATAGCCCCACTGAAAGCCGGCGACGGCTTGGTCTTCGATGCCGCCGATTGGCGGAGCCCGCAGGAGCCCGAAGAGGGTGGCCGCGTCTATCAGGCACTACCCCATCTCGATGGCAGCCTGGAACTTCGATTCGCCAATGGCGCAGTGCGCTTTGGGCGGATACGTCCAGGCGATTTGGTGTGGCGGACCAATGATCCGGATCTGGAACGCATCGTCCGTCCGTTTACGGAAGCCACAGCGCCGGTCTCCCGCCAAGCCATTAAGGTCGAGGTCACGGCAGTGGAAGGCGAACCACTTTTGACGATCTGGTCACTTGACCGAAATGCGGCTGTGGCTGTAACGGTCACCTCGCCACAACCGCTGCAGCACGCCCAGAATCGCGGCATTTCCAAGGAAGTGGTTACCGAACAATTCGCGCGGCTGGGCAACACGGCGTACCGGCTTTCGGAAGTCACGCTTACAGTGGAGGGGTCGCCCTTCGTTCCGGCGTCGCTGCTAAATCAGATGCGTCGCCAGGCTGTCGAGCGCCTGCAGGAATTGCAGGCCAAGCACCCGGCCGGCCCGATTCATGATGCGTCGGCGGTACTCCAGGCAGCCCTTGCGCCAACCCGCCAGGCAACGCCGGCAGCCGCTCCCGAATTACATTTAATGGTTCGTCTGCCGGAGCAACTCGACGCGGCGCTTACATTATCGCCCGCCAGTATCACGCTCGATTATCTGGATCTCTACGGATTGCGCCCTTCAATTGAGCGCGTGAAGGCCAGTGGCATCGCCGCGCGCGTGGCAAGTCCGCGCATATTGAAGCCCGGCGAGTCGCGCATTCTGAATTTCTTGCTGAGCCTGGATTGCACCATTGTGCTGCGCTCGGCCTCCATGCTGCAATCGTTGCGCGATGTCTCCCATCCGCCGCTGATTGGAGACTTCAGCCTTAATGCCGCAAACTCGCTGACGGCCGAGATGTATCTTGAGCTCGGGCTCTCTCGCGTAACGCCGACGCACGATCTGAACGCCACCCAGATCGCCGATCTCGCGCGCACTACTGGAGCAGATCGGATCGAGGTAGTCGCCTATCAGCACCTACCAGTTTTTCACACCGAGCATTGCGTCTTCTGCCGCTTTCTTTCCACCGGCACCAGTTACCGGGATTGCGGGCGTCCGTGCGAACAGCATCGCGTGGCCCTGAAAGATTCAGCGGGAAGATCGCATCCCGTGATGGCCGACGTCGGATGCCGCAATACCGTCTTCGGCGCTGAGGCCCAGGAATCCAGCGCTCACTTTGAAGCTTGGAGAGACGCTGGCATTCACCACTTCCGCTTGGAGTTCGTCCATGAATCGGCAACCCAGGTTAAGCAAGTGACGCGAGCATTTGAAGCGACGTTGACGGGCCGCATGTCGCCGGTGCAGTTGAGCGCCGAACTGAAGCGAATCGCGCCGGAGGGGACCACGGAAGGTAGCCTGTTCGTCCCCAAGGACTATTTGACGCTGCCGATTCTGCAGTGATTCATTTCGAAAAAGCGGGACTGTTCACGCTCCGCGCGGGGAACGTTCTGTTGTGCCGCAAGAAGCATAGTACATCGCTATTGATTCTTCCCGGCGGGTGCCTGGAACCGGGCGAGTCGATTGCACAGTGCCTAGATCGGGAGTTGCGCGAAGAACTCGGCGATGTGCGGGTTTGCGGCCCTCGTTATCTTGGAACGTATGAACATGCCGCCGCTGGTGACCCGGAAAAAACTGTCCGGATCCTACTCTACGGCGGTGACCTGATCGGCGATCCTGTGGCTTCGTCGGAAATCGCCGAGCTTGTTTGGTTCCGTCAACTTGACGATCGCGCCGAGCTAGCCCCCAGCTTGTCCCAGAACATCTTTCCGGATTTGATAAGTCGCGGGATTCTTCCCTGGCCGGCCTGAACTTCGGCCCGTTTCACCACATCCCATCGTCGGTCCGCCGCACCTTCACCAGTGGCTCATTGAAGAACTGAAGCGCGGGCATTATCAATTTCACCCGCTTCGCCAGCTCTGTATATAACTTCGGTGTCGTGGCGATTTCCGCTGGCAGGACGGTGTCCCAAAACCACTGCTTATGCATCAGTAAATCGATCGCCGGATGTTCCGGATCAAACCCCTTCGGAGCCCGCGATAGCTTGCTTCCCCGCAACTCCCCAAAGCTGGCGTGCAAGGCCTTTGAAAACTTTCGCAGCGTTGCGTAATTCTCGGCCAGGTGATTTCGCGTAGCCAATAGCTGCTCCGGGCCGGGCATGTATAGACCGCCGGCGATCTCCACTTCTTTATGGGAGACGCTGATATACAGCGCCGCACCGGCGTTCTTTTCCAGTTTGCGATGCTTCCACAACGCCGCGACATGATTTTTATACGGAGTCTTATTCGCGCTGAAGCGAGTGTCGCGATAAATGCGGTACACGGCCTTTCGTGGGTCCACGACATAATCTGGCGCAATTGTTTCTATCTCGCGGTTCAGCTCAGCCACCAATTCCATCATCGGCGCCTTGGCGTAGGTTTCGTAGATATCCTTGCGCGGCTGAAACCACTCGCGTTCATTGTGCTTGTCCAAGCTGCGCAGGAACTGTATTCCTTGCGCTGGAAAACCAGGAAACGAAGACTTCACCAGACCCCCTTCAGCGGTTTGTCATACTTCGAAGGAATGCTTAGAAAAAGCTTCTCGGCGATCCCAGATGTAACGATGCGCGAGAACGTTCCCTTGAGTCACTATACCCGTTTCGCGATCGGCGGCCCGGCGGAAATTTATCTAGAAACAGCGCGCACCGAGAGTTTTCTCGAAGCCTTGCGGATTACCCGCCAGAGCGGGGCCCCGCACATGGTTATCGGGGGCGGAACAAACCTCATCGTTTCCGACGCGGGCTTCGCCGGCGTAGTGTTGCGCTTTACGGCGGACGAAATGATGGCTACCGGTAGCGGAGTTAGCGTTAAGGCCGGAGCCACGCTGCAGGCCGTAGTGGATTTCACGATCGCCTTGGGGCTGCAAGGTCTGGAAACCCTGACGGGCATCCCCGGTTCAACCGGCGCCGCGCTCTATGGAAACGCCGGTGCTTATGGACATGCGATCGCTGAACGGGTACTGCGTGTGGCATTTTTCGATGGCGTCGGGACGCGCGAGTTTGGCAACCCGGAATGTGAATTCCGCTATCGCGAGAGCGTCTTCAAGCGGGAAAAAAGTTGGGTGATTCTGGCCGTGGAACTGCAACTCGATCCCGCCGTCAGTAGCGAATTGCAGCGCATCGCGACGGGCATTCGAACAATTCGCGATGAGAAGTATCCCCCATCGATGAAGTGCGCGGGCAGCATTTTCAAGAATCTGATTCTTAGCGAATTGCCGGAATCTGTTCGGGCGATGGTGCCGGCGAAGGTGATCCGGGAAGGGAAAGTGCCATCGGCTTATTTCCTGGAACAGGTGGGCGCGAAGGGCATGCGGCGCGGTGAAATTCATGTCGCCGATTATCACGCCAATTTAATTTACAACGCTGGGGACGGAACTGCAGCCGATCTGTGCTTCGTAATCGGCGAGCTAAAAACCCGGGTCGGGGAACGGTACGGATTTCAACTGGAAGAGGAAGTGCAGTACGTGGGCTTTTGAGTGGGGCGGAGACAACGCGATGCTGTCTCCGCTGCTAATGAAGCTAAGGTTTCTTGACGGGTGTCGCGGCCGGAGTCGCGGGTCTCGGCGTGCCGGGTATGCTTTGCGCGGGCCTTGCCGAATTGCTTGTGGGCATAACGGCCGGCATCGACGGAGCATTCTTGTCGTACAGATCCACGATGTCCTTCGTCACGTCAATTGTGTTCGATGCATAGAGCACCGGTGTGTTGGGGCTGCTCACATCGATGATCAAGGAATAGCTATTGTCCTTGGCGTATTTATCGATAACCGCCATCATCTTTTGGCCCAGTGAACCTAGCGCCTTCTGCTGTTCTTGTTGGTATTCAGCCTCGGCATCCTCAACGTTGCGGTTGAATGACTTTGTCTTTTGGTCGATGGTCCGAGCCAGCTCCGACTTGGCCGTTTCCGACATCGCGTTGCCGCCCCGTTGTAGCGACTCCTGAAGGCCCTTTAAGTCGGTTTGCTGCTTTTCGAGGTCTTTACGCTTCGGGCCGAGTTTGGTTTCCAGATCCTGTGCGGCCTTCTGTCCATCCTTAGTGCCGACGATCGCGCCTTGAATATTGATGACGCCAACCTTGCCTTGCGCCGAAGCAATCATGGCAAAGCTGATGGCCAGCGCCGGTATCGCATAAAACTTTCTGTTCACGTGTAAAACTCCTGGTTTAGAATCAATCCTAACATGCTGATAGCGTTCGGGCGGACGTCCCTTAGAACGTGCGACCGATGGAAAAGCGGAAGGTGCTGCGCTTTTCAAAGAAGGGTGCGGGCGCGCCGATGGTGCTCACCGCATTGAGGAACGTCGCCTCATTCGGGAACATCGAGCGGTCCGCAACAACCGGCGGTTGCAGATACTGGCGAACGATACTTGGATTGTATGCCCAGTAAATCCGGAACGGCGCGTTAACCACCGGCATCAATACCTGCAACTCAAGACCGGTGGAAGCGCGCATCTTCTGCGTGCCTTGCTCCACCACGGCATTCCCGCTGAAGCCGGCCGTGGGAAACTGGGAATTCAATTGTTTGATCCGGTCCGGATTCAAGCGTAATTGGTTCGGCAACAAGAGGCGATCGATTCCAGCGTCGAAGAAGTAAGCTAGCGTCACCGGTCCCACGATCGGAATACGATATTCAAAGTTAGCCACCGCCGAAGTATCGCCACCGGGGAATACCAATTGGTAGATGGGTATCTGCTGCGTCACTGCCTGTAGGGTTGAACTGCCATCGGATCCGATTACCTTCTGTTGGCGCGGCGTGCCGTTGTTGTTGTACACCTTAATAGTCCCGACGCTTGGAATGTAAGCAATCGGGCTGATACCCCAGATGTCAAATCCGCGAATGTCGTTTTCACCACCCATATAAAAGCGGCTGAAGGGCGGCGCGACTTTGCCCGAATACCCCGTGAGGAATCTGCCTAGAAAATGCATTCCGATGACGTGCCCTTGCTTGAACCCATGGCGGAAATATTTCGCGTCCAGCGTGGGTTGTACCGTGTCGACGTTGCCTCCCAGCGGTCCGCCGGAGAACGCTACCGTGGCGAATAATTCTCTGCCGGCGGTAGGTGTAATCGGATGGTTCACCGTGTTGTAGGTGTAAGACGGAATGATCTGGCTGGTCTTGATACCTTGCAGCGAATTCGGTCCGCCGACGCCCTGGAAGTAAAGGTAATCGAAATACGTCGACGCCGCCGTGGTCAGTGTCTTGATGTTCTGGATGTTGTAGCCGTAGCTTAAGCCGAGGCGCGCGAAACTGCGCTTCAGGGGGTAGTTCGCGAACGCCGTAAAGCCGCGCCCATTGGATACGTAATTCAACAGATTATTCGCACCCAGCGAGTTATACAACGGTATCAGGTTCTGTCCGCTAAGCACCGAAGCTTCACGCCCCTGGTCGTAATTGAATCGCTGCAGGAACACAGTGAAGCCGACTTGTAAAGGACGGTCCAGAAAGTAAGGCTCGGTGAAGCCCAGCGTCACGTCGCGAATGCGCGTCCCTAACTGCGTGGAAAGCGACAGCGTTTCACCCAGACCCAGGAAGTTATTGGTGGAGTACGAAAAGCCGACGAAGCTGCCCGAGATACCGGACACGCCGCCGTTCAGCTGTACCGAATTTTTACCGCGTTCCTTCACCTTCAGCGTTACATCGACGGTGTTCGTCTTCGTGTCGCGCTTAATGTCGGCGGCTTCGTTTTCCTTCAACACCTCAAAGTAGCCCAGCTGGTTCAAGCGCAAAATGCTCAGCTCCCACAAGCGGGTGTTGAACATGTCGCCTTCGTCGATCAGCAGCTCGCGCCGGATCACCTTGTCTCGGGTAGTGGTGTTGCCCGCGAAATCGATACGCCGGACAAAGAATTGCTTGCCTTCGTCCACCGTGAGAGTCAGATCGATCTGATCGGTATTGGGGAGCGGATCAAACGATGGTTCAGGAACGAAATCGATATAGCCGAACTGTCCGTAAAGCTTGCGTAGATTTTCGATACCTTTACGTAGCTTGCCGGTGGAGAACACATCGCCGGTCTGCATGGCAAACAGCGGACCCATCAAGGCATCGGGTGTCTTGAACAGTTTCACGCCGACGAAGTTGATTTTGTTCAATCGATACTTGCGGCCCTCTTCCACCGTTACGGTGATGTTGGCCCGCTTTCCCGGTTGGCTGGGTTTCCTCTTTTGTATAAACGGAACGTAAAACTTCCCACCGGTAACGTCCACGATCTTTACATCGTGCCCTGTTGTGTGCGCCAGGAAGTAGCCGTGTTCCTGATAGAAGTTTCGAATGCGATCCTGATCTTCATCCAGCTTGCTTGAGTCGAAGGTTTTCGAAAACAGGCTCTCCAGGAAAATCGAATAGGGGATGCCGATCGGATGCAGGTTCTTCATCGACCGGATGACGTCTTTGTCGCTGAAGCTGTTATTGCCTTCGATGTCGATCAGGCCCACCTTCACCTTTGGACCTTCATCCACCAGGAAATTGATTTCCAGGGAGGACGGCGGGATCTGGCGGATCTGTGGAGTTACCGTCGCGTACTGCCGGCCCCGTTCGGAAAGATAATCCTGCAACACGTTCTTCGCATGCTGCACTTTGTTCGGATCATATTGCGATTCCACCGACAAGCCGACTTTGCGTTCCTTAAAGCGGTCGAGCACTTCGGAGACTTGGATCGATTTCAACCCGTCGTACTTGATAGAGCGAACGACGCGGCGTTCCACGACGACAAAACGCACGATCCAACCAGATTTACCTTGCTCCCGTTCCAGACGGATATCGTCGAAACGGCCAGTGTTCCAGAGCGCCATGAAGTCGCGATGGAGCGCTGCTTCGTCGTATTGGTCGCCCTTCTTCGTAAAGATCAAGGCTTTCAACGTATCTTGCGGTACGCGCCGTGCGCCGCGGAATTCAATGCTTTCCACGACATCTTCGGCCTTGCCGGCCGGCGGTTCCACGGCTGCCTTGGGGACTTCCATCGTGGGCTTCTGACCTTTAGCCGGAGTCTCGGGAGCTGTGGGTACGGATTCGAAAGGATTGGGCTTCTTGGGCTGTTCTTGTGGAGCGGGCTGACCCGGCTGTTGCCCAGACTGTTGCCCAGACTGTTGCGCAAATAGCGCAGGCCCGGCCAATGCAGTGATTGAACAGAGAAGACAGACCGATAGGGCGTGCAGGCATCCAGGCCTGTTGAACATCATCTAAAACTGGTTCCTTTCCACTCTGCGCCTAGAGGCTGACGTTCCCCGCACAGGCTTGGTTTCACGCGATGAATTTTGATGCAACTCGAATCCCCTATTTTAACTGAACGTGGGCCGCATCGGGGAATGCCCCGGTAGCCCTGGTTGCGCTTCCGCCGCAGCGCGGCCCAAGCGGATGCAATCCGGTATCCCGATACCGGAGTAAGCATTGCCGATCAATGAGATCCCAGGCACTTGCGGCAGCCGGGCGGTAATCGCCGCAACCCGCTTTTGATGCCCCACTTCATACTGCGCCATCGACTGCGGCCAACGGGCGATGGAGTGCCCAATCGGCTGCACTGTGACGCCCATGATACAGCGAATATCGGCCATCGCGGCCGCTTCCAGCCACTCATCCGATTCATGCATATACTCTCCGCCGAAAAAGCAACGCAGCAAGACTTTATCCTCTGCTACACGGTAGGCAAACTTCGTGCCAACCCAGGTGCAGGCCCGGATACGCGCCTGTTCGCATTTTGGAACCAGGAACCCGAACCCATCCTGTGAGCCGTCGAAGGTGGCGCGATCGTAGATCAGCGATAGAGTGATGGAAGAATTGTAGGGGATCGTGTGGAGGTGTCCGGCAAGTTCCGGATCCACGGATTCCAGCAGGGCGCTAGCCTGATATGCCGGACAAGCGAGGATAGCATGGCTAGCATCCAACCAGTTGCCATCCACGCGCAAACGCAGGCCGTCGCCGGAGCGCTCTATTGTTTCCACGCAGCCGTGAAAAACATCGGGCCCGATGCGCGTCGATAGCGTTTGCGTCAACTGGCCCATCCCGCCCTGCAATGTCCGGAACATTGCCCCCGTGGACGGCGGGGCCTGGCGGCGCTCCTCCAGTATGCCTTTGGTCAGACTGCCGTATTTCTTGGCGCTATCGACGAAGCGTGGCAGCACGCTTTGGGCGCTCAACTTTTCCGGATCGCCCCCATATACGCCGGCCAGCAGCGGCTCAGCCAGATAGTCTACTGCTTCCTGGCCATAATGTTCACTAACAAAATCGGCGACCGAGATGTCTTCCTGGGGCGAGTTCAGCGGATTGCGGAAGTATTCCAGACCCATGCGGATTTTCGTGGTCCAACTCAGCAGTGGGGAGCGCAGCGTAGGCCCGAACTTCGTCGGCACCATCATCAGCAAACCGTCGGGCATGCGCACCAGCCGGCCCTTCTTCACGATGTAGGTGATGCGGCGATTGTCGTTGGAAGAGATCACCTGACCGCCGAGGCCAAGTTCTTCGATCAGTTCCAGAGCGGCGGGCTTCGTAGCGAGAAAACTGTCAGGCCCGTCTTCGAGCAGGCAGCCTTCCAGCCGCCGTGTCTGAATGACACCGCCAAGACGGTTTTGTTCGATGAGATGAAAGGCGATGCCGGCTTTATGGAGGTAATACGCGGCGGAGAGACCCGAGATTCCTCCGCCGACGATGACGATTCGATTCACAACTGCTTAGGGGCGAAATTCGCGTACCATCTCAACCACCGCTTTCACGCTATCGACCGGTGTTTCCGGTAGAATTCCGTGGCCCAGATTGAAAATATGGCCGGGACGAGCGCCGGTACGTTTCAGCAGCTCATGGACGCGCATTTTCAACTCCGGCAAAGGCGCAAAGAGAACCGCCGGATCCAGATTGCCCTGAACGGCGGCTCGATAGCTCATCTCCATCCAGGCTTGATCGATATTGATCCGCCAATCGACGCCGATGACATCACCCCCGGCGGCATGCAGTTCTTTGAAGAAGCCCGCGGCCCCAGTGCCGAAATGAATCACCGGTACGCCGGTCCCGCGAATGCGTTCAATCAGCGCTCGGGAATAGGGCGCGACGTAGCGCACATAATCGTCCGGCCCCAGCGCCCCTACCCAACTATCGAAAACTTGAATCGCCCGCGCGCCGGAGTTCACCTGCATCACGCCAAACAATCCCAGAACATCAACCAACTTGCCCATCAGGCGGCGCCACAGCGTCTCATCGCGATACATCATCTGCTTGGTGCGAAGGAAATTTCGCGACGGGCCGCCTTCAATCATGTAGCTTGCCAGCGTAAACGGCGCGCCCACGAAACCGATCAGCGGAACCCGCCCATTCAGAGCTTTCACGGCCATCTGAATGGCTTCGCCGACGTAGCCCAGATCCTCGGTATTGGAAATGGAGAGCGAATCGACATCGGACGATGTACGCACCGGATTATCGATGTGCGGCCCTTCGCCGGTGAGGAACTTCAGCTTCAGCCCCATCGGCTCCACGGGCAGCAAAAGGTCGGCGAAAATGATGGCCGCATCGACGTCGAGAATCTCTACCGGCTGCAGCGTAATCTGCGCCGCTAAGTCGGGACGTTTGCAGATTTCCAGGATGCCGTGCTTGGCACGAATTTCCCGGTACTGCTTCATGTAGCGGCCCGCCTGCCGCATAAACCATACTGGCCGCACATCGGTGGGCCTCCGGCGGCAAGCATCTAAAAAGCGGCTGTTCATGGGAGCCACGCGCATGCCAACTCCGATCTGTCTTCGCAGAGAAAAACGCGAAAGTCTTTGGATTTGTGTTCAGCCGTCCACTGACGGCCTTGGATGTAATACGGCTTGGCCCAGGCTTCGCTATCGATGGTTTTCGGGGTGACCACGGAAACCGATAGCATGCCTTGCGAGGGAAACCCGGTGCGCGGATCCATTATGTGACTATAGATGCGGCCCTCGGCGTGAAAGAACTTTTCATAGCTGCCGGAAGTCGACATGGACTGATCTTTCAGCAGCACTGTCTCAATGGCTTTTGAAGTATCGCGCGGATTGCGTATGGTCACCTTCCATCCCGGCTGGCCAGGAGGAACGCCAATGGCATAAATACTACTTCCACCCCCGGATACCAGGGCTGAAGTCACGCCATTCGCTTTCAGAATATCCGCCATTTTGTCTACCGCATACCCTTTACCAATGCCGCCAGGATCGATTTCCATCCCGTCAACGGCAAAGCGAACGGTGCTGGCCCCGGCATCGAGAATCATCTTCTCGTACCCGACCCTTGCCAGCGCCCCGCGTACTTCGGCACGGTGAGGCAAATGACCGCTGCCTTTATAAAACCCCCAGACTTTCATCAGGGGCCCAACTGTAATATCGAAAGTGCCGTTGCTTAAGCGGCTATATTCCTTGCACGCCGCCAACAACCGAAGCAACTCCGGTGAGACTCGTACCGGTTCCCGTCCGGCATTCCGATTTACCTCACTCCACTCACTGGCGGGAACATAATTCGACAGCAGACGATCCAGCCGGCGAACTTCTTCCGCCGCCTGTTCTAAAGCTGAGCGAAGCCGGGTCGCGTCGCCGCCATAGGCTGTCATGGCGTAGTTCGTACCCATGGCGTCCACGGTCATTTCCACCTGGACTGGCTCGCGCGGCGTGCCCGGACTGTCTTTTCCGGTGGTTCGCGCTGCCCGCGTCTGGCCAGAAACAACAGAAGCAGCCAACAACAAAATTAACACATGGCGTTTCATTAAACCGATTTTTTTTAGCTTTCGCCGGGGGGAGTTTCCAACTCGGTCTTGGCGCGGCCCTTTTTCACCCGCTTCATGATTTTCTCCAGACGTTCGGCCATATCGGCGGGGATGCCTGCTTCGAAGTGAAATTCCGGCAAACGAAAAAGCTGCAAACGGTGGCCTATTTCACTCTTCAGGAATCCCTTGGCGCCTTCCAGGGCCAGCATCGCTTCTTCCTGAGCGGCACTATCGCCGGGCAGCGAAAGGCAGACACGGGCATGGCGGAAATCGGGGGAAACGTGAACGTCGGTCACGACGACTCCAGCAATGCGGGGGTCGGTGAGCTCATATTCGATTAATTCGCCCAGCTCTTCGCGGAGGGCCTCGGACACTCGCAATGCACGGCGTGGATCCATCTCTTTAACTTCCCCGGCCGGGTCAGGCCAACCACTCGGTAGTGACGGTTACCAGCATGGCTCCAAGCAAGCCGGACGCTTCCTCTTCGACGGATTGCAATACTTGCTGGGCATGATCCTGGGAGTTGGCTACAGTCACCGCCGCCACCAACCCCCGTTGCCATAAATCCTGATAATCGATTTCCGACACGGCGACGTTGAACTTATTGCGGAGACGGTCCTTCAGGCTTTTCACCACCTGGCGCTTGTCCTTCAGCGAATGCGCTTCGCTCAGCCGCAGCTCTAAGGTCAAGACGCCAATGGTGGGCATATGTACGCCGCTTTAAGGCGGATAACGGTTATAGTTCGGTCGGTACCCGTTCGGACATGAACGCTTCCATCGTATCGCCGGCCTTCAATTCCTGGAAGTTTGACAGAGCGATACCGCATTCGAAGCCCGTTTTGACTTCGCTGACATCGTTCTTGAAGCGCTTGAGCGTATCCACGCGCCCGGTATGAACGACCACTCCTTCGCGAGTGACGCGCACCAGACTGTCGCGCTTGATAAAGCCGTCGGTAACCATGCAACCGGCAACCACGCCGACCTTGGTAATCCGGAAGACTTCGCGGACCGAGATGCGGCCCTGATAGACTTCCTTGAAAACCGGATCGAGCATTCCCGTCATGGCCTTCTTGACCTCATCGGTCAAGTTATAAATGATGGAGTGCAGGCGGATTTCCACCTTCTCCTTATCCGCCACAGCGGCCGCGTTCCGTTCCGGCTTTACGTTGAAGCCGATGATGATGGCGCTCGACGTGGAAGCAAGCAGAACATCGCTTTCCGTAATCGCGCCGACGCCCGAGCGCAGAACCCGTACCTTCACTTCATCGTTCGATAACGCCTGCAAGCTATCGGAGATCACTTCGGCCGTTCCGCCGACATCGGCCTTTAGCACGATGTTCAGCTCTTTCGTTTCGCCCTCGCGCAACCGGTCATGTAACTGATCGAGCGTGAGCTTGCCTTTTTGCATGGCAATATCCCGCGCTTTGGATTCGCGATAGATAACGATTTGCTTAGCCTTCGCCGTATCGGTGACTACCTGGAACGAATCGCCTACATCGGGCATACTGTCCAGGCCGAGAACTTCCACCGGCACCGAGGGTCCAGCTTCGCGGACGGGGGCGCCGCGATCGTCGAACATGGCGCGCACCTTGCCGAATACCGATCCGCAGATGAAATAATCGCCGACGCGCAGCGTCCCGTTGCGGACCAGAACCGTGGGAACCGGACCGCGGCCCTTATCCAACTGCGATTCCAGAACCCAACCAACACCCGGACGGCCGGGACTGGCTTTCAGATCCTGTACATCGGCCACCAGCAGAATCATTTCCAGCAACAGATCGAGGTTGGTCTTGGCCTTAGCCGAAACCGGAACCATGACTACATCGCCACCCCAATCTTCGGCGAGTAAACCGCGATCGGCCAGTTGTTGCTTGATCCGCTCGGGCTGGGCATCGGGCTTGTCGATTTTGTTGATCGCAACAATGATCGGCACCCCGGCTGCCTTGGCGTGATCGATGGCTTCGAGCGTCTGCGGCATCACCCCATCGTCGGCGCTGACTACCAGGACCACGATGTCGGTTACCTTCGCCCCGCGGGCACGCATACGGGTGAACGCTTCATGACCCGGTGTGTCGATGAAGACAATGAATTGGCCGTTCTTTTCGACGCGATAAGCTCCGATGTGCTGCGTAATACCGCCAGCCTCGCGTCCGGCGACATTCGCCACCCGGATCGCGTCGAGGAGCGACGTCTTACCGTGATCGACGTGGCCCATGATGGTAACCACCGGACCGCGCTTGACCAGATCCTTGTCGTCTTCGGCAAGAACGATTTCCTGCGTCGATTCTTCCTCAAAACTGACCTTGTTAGTCGAGGCGCCGAAATCGCGCGAGAGCTCTTCGGCCAGCTTCGTATCCAAAGTCTGGTTGATGGTCGCAAAAATTTTGCGTTCAACCAGCTTCTTGATAACGTGATTGGCCTTGACTCCCAACTTCTCCGAGAGTTCTTTCACCGTAATGCCGTCGGCGATCGTAATCTCCCGATCAATGACGGGGGGAGGCGCCGGCTGATCGCGTCGCGATACCTGCCGGTACATCTTGCCTTCGCGTTCCGTTTCCCGGCGGTGTTCGCCAGGACGTACGCCACCGGGCTTAGTCTGATGACGGCGCTGGGTGTCGGCTGGAACCGGTGAAGCTGGCTCGATCCGCATCGGCGAAGTCGGATGTAATAAGCGCCGCGGACCACGATTTTGCGGACCACCGGGACCGCTTGGCGTATAGCTGGGCCCACTGGGACTGCCCGGTCCTCCAGGTCCACGCATCATCGGCTGACCGGGACGAATCGGACCGCGATAAATCGGTTGACCGGGAGTTGGACTCGCCTGGGGCCGGTTCGGCATGCCGGGGCGGGGAGCGGCCGGAGCAGGCGGCGCCATCGGCGGTTTCGTTAAGCGGGCCACCAGATCCGGGCGCGGCGGAACAATCGGACGCGCCGCCGGCTGCCCCGCGAGGCTGGGGCGCAGTGGCGGACGAGGAGCCGTCCCTTGGGCATTCTGCTGCTGTCCAGTTGAAGGTGTCGTTTGCGAGATCGGTGGACCCTGCCGTGGCGGCGCGGGCGTCCGTGGAGGCGCGGGCATCGACGGAGCCTGCCGAGGAAATCCCGGAGCAACCGTAGGCTGACGCAATCCTTCGCCCGTTCCCTCCGGAAGAGGTTGCCGGGGGCCGGAAAGTATCTGGCCGGGCCGGGGCGACAGCGTGGGCACGGGCTTTGCCGGAATGGTCGGTACTGGACGGCGCGCCTGCGGAGCCAAGGGCGTCCGCGGCATCAGCGGAACTCCGGGTTGGGTCGCGGTCTGCTGCGGGGCTGTCGTTGTCAGAGCAGACGTTGGTGGAGCAGGTGCTGTCGGAGGAGGTGTCGGCGAGTGTGGCGCTGGTGCACCCGGAGCGTGTGCCGTCACGGGCGGCGCGGGCATTGCCGGAGGCGTCGGCGTGCCGTGCTGACTTTGAAGCGGCTGAGTCTGAACGGGCGGCGTTTGCACGGGCGGTGCCGGTGGTTGCGGTACACGAATCGCCTGTCGCGGAGGCGTCGGAATCACCGGTGGCGTCGGCGGACGCAGAGGCGGGGATTCGCGATGACCGACCATTCCCGCCAGTGGTGGACGAAGCGGCTTCGCAGCCAGGCGCCCATTCCCACTATTTTCCGCGCTCTCGTCGGTAGCCGGTTCTTCGGCCGTATCCTGGTGCGCGGCGGCGGCCGCGGCCTTCTCATCCGAACGCGGCCTGGTAATTTCCGGGGAAGGCCGGGATGCCTCGGGAGAGGTCTCCTCGTGTTCCGCCGGTTCATTCAGAACAGCCACGGCTGAGCCTTCGTCCGATTCGGAATCGGCGTCGTAAGAGCGGCCCGGCACGTGATCGTCGTGCAAACGGGTCTTGATCTTGATGGCCACGTCTTCATCGATGGAGCTGGAATGGGTCTTCTTTTCAGAGACGCCATACTCGGGGAGAAGTTCCAGGATTTTCCCTGGTTTTACCTCCAGTTCCCGTGCCAGCTCATTGATGCGGATCTTCTTCATATGTGAAACAGCGTCGCTCTCGACAGCTTGTATTTCGTCTCGAGTCATCACGTGGTAAGGGGGATTTGTCAACTTCCGGAAGTTGGCTTATCCGCGTCCTTTATGTTAACAGATTCGGCCTCATGGCCCGGAGTCGTCTCGGCGTGGTTATCGTTCCCGCTCTCATGCCCGGCGTGTTGCGGGGCTTCGACTTCCTGTGTTTCTACCGGCTCTTCCACCACTGCTTCCGTTTCCCCGGCAGCGGCGTCGAGAGCTTCTTCTTCGTGTACACCGTCTCCGTCCACGACGGCTTCGGCGGACGACTCCGGCGCCAGTTCTTCGTCCAGCGCCAGTTGCCCTTCGACTGGTTCTTCAAACTGAACGTAATACCCATTGACCGCGAACTGGATTTTCTCGATCATTTCCAAGTCGATACCAGGAATTACTTCCAGATCTTCGGGCGTCATGGCACCCAGCCGCTCTACGGTCGGAATCCCCGATTCGAGCAGCTTTTCCACAATCGACTCAGCCAGGCCGTGATCGATCAAAACCGATACCGGCGCGCCCGGAATCACCAGCGCCGCCATTTGCGATTCCACTTCCTGGCGCTTTTCTTCTTCGCTCTTGATATCGATTCGCCACCCAAGCAGCTTTGCCGCCAGGCGGACGTTCTGGCCCTTCTTGCCAATCGCCAGCGACAGTTGTGTGTCGTCGACAATCACTTCCATATGCTTGTCGCCGCCAGAGACAACGGAAACGCGGGAGATCTTGGCAGGACTCAGAGCATGCGTGGCAAACACCACCGAATCGTCGGAATGCTCAATGATGTCGATCTTTTCGCCGCGCAGTTCGCGGATAATCGATTGCACCCGCATGCCCTTCATTCCGACACAGGCGCCCACGCAATCCACATCGCGATCGCGGCTTAAGACCGCAATCTTTGTGCGTTCCCCGGCCTCTCGGGCACAGCCCTTAATGATTACCGTGTTGTCGTAAATTTCCGGGACTTCCTGTTCGAAGAGGCGCATTACCAGTTCCGGCGCCGCCCGGGAGACGATCACGCCGGAATTCTTGCCGGCCTTTTCCACGCTCTTAATTACGCAGCGAACCCGTTCGCCGACACTGAAATTTTCCAGTTTCGACTGCTCTTTCTTTAGCAAACGCGCTTCCGTCTTGCCCAGATCCAGAACCAGGTCCTGCCCCTCCAGACGCTTTACGGTGCAGTTCACCAATTCGCCCACGCGGCCCGAGTATTCGGAGAAAATCGTGTCCCGTTCGGCCTCGCGGACCTTCTGCAAAATCACTTGTTTCGCGGTTTGCGCGGAGATACGTCCCAGGGCCTCGGTGGGTTTCGCGACGCGGAACTCGGAATCGATCTGGGCCCCCGAATCGACGCGCAAAGCATCGCTCAAAGAAATCTCCCTGATGGGATCCTGCACTTCGCTCACTACCCGCCGCACACCATAAATGAGGATGGCGCCCGTACGTTCGTCCAACTCCGCCACCAAGTCCTCGGCCGTCCGGAAATGTTTCCGCGCGGCAACCAGCATAGCGTCCTTGACGGCATCAAGGACGATCTTCGGCTCGATACCTTTCTCTTTGCTCAAGATCTCAATAGACTGGTAAATACTCGCCACGCTGGACACTCCTTCCAACCAAATTCCGATTGCATCGTCCCAGTACCCATGCCGCGGATAAAGGCGGGACGATGCGGCTTTCGCCGACCTAAATTTTTACGCTTTTACCACTCGAACTTCAGATTTGCTTTTTCCACCTGATCGAGCGCAATCGGCATACTCTTGCCGGCGGCTGCTTCAAGTGTAATGATTCCATCGGAGAAGGCCGTCAAAACTCCTTCAAAACGACGCTGATTCTCCACCGGATCCCGCAGAACCACCTTGATCTTGCTCCCCAGGAACCGCTCAAAGTCACGGGGCTTGGTGAGCTTTCTCTCCAGGCCGGGCGAACTCACTTCCAGCGTGTAGCCGGCTCCAGGTATGACGTTCTCCACATCCAGAATCGTTCCAACCTGCTGCGATACCAATTCACAATCGGAATGAGTGACGCCTTCGGGCTTATCGATATAGATCCTTACAACGCGAGCCCCGCCGCCCCCAAGCACCAGCGTCTCGACCACCTCGAGGCCTTCGGAAGAAGCTACCCGCTCGGCGATTTCGCCGATTTGACTAACGATCGTGTCCCGGTTGCGCTCAGCCATTCTAGTCAGGGTATCGGGCAATAAAAAAGTGGGCTTTCGCCCACTGATACGGTTCGACACCTAGGAACAGTATACACCGTTTGCAGAAATCGTGCGTCAGCGCCGCCCCCTGTGAGCTAAATCCGCGAAAATTTGCGCTCTATCAGATGTAGGAGCCTTGTATGAGTAACTGGCTTTATCCGATCCGTGAACAAAACTGTTTTGGATTCATCGATATCCAAGGTAACGTCGTAGTGCCGCCGACTTTTGAAGCCGTGGCGAATTCCGTCCGCAACTGACAAGAATTACCGCTGCCGGGCAATCAGGTTATATGGATAATGCGGGAATTGTTGTCGTCGCGCCGGAGTACGAAACGGCCACCGATTTTTTCGAAGACCGGGCCATCGTGACGCGTGGAGACCGGTCATGGATTCTGGATGAACAGGGCCAGCGCGTAGCGGAAACCTCCTATCGTATCCAGGGCGACTTCCATGACGGCCTGGTACGGATGGAGTCCGGCGGACTTTTCGGTTTCCTCGATCGATCGGGACAGGTAGCGATTCACCCGTGTTTTGACCGGGCCTCGCAGTTTGAGGGCGGATTTGCCGCAGTAACCGCTGGCGGAGAATGCTTTTGGATCGATACACTTGGCGAGAAAGTGAACGCGCGGCAAAACGAACCCAATTTGGCTCCGGCGGCGGATCTCGTCCGCACCCAAGTGGATGGGCGCTATGGTTACGCCGACCCCTCGGGCAAACTGATCATCGTGCCTAAATTCCTCTGTGCAGCGGACTTCCAGCACGATCTGGCATTCGTCATGACCGAAGCGGGGCTGGCTTACATCGACAAGACTGGTGGGTTCGTTTGGCAGGAACGGAAGCGTCGGCGCAAACAGGAATCCAGTTATCGAATTGAATTCGATTTCCACAACGAAACCTTAACCTATACGGAAGGCGGCCGTACAGCGGAGGCAGTTTGCGGCTGGTGGGGGCAGTATCGCATCTTCGCCGATACGATTCGCCAGTGGCAGGGGCCGCGGGGAAGCTCCACGGTAACGGACAGTGAACGCGCGCGGATGGTCCGCCGGGCAGTGCGGCACGCTCGCGAGAATCATGGACTGGAGATGGTTGTGGAAGAACTGATGGACGTTCTCAGCCAGGCGAGCTAACGCTGCAGACGCTGAATCTGGATTTCCGGTTTGGCTTCTTCCGGGCTGAAGCGAGCCAGCGCGCCACTCGGTTTCTCGGTCAACGATTTGGTGGTAAACACCGATAGACCCTTGGCCGCGCCCTGCGCATCGCCCCCTTCTTCGATCAACATCTCATGCTCTACCCAATTGGAGAGCGGGATATTGCGGAAGAACAGGCGCTCCTGCAAAACCATCGATTTCTTATTGTTGAATACGGACTTGCTTTCCCGCACGTAACTGCGTTCTTCGACGTGGAAATCCTGCATAAATTCGTCGAATGATTTACGCCGGGTCTGCTCTTCAGTAGCCTTTAGCCGCTCTTCGATGGTGATTTTGTGCGAGTTGATCACCGCCCGCGCCTCAGCGAGAGATTCCCGCTCTTTGGCGACGGCGACTTCCAATTTCGCCTGCATGATGTAAAAGGCCAGGAGTGCCGAACCCACGGCCACAAACACCGGCAGAAACATCCACAACAACGCGTCCATGTGTATCCTAGTCTAGTACTCTCTTGGTCTCTATCGGACGTTCCCGCCGAAAGGCTTAGAGACGTCTTGATTAAAGGCTCGACTGTGAGCCGTCCACACGCGATCCGCTGAGCAATCCCATCAACCGGCCCCACTGGAACCCGGCATCCTGAAACGATAATAGACTAAAAAGAGACGAGAAAATCATTGCCAGGCGCAGGCGAAATCCGGCAAAACCGCCAAAATGTTTTCCCGCGAAGGCCGCCGCCCCGGATCCGCAGTCGGAGGAGAGAAGGGCTCGCGCGCCGGTGGTTTCCGGTTCCCAGTCTTTGGGGTGCAGAACGCCCCGAACCGCCGTGAGGAGAAGGATTTTCTTCTGGGCGCGAGCGATTCGCCAGCATAATTCCGCATCCGACCAGTATTGCCCGTAGCGCTCATCCAGATAGTTCGTCCCTTGGGCAAACGATTTTCTGACCAGAAGCGCTTCCCGCCCGGGGTATTCGACCGTAAGGGAATTGGATTCGCCCAGCCGCGGAACCTCGCGCTCGCGGCCGTTCTTCCAGGCCGATAACAATGTCTCCGGGGTGGGAAGGCTACCAAGATAAGCCGCCGGCGATCCTTCGGGCGTCACCAGCAACGGACAAGCCGCCGCGGCTGTCGTATCGTTATCCAGCAATTCCGATAAAGCCAGGACGGCGCCAGGCTCCACTTCCACTTCCGGATCAAGCAGGAAAATATACTCGCCCTTGGCGGTGCGTACTCCAATGTTGGTGGCTTTCGTAGCCCCGAAATTTCGTGGTAGGCGGAGCATCGTGACACGCGGAAAATCGGCATCCAGGCGTGGACTCTCATCGAGCGACCCATTGTCCACCACAAGAATCTCCATCCGCTCCCGCCCCACCGACGCTTCCAGTGCCGTCAAGCAACGCCGTAGAGCGGGGGCGCTGTTATAAGACACAATAAGAGCCGAAATCTTGGGGATGAGCGGGACTTCTTCCATGGGTAAGCCATTCATGATACCGCAATAGGGCCGATTTCCCGGTAGAATGTCTGCTAATGAAGATCTCTAAACTCCTTCTACCGTTCCTGGTTTGCACGGTGCTTCTGACGGCCGCCGACCCGCCCAAGAGGAAAAAAGTGCTCGCTATCGGCGAGGTGGAAGGCTACCAGCACGATTCGGTTTCCAACGCCCTCGCCACCATTTATAAGCTGGGGCACGAATCGGGACTTTGGGATACCTACATCCGCACCGACAGCCAATTAATTACCAAAGACAAACTCGTCGCGGGTAATGCCAAGAACCTGGATTATTTCGATGCGGTGGTGTTTTATACAACGGGCGAGCTAAAAATGACGGACAAGCAGAAAGCCGATCTTCTAGCGTTCGTGCATGAGGATGGCAAGGGGTTCATCGGCTTGCATAGCGCTATCGATACGTTCTATCAGTGGCCCGAATATGGCGAAATGACCGGCGCTTATTTCGATAATCATCCGTGGGGCGTGTTTGACGCGCCGGTAATCGTCGAAGATCCGAACTTTCCCGCGACAAAGCATTTCCCCAAAACCTTTGTGCATCGAGATGAGATTTATCAGGCAAGCAAAGAATATTCGCGGGAGAAATTACGGGTGCTGATGCGCCTGGACCCCGACAAGATCGATCTTAACCACAAGGGCGTAAAGCGCACCGACAAGGATTTCGCCGTAGCCTGGGCCAAGATGTACGGTAAAGGGCGGGTTTTTTATTCCACCTTCGGGCACACGGTAGAGTCCTGGGACGACAAGAACATTCAGGCGATGTATTTCGAAGCCATCAAGTGGGCCCTTCGGTTGACGGAAGGCGATGTGACGCCGCGGAAGATGCCGTAGGAGGAGGGAGGTGGGGATGGGGGGTAGGTGGTAGTGGCACAGACCAGTTCCTGGGCATCTCTCATCGCCCCCGCCCACCTAACACCAGGGTGGGGGTAATTCCAACATCCCACCGATGGTGCTTTGCCATTCCCGGCTCCAGGTATCAACAATGGGATCTCGTAAGAGGATGCGATGAAGGCTGCACATCAAGCGGAAAAAGCGAGCTTGGAAAAGGTTGGGATTAGTAAGTAACAAGCCGTTATGGAGAACATCTACACACCGAAGCAGATAACAAGCGATGTCCGCCAATTCTGTCAATCGATTGACTCCACTCAGCTTCCTGTTTTCGTGCCGATTCAGATATCGTCGAACACCAAAAAACAGTTTTGCTTTGCTAACGTAAAGCGCAAAACCAGAAAAGGTGGCAAAGTCCTGCATGGATGGGCCATTTTTGAACGAGCAAAGATTTCGCTAGAGGCTCAGTTTCATGCTGTCTGGCAGAAGCCGGATGAGACATTGGTCGATGTTTCACCGCCCATGATCGAAGGTGAGACACAGACATTGTTTCTTCCAGACAGCGTTCTGGTTTTCGATATAGCATCAGACCCTGTGGTAGAAAACAAGCTCTGGCAGATCGCTAACGATAGTGGACAGTTTGAGGAGTATTCCAGATGGTACCGGTTGTATGCTTCGATTCTTGGTCGCTATCCAAATGGTATGGATATACCACCAGTTGAGATTATGGAGTCCCTTCTCCGCATGAAAGATGCTCTTTGGAAGCTTTACACTTTTCATGGCGTCGAGACGGAATCGCCAGGGCTAGATTTGGAGAAAAGAATCTTGCCGATTAGGTACGCCAGATTCAGAGAATATCGATCAGATCGAATTTGCATATGCGGTTCCGACAAGCCTTACGGTCAGTGTTGTCGAATCGAAGATGGAAAACTTCCTGCTTAATCTCTGAGATCATAGGTCGGTTGACGCTGTCAAAACCAGTCTGAAACGGCTGCTAGTTCCGCAAGCCAAGCGATTGCTGAAAAGTTGGTGAGCTAGATGAAGTGGAGCGACGAAAGCAAGAATCCAGGATCATTTTTTCCCACCTCCAACCTCCCACCTCCTATTCTTTCGCCGTCGGCTTTAGAACCGCGTGGCCGATCTGTCCATTTAGCCCTTCATCCGGCTTGGCCATATTGCCGCCACCGAACCAGACTCGGATGTCGCCGTTTTTTTGTACTTCCACGCTTGGGTCGCACATGATTTTTGAATCCCAGGCTTCATCGCCCGCCAGCAGGGCGGTACGTCCGGAACGCTCCCAGTTCACGCCATCGGTGGAGCGCGCCAAGCCGGTTTTCCGATATTCCCGATTGTCGCGGCCGGTGTAGAGCATCCAGTAATAGCCATCTTGCGCCCAGACTGCCGGTTCACCCAGGCCCACGCCATCCCAGGAATCCTTGTTGCCCAATTCGAGAATCGGATTGGCTTGCAATTTCTCCCACTTTTCGCCGCTCTTGGACCGCGCTACGCCAAGACGCTGGCGGTGGGCGCGATCAATCCCGGTGTAATACAGATAGAAATAAGACCCAACCTGAATGACGTACGGATCAGCCGCTCCACCTTCGTCCCAACTGCCGCGCGGGCCTACTTCGAGAACAGGTTTATCGTTCTTCTTCCAGGCGATGCCATCGGAGGACCGCGCCAGGCCGATCTGGAATGGGGAACCAGCCTGATACCAGTAAAGAAACTCACCATCGTCATCGACTGCCGAGCCATTCGCCGCGATGTATTTGCCTTCCCATGTGGCCGGATTGGGCGAGAGTACCGGCTGCGGCTGCTTCTCCCAACTCAGGCCGTCGGAAGATTTGGCTAAGCCGGTATGCCAGGTTTTTCCATCGAAGCCGGAATAGAAGTTGTAGTAAGTCTTTCCGCGGCGCACCACTGAGGGATTGAGAACGTCGCTCGAATCCCATTCGCCGCCTCCGCCACGAGGCACGACGGGCCCGCGGGTCACTTCCCATGTGTAGGAGTCATGATCGGGGACGGGCTTTCCAGGCGGTTGCGGCAGAACGAACTCGGAGTATTTACTGCTGCACGACGACAGCAACAAACCAGCTATCAAGAGTAGAACGTATTTTCTCATGCGGGAATTCGAATCTTCAGTCCAGCGCCTTGGCCGGGGCGCGATTCCACGTACAAATCGCCATTCAGGATGCGCACTCGGCGCTTGATGCTGGTGGGGCCAAGACGCAGCAACTCCAGTTCGTCCAGATTATAGGCGCCGCTAAACGGAAACCCGCCGCCATTGTCTTCAATGGAGATTTCGATGCAATTGTCGGTCTTATCGATGTTGACGGCAACGCGCGTCGCTTTGGAGTGCTTCTGCACATTGTTCAATGCCTCGCGGACCAGGTGCAGCATTTCGAGCGAGAGCTCAGTCTCTGGAGGGTCGGCGAAATCGCCACTGGTGAATGACGTAGAGAGGCCAGTATCGCGCTGGAATTGTTCCACCATTCGGCTCAACGAAGCGCTGAGACTCATGCCTTCCTCAGGGGGACGCATACTGCGCACGAACGACCGTAATTCGTTCACTTGTCCCTTGCAGATATCCTGCAACTGGCGCAATTCATCCAGAGCGGCAGCGGCATCCCGGCCCATCAATTTCTTGATGATCTCCAGGCGCATTTGAAAGCTGATGAAGCTCTGCAGAGGGCCGTCGTGGAAATCCGCGGCGATGCGCTCCCGTTCCGATTCGCGAGCCACTTGGGCATCGTAGCGATATAGAACGGATTGCCGCGCCGCATTCCACAGCCGCGCTTCCAGGTAGCGTTTTTGCAAAACGAAAACCACGCAGAGTGCACCCGTACAGGCGATGACGGGCGCAAGGATTGGATATTGAACCGGTATCAGCAATAGAGTCCAGGTGAGCGTCACGATATAAAGCGCCGAGACGACGCGCCAGTCCTGCAAAACCACGGCTTCGGCCATCACGTAAGCGTATAGCAGGATTGTTATCCATAACGCTGGAGTAGATATGCAAATGGAAATCCACACCAGTAAATACAAAGTGTCGATCAGCAGGGCGACATTCGAGTATGCCCGGCCGTCCAGGTTGCGCCAGGCGGCCGCCCCGACTGCATAAATCATATACAGCAGAAGCAGACCCGTCAGGATCGAGATCGCCCGCTCCGATCTCATGATGAAGATCGCGAAACTGGCGCATCCCAGCACTGCCCGAGAAATACTCAGCGACTGACGCCAGATGTGCGGAAGCATACGAAGATTGAATTATCGCCTATAAAGATAAAGCCGGTGACTGCGGCCCTCGCCGTCGTCATCGATGTCCTGTACCTTCACCGGCGTCCAGCCCGCGATTTCGAAATCGTGAGCGACGATTCGAGCGCCTTTCTTTAACTGCCTCTCAAGCAGTGGCCGTACTTTATCATTGGAAACGGGTAATAGGTAGACGGTGATTAAGTCGGCTCTCGAATAGTCCTGATCCATGATGTCGCCTTGGATGATATGAGCCTTCTTGTGAAGGTGCAGGCTTTTAATGCTGGCCTCACTCTGCTTGCACAGGCCGGGCTCATACTCCACGCCATAAGCGTCGGCCGCGAATTTCTGGGCTGCCATGATCACGATGCGGCCATCTCCGCTGCCAAGATCGAAAACTTCTTCACCAGCTTTGAGCTCGCCTAATTGGAGCATCTTTTCGACGATGAGCGGAGGCGATGGGACATAGGGAGCAAACTTTTCTACCGCCTTCTGCTGGCAAAACGATGTTTGCATGGAAAGCAACAAACACGGAAGTAAAGCCACCAGTGTCCGGTAGACCATGAGTTCCAGCGTAACTCATGTCAGCGTGAAGGTTCGAGTTCGGGAACTGGCGGCGGCCCCTCGGAACGCCAGAAAAATGGCAACCCCAAGCATCGGCCATAGAAGCGGGCATCGTAGGAGACCGACGTACTGGCCAGCGCGCTTTCGGATCGCCCAGTATTCCCGCAACACGCGTTCAATCCACAGCAGCCCGAGCCGTCCTCGCCACCCATCACCACGCCGAACCTGCCTAGCATTCGTTGAGCAAATCCGGAAACACCACGTGCGAGTTGTTCTCAAAGCCGTCGTTGATGAGCTGGCCGTTCCCGTATGGCGCGGTGGGATTCAGCAGCAGAGCGTTGCCGGTTGGATCCCGAACCGACCGCCACATAGTTAATCGAGACTGCCTGCAAAATTCTGGGAGAACACTGTGGGAAAGAATACTGGGGACGTCCTGATCTTTCCCCTGATCACGCTATCGATAATATGATGGACCGCTCTGTCCCCAATTGTTGCTGTCCCACCGGCTTCTTCGGCCGCCCTGGAGATCTCCATTGCCGACCGAAATGCGCTTCCAGTTTACCGATAAATTCACTGTCGCCGAACGGTC
>JBBSEX010000017.1:0-125640 GCA_038239345.1 Bryobacterales bacterium
CGTGGCCATGCATAACTTCCATATTCCCCCTGTGCTGAAACTCTGGATCGACCAAATCGACCGCCGGGGCCGCACAATTACCTAAGGCCCGAATGGCACGATCGGACTTCTGCAAGTCAACAAAGCGACGTATATGACGGCCAGCGGAGGCGTCTACGAAGCGGGTACTCCGGGGGCGGCGTTAAACTTCATCGAGCCGTACCTGCGCACAATGCTCGGCTTTCTCGGGGTTTCGGACGTGAAGTTTGTAACAGCGGGCGGTGTAGCGCGTCTTCTCTCCGGTGGCGTGGACCGGGAAACATTCCTCCAGCCGACAATGGAACAAATCCGAAAAGTGGCGGCTTAATTATGAAAATTGCAGCGATAATCTCTCGTTATTTATTGGGATTGATCTTTTTGGTCTTCGGTTTGAACGGATTTCTGCACTTCATTCCGATGCCGCCGCCAACCGGTTTAGCCTTACAGTGGATGGGCGTGATGGGCGCCTCAAACTACATGGTGCCGGTGTTCCTGCTGCAGACCGTCGGCGGAATTTTGCTGTTGGCAAACCAATTCGTTCCCCTGGCGCTAACGCTGCTAGGCCCGGTGATCGTGAATATCCTGATTTTCCATATCACGATGGCTCCGGAAGGGCTGCCGCTCGCGGTCATCGTGACCATTCTGTGGTTCATTCTATTTTCCCGAATCCGCAGTGCTTTCGCGGGAATTTTCCTACAGAAAGTCGCCGTTTGAGATTCTTTATTTGATCAGAATCGGCAGAACCTCGAATGCAGTGTATTGGAAGACAGCGGGGACGGTGCCATCGGTAAGGGGAATGGACACAGTGTTTAGGCGGTCGGGCCGCTTGGTTAGAGTTAGCCGCAAGAAATCCCGGGGGCCCGATGCGGCGGTTCTAAACAGCGAGGGTGGCAAAACAGTCTGACCATCGGTAGCGCGCACCCGGCAGGTAACGGGTCCATGTTCAGGAAGAGTAAAAGGTTGAACGGCGATTACCGGTATCAGACCCTCTAGATCTATCGTCATCACGTCGTCGGCTGTGTATCCCGTGGGATCCCAGCGCAAAATGGTGTTCTGCTGCCGGTCAATCGTTTGCAGATCGGAAAAGTTCATGCTGCGAATCGGCGGCGGAATGGTGAGTGTTGCCGCAAACGCCGCTGTGTCCTTGCCACCTTCGCCATGGATGGTCCAGGTTCCAGGCGCGAAAAACGGACCGGCGAGATCATCGGGCGAAGGAACCCCGGGCAGGCTGATGATCCGCGCCGAATAAAAACCGGCGCCCGTCCCGTTGTTAAACGCATCGAGAGAATTTCCGGAACCGCTGAGCGTAAGTTTCGGGCCTAGATCGATATTGCCGGAAGCAACTATGAAGGCCCCGCTTCCAAACGGCGCCTCGCTGCGTAGAATACATCGTCGGCGACGCTCGGTTGCGTAAACGACGCTATTGTTGGGGCGCCCAGCAGCAATGAGTAGCCGTCAAAGCCTTCGTCTCGTACATAAAGCGGCTGTGCATCCGGCATCGCGACCGATCCGGAAATATTTAACTGTACGAACGGAATCGATTGCCCTGCATCCAGCAGCACCGATTGGTCGATAGTTAAACCAAATGGGCTGGAACGGGCGGAAGTGCCGCGCGCCTTGGAGATAGACGCGACATTACTGTCGGTATCGCCGGCATGGACTTGTACTGCGGCATAACAACTATCGGGAATGGCGGGATCGGCAGGAACTAAAACATTGACCTGATCAAGACCAGGATTTCCCGGCGAGGGTCCGGCGTAACCGACCAAAACCGGATGACCGCCGAGGGTCGCGCGAACGCTTGCTGGATCTGCGGTACCGAGCCCGGTTCCCCAAAGTGTCACCCACTGGCCAACTCGCGCGGGGCGTGTCAGCGCGTTCAACTCAATCGTGCCGGAGGTTGAAATATTTTGGGCCACTGCCGGTCCGAACCCGCCGTTGTGCGTAAACAGGGCGAAGTTACTCGCCACCGCCGTGACCCTGACAGGCGGGCTATCCACGCCACCAAAACTGCGGATCACGTCCGCTGGGCCTAAGGGAACATCGGCGGGAACAAGCGCGATGTCTGAGGATGTACGGAGGTCTGACAGCACCGTAGCGTTATACGTTTTTCCAGTGGCGACAGGGACGATCTTGACCGTAACCTTTAGTGACGGATCGAACGGGGCGGGCTCTCGGTTGAGCACCCACTCGAGATGCCAATGAATGAGCCGGGAACTATTTTCGAATCGGGGAACGACTTCGCCGCGTTTCCTACAGTGTTTGGGGAGAGTCCGAAGCAGAGCAAGAATGGGCCGGTAGTATCGGCCGCAGCCACGGCTGCGAACATTCCCAATAAGGCTAGAATCCACATGCACTTAGATTACTGTACCGGCTGGACGGCCGATTACGCCGACGGCGCGAAATAGATATATCTAAATAGCACTCGCCACGTGCTCTGGATTAGGGCCAGGACGAGTTGATCCGTTCCGGCTTCCGCGGTCGGGCCGTTATCCCGTTGATACGTCATGCGCCACGAAAACGTATACACGGCCGTCCCTTCCCATAGACGAAGGACGTGATCGCTTTCAGAGTAGGACAAGACGGCTGCATTTGTAGCGAACTCGCGATAGCTTTCAGCGCATGCGGTCCGACCAGAAGCAAAGACGGCATAGTTCGGGCCCACGATCACGGCTTTTTCGTCGAAACACTCGTCCAGGCCTTCAAACCGTTTTTCTTTCCAAGCAGCTTCAATACGGCCGAGAACGGCGCGGATTTCTTCTTCCCTGTCTATCGCGCTTGTCACTGACCTTTCCTCCCAGCATGTAACGGGTTGGAATTACCGAACATTCCCTGGCACAAATAATGATTATTAAATTTAGCGCGAATCACCAGATCCAGCCGTAGCTGGCGCGGTCTTCTTGTCGCCTTTCTTTTCATCCGCGTCAGGATCCGTTCGGCGAGGACGTGCCGCGGGTAACGTTTTGCGGGGAATCATTTCGTCGCGATTCGCCGCGTCATAGACAAACGAAGCCACGATCGCCGACATCTGCATCAGGTCGCCCTTCGAAATACGGTCGTACACATCCATGTTGGAATGATGCGTGCGAGTCATGTAATCCATCGGATCCTGAATGAACTGGAAGCCCGGCAGGCCGACCGCGTCAAACGATTGGTGATCGGTTCCGCCGGTGTTGCGAATGGTCACCGCCGTGGCGCCCAAATCTTTGAATGGCGCAAGCCACGATTGAAAAATCGGCTTTGCCATGTCATTGCCCTGCAAGTAAATTCCGCGGATTTTACCCGTACCGTTATCCACATTGAAGTACGCCGAAAGTTTGGCATGTTCGGAGGTGATCTTCATCGTTTCCGGATCGCCGAAGTGCTCCTTCACGTACTCTTTCGACCCGATGAGCCCTTCCTCTTCCCCGCCCCACAAGCCGATGCGGACCGTGCGGTCCATCTTGACGTTGAGGGTTTTCAGAATCCGCATGGCTTCCATCATCACCGCGCTACCCGCGCCATTGTCGGTCGCCCCGGTTCCACCCTGCCAGGAATCGAAATGGCCGCCGATCATGACGATCTCGTCTTTCTTACGACCGCCTTCGATCTCGCCGATGATATTGACGCAATCTTTCGGTTCATCGATCAGCTCGGCCTTGATATCGAATTCCAGCTTCACCGGAATTTTATGATCGAGCAATCGCGCTATCCGGTTGTAGTGCTCCGGTGTCACCACGACCATTGGGGGCGGAATTGGATCCTTCATCTCGCGCGATCCGCCCTGCGCCCCAAAAACCGTACCGCCATCGCCGGTATAGCCGTATTGCAGGACGGCCAAAACTTCTTCGTCCTTCAAAAACTGGGTTACCTTGGTGCGAAATTTTCGAACCTGCTCGAAGTTCGGACGGCCTCCCGGTCCCGGCTGGCCAGCGGTCGGACGCCCTATCCCAAACGGCGATGCGCCGGGTTCGGGGGCCCTCTCCAACTCCGTCAGCTCGCTATCGGTATAGCGCTTGCCAAGAGGCGTCGTAACCATTTCGATCGGTTTCGGCGCCATGGTCATCACGATTTTGCCTTTCAGCTTGCCTTTCCACTTTTCCAAATCGGCGTCGGTTGCAAGGACGGCAAGTACCGGCTCACCTGTCACTACGCCATTCGTACCAGGCGTCCAAGCCAGGGGGAAGCCGATCAGAGGCTGATACTGGGGCTGCACCATCGCCGCCGAAAATTTCGAATAGGCCCAGGAACGGCCAAAAGGAAATTTCTCCTGCTTGACGTTCGTCAGACCCCAATCCTTCATCTGCTTGGCTGCCCAATCGGCGGCGGCGCGATAGTTGGGCGAGTTGGCTAGACGCGGGCCGTAAACATCAGTGAGATAGAACATGGTGTCCATCACCTTGGAATTCTCAAAGGCTTCCGCCTTGATCCGGTGAATGGCCGACAGATCGACGCGCTCATCGGCAAGAAGCCAGAGCGGAATAGAGAGTACAGCGGCAGTGCACGCGGTGGCGAGTTGGAAGCGGTTCATAGATTGCCTGAAAGGATAACAGTTTTGGTGTAACAATTTCGAGTCGTGATCCGGTTCGATAGGGTTACGGGTCGCGATACAATTCTGATTGGCGTGAAGATCACCATTTCCAAGGAGAACTACCTCAAGTCGATTGCCGAGGCAGAGTCGGAAGGCGAGACGGTGATTGCGGCAACGCTGGCGCGCTGGTTGAACGTATCTCCGCCGGCTGTGACAATGGCCATCAAGCGCCTGAAGCGCGACGATCTGATTGCCGTCGACGAAGAGGGCCATATCCGGTTGACGGCCGGTGGACGCGAGATTGCCAACCGCGTTCTGACTCGCCACCATTTGATTGAGCGCATGCTAACCGAAATTTTCGGTATGGAATGGTACAAGGTCCACGAGGAAGCGGAACAAATGGAGCACGCTGTATCTGCCGATTTCGAACGCCGTTTAGTGGAGAAGCTCGGAAGTGGCGAGGCATGTCCGCACGGCAATCGCGTTGGCATGGATTCGCCAGGCGATCGGCGGACACGCGGTTGGCTGCCGATGAACGAAGTGCCCGCCGACAGCGCGGTTCGAGTGAAGAGCGTCTTTGAACGCGACCGGCAGTTGCTGGAATATTTGAACGATCTGGGCATTCATCCGGGCGCGGCGGTGCGGGTTGTGGCGGCGAATTACGACGACACGATGACCCTCCGCATCACCGGCAGGCCCGTCAAATTGGGAAATACCGCGGCTTCCAAGGTCTGGGTGACGGCGGAATAGCTGTATCCTGGATGGAGTGAAAATCGCCTCCCCGTCCGAGTCTCAAAAGAGTGCCGAGCACATGCGCGGTCTGGTTGATGGGCTGCAGCAGCTGGAAGAGAAGTTGCGGCTGGGCGGTGGCGCGAAGAAGATTGAAAAGCAGCATCGCGATGGGAAGCTCACGGCGCGGGAGCGCGTCGCGCACCTGGTCGACCATGGCTCGATGTTCCTCGAGATAGGTCTGCTGATCGCGCACGATCGATATGACGGGCAGGCCCCCGGGGCGGGCGTCGTCACGGGGCTCGCGAAAATTGAAGGGCGGCCCGCGGTCATCGTCGCCAATGACGCCACAGTGAAGGCCGGCGCATGGTGGCCGGAGACGATTACAAAGATTTTGCGAGCCCAGGAAATCGCCATGCGCAATCGCCTTGCGATTGTATACCTGGTGGATTCGGCGGGTGTGAATCTGCCATTGCAAGACGGCATTTTTCCTGGCCAATATGGCGCGGCCCGAATTTTCTACTACAACTCTTTGATGCGGCGCCGTCTACACGTGCCGCAAATCGCCGCGGTGATGGGGCCGTGCATCGCTGGGGGCGCCTATTTACCGGCCCTGAGCGACGTGATCATCATGGTGGAGGGCACCAGTTTCATGGGACTCGGTGGACCCAACCTGGTGAAAGGCGCCGTCGGCCAAGTGATCGATTCGGAATCGCTGGGCGGCGCCAGCATGCACACGCGCACCAGCGGCGTCGCCCATTACATGGCCAAGGACGATCCCCATTGCCTGGACCTGATCCGCCAGAAATTCCGCGATTTCCCCGCGCCTCCGGCATCGGTCAAGGGCACGCCGCCGGCAAAACCGGGCGAGGGTCTTTATGACTTGATGCCTGCCGATCATCGCCTGCCCTATAACGTCGAAGGTATTCTGGAGCGGCTGTTCGATGCCGATGGCTATCTGGAATTCCAGCCAGATCATGCGCCGGAACTGCTTTGCGCTAATGGCAGATTAAACGGAAATACCGTGGGAATTATCGCGAATAGGCGGGGATTTTTGAAGACAAGCGGGGGCCCGCGAATCGGGGGCATCGTGTATACGGAATCGGCGCGCAAGGTGGCCTATTTTGTGGAGATGGCAGAGCGGCAGGGATTGCCGCTGATTTACCTGCAGGATGTTTCCGGATTCATGGTGGGCGCCGAGGCCGAGGGTGAAGGCATCATCCGCGCTGGAGCGGAGATGGTGGAGACGATGGCCTGCGCGACGGTCCCGAAGATTATTCTTACGTTGAATCACGCTAGCGGCGCCGGCTATTATGCGATGGCCGGCCAGGGCTTCGATCCGCATTTCGCCTTCGCCTGGCCGACGGCGCGGATCGGCGTGATGGAAGGCGAATCGGCTGTGAAAGCCGTCTATGGGCCGGAGTTGGAAAAGTATCAGGCGAGCGGCGAGCCAATTCCCGCCGACCTCCAAGCCCGTATCGAAAAGACTCGCGGCGACTATGAGCATTGGCTCGACTCGCACCACGCCGCCGCCCGGGGGCATGTCGACATTCTGATCGATCCTCTGGAGACACGCCGCGTGCTGACGTTTGCGCTGGAAGCGGCGACCGCGGCCGGCCACAGAGAACACCTGGCACTCGAGACCATTTAAATGACAGACCATTTGCAGTCAATTATCGAGAATAAAGTTTTAAGGCTCACGCTTTCCCATCCGGAAGACAACAACGCACTCACTTTGGACATGGTGCGATTGCTGAGCGAAGCATTGAGCGAAGCCGACGACAACCACGAGGTGGAGGCAGTTTTGCTGGACGCGCAAGGCAAGCTATTCTGCGCCGGCATTCCGCAGGAGGCATCGTTGAGTGAGATGCACGCGCCTTATCGAAAACTCTTCGGAACGTTTCGTGAGATGCACAAGCCCATCGTGGTATCCGTACAGGGTCCGGCATTTGGAGCGGGGATCGCACTACTGGCAGCAGCGCACGTCGTGGTGGCCGCGCAAGGCGTGACGTTCGGGTTAACCGAAGTTCGTCAAGCGCGATTTTCAGACCTGACTTTCGGAGCGGTCGCCCGCGCCATCGGCAAGCGACGGACGCTGGAGTTGAGCATCAGCGGACGGATCTTCGCGGCACAAGAAGCGCTGCAATGGGGGCTGATCCATGCGATCGCGCCGCTGATTGAATTGGAAGATCGAGCGTGGGGGATCGCCCGGGAATTGGCCAACGCCGAGCCCGCGACGATCCGCGAAACGATGGATTTCGCGCGCACGTTCGAAAGCTGATGGAACGCGTTCCTTATCTGGCGACGCAAGGATCCTCTTCGTACGAACACATCAGGAAGCTGCCGGCGACAATTTTACTGGACAACGTTCGCAGCATGTATAACGTTGGAGCGTTCTTCCGCACGGCCGATGCGGGTGCAATCGAACGCCTCTACCTTTGCGGAATCACTGGCTCTCCGCCAAAGAAGGGCATCGAGAAAACCGCGCTGGGGGCCACGGAGACAGTGGCCTGGGAATATCATGCCGATGCGCTGGCCGTTGCCGAAGACTTGCACGAGCGGGAATTCGAGATCGCCGCGATTGAGACCAGCGGCCATTCGGTGGATCTCTTCGATTGGCACCCACGCTTCCCGGTGTGCGTTGTTTTCGGGCATGAAGTGGATGGCATCCGGCCCGAGTTGCTCCGGCTGTGTGACACGCATGTGCGACTTCCTATGCTCGGCTTGAAGCATTCGCTCAATGTCGCGACGGCGGGCGGTATCGTGATTTACGAGTTACTGCGAAAGTACCGGCGGATGTTGGAAAGTGCGAGGATACCTCTATGAATTCGCTACGCATTCTTCTATCGTTTGGGGCGGTGTGCGCGACGGCTGTTGCCCAGCACCCCACCTCATCGCAAACGATGTTCCCGGCGGTTCGAGGGACGCATGAGATGGTGGGCGCGGCGAATAACCTGGAAGTGCAAGCGGGCTTGCGGATGCTGTCCAAGGGCGGAAATGCGGTGGATGCCGGCGTCGCGGCGGTGCTTGCGGCCACTGTAACCGAACAGAGCCGATTCGGATTGGGCGGTGAAATTCCGATACTCATCAAGATGACCGGCAAGCCGGCGATCGCCATCAGTGGGATCGGTGTCGCTCCGGCGAAAGCTACGATCGAATTCTATCGGAATCGCGAGCCGGAACCTTGGGAGGATGCGCAGAAAATGCCTGTCGTGCCGGTACAAGGCATTCGCGCGGCAATTACTCCCGGTGTAATCGACGGCGTAATTCTGGCCCTGCGCCAGTACGGAACGATGTCCTTCGCCGAAGTCGCGCAGCCAGCCATCGATTATGCAGAGAACGGCTTTCCGATCGCCGAGGAATTCGCCAGCTTCCTGAAGGGCTATCAGCCGATACACGAACTATGGCCGGCTTCGATGGCCTTCTTCTATCCCAAGGGAACGGCGCCATCGCGCGGCGATTTGGTGACGATGAAACCACTGGCGAACACATTTCGCGAGTTGGCCGCGGCGGAGAAAAAGGCCCGGGGCAATCGCGACGCCAAGTTGGTGGCCGTTCGCAATCTGTTCTACAAGGGGTCAATTGCCAAGCGCCTCGCGCAGTTTTCAGCGGAAAACCGGGGGCTGATCGCCTACGAGGACCTGGCCAATTTCAAGGCTGAAACCGACACGCCGCGCACCACCAACTATCGCGGCTACGAAATAAATAAGCCGGGATTCTGGACGCAAGGGCCCGTGATGTTGGAAGCTTTCAATATTCTGGAAGGGTTCGACCTGAAAGCCATGGGTCATAACAGCCCGCAGTATCTCCACACCGTGATTGAGGCCGTGAAGCTGGCCTTCGCCGATCGCGATCGTTACTATGGCGATCCGAAATTCAGCAAGATCCCCGAAGAAATTCTGCTGTCGAAGGAATACGCCGCGGAGCGCCGCAAGCTGATCGATCCTGACAAAGCGTCGATGGAAAGCCGCCCGGGGACGTTCCAACCTTTACTGCCCTTACCGGTAACGCAGTCGCCTTCCGGAGTAGTGCAAGACACCACTTGCGTGAACGTGATCGATAGCAAAGGCAACGCATTCTCGGCTACGCCAAGCGGAGCCTGGCTGCCTTCGGTTATCGCCGGCGATACGGGCATTCCGTTTTCCACACGGCTGCAATCGTTCGTCACCACGGCCGGACATCCGAATGAGTTGCTGCCTGGCAAGCGGCCGCGTGTAACGCTGAGTCCGACATTGGTTACGAAAGATGGCAAGACATTTCTAGTGATGTCGACGCCGGGAGGCGACAATCAGGATCAGGCGATGCTGCAGGCGCTGCTGAATATCTTCGAATTTGGTATGTCGCCGCAGGAAGCGGTGGAAGCGCCACGATTCCAGACGGAGCATTTCTATAGTTCCTTTGCATTCCATGAATTCGCGCCGGGGCGGGTGAATATTGAGGGCCGGATGGCCAAGGGCATCGCCGAAGCTTTGACCGCGAAAGGGCATCGGCTGGTTCTCGCGGGCGATTGGAGCAACGGCTCGGCGCCCACGGTAATTCTTGTCAAAGACGGAGTTCTGCACGGGGCCGCGGATCCGCGACGGGCGCGCATTATTTTCGGCTGGTAGCCGATCACAAATTAAGGGCGGTGGGGTGCGATGGCCGATATAAACCGATCTCTCCGCCACCGGGAAGAGGGATGGTAGTCTTGGTGCCCCACGGTTCTTCTTTCACCTCGGCGCATGTCACACCTTTCGCCGCGAGGCTCCTGATTACCTCTTGCAGATTGTCGCAAATCAAGTACAGCACGGACCCAAGTAATGCACGGTCCCCATGCCCCTGAGTGAAATTTTCAGTGGCGGGATGAAAGGCCGCCTCCGCCGGCGGTAGCTTAAAGAGCAACCAGCCTTGTCCGATATCGAGCGATGGAAAGTCCAGTACATCGCGGAAGAATACCCGATCCGCTTCTGGATTCTGGCTATAAAACAGAAAGTGAGCGCCGGTGATCATGGGGGAAAGTTTAGCGCTATTTCGCGGACGTTTACAGGACTTCGCAAACGTCCGCGAAACTATCTGACGCCGCCTCGCCTGTGTCAATCCCCGGGACCCAGCTCTAGCGGTGCTGGGAGATTTTCGACATCATCAAAGCCAGCGCGCCGGCGCCCAGCGCTTTGACCAGAGTGGGGTGCTGGGCATAATAATCGCTAGCCTGATCGATGATCGACGGATCGTGTTTCTCGGCGTGGGCGGCCAATACTTTGACATCGTCCGGCGAGACCTGCTGCGCTTGAGCGGGGGTCACCGTGGTGCCGCCGCCCAGCAATCCGCCCAGCCCCGATAGAATGCCACTCGAAAGAAGGGCTGGCCCGGCACTGGCGATCAACTGATTCAGGATTCCGGCGCGCTGTTCGCCATTTGACTGCCCGAACATGGTGGAAAGCATTTCCGGGAAAGGCGGCGTCTGGTCGGAGCGAAAAGCGCTGGCCAACCCCGACGAAACCACTGACGGTGGCGCAACTTGAGCCACTTGGTTGAAATCCTGTTCCACATCGGGTGATTGGTGTGTCCCTTCGGAACCACCATACTGTTGCAAGAGATTGCTAATGTCGTTCATCCAAGCCATGCGTAATATCGTCCTCTATGGGAGGGGACGCGGAATATGGAGATTCCGTTCTGCGATTTTTAATTCGCTCGCAACGCCACCATGGGATCGATCTTCGAGGCCCGGCGTGCCGGAAAATAGCCCGCGGCTCCCGCGACGAGGGCCAATAGGGTGAGGATCGCCAGAAATGTGAGTGGGTCGGTGGCGGTAATGCCGTATAGCAAGCCGCGCAACGATCGCCCCAGCACTATCGCCGCGCCGACGCCTAGAAATAATCCAGCGGCCGCCAAGCCCAGCGTCTGGAGCAGAATCCGCCGTTGCAAATCACCAGCCGACGCACCCAGCGCCATACGGATTCCGATCTCCTTGCTCCGCTGGCTGACCGAATAAGAAATAACGCCATAGATGCCCAGCGATGCCAATAGCAATGCAAACAGGGCGAAGGCGCCCAACAGGGTAACGATAAAGCGCCGTGGCGACACGGACCGGTCGACCATGGTTTGCAGAGTGCGGAATTCATTCATAGCCAGGTTTGGCGCCATGGGGGTGAGCGCGGCGCGAATAGCGCCGGCCAAATCGGCTGGCGCGAGGCTTGTGCGAACCACAAGGTCAACCGATTGCACATCACCGGTTTGGCGGACCGGAATGTACATTTCCGAGCCCGCGCCCAACTCCACCGAGAGATGATGAACGTCGCCGACAATGCCCACCACTTGCCGCTCGGGACCGCCTTTCATCTTCTTGCCCAGGGCATTCTCTCCCGGCCAGAGATCCCTCGCCATGCTTTCGTTGATCACGATAACGGGCGCAGTGCCAACCGTGTCGCGCTCTGTCAGGTCGCGACCGGCACGCAAGGGAATTCCCATGGTCTGAAAATATCCATCGCTGATGATATGTACGAAAGCGAGGTGCATTTCCTCCCTGGGATAGATGTGCCCGACTGCTTCAACACTCCAGGTACGATTTTTCCCGAGGGGAAGCGAATCCGTAAGACCGGCCACTTCGACGCCGGGAATTTCCTTGGCGCGGCGGAGGGCCTCATTGTAATAGGTGTTGACCTGTTCCCGCGTCGTGTATTTTGGTCCTGGATCAATCCGTAAGGCGGCGGTGCGCTCAGGGTGGAAGCCGAGATCGATATCCAGCACGCGGAGGAAGCTGCGGATTAGCAGTCCCGCGCCGATCAGCAATACGCAGGCGAATGCGACCTCGGAAATCACTAGCGCATTGCGAATCCAACCATGTCCCCGGCCGTCGCTCGATCCGCGGGTTGTCTCCTTGAGCGTGTCGTGGAGGGAAACGCCAGGAAGTTGAATAGCAGGCAGCAGCCCGAAGAGAATACCGGTGACGAGGGCGATTAATAGCGTGAAGCCCAGTGCCGCCGGATCGACATGAACCGTCTCCAGGAGGGGAATATTGAGCGATTGCAGGTTCGATAGCGCTTTGGTTCCGGCGAAGGCAAGCAGCAATCCCAACGCCCCGCCGCAGCAGGAAAGCACGATGCTTTCGGTTAGCATTTGTTTGATCAAACGCATTCGTCCGGCGCCCAGCGCGATGCGAACCGCGATCTCTTTGCGGCGCGTCGCAGTGCGGGCCAACAGCAGATTCGAGAGATTCGCGCAAACGATCAACATCACCAGGCCGACGGCAAAGGAGAGCACCAGCAACGCCGTTCGCAAGCGCCCGCTGACGTGATCGCTAAGCAGACTCAATACCGCGCCGAACATGTTGCGCTCAGGATGTGCCTGTTGAATTTGTTTAGCCAGAATGGTGGCCTCGGCCTGGGCGGTTTGCAGTTTCACTCCCGGCTTCAGGCGGCCAACGATCAATAGGGTGTTGCCCCAGCGATTCGTTTCCGATGTCAGTGGAAACGGGGAAAATAGATCAAAATTGGTGCCCGGCGCGAAGACTGAGCCAAAGCTGAAAGACGCGGGCAACACCCCGGCTACTGTATACGGCTGATCGTTCAAAATAATTGCCCGGCCGACGATATGAGTATCGGAGGAGAAACGCCGCTCCCACAGACCATGGCTCAGCAATACTGCCTTGGCGCCGTTCCACTTGCACTCTTCGTCGGTAAAATAGCGGCCCAGTTGCGGGACGACGCCAAGAAGCTGGAAGAAATTCTGAGAGACCTGCACGCCGTTTAAACGCTCAGGATCGCCGGCGCCGGTGAGGTTATTATCGCCGGAGCCATAGAACGCCATGTAGCCGGCCATGTCGGAGAACGACTGGTTCTGCTTCTTGAAATCGAGGAAATTATCAACCTGCACAGTCTGGCCCGACAACCCCTCGACGTTTTCATTGATCAGCCAAACCAATTGGTTGGCATCGCGGAAAGGAAGGGATCGCAGGAGCAGCGCGTTCACCACGCTGAAGACAGATATGCTAGCCCCAATTCCCAATCCGACTATCACGATGGCGAACGTAGTAAAAGCCGCCTCACGGCGCATGGTGCGGAAGGTGTAGCTCAAATCCTGCGCGAGGTTATCGAAGAAAGGCAGCCCTCGTGTTTCCCGGTGAAGCTCTCGCGTGGGCTCCAAGGCGCCAAGTTTGATCAAAGCCGCGCGCCGGGCATCTTCGGGCGACATCCCCTGCTGCCGCAACTCATCGCTGAGCATATCGACGTGAGATGTGAGCTCGGCTTGAAATTCCCGGTCCAGGCCGGACTTTCGGGTCGCGTCGGTCAGCCGCCGCCAGAGTCGCCGCAAGTTATCCTTCACTGTCCGGCTCCTTTCACGGCGCCCGGCAGGAATCGCCCGATTACTTCGGAAATCCGCTCCCAGTTCTGCGCCTGTTCGGTTAATTGCTTCCGTCCGCTGGCGGTGATTGCGTAGAACTTGGCCTTGCGATTGTTCTCTGAGGTGCCCCATTCGGCGGAAATCCAACCGCGCTGTTGCAAGCGGACCAGAGATGCATAGATCGTCCCCTGGTTCAGCAGTAGAAGGTCGCCACTAACCTGCTCAATGCGCCGAGCGATGCCATAACCGTGCAAGGATCCGAGGGTCGCCAGCGTTTGCAAAACCATCAGGTCGAGCGTGCCCTGGAGAAGGTCGAGTTTTTCGTCTTGGTTAGATCGGGGAACCTTCTGTGGCATGGTGACAGGAGTATGACACAGCTCCTGTAGAATGGCAACAGGTCAAGGCGCAGGCTTCCATTCGCTCCATGGCACTACGCCCAAATCCGGTTGCGGCGTCTCCGGCAACATGGCTAGGAATTCCAGCAGATTTCCGTCAGGATCGCGAAAATACAACGACACGGCGGGCATCCACGCCAGCACCACTGGCTGGTTGGTCGGTTGGCCCAGGAAATCGAGCGGTTCGATGCCTGCCTTTGTGAGCCGTGGCGCCGCCGTAAGCACATCCTCTACATCGAGGCGGAAAGCGAAATGCAGACTCAGGCGTTGCGGTCCGGAGCCGACCTCCCACAGGCCGAGCATCGATTCGCCGGGTGTGCCAATCCAATAGAAGGCTATTTTCCGATCGGGGAAGTGGCGGGCTAAGGGTAATCCCAGCAAATCGCCGTAGAACTGCATAGACCGGGCCAGGCTGATAACGGTAACATGAGTTTCAAAGAGTCCGCGAATGGGAACCATATTGGGATTGTGCCATCGTCGCGTGTTGCGGTGGAAACAATCTGTGTCTGGATTTCGACCGTAATAGTTATAAATCGGCGTGATTGCGAGATTCCAGCGAATGGACCTCGGCATGCCTTAGTCAAATTATGAAGAGCTGGCCACGAGCGATCTTTTTAGTTTTGTTGATGAGCGCTTTCGCCTTCGCCGCAAGCTCCTATCAGTACGCCCGAAAACGATTGGCCGGCTCGTTTGCCGTACAGCAATTCGGATTTAGTGTCACCATTCCACCCACTGTGGTAGCCTATGGCCCATATTGCTCGGCAAGTGGAATTTGCGGGACCACGCACGGCTTTTGGGGCTCTCTGGAACATGACTCGGAAGCGGAAATCTCGTTATTTGCCCGGGCTGATGGGTCGGTTCGCTCTAATGAGGAAGCTGAAAAGTTAATCCTTTCCACAGGACATCCCCAAGGAGTAGACCCGGTTGTAGTGAGCCGTGTGGGAATGCGACTGGACAGACTTCCGGCGGTTCGGGTGGTTTCGCGCTTCGGATCGACTCTGGTCGACACGGTTTTCGCAGTTCGCAACGTTTCAAAAGGGAACACGGTGGTGTATCAAATTGTCTTGCGGGGCCGCGGCGCACACTATACAGAAGATAAGCCGGCGATGGACGCGCTGGTTCGATCCTTCCGCGTGCGATCCATTCCCGGAGTTTAAGGCGCGCGCCGGGCAGTCATGCGTTGTTCATCTCGCTTCGGTAGCATTGACAAGATGCTACGTGTCACCGCCTTCTCTCTCCTCGTCCTGGGATCGCTTATGGCGCAAGCGCCGCACCCGATTCCCGGCGGTTATTCCCTCCCTAACGGATGGCGAATCACGCCCGTCGGCAAAGCCCTTCCAACCGAAGACCTGCTGCTGAACCTGATTGCCAGCCCCGACGAAAAAGTGGTCATCGCCCAGAATGGGGGTTTCAATCCACACGGTCTGGTAGTTATCGACACCAAGACGGAAGAGATCGTGCAACGCATCACTCTCCGCTCGGCCTGGCTTGGGCTGGCCTGGTCGAACGACGGTAAGAAACTGTACGTGTCCGGTGGCAGCGCCGCGCATCCAAGAAACTCCGAAGTTGCGCCAATCTACGTTTTTGATTACGCCAATGGCCGCCTGAGCGAAAAGCCAACGGCGGAGTGGCGCGATTCCCTGCCCGCCAACAAGACCTACTGGTCGGGCGTGGCGATGCATCCTAAAAAGGACCTGCTATACGCGGCAAATCGCGGCGCCGATCCCGGCCCCGGGCACATTAGCGTATTCGATACCAAGAGCGGCAAACTGGTCCAGAATATTCCTGTCGACATCAGTCCCTACGATCTGCAGTTCAGCCCTGACGGGGCAACGCTCTATGTCAGCAATTGGGGGAGCGCGAACGTCGGGGTGATCGACGTGGAAAAGGGCGTGGTGATTGCCACGATTCCCACCGGCTTCAATCCCAACGACATGGAACTCGGCGCCGACGGCATGCTCTATGTTTCTAACGGAAGCGAGAATACGGTAACGGCGATCGACACCCGAAAGCGACAGGCGATTGAAACAATCCATGTTGGCCCGACGATGCGCGCGCCCGCCGGCAGCACACCCAATGCCCTTGCGCTTGACCGCAAAAACAAGATGCTATTCGTGGCCAATGCCGACAACAACAGCATTGCCGTGGTGAATGTGGGCGAGGCCGGTGAGAGTCATGTTCTGGGCTTCATCCCCTCTGGCTGGTATCCGAGCGCTCTGCTGCTCACGTCAGAGCGGAAGTTATACGTTGGCAACAGCAAGGGTCTGGAACCGCACGCTAATGTGCTGGGACCCACCAGCCCCCTGCTAAACGGGAAAATATCGAAGGAGTCCGTTCGCGATATTCAACGAGGCACGGTGAATATTGTTCCCGTAGATAATCTTAAAGGCCAGATAAAGGCGTGGACCAAACAGGTTTACGAAAATATTCCGTATAAAGACGACTACCTGACCCAGGCGCGGCGGCCCCAGGAGCCGAGCATCATCCCCGCCCAGGTTGGCGCCGGCTCGCCTATCAAGCACGTCATCTATGTGATCAAGGAAAATCGCACGTACGATCAGGTTTTCGGCGATATCGCCAAAGGGAATGGCGACCCGCGTCTGGCGATTTTCGGCCAAGAGGTAACGCCAAATCATCACGCCATCGCCGAGCAGTGGGTGCTGCTCGACAATCTGTACTGCGACGGCGAGGTCAGCGTGGACGGACACTCCTGGTCCAATTCCGCTATCGCCACCGACTATAACGAAAAAATGTGGCCAGCCAACTACGGCGGGTTAAGCGCGGAAACGCGATCCAACGCCTACGCCCCCAGCAGTGGACATCTTTGGGATCTAGCGGCGAAGAAGGGTCTGACATACCGCAGCTATGGCGAGTATGCGGTGCGGGCAAGCGATGGGTCCACCATGGATGCCGCACCGGGCGTAGGCGGGCTGCTGAACCACGTGTCCCCGAAGTTTAAGCTGCCTGGAATGCGCGATACCGACAATGTCCGAGTGTTCTTCGAGGAACTCTCCGTCTATGAGAAAAATTACGATTCGAAGGATCCGAATCTGCGGCTTCCGAATGTCATCATTATGAGCCTTCCCGAGGATCACACGGCAGGCACCCGTCCCGGTGGGTTAACACCCAAGGCGATGGTGGCGAACGCCGACTACGCGGTTGGGCAGCTGGTGGAGCGAATCACGAACAGTCCTTATTGGAAAGACACCGCGATGTTCATCATCGAAGACGACGCTCAGAATGGTCCGGACCATGTTGACGCGCGGCGCACCATCGGATTAGTCGTCAGTCCATACACGAAGCGGAAATTTGTCGACTCTACGCTCTATACGACATCAGCCATGCTGCGTTCCATCGAGTTGTTATTGGGCATGCCGCCAATGACGCAATATGACGCGGCGGCGCTCCCCATGTACAACTCTTTTGGCACCAAAGTAGACCTGACGCCTTACCACGCAATCGCGCCGAAGGTCGACGTCAATGCAAAAAACACGCAACTGGCCTGGGGTGCAAAGGCGTCGATGGAAATGAATCTGGATGAGGTGGACGAAGCACCGATGTTCGCCCTGAATGAGATCATCTGGAAAAGTGTTAAGGGCGCCGATTCGGAAATGCCGCTCCCAGTTCATCGATTCTGGTTTCAAAAGCGCTAATTAATAATCTATAGTTGGTACTATGCGAATGGCTTCTTCGATAGGCGTGCTAATAGTGGCGCTCGCCGGTTTCGCCGCCGGGCAGACGCAGGTGTCCAAGGATCAGAACGCGATTGAAGGTTTGTCGGCGCAGTGGGTGACTTCAGTGAATGGGAAGAATGTGGCGCTGTTGATGGAACTGGTCACCGACGACGTAGTCTTTCTGATCCCTAACGCGCCAGCCGTAAAGGGCAAAGCTGCGGCGGAACAAATGTTTAAGGCTCTGTTCGCCCAATATGATTTGGAGATCAGCGAAACGATCACGGAAACTCAGGTTACGGGAGGTTCCGCGGTGTCGCTAACTGAAGTCACCCGGAAATTGACGCCGGTGAAGGGCGGGACGGCAATCGATGCAGCGGGAAGCGGAATGATGGTAGTCCGCAAGGATACCGAAGGATCGTGGAAGATTTCGCGCGTCGTCAATACTCTCGCCCCGCCGCCCGCAACGCCCCGTTAATTTCAAATGGCGACTAAGCAACCCGAGCATTTGTTACGCCTGTGCATTCGGATGATTGGCCCTCCCGCTGGCGTTCAGTTTTGCGTGCAGGGACGACCCTCTGAGCTTGTGGGCACAGTCGTGTCGACCGGCGAAGACCTCAGCTTCGATGTCGATATTCGGACCCAAGTCTCCGGAGATGGAGTTCGCTTTCTTGGACCCTTCGCGCAAGGTCCGCCGAGCGGGCGCTTCCTGTACATTTGTGCGGGAACATGCGCTGGGCAAATGGATTCCCGTTGGACGCGGCGGGCCAAGATACCTTTATCAAGCATTACGGCGGCGATGGTGAAGATGGTACTTGAGTCACCTGGCGGTATGCTGGAGGCTCAGATCAACGGGACGGCAAAAGATGGAGGACCCGCCTGCGCGACGGTCCTATTGCTGGGCGGCGGTTGGAAACCGGCAGTATGATACTGATTCGCTATAGCCGTCACTCACGCTGATACAGTAGGATGCAAATGATCATGTGCCCGCGAACGATCAGAAAGAAGCTATCCCGTTCATGAGTCTGCGCAAGGACGATGCACAACGTGCTCTTGCGCAATTGCTGGTCGCCGCCATCAGCGAAAAGGAAACGCAGCTCGGAACGGTTTCCCGCTTACTCCACGACGAAGTAGGACAAGTACTTAGCGCGGTTGGTTTGCAATTGGATGTGTTGCGCCTGGACCTTGCGCCGCAAGCTCCGGAAATTGTTCCGCGAACCTTGGAAATTCAACAACTGCTGGAACGCGCGATGGCTCAAATTCGGGATTTGAGCAACAAACTGAGTTCCACACAGGTGGAACGGGTCGGCTTACAATTTGCCCTGGAACGATTGGTGGGACGCTTTCGTGAAGGCTTCGACGGATCGCTGCGGCTGTTTTGCGATTCTTCGGTACACCTTCCGCTGGCGGTTGCTTCGCCCATGTATAAGCTGACGGAGCGAGCCCTGGAAAATGCGGTCAAGCACTCCAAAGCCGCGCAGGTTGAGGTTTTACTTCGTCCCAAGCAGGGCGCGGTTGTACTTGAGGTCCGCGATAACGGTTTGGGATTTACACGGGACGAAGCCAACTGGAGATTCCTTGGGATAGGTTTGCTGATGATGGAATATTACGCCACCCAAGCCGGTGCAACACTGCAGATTGAAACGGCTCCGGGAAAGGGTACAATTGTACGGACAAGTTATCAGGAAAGATAATATTTGTCGAAATCGATGCTTTAGGAGGATATAAAAATGGCCTTTGATGTATTGCTCGTCGATGATCACAAAATCATGCGCGATGGGATCAAGGCAATCCTCAAGCATAGCGACGAGTTCCGCGTCATTGGGGAAGCCGAGAACGGCACGGATGCGGTGCAGATCTGCAAGAAGTCGAAGCCCGATGTAATTCTGATGGATATCGGGCTGCCGGGCTTAAATGGTATTGAGGCAACTACGGAAATTCTGCGGCATTTCGCCGATGCGAAGATCATTATTTTGTCGATGTACGACGATGAGCATTCCGTAGTTAGCGCCATACGATCGGGCGCGCGAGCGTTTGTCCTCAAAAAGGCATCGGATAACGATCTGCTGGACGCTCTTCGCACTGTCGCCAAAGGTGGTTCGTATTTAAGTCCCCAAGTTTCCGATCGTTTGCTCAATCGCATCCAACGCGGCGATTTGGAGTCGAAGCCGGTACCCTCGTCACTCGAGGGCCTTTCTCCGCGCGAACTCCAGGTTTTGCGCCTTGTAGCAGAAGGGAAAACCAGCAAGGAGATCGCGGTCCTGCTCGATCTTGGATTGCAAACGGTACGCAGCTATCGCAAGACGATGATGAAGAAGCTCGCGGTCAATAATGTTGCCGGACTCACGCAATTGGCGCTCGCCGCCGGACTGACTCGATTCCCCGTAACCGACGTAGCCCACATCACGGAAGAAGCCTAGGCAAATGGATTCGCCGTGGGGCAATATCGCCGTTTGCGACGCCCATATTCATTTCTTTTCTCATCGTTTCTTTAGCGTCTTGGCAGCGCAAAAAGGAGTTGCATCCGCCGGGGAACTGGAGCCGCTACTGGGGTGGGAAGTTCCTCCAGCGGATCCGCTACGCCTGGCCGGTGCATGGAATGCTGAGCTCGATGGAAAAGGCGTGGAACGCGCCGCTGTTATGGCCAGCATTCCGGGAGACGAGGATTCCGTTCTGGCCGCCGCCCGGGCCTATCCGGACCGGTTTTACGCCTATGCGATGGTAAATCCGCTGGTCGCCGATGCTCCGGCGCGGTTGGAGGCTTCGTTGGCAGCCGGGCTTCAGGCGATCTGCCTTTTCCCCGCGATGCATTGTTACGGAATGCATGACGATCGCGTTAAGCCAATACTCGATATAGTCGCGGCTAAGCCTGGAGTGCCTGTGTTCGTTCACTGTGGGGCACTCAGTGTCGGTGTCCGGCAGAAGCTTGGTTTGCCCTGTCTGTTCGACATGCGGTTTTCCAATCCGCTGGATCTGCATGCGATCGCCTTGCGCTACCCGTCTATTGTTTTCGTCATTCCACATTTCGGCGCCGGCTATTTCCGCGAGACGCTGATGCTCTGTGATCTTTGCCCGAACGTGTGGCTGGACACCTCCAGCTCCAATCGCTGGATGCGCTATGAAGAGGCGCATCTGGACCTTCGCACGATATTTCGGCGCTCGATCGATGTAGTGGGACTGCAACGTCTGCTCTTCGGAACCGATTCGTCTTTCTTCCCACGCGGCTGGAATCAAGTCATTTTTGACGCGCAAGCCACGGCGCTGTATGAACTCGGGCTGACCGCCGAGCAGGCTGCCCTGGTCTTCGGCGGAAATATGAAACGTCTGCTGGAGCGCGAGGGTTCGACGTCCTGACGGAAAGCGCTCGCGTGATTCAGCCCGAGATTGGCCGCGCCCATCGGAACTGAATGACGTTTCACCACACGGGGCTAGCGTCCCAGTGAGAATATTTCTCCGCTGAGCTCACCATATGGTGTACGGCAATCTGTTACCTGCCGGGCGAGCTCATTCAATGCAAATCACTCTGCGCTGGACTCCGCGAAAGAACAAGCACCGTACCGAGGATCCCGATCTCCAGCTTCGCCACTTGTTGCAGGCAGCCCGCCGAACGCCGTTTTACAGTTCGCCCCATTTGGAACCGGTGGTTAGCGTCGCCGATTTCGATTTAACCGCGCTACCATCGGTCCCGCTCGACGATTATCTGGAAGATCGCGAGTATTTCCGCGATGCCTGCCACACCGCCGATACTAGCTCCACGTTGCTCTATCCGCTGGACGTCATGCCGCGCACTGCACTCGTTATGTCGGGGTTCCGTTCCGGCGGCTCCGTCCGCGTATTCGCCAACGGATGGAAAGAAGCTATCGAAAAATTTCAACCGGCGGCGATCGCGGCGTCCGTTCGCCAGTTGCGCGAGCTGGCATTCCGCGTACAGTCTGGATCGGTGACGCTTCCTTTGCGGCGGGACGCCGTGATCGCCCTCACTAGAATCGGCGAGGATTTGTTAACCGAGGAAGATCGCGACCTTTTTTGGCGGGTCTTCGAAGCGCCGGTATTCCAACAATATCTTGGCTTCCACGGCGAATTGCTGGCAGCCGAATGCGAAGCGCATCAGGATCTTCATGTAAAAACCGGCAATGCCATTTTCGAGACGGAGAACACCCAACTACTGGTTACTTGTTTACGCAATCTGGAATATCCGGTGCTTCGTTTGGGAACCGGATTAACGGCGGACCTGATCGAATCCTTGTGTCCCTGCGGACAGCGAGGGTTGCGGCTGGCGAACGTCGGAGCCTTTGAAACAGCGCCGCTCGTGATGAGGGCAGCCGCTGGCGACTAAGTCAGAAAACTAGCGCGGTGTGCGCACCTCTTCGGTTTTCACGATCTTCATCACGCCGTCTACGCGCTGTCGAACCACCTTGCGAAAAACTTGCGGCTTTTGGGTCGCTTCCTGTTTTTCGTCGCTGACCAGAGTCAACTTCGCGTCAACGAACGCGTATTCTTTCGACTCGTGGATCATGCCACCCGAGCCCCCGCGTTCATAGGTGAACAGATGTTTCTTCCCGCCGTCGATACGGAACACCGGATAGGTGCCCAGTTCCCGAAACCTGCCGGTCTTCGGCTCGAAAATCCAGTATTCGGCGTATGCATTCGCCACTCCCCGGCGCGTGATCAGCATCAAATCGAGGAAGCCATCGAAGTTGATATCGACGCCCCCGAAAAAGAAAACCTCGTCTTTTGCAAGCGGTTCCATCGCTGTCACCGGCAATCTCTGCTGTAATTTCGAATCGGACTGGCTGGTAACCTCGATGGCGTCGACCCGCTTCTCATCGGCCGCCATTTTTAGATTGAAGGTGAAGGAATACGCGGGCAAATTGGGGCCGGGAGCAAAGGAACAAGGCCGGCAATCGGCTACGTTAGCTGGAGCGGGCGATTGCCCGGCTGCAAGCGGAGCTACACAAAATGCCAGCGCCCAATTAAGGAACCAGCAGGCACTTGGCCCGCTCCAAATGCGCCTTTCTATCCGCCAGGCCATTGTATCCCCCGTTTATTTTTTTTGTAATTCTGTTCACATCGTCGGCGTCGGCTAAAGCGTTTAAGCCGTGCGTGGTCCAAAACCAGCACGCCACGTCGACCGCCAGAATCGCATCGGTGGCGATCAAAGTGTTATTCGTTCCGGTTACAAAATCCCTGACTTTATATGCCCCATAGGCGATATAATTCGATCGTCCGGTAAGCTGGATCAGGCCTCGCCCTTTAAAGCGCGGCCCATCGCCTGTCTCGGTATTCCCTAAATCCGTCCGGCCTTCGTAGGCACTCCCATCGGCCAGTTCTTCGTTGTAAAGTAAGTCGCCGCTTTCATGTCCGAGTTGCGCCAGAAAGTGCGCGATGCGCAACGGGGTGTTGATCTGGCTCTGCGCCATCATCGTAACCAATGGGTTGAAGTAGCGGTTAATCCGAACCGCATTGGCATTGGGCATAATCCCCCGCAGCTTATCGATCGTCAGGCCGGGCGACATCCCGGCGCGAAGTTCCCGCAAAGTATCGCTGCCTGGAGCGATGCTGCCCGTTGGGGTTGGACCGCGTAAAACACGGCGCTGGAATTCGGCGATCATCACCAGAGTATGGTTCCCGATATGCCCGTCGACGGTTAGCGGAGCATAGGGAATTAGCCGGCCCAGATTCTCGTTCAATAGAATCTGGATGAGTCGTACGTCCTTGGTGTTGTTCGTCGACTTCGCTCCCACTGGATGGGTAATGCACATGGAAAGTCTCCCCTTGCTGGAAGCCGATTATATACCCAGCGTGTTTATGCTTAGTTACTGCGCGAGTTTGACTTCCAGTTCAGCCCAGCGGGCATAGAGCTTTTCGACTTCGGATTTCGCCCCCTGCATCGCGCGATAGCTTTCGTCTATCAACTCACCTTTACCGGATGAACCGGCCTGTTCAAACTCCCGCCGCCGCGATTCCAGCGTCGCTTCGGCCTCCACAATCTTCGCTTCCATGCCTTCCCACTCGGTCTGTTCGCGATAGGACAGCTTCTTCTTCGGTGTCGGCGCTTTCTCGGGAGTGGGCGCGGCCACCTTCGCCGGTTTCTGCTTGCGAACCGTTTGCGCCTGCTCCCATTGTGAATAGTCGGCGAATAGCGTACCGCTCTCTCCGTTCAGCCCCAATACGACGGTCGATACGCGATCCAGCATGTAGCGATCGTGTGTCACCAGGACGAGCGCGCCGGGAAATTCAAGCAGGCTCTCTTCCAGAATTTCCAGCGTGGGAATGTCCAGATCATTCGTAGGTTCATCCAGCAACAGAACATCGGCGCTACGCAGCATCAGACGGGCAATCAGCACCCGGGCCCGCTCACCACCCGATAGGCTGCCCACGGGCTGTTCCAACTGATCGGCTCGAAACAGAAAACGCTTGGCCCAACCGATGACGTGCACCGTACGGTCGCGATAGATCACCGAATCGCCTTCCGGACATAACGCCCGGCGCAGAGTCAGTTGCGGATCCAGTTGTTCCCGATGCTGATCGAACGTGATCACATGCAGAACGTCGGCCCGCTCCACCAGACCGGAATCGGCTTCCAATGTGCCATTCAAAATTTTCAGCAGAGTGGTTTTGCCGCTGCCGTTCGCACCCACCAGACCAAGCCGCATCCCCGGACCAAGCTTGAGGTTTAATCCCGAAAATAGCTTTCGACCGCCCATGCTCTTGGCGACGTCTTCCAGCGCGATCAGCTTCTTTGTCTTGCGGTCCGACGCGACAAAATCAATCTGCGATGTGGCGGTGGCGTTGCGCGAAGATACATCGGCCAGCTCTTCTTTCAGACGGCCCGCCGCGCTAATCCGGGCTTTCGATTTCGTCGTGCGGGCTTTAGGGCCGCGGCGCAGCCATTCCACTTCCCGCCGCACGATATTTTCCAGCGCTTCCTGTTGCTGCGATTGCGCATGCAGGAAGTCCGCCTTACGTTCCAGGAACGTTCCATAATTGCCCTGCACATAAAACAAGCCATCGGGATATGTGCGATTTATTTCACACATCTGCAGCGCGACGTTCTCTAGAAAATAGCGGTCGTGACTGACCACCAGGCAAGCGAAGCGGCTCCCGATGAGCAGCTTTTCCAGCCACAGAATTCCTTCCAGGTCCAGGTGATTGGTGGGCTCATCCAGCAGCAGAACATCCGGCTGGCGAATCAGTTCACGGGCAATCGCCAACCGTTTTTTCCAGCCGCCCGACAGCGCCGCCGCCTGCACATCGCCATCTATAAATCCCACGCGGCCCAACGTCACATTGACTTGCGCGTCGGCTTCTTCGGGAGTCGCATTCGGTATTGCCTGGCGCAGAATGCCTTCCACGGTCAGGCCCGCATCGAAGACCGAATCCTGCGGAACATAGGCTACGCGAGTGCCTTTGCGAATGGAAAACGTACCGCCATCGGGTTCATTGAGACCGGCGAGAATCTGAACAAGCGTCGACTTGCCGCTACCATTCGGTCCGATGATACCCAGCCGGTCGCCCTCCGACAACGTCATGGAAAGGTGATCGAACAAGGGGCGGGAACTATATGACTTCTTGATTTCGTGACAGGTTAAAAGTACGGCCATTCGATTATTCAAAAACCGCTTTAAGCTTGCGGTAGGTTTCGCTCAGCGGTTCGGGCATCACACGCGTTTCACCGGCGGTGGTCATAAAATTCGCATCGCCCAGCCAGCGCGGCAGGACATGCATATGGATGTGGCCCGCGACTCCGGCACCCGCGCAGGCGCCGATGTTCATCCCGATGTTGACGCCTCCCGCGCGGTAGATGGATCGCAGGTGACTTTCCGCTATCTGGGTTAAATGCATCATCTCTGTGAGCGCGGCACCATCGGCGCGTTCCAGCGTGTCGACATGCCGATAGGGGACCACCATCAGGTGGCCGCTACAATACGGATAAAGATTCAGGACCACAAAATTCAGCTTCGCCCGGTGCAGGATATAATTTTCAGCGTCGCAATTCTCCTGAGCCATGCGGCAGAAGACACACCCGTTTTCGGGCTGAGCCTCTTGGACGTAGGTATAGCGCCAGGGGCTCCACAAGCGGTCCATGGGGATCGATTACTTATGCTCGGTGGCCGTCTCGGTAGCAGGTGCCGGCGTAGCGGGGGCGGTGCCATTGGGATCGGTCGCGGAATGATTTACCAGGTCTTTCAATTCCTTGCTGGGCTTGAAATATGGGATGCGTTTCGAAGGCACGTCCACGCGGGTACCGGTCTTAGGATTGCGCCCCACGCGCGGCTGACGCTGACGAGTGCGAAAGCTACCGAAACCTCGAATCTCGATTTTGTCGCCGCCCCGCAAAGACCGGACGATGCTGTCGAAGATCGCCTCGACGATCACTTCGGAATCCTTGCGTGTCATCTCGACGACTCGCGAGACCTCTTCGATTAGTTCCGCTTTCGTCATTACCGGCCTTCCCCTTTTCCTCTTAAGTTCATCACTTCTTCAATAGTCATTGTCGCAGCCGCGGCTTGTTTTTGGTAATCTTCGAGCCGATTTCGTTCTTCATCGTCGGAAACAGCCCGCAAACTAAGACCGATCTTCTTCTCTTCTTCGTTCAACTTGATGACCTTAAAATCGAATTCTTCGCCAATCGGCAGCGGCGATTCTTCTTTATGCTCCGCCGCTCCGGGAATTTCCGAACGATGGCAAAGCGCTTCCACAGATGGCGCGAGTTCCACAAAAACACCGAAATTGGCTGCCCGGCAAACACGGCCGCGGACAATGTCATTAACCTGATGCGAGCGGAAAAAACTCTCCCAGGCATCCGGCTGCAACTGCTTCACGCCGAGAGATAAGCGGCGGTTCGGCGCGTCGATATTCAGGATAGCAGCCTGCACGAGCTGCCCTTTCTTGAGGATCTCGGAAGGGTGCTTGACGCGCTTCGTCCAGGACAGATCGGAGATGTGAACCAAGCCGTCGATCCCCTCTTCGATCTCGATAAAAGCGCCGAAATCGGACAACTTGCGCACACGTCCCTCAACCACCGAACCGATGCTGTAGCGCTCGGCAAGCGTCGTCCACGGATCCGGCTCCAGTTGCTTGATCCCGAGCGAGACGCGTCGATCCTTCGGCTTAACCTCGAGAACAACGGCTTCCACCTGATCGCCGACTTTGACCACTTTTGCCGGATGCTTCATCCGCCGGCTCCAGGTCATCTCGGAAATGTGAATCAGCCCTTCCACCCCGGGCTCCAACTCAACGAACGCGCCGTAATCCGTTACGCTAACCACACGCCCGATGACGCGATGGTTGGAGGGATAGTGGTCTTCGATCGTCTCCCACGGGTCAGGCACTAATTGTTTCAGGCCTAAAGAAATACGCTGCTTTGATTTGTCGAACTTCAGAACTCGAACGGTGATCTCATCGCCTACGTTTACCACCTCCGAGGGATGCTTCACGCGCCCATAGGACATGTCGCTCACGTGCAACAGACCATCGATACCACCCAGGTCGACGAAGGCGCCATACTCGGTCAGGTTCTTGATTGTGCCCGTGACGATCGAGCCTTCCGACACATCCTGCAGGACCGCCGATCGCCGGGCAGTCATCGAATCCTCGAGCGCCAACTTACGCGATACCACGATATTGCCCCGACGTCGATTCAGCTTGACGACTTTGACGGGAATGTCGGTTCCCAAGAATGAATCAAGATTGTGAATCGGTCTGACGTCGATCTGCGAGCCGGGCATAAACGCCTCGACACCGACATCCACCGAAAGACCGCCCTTAACCCGGTCCATCACGCGGCCGGAGACGAGTAGGCCCTCGCGATGCGCCTTTTCGAGCGTATCCCAAGCGCGCAAGCGGCTGGCTTTTTCATGCGAAAGAAGGATGTAGCCTTCCGGCTGCTCTCCTCCGCGATCCACCATCACATCGATTGTGTCGCCGGCCTGGACTGTAACGCGGCCGTCGGGAAGTGTGACTTGTTCGATCGGTACCAGGCCTTCGGACTTGTAGCCGAAATCGACGATCACTTCCTGCGCGGTGACTTTGAGGACGGTCCCTTGAAGCAGCTCGCCTTCGGCTGGAGGAGCAAGATGGCTATAGTCTTCGATGAGATGCTCATAGTCCTCCTCATCGCTACCGTTCGCCGGCAGGTCCAGGTTTTGTTCCTCTTGTCCACTGGTCATAGCTCTAAAAGCTCCTGCCAAAAAAGCACTTACAACGGTAGGCCGTCATAAAACTCCGCGAGGGGAAGACCGAAAAGCTTACAAGCCGTTGACAGATCAGTACTTCAGAACTATACCGGACACTACGAGCCTTGTCAACAGGGCTCGCCGAGCGCGTGGATGAGTCGAGGGCGGTTGGGAAAACGGGTACGGGTAGACTCGCGTCTAGGGATTGCTTTCCAACAGAATGCTGTTTAATTCACAGTAATCGTAGCCACGTTCTGCTTCCATGCAAAACTTGGTGTCCACTTCGCACCATAAGCACCCAAGTTAACGCTATAGTGGCCCGCTTTGCCTGGCTTCCAGTGGAAGAGGAAGGTCTTTGTTTGGCCTGCGGCAAAGCTCTCGTTCGATTTGTCTTGCTTGAAAACCGCCTTACCCGCAGCGTCCCAGATCTCCATCTCCACGACACTTTCGGGCGCTGCGTTGCCGTCGTCTCTGGCAGTGATCTCGATTGTGACGGGCTTACCGATTTCGACAGAACGATCAGTCAGCTGGGCAGTCAGAGTAAACGGAGGAGCGATGAGACTCGGCGCATAAAACCCGGCAATCTTGAGCGCGAGCGATTCGACGCTCACACTATCCGAGTTGGCGAGCACGATAACCGTCAGCCTATCGTCCACAAAGCGCTCGTAGTCTGACCGGAAACCGGGGAATTGGCCGTCGTGATGTAGCCTCGCGCGGCCCAGGAAAGAGTCTACATACCAGCCGAATCCGTAGCCGGCGGTAGTGTGGTCATTCAGCGTTACGGGCTTCCACATCTGTTCGCGACTGGAGGCAGTAAGAACGGTTCCGGTGGTTAAGAACGCGTCCCATTTCGCCAGGTCTTCGATAGTGGATAGGAAAGCGCCGCTGGGACGGACCGCAATCCAGTTCTCGGCGTTAATCATCCCATCGCCCGCTTGTTGATAACCGTTCGCTCGATTTGGCACGATGCCGGTGATGGTCGTAAGCCGGGTGGACGTCATGGCGGCCGGGGCGAAGATCCGTTCAGCGATAAATTCGTTCCACGGCTTGCCGCTTACTTTGCCGATAATTTCCGCCAGCGCATAGTAGCCGACGTTCGAATACAACAACTTTTCACCGGGTTGAAAGCTGAGGGGCAGTGCGTACACCGCCTGAATCACACTGGCGATGGGCTGTTCCTGATAGGGATGGTAATCGGCCGGATCGCGCACGATGCCCGCTGTATGTGTCAGCAATTGCCGGATCGTGATTTCCTTCCAGCTTGCAGGCGCGCCATCTAAATACTTCCAGGCCCTATCGTCGAGCGCCACTTTGCCGTCTTGCACCAACAACATGATGGCGGCGGCAAGGAACGGCTTGCTAAGCGAGGCCGTTTTATATACCGTCTTCGCGTCAGCCGGCGTGTTTGTCTCCAGGTTTGCCAGGCCAAAACCGGCGGACTTTACGATCTTGCCTTCTTTCAATACGGTTACCGAGAGGCCGGGGAGATGAAGCTCTTGGATCCTCTGTTTGATGTAATCGTCGACATCGTCTGCGGAAAGCGGCATGAAAGCAGCGAATAGCAGGGTGGTTAGGCTTAGCGAATATAGTTTGCGCATCTTCGATAACTCCCGCTGAGCAAACGCACGGGAGCCTGATGTGCAATACCCTTGACGGTCGGAAAGGTTACGCCAGGAACGGATTACTTTTGGTGGTGCAGCGGGTGTTTACGAGAGCGCACTTAATGGTCGCGGTCGGTAACCAATTCGGTCACGTCGTTCAGTGCTCGCTGGTAGGCGGTATCGGGGAAAGTGGCGATAATTGCCCTGGCTTTATCGGTAAAGGCTTGGGCGCGCTCCTTGGCGCGGTCCACTCCCTTGTATTTATTGATCATCTGCAGGATCTTGGAAAACGGTACCTGATCGTAGTTGCCATCGGTCAGCACGGCCTGTACCAACTGGCGTTCTTCACTACTGGCGTTTTCGAGCGCATAGATCAACGGAAGGGTGACCTTGCCTTCGCGGAGATCGTTACCTACAGGCTTTCCAAGGATTTTCTCGCGTGAAGTAAAGTCCAAAATGTCGTCGATCAATTGAAAGGCGATCCCTACGTTCCAGGCATATTCACCTAGACGGTTCTCAATATTGTCGTCGGCACCGCCCATCGTACTGCCTAGGCGGGCACAGGCGGAAAAGAGGCTGGCGGTCTTACGATCGACCAATTCCATGTAGTCGGCTTCGGAAATATCGATGCGGCCGATGCGTTCCAGTTGTAAGAGTTCGCCTTCCACCATCATCTGAGTCAGGCTGATCAAAAGATCAAGAACATGGAAGTTGCGTTCCCGCAGGGCTACCTGAAACGCCTGCATATACAACCAGTCGCCGGCGAGCACGGAAGTATGATTGCCCCAGACGACATTGATCGATGGCCTGCCCCGGCGGCTCTTCGCGATGTCGATGACATCGTCATGCACAAGGGTGGCGGTGTGAACCATTTCGACGACGGCGGCCATGCGTATGGCACCATCGGTAGCCTCGCCCACCAGTTTGCAGGAGAGCAATAAAAGGATGGGACGAAGCCGCTTCCCTCCCCCCGCTTGCAGATATTGGGTGATGGTGGTGACGGCGTCAATCGATGCAATCGACTCCAGGTTGATCTCTCGTTCCACGCGCTGCAGATCGTCGCGAATGAGATCGAGAATATCCCTTGCGGTCAGCGATTGGCCCAGCTTACTAAAACCCATGAGGACTTTCCAGTTTACCCATTCGCCCCATCCACCTGCAAACAGAGACGGAGGAAGTTGGTGCTTGTCGCATCGGCTATGACGTCTTCCGACTCGCCTCTCAGGGCCGCGAGGCGCCTTACCGTCTCTAGCATGAATGACGGTTCGTTGCGCTTTCCGCGCTTCGGCACCGGCGCTAAATACGGCGCGTCGGTTTCCACGAGCATACGATCCAGCGGCGTTAGTTTCGCCGAATCCTGCACATCGACGGCCTTCGGATAAGTGACGACGCCGCCAAAGCTCAGATGAAAATTCAAGTCCAGAGCACGCTGGGCTTGCCCGGGATTGCCTGAAAAACAGTGCATAATCCCTCCCAGTCCCGTTGGACGCCAATGCTCTTCCAGCAGTGCGAACGTATCGTCCCAGGCTTCGCGGGTATGAATCACGATGGGCTTAGCGGCTTCGGCGGCAATTGCCAGCTGTTCGATGAACGCCGCCTTTTGCACATCGCGCGGCGAGAAATCATAGTGATAATCAAGACCGATCTCGCCCAGTGCCACGACTTTTGGATGTCGCAGAAGTTCGCGCAGCTCTTTATATGTAGCGGGCACGGCCTTCGCGGCATCGTGCGGATGAACGCCGACGGTGGCATAAAACGGCGCGTACTTCTCGGCCATCCGTATGCCGGCCTCTAGATCCGGTGGACCGTCGCCTGTCCCGATCGCCACCATGTGGTCGACACCTGCATCGAGAGCGCGCTGAATCGTGGCATCGCGATCGGCGTTGAATTGTTCGGAGTCGAGATGGCAATGCGAATCGACCAGCTTCACTTCAGCCGCGCCCCTACCGGCACGTCTTCGAGAAATCCGGCGAGCACCGGGGAACCACCTTCGAGCGAGGCGGCGACGATCATGCCCCGACTTTCCAATCCACGGAGTTTGCGCGGCTGAAGATTAGCCACGATCACGACTTTCCGTCCGATCAGTTGCTCCGGCTTATATGCGAGCGCAAGGCCAGCGACAATACTGCGCGGTTCAGGCTCGCCGATGTCGACGGAGAGATGCAGCAACTTGTCGGCTCCTTTGACTACTACGGCGGAGTTGATAAGCCCGACGCGCAGGTCCACCTTGATGAAATCGTCGATCGTGATGGAAGGCGTTTCTTCCTTCGCCGGTTCGGCTGTCGGCTCTGGTTTCTTACCGAGCAGCGCATCCTGACGGGCACGTTCGGAAAGTTCCAATTGCATCATGCGTTCGATGGACGGCTTGGCTTCGGCGCGAGGAAAAACAGCGAGAATCTCCCCGAGTTTTTGACCTGCGGGAAGCAATCCCCATGCGAGGTCTTTCGTCCTAAGCGATTCAAGCGGATCGCTACAGCCGAGTTGCTGGCGAATCTTCGCGGCCGATTCGGGAAGGATCGGGCTTAGCAGCACACACAGAATTCGCAGCACTTCGGCCGAGGTGTACAACGTGTCATCCAGCAGAACTGTTGCGTCGTCGCCTTGCTTAACCAACTTCCAGGGAGCGCGTTCGACGATCAGCTTGTCCACGGCGGCGATCAATTGCCAGACCGCTTCCAGACCCTTATTAAACTCGAGTTTTTCGAAGTGCTCCAGTGTCGTCCGTACCGTTTCGCGAGCTACCTCGGCGATTTTTCCATCGCCTGGCGATGCTGGAATCACGCCACCCCGATACTGATTCACCATGCTCAGCGTGCGGCTGGCGAGATTACCCAACCCGTTGGCAAGATCGGAATTGTAGCGTTGCACCAGCGCGTCATAACTGAAGCTGCCATCCTGGCCGAATACGATTTCGCGGAGTAGAAAATAACGCAGCGCGTCGCGGCCCATGACTTCCGCAATCGGCAAAGGGCGAACTACGTTGCCTTTGGTTTTGCTCATCTTGTCCTGTTCGAACAAGAGCCAGCCGTGAGCGTAAATTTTCTTTGGAAGCGGGACATCGGCAGCCATCAGGAACGCCGGCCAGAAGACCGCGTGGAAGCGAACGATTTCCTTGCCCACCAGATGGAGATCCGCTGGCCAAAAGCCACGCTCGGCGTACTCCGGACCACCCGCCGCGGTGAGGTAAGCGATCAGCGCGTCAAACCAAACATAAAAAACGTGGGGACTTTCGCCCTCCACCGGGATCCCCCATTTGATGCTGGTGCGGGTGATGGATAAATCATTCAGGCCACCCTTGACGAAGCTGATCACTTCATTCCGGCGCGATTCCGGAAGGATGAAATCGGGCTGCTCTTCGAAGAGCTTCAGCAGCTTGTCCTGAAACACCGAGAGTTTGAAAAAGTAATTTTCTTCGGTAACAGTCTCGGTGATACGGCCACAGGTTGGGCAAGGGTCGCCCGGTTTGGCGTCGTTTACATAGAGGTTGTCGAAGATGCAGTATTGCCCTGTATAAGAACCTTTATAAACGTTTCCATTAGCCCGGCAGCGTTGAAACATCCAATTGACAGTGCGGTGATGACGCTCCTCCGATGTGCGGACAAATTCGTCGCCGGCGATCAGCAGCGAATCCCAATGCATCCGCCATTCGGGCACGATTGCGTCGACGAAATCGCGCGGTGTCTTGCCATTTTTCTCCGCTGAACGCTCCACGTTCACGCCATGCTCATCGGTACCGGTTGTCATCACGACTTCATAACCTTGCATGCGCTTCAAGCGGCGCAGAACGTCGGCGACGATGGTGGAGTATGTATGCCCGATGTGGGGCGCGCCATTCGTGTAATAAATCGGAGTAGTTAGATAGTATTTTTTGTTCACTGTAATTAGCGATTGTCTTTCAAGTAAGCGAACTGTGCGTCGGCGAGAATTGTTTTCAGTGGAACGCCGGAAGCCGACGCGAGTTTGCGGCAGTCGTCGAATTCCGGCGCGAATCCGCCATTTTCAGCCACCTTCACGCGAATGGTTCCATGCGCGGTTTCCACCTCGACGATCCGCCGGGCTTGCACGCGGCGTTCGGCGGTATAGATCCGCAGCCCTAGGGTGGAGGTCTCGGCGAAGATCAACTGGGCCAGCGTTTCCTGATCTTGCGGACGGGCGATGACTCGCAGCAGCGTGCCCGCGCGATCCTTCTTCATGTAGACGGATTCCAGTGTGACGTCAAGCGCACCGGCTTCAAACAGACGGTCCATCGCGTAGCCGAGCACTTGCGGATTCGAGTCGTCGATATTGGCCTCAATCACGGAAATGAGCGTGGCTTCGGTGGCCTGGCTCAAATCGCCAATCAGAACGCGAAGCACGTTGGCTTGGGTCTTGAAATCATGATCGCCGGCTCCATAACCGATGCTGGTGATCTTCATCGCGGGCATGGCGCGGAAATCAGTGGCGAGGGTAGTGGCGATAGCAGCGCCGGTGGGTGTGGTTAACTCAAGCGCCGGGCCGTGCGCATAAATGGGCCGGCCTTCCAGCAGGCGCGCTGTGGCGGGCGCGGGCACCGGAAGCACGCCATGCTCAGTATTCACGGTGCCGCTACCGACGTTGATCGGCGAGCTGTAAATGGTATCCACGTCCAATAAATCGAATGCCGCGGCCGCGCCAACGATGTCGCAAATAGAATCCACCGCACCGACCTCATGGAAATGTACTTTCTCAATCGGCACGCCATGCACGGACGCTTCCGCTTCCCCCAACCGCCGAAAAATCGCTTGCGCGTTGTGCTTGGCCTTGGCCGAGAGTGAGGCTTTTTCGATCATGTCGAGAATCTGGGGCAGATGGCGATGCTTGCGCGTCTCGCCGCCAGTAACGCGAAATTTCGAGGCGGTAATCCCGCAGCGTATCGTCCTCTCAATTGAAAATTCGGCACCGGTATTCAGGCTGCGTAACGAGGCCAACAGAGCCTCCGCATTAGCGCCGGCGTCGAGAAGGGCGCCGACAGTCATGTCACCGCTGATTCCGGAAAATGGATGAAGGTAGCAAGATTTCATAAAGGGTTCCCGGCGCCGGGTTGTGGATTGGAGGGATAAACTAGCTGCGGCAATAATTCGCCGGCTTTACCACGTTCGCTGAAATCGACTTCATTGGAAAACGGTGTCTCGGCGAGGTTGATTTCCACTACCTTGGCCCCCGCTTTCCTGGCCATCGTGATAAGGCCCGCCGATGGAAAGACGACGGCGGAAGTGCCTACTACCAGGAACACATCAGCGGCGTTGGTGGCGGCTTCCGCTTCCTTCCAGATCTCCTCCGACAAGGCTTCGCCAAACCACACGACGCCCGGCCGGAGCATCCCCCCACACTGACAGCGACGGCCATCCTGTTGACGGACCTCGCGGCAACAATCGACGCAACGAGACACGAAGATTTCACCATGAAGATGGATGAGATTTCGCGATCCGGCGCGCTCATGAAGGTTGTCTACATTCTGCGTAATCAAAGTGAACTTCTGCGCCGCGCTCTCCAGTGCAGCTAGCGCCCGGTGCCCTTCGTTGGGCTCCGCTTTTACGATCAGTTCGCGGCGCCATTCATACCAGTCCCAGACAAGATCGGGATTGTTCTGGAAGGCTTCGGGCGTGGCCAGTTCTTCCGGGCGATATTCGCGCCACAGTCCCCCATTGCCGCGGAACGTAGGGATTCCACTCTCAGCCGAAATGCCCGCACCAGTCAACACTGCAATCGATTTCGCAACCCGAATAAGTTCCCGCACGCGGTTCAAGTTGTAAGCCGTTGTGGCGTCTTCAACGGTAATGGGATGGTCTGATTGCATGGACGAAAAGATGTCGCCGGGGAGCCGCTCGGACCGGCAATTTCAAGGTAGCATGCAGGTTGTAGCGATGCGTATGGAAAGTCTTGTGACACAATCCTTGGATGGTATTCTGGGCCGCTTTCGCGGCGCTGGCAATCTGGGTGTATCTGGCGGTGGCAAGAGGCGGTTTTTGGCGGATGCGGGAAGAGCCTACGCTGCCGCTCACGAAGCCGAAATCCGTGGCGGTGGTAATTCCCGCGCGCAATGAGGCGGATCTAATCGGTCGCGCTCTGCAATCGCTACTCGCACAAGATTACCTGGGCGCGATGCACATATTTGTTGTCGATGACCATAGCAGCGATGGCACAGCCGATATCGCCAGGAAAGCCGGCGATCGAGTGAGCGTCGTCTCCGCCCGGGCTTTACCCGAGGGGTGGGCCGGCAAAGTATGGGCCATGTCCGAAGGGCTCGATCATGCATTGCAGACAGGCGCGGATTTCATTCTATTGACCGATGCCGACATCGTGCATGCATCTGACAGTGTCGGGCGGCTGGTAGCCCAAGCCGATAGTGGCGGCTACGACATGGCGTCGATCATGGTGATGCTCCATTGCAAATCGTTCGCCGAACGGGCGCTAATTCCGGCTTTTGTATTTTTCTTCTTTCTGCTGTATCCACCGCGATGGATTGCCAAACGAAACGCGCGCACGGCCGGAGCCGCGGGGGGATGTATTCTTATCCGGCCCGAAGCGCTGGAGCGGATCGGCGGAATGCTGGCGATTTGCGGGGAACTGATCGACGATTGTTCTCTGGCCCGCGAGGTAAAGCGCACCGGAGGACGGGTGTGGCTTGGCGTCAGCAAGTCTACTGTCAGCATTCGCGAATATAGGACCTTCAGCGAGATGGAACGGATGATCTCCCGCACCGCCTTCACGCAGCTTGGTTACTCCCCGCTTCTTCTGATTGGAACGGTAATCGGCTTGGCAATCACGTATTTGTTCCCGCCGGCGCTGACCTTGTGGCATTTTCAACCGGCGGCCTTGGCGGCGTGGGTAATCATGACCGCGCTGTATCTTCCGGCGGTGCGTTTCTACGGATTATCGCCGCTGTGTGCGCCGTTATTACCGCTTGTTTCCATCTTCTATGCGGCGGCGACGGTACACTCGGCAATCCGGCATTGGTTGGGCCGCGGCGGAACGTGGAAGGGCCGCGTGCGCCCGGGCGGCGAAAAAGCGGTTCGCCGTTAACGGTTTATTTGCGCCTCAATGGGCGGCGAATCCTGCGGCTTGTAATAGAATTCCGAGCACTCCGCGGCCAGCACGCCGCCGACAGTTTCGACGTCTTCTTTATAGGCGTCCGCCATCAGGTCACTTGCGTTGACATGCTTTTCATCGAAGTACATGGAATGCACATCGTTTCGCGTGGCGCCGTAAACAATGCGGTTGATCTTTCCCCAGATGCAGGCACAAGAACACATTCCGCAGGGCTGCAGCGTTACATAGAGCGTGGTGCCGGAGAAGTCCATCGTCTTCCAACGCTGGCCTAATTGACGCATCGTCACAATCTCGGCATGGGCTGTCGGATCGTGCCGCATCTCGGCTTCATTGTGCCCCGCGGCAACCACATTGCCGTCTTTTACGATGACGCAACCCACTTCCCCGGCACCCCGAATCTTGTCGCCTTCCTTGGCCTGCTGAATCGCCAATCGCATAAATCGCTCGTCTTCGGCGGGGTTTGAGGCCACGACTAATGATAATCGAATAACATGCCGCGAACCATATAGAATGGAAAAGACATGGATTCCCGCCGCAACTTCCTAGGTAAAGTCGCCACCGGACTGGCAGGCACGCTTGCCGCTCAATCGAAAGTTCTGGGGGCGAACGATCGCCTGCGCGTGGGAATTATTGGCATTGGCGATCGCGGCACGGAGATTGCCCGGCAGGCGATTTCAATCCCCGGCGTGGAATTTTGCGCGTTCGCCGACATCTATACAAAGCGTCTTGAAGCCGCCAAGGCCCTGGTACCCGGCGCGGCCACTTATCTGGATCATCGCCGTCTGCTGGACGATAAAACGATCGACGCGGTACTGATCGCCACGCCGCAGCACTTGCACTGCGAGCATTTCGTCAATAGCATCTCCGCCGGCAAACACGTCTATCAGGAAAAGACGATGGCCTTCACCGTTGAACACGCAAAGCGTATGCGGGCGGCCTATAAGAAGGATGGCGGAAAGCATACGGTGCAAGTGGGGCACCAGGCTTGCTCATCAGGGCAGATGACGGATGCGCTTACGTTTCTGAATGCCGGAGGAATGGGCAAGATTACGGCCATTCACGCACACATGTATCGGAATACGCCGCACGGCAAAGCGCAATGGTCTCGTCCCGTGTTCGCCGACGTGAATCCTGAGAATGTTCTATGGAAATCGTTCCTGGGCGAAGCCCCGCAGCTTGACTTCGACGCCAACCGGTACGTGAACTGGCGCTTCTTTTGGGATTATTCGGGCGGCAATGTTTACGAGAATATGTGCCACCAGGTATCCTTTTGGTACAAGGCGCTGAACCTGCACATTCCCCGCAAGGTAACCATGACCGGCGGTCTGTATCTATGGAAAGACGGCCGTGAAGTTCCCGATACGATGAATGTGGCATTGGAGCAGCCCGAGGAAATGCTGTTCAGTTGGGATTCGGGCTTCGGCAACAACGCTCTAGGCGTTACGGAAGATGTTCTGGGAACCGACGGGACCATCTCCAAAGGCGCGCAGATCCGCTATTATCCCCAAAAGGTCAACCGGCCCGATGGGAACGAAATTCAAGGCCGCGTCACCACGCCGGCTACCGCGCATATGCAAAACTTCTTCGACTGTATTCGTTCCGGCAAAGAAACAAATTGCCCCTTCGAACTTGGCTTCCGGGTTTCGGTGGCGTGCCGCATGGCCGTCGAGAGCTACCGTCAAGGTCATTCGATGAGTTGGGACGCTGTCAAGGAAGACTTCGCTTAGCGCGGGCTTGGACCACTATGGAATTTGAGTACACGCAGGAACAACTGCAATTGCGGAAATCCGTCCGTGAATTTGCCGAGGCTGAGATACGTCCGCACGTCCTTGCCTGGGATGAAGAACAAATCTTCCCTCTGGATGTAATCAAGAAAGCCGGCGGGCTCGGTTTAATGGGAGCGATTTTCCCGGAAGAACTTGGCGGAGCGGGGTTCGGTTATATCGAATACTGCATCATCATTGAAGAACTCTCGCGCGTGGACCCTTCTGTTGGGCTGATCGTTGCGGCACATAATTCCCTTTGCACCAATCATATTTATCTGGCCGGCGATAAGGAGCAGCATCAGCGCTACATTCCCAAGCTCGCTACGGGTGAGTGGATCGGATGCTGGTCGTTAACTGAGCCGGAAGCGGGATCGGACGCGGCCGGTACGCGTAGCGCGGCAGTCAAGGATGGAGCAGGCTGGATCCTCAACGGGGGTAAAACATTTACCACGAACGCCCAATACGCCCAGGTTTGCGTGGCCATGGCTGTTACAGATCGCGCTGCGTCGCAACATGGAATCTCGGCCTTCATTCTGGAAAACGACACGCCTGGATATCGCGTCGGGAAGAAAGAAAATAAGCTTGGAATGCGCGCCAGTGCGACGGGCGAGGTGCTTTTCACCGATTGCCGCCTTCCCCCATCGCAGCTTCTGGGCAAGCAGGGTGAAGGTTTCGTGGATAGCCTGCGCATTCTGGATGGCGGCCGTATTTCCATTGCGGCCCTCTCAGTTGGCCTGGCCCAAGGCGCCTACGAAGCGGCGCTCAAATATTCGAAGCAGCGCAAGCAGTTCGGCCGTCCGATTTCCGAATTCCAAGCGATTCAGCATAAGCTCGCCGATATGGCAACCTCGATTGATGCCGCCCGTCTGTTGAATTATCGCGCGGCATGGATGAAGGATCGCGGCGACCGGGTCACTCGTGAATCGGCGATGTCCAAGCTGTTCGCCTCAGAGATGGCGGTGCGCGTGGCCGATGAAGCATTGCAGATCCACGGCGGCTACGGTTTCATCAAGGATTATCCAGTGGAGAAGTTTTATCGCGACGTGAAGCTGTGTACCATCGGCGAAGGCACCAGCGAGATTCAGCGTATGGTGATCGCCCGGCAGTTATTGAAAAGCTAGGATGGCCTCGACGCTCGCCCGCAAGATCATCGAGGGCGATTTGCGATCATTGGCCCGAGCCGCGACTCTCGTGGAAAATCGGCGGCCGGAAGCGGAAGACTTGCTTCGTGAGTTATTTCCGCGAACTGGGCGGGCATTAATTCTGGGAATTACCGGATCACCGGGCGCGGGCAAGAGTACTTTTGTCGATCGCCTGATTCACGTCTTGCGCGGCGAGGGCAAGACCGTGGCGGTTATTGCTGTCGATCCGACCAGCCCATATTCCGGCGGGGCGATTTTGGGCGATCGCATTCGCATGCAAAGCCATCATGCGGATCCTGGCGTGTTCATCCGCTCCATGGCGACGCGTGGCTACATGGGAGGGCTCGCCTCGGCGACGCTAGAGATGTCCATGCTGATGGATGCCGCCGGGCGTGATGTCGTGATCGTCGAGACGGTGGGCGTGGGGCAGGATGAAGTCGAGATAGCCCATCTGGCCGATGTCACGATGGTAATTCTAGTTCCCGGGATGGGCGATGACGTACAGGCGATCAAGGCCGGCATTATGGAAATCGCCGACGTTTTTGTGATCAATAAGGCCGATTTGAATGGCGCCGATAAATTGGAACGGGAGTTGCGGTCTTCGCAAAGCCTTTCGCATCGAACGGATGGTTGGATACCGCCGATAATGAAAACAATCGCCAGTAAAGGGGAAGGGATCGTCGAAGCGCTGGCGGCCGCAGGCAGTTATAGCGATTCCGGATTAGGGAGTAAACGCCTCGCTGCGCTGTGGGCGGGACGCTTGCATACGATGTTGCGCGATAGAATCGCGGCACGAATCTCGCCCCTCGAATTGCAGGAAGCGGGCGGCGCAATCGCCTCTCGCCTGGCAGACCCGTTTACCGTGCTCAATGAATGGATGGAACGAATCGTCAAATGACTGAAAAAGCAACTATCGGAATTATCGGCGGCAGCGGGCTGTATTCCATGCCTGGATTTGAAGCACAGGAGGAGGTGGCAGTTGAGACGCCTTGGGGCGCGCCATCGGACGCCTACATCGTGGGGAAGCTCGCCGGCAAAGATGTGGCGTTTCTCACGCGTCACGGGCGGGGACACCGCATCATGCCCTCGGAGTTGAATTTCCACGCCAATATTTACGGCTTCAAATCGCTGGGCGTGGAACAGATCGTTTCGCTCAGCGCTGTTGGATCGTTAAAGGAAGAACATAAGCCTCTGGATTTCGTAATTCCCGATCAGTTCTTTGATCGCACTCTGGGGCGTGTGTCCACCTTTTTTGGCGAAGGCTTGGTGGCGCATGTCAGCTTTGCCGATCCGGTATGCCCGCATCTTTCGCAAGTGGTAGCGGAGTCGGCAGCCACGGTGGGCGTCAACGCCAAGCGCGGTGGCACGTATCTCTGCATGGAGGGTCCGGCCTTTTCGACAAAAGCCGAATCCAACATCTATCGAAGCTGGGGGATGGATGTGATTGGCATGACGAACTTGCAGGAAGCCAAGCTGGCGCGGGAAGCGGAAATTTGTTATGTCACGGTGGCGATGGTAACGGATTACGATTGCTGGCATCCGGAACATGAGGCCGTCACGGTCACGGACATCATCGCGAACCTGACGCAGAACGCCGAAAATGCTTGCAAGGTGGTGGAGGCTGTCGTGCGCAGGCTGGATGGCGCGCGCCCCTGCAAATGTGCTTCGGCGCTATCCCACGCTTTGATCACGGATCGCAAAACCATTCCCGAACCGACAAAGAACAAGCTGAAGCTTCTGATTAAAAAGTATATTGAATAAAATACGCCAGGTTATTTTTAATAATGCAATCGGCTGACGAGATCGCCCAACAAATCCTGCAATGCTGCCTGGACGGGGTTTCGTGGTGGCCGGAGTCACTGGAAGAGCTTTTGCGAATTGCCCGCGATCCCGATAACGAGAAGGCTCAAGGCGGAAGCCGGGCGCTCTTCGGCATTTTAGTGGAAGGATTGTCAGACCGTTTCGACGCCCGCCTTGTTCCCTTATACTCCAGAATTCTTTCCATCGCGATCGCCGGCGCGCTGCCGGAGTTCACGGCGACAGAACTCATCGAGCGCTACGAACGAATCCGCCGGCCGCAACCTTTCGCCACGACGTCGCACGACATCAATCGCGTATATGTTCTATCGCGGGTAACACTAGGGGCGGACATCGCGGTGACCAGCGTCATGCTCGATGCGCTGCAGCGCCGCTTCCCCCATGCTGAGATTTGCTACGCCGGGCCGCGCAAAGGGTGGGAATTATTTGAAGGCGACCCGCGTATTCTGCATTTCCCCGTGGCATATGGGCGTTCCGGAACTCTGATCGACCGCTTCTCCGCGGCTCAGGAATTACGAGCGATGCTCTGGCAACCGGGATCTATCGTCGTCGATCCCGACTCGCGCTTAACGCAACTAGGGCTAATTCCCGTTTGTCATGAGCAGGACTATTTTTTCTTTGAGAGCCGCTCCTACGGGCAAGATACAAGCGACTCGTTATCCGTTCTGGCCGCCCGCTGGTGCTTTGAGGTTTTTGGAATCAGAGACGCCAAGCCGTACCTGGCGCCGAGAGAATGGTTAGGGCCGGCGGCCGATATCACCATCAGTTTAGGTGTCGGCGGAAATCCGACAAAGCGCGTCGCCGATCCGTTTGAAAAGGAACTTCTGGCGCTGCTTGTGCAAACCGGGCGCACGATTCTGATCGATCGTGGCGCGGGCGGGGAGGAAGCGCATCGTGTCGATCAAGCTATAGCGTCAGTCAATGCGGCACCGGGGCAGATCCGGACCTGGGATGGCGCATTTGCTCCATTCGCGGCGCAGATCGCCCGTAGTAAGTTTTATGCCGGTTACGATTCGGCTGGTCAACACGCAGCGGCCGCAGCCGGCATCCCGTTAATCACGATCTTTACCGGTTTTCCAAGTGAGCGCATGTTCCAGCGATGGACACCCACTGGTACCGGCCCGATCAACGTAATTCGCGTGGATCGAGAACCTCCGGACGATGTGATTGTCCAGGTTCGGGCGGCGCTGGCGGCCAATCCGATTACAATTGGGCGAGCAAAACTTTCGGCAGAGTGAGCGTCAACGGAGAAGCCGGAGAGCCGAGCCTTTTCGAGTTGAAATTTAACTGAAAGCCGGCGGGTGTATGTTGCGTGTCGGCGTTCACGCCGCTGCCGGTCACGCGGAAAAACAAGTCGGGAAATCTTTCCGTGATGTTCTTCGTCTTTTCAGTGCTGGTGGGCTCCGCGCCGGAATGTTGAATCGATTCGGTGGTAATGGTGGTAGTAACTTTTCCCGCTGAAGTAATCATTTCTGATGGCGACAGCGTGATCATCACTCGGCCGTCGAAGTCCGTTGCCGTGGTTGCCAGAATGTCATCCTTAGCCGGTGCCTGGAACATGACACTGGTCGTAGTAATGAACTTGCCGCCGACCCTTTCCGTTTCGCTGTCTTTGGGCACCACGGAATCGTCGCCAGCCGGGCGCGGAACATCAAGATCGCAAAGCTGCACCGTAGCCGACTTTAACGGAGCTGCCGCCATAGCTATGCTTTGCCTGCCAAGAAAACGCGCGTAAATAAAAGTGTTAACGTCGTCCGCTCGGAAGCCTGCCGTCGCTTGCGCCGTAAGAACGCCATCCTCCGCCGTGCTCAGCAACTGGGCGAGAGTTGGCAGCAGCTCAGTCCGTGGAATTGGAGTGTTGAGGCTGGTCGCACTTGGCTGACTCCCACCCGAACCGCCGCCCGACAAGCTGCCTAGAAGAAGAAGCCCAATCAAAATTCCGAGGAAGCCTCCAAACACCGGGTTTAAGATTAGCGCGGGCAGGGCAACAAATAGACTAATCAAACCCACCGTGAGCAGGCACTCTAACTCTGCACTGGTGGGAACATCCACATGGCTGCTCGGCGTTATTACAAATTGATTATTGATGACAGCGAAATGATAGGACTGGGTTGCCGTGAAAGGCATATCGATGAACAAACACGCATTGACCTTTTTGCCGGAAACGATGAGACGCACTTCGTTTGGCGCGAACTCGATACGAGCCGAGTCGACGCGAATATCGGAAGCTTCCTGCTGTGACAGAATCTGATCGAGTTTGCCGGTGGTGCGGGCGATATCGAGAGCGAATTGCAGGAAGCGTTGGTCAGCGCGTATAAAAAGATTTCGCGGAGCCTGGGGAAAAACGCTCAGAAGATGTTGCGGGTTAGCGGGGACGGGTCCCGCGCCGGCAAAACGCAGGCCGGCTACCGCAATACTGCCATCGGGAGACGTGTTGGTGCGTACGTCCACGTGCTGGATAATGAGGTTCAGATTCGCCCCGGTGTAGATGGGGATGATCGGGCTGATCACGAACTTCTCCGAAAGAACGGTTCGCAATACCGTCTGGAGGACTGCAGCCAAGTTTGCCGCGGATTGTGTAGAGATTGGCTGTACGGCTGAGCCTGGCGCGACCGTGAGGCTTGGATGCGCTTCTTGCGGACTGGCGGGCAGCTTCGCCGAGAAGGTGAGATGGGATTGCGCGATTTGTACGTCGGCGGCTACTTCCACCACAAGCGAAAGCGTCCCCGATAGCGAAACGGAGCTGCCATCGGGCGAACGGAAATCGAGCGTGAATGGAACCCCGATGAATAGCGCGCTGGTGCCCGGTATCGCAGAGGTTGTCGGTGCGGAGTCGATGTGGAAAACGCTCGCCTGCGCCTGCAACGGAATGCCCGTTAACGATCCGTTCAGCACCGCCGTTAACGATTGAATTTGGCCGCTATCTAGAACCGCGGGTAAATTGATCGTGTGCGGGATGGTAAAGCTATCATACAAACCGCGAAAGATTTCGTCGACAACAATCAGCCGCAATCCAACAATAATGTCGTAGTCGTCCGGAGCAAAGCGGGCGACCGGAACCGGTGGTTGGCCGAGCGTAACCGTAACCTTACCGGCCTTGGCGGAGAGATCGGCAACCCGGTTTCGTAGCCCCAGGGGAAGCGGAGGACGTGAGGAACCGCCATGTGTGATCGCCGCGAGGTCACCTGCAAAGGTGAATCCCCGGCGTTGTAATTCGGCGAGTGGATCGGCGGAAGCGGCGACCGAACCAAGAGCAGCTGCGAGGTCTTGCGGATTTTTGAGCTCAGGCATGATGCAGATTAGTGCATCGGCAACGGAAATCGTTACGGCGGTAAATTAGATTGGCTCAGCGGACAAGCGACTGAATCACGTGTCCGCTGTAGCAGGAGTTAGAAAGTGAAGCGAACGCCCAATTGGGCTTGGCGCGGATCACCTAAGCCGCTTTGCACTGCGCCGTCAAAATTGAACAGCAGGCTTGTTGCCTCGGGCCGCTTGGGGTTAGCTCGATTGGTCAAATTGAATACGTCGACGATGCCCTGAACGCGGAGACGCTCAGTCAACCGGAACGTTTTAGCTGCGCGAAAATTAAGCGTGAATAGAGTGTTATTCTTCCACACCGTATTGCGGTTGATGATGTAACCGTTGGCTAATACGCGGTTGGCAACCGAGATCGGCTGTGGCGTGTGGAAGCTGATCAAGGGCGAGAACTCGATCCCTAAAGGCGCTTGCCATAAGCCGAACAGATTAAACTTGTGGCGCTCCATGCGGTCTGAAAAGCCATAGTCCGGCTTGAAATTATTGGCGACCGCATAGCGATAGCTAAATGGGTCGCGTTCGTTATCATCGTCGGCCAGATCTTCAGACAACTGATAGTTCATCTGGAACTGGAAAGTATGCGAAAAGCGTTTTTGCATCCCCAGCGTTAGCCCGCGAAACAATGCCTTCGACGAGCTTTCGAGAGTCGTCAATTGGCCGATTCCGTTGGTACCGTCGGCGCCGAGTCCAGTGCTCCAGGGCGATCCGAAAACGGCGTCGTTGCGATCGACGAATCGAGCCGCGTGCACCGTCTTGGCATAGGTAAACGACGATGTAATCTTCAGGTCGCTAGTGAGCGCCTGTTCAATGGCGAATGTCCAGTTATAGGTTCGCGGATTCGTGAAGTTCTTGTCGGTGACATACACCTGTGGATGATCGGGCGCAATATTATTCGCATTCGCAATCAACTCCGTGTAGGCGGGAGGGGTGACGCCGAACCCGTTGAAACTCGAGTTGCGGAAAATCGACTGGCCCACCGATCCGTTAGTGGAGCGGGTACTGGCGAAATCCAATCCCGGAGTGCGGGCGTAATAGATGCCCCCACCCAAGCGGAACAATGTCTTGCCCTTGTTCGTTGGATCCCAAACCACTCCAAGGCGCGGCTGGAATTGCTTCCACGATGAGGGAATATTTCCGTTTGAGGGGAAGCCCGGTTTACCAATGAACTTTGCGAAAAACACCTGGCTCGCGGGCGTGATGGGGTCGGGCTGAATCTGGGCGTCCCAACGGAGGCCGTAGCTTAAGGTCAGGCCAGGGCGGATCTGCCATTTATCCTGAATGAACAGCGCGGGCTCAGTTTGCGGAAGCGTCTGATTTCCGGCCTGCTCAACTGATTTTCCGCCGACTCCGGCGAACTGGAGAAACAGTTCGAGGGGACCGACAATGCTCGTGTTTGCCGGGCAATTCCCGAAATTATTCGTAGTGCCGTTGGAGCACTCCACGAATTTCGGACCGATGTTCACATAATTCATGAAACCCTGGACGCTATCGAAAATATAGCGGCCGTTGGCAAAGCCGACGAACACCTGGGTGGTGGAAGTGCGATTGACTTCCGCGCCAAATTTAATGCTATGGGCGCCACGGATGAACGACATGTTGTCGTTAAGTTGAAAACGCGTATCGTGATCTTGTACGGGGATGAAGAACGGTTCCCCAAAGCGGTACTGGCCACCAAAATCGATGCCTGTATCGGGAAATGGACGGCTCTGCCCGGGCAGGCTCGGACCATCATAAAATCTCGGCCGGTCTTCACGGGCGAACTGAAATCGAAACTCGTTCAGCGTATTCGGTGTGATGGTTGTGTTTAACTGGGCACTCACCGAATTGGAGAAATCCACTTCCAGTGCGTTGGAACTCCGCGCCCACTGCTCGACGTCGAAGGTGCCATTCGGCTGTCGGGAATGCGCATAGTTGTAGCGCACGGTAAAAAGATTTTTTTGATTGACGTACCAGTCAATTTTGCCGAGAACCGCCGTGGCATTATTCTCCCGCTTGATGGGCCCATTCTCATTGGGATCGCCAAATTTCGTGGCGAAGAAATTCACCAGCGTGGGGTCGATACGAGCCAGGTTATTCTGCTTCGTCTGGCTGAAGAACTGCTGATCGACAGCGCCGAAATAGAACAACTTATCCTTGCGGATCGCCCCGCCGATGGTGCCCCCGAATTGCTCTTGGCTGAAATTGCTGATCTTGGTTCCGTCGGAAAGATCGGATGTAAGGGCGGTCCACTTCTGAAATTCATGGGCGCTGCCGTGTATCTGATTCGTGCCCGATCGCGTAACGACATTGATAAATCCGCCGGAGCTGCGGCCAAATTCCGCGGGAGCGCTATCGGCGACTACCTGAAACTCCTTGATCGCATCCAGACTCACCGTAAAAGCAGGACGCTGCCCGCCCCGTTGTTCACCAAAAAAAGGATTGTTGTTATCGGCGCCATCGATGGAGACGTTGTTGTTGATGCCCTTCTGGCCATTGATCGAAATCTCATCGCCGTCGGGTCCTTGCACGATGGAGACGCCGGGGGTTAAGGGAACAAGGCTCAGAAAATTACGCCCATTATTAGGAAGATCGCGCACCGAACGCTGATCGAGATAGGTAGAGCCTTCCACCCGGGAAGACTCGATAATCGGGGCCTCGGCATTGACCGAGATAACCTGATCGACTCCAGTCACATTCAACTGCAGTGTGAGGGCGATCGTTTGTCCAACCGCCAGATCCAGGCCTTCGCGCACAAGCGATCCAAAGTTTGCCGCCTTGACAGTTACGCGGTAGGGTCCCAAAGGTAGCAGCGCTCCTTGAAAGCGGCCCTGCGCATCGGTCTGCAGAACGCGGCTGAAGTTAGTACCAAGATTGTTCAGCGTAACTTCCGCATTGGGAATAGTGGCGCCAGAAGGATCGGTAATCGTTCCTTCGATAGCGCCGGTGTTCGCCTGCGATTGCGCGAACGCCGTGGAAGCCGCCACCAGACAAACCACCAAACAGAACATCTGAAGACAAGTTCTAAAACGCATAGGAACACATCCCCTTTAAGCAAGAAAATTAAATAATGATACTGGAGGCCGGCGACGAGGAAGCCCCACAGGAATTTACAACGAGAGTTGGTTATAACTTGTACCAAAATTTCGATTGGGTTGCAATACCATTGCGGGCGGTTTTCAATATTGAGGTCCTCCGTTAGGGAGTGGGAGTGAAACTAGTGACGCCAGTCATCGAACGTTGCTTCGCGCGGTCGTGCTTCCCTCAAATTTTGGTTTCTAGCGGAAATCGTGCGATGGGAAGGGTTCGCAGCGAAATGATAACGATTCTACCCATTTTGCTTTTATTGATACGGCATTCTGCTGATTTTGTAATATACCCTCCACCATTAAATATGCCGATTGAATAATAGTAGTGCGGTGGGTGTCGAAGAGGTCTGGGGTGACGATTGCGTTTACGATTCCGGTTTCATCTTCCAGGCTCAGGAATGCAAAACCTTTCGCCGTTCCAGGGCGTTGGCGGCAGATGACTGATCCCGCCACGCGGATTTGACGTCCTTCCGGAATGTGCTTCACGTCCGATGCGCGGATCACTCCCAGAGCATTCAGCTCGTCGCGTCGAAGGCCTACGGGGTGAATGCCGATTGTGAGCCTGGTGCCTCGAAGGTCGGCGTCGACGCGTTCTCGCGCGGTCATTATCGCTAACGGCGATTCCGCCGTTTCGGGGGGCAATTGATCGAATAACGGACCGGCGGAACGGAGTGCCAGCTCCGATTGCCATAATGCGTCGTGGCGGTGTGCCGTATTTTCAATTGAATTTAACGCTCCAATTTGAGCCAGGCGGCGCAGTTCGTCTTTGCGGAGTTCCGGTACGCGGCGCGTCAGATCCTGAATACTGGCGAACGGGTAACGCTTGCGCTGTTCCACCAAAATTTTCGCCACTTGTTTACGAACTCCGGCGGCGTAGTTGAAACCCAAACGCACATGATCGCGATCAATGGCGGTGCAGAGCCATTCCGATTGCTGAACATCGACAGGAAAGAAATGTAGTCCATGACGTTGCGCGTCTTTTACCAAAGTAGATGGATGATAAAAGCCCATTGGCTGATTATTAAGAATCGCGGCGGTAAATGCTGCCAGATAATGCGTTTTTAAATAAGCGCTGGCATAGGCAAGCAAAGCAAAACTGGCGGCGTGGGATTCGGGAAATCCATAAAGCGCGAAGGCCGTGATGGAAAGGACGATACGATCCTGCGTTTCGCCGGTGATACCCTTATTTTCCATTCCCCGGCGGAGCTTCGTTTCCAGATCGCGCATGCGTTCTTCCGAACGTTTGAAGCCCATCGCGCGGCGCAGATCCTCCGCTTCCCCGCCCGTAAACCCGCAGGCGATCATCGCCATGCGCAACAACTGTTCCTGAAAGAGCGGCACACCGAGAGTTCGTTGCAGCACCGATTCAAGACATGGATGGAGGCAAGTTGCCGGCTCCAATCCCTGGCGGCGCTTCAAATAAGGATGTAGCATTTTACCGACGATTGGACCGGGACGGATAATAGCGACCTGCACCACAATGTCGTAAAACTTTTTCGGCATCAGGCGCGGCAAGCAGGACATCTGGGCACGGCTTTCCACTTGGAACAGGCCGATGGTGTCGGCTTTTTGCAGAGCGCTGTACACGTCGGGATCACCGGCCGGCAGATGGGCGAGACTGACATCTTCGTGATACACGTCGCGAATGATGTAGATGGTTTCTTCAAGGACGGCCATCATGCCGAGCCCCAGCAGGTCCACTTTGATCAGGCCCAGATCGGCGCAATCTTCCTTATCCCACTGCACGACAACGCGGCCGGGCATTGTCGCCGGTTCCAGCGGCACGATGCAATCAAGCGCGCCTTGGCAAATCACCATCCCGCCGGAATGCTGGCCAAGATGACGGGGAAGGTCATGTGTTTCGCGATAGAGATGAAAAAACTTCTGGATGAGAGGATCGTGCAGATTGAACCCGGCATCGCGAAAACGGCGCTCCGTGGTTTCGCTGGGATCGCGAAAGCCCCAATGAGGGACAAGCCCGGAGAGACGCTCCAGATCGGGTTGGGGGAGGCCAAGTGCTTTGCCGATATCGCGCGCGGCGGAACGTCCGCGATAAGAAATGACGTTCGCGGTCATGGCTGCGCCGCGCTTGCCGTAACGCTCATAGACGTATTGAATGACACGCTCACGCTGATCGCCGCTGGGCAAATCCATATCGATGTCGGGCCATTCGCCGCGCTCCTCGGTGAGGAAACGTTCGAATAAAAGCTCCATCGCGACCGGGTCAACCGCGGTGATTCCAAGCGCATAACAGACCGCGCTGTTGGCAGCCGAACCACGTCCTTGCACCAAAATGTTCGATCTACGGCAGAACTGAATGATGTCCCAAACAATGAGGAAATAGCCGCCCAGCTTCAGTTTTTCAATGACCGCAAGCTCATGTTCAATCTGTTTACGAGCCTTCTCATAATAAGGACGATAGCGATCGCGAGCGCCGATATCGGTTTGCCGGCGCAGATACGAATCGATTGTTTCGCCGGATGGCACGGGGTAAATGGGGAACTCATAGCCCAGATCCTTGAGCGTGAAATCAAGACGGGCGTGAAGCTCAGCGGTGTTGGCGATAGCTTCGGGAAGATCGGAGAAAAGTGCGGACATCGCGCTTGCGGGCTTCAGGTATCGTTCCGCATTTTGCGAAAGCATACGGCCGGCCGAATCGATGGTGGTCTTCTGTTTGACGCAGGTGAGTGCGTCGAAAAGTTCACGCTGCGCGGGCCGGGCGTATTGCACGCCGTTAGTGGCGATAAGCGGTAGCTTCGCCCGCCGGGCAAGTTCCACGATTGCCTGATTGCGCGCCTCTTCGTCGCGATGATGATGGCGCTGCAGTTCGGCGTAAACATTATGATGCCCGAAAATGCCGGTGAGTTTATCGATGCATTCCCGTGCCGTACCTTGGCTGAGAGCGCGGGCGAGCGGACCTTCTTGGCCTCCGGTAAAACAAACCAGACCACTTTTGTAACGTTCCAAATCTGCATCGGTGGCGGCATGTTCGCCTTTTGGCGAGCGCATCTTCATGTCGGTAATCAAGCGGCAAAGATTTTGATAACCCTGGCGATTTTCGACAAGGAGCGTATAGCGGAACCCCCCGGTGGATGTGATCTCAGCGCCGATATGAGCTTTAATGCCAAGCTTTTTCGCCGCAATATAAAAGCGCGGCGCTCCGGAAATATTATCGGTATCGACAAGGGCCATCCCCTTCATTTGCAGGACATCGCAGGTGGTTGCGAGGTCCTCGGGAATGGCCGCCGACTCTAGAAAAGAGAACGCCGACTTGCCGTGCAGTTCGACATACTCAGTCATAACTGCCATCCACGTACCAGACGCCCAGTTGACGATAGGCACGATAGAGTGCGCCGTCGCTTAAGCAGATATCCCATTCATCGCGATCCCAAGGGGCAGTGGTCCACCAATCGCCTGAGGTTCGCCAAGGGCCGGCTACATGGACGATGCGGCCACGCACCCCGGTAGCTGTGAGACGCGCGGGAATGCCGGTATTCGTGGTTTCCACAGTCGCGCGAAGGGGTGGTCGAAAGGCCCGAAAGGCAAGCTGTGTTGACGGCTTTGGATTATCCAGCCTGGGTTTTGACGGCGCGAAATTGAGCATTCGCCAGGCATCCGGCCGATGTGTGTTCAGCAGTTCAGCGCTTCCTGCATTTTGTTGGCCGACCATCATGCGGATCTTTTCCAGTGTCAGTTCCAGTGCCTCAGGCGCGGGCGCGGTAGGCAGGAAGAGATGATTTTGAAGGACGCGCGGAGGCACGGGGTCTACTGTAATTTCGATGCCTGTGACGGCGCACTTCGGCGGACGCGCTTCCAACTCAAGTTGCAACATCTTGAGCAGCGGCTTCGCTTCCCGCGTGGCGAAAGGGATACGCAGCGCTCGCTCCGGTTCATAGGCGCCATCGAGCGTCAATTGAAGACACAATTCGCCTACGGCCAACGACTGCGTTTCCAGGCGGCCGCATAGATCATGAAGCAAACGCGAGAACAGAAATAGTAGCGGCTCAAGCAAAGCCACGGGATGATCGAGCTCAAAAAACGCCCTGTAATCGGCTGGTGGCAAAGCAGGACGGATTGGACGCTGGGCGATGCCCGCAGCCAATTGCCAGAGTGCAACACCCGCGGTACCCAATCGCTCAGCGATGCCGTTTTCCGGCAGACGGGCGAAATCGGCCAGCGTGCGAATACCCCATAAAGTCAGCGTTTCATAGGCGTCCAATGTTAGTGGCAGAACGTCGAGCTCCAGTTCGCCGAGATAGCTGGATTCCTCACCCGGCGAAATTATTGTGATGCCGGTAAGATTGCGGGCTGCCAGAATCGCTGCATCGGGATACTGCGCGACGGCGATATTCAGCGTGGTGAGATTGAAGTCGGCGGCACGGCGTTGAATCTCCTCCGCTATCTGCCCCGGTGAACCAATCAGCCGTTTCAAACCATCGATGCGGAATAGAACGGCATCGGGCGAGGTCTGCTCCACGGTGGGAGAAAACGAGCTCGCCAGCAGGAAGAGATGCTCCGCCTGTTCGAATGTATGAACGCAGACGAACATGACAGCTTAAACCGCTATGGCTTTGTAATCGGCCGAGGCGTTCTGCATCGGCTTGCGAGGGGTTACCTGGTAATCGACATCGTGCAGAATCTGATATGGAAATGTGCCGCTGAAGGCGATGGATTTTCGTTTGGTTTCGATGAATAGTCCTGCGCTGGACCGGGCTTGCTGTTCTTTCGCCAAAACCAACATGACGGTTGGTGTGTTCTCAACAATACGCTGAAAGCGAAACCAGGATGAGGTAGGAACGCGTTGGGCGATCTGCTGGGAGACATCGCACAGATCGAGCGCCACGACGCCGAATCCACCGCCGTGTAGAATCAGGTCGACTGCTTTGAAGGCGTGCTGTAAATTACCATTGCAGCGGACCCAAAGGATACGTCGCAGATCGGCTTGGGAGGAAGCGGCGGACTGGGGAAAAAACGCATTAGTAGTATCGATTAAAGCGCAGCACTCGCCCCGATTGGTGGAAGCGGCAAGCAGTGAATAAAGCAGGCTGGTCCGGCCGGAAGAAGCGGTTCCGGTTATCTCACTGATCCGGCCACGAGGAAAACCATGCAGTAGCTTGTCCACCTCGGTTATGCCGCTAGGAAGGGTCTCCTGGACGCTTTCTTTACGCAGTAAAAGTTCAGGGGAAAACCGTTTAAGGAGGGTAGCAGGGAGCATATACTTTCGCCTTTTATTCGCCTGCTAAGAGTGTGCCTGAGAATGGTCTGTGTGTCAATCGGCGGGAGTGAGTTCATGCGACCGGGAACCTAATTTATAGGTGTATGTTCTTGTAAACTCGGCACCAAAAAAGAAAATTTGGGCAGAGTAGTAGACCCACACAAGAAAAACGACCAGCGATCCCGCCGCGCCATATGTATTTGAGAAGGTTGCCCGCCCTAAATATAACCCAATAAGCAACTTACCGATTGTGAACAGGAAGGATGTCACGGCTGACCCAAGAACCACATCTTTCCATTCAATTTTAACATCAGGAATCACTTTATATATGATTCCAAATAGTAGGCTTATCACTACGAAGGAAACCAGAAAATTGACCATCTGCAAGGCCCACTCGGGCATCGGTAGAAGGGTATTGAAAAATGCGCCGACGGCCACCAGCACGGTACTTACAGCCAGTGATACCAGCAACAAAAAACCGACGCCCAACACTACCGTAAACGAGAAGAACTTGTCTTTTGCCAGCCGGTAAAATCCGAATCTGGCGGGAGGCGCTTTCCAGATCGTGTTCAGTGCGTCGCGCAGTTCCGTGACAACCGACCCGGCACCGAAAAACAGCGTTATCAACCCAAGAATCGTGGCGAAAACGCCGTTCGATTTCTTGCCCGCGCCTTGCACCATGGCCTCGACAACCTTCGCCCCATCGGGCCCGACAAGATCGCGAATCTGCCACACGAGTTCGCCTTGCGCAGCTTTTTCGCCAAAGAAAAATCCCGCAATCGCCAGAGCCACGACCACGATCGGAGCCATCGACAGCGCGGTATAAAAAGCCAGTGATGCACCCAGCCGAGGGCACTTGTCGCAATCCCACGCCAGGTACGTATCTTTTACCAAATCTCGCAGCTCTTGCCAGCTCATGCGATAGAAGTACCCATGGTCAAGATGATAGACGACATTGCCAAACAAACAGCAATCATGCAGCCAATTGTGACACCATGGTCCACGAGGCGTCGAGAACAGGGAGGAACAATATCGTGCCGATATTTATGCGCTTGGCAACAACGCCCCGATTCTATTCGTCTTGCTCCTCACAGCTGCGAGCGCTCAGAATTCCTCCAACTTGGCTTTCGAGCACCTGTTTCTGTTGACGGCCGACAGCCCAGGCGCCGCTGTCCGCGAGGCTCGCGTAGCTTTGATGACGAAAGAAGACCCTGAGCTACCGGTTACCATACTCATAGCTATTGCCAACGAATATTTGGGGAATGTCGCGCCCCTCTCAAACGAGGCAAAGATCATCTATGAAGGTTTGAAAGTGAAATCGCTGAATCAAGCCGAAGCCGCCAGGAAGCTCAGGGAACTGGATGCACGGAAGGGTGCTTTTCTGGGACAAGAAGTGGCCAAGTTGAGAGCCTGGGATCAGAGAAATTGGCCACGATGGGAGGCCTTCTTGTCCCGAACTGTTCGGCCGGCGATCACGGCGGAAACGAACGGGTGTACCCACGGGCAGTCATTCTCAGCGTGGGCCGACGAAACCTTCGTCTATGCAACCGCCGCAATGACGCTTAGCTATTTGTGCGTGGGAGAACTCACAACAACAATCACCGCACCGGATTCAAAACAGATCTCCACTGCCGCGGCGGCTAGCGGCGCGAGTGTGGTGAGCGCCTTCTATGCCATGGGCGATCAGGATGGAAACTACTTCGGGAACGCGACCTACTCCTATGACGGTAGCGACGTGGGGTTGGGCGCTGGAACCTTCCCTTCGCAGAGTTCCAATACAATCATCCCGCCATTTGTTCAGATAGTGGATTCCGTAATCTCCGCTCCCACATTAGGGAAATCCGGTGCAAGCACAACATTCAACTCCATTGTCATCACTTCCACCCATTGTTCAGGCCCGGTCACAGCCGGCGCTGCTATCAGCCATCCGAATTCTATGGATATTTCCATCGCAAGCCCTTCGTCAAACGGAACTACACGAAACGATAGTGCTTCCGGCCACTACAATTTTGACCTCGGCCAGTCTCATGAATTTCAATACCGGATAACAATCGGCGCGCGGAACGCGTCTATCGGCGAGGGCATTGCCTCAGCCCACATTAATTCTTATCCGTCGGGTTGTACTGTATTCGAGCCCCGCAAAGGCCACTCTCCGGCACAGAGTTTCCGCGTTGAGTGAATTCAAACTCCGTGGAACAACTTTCCGGCGAACCCTTAACTAACCATCTTTCGCTTCCGGAACTCATCCACGCTTACTGCCAGAATAATCACGGCGCCGATGATGGCCTGCTGCACATATGGGTTGATTCCCAAAAGGTCGCTGCCATTGGAAAGCAAACCCATGATGAAGGCCCCGACCAATGTTCCGACCACGCTGCCTTCCCCGCCCCGTAAGCTGCCGCCCCCGATCACCACGGCGGCGATCGCTTGCAGTTCATACCCTTGGCCCGCCGTCGGTTGGCCCGTCATCAAGCGGGAGGCTTCGATCATCCCCGCCAGTCCAGTCAATGCCCCGCCAATCGCGTAGACGGCTGTGATGTGGAAAGCCACCGGGATTCCCGCGTAGAATGCCGCCCCTTCGTTGCTGCCTATCGAAAAGGAATATCGGCCGAGGCGTGTGTGCTCCAGGACGATGTGCATCACAATGGCGCAGACAATCAGTACCCAAAGCACGAACGGCACTCCAAGCACGGTGCCTTCGCCCAGAAACGAAAACGCCGGTGGGATCTGATGGACCGGAAGGCCCCCGGAAACAATGAGTGTGACCCCACGATAAATGCCCAACGTTCCCAGCGTCACGATGAATGGATTAATGCGCAGGCGCGTAATCATCACGCCATTGAAAAAGCCGCAGGTCATCCCCGTGAGGATGCCGATCGCAATGCCAATCGGGATCGAGTAGCCTTTCTCCATGGCCATCGTGCCGAAGATTCCCGCCATCGCTAAGATGGAGCCCACCGACAGATCGATGCCGCCCGAGATAATGATCAGCGTCATGCCCAGCGCCATGATGTTGATCACGGCAGTCTGCCGAACGACGCTCGACAAGTTCGTCTTCGTAAGGAAATAAGGTGAGGCTATGGCGAGTGCGACAAATAAAACTATCAGGGTCAGGAACGGCAGAAGCCGTTTGATCATTCCAAACTCTCTTTCTCAAACGCGGCCAGGCGCATGATTTTCTCCTGCGTGGTTCTACCCGGAAGCTCACCCGTAATCCGGCCTTGACGCATCACCAGGATGCGATCGGCCACTTGCAACAGCTCCGTCATCTCTGAGCTGACCATCAGAATCGCCGCGCCAGACCGCGCCAGCTCATCCATTACTTCAAAAACTTCGGCCTTCGCACCGACATCGATGCCCCGCGTGGGCTCATCAAAAAGATAAACTCGCGCGCCACAAGCCAGCCATTTCGAGATCGCCACTTTCTGTTGATTGCCGCCGCTCAACCGGCCCGCGAGTTGTGCCGGCGAATCGGCTTTGATGCGCAAACGAACGGTGTAATCCATACCCAGTTTGCGTTCAGCCGCAAGATCCAGAAATCCGAATCTACTGATGTCGGGCAAGCTGGCCATCGTCAGGTTGAATGAAATTGGCAGAGCCGTGGCGAGACCCGTGCGTTGGCGATCTTCGGGAATTAACGCTAGGCCAGCGGCCACAGCTTCGCGAGGAGAACGCGGACGTATCGATTTCCCAGCGACCCGAATCTCGCCGCTATCGATGGCATCGATTCCAAACAGCGCCCGGCAGAGTTCCGTGCGTCCGGCACCGACTAAGCCTGCCATGCCCACAATCTCACCGGCGCGGATCGAAAACGAAATGTCTTTCAACAGCGGTTTCCGATTCAATCCTTCGACGCGTAGAAGTTCTTCGCCCGGTTCGATTGAATCGCGATGATAGATAGCCGAGAGTTCGCGCCCCACCATGTGGCGAATAATGCCTTCGGTATTTACGTCGCACATCAAACACGAGTGAACCGTTTCCCCATCGCGCAGCACCGTGACGCGATCGCCGACGCTACGCAATTCGTCCAAACGGTGGGTGATGTAAATCACGCCCATCTTGCGCTCACGCAGTCCGCTGACGATGCGAAATACTTCCCGCGTTTCAGCTTCGGAAAGCGACGATGTCGGTTCGTCGAAGATCAACAGGCTGGAACCTTGTTGCACGGCGCGGCAAATCTCCACCATCTGTTTACCCGCCGGGCTTAAGCGTTCCACCCGCCAGTCCGCCTGCAGCGGGAAGCCATGCTCGGCGATCAACTGGGCTGCCATCGCGGTAATCTTGCGCCGCTGAATCCAGCCGAAGGGAAGACGCTCTTCACGCCCCAGAAAGATGTTCTCCGCCACCGTCAAATGCGGGGCCAACAACGATTCCTGGTGGACCATCGCAATGCCGTTCGCCTTCGATTCCGCTGGATTGCGGAAGCGCAAGCTGTTTCCACGCCACAGCATTTCACCGCCATCGAAAGGGATCATGCCGGCGACAATCTTCATCAGCGTCGACTTGCCGGCTCCATTCTCGCCCATCAGCAGATGTACTTCGCCCTCGTTAATCTGCAGACTGCCGTGCCGCAAAGCCTTTACGCCGCCAAAACTTTTTTGTATATCGCGGAGTTCTAGAAGCATCCGAATCACTGAGTATATACGGCATCATGATTCACTTCGAATATTCATCGCACTTCGACGCCCCCGTGGAAGCGCTTTTTGGTGTGCATGAAGAAGCGGACGCGCTGGAAAAGCTCACGCCCCCTTGGCAGAAAATCCAGGTGGTATCAAGGACGGGCGGGATTCAGAAAGGTGCCCAGGTGGTGTTCCGTATCCTCGCCGGACCGATCCACATAACCTGGGTGGCGCTTCACACCGATTACGAAAAGAATCGGCTCTTCGTCGATGAGGAAGTGAAAGGGCCATTCCGCTATTGGCGGCATCGTCATATCTTTATGGCGGAAGAGGGCGGATCGAGACTCACCGATTCCATTGAATTCGGGCTGCCCGGCGGCCCTTTGGCCGATGCCCTGGGGGGCTGGGCGATGCAGTTGCAGTTGCGCAAAATGTTCCAGTATCGTCACGAGGTCACCGCGCGTGAGGCGAAGAAACTGACTTAGGTAAAGCTCATGCCGGCGAAGCTGACCACGCTTTCTTCGTCGATATTCCACTGCTGATAGTGCAGCAGATTTCCTCGCGCATCAGGCAGAGTCTTCATAAACGTATAGAGCGGAGCCGATCCGCACCATTTCAGATCGTCCTGGTTTTGCTGAACCAGATCCCAGAATCCATCCGCCGAGCCAGCGTTGATTTGATCGATCCTCTGTCGATCCCGCGCGGCCACTTCGGCCATTTCTTCGCGATCGGCCAGCGCCACGAACTCGTCCCCATAACGCGATCCCATGTGCGCCATATCGATACCCAACACCCAGAACAATTTATCGTTCTCTCGTGAAGCGAGGCTCCCCAATTCGCCTAAAAATCGCCGCACTTGATCGTTGTCCTCCGGCTTTCCCCCGTGATAAATACTGTGGGCGTAGGATCCACAAAGAATCGGCAAAATGTTTACGTCGGGCCCGAATAGATATTGCAGGAAGATCACTTGAAACTCGATCGAGTGTTCTACGGCGTGGCAATAATCCTCCATCTTGACGGCCGCTCCGCCATTTTTTTCTAATTCATCCACTAAAGCGATGTTGGTCCGGGCCTCCCCAAACGGCGTGGCAAAGCGCTTGCGAGTTAAACCGAACCGATCGGGCTCGCCATAGTGGGATGTGCCGAGAATAACGAAAGTACGGTCCTTCAGCCCGGGAGCGAGCGCGCCAAAACCAGCGCGATAACTTTCCCATCCGCCGAACGGACTGACGTGCGGTGCGGCGATCGCTCGCAGCTGCGTGCTGCCGGGTGAACTCCCATGCATATAGTTGGCCAGTGTCAGCTTCAGATCGTTTGCTTGTATAGGGTATGCGCTACCAGCGTGGGAAGGAGCGCGGATGGGCGCTTCGGCGAACGCTCGAATCTTCGCGTCCCGCATTTCGGCAAAATTCTCATCGTCTAGAAAACCGGCGCGGCTAAGCGAAATCATCATCTGATCCTGAATGTCGCCGACGTCGATCTGCCCGCTGATCCGCACCAGTTCCTGGCGGAGATCGAGTTCGGTTTGTTCGCCATCGAAGCAGCGCAGCACCTCCACCAGCGGCGGCGGAATCACTAGTACGGCTTCGGAATAGCGGAAGGGATCGCGAATCAGCAGGCCCGGCTGCTCCTCCACGGGCGAAGGCATGAAGTCGAGATTCATTCGCAGACGAGGCAACGTTTGAGCCATTTATTCAGGATACTTGAGCGGATTAGTTGGGGTCCGCTGGTAGAATGCGGTTTGCAACCTAAGACTGAATACGAGAGCCGGCTAGCACGTTGGCGCAGCGCCTTTGATCGCGAAGACCGAACGTTCCGCGCCCTGGGAAACTATCGCTTGCTGACCGCGATCGCTGGCGTTGTGCTCGCTTATCTGGCGTTCGGACCTCTTTCGGTTCCCGTATGGTCGTTGCTGTTTCCGATCGCGATCTTCATCGTCCTGGTGATCTGGCATGAGCGCGTCCACCGCCGGCAAAGTTTTGCGTCGCGCGGGATTTCGTATTATCAGCGAGCTCTGGCGCGCATCGCCGATCAATGGATGGGAACAGGCAATCCCGGCGAACGCTTTCGCGATGGGGAGCACGTATACGCCGACGATCTGGACATCTTCGGACGCGGCAGTCTCTATCAATTGTTGTGCACCGCGCGGACTGCCGCGGGCGAAGAGATGCTGGCCGAGTGGCTGCGTGCTCCTTCAACGACGGATCAGGTTGTGGCCCGGCAACTGGCTGTCGCCGAGCTGCGTGAGCGAGTAGATCTTCGTGAAGATTTGGCACTGCTGGGTGACGATGTACGCGCGGGAGTCCACGCCGATGTGCTGGCAAGATGGGGCGACGCTCCCGCGGTCCACTTTCCTCGAGCGATGCGGGTGATCCTGCCGGCGGTGACGGCCGCGGTGGTGCTGACTGGATTGCTCTACGTGTTCAGCGTAACCAGGGTGAGTCCATTTCTGGTGGTCGTGCTGGCGGTGATTGGATTGACATATGCACTGCGTGGTCCGGTGGGCGCGGTGCTTGTCGGCGCCGAAACTCCGGCTCGCGACTTGAAGATTCTTTCGTTATTGCTGGCGCGTTTGGAAAAGGAACAATTCACCTCACCGCGATTAGCAGAATTGCGCGCAACACTCAACACCGCCGGGCTACCGGCTTCGCGGCAGATTGCCAAACTCCATCGCCTGCTCGAGTTGCTGGATTCGGCGAAGAATCAAATCTTTGTGGTTCCGGCGTTTTTGCTGCTATGGGTGCCGCAGTTCGCGATGGCGATAGAGGCATGGCGGCGAGTGTCGGGCCCTCACGTCGGGCAGTGGATCGCCGCGGTGGGCGAGATGGAAGCTTTATGTTCTCTTGCCGCCTTCGCTTATGAACGGCCTGAATCGCGCTTGCCGGAAATCGTGGCGGGTCCGTGCTTTGAAGCGACGGAATTGCGCCATCCTTTAATCGCCCGGGCGGCCTGCATTCCGAACGACGTCGCGCTGACGCCAAGCTTGCGGCTCCTGATAGTCAGTGGATCGAACATGTCGGGAAAGAGTACGCTGCTGCGGGCCATCGGTTTGAATACTGTGCTGGCATGGGCGGGCGGAACGGTACTGGCCGACAGCTTACGGATCTCGCCATTGTCTATCGGCGCATCCATTCGAGTGTCTGATTCGGTGCAAGACGGGAAGTCCCGTTTTTATGCCGAAATCACGCGCTTGCGGCAGGTAGTGGACCTCACCACCTGCCCGCGCCCAGCGCTGTTTCTGTTGGATGAATTGCTTAGTGGAACCAATTCCCATGACCGTCGAATTGGGGCCGAAGCCGTGGTGTTGGGTCTAGTGGAACGCGGCGCTATCGGATTGGTGACGACGCATGATCTGGCTTTGGTGCATATTGCGGAAACGCTGGGATCGCGGGCAAACAATATTCACTTTGAAGACCGGATGGAGAAGGGCGAGATCCATTTCGATTACAAGATCCGGCAAGGTGTAGTGGAGCGCAGTAATGCGTTAGAACTGATGCGTGCCGTCGGGTTGGACGTCTGACTTTTCAGGCGCGGCGGCGGTACGGCGATAGACGGTGTCGAAATCGGCCTTGGGGCGAAAATTGAGGTTTGTCGTCGTGGACGTCGTCGGCCCCGTTGAGCCTTGACTCGGACCCGCCGAGGGCTTAGCCAGATCGGGATTGTCAACTTTGGTTCTGGTGTCCTTGATCATGTGATTGCCAGCCTGCGATGGGCGCGCGTCGATGCGATCTATCTCGTCCTTCTGCACGCCCACCTGCTCGTTCTTCAGAATCAAAACGATGCTGTCATCGTGAACTTCGTCCAGTTTTCCAGTGATGGGCTGCGCTGAACCGGTCTTGTAAATCCGCACTTCGGAACCACTTTTCAGCTCACGAACTTTCGCCCACTGATCATTCGCGGCGAAGGCTGTAATCGCGGTTAGCAAGAATAGAAAGTTACGAAGCATCTGACCCACCTCTGGCTTACATAAGAGGCAATCGGCACTATAGAAGTTTCACTTTATAGTCGCTAAACTAAGACGGACTCCGTGCCCAGAAAACGATCCGCGAAGGCTAAAAACAATACGATGCCGCGATTTGCCGCTCTAGCGGCTTTCGTTCTTCTGATCGGATTACTGGGTGCTTTCGCGGTCTCGCAGATCCGGGAAATATATGCATTCAGCTTACAGAACCCCATCGTGCTCAATCTTCGCTGGCCGTTCGTGGTGGAGCGCAAAACGCTAACCGAAGAAGCCACCCTTGCCCGGGCCGACCAGGATGGCAAGCCGTTGACCGCTTATCAACAATACGCCTGTGAGAAGTTCGGCGCCGATTGCCGGCTGGCGTTAGCTATTCAGCGAGCGGAGAATCCCCAAGGCCGTTGTGAGGTTTACCATTACAACAATAATGGAACGCTGGATTGGGGTTATTTCCAAATAAATACGATACATTTAAAACGCGACGATCTCTATCTGCGGGATTTACTGGATTGCCGGGCGAACATCGATTTCGCTTGTCAGCTGTATCGGGAGCATAGCGGATTCACGCCCTGGAGCACGTTCAATAGCGGCGCTTACAAAAAATTTCTTAAACAGTAAGAACCGAATTCAGCGAGCCTTGGCGGTAACCTTCCAGGTCAATCGTGATGTAGTGGAACCCCAGCGGCTTAAAGATCGCCGTGAAAGCCTGCGCCATCTCCAGCGTCAGCGCTTTGTGCAGTTCATCCTTCGCGATTTCGATGCGCACCAATTCACCATGAAAGCGCACACGGAACTGACGGAATCCCAGGGCGCGAATTTCTTCTTCACCCTTTTCCACTGTCTTCACGTTCTGAATTGTAACCGGCGTCCCATAAGGAATGCGTGAACTCAGGCAGGCCGACGCGGGTCGATCCCAGATGGCTAGTCCCGCTTGCCGGGCGAGCTCGCGAATCTCGGCCTTGCTTAGACCGGCTTCCACCAGCGGCGCTTGTACTTCGTGCATTTTAGCCGCTTTTTGTCCCGGCCGATAATCGCCCAGGTCATCCGTATTAACGCCATAGACAATGCTTTCAAAGCGCCGCTCCTTGGCGAAGGCCTCCAGCCGTACAAATAACTCATCCTTGCAGTGGAAGCAGCGATTCTTATCGTTCTTGACGTAATCGGGATTATCGAATTCGTACGTTTGAATGTATTCGTGGCGAAAACCGGCATCGCGAGCGAACTGTTCCGCGTCACGCTTATGGGAATCGGGAATGGAGGCGGAATCGGCCGTAATCGCGACGGCATGGTCGCCTAAAACCTGATGCGCGGCCCACGCCAGATAAGCGGAATCCGTGCCACCGGAGTAAGCGACGATCACCCGCCGCAGGTCCCGCAGAATGGAAAAAAGACGATCTTCTTTCGATCGGAGAACGGCGGGATCCAGCTTCACGCCGGCCAGGGAAACAAGGGTCGCCATAACCGATAGTATAGCGGCTGCCCGCCCTAGACTCGCGATCGTGAAACGGCCGAGCGCCAGCCTTCGTAGAGTCTCTCACGGCGGATCGGATGCATCGCCGGTTCGAAGGTTCGTTCGGCCCGCCAGAATTGCTCCAGTTCAGCGGCATCCTTGTAAACACCGGTGGCAAGACCGGCAAGATACGCCGCGCCCAGCGCCGTGGTTTCGATATCCATCGGGCGCACGATCGGCACGCCGAGAATGTCGGCTTGAAATTGCATCAAAAAATTGTTCGCGGTTGCGCCGCCGTCAACCCGCAATTCTTTTAGGGGAGCCCCGCCGTCGGCCTGCATGGCTTCCACCAGTTCTCGAGTCTGATAGGCGATGCCTTCCAGAGCAGCCCGAACAATACGGGCCCGGTCTGTTCCCTGAGTCAAACCGCTAATTACTCCGCGCGCCGAGGCGTCCCAGTGCGGTGCGCCAAGCCCCACAAACGCCGGTACGAAATACACGCCCCCGGTATCGGGCACCGAAGCAGCCAACTCCTCCGATTCCGCCGCCGTCTTGATCAGCCCCATTTTGTCGCGCAACCACTGCACCGCCGCACCCGCGATGAACACGCTGCCTTCAATCGCGTATTGCGGATGGGAATCCATTGAAGCGGCTCGCGTGGATAGTAAACGGTGCGTCGAAACGGGCTGTTTGTCGCCGGTGTGCAAGAGCGCGAAGCATCCCGTGCCGTAAGTATTCTTTGATAAGCCCGGCCGGAAACAAGCCTGGCCGAACAGCGCCGCCTGTTGATCGCCGGCGATCCCGGCAATTGGAATTTCGGCTCCCAGATGCTTCGGTAGCGCCACACCGCAAATAGAACTCGATGGAACGATGCGCGGCATCATCGAAGAAGGAATTTCGAAGATCGACAGAAGCTCGTTGTCCCATTCGCCCGTCGCCAAATTCATTAGCATCGTGCGCGAAGCATTCGAAGGATCGGTGACGTGTACCGCGCCGTCCGTCAGATTCCAAATGAGCCAGGTGTCGACATTGCCAAAGACCAGTTCTCCATCGCGCGCCTTGGACTTGGCGTCGGCGACGTTTTCCAAAATCCAATTAATTTTGCTCGCTGAAAAATACGCATCGATGATCAAGCCGGTACGCTGGGTAATCATGGATGCATGGCGCGACATGGCCAGATCGGCACAAAAATCGGCGGTGCGGCGGCATTGCCAGACGATCGCCGGACCAACAGGTTTACCCGTCTTGCGGTCCCACACCACCGTAGTCTCGCGTTGATTCGCGATGCCGATCCCCGCTATCTTTCCGGGATTGATTCCGCTTGTGGCGAGAACATGTTTCGCGGCCTCAAGCTGCGCCGTCCAAATCGCCAACGCATCCTGCTCCACCCAACTCGGCTTGGGAAAATTGCAAGCAATGGGCGTCGATTGCATCGCGACGCGAATGCCGCGCTCATCGTAGAGCGCCGCGCGAGCACTGGTGGTTCCTTCGTCGAGAGCTAAAAGGTGAGGCACTCAGGCATTATAATGATTCATATGTTCTTTCGCAGGGAAAAGCAGAAAGTAGTGACCTTCGGCGACCGCATCGCGAACCTGGAAAAATTGGGCTTCGCCACGCAATCTGAAAACGCCGGAAGCGTCCGAGTTCTGCGTCATGGCTGCGGGGCCACTATTTCGGATACCGCCAAGGATAAGCCGAGTGTGGGAAAAGCTGGACTGGCTATCGGGAAGGAAATTGGAATTCTGGTGGACGGCGGCTATCAGAAATTCTTTCTAACGCCAAGCGGCGTGAAGGAACCCGCGCTCGCACCCCAGCTAAAGGCGCTGCATGCGTTTGAAGAAGATCTGCGCGAAGGCCTGGGCTTAACCAGCCTGTATAACGAATCGCTGGGCACGACGTTCAGCGAGCATCTATACGATCGCGTGCAGGATCGCGACCGCGGTGTTCCGCATCGCCCGTGGGAAAAATAAGTTCGCTTAAAGTTCGATAACACCAATCATGAAACTCTTGAAAACTGTTGCTATATTTCTGCCCTTGGCGGCGCTATGCGCGCAAACGGCCAAGCCCCCGGTAACCAAGCCAGCCACCCCCGCCCCGTCGGCAACGACGCCAGCCGCTAAACCGCCCACCCCCGCGGCGAAGCCTGCCGCCGCCCCTGCCGGAGATCCGGTGGTGCTCACGATTGGCGCGGAGAAAATCACGAAATCGCAGTACGAGACATTTCTTGCGGGCTTCCCCGAACGCACTCGCGCGGAGGCGATGGGGCCCAGCAAGAAGCGTTTCGCCGAACAATATGCCGACGTAAAAGCGCTCTCACTGGAGGCCCGCAAGCGGGGTCTGGATCAATCGCCGGATGTGAAGGCGAAGATTCAGTTTCAGACTGAGAACGTTCTGGCCGGCGCTCTGTATGAAAAGCTGATGGCCGAGATCCATCCTGACGACGCGGCGTTGCACGCCTATTACGACAAACACAAAGCGGAAAATGAGGAATTGAAAGCCCGGCATATCCTAGTTGCCTTCAAGGGCGGCGGTGTTCCGGCAAAGGAAGGACAGAAGGAACTGACGGATGAGGAAGCTCTGGCCAAGGCCCAGGCTTTGCGCAAGCGAATTGTAGGTGGCGAGGATTTCGCGGTTGTCGCCAAGGCCGAATCGTCCGATACAGGATCGGGCGCCAATGGCGGCGATTTGGGAACTTTCGGTCATGGACGCATGGTGCCCCCATTCGAAGAAGCGGCCTTCAAACTTCCAGTAGGCGAAGTGAGTGAGCCCGTGAAGAGCATGTTCGGCTATCACATCATCCAGGTGCAGGAAAAGAAATCGAAGACCTTCGAAGAAGAGAAGACGAAGATCGAACAGGCGCTGAAGCCAGAGATGGCGCGCCAAGTGGTTGACAACATCCGCAAGCAGACAGGCGTGCTGTTTAACGACGATTATTTTGGTAAGCCGGAAGTGAAATAGCGATCTCCGCAGCCTAGACAGACGACCGCGCACGGCGCTGGGGCGCCAGCCGCAGCAAATTTCGACGATGGGTTATTCACTCGGACATGCAGGAAGTGGGCTTGCGGATTCCGCTGGCGAACTAGCGCGATCAATGGATATTCCACCTGGAATTTGTTGGTATCGATGCCGATGTTTGAGCACCCGCTGGCTCCGGCGGCTGCTGCTGCGGCCTCAATTTCAGGCCGGTTGTCGAACTGTTTGAGGTCGGCGAAATATTGATCATTTCGACCCGCGCGGAAAATATTATTTGGTCCCCGGAGCGGCCGCACCCAATTTTCCAGGAGCGGCAATCGGGCATTGCTCATTAGGAATAGACAGACCAGAATCTGCATCGCCTCCCAGCGAACGCGTTCCAACGCCACTCCGGCCACAGGCGATGACAAAACCAGAAGCGGCAGGAACATCCGGGCCATGAAGGGCTGCCATTTCAGAAATGCGCAGAACAAAACGAAGCCAATTACTAAACCGCCGGCATAGAGCAGTATGGGCGATCTTGGCCTTGCGATAAGCAGACCGGCAAGGCTCAGCATTAGCAACAAGAGTTGCCAGCGTGCCGGCGCGTTGGCTTCGTGATTGGCATTGCGCGGCGGTTGAAAGTGCTCCCAGGTCCACGTGGTTGCTGGATCGTTGGGGTCGATGCCGATGATTCGATGCGCCGCTAATACCGTCCGATAGACCCCCTGATTCCAGCGATCGGCCGGCGAGCCCAGCTGCTCTGACGTGTTACGCAAAATATTGGAGAGGGTCTGGCGAAAGCCAAACCGATCGTTAGCCCAGCGAAAGCGGCCATCGGCCTGAGCCGAATCGTAGCCCAGCGGCGAGCCGCTCAATTCATAATTTCGCCAAAATTGCGGACCGTTCAAGATAATTACAGCAATCGCGCAGGCTACCGCGAGACGAACCCGCCGTTGCCCCTGCAAGAAAATTACGAAGAGAAGTCCGGGTGCGAAGAGGTATGCCGTAGCCTTCGTCATCAGAGCCAATCCCAGTGCAATGGCGCCCAGTTCTGGCTCAGCTTTTTGGGTGAAATAGACGAAGCAGACCAGAAACGCCGCCATCAGATAATCGTTTTTGGCTCCCGTGGATTGCAGGATGCCGATGGGAATTGTCGCGCAGAAAAGTGCTGCGATCGCCTGCCCTCGCGCAGCCGCTCCGAAATTTTCGGCAATCAAAGAAACGCCGACAATCGAAACGACGCTACCCAGCCACTGGCCTAGATTCGCGAATTGATCGCCGGCCAGCAGGTAGCCGTGCAACATCAAATATTCCGCCGTGGGCTGCAAGCTAATCTGATTCAGATAAGAAGTGGGAAAGAACGAAACGTTGCGTTGTTGCGCCCAATAAATCACGCGAGGCAAGTGATAGGCCATTGCATCGGCGCTATTCGGAGGGCTTCGGAGCGCGATGATGGCCGTTACTATAACGACGAGAGCGACTGCTCCCCAGATCAGCCAATCAATGGGGCGGCGACGATAGCCCGGCCACCGTAGCACATGTCTTCGCCGGTAAACCACGCCGGCCGCCGCGATAGACACGAGACACCATAAAACAAAGATGGCGATATTTGTAAGTGCCGAGAATGCACTCAGTAACTCAGTGGATATACCGACAATAACAGCGAATAAAACGAAGCCGCGTTGCAAGGCATCACGCCAACTCCCGCGATAATTTCCGGCGGCCAGCAGCACAAACGCAAGCGCCGGCGCCCCGATCATGCGAAGCGCAAAGTCTTCGGCGCCACCAGGCGCCACGCTTCCCGAATATGAATCACCAAGTCTTCATCGCCAATCGCATCCAGATCAATACCGACCCAGCCCCTTACCCCCACATAAGCCGGCCTGAAATAGGTCCGCGAATCGGACTGGATCAGCGAGGCTTGCAATCCTTCGGCGGCAGGAATCAAGACCGCGACGTGCCCGTCAGCATGGTGATTATTGGAGAACATGGCGAATACTTTCTTGCGGACGAAAAACGTGGGTTCGCCGTGCGAAAGCCTTTCGGTTGTCTCCGGCATAGCGGAGCAAATTCTCCGTAATCGCCGCAGATGATCGCCGCTATCGGACATCATGGATAGTTGGTGCGAACGGAGAGACTTGAACTCTCATGGATTGCTCCGCTAGATCCTAAGTCTAGTGCGTCTGCCAATTTCGCCACGTTCGCCGGGTGGTGTTCCGAGATTTATGATAGCTTACTTCGACGCCGCCAGTGCGCACAGCGGGTCGCCTATAACGATGTTCTGCCAACTGAGCGCGGGGATTCCAAGGTAGTAACTCTCCGCCAGATTCCGGCCCTTGAAGTACGCTGGCAGCACGTAGTCCGGGCGCGGCGTGAACTGTAGATAGGGCTCGTCGACATGGCCCGATGCACCGCTAGCCCCTTCATGAATATAATCGCTGGTCATCGTTTGGGGCGACCCGAAGAAGTACGTCGCCTTGTCCGCCCAGGTACCGATATTCCATTTGGCAGGCGGACGAGTGAATGTCCGGCCGTTCGTGGAAACGTATTCCGTCATGATCGCCCCCGGCAGCCATTGAAAGCCCAGCATACGGCGATGCCTATTCTTATCGTTCGAGCCCCAGGCGGCGTAGCCGATCACATCTTTCAGATCGTAGAGAACGGTTGTCGATTCGTCCAGAATCACCCGGTCTTTCGGTATGGAAATGGCGGCCGTGCGGAGCCAATCATTTCCCGTGTTGTCATCGCTCGAAGATAAATCCAGTACAAACTTTCCTCGATTTTCCGCGAGCAATGCGCGATCGATAATCTTGCGTACATCGGCGAAGTCGTAACCGGCAAGGCGCGTCACCAGATAAATCGGAAAGTCCGGATGTTTGAACGGCTTGGATCGCATCGTGAAAAACGGATTTCGAATCGGACCCAGCAAGCGATGTTTAGTCCCATGAATGTCTCCATAGAGCAGTGTGAGTTCGGAATCGACGGAGGCTTGATCGCCGCCCATGCCGTCCGACCCCGTGATTCGCAACGGTACTCCAGCGGTGGTCACGATATATAAAACACTCTCGGTGAGCGACCGCGATTGCAGGCAGGCCGTAATGGGGGCAACAATTTTTTTGTCGTAGATGTCGCGATCGACAAGCTCGGCGGAATCCACTTTGATGTGGCAAACATTTCCCGCTGGGATGGCGCGGCGTCCGCTGTAATAGTCGCCAATGGTACGTGAGATAGAGGATGAATCGTTGACGACGACGAGTACATTTTCCGGTTTCTGCGCGTGAAGATGAACGGCAGCGACTAGCAGGAAGAGAGCGGAGGCGGGCTTCATGAATAAAGGAGCCGACTGTTGTAGCCGGCTCCTTTTAGTTTAGTTGTGAACGGCGGTGAAGAGCGAGGTCTGGGCTACAGTGCTTCCCGGAACTGTAATCTTCAGCGGGACCACATTGCTATCGGCGACGTTCGGAACCGTGACGTTGAATTGATACAACCCCACGAAACCGGGCGACGGGCCACCGTATACGAGTGTCGCGGCAGTCTGATTGAAAGCGAATGTCGGTTCATTCGCCAGGTTGGCAGTGCCCTGGACGATGGTGCCGGCGTTGGTCGGCGCACCCCAGCCGATGCCGTAAATCACAACCGTCTCGCCCGGCCTTGCGGGAGACATTGTAACGCCGGGAACGCCTGCAGGGGGCCCAACATAAGTTCCGTCGGCATGTTGCGCGACGACATATTGCTTCCCACCAATAATAAAGCTGGCGGGCGCCAATACACCGGGTGACGCGGTGACTTTGGTGATGACAAACGCATCGCTCGATCCACCGGGTGTCGTTACCACAAGCTGCACCGGTCCGGTTGAATCGTCATCCGGCGCTTGCACATTGATTTGTCCCGCGCTGATGAAGTCTATATAGGCCAGCTTGTTGTTCACCTTCACCGAAACACCGGCAAGGCTCGTTGGAGCGTTGTTTCGACTAAAATCCGAGCCAGCCCAGGTTTGGCTGTTCAAGCCAGGGAACGTGCCATAGATTTCCAACCATGATCCAGAACCGAAGGTAGCGAATCCACCAAACGCAGCAGCACTCACGACGCCATTCTGAGCGACGGTCGGTTTTTGATCGCCACCGCCCCCGGCAGCCGCGGTGAGAGTAGCCGAGCTGGTATAGACATGATCCCCGGTATCTTGACCGTTGAGATTTACAGCGTTACCGGCAAAATAAAAGGTGACCGTGCCGACGTCTGTCGAGGGAGCCGTCCAGTCAAATGTCCAAGTCATGCTTGAGCTGGGACGGTCGTGTTCAATGTATTCTACGCCATTGCCGGGGCAACTGGCGCCCGACTTACCCGATCCTGACGGGCAGAGTACCTGCTGTCCGCTGCCAGCGGTAAAATCGCCCGCATTCGCACCCGACGCGGTTTTGGCCGCCATCTGAAAACCCGCGTGTGTGTTCTTAGGGTCGCTAACCGTCAGTGTCACGTGGGTTACCTGGCCCGGTGTGTAGTTGGTGCCGGTCGAAAACGACGCAGACACTTTGCCACCGCCGCCATTCAGTGCCGTGCCGCCATGGCATTGGGTACAAGTATTCTCCCCGGGGGCCCCAGTATACTTCGGGTCCGGGCCTGATGAATAGGCCAGCAGAACCACAGGGACCACCACCACGAGCGCTGAAATGCTGAATTTTTTTGCTTTAGTCATTATTTTAATGTTCACCCCTCTGAAATACTCGTCACGGGGCGAGCTTCACCCAATTTCCCCGCTACTCTCTCTAAACACGAGATCGACTTTTTTGCTGTGGTACTTAACGGTATTTCATGAAGATTTTTCTCCGGCCACCAATGAAAGTCAGGCGGCACGTGGTTCAATTCCGCCTCATCCACTTCGAACGTGTAGACATGATTGGTTATCGAATGGCGAAACGAACCCAAACGGCGCACGATGACGGCATCTGGACAATGCGCCGGTTCCGGTAACTCCCAGAAGCCCGCCAGTTTCTTGCTATCCGCGGAGCGCTTCCACAGCAGCAGTCTCCCGTTTTTACGCACCACTAACAGACGGCGGTCAACGCGAATCAGTTCCATCTTGCGCTGCTTCACGGGTCGTTGATTTTGCAAGCCGAGGCGCCGCGCTTCACAGGAACTTGTAATTGGACACACCAGGCACCGTGGATCGCGCGGCAGGCAGACTGTAGCGCCAAGTTCCATCAGCGCCTGATTGAACGAAGCGGGATTGTTGCGATCGAGCAATTCATCCGCCGTGAGTTGCAAACGCTTACGCGTAATCGCCGATCCGATATCCCCGGCATCGTTGCGAACGCGGCTCAGGACGCGCAGTACGTTTCCATCGAGAACGGCATGCGGCAACCCAAACGCAATACTGGCGATCGCCGCCGCCGTGTACGTCCCCACTCCCGCCAACCGCAGAATGTCTTTGTGCTTGGTCGGGAATCCACCGTTGGCGACAATCTGTTTCGCGGCGGCTTGCATGTTGCGGGCGCGGGAGTAATAGCCGAGGCCACTCCAAGCTGTAAGCAGTTCGGACTCCGAGGCCGCGGCCAAAGCATCCACGGCTGGAAAGCGTGCAAGGAACGCTTCGTAGTATGGAATTACGGCAGCAACGCGCGTTTGTTGGAGCATGATTTCAGAAATCCAGATGCGATAGGGATCCTGGGTATGACGCCAGGGAAGGTCGCGCTTGACGGATTCATACCATCGCAGAAGCGGCCGCGTGATAACGCTCGCCTCAATTGAAAACGGATCGGCCAAGCCCATACTCTAGACTATGACGTCAGAATCCAATAGCGAGTATCGAGTGTAGGACGGCCGGATCCAGCGGTGAGCCGTGGCGGTTGATAACCGTCAACGAACTCTTCAAACGCCATGCAGCGAAAGCCGTGCCTACAACTGGAAGCAAGAATGAAACATTTAATAAGAAATTCATCACAACGAACCTCACCTTTCACTATGTATAACGTAAACTAGCGGCGGAAACGGTCATCAAGAGGCCACAATGCAATCCCCAACCATGGGCGTTGCGGGGCGATTAATTTGTTTGAGGAGAACGGCAAGCTGGGATGAGCTCGCAGGGTACTGGCAGTGAAACTTCAGAGGAAGAGGTTGCGAAGAAAGCGAATAATTTCTTACCGCTTCAGCACGCTGACAGTGACGAACGTTCCGCGATAACGGTTTTCTCCATCGATTAGAGTATCGGCGCGCAACTGGCCGCGGGCGGTTCCATCGTCGCCAAAGGTAACGAATCCGCAGATCTCTAAGCCACCCAACGTGAGGAATGCCGGACGTCCGGAATTAGAATCGACGGAAACTGTTTTGAGCCTCGCGTCGCTATTGCGGAAACCGGCGTCATAATCGGGAGCCGTGCCGAGAGGAATTCCTTCAATGATCTTCACCGGTTCTCCAACTGGTAAGTGGAAATATGTCTGATCCTGGGGCCCAAATGCGAAGCGTTCGACGACCGTTCCCGCTGGCCACTGCTGCTTCAAGATTTTCGATTGTCGCGCCAGCGTGAACTTCGTAGGACGACGGAGCTGCGGATCGATCTGAACCTCTGTTCCCCGCGCGCACCATTCACCGTCCAGTTCGCTATCCTCGGCGAGGATGGCTTTCGTAACTAACCCGCCGTAAAATTCCACCGTACCCGTAAGCCTGAGCCCGTTAATGACATGCGCGCCCGGTGGGAGTTGGGCCTTCTGTAGGCGGTCTCTATACATCGTGGCTGATGCTCCGGCGGGCAACAACACGTCACCTAACTTTTGTTCTTTTGCCAGCCCGACATGATGGCGATTGGGATCGCCGAAAGTTTCTTTATAGCCGTCCTTGGCTGTCGCCACCATCACGCATAACAAGACGGGAGAATAAATGATAGTGAGCCATTTCGCCGTGCCAAGACACCACGCCGGAGAACCGATCCAATGCAGCACACCCCATAGCGAGCCCAACAATAACAGTGGAACCGTTACGCACATCCATAACGCAAAGATCATGATTTGCACCGCGTGACGAAGCGGGAATTCCCCTTAGGATCTGCGTCACGACCCTTTCAGAAGGCAGGGCGCGGACTTCCGGGAAAAACAGTCAGAGTCTATTTCTCGCGTACCAATCCCAGAGCGCGGATGCGTTTATGGAGATTAGTTCGCTCCATGCCAAGTGCCCGGGCGGCTCCGGATACGTTCCAGCCGTTTTCATCCAGAGCCCGGCGAATATGATCGCGCTCGGCGCCTTCGCGAGCTTCTTTGATATTCGAAGCAGGGCCGGATTCTTTGCCTTTGCGAATTTCGAAAGGCACGGAATCGACGCCGATCTGGTCGCCCCGGGTAAGGATCGCCATGCGCTCAACTGCGTTGCGCAACTCGCGGGCATTCCCCGGCCAGGCATACTCTTCCAGCAGTGCGATGACGCTGTCATCCAGGCTCTTCGCCTTGAAATTATTGCGGCTGCAAAATTCACAGAGAAAGTATTCGGCCAGCGGTCGAATATCCTGCGGGCGCTCGCGCAGCGATGGCACCCGGATGGGAAACACACACAGCCGATAGTAAAGGTCCTCGCGGAATTTGCCTTGGGCCACCATCTCCTGCAGATCTCGATTCGTCGCCGACACCACGCGGACGCTAACGCGAATCGGCTGCTCACCACCTACGCGGTGAAATTCTCCTTCCTGCAAAACACGAAGTAACTTGGCTTGCGAGGCACTATGGAGATCACCCACTTCATCCAGAAAGAGCGTGCCATTATCGGCTAATTCGAACTTCCCCCGGCGCGCCGCCGTGGCTCCGGTGAAGGAGCCCTTCTCATGTCCGAAGAGTTCGCTTTCGATTAATTCCGTGGGGATCGCGGCGCAATTCACCTTCACAAACGGACCAGCGGCGAACGGACTCTGCTGATGGATATGCGCCGCCAGCAGTTCCTTGCCAGTGCCCGATTCGCCCATCAGTAAAATGCGCGCATCGGAGTTGGAGGCCATCGAAGCCTGCTCCACTACGCGCAAGAAATTAGGGCTCGCGCCAATCATGCGCGGCGATGCACCCACCATTTCCCGCAGCCGTTCATTCTCTTCCCGTAACAGAGTTTGCTCCAAGGCATGCTTCAAAGAGAGCAATACTTTCTCGCGGCTGAGGGGTTTTTCCAGGAAATCGAATGCGCCGGCGCGAGTGGCTTCAATGGCGTCGGCGATGGTGCCATGACCGGAAATCATGATCGCCGGAGCGTGCACATCGCTCTGCCGAATAGCCCGTAACAGATCGATCCCACTGCCATCGGGCAGCCGCACGTCGAGTAAGAGAGCGTCGGCGTTAGCGGCCAACTTGCGACCCTCGCCAACTGAGGAACAGACGCTGACGCCGTAACCTTCGCGCTCCAGTATCAAACGTAAAGAACGTCCGATGTTTTCTTCATCGTCGACGATGAGGACCCGCTTTTTCGTGATCATTTATCCGTTTCCCAATACCCTGGCCGGGCGCGAATTTGTACCGCCGGCCTGTTTACCGCAACTCGAATTTCGTGAAAGCCGGAGGTTCCGGCGCTGTCCGGGGTATAGCTCAGCAGGTACTGTCCATGCAGTTCGCGAGCGATTTTCTGGACCGCCGTCTCAAGCGTACTCTGGCCTGAGAATGCATATTCACGGCCGCCCGTATAATCCACCAGGAGCTTCAGGGTGTTCAGTGCCGACCCTGCTTTTGCGCCCCGATACAACTCCCGCAGACCGTTCAACAGACTTCCCCCGGAGGCCGCTTCCAGGGCCGATTTCGTGTGACTCATTTGCAATGCGTACACCATAATATTCTGCCGTTGCAGATCGTTCAGAGTACCGCGCAGATCGTCTTCGCTGCCCGAATCGAACGGCTCGCCCACCAGCAAAATGACGCGCCGACGCCGGCGGCGAGTCTGCTCCAGCAGGGACACTGCCCGGCCAACTCCGTCGATCAGGCGATGCCCGGCGCCCTCCGACTTTATGTCCAGAAGAGCGTTTCGCACTTGCGACGAATCCGCTGTGAATTCCCGCACCACCTCCACTCGATCGGCGTAGGATACAACCGCCGCCTGCCCGCCTCGGCCCAACACCAGGAGCTCAATCATCGAGCCAAGGCGGCGCACCTTCGCCAATGCCCAACCCGATTTGTCGCTCGATTGGACCACCACCACGAGCGAGATCGGCTGGAACGTCAAGTCTTCCAAAATCACTTGCTTCGTTCCGTTATCGGTGAGCTGAAAATCCTTCAGGTCCAGACCCTCCACCAGGTTTCCTGCGGGATCGGTGACGGTGGTCGGGGCAATCACAAGACGACCCGTTCCCTGGAAAGTTTGCGCGCAGGCCAAGGCCGGGAACAAGATCGCGACAAAGGTTCCGGCAATGATTTCCTGTAGCCCGTTACGTCTTCGCATGCACCGGCTCCCGATCTTCACTGGCATCCAGGGCGACGGCCAGGGGCATCGACATCCGGAACGCCGCGCCTCCAAGTTCGCTTTCAATCAGGACGAGGTCGGCGCCGCACAGCAGGGCGCTCTTTCGAGCGATGGAGAGGCCTAGCCCCATGCCACCTTTCTTGAATGAGATTGTCGGTTCGAATAGCGTCTCACGAGAGTGGTTGTTCAAGCCTGGACCGTTATCATGCACTTCGACGTGAACTTCGGAATTGGCGATCGCACTCACCACAAGCACCGAACGCGAAGCCTGCGCGGCATTTTCGATCAGGTTCGTCAGCACACCTTTCAACAGATCGCGATCCGTCAAAGCAGTTGCTGGCATAAGGCGAGTCTGATACTCGACGCCCAGATGCGCAGTTTTCAACAGCGCGATACGCTCCTCGATAACGGCATTCACATTCAGCGGCTCAAGCGTTACGGGCGGTTCGGCGGCGAACTCGCTGAATGCCCGCACACGGCGTTCCAGGCTGATCACTTCATCGACGACGATCTGCGACGCCTGCTCCATGAAATTGCTATCGCTCATGGAGTGCCGCACCGCGATCTCTTCCATCGTCAGCCGGATCGGCGTCAGTGAATTCTTCACTTCGTGCGCCATTTTGCGGGCCAGAGCTTGCCAACTTGCCAGCTTGGTGACGTGAATCAGGCGGGCTCGCGATTGCTCAATCTGGCTCGCCATATGATTGAAAGCGGCGATCGCGGCGCCGGTTTCATCATCACGGTCGAAGTTTACGCGCGCCGAAAGATCGCCACCGGCCACGGCTCGCAGCCCCTGCGTCAGCAATTGAATCGGACCACTGATACGATACGCCCAGTAAACCAGCGCCGCCAGCGAAGCAAGCCAGATGACTAGCGACACCAGCAAAAAAGTGGATAGGAAGCCGCGCCGGAAATTACGCGTATTGACCGCCTCCACCACGGCGCGGGCTTGTGCGTATTGATCGTGCAAACTGTCCAGATCGACCCCACGCATGGGGACCGCGTAAACCCAGATCTCATCGCCATGCCGCTGGTAGAAACTCAACTCGCGCCCGGCGAGCGTGAACCGTTCCGCGTCGCGGCTCTGGGCGAAATCGGCGATGGATGGGTCGGTTGCCGGTAGTCGCCGAGGCTCCAGGCGATGGGCGGCGGCATCGCTGCGCAGTAACTCGCAAGACCGTTGGTAAAGATCGCGTCCAGTGCGTTCGAGCGACTTCGAAACCTCATCCAACTGGCGCGCCGGAGCGTACGTCAGGCTGCGATCGAGCAAGTACACGCTAGTGTAAAGAACAAGAAGAAAAGGAGGGAGAGTGGCGGCGATGAAAACGAGAATCAACTGATTGCGCAGACGATTGACGCGCTTCATGTACCTCTGCCGTTCATCCTTTTTATTTCACTGAGGTGCATCGGGCCGGCTTCCACCATCCAGTTCGGCTGCAGTCGGCGCGCCGGGCGGCTGAAGATTTCGATTAAACTCGCCAGACTGATGCCGCCATCGTCGGGTGCGCCGAACATCGGAGGCGGATCCTTTAAGTCGCCGGTGCGGACATCCAAACGAACCCATAACGGCTGATCGGGATCGATGCCATTCGTCGATACCGAAACATTTTCCATGCACCACGCCTCGGCAGCGCTTGCAGACAGATGCGATACACTGCGCAGCAACGGGCGCGGCTTACGAACGGAAAATTTCTCTTCCCACAAATCGTAGCTGACGATGAAGCGTTCGAGCGACCGGGATACGACTCGGGTTTTCGATTCCATCGTCAGCGATAATTGCACATCGAACGGAACTGCCGCTCCATCATGCAAGCGTTCGAGGGCGATGCCACTCAGAAAATGGACCCTCGGCGCCGAGACCCGCAATTGGTCGTCCTGCCAGTGGACAAGCAATTCTCCGGCCGCCATCGCGACAAGGAATCCGCAGACGAAGCTTAGCAGAACCCACCACATTTTTACCGCGCGCACGATGGGTTCCCGCAAAGCGCGAATTGTCAGAACCACATCCCGGCGATGAAGACGGGATCGATGTGTCCACCGCGAATCGGGAATGCCGTGGCTACGACGAAGCCGTCTTTACGAATGCCGACGCCGACCGATTGTTTCTGCTCGGGTGAAATCGATGCAGCGGCGAAGGCCGCACCGGTTTTGTCCCAAACCGCGCCTGTGTCGTAGAACACTTCGGCGAACCGGTAGCGATAAGTAACCGATCCATAGACGATCCGATTTGCACCCAGCGGGCTGAGATCGAATTTGTTCCAGCCACGCAGTGTCGTGCTTGTTCCAAGCGCAAAACGATCGTATAGCGGAGCTTCGCCGCCGATAGCCCCAGCCTGAAATTCCGCGCTGACTACGCTTCGATCGTGGGCCCAGGCATAGCGAACGGCCAAAAGCTGACGGGTATAACCGTAATCGCTACCCAACGATTTCACGCCGGCGCGCAGATTGTAACTGGCATCCAGTTCCTGATTATCGACTTCCGTGCTCTGCCAGCGCTTGTGATAGCGAAGCGTATCGAGCACGGTGTGGGCGGCCTCAATGCTTGCCGGCGCGAACTGATTTTCCAGACGCTCGAAACTCATTCCGACAGTCATCGTCAGAGGACCGGCTATAGCGAAGGTCGCGCTGGGCTCAAAGTTCTGCCGCGTGCGGTATAGATCGGTTGCGCTCAGGCTTAAAGTCTGGCGGCTCCAATCTTCGTGATAGCCGTCGTATTCGAAACGCAGCGTCAGCCTGTTGTTGAATTCCTTGCGCTCTATTTTGGCTTTGACGCCGGTGAATTGCTCAATTAAATCGTCGCTTTCGCGGATCACTCCGAAGGTAAGTTCGTTCTTCGCCGCACGCGTCGTGATCTGACCCGCTCCGGAGAAGCCACTGCGCGACTGGTAGGCAAGTTTTGATAGCGCGATGTCGAAGTTCTTACGGGTATTCGCTACTTCGAACTCAACCGACACATGCTCGGGTTGCGTGCCCCGTAAAACTTTAACGCCGACGTTCGCGGTGCGTAGCTCGGAACGAATTCGCGAAGCCAGCCGATCCAGCAGGCTATTGTCGAGCTTGGCCCCGATGACCCGGGCTATCTCGTTGCGCAGAGGATCGCTCAGCCGCAGTAGCTTTGAGCCGGAGATGTGAACGCTTTCCACTGTATAGCGGGAGTTGACGTTCCAATCCGGATCCTGGTTCCCGGCAAACGCGTTTCCAGCCGACAGGGCCAGTAGCCCACACAGGATAGACAACAGGAGCTTCATTGCAGTCTTCACGGCGGCACTTCGGCGGCCACTTGTCACGATAGCAGAATCAACGGCTTAGCATGACGAGGGGTGTGCCGAGGTTTCACACCGGCGCACAGGCTTCCGTTGGGCGGACCGCAAGTCTAGCGCGTGGCAGCCAGGGCGCTGCGATTCTTAGCGGCGGCTCGCACGGCATCCGCCGACGGAACCACCATCACCCGCCGGCCGAGCTTCAGCAATCCATTGCGAGCAAGCACGTTCAATGCAGTCGATGTGGTCTCACGGGTAGCCCCGATCAAGTGGGCCAACTCACTTTGCGAGATCGGCAGCGAATATTCAAGTACGCCCGGGGCAATGCCGAATACCGGCGCAAGTTCCGAAAGATAAAACAGGATGCGTGATTCTACGTCGTGCAGACAGAGCAGCTCCACCTTTTGTTGCAGGTCACGCTGGCGATAGGTGAGCATTTCGGTCATCAATTGCCACATTTGCGGGCGGCCGCCGCAAAAGCGCAGAAAAAGATCGCGCGGAATGATGTAGATGACGCCTTCCTGCATGATTTCGGCGGACATCTGGCGGCTGCCATCCATGCGTAGCGCCTGCTCACCGAAAAGTTCTCCTGGTCCGACGATGCTGAGGAGAATCTCCTTTCCGGCGTTGGTCCGGCGAACCAGCTTGACGTACCCGGACTCTAGGAAAAAGACGCTTTCGCTCGGGCTGTCGACCGTAAAGATGGTGGCGAATCGGCGATTGGGGGCGAACTTTCGCACCCCATCGAGATGAATCAGTTCGTCACGGATGATCGTGGAAAGGGCGCTTGTTCGTGCGTTTATCACAGTGGCATCATTATATGGCCTACACTTCGCGAATGAACAAGGGCTTTATTTTTCGAATTCGCGCAACTTTTTTGCAGCTAGTGCGGCACTTTCAAATAGTACTTCAGTACTCTTTGACCTAAGGCCCACCTTAATCCGTTCGATTTCGCCTGTAAGTGCTTCCAGCGCTTGTATTATATTGGGTTCATTGGTAGCTAGAATGTCGCCCCAGACGTCGAAGGAACTACTTGCAAGGCGAGTCATCGCTAGTACTGCAGGTCCAGCCACCTCAGGTGCTTCCCCGATAGACCGTACCGTATTTGCTATAGCAGTGGAAACGAGCTGCGGCAAATGCGATACGTAAGCTAGGATACTATCATGTTGAGCGGATTCCAGGATACAGAGACGCGCTCCGATTTTAGAAATCCAACTGACGAAGTTGGCGGCGGCTTCCGTCTCTAGATCCGCAGGTTCACTGGGCGTCAGTATATAAGGATGTCCAGCGAAAAGGCCGGCATCGGCTTCAGAAACGCCTCGCGTCTCTTTTCCGGCCATCGGGTGACCGCCCAGGAATTGACCGCGAGTGAATTGCGCCCGCTCGACGATCGCGGCTTTAGTGCTGCCGGCGTCGGTGACAAAACTAGCCGCGCCGATAAGGGGCCGCAGGCGGTCTAATGTCTCAAGGATAGGGAGGATGGGCTGCGCGAGATAGATAAAGTCAGCTTGGGCGGCGGCCTGTTCCAAAGAAACGCCGTGGTCGATAATCCCCAGCCGTAACGCTTCGGCGATGGTGTTGGGCGAACTGACGCCTAACAGGTCGCCCCGAAACCCGGCCTTGCGCAGGGCGAGTGCGAACGATCCGCCGATCAGCCCCACGCCGACGATTGCTACCGTGCGCACTTAGACGGTTTTGCCCATCGCCGTAGCGATCAGCCGCACCTGCTGCATCATCTCTTCAAACTGCGCCGGATGCAAAGTCTGGGCCCCATCGCTCAGCGCTCGATCGGGATCGGGATGCACTTCCACCAGCAATCCGTCGGCTCCCGCTGCCACTGAGGCGCGGGCCATCGGCAGAACCTGATCGCGCCGCCCGGTGCCATGCGACGGATCGGCCACCATCGGCAGGTGCGAGAGTTTTTTCACCACCGGGATGGCTGAGATATCCATCGTATTGCGAGTGTAGGTTTCGAAAGTCCGGATTCCCCGCTCGCAGAGAATGACGTCGTAATTGCCGCCGGCCAAAATATATTCGGCCGATAGCAGCAGTTCTTCAATGGTGGCCGACTGGCCCCGCTTCAGCAACACGGGATGGCGTAGCTTGCCCAATTCCTTCAGCAGATTGAAATTCTGCATGTTTCGCGCGCCGATTTGCAGGATGTGGGAATAAGACGCAAGCAGCGGGATCTGCGTCTGGTCCATCACCTCGCTGATCACCAGTAAGCCGTGGCGATCGGCGGCTTCGCGCATCAGGCGTAAACCTTCCTCGCCCATGCCTTGAAAGCTGTATGGCGAACTGCGCGGCTTGAACGCTCCACCGCGAATAATTTTAGCTCCCGCGCGGGCGACTAGTTCAGCGCATTTTTCGATCTGGTCGTAGCTCTCCACGCTGCACGGGCCTGCCATGACGACGACATTTCCATCCCCAATGGAAACGTCCCCGATCTTCACCACAGTTCCGCCAGGCTTGAAATGCCGGCTGGCCAATTTATATGGGGAGACGATTCGATGGCATTCCTTCACGCCTTCCAGCGCCTCAAACGCGGCGGGATCGATTTCCTCCGCCGGGCCCACGCCACCCAACACCGTATGCAACACGCCGGTGGAACGATGAACGGTGAAACTCATCTGCACCAGGCGGTCGATCACTCCTTGCACTTGGGCCTCGGAGGCACCTTCCTGCATTACGACTAACATTGCCGCTCCTCTGAATCTTTCTACTGCGATTTTCCGTCGATCATGCGCGTCCGCTGAATCGCCCGCATCTCATCGATGATGCGCTCAAAGATGCGCTTCACCGCGTCTGGCGGCAACGGTCCTGCATTGTTGTCTAAAACATTATGCAGCACGGCATCTTCGCGCTTTGGTTCATAAATCGGCAGATCCACGCTTCGTTTGATTTCGCCGATACGTTCCACGACTTTTGTTCTTTCATTCAGCAGCGCGAGCAATGCCAGATCGATCGCGTCGATCTGGCCGCGGCAATCGCGGAGGCGAGCCTGAAAATCGCCGGCGGTCATCGGGTTACGGCTCCGGCCGGACGCCAGCCGCTGGATAGTTCGCGGGCAAACGACTCCAGATGTTGTTCTAAAGTGGCGTCGCTCTGGTATCTCTCGATGAGGCGCACGATGGCGCTACCAACGACCACACCTTCCGCCAGCTTTCCCACAGTGGCGGCCTGCTGGCCGGTGGAGATTCCGAAGCCGACGGCAAGAGGCAGGTCAGTCACCTTGCGCGTAGCTTCCACCAGGGGAGCGATCAGGCTTGAAAGTTCGCTTTGCTCACCCGTTACCCCGGTGCGTGAAACCAGGTAGACGAACCCGCTGGAATATTTCGCCACCAGTTGTAAGCGCCGCTGCGTGCTGGTGGGCGCGACTAGAAACACCGTGTCCAGGCCCCGCGCCCGCAGAACCTGTGTCGGCTCCTCGGCTTCTTCGACGCTCAGATCGGTAAGCAGGCAACCATCGATTCCGACGGCCACCGCATCGCGCGCCAATGCCTCAAAGCCATAACGCAACACCGGATTCAGATAAGTAAACAGGAGCAACGGCACATCGGAAGTCTTGCGGATTTGCTTGGCGATTTCCAGCACCCGCTTCACATTCGTGCCCGCCTTCAGCGCCCGGTCGGCAGCGCGCTGAATCACCGGACCGTCGGCGATGGGATCGGAAAACGGAACGCCCAGCTCGATCAGATCGGTTCCCCCGGCTTCGAGCGCGGCAACCAGGGCGGGCGTCCGTTCGGGCGAGGGATCTCCGGCGGTGAGATAGGCGATCAGAGCGGGACGCCCCTGGATCTTCAGCCTTTCAAAGAGTCGCCGGATTCTCGTCGGCTGCATCGAGCTCCTTCAAGTTCTCGCGATAAATGTCGGTGTCCTTGTCACCGCGCCCCGACAAATTGATCACGAACAATTCGTTCTTCGCGGCGGGTGCCCGGCGCAAAGCCTCGGCAACGGCGTGCGCCGATTCCAGAGCCGGAATAATTCCTTCCGTCCGGGACAATATTTGCGCGGCTTCGATTGCCTGGGCATCGGTGACCGACACGTACTCGGCGCGTTTTTCATCGTGCAGCCAGGCATGTTCCGGACCCACCAGGGCATAGTCGAGTCCGGCGGATACGGAGTGGGTTAGCGATACCTGGCCGTCGTCGTCCTGCAAGAGATAACTATGCGCACCGTGCAGCACTCCCGGTGAACCGCCGGAGAAGCGCGCCGCATGTTCGCCCAGATTACCGCTCCGGCCGCCCGCTTCGACGCCAATCAGCTTCACACCCGCCTCGGCGATAAATTTATGAAAGATTCCAATCGCGTTGCTGCCGCCGCCGACACAGGCAAAAATCGAATCGGGCAGACGCCCTTCGTGTTGCAGAATCTGGCGATACGTTTCTTCACCGATCACGCTATGGAAATCGCGCACCATCAGCGGATAAGGATGAGCCCCCAGCGCCGAACCCAGCAGATAATGCGTGGTTGCAACGTTCGTCACCCAATCGCGCATCGCTTCGCTGATGGCGTCCTTCAACGTCCGGCTGCCATTTTTGACGGCGACCACCTTCGCCCCCAACAAGCGCATCCGAAACACATTCAGCTTCTGGCGCCGCATGTCTTCTTCGCCCATGTAGACGATGCATTCCAGTCCAAACAAGGCGCAGACCGTAGCTGATGCCACGCCGTGCTGCCCCGCCCCGGTTTCAGCGATTATCCGCTTCTTGCCCATGCGCCGCGCCAGTAGAGCCTGGCCCAGACAGTTATTAATTTTGTGAGCTCCAGTGTGCAGCAGATCCTCACGCTTGATGTAGAGCCGTGCCCCGCCCAGCGTTTCGCTCAGACGCTTCGCATAGTAGAGCGGCGTTGGACGGCCGGCGTAGTTAGCCAGCAGATCCTGTAGTTCCGCTTGGAAAGCCGGATCTACCCGCGCTTCCCGATAGGCCTGCTCCAACTCCTCCAGCGGCGCCATTAAAACTTCGGGCACATAGCGGCCGCCGTAAGGGCCAAAGTGTCCGCGGGCATCCGGTTGTGAAGAAGTCATAGGAGTTCCGATAAAGCAGCTTCGACAAACTGTCGAACTTTCTGGCGATCCTTAATGCCTGGCGAAGACTCCAGTCGCGAGCAGGCGTCAACACCCCATGGATGCACAGCGCGAATGGCTTGGCCAACATTCGATCCATCCAGTCCGCCGGCGAGTACGACGCGGATCGGTAGATTGCTGGCGACGGACCAATCGAACGTCTGTCCGGTTCCGCCGATCATCCCCGGCACCGCCGCGTCCAGCAGGACAGCCTCGGCTTCTCCGCTATGGGGGAGTGTCTCACCAGCCCGCCGGGCCTTCCACACACGCAGCGGAAGCTCACCGGAATCGCCGTAGATCTGAACCACATCGAGCTGTACAAGATTGGCGATGCGGGCAATCGTTTCCGCCGACTCAGCCACAAACACGCCCACCTGCAGGATGCCGGCCGGCAACCCCTGGCGCATTTCTGCGGCTTGTTCAGGCGTCACGTAGCGCGGACTGCGGGGATAGAAATTCCATCCAAGCGCGGTGGCGCCGGCGTCGATTGCCTCCAAGGCATCGTCGCGCCGGGTGATGCCGCAGATCTTGATAATCATGCCGTCAAAGCCTTCAAAGCAGCCACCGGATCGCCCGATTTCATCAAATGCTCGCCCACCAGAAAAGCGCTGTAGCCGGCGGCGCGGAGCAGATCGATATCAGCCCGGGAATGGATCCCGCTCTCGCTAATGGTCACCGCCGAGCCTGGCATTTTTTCGGCGAGCCGCAGTGATACTCCTAGATCCACTTCGAATGTTCGCAGATCGCGGTTGTTGACGCCAATTACTTCGGCGCCGGAATCGACAGCCTGCTTCTGCTCTTCTTCGTTGTGAACTTCGACAATGCAGGCGATCTTATACTGTGACGCCACTTCGCGAAAGTGCCGTAACTGCGCCACCGAAAGAAGCGCCGTGATCAGTAGTATCGCATCCGCTCCGGCGGCGGCCGATTCCACAATCTGCCGCTCATCGATAGTAAAGTCCTTGCGCAGCACCGGGAGCGAAACCGCGGCCAGGCGGGCATCGGCCAAGTGCGACAGGGAGCCATGAAAGAACTGCTCGTCGGTCAGCACAGACAGCGCGGCGGCACCGCCCTCGGCAAACTGTAAGGCGAGTTTCGCGGGATCGAAATCCTCCACAAAAACGCCTTTACTGGGAGATGCCTTCTTCATTTCGGCGATAACGGCCGGCTCGCGGGCCACCAGAACACGGCGAAAATCCCGCCGCGCCTGTACCGAATCGGCGGCCAACTCTTCCAATCCCGCGGGCCATGGGCGTTCCAATTCGAGGCGTTTGCGTCCGATAATTTTTGCCAGAATGTCTGGGACGGCTTGGTTCATCGTTAAGAGATTTTATCGTAACATCTTGCTTATTCCGAGACGTCGCGACCCTGTCCTAAAAATGCTACTTTATACGAATCTTACGTCGCCGGAGTAACATCGGATGTGGCCGCCGCCTGGCCTGCTGTCACCCATGAGTCATATATTCCGCAGCCTCATCGCGCTTATTGGAATTGTCCCGGTTTGTCTTCTCGCCGACGATCGACTGGTAACGGTCTCACCTTCTCAGGGAAGTCTCCTTGGTGCACTATATGGCTTTCGTATGGCCGATCGCCTTCACGGTTGGGTCGTTGTGAAGGACGATTATTGGACCACGGCGGATGCGGGCTATTCATGGCAACAGGTGCCGAAAGCCAAGGCCAAACCACTAGTGCCGGGGTCCCGGGCCGCTTCTTATTCACCCAGAGCTGTTGGGGGGTCACGGCTGCCTGAGGAGCGTGGAATCGGGCAAACCGGTTCCTGCAAGACCCTGCCTCAGAGCTGCTGCGATTGAGCACTGATGCTGTCGCCGAGCATCGTGAGTTGCCTTGCAGGGAGCCGGACGAGTGCTCGCCGGTTGTCGCCGACTTCGACCCCGAAGGAAGGGTATTCTTATCGCATTGGTGTCGCTGCAGCGCGATGAAAAACGTGTCATTGCCTATCGGACCTCGGACGGTGGGCACAAATGGCAAAGACCAAATCGCCAGGCGGAATCGTACTTAGAAATTCCATTGAGGTTAGGATAACTGGGGATCGTCAGGCGATGCTCGCGATAAGCGGCCGTTTCTACGTGACAACCGATTTTGGTGAGTCTTGGATTGCTGTGAAACAGCCCCAACTAGACAAACAACTGTGCGATGAATCCAGTCTTCCCTATGAAATCGCTTTCGTGAGTAGACAGGCTCAAGACCTATGATGGATGGATTCTTCGTACAGATAATGGCGGAGCGACCTGGCGAGTCAGCAGTTTGGGACAGCAAGCTATTACGATGCCTAGTGGGTGGGACTCGTGGATCAGTTTCGCCGATAGAGATCATGGCGTAGTTGTTCTTAACAATCGAGCGTTCGAAACACAGGATGGGGGCAACACTTGGACTCCTGTGGGTAGCAAGGAGCAACACCTCGCTGCTGTCTCGTGTACGGCGGACGGTTGTTTTCTCAGTTCAGATCGTCGGCTGTCGCATTTGAGATTTTGAACCCAATGTGAGTTGTCCGGCGAATGCTACTTTATACGAATCTTAAGTCGCCGGAGTAATATCGGATGTGGCCTCTGTTACCCCGATGCCCGCCTCTGAAGCCCCGGACGTTCCGTACCTATCGGCGATCTATCGTGTCGGCGCCTTCGCGCTTTCCGTACTCGCGGTGATCGCGGTAAGCGCAGCGGCCTGGTTCCTGGAATTAAATCTCGCCTCGGCCAGCCTGATCCAGCTTCTGGTGATCGTCGTTCTTTCCCGCCAGGTGGGAATATGGCCCGCCAGCGTGGCGTCGGTTACCGCCGTCGGCTGCTTAAATTATCTCTTCATCACGCCGATGTTCACCTTCACCGTGGCCGATCCTCACAATTGGGTGGCGCTGGTCGTCTTTGAAAGTTGTGCGCTTTTCGTCAGCCGCCTTTCGACGAAAGCCCATACCCAGGCTATGATCGCCGAAAAGGAACGGCGCGACACGCAACGGCTTTATGAGGTCAGCCAACTGATGCTGCTGATCAACCGGGAAAGCGCTCCGGGTGCGCAAATCGTCAATCTGATCGCCCGCATCTTTGAACCGCAAGCGGTGATCCTGTTCGATTCACAACTGGCGCGGATCGATCCCATGGGCGATGTCTCGACAGAAATGGAAGAAGAGGTGCGGAGCACTTACTTTCGCGATCGTGACAGCTACGATGCGGTGAGCACCAAATGGTATCGCGTGCTCCGCCTGGGATCTCTGCCGATGGGCACGCTGGCTGTACGATCGCCGGAATTGACAGCTCCGGTTGTAAATGCGTTGGCTTCATTGGTTGCCGTGGCGCTGGAACGGGCGCGAGCCTTCGAAGCCGAGAGCCGAGCCTTGGCGGGCCGGGACGTGGAAAAGCTGCGCGCCGCGGTACTGGACGCCTTGGCGCACGAGGTGAAGACTCCCTTAACTGCGATCATCACGGCGACGGGCGGCCTGCTGGAAGATGCAACCCTTTCGGCGCTACAGCGCGACTTGCTTTCTTTAATCGATGAGCAAGCCGGGCAATTGAAATCGCTCACTACACGGTTGCTGAAAACCGCCAAGATGGACTCGACCGAAGTGAAGCTGCAGCGGCACGTGCTTTGTCTGAAAGAAATCACTTCCGATATGGTGGCGATGGTAGGGGACCGCGTTAGCGAGCACCAGATTATCTTCGATGTGCGCGATCCGGAAGCCTGTACAAATGCCGACCGGGACTTGCTATCTCTGGCGCTTAGCCAATTGGTGGATAACGCCGCGAACTATTCCATGCCGCGGAGCACGATCACTGTCGGCGGATCGGCCACCGACGGAGAGGTTCAAGTTTATGTTCGGAACACCGGTAGCGCGATTCCACAGGACTCCCGGCAGCGCATCTTCGACCGCTTTTACCGGCTTCCCGGCAGTGAGCATCGGGCCAGTGGCTCAGGCATTGGGTTATCGGTCGCAAAAAAGATCGTGGATGCGCACCACGGCCGGATCTGGGTAGCGGACGATAGCGACGCCACCGTGTTCTGGGTAGGACTGCCGCGAGTGCCGAGGAGCGAAATCTGAGTAAATCACAGGGCAAGGTTTTAGTTGTCGACGACGAGTCCACCATTCGCCGCGCATTACTGGCCGCTCTTGGCGCCATGAATTTTGAAGTCTCGGAAGAGCGTACTGGGGAGCGGGCACTGGAGTTGTTGCGCACCGATCATTTCGATGCCGTGCTCTTGGATATCAACATGCCGGGCCTCGGCGGAATCGATACCTGCCGCGCGCTGCGCAAACAGAATCCCCATGTCGGCATCATTATGCTCACCGTACGCGACGGTCCCGAAGATAAAGTGGAGTCGCTGGATGCGGGGGCCGACGATTATGTCACCAAGCCTTTCATTTTGCGCGAGCTTGCGGCCCGGTTGCGCGCAACTGTAAGGCGAGCCCGCGCTACCGGTATCCAACCTTCGACGATTCAAGTCGGCGATGTCGTCCTCGATACCGAAAAGCGCTTACTTACGAAGAGCGGCGAGCCCGTTCGCTTGACGCCGAAAGAATTCGAATTGCTGCATTACTTGATGGCCCACGCCGGCGTTCCCGTTCCCCATGCGCGATTGTTGCAGGCTATCTGGGGTCCGGAATATGGCGGCGAAGTAGAATATCTGCGGACTTTTGTGCGCCAGTTACGAAAGAAATTCGATGACGCCGAAGATGGCCCGCAATATATTTTTACCGAGCCATATATCGGATATCGATTTCGCGATCCCGACCCCAAGACAGCGTGAATTGGGGTCGGGCCCATACGGGCCGGAACCGGAATGAGTTAAATTTCCTTGCATATTAGAGACAAATCGGATCGCCAGATAAAGCCCCGCCACCTACTCGAACCAAAGCGTCTCCACTCAATTCAATCGTGGTGGCGATCAGCGCAGTATCGCTACAGGCTAATGTACCCGCCACTCCTCCGGCGTCATGTTTAGTTCACTGGGGAGAATCGTTCTTTATGCCTCCCTTATGACTTCGTTTCCATAATTGCATCAGGAGAAAAAGGTACCGCTATGTTCAAGGAGACTTTGCTTCACCATACCTTGGCCTTTAGATGTCTCTGTTGGGGTTCTATCGTATCGGTGGGGTTATTCGCCCAACAGACCGACCAGTCTACGGGCGCTATGCCAACCCAATCCGCGCCAACCCAAGCGCAGGATAGTGGTGCGGCCATTCGGGAAGAACTGCAAGCGATGAAGGCCCGGATTTTGCAGTTGGAGGCCGAACTTGGCCGAATTGCGACGGTTCAAAAAACTACCACGGTGGCGGCAACCAGCCCGGTTCCAGTATTGAACCCGAAGAGCAGCGCACCCACGGCGCCCGTGGCCGCTAACGATAACGCGGTTCCCGAGCCGTTTTCGAAGTATGACTACACGTGGCTGACCGGTAATTCCCGGACAACCGTGTCGCCACTCGATTCCAAAGTGTTTACCGGGGAATTCCGCGTGGATTCCAACTACACTCACGATTTCAATCACCCGAAGGACAATACGATTGGCGGATCGAGCGAGATCTTCCGCTCTGGCGAATTCCAATTGACGCAGCTGGGTATTGGCGGCGATTTTCATTGGGAAAATGTTCGCGGGCGCTTCATGACGCAGTTCGGGTTGTATTCACAAACCACGCCGCGCAATGATGCCAGCCCTTCGCGTGGACAATGGAATCTGGACAATGCCTATCGCTACATTTCTGAAGCTTATGGCGGTTATCATTTCGATAAGCTGCACGGGATCAACGTCGACGCCGGGATTTTCATGTCCTATATCGGGCTGTACAGCTACTATCAGTTCGATAACTGGGCCTACCAGCCGTCGTATGTTTCCTCAAACACGCCGTGGTTCTTTAACGGAGTTCGCGTCCAAATCTTCCCCACGGATAAATTGAAGATCGAGCCGTGGTTTATCAACGGCTGGCAATCGTACGGCAAGTACAATAAAGCGCCGGGCGTAGGTGGACAGATTCTGTATCGGCCGAACGGCTCGATTTCCATCGTCTCCAATAACTATTGGGGCACCGATACGCTGGGCAATCCGGACCGGAAGCGAGTTCATACCGACGACAGTATCCAGGTGAAGTATTACGATCATCCGGAACGCGGCATCACGAAAGCCGCGGCGACATTGACGATCGACGCCGGTTGCGAATATGGCGGAAACGTCAGCTGTAGCGGAGCCGACCACAAGCCCGCTCAATATTTCCTGGGCTTCATGGCTTACAACCGGGTGTGGTTCCATCACGATCTTTTTGCCATGACTTTGGGTGGCGGCGCTATCAATAATCCAGGGCGCTACCTGGTGCTGGTCCCGCCAATCAATGGTGCGACCGCGGCTACCGGTACGCCTTATTTCACAGCAAATCCGGGCGACCCCTATAAAGCCTGGGACGCATCGGCCACTTTCGATTACATGCCCAAACAGTACCTGACGTGGCGTTTGGAATATAACCACCGCGCCGCGAACGTTCCTTATTTCTCCGGCCCGGGAGGCATTACGCCCCAGGGAGGAAACATGGGTTCACTCGGGTCTTATGTGCAGGATTTTACTCCGGATCTCCGCAAGTATGAGAACCGGATTACGATCGCGCTCTTGCTGAAGCTTTAGCTTTCGAATTGGGAACGGGTCGGAGTGGGAAGAGCGGCTACACGCTGTCTCTTCCCGATTTTTTGTTATGGTCAAACTTCTTACGCTAACCACGAAGCCGCCTCCGAGTTCCTTAGAGTTTAAACGCCTCCGGGCGATCGCCTATCAGCCCGCAGACTTCATCGAGCTTTCCGAACTTTGCCGCAAGCAGGCCGGATATTATCGCGTGCTGTATTTGGAGTGCGACGCCCCGGATACCCGTAAGATCTATCGCCAGATGGATCGGCAGTGGATGGAACCGGCGCGTGAGTGTAAGGAGCGGATTGCGCCGTCGTCATAGGTTCCTCGCAGCAGCGTACCGTTCCGCTGGTGCATAATAGACCACACTATGTGGAAAGCCGCCGCCCTCCTCGCGCTATTTCTGACCGGTCTTTGCGCCGCCCCGGCGGGTAAAGATCAATCAGCCGACCCTCGATTGAAGCATTCCTTCCGCAAGCCCGATCAGAACGGCTGGATTTATGTTCATCTGGAAGGCTCGCCAGCCGAAATCGGTTATCAGCATGGCTGTTTGTTGGCCCACGAAATTGCCGACACACAAAAAGCGGTGGCGCTTCATCTCACCCACGATTCAAAACCCTGGTCGTTCTTTCGCGACGCGGCCCAAAACGTTTTCTGGCCGCACATCGAAGCCGAGTATCGGGCCGAACTGGAAGGCATCGTCCAAGGTCTAAAAACGCAGGGCGTGAAAGTCGATCTTTGGGATCTGGTCGCCACCAACGCCTGGCTGGAACTCGACGGCTACTACACCGGCTGGTATGACAAAAAGCACGCTCCGGTCGGAGAACATTGCAGCGCCTTCATCGCCACGGGCAGCTTCACTAGCGACGGGAAACCGCTGATCGCCCATAACAATTGGACGGATTATCTAACCGGCAGCCGCTGGAATATTATCTTCGATATCACGCCAGCCAAGGGTTATCACTTAATCATGGACGGCATGCCGGGTCTGATCCATAGCGGCGACGATTTCGGCATCAATTCCGCCGGATTAATGATCACCGAAACCACCATCAGCCAATTTCATGGTTTCGATCCGAACGGCGTTCCGGAGTTTGTCCGGGCCCGCAAAGCGATGCAGCATTCCGGCACGATTGACGAGTTCGTTGGCATCATGAAGGATGGCAACAATGGCGGCTATGCCAATGACTGGCTGGTGGCCGACCGCAAGACGAATGAAATCGCCAGCCTGGAACTGGGGCTCAAAAATATCAATTTGAAGCGCACCAAGGACGGCTATTTCGTCGGCTCCAACTATCCGATCGACCCCAAACTGATTTCCGAAGAGACCGATTTCCCGATCGCCGATTCCAGTGTCAGCCCCAATGCCAGGCATCTGCGCTGGGATGATTTGATCGCCAAGAACAAGGGGCGGCTGGACGTCGCGCTGGCGAAACGCTTCCTCTCCGACCACTACGATACGTTTGAGAAAAAAGATCAACCCAGTGAGCGGACGCTCTGCGGGCATATCGATCTTTCGTCGCGGGGATCAAAGCCGTGGATGCCGGCCTATGGCGCCGCTGGTGCCGTGCAAGCGAAAGCCGCCAATTCCGCGATGGCGGCGAAGATGTCCTTCGAAGCGGCCATGGGCCACCCTTGCGGGATCCACTTCAAGGCGGCCGATCATCTAAAGAGGCATCCCGAGTTCGCCTGGCAAAAGCCGCTTCTGCGCGATCTGGATTCCCATCCCTGGACCACATTTCAAGCCGGACAGTGACAAAACGCCCTAGCCACTCACCCCCAGTGCTGATCGATCTCACCGGCGCATTTGTAGGACGTTAGTCCTGGAACACTCGCGGGAGAGTCCTGGAACCGGCGTAAGTGCTCTACTATACGCTACTTAGTCTCAATAAATACACCTGGATAACGTGTTAAGTGCAAGGAATGTGCTCCCGGTGCTAACAGGCTATAGCCTAGGCACTTGCCCGGTTGTCACCCGATGCGGTGGGCGGTCGATACAAAACTATTGACAAGAGATTAAGTTCGGCTTAATATTTCATTTCGTTGCCACTAAGTGAACGAACAACCACGTTAAGGTGTATCGATCAGCTATGTTCTTTCAAGTAGGCGAGAAGGTAGTGTATCCCAACCACGGCGTTGGGACAATCGAGAATATCAGCAGCCGGTCGTTCGGAGCTCAATTCGAACGATTTTATTTGCTCCGGCTGTCATGCAATAGCCTGACCGTGATGGTCCCTTTCTCTCACGTGGACAACGTGGGACTGCGAAAACTCACCAAAAACGGTGAGGTGGCGAAGGTCATCTTGTTTCTGTCGAATGGAGCATGCAAACTGAGCCAGGATTGGAAAAACAGATTTAAAGAGAATTCCGAGAAAATGCGCGGAGGCAGCCTGCTGGAGGTAGCCGAGGTGCTAAAGATGCTTCTGATTTTGCAATTGGATAAGCCATTATCGTTCCGAGAAAAAAAGATGCTGGATCGCGCCCGGCATATGCTGATTACGGAGCTTTCCTTGACACGGGGTTTATGTCAGATGGACGCCGTTACCGTTTTAGATAAAGCGCTGAATAAGTCCTCATTGCATCTTCCAGAGGCACTCTAGTCGAATTCCCGGCAAGTAATCGCCTTAGTTTCTTCCTCGCCGATTTGCAGTTTCCGTTGCTCCTGGTAGTTCGAAAGTCCCCAAACTATCAGGAGCCCTAATACCAGTACGGCAGCCAGAAAAGTCACAGAGTTCCCTCCTAATTTGGAAGAAGGTGCCTCGCATCCAGGAAATTTCTCAAACAATTTTTGCTTTGATCCCCCCAAATAGGGGGATAATGTGATGCACGCATTGGGGAGGGGTTACAATCGGTGTTAGGACTGAAGGTGAGGCCGCCTAAGTTGACGACCTTACCCGGCAGTGCTAGGAACACTAAATGACTACGGGTAGTAAGTGCTTTGCTGCGTAGCCTTTTGAGCGAGTGAAAACCTACTATGAAAATGATGTCATGGGCATCGGATATACGCTGTCTTTACTGTGGGAGCCGTTTAGCGTTGTTTCGCAAAATGGCGCATGGGCACTTCTGCTCGGAATCGCATCGTAAAGCATATCAGGACGAACAGGAACAGCTGGTTTTAGCGCGTCTGGCGGAAGCTCCAAGCCCCAGGGCCGTTCAGCCCAGCAACTCGACGCTCATTGACTTCGCCGTCTGGGAAGATACCGATAAATCCCTTCCGATGCAGGGTCTGCTGCGATCCTCTTTAACCATTGTATTGGGCGAGACTCCGCAAATGGTGTCTGTCGATCCTGTCACCTACGATGCCGAGGGCGCGTGGGCGATGTCTGGGCTGACGCAGATTCCGGAATTCCATTTAGCACCGCGGAGCGCGGGCAAGACCAAGGTTCCGGTAAACGCCCTGGATTGGTTCGGCGTAAGAAACGATTCCCGGGCGGTATCGGTCAGCTTCAAGATGCGCCAGCATCCGTCGTTCGGATTCGTGCAATCGCCCGAGGCTTTCGACTTCACCACCATTCCGGTGATTGTCGATCCACCCGCCGCCGCCGAGGAAGCACCGGCCATTGCGGGCTCAATCCCTCTGACACTACCGGCGCCACGTTTCTTGCGGGGCACGGTGAACGCACTTCCCGCGCCGATTTCCGCCGCAGGGATTCTCAGCATCCCCACGCAAACCACCGGACTGCTGAGCGGTTTACCGGGCGGAACCTTGCTGCCCCTGCCGATTTTCGATTCGCCCCTGGTGCACGGCGTTTGGATGCCGGAAGACTTCGCGGTAATTCGCCGGCCACAAGATCTGACACCGCAAATTCCCGTGCTTCCGGCTTTAATTCCGCGAGTTCCATTCGGCGCGGTGGCTGACATGGAAATGCCGCTGCTGGAAACAACGGCCCAGGGTCTGGCTGACATTGCACCGGCAATCCCGCCGCCGGAGATTTCGCTTCCCGTCAGCGGTGCTTCGGTTTTGAACGAAGCTCCCGTTGAGCAGCCGCGAACCGATCCGCCGTTTGCCGTCCTGACACACCTTCCCTACGCCCAGGCGTGGAAAGAATGTCAATTCCCGGCGCATACGTCTTCGTTCGGTAATGAAGCCTTCGGTCTGGTGCCCCGCGTTCAGGATTCCAGCCTTTCACCGCTCGATCCGCCGCGCGTTCCGTCTTTACCGGCGAACGCCGCCACATCCATCCTGTTCCGCGACACACCGCCAGCCTCCGCTTGGACGCCGATCAAGCAGCTGTGGAGAAATACGCCGACCGACGTGCGGGTTGTAGCCGGCGCGCTGCCATTCCTGATCTTCCTTGTTTTTAATCCGTATCTTCCCAAGGTCCGCGTATCGTCAAATAGCCGGGCGACACCAGCGAATTTTTCTTCCGTTCTGCAAACTCACCTGGTCTCGATGCGCGAAAACGTCTCGGGCCGCGCGGGTGTCGAACTAGTGGACGATTTCCGTTCCGGAATGGATCGCTGGCAAACTCGCGAGAATCAGGCGAATGGCTGGTTTTACGATCAGAATGGCTTCGTTCATCCCGGTGACATTGCGCTCTATCAGCCTTCCATCGGGCTCCGCGATTACGAATTCCAGTTTGCCGGGCAGTTGAATAAAGGGGCCTTGAGCTGGGCAGTGCGGGCCTTGAATCCCCAGAATTATTACGCCATCAAGATCCAGATTGTTCGCCCCGGTCCGAATCCGGTGCTGGGTCTGGTACGCTATGCCGTCATCAACGGAGTGGAAGGGAAGCATTACGATTCCTACATTCCGCATTCGCTGCGTTCGGAGAGTCTGATGACTGTGAAGACATCCGTGCGCGGAGACGTTTTCACCGTCAGCCTTGGCGGCGAAGTGATCACGTCGTGGTCGGACGATCAATTGCCGACGGGTGGCGTCGGCTTCTTCTCGGATTTGGATAAGGGTGAAGAGAGCAGCATACGTTGGGTGCAGATTACGCACCAATATGACGCGCTCGGCCGTTTGTGCGCGTTTCTGGCACCCTAAGATGGTCATCTCAAAACAGGAGTAATCTATGAACTCGCGCAAGCAAGGTTCGGAAAGCACGCCCAAGTCGAGCTCGGGAGCATTAGCCAAGGCGGTCTCGCTCCACCTCGAAGGGAAGCGCAAGGAAGCATTGCGGGAGCTCAACGACGCGATCGACGCCGGTGAAGAAGCTCCGGAGTTATTCTCGGCCAAGGGCCATATCCAGTTTGAAATGGAGCAGTTTGAAGAGGCTGTTAAGACCTACAACCGGCTCCTGAATCTGCAATTGCGCCATCCTACGGCGAACTTTAACATCGGCATCTGTTATGAGCGTCTGGGCAAGTGGCCGGAAGCGGCGGAAGCCTTTCAGACCTCGCTGCAGACCGATCCGAACCGCCTGGAAGCGCAGCTTGGGCTTGGCATCTGCCTTTTGCACCAGGAAAAGCCGGAGCCGGCGCTAGAGAATTTCGACAAGGTTCTGGCCCGTGAGCCGGACCGCGAAACGGCTTTATTCGGGAAGGCCGTCGCACTGCAACTGCTGTGGAAGTTCGAAGAAGCAACCGAACTTTACCTGAAGATTCTGCAACGCAATCCGCAATCGGAAGAATGCCTGGTGAACCTGATCACCATCGGCATGGCTCGCAAGGATGAGCCGATGATCCGCAGCTATTCGGAAAAGCTGTTGCTGCTGCGCCCTTACTCGCAAGCCGCGCTCGAAGGCCTGGCCACCTGCGCGTTTTCAGCCGGAGACTACGAAGCGGCCGGCCGGTTCTGCCAAAAGCTGGTGGAATTCACGCCCGATCATTTTGAACGATGGTTCAATTTGGGCGTTGCCCAGCAGAAGACGGGGCATATGGAGGAAGCTGCCAAAGCCTATCTGGAATCCATTCGCGTTCGCCCCGATGCCAAGCAGGCCCACGTCAATTTAGGGATTGCCCGGCAGGAGATGGGCGATCTTAAAGGCGCTCGCGATTCTTACGAGAAAGCCTTGAGCATCGCGCCCGATCTGTCGGACGTAATGTACAATCTCGCATCGGTTCTCGAACAGCAGGGCGATAAAGAAGAAGCCCAGCGGCTGTACGTAAAACTCTTGGCGCGAAATCCCGAATGGGAAGACGCCTGGTTCCGGCTCGGCTATTTGCGCTTGCAAAAAGGTGAGTACCGGGGCAGCGCCGAAGCATTTCAAGCGTGTGTCCGCAAACGCAGTCCGTGGCCCGAAGCACAGATCAATCTGGGCTTGGCGTATTGGAATATGGGCGACCATGACGCGGCATCGCGGGCTTTTGAAACCGTTCGTGAAGCTGACCCCAATTCGATCGACGCGCTACGCGGTTTGGCGGCCCTGGCTGTGGAGAAGGAAGACTACGAAAACGCCCTGGAACTACAAGCCCGCCTGATTGAAAACGGCGAACGCACTCCAGAGTTGTTCTATAACACCGGCTTGCTGCTACAGAAGTCGGGGCAGTTGGATGACGCTATCCGCCTTTATCGCGAAGCCATCACGGAGCGTCCTTCTTTCGCCGAAGCGCTGCTAAATCTCGGCCATGCGTTGAAGAGCAAGGGCGAGCAGCAGGAAGCCAAAGAGTGCTGGCGGCAGGCGTTGGAACTCAAGCCTGAGTTGGCTCAGGGCTACTTCGAACAGTAGGTTTACTGGCAAAGCGGTTACCGGCAATCAGGAATCGCAGTGGCCAATCGGCGCAATGACGGATCCCGATTCTCGGCGTTACGGCAATCTCAAACGGCTGTCCCTTATCGACGTCACGCACGGTGAGATATCCCTGTGTGACGTCGATTCCGTTTAGAGCGCGCGTAATACCTAGCGCCAGCGTCAACTTTCCCGGCCCCGATGCCAGATCCTCCACATTGCGGACCGCGGGCCGCCGCTGCCGCATCAGCTCGATTCCTTCCACCGGCTCAAGCGCCCGGATTAGTACACATCCGGCAGTCTCCGCGGGTTCCGCCACGATGTTCAGGCACTCGTACATCCCATAAATCAGATAAACGTAGGCATGCCCCGGCGGCCCGAAAATGACTCGCGTCCGGTCTGTGATGCCGCGCGCTGAGTGGGACGCCAGATCGCCTTCACCGAGATAAGCTTCCGTCTCGACGATCCGGCCCGAGGTCTCGCCGTGGACAATGATCTTGCCAAGCAGATCGCGTGCAACCTCGATGGCCGGGCGCTGGTAAAATGAACGAGGCAGAACCATCACCCACTATTATGTTTGCTTTCCTCTCCGCGCTTCTGCTGGCAATCTCGGTTAAGGAAAGTGGAACGCCTCTCAAATCGGGTAACTGTTCCGAAGATTCGGAAACCGTAGCTACCCTCAACGCCGGCGCTCCGGTGGAAGTTCGCTTCGCGCTCTCTGGCGAGAGCGTGGCTTGCTACAAAGTATTCGCCACGGTGGACGGCAAGCAAGTGGACGGCTATCTCCCCGGCTCGGCGCTAGACGGGATTGAAGACTTCGACAAACAGCGGCGCGATGCGGCGTTCAACGAAAACATCACCGTGACGAAAGCGGCGAAGGCGGTGGAGCAATCCACTCTCAGGGCAAGCACGGGTGACCCTCGAGCGCAGACCGCGGTGAAACTGATCGAAGCCAATCAACCGGGCAGAGCGCTCGATTTGCTGGAGGGGGCGCTTCGGGCCAATGGCCGCGATCCCGGATTGCTGACACTCGCTGGGCTTGCCGCCTGGCGAGCCGACGAGACTCGCCGGGCACTCGACTATTGGAGAACGGCTCTCGACATCAAGCCCGACGCGGATTTAGAACGCCTCTATAATCGCGTTAAGAAAGAATCGCAGGGCGACAAGAGCGGCGAAAAAGTATATGGTCTGCACTTCCTGCTGCGCTATGAAGGCGAGATCGTGCCGGCGGATCTCGCGCGCTCGATGGTGGCGGTGCTCGATCAGGAATTCAATCGGATTGCCACGGAAGTGGGCTGCCCATCGGACGAACGCATTGTCGCCATCGTCCAAAGCCGTGAGGCCTACCGCCGTACGCTGGACGCGGCGGAATGGAGCGCTGGACAGTATGATGGCCGAATCCGCATTGCCTTGATGGAGGGTGCCAGAATTGGTCCGGATACGCGGCGGGCCTTCGCCCATGAGATCGTGCACGCTTGTTTATCGAACACCGGAAGCTGGCCTTCGTGGTTTCATGAAGGGCTGGCCCAGAAGCTATCGGGGGATCGCTTGAGCCCCACGGCGCAGAGCCGGCTGACGGAGCTGATCAAGGCTCATGCGCTGCCGAAGCTCGAGAATCTCGGCCAGGATTGGTCGCGAATGAATTCGCTCAACGCCGCCGTCGCCTACAATCTTGCGCTTGCCGCGGTGGACGTGTTCTTCGCCGACTTCAGCCAGTACGGGATTCGCAACCTCGTAAATAATCCCGAGCGCCTGGCGCAAATTACGACCGAGATCGACCGCAAGCTGGGGTTGTAAAGCAACTGTCCTACACTGGAAATATCTATGTCATTTGCTTCCATACCGGAGGCCATTGAGGATTTTCGCGCAGGGCGGATGCTCGTGGTGGTGGACGATGAGGATCGCGAAAACGAAGGCGACCTCACCGTTGCGGCCGAAAAGGTGACTCCGGAAATTATCAACTTCATGGCCACGCATGGCCGCGGCTTGATTTGTCTGCCGCTCAGCGCTGAGCGCTGCGATTCGCTTGACCTGCCCCCGATGTCACGCGCTAATACGTCGATGTTTGGCACTGCGTTTTGCGAATCGATCGAAGCGCGAATTGGAGTGACGACGGGAATTTCCGCATCAGACCGCGCTCATACCATCCGAGTTGCGATCGACCCTTCGACCGTTGCCGCCGACCTGGCGCGTCCTGGACATATCTTTCCCCTGCGGGCTCGCGAGGGTGGTGTCCTGATGCGCGCCGGCCAAACCGAAGCCGCGGTGGATCTCGCCCGGCTCGCCGGTCTTGAACCAGGCGGCGTAATTTGTGAAGTGATGAACGAAGACGGCACCATGGCCCGCGTGCCGCAATTGCTGGAATTCTGTAAGCTTCACGGGTTGAAAATGATTTCAGTCGCCAGCCTGATTCGCTATCGCTTAAAACACGAGCGGTTTATTCGACGCCGCGCCGAGGGTTCGGTCCACACCGAGTTCGGCCCATTTCGCAGCTTGTCCTATGACAGCACCATTCAAAAAGAAACCCACATGGCTTTGGTCCGCGGCGAAGTGGCGGGAATCCCGCGGGTGCTGGTGAGGATGCATTCGCACTGCGTTTATGGAGACATCTTCGGGTCGACACAGTGCGATTGCAACGCCACGCTGCGGGCATCGCTGAAGACGATTGCCGAAGAGGGTAGCGGGGTGCTGGTGTATCTGCATCAGACCGGCCCGGGGCTGCAATCGGAAGATGGACGCCTGTTAGCGCATGGGCATGATCCGCGCTTCCCCGCTCATGACGGCCAGAAGCTGCAACATGAAAGCGGTATCGGCGCTCAGATTCTCGCCGACCTCGGTCTTTCCACCATCCGCCTGCTGACGAATCATCCGCGCAAGGTCGTCGGGCTGGAAGGCTATGGGATACAAATTGTAGAGCAGGTTCCCGTTTTATAATGTCGTGGTTCGAGGAGAATGACGGATGACTCTAGGCTTGGCATCCTTGCTGCTGGCGGGGCCGCTCTTTGCTGCCGAATTGCCGCAGCGAGTGACGTTCCTTAGTGTCGACGGGCAGACGAAATTGGTTGGCTATTTGTGGAGTCCCGAGGGTTCTGGAAGGCATCCAGCGGTGGTGATGCTGCATGGCCGGGCGGGCCCTTATTCATCGCTTGCCAACGGCGTCTATGAGGCCAAAACCTTATCCAGGCGCCATAAGGAATGGGGTGCATTCTGGGCGGCGCGCGGCTATATCGGCCTGCATGTGGATAGCTTCAGTCCACGGGGGTATGGGGAGGGTTTTCCGCGGGGCAGCTATGCATCGCGGCCCGCCGCCGTGAGTGAGGAGACTGTGCGTCCACTGGACGCTTATGGGGCGCTGCGTTACCTGCGGAGCCGCCGCGATGTGGACCCTGGGCGGATCGGAGTGCAGGGGTGGTCAAACGGTGGGATGACGGTATTGGCCACGATGTGGGATCACGCGCCCGGCATTGAGAATCCAACGGCCGATTCCGGCTTTCGCGCCGCGCTAGCCTTCTATCCGGGGTGTGGAAGCGAGAGTTATCGCAAGCATTATTTGCCTTATGCGCCGCTACATTTGTTCGTGGGAACCGCGGATGAGGAAGTATCACCCGAGGTGTGTCAAAAGCTGGTGGCGCGCAGCAAGGCCGTGCAGGGCCAAATCTCAATCACCGTTTATGAGGGGGCTGAACACAATTTCGACGATCCCAGCCGGAAAAAGCAAGATCGCCCGCCTGACCATGAGGCCACCGTCGATTCGAAGCGCCGCGCCGAGCGATTCTTTGCCACGTATTTGGAAAAACCGTAAGGGAAAGGGAGGGGTTACTGCAGTCCGACGTCGCTCTTCTTTTCTTCGGTCTTGTCCTTATTGGCTAAATCTTCTTCCACAAGGATATACACCGGCTGTTCCAAAAGGCGCGGGGTCTTGCCGCCGGTTTGCACCAGCAGTTGCATCCGGCCAGGCTTGGCAAAGGGCGGAATGCGGAATTTCAGGACGCCTTCCCCTTGTTCCAGAATCTTTACCTTCAGATCGAACTTATGATCGGTGAGGAATAATTCTTCTACTTTGGCTTTGTCAAGCGCCACTCCGGTAACGCTTAAAGTGTCGCCGGGCTTGGCGTTGCGAGGTGTCACGCGGAGCATCTGAGGCACTTGCGCGGATACCGTGGCGCATGTGACAGCGATGAACAGGATTCCGAAGATCCAATTGGAGGCTCTCATCTCGCTTTACCTTTCCTATACTACTGTAGTCCTTCCCTCACCCAGACTCAATAGGCTATTGGTGCCATAATCTTCTAATGTAAACCACTGATTTTTTACGCGCCTAGCGCTTTCCAGCCAAGCGCAAATGGGGGTTAGCCAGCCCCGGAAATCGGATATGATTATTCCTATGCAAACCCGACGCGTCTTTTTAAGTTCCTCCGCACTGCTCGCGTGGGAGCTTTTTGGCGCCCCGAAGGAATCGAAAACTCCCACCCCTGGATTAGAAAAGCTGGCGGATGTCGCGCTTCGGCAAGCGAAGAAATTAAAGGCCACTTACTGCGATATCCGGATAAATCGCTACCGGACCCAGGACGTTTTTCTGCGCGTCAGCACCGAGCGAGGCACGGGCAAGACGCTCAGCGTTCCGCGCGTTTCAGAGGATTCGAGCTTCGGTTTCGGCGTCCGCGTGATTGCCGATGGGGCCTGGGGATTCGCCTCCTCGCCCATCGTCACTCCCGAGGAGATCGTTCGGGTAACCGGCGAAGCTATCACGGTCGCCAAAGCCAATGCCAGCATCCAGCCTAAGCCTGTGGTACTAGCCGCGACCAAGGCGTATCGCGACCGCTGGGTCTCGCCCTTTGAGAAGGATCCATTTACCGTTCCGCTGAAGGAAAAGCTCGATTTGCTGGAGAGCGTTGCTTTCGAAGTGAAGAAGAACCAGAAAGTATTCTCCGGCCAGACAAACTTGAGCGCGCGCAGTGAAGATAAGTACTTCGCTTCGTCGGAAGGGTCGTCCATTCAACAACTTGTAGTACAAATCTTCGGCGGAACTACAGCCTCGGCGGTGGATTTTCAGAGAGGCGTATCCAAAACCCGAAGCTATCAGCCGACGCAGTTATCAGCCGGTTGGGAATACGTGCCGGAAATGAATCTGGTAGAGAATGCCCAACGGATTCGCGAAGAAGTGTTGGAGCATCTGGCGGCGCCGGCGGTAAAGCCGGGCAAAAAGGATTTGGTGCTGCTGCCAAGCCACCTGATGCTCACAATCCATGAGAGCGTCGGCCACCCAACCGAACTGGATCGTGCCTTGGGGTATGAAGCGAATTACGCCGGGACCAGCTATATCACTCCAGATAAGATCGGGAAGCGGATAGCAAGTGAGCTAGTGACATTTTATGGCGATCGCACGTACGAACGTGGATTGGCCACAATTGGATACGATGATGACGGAGTCAAAACCTCGCGTTTTCTTCTCATTGAGAATGGAATCTTCAAGCATTACCAGACTACTAGGGAGCAAGCGCCTCTGGTAGGCGAGACGGAATCCCGCGGATGTTCATTCGCCGACTCCTGGGCTACCGTGCCGTTCCAACGAATGCCGAATGTATGGCTGAAACCGGGTCCGGCGGAGGTGACGCTAGATTCGTTGCTCTCGGGGGTGGAAGACGGAGTTCTGGTCGACGGCCGGGGTAGTTATTCCATCGATCAGCAACGGTACAACTTTCAATTTGGCGGCGATGCGTTCTGGGAAATTAAGAATGGCAAGAAGGGCAACATGATCTCCCGCGTTTCCTATCAGGCGCGAACGCCCGATTTTTGGCAGGCTTGTGATGGAATCGCCGGGCCGAGCTACTGGCAGCAATTTGGAACCAGCGGAGATGCCAAGGGGGAGCCGACGCAAATCAACGCCATGAGCCATGGTTGCTCGCCCTCCCGCTTTCGCAACATCGATGTCATCTTGACTGATTAAAGCTGAGGAATAAGAATTCATGTTTACAGCAGAGCAGGCAAAGCAGTTAGCCGATCAAGTTTTAAAGTTTTCTAGCTTTCCGGAATGCACCGTGGAGATCAATTCGTCGGAGCAGGCTTACACGCGATTCGCTAATAACGGCATCACATTGGCTTCGTTCGCCAACCGCCGCAGTGTGGCCATCAATTCGACGAAAGATGGGAAGACGGGCAGTACGCAGGTGAATGAGTTCGAACCGGACAAGCTGCGCGAAGCCGTAAAGCGCTCTGAGGAATTGGCAGCGATCGCGCCTGCTAATCCCGAGCACAAGGCGCCCCCGGGGCCCCAGGAATTTGCCCAAACCAGCGACTATGACGAGCAGACAGCCAAAGCGCGTGCCCCGGAAATGATTCCCCAAATCAAAGCCGTGATCGATGCCGCCGTAGCGAAAAAATTGGTAGCCGCGGGCTTATTCGAGCGCACTCTGCGAACCTCCGCCGTATCGAATAAAGCCGGCTTATTCGGATTCCATCGCTCAGCCGATTCCCACATGAGCACTACGATTCGCATGGCCGACGGGTCAAGCTCAGGCTGGGCCGGGCAGCCTTCGGTGCGTATTGAAGCCATCGATGGAAAGGCCATGGCGGATCGGGCGATCCAGAAGTGTTTAGCCTGGAAAAATCCACAGAGAATAGAGCCGGGCAAATTCACCGTTGTTCTGGAACCAACTGCCGCCGGCGACTTGGTGAACTTGGTAACGATGGCACTCTCGGCGCGGACGAGCGAGGAAGGCCGCGGCTACTTCAGCAAGAAGGGCGGCGGAACCAAGCTCGGAGAACAGGTATTTCCAGAGAAGATCACGCTACGCACCGATCCCTTCAATCCCCTGCAACCGGCGGCGCCTTGGACCAACGAACTTCTGCCGACAAGGGCGATTACGTGGGTGGAAAAGGGGATCGTCAAGAATTTATTTACCGATCGATATTGGGCGGAAAAGACCGGGAAGCAGCCGACTCCCTTCCCCAATCCGCTGTATATGGATGGCGGGGAAGCATCGTTGGATGAGCTGATCGCCGGTGTCGAGCGCGGTTTGCTGGTGACCCACTTCTGGTATATCCGCTTCGTGAACCCCCAGACTCTGCAATATACGGGTCTAACGCGGGATGGGCTGTTTTTGATAGAGAACGGTAAGATTGCGGCGCCGGTAATGAATTTACGATTTACAGATAGCTCGGCGCGTTTGCTGCAGAATGCGAAGAAACTGGGGAAGCCGGTCCGGGTGAGAGGGCTGGAAGGCGGGATGATGGTGGCGCCGGCGATTGTGGCTGACGATTTCGCTTTCACGTCCATTTCCGATGCTGTGTAGGATTTGATGAAGGCGATCGTCACCGGCATAATAATTATCGTGCTGTCGATGTGGGGATTGGCTGTCTGTTCCTACAACTACGTGCAGGAAGTGTTGACCGGCTGGGTCCAGGTTCCTGGCGAAGTGACTGACACTAACATCACTAGTTATAGAGGTACGAAGAGCGGAACGCGCTATAAGGTGACCTGGACGGTTCGTTACCTTGTGGGAGGGCAAACTGTCCATGCTGACGAGTGTCCGCATGTCACCTGGAGCAGTTGGGGCGATGCCGGCGGGGCAATTCGGCAGAGGCCGATCGGCACTCGGGTGGCGGTTCGATACAATCCGGCGCAACCGAAAGAAATGTCGGTGGTTGGCCTACCGGGATGGCCGCTCTACACCCAGTTCTATGTCGAGTTAGGATTGGGATTTTTCGCGTTACTGCTGCTATTGCTGGCGTTTGTTATCGATCGGAGGGCGCGGGATCCGCCGTGTCCGGTTTGCGGCAACGGGCTTGTGAGAACAGACCTATATTGCCATACGTGTGACATGAAGAATCCCGCGGCAGTAGGGCGTTATCAGGCAAAGAACCGTGGACGGGGAGGATCCATTTGGGCTCCCGCCGTGGTTTTGACTGGCAGCGGAATCTGGTTTCTCGCCCACGCGATTTCCAGTCCCGGTAAGCTCGGAAAGCCGGTGGAAGGGGAAATTTTCTTGATAGTGGGAATTTGGATGGCGGTGGCCGGAGGAGAGACGTTCTTTTATCAGGCGTGGCGGAAGGAGTGCAAGAAGTGTCGAGTGATGGTGCGCCGGAACTGGAAATTCTGTTCCGAGTGTGGACTCCCTTTGGGGGGGTCAAACACCTCAATTCCCGTTTCTTAGGGGAATCCCTCTTTGGGGGGTCAAACACCTCAATTCCCGTTTCTTAGTCGTGTGCCGGAGTTAAGCCGTTGATAATTATGGGACGGCTTCTCGAATCGGAGCTTCGCATTGGCCGCAAAGCGCGTTTTTCGACCAATTTTGGATCGTTTTTGAGGGTCGGCGCGGGGAATTTTTAACGCGGAGAACATTTTCGTTTAAAATGTTTTGTTTTAGAATCAACAACTTACGCACAATCTTACGTTCGCCCAATCCTCCGAGGCTTCCACGCGCCGAGAGATCTTTCGCGTAAGCTTTTGTTTCTAAATAAGATACGTCAGCTCTAACGATGAGTGTGAAAAGTGGCAGAGGTGTCTGACACCGATTAAACGACGCCGATTAAACACCGCGACACTCGTAAAGCGGGGACGCCTCCCCAAATGATATTCTGGCTCCTGTGAATACGGCAGTTATCGCCGGAGCCTCCGGTCTAGTTGGCGGGCATTGCGTTCGACTCCTCGCCGCGCGCCCGGGGCGAGTGATCGCACTATTGCGTAAACCGCTACCAAATATGCCCCCCAACGTCGAACAGCGCCTCGTCGATTTCGACAATCTCGAAAGCCTCGGCGAGTGCATGGATGGGGCAAGCGTCTTTTGCGCCCTCGGGACGACGATCAAGAAAGCCGGTTCCCAAGCAGCCTTCCGCACCGTCGATCTGGAGTACCCCCGAAAATTAGCCGAGCGCGCCGCTGCCGCCGGTACCCGCCAATTCCTGGCCGTCTCCTCGGTAGGCGCGGGAGCCGATTCCACTAACTTCTATCTCAAGGTAAAGGGTGAGATGGAACAAGCTGTCAGCGCCCAGCCATTCGAAGCCGTTCATATTTTCCGGCCGAGTTTGATCCTCGGCGATCGCCCGGACAAGCGCACCACGGAGCAGATTGCCAGTGCTCTGGCAGTAGGACTGAGTTGGATGCTGGCCGGTGGCTTACGCAAATATAAACCGGCGCGGGCGGATCACATTGCGGCGGCGATGATCGAAGCCGCTGAATTCGCGAAACCAGGCCGCCACGTTTATCACTATGATGAGATCGAAGCTCTCAATGTGAACGATGAACGAAGCGATTCTCGAACTTAAAAACCTCTCCAAACAATACCCGGGGCATCGGGCGGTACACAATATTTCGCTGTCGATTCCGCGGGGCGCATTTTTTTCTCTGCTCGGCCCTTCCGGTTGCGGGAAGACCACAACCTTGCGCATGATCGCCGGCTTCGAAGAGCCCACCGCTGGTGAAATCCTGCTGAATGGCGACGACATCGTCTGGCGCAAGCCTTATGAGCGAAATGTCAGTACCGTGTTTCAAAACTATGCTCTGTTCCCCCATCTGAATGTGCAGGAAAATATCGAGTTTGGCCTTCGGCGAAAGGGCATGTCCGATATAGCCCGAAGGGTTCGCGAAGTCGTCGAGTTATTGCAGCTCGAAGGGAAACAATCGCGGCTTCCGGCGCGCTTATCGGGCGGCGAGAAACAACGGGTAGCGCTCGCTCGCTCGCTAGTGTTGTCGCCAGATGTTTTGTTGCTGGACGAGCCCCTGTCAGCCCTGGATCCGAAGTTGCGCAAGCAGGTTCGCGGGGAGTTGAAAGCACTGCAGCGGCGCGTCGGAATCACGTTCCTATTTATCACGCACGATCAGGAGGAAGCATTATCGCTCTCTGACCGAATGGCCGTCATGAACGCCGGCGCCATGGAACAGGAAGGAACGCCCGAGGATCTCTACCTCCGGCCGCGGACGCGATTTGTTGCATCGTTCCTCGGGGCGATGAATTGGATCGCCGATGTTGGAGTGAGGCCGGAATCGACGCGCATCACGCGACAAATTCCCAATGGCGGATCGCGATCCTGTACAGCAATCATCAACGGCTCGACATTTTTCGGCAACTGCATTCATGTCGAGGCGCGGCTCGCCACAGGTGAGAAAATTATCGCCGAACTTCCGCGTCTGGATGAACCGTTCCAGGAAAGCGAGGCAGTCTACGTTTCTTGGAACCGGGAAGACGAATTGAGCCTCCCCAAATGAATCGCCTGCGAGCGCTATTCTTAACGCCGGCCTGGTTGATCACGGCAATTCTGTTTCTGATCCCGCTCGGAATCATCGCCGCCTATGGCTTCCTGTCGCGCGGCGCATACGGCGGCGTCGAGCCTCCCCTTACTCTGGAAAATTACAAGCGCCTGGCCGACCCGCTGTACGGCGTTATTCTCCTGCGAACATTTTGGATATCCGGCGTTTCCACCGCTATCTGCCTGCTGCTCGGATTCCCACTGGCGCTCTTTATCGCCCGCTCCGGTCCGCGCAAGAATCTTTTCCTCAACCTCGTGATCCTTCCGTTTTGGACCAGCTTCCTAGTTAGGACCTACGCTTGGATGTTTCTGCTCCGCGATACCGGATTGCTCAACAGCGCGCTACAAAATCTCCACATCATCCATGATCCTTTGCCCCTGCTCTATAACGACGGCGCCGTGATTTTAGGGCTAGTCTATGGGTACCTTCCCTTCATGGTGCTTCCCATTTACGCGACCCTCGAACGGCTGGATCAGAGTCTTATCGAAGCCGCCGCCGATCTTGGCGCGAAGCCCTGGACCGCGCTTTTTCGAGTAACCGTACCGCTATCCGCTCCGGGGATTCGGGCGGGATGCGTGCTGGTTTTCGTGCCCTGCCTGGGGACATACATCACATCGGATCTTCTCGGCGGTGGCAAAACCGTCCTGATCGGCAACCTGATTCAAAACCAATTCACGTCGTCGCGCGATTGGCCTTTCGGCGCCGCCGCTTCCCTGCTCCTGATGGCCATCGTCCTTGTTCTGCTTGTCGCCTTCAGCAAGCGGGATACGGAGGCATTGCTGTGAGGCGCTTGCTCCCGGCGTATGCGATTGCGATTTATGCGTTCCTCCATGTGCCTCTGCTGATCCTGGCGCTGTTCAGCGTCAATTCTTCCAAATTTACCGTCTGGCAGGGGTTCTCACTCGATTGGTATCGCGCGGCGTTCCGGAATCCGCAACTGGGCGAGGCGGCGTGGAATAGCCTGTTCATTGCGCTCATCTCGACACTGCTCGCAACGGTAATCGGAACGCTATGCGCCTACGGTTTGTGGAAGCGCGGCAATCCAGTGCTGTCCGGATCTTTGTATCTATCGCTGTTGACGCCGGAGATTGTCACCGGCATCTCTTTACTCGCCCTGTTCCAATGGGCCTTCCAATTCCTGCAAGTGCGCTTGGGAATGCACAGCGTCATTCTGGCTCATGTGGCGTTCTCCATTTCCTATGTCGTCATCGTGGTGCTGGCCCGCCTTCGAACGTTCGATCTAGCTTTAGAAGAAGCGGCGATGGATCTCGGGGCCACCGAATGGCAGGCGTTTCGGCGCGTTACGATCCCGGCAATCCTACCGGGCATCGCCGCTGCCGCGCTGCTGGCCTTTACCGTCTCCTTCGACGATTACGTGATCACGAGTCTGGTGGCCGGCATTGACTCCGAGACACTGCCGATGGTGATCTACGCCATGGCCAAGCGCGGCGTGAATCCGATGCTCAACGCCATCTCAACGCTAATCGTCGTCGCCTTGGGCGCTTTGATTCTGGTATCGGAAAGGTTGCAGAGGCGATGAACCGGCGCATTTTTCTGCTGGGCGTTGCGGGAGCGTCGGGATGTATTTCGAATCGCCAGGCGCGCCTCAACATCCTCAATTGGTCGGACTATGTCGCGCCCGATACGATCCCCAATTTCGAGCGCGAGTTCGGCGTCCATATTCGATACGGCACCTTCGAAAGCTCAGAAGAGATGCTGGCGAAAGTGGCTAGCGGCAATTCCGGCTGGGACATTGTCTTTCCCCCGAATAACTTCATCGGCCCGATGCATAAGCTTGGCTTGTTGGCCCGCCTGCAACACGAATGGCTGCCGAATCTGCATCGCTTGGAAGGCCTGTTTGAAGCACCGCCATGGGATCCGCAAATTGAGTGGAGCGTACCTTATATGCATGGCGCGACCGGAATCGCTTATCAGAACACACTAACTCCGGCGCCAGATTCCTGGAAGGATTTCACCAACGCAAAGTTTCGCGGCCGATCGACAATGCTAGACGACCCCGCTGAAGTTATCGGCGCCTGCCTGAAGAAATTAGGGCATTCGCTAAATTCAGTCGACCCGTCTGAACTCGCTCGGGCGAAAGATGAGGCGCTCGCCGAAAAATCGATATTGCGGGCATATCTGAATGCCGAGGTGCGCGATCAATTGATTGCCGGTGACGTCTTGCTGGCGCAGGCTTGGGCCGTTACCGCGGGCCAGGCAATGGCAGGGTCCACCAACATCGCCTTCGCCTATCCCCGCGAAGGGTTCGCGCTGTTCGCCGATACCGTCGCCATTCTGCGTGAGAGCGGCCGCTTGGAACTGGCCCATCGGTTCGTCAATTATCTTTTGCGGCCCGCAGTGGCGGCCTCTATCGTGATCGCCACCAAGACCGCGACGGCTAATGGCGGAGCACGCAGTCTTCTTCCCGAGGCTGTGAAAACGAATCCCGTGTTGTACCCCGATGAAGCAATCCTGCGGCGCGGTGAATGGTTCGAACCGCTCTCCACGGCTGGGCAACGCCTTCGCGATCGAATCTGGACGGAGATCAAATCCGCGTGATTTCCGCTACCCTGGAAGTTCATGCTGTTCGCTTTTCTTATGATTGCGTCTCTAGTGGATTGGGTACCCTCGCGATGGTTTTCCGCTGATCCGAAGAGCTTAGATGTCCTGGCGGATACACCGGTCAATTGCTTGCTGGTCGAGTCCGGGCAGTGGTCGGAACTATTCGCGGCTGAAGCTGCCAGGCGTGGAATCGCTGTCCTGGGCGTGATCCGGCCTGGTGTCGACCCAATTGAGGCAGCCAGAAAAGCGATCGCGCTGCAGCTATCGGGGGTGGTGCTTGAAGGCAGCTTCGACCCCGCGGTTTCGGCCCGCGTGCGCAATATGCTGTCCGATTCCAGAATCGCCTACGTCGAATTATCCACACGCGCGAAGTTGCGCTTCGACAGCCGCGATCCCATCCTTGGGACCTATCAAGGTGTCTGGCCGGGCGTACAAGTGCAAGCCGGTGGCGAAACCAAGGCGGCCCCCAGTGGCGCCCCGTGGATCGATACCAATACAGGCTTCTTACGATTCGCCCGGGCTTCCACCGACTCCACTATTTGGATTGCCAATGGACCTCCCGCCGGTTCGACATTTCTGCTGGAGCGATATTTGCAAGCCGTTGGCGATGCCGCAATGACGGGCGCGCGTTGGGTAATTTCGCTGGATGAGGATTTCAACAAGCGCCTCTTAGCGGCCGATCCCGCTGCTGTGAAAGATTGGAAGCAGATCGCCCGGCACCTTCGCTATTTTGAGAATCATAAGGATTGGCGGACGTTGCGCGCGCGTGGCAGCCTCGCTCTGGTGGAGGATTCCAACAGCGGCGCACTGCTCTCGGGCGGCATTCTGGATATGATCGCCGTGAAGCATACGCCAGTACGCCCAGTGCCGAATCCGCTGTTGAGTGAAGCCCGGCTCGCCGGATCGAGGTTAGCCGTCAACGTCGATCCCAGTTCGCTCGACGATCGGCAGAAAGATATCCTGAAGGCCTACACACGCGCCGGCGGTACGCTTCTTACCGGACCTCCAGGGTGGAAGTTCCCCGCCGTAAAAGACGATGCCATCACGCTTGAAAAGCAAGATTTGGACAAGCTGGATGAAATCTGGAAGGAATTAAATTCGCTCACCGGCCGCAGGAACCTTGGCGCACGGCTATTCAACGTCTCCAGCATGTTGTCGAATCTGCAGGAAACACTCGACGGCAAGCAAGTTGTGCTGCAGCTTGTGAATTACTCGGACTTTCCGGTTGAGAACATCGCCATCCATATTCTGGGCACGTATCACCACGCGAAATTGTACCGGCCCGACGGCGCGCCGCTGGATCTGGCCTTGTATGAAGTGGAAGAAGGAATGGGCGTGGACATCGAGAAAATGGGCACGCTGGCGACGCTGGTGCTCGATTGAAGCGGGCGTATAATGTGGACATGACCCGCCGCGAGTTGCTTGCCCTGGCCGCGTCCGCGACTGTATTGCGTGCCGGCGTGAAGCAAGCCCCCACGGCACCGGTGGCTGTCGCCCGCTGCACTTCCTACGACGAAAACCTAACGGAAATCTTCAGTACGATGTTCGATCAACTCGGTGGCATTGATCGTCTGGTGCGCGACAAAACCGTTACTATCAAGTTGAATCTGACAGGTAGCCCGGGGCTCCGGTTTCAAGGTAAGCCGCTCGGTTCGACGCACTACACGCATCCGAAAACGATCATGGCGATGACGCATGTGCTTGATCGCGCGGGAGCCAAGCGCATTCGTCTGGTGGAGAGCTGCTGGGCGAGTTCCGGCCCCTTGGAAGAGTACATGCTCGATTCCGGCTGGAACGTGCGAACGCTGCAAAGCATATCGCCGCGCCTGGAATTTGAAAACACCAACGCCCTTGGTAAAGGGAAAAAATATAACCGTCTAAAGACATTGAATGGCGGCTTAATTTATCCGTCATTCGAATTAAATCACGCCTATGAAGACACCGATGTATTCATGTCGATGGCGAAGTTAAAAAATCACGCCACGTGCGGTGTCACGTTGTCGATGAAGAACTGCTTTGGCATCACCCCCGCTTCCATTTACGGAGATGACGCAGGCCTTGACGCGCCCAATGAGAATCCGCAAAAAGGCCGGGGCGCGGTGTGTCACGCCGGGGAGCGGCAGCCCGCCAAAATCGCGCTTGCCGAGAACGATCCGAACTCGCCACGAGATCCGGGGTATCGCATGCCCCGTATCGTCGCCGATCTTGCCGCCGCGCGCCCAATCCACATCGCGTTTGTCGATGGCGTGGAAACCGTCGCCGGCGGTGAAGGGCCGTGGATCAAGGGTCTGCGTCTGGTGAAACCGGGCCTTCTGATTATGGGTACGAACGCCGTTACTACCGACGTTGTTTCCACCGCGCTGATGGGCTATGATCCGCGGGCGCGGAAAGGTGTGCCGCCATTCGTCGATTGCGACAACACGCTGCTGCTGGCCGAATCGCTCGGCGTCGGCACAACTGACCTGAATCGAATTGAAGTAACAGGCGTGCCGCTGGCCAAGGCAATTTTCAAGTTCTAAGCGCCCGGGGCTTGCTACACTAAGGGAGTTGTTTATGTTTCCCGGCGAGTCCACCGATGCCTGCTTTTTTGTCACAATATCTCGGGAACTTCCCGGCGCTTACGCCGACATCCGTCATTGATATTCTGCTGGTTGCATTTCTCGTTTATCAATTCATTTCCATCGTAAGAGGGCGCCGCGCCGCCCACATCATGACCGGAATTTGGATTCTGGGAGTGGTGTATCTGGTCGCCCGGCGGATGCATCTGGAATTATTGCGGTCCATCCTCGAAGCGCTCGCGCCCTATACGGCTTTTGGATTAATCGTGATGTTTCAATCGGAAATCCGGCGATTGCTGGCGCGCATCGGGCGCAGCCAATTTCTGGCCCTCGGCAAGCGCCTGGAAAGCAAGGAAGTGACTGACGAAATCCTGCTCGCCGTATCGCAAATGGGCGAAAGAAAGATTGGAGCGCTGATCGTTATTGAGCGCGATATCGGCTTGCGCACGTTCATTGAAAGCGGCGTGGCGCTGGACGCATTTATATCGCGCGATTTGCTCTGCTCCATCTTTGAACGGGGCGGCGCCCTGCACGATGGCGCGGCGATTCTCCAAGGTGAGCGGATTGCGGCGGCGGCATGTTTCCTGCCTTTAACGATGAACCCCGGCTTGATGCGCAAGGTGGGAACACGCCATCGGGCGGCCATCGGAATCACTGAAGAGACCGATTGTATCGCTATCGTGGTTTCCGAAGAAACCGGCCGGCTCTCCATTGCGACGTTTGGAGAAATTGAATTTGACGTGTCTCTAAAACGGCTTGAAGATCGTATCACCAAGCACGGCTCGGCGCGCGACAAAAATATTGCCGGTACAGTAACCGTGGGGTTGGATGCAGCCGCCGCGCGCCAGGAACGATGGGGTCATGAAAAACGGTGAGCGCCGGATTTCTGTTTGACAATCTCCCTTGGAAATTGCTCTCGCTGGCCATAGCGGTGGTGCTCTGGTTTGCGATTGTCGATGAGCCGGATCTTGTCACTTCGCAATCGGTTCCCATCCTTTATAAGAGCCTGCCGCCGGACCTCGAAATTGGCTCCGACGTGCCTGATCGCGTTCATCTGGAATTACGCGGGCCGGCATCGCGCCTCTCGGCTAATAGCCTAACGGAAACGTCGGTGCTGCTCGACCTGTCGGGCGTTCATCCGGGCGAACAGACATTTACCATTAGCAGCACTAATATCCGGCTGCAGCCTGGCGTCACCTTCCTGCGATCCGTTCCATCGCAATTGCGCTTGCGCTTCGATCACATGGTGTCCAAGGACGTAGCGGTGCAAGTACGCTTTGCCGGACCGCCTCCGGTTGGGTACACAATTGTCAGCAAACAGGTGTTGCCCGCGCGCCTGCGAATAGTCGGCGCGGAAAATCGAGTGCAGTTGATCGAATCCGCGCAGACCGATCCAATCGACATCTCGGGTGTAGTCAGTGAAAAAGAATTTCACGTCCACGCTTATGTTGCCGATCCGCAAATTCGCTTTGAATCGCAACCGGGCGTGTCGGTGCGAGTGCGTTTACAACAGACCGGGCCGCAGCCTTGAAACAAGCCAACTAAATGAGAAAACTGTTCGGAACCGATGGAATTCGCGGGGTTGCGGGGCAATATCCGCTTGACCCGAAAACGACCTTTGCCATAGGGGCGGCGCTAGGTAGCTGGGTCAGCCAGCATCAGTTGGATGCACCGCCCGATGTCGGGCTGGAAGTTGTGATCGGCATGGACACCCGCGAGTCCGGTCCATCAATTGCCGCCGAAGTGGCGGGTGGCTTGAAGAGTGTCGGCGTGCGGGCCCGTTTTGCCGGGGTCGTCACCACTCCCGGCGTCGCCTATGTGGCTTGTAACGGACCGTTCGCGGCGGGCGTCATGATCTCCGCGTCGCACAATCCTTATCAGGATAATGGCATCAAGGTTATCGATCATTCCGGATATAAATTGCCGGACGAGCAGGAACTGGCGATCGAAGAAGAGATCTTCGCGCTGCTGACAAAGAACATCGAACCATTCACGGCCGAATTGGCGGTTGATGAGTCTTTGGATAAATCCTATATCGATTTCCTGGCGTCGACCTTTGGCGGGCGCTTGGACGGGGTGAAACTCGTAGTGGATTGCGCTCACGGAGCGGCGTCGTATTTAGCGCCCGAGTTGTTTGAGCGGCTGGGAGCGACGGTTCATCGTGTGGGGTGCGGACCCAATGGGCGCAACATTAATCTGGATTGCGGTTCCTTGCACCTCGATGCGATGCGCAAGGAAGTGATGCGTCTGGGTGTAGATCTGGGCATCGCTTTTGACGGGGATGCGGACCGCGCGCTCTTCGTTTCGCGATCGGGAAAAATCATCGATGGCGATGCGGTTCTATTGTTAACCGGTATCGCCCTGCACAGCCGTGGGCGGCTTGCGGAGAGTGACGGGCAGCCGGTGGTGGTCGCCACAGTGATGTCGAATCTGGGCCTGGAGCGGGCACTGGCGGCCCATGGAATCGGTCTCATCCGCACTCCCGTGGGCGATAAATATGTGCTTGAAGAAATGCTCCGGCGGGGCGCTCCACTGGGCGGAGAGCAATCCGGCCACGTAATTTTTCGCGACTTTGGAACGACCGGCGATGGCATGTTGACCGCGCTCCGCGTGCTGGAAGCGGGAACCGATCTGGACGCCTTGACGCGTGAGTTGGAGATCTATCCGCAGATGCTGGTGAACGTGCGCGTCAGGCAGCGTAAGCCTCTGGCCGAACTGCATCGCGTGAATCAGGAAATCCGCGCCGCCGAAGCCGACTTTGGCGACACGGGCCGCGTGCTGGTTCGTTTCTCTGGCACCGAACCGCTGGCCCGAGTGATGGTGGAAGGTCCGACGGCGGACAAAGTGAAGCGCCACGTTGACCGCATCGCGCAGGCCATTGAAGCCGAATTGGGCTAGCTGCAAGTACAATAGAAGCAGACCAATCGCATGATCCAGACTTTGTTCGGCAGCACGCCGGAACCGCCTAGCTTACTCGATCGTCTGAAAGCCGGCATCGAGAAAACACGCACTGGCCTCGCCGATAGACTCGAAGACGCATTCGCCGGCAAAAAAGAAATCGACGCCGACGTTCTGGACGAACTTGAATATGCGTTGCTGACCGCCGACATCGGGCCCGGCACCACCAGCGAGATTCTGGAACGCCTGCGCCAGCGTATCGATCGCAGGCTGACGGGCAGCATGGTCGACTTGAAACAGTTGATTCGCGAACATCTGCTGGAAGTGTTACGAGCCGCCGAGCGGCCGATGGCGCACGTGGCGAATCCTCCCGCGGTCGTGATGGTGGTTGGAGTAAACGGCGCGGGCAAAACTACTACCATCGGGAAACTGGCTCAGCAATATCACAGCGAAGGCCGCAGCGTTTTGCTTTGCGCCGCCGACACATTTCGCGCCGGAGCGATTGAGCAACTCGTGGTCTGGGGCGAGCGCAGCCAAACGGAAGTCATCCGCCAAAAAGAAGGGTCGGACCCGAGCGCTGTGATCTTCGATGCGCTACAAGCGGCCAAGGCGCGCAAGGTGGATTATGTCATCGTCGATACGGCTGGACGGCTGCATACGAAAGATAATCTGATGGCCGAGCTCGAGAAAATGCGCCGCACCGCCGTTCGCGTAATACCCGGTGCACCGCACGAAGTTCTACTGGTTCTGGATGCCACAACCGGCCAAAACGGCCTGGAGCAGGCACGCAAGTTTACCGAAACCAGTGGCGTCACGGGCATTATCCTCACGAAACTCGACGGTACCGCGAAGGGCGGCATTGTCGTCGCGATCTCGCGCGAATTGAATCTTCCGATTCGTTATATCGGAGTGGGTGAACAAATTGGCGACCTGCTTCCGTTCGATGCCGCGAAGTTTGTCGATTCCCTTTTCGCTACATGAATCCGCCCTATCTGGAAGAAGCGTTGGAACTCGCCCGGCGCGGTACGGGTCTCTCGAGCCCCAATCCAGCGGTGGGCGCGATGATCGTGCGCGATGGCATCGTAGTCGGCCGGGGCTTTCATACCTACGGGGGAGTGAAGCATGCCGAAGTCCTGGCGCTCGAAGAAGCAGGCGACCGGGCTCGCGGCGCCACTTGTTACGTCTCGCTCGAACCTTGCTGCCATCGGGGCCGCACAGGTTCGTGTACCGCTGCTTTAATTGAAGCCGGAGTGGCTCATGTGATCGCGGCCATGGAAGACCCCAATCCCCTGGTGCGCGGTGAAGGCATGCGCCTTCTGAGGGCCGCTGGCATTGAGGCCGGAATCGACAACACGTATCGGGACGAAGCCGCCCAGATCAACGAAGCTTTTATCCACTTCATGCAGACAGGCCGGCCGCTGGTGATGCTGAAAGCGGCTCTGACGTTGGACGGAAAGATCGCCGCGCCGGAAGATAATCGCGGGTGGATCACCAGCGAGCAGGCGCGTCTCCATGTTCAAACCTTGCGCCACTCCTACGATGCGATTCTCACCGGCATTGGGACGGTTCTCGCCGACGATCCGCTGTTGAACGATCGCACGGGACTGCCCCGGAGCCGCCCGCTGCTGCGCATTGTCCTCGATTCGCAGTTACGCATCTCACCGCAATCGCGAATGGTGGAAAGTTGTCAAAGCGATGTGCTGATTGTTACCACGACGGCCGCGTCCGACGAACGGCGGCGGACACTACTCGATCGCGGCGTGCAGGTGCTGGTGCTCGATGGCGCGAATGGGCGCACGGAAATTTCCGGTATCGGCGCATACCTGGCCGAGCGGCGCTACCTTTCCTTGATGATCGAAGCGGGCAGCAAAGTGAATTGGGCGGTACTGGAATCGGGACTGGTGGATAAAATTTTCTTCTATTACGCCCCGAAAATTCTGGGCGGCGTGCAGTCGCTGCCGGTAGCGGGGGGGCCGGGACGTCAGCGGCGGGCCGACGCTTTGCAGTTTCGCAATGTACGTCTGCATAGCATCACAGCGGACGAATTCGCCGTGGAAGCCTGGCTGATCAAGGAATAGATTATGTTTACCGGAATTGTGGAAGAGGTCGGTTCTGTAGCGAATCTGGAAGCGCACTCCGCGGGTGCATTTTTGCGAGTGCGTTGCCGTGAAGTGCTCACCGATGCCAGGATCGGCTCCAGCATTTCCGTCAACGGTGTGTGCCTGACCGTGGTTGAGCTGAACGAAACGTCCTTCGCCGCCGATCTGGCGCCGGAAACGTTGGAACGCACCAACCTGGGCGATCTCCACGCCGATTCCGTGGTTAATCTGGAGCGGCCCCTCGCTGCCACGGGACGCCTGAGCGGCCACATTGTACAAGGTCATGTCGATGGAACTGGCGAGATGCTGGGCCTCGATTTTCTGGGCGATGGGAATTGGTGGTTGAAGATTCGTATCCCGCCGGGGTTGGATCGCTATCTGGTCGATAAGGGGTCGGTGGCGCTCGATGGAGTCAGCCTCACGATCGCCACTCTGGATGATTGCATCTTGTCGGCCACGATAATTCCCCATACATACGAAAACACAAATTTTCGCGAACACGCAGCGGGAGCGCGGGTAAATATCGAGTGCGACATTTTAGCGAAGCATGTAGAAAAACTGCTGGCGCAGGGCACTCCGCTGGCGACGAATAAATGAAATTTCTTTCAATTTCGACATTTGCGCGATCAAGGGTGGGCGTAGTAGCGTCTAAGAGCATGACCTCAACGTCGCAAGGAGATTTTTAAGACCATGTTCAAGCACTGCGCGCTCATCGTTGGTATCGGCTTCGCGCTGGGAATCGGTTTCGCACAAGACAGCACCGCCGTGGAGATCAAGAACGCAGCGGGAGATAGCGTAGGCACCGCGACGCTTTCGGCCGCCAGCGACGGAGCTCAACTGGGCGTCAAAATTGCCGTGGAATTGCATGGCCTGCCGCCTGGCGATCATGCCATCCACCTGCATCAGAATCCCAAATGTGAGGGGCCCGCATTCACCACCGCCGGACCGCATTTCAATCCCGACCACAAGCAGCATGGCCTGGAAAATCCCAGTGGACCGCATGCCGGCGATATGAAGAACATCACGATAAGCTCCGACGGCGCCGCCAAAGTAACCGTGGTGGCGGCGGACGCAAACTACACCTCGGAGAAGAATTCCATCTTCGCCAATGGCGGCACGGCGATCGTGATCCATGCCAAAGCCGACGATATGCGGAGCGATCCATCCGGTAACGCCGGCGATCGAATCGCTTGCGGCGTAATTAAGAAGTAGCGCTTCCATCTGTTCTCTGTCTGTCGGATCCGGCGCGTACGTTCGCATGCTAAACTGAGTACTCTTTTCGACCATGGAACGCGCCGGTCGCCTCATTGGAAATATAAAAATGCCGAAGGGCCTCGTGCAGCCGGAACAACTGGCTCGCAAGGCTTGGGCTAACGCTGTCGGCAAGCGGATTGCGGCTCATAGCAGCGCGATTGCACTGGTGCGTTCGCGTCTAATAATCGAAGTAGAAGACGCCATTTGGCAGCGTCAATTGCATGCGCTGCGCTGGCAGATTCTCAAAAATCTACAGGATGTCTTGGGACCCGAAATAGTCACCGACCTGGAGTTTCGTCCCGAAAAAGCCCGGCGCCTACCGCAGCGAGCCGAGACCGCGAGATCCGTCTCGATCGACGATGCCGATAACATCCAGGATCCTATATTGCGCCGTGTCTATAAGGCGGCGCGCAAGAAAGCTACCGCGTGAAAATTACTGAAAAAGAAGTTCGCTACGTGGCCGACCTGGCGAACTTACGTCTGCGGGAAGAAGAAATCCACCGTCTGGCGCACGACCTGGACGGCATCCTGACGCACATCGATAAGCTCAGCGAGCTCGATACAACCGATGTTGAGCCAATGGCGCAGGTGCTCTACGAAGCCGAAGAGACCGCTACTCTTCGTCCCGATGTAGAGCGCACGCCGCTGGGAAGCCAGTTGGCTTTGGCGAACGCCACGCATGCCGGCGGCGGATATTTCAAGGTTCCCAAGGTGATTGAGCGATGAAGGAATTCGCCAAGCTCACCATTGACGACGTGCGCGCCGGCTTGCAATCCAAGAAATTCAGCGCCACCGAACTCACGCAGCAGGCACTGGCATTTGCTGCGGCCGAGAATCCGAAGACCAACGCTTATCTCCATTTCTCCTCGGAGCGCGCGCTCGAATCGGCGCAACGCCTGGACGCTACAATCGCCGCGGGTAAGGAATTGGGACCACTCGCGGGAGTGCCAATCGCCGTCAAGGACGTCATCCTCACGAAAGGTGTTCGCACCACTTGCGGATCGAAATTGTTAGAGCATTACATTCCTCCCTATGACGCCACGGCCGTGATTCGCCTGGAGGAAGCCGGTGGCATTCTGATTGGCAAAACGAATTGCGATGAGTTCGCCATGGGATCCTCGAATGAGAATTCGGCGTTTGGTCCCGTTCGAAATCCGGTTGCGCTCGATCGCGTACCGGGCGGCTCCAGTGGTGGTTCGGCGGCTGTCGTCGCGCAAGGAACCGCTGTGGTCTCGCTAGGTTCGGACACTGGGGGATCGATTCGCCAGCCCGCGTCGTTTTGCGGCGTCGTCGGTGTCACGCCCACCTATGGCCGCGTTTCGCGCTATGGGCTGACAGCTTTCGCCAGCTCGCTCGACCATATCGGTCCGTTCGGCCGCACGGTAAAGGATGCAGCGACGCTATTGCAGGTGATCGCCGGCCGCGACGAATTGGATTCCACGTCGGCACCGGCGCCGGTTCCCGATTATTCCGCTCAACTCGGCGGCAGTATCAAGGGAATGAAAATCGGCCTGCCGCGCGAGTATTTCAAGGATCTCGGCAGCGAATCGGGCAGCCTTATCCACCGTGCCGTCGACGAATTGAAGAAGCTTGGAGTGGAAGTCCACGACATCACTCTTCCGGCAACCGATTACGCCATCGCCTGCTACTACATCATCTGTACCGCTGAGGCGAGTTCCAATCTGGCCCGCTATGATGGCGTCCGCTATACCGGCCGCTCCGCGCATTCAGAGACGCTGAGAGATATGTATCGCAATACGCGCGGCGAAGGTTTTGGGGCTGAATGCAAGCGCCGCATCATGCTGGGAACGTATGTGCTGAGCCATGGCTACTACGACGCCTATTATTTGAAAGCGCAGAAGGTCCGCAACCTGATCGCCCAGGATTTCGCCAGGGCCTTCACCGAAGTGGACGCTATCGTCGCGCCAGTTTCGCCGTTTCCAGCTTTCAAGTTGGGCGAGAAACTCGACGATCCGCTGGCCATGTATCTTTCCGATATCTACACCATCACGGGCGACCTGGCGGGGATTCCCTGCTTGAGCGTACCCTGCGGGAACACGGCTGAAGGATTGCCCGTCGGATTGCAAATTCTGACCGGCCATTTTGCTGAACCCGAGATGTTTCGTCTGGCTCATGCCTATGAGCAAGCCACCGGGCGATAATAGGTTCTGGAATAGAAATTCTGAAAGGAATCAATGCCGTTTACTTTGCCCGCACTGCCATACGCACCCGATGCGTTAGAACCCCACATCGATAAAGCTACGATGGAGATCCACCACGGAAAACATCATCAGGCCTACATCACGAATCTGAACAAAGCGCTGGAGTCCGCGCCCGGTTTGGAGAGCCTGACTCTGGAGCAATTGCTCGCCGACAACTGCGCCGCCGTTCCAGAAAATATTCGCACCGCCGTTCGCAATAACGCTGGAGGCCACGCTAATCACTCGCTCTTCTGGACCATCATGGCGCCCAAGGCCGAGGGTAAACCCAGCGGCAATCTGGCCACCGCAATCGACAAGACCTTCGGCACCTTCGATGCCCTGAAAGAGAAGATCAACGCCGCCGGAGTATCGCGCTTCGGATCCGGCTGGGCATGGCTGCTGAAGACCGCTAGCGGCCTGGAAGTTGCATCCACCGCCAATCAGGACAGCCCCATTATGGAAGGCAAGTTCGCGGTCATCGGAGTGGATGTTTGGGAACACGCCTACTACCTCAAGTATCAGAATCGCCGTCCGGATTATCTCGCCGCATGGTGGAGCGTTGTGAATTGGGCGGAAGCGGAAAAACGGTTTAACGCCGGCAAGTAAGCGTCAAATCGGGGGAGGCAGTCCTCCCCTTCTCCTCCCCATGAATCTGCCCGAGGCGCGCGTCCTCCTTATCAACATCACCGGTCATGACAGGCCAGGCGTTACACATGCACTCACCGCGGTAATCGCCCGCTACGATGTACGTATCCTCGATATCGGCCAGGCGTTAATCCACAGCGCGTTTGCGTTCGGAATTCTTGTTGAACTAACGGGCCAGCCGCAATCCTCGGCGATGCTCGCCGAATTAAATCGCAAGAGTTCCGAGCTTGGCGCCGAGGTCCGGCTGACAGAGGTCTCGGCGGATGAATATCAAATCTGGGTCGAAGGTCAGCGGAAGCGCCGTTACCTGATCACGATGCTCGGCAGGGTAATCCGCGCCCATCACCTGGCGGGCGTGACAGGCCTGATCGCTCAAGAAACTCTGAATATCGATTCGATCGACCGTCTATCTGGACGGACGTCTCTGGATGTATCGGATGCCGCCAGCCGGATGTGCATCGAATTGGCGGTGTCGGGGAAGCTCGATTGTGAAGATCGCTTCCGGGCCGCCCTGATCGCCCTTGCCGACGAATTTGATTTCGATCTTGCCTTCCAGCATGACAATATCTATCGGCGCAATCGCCGGCTGGTCGCCTTTGATATGGATTCAACCTTGATCGCAACCGAAGTGATCGACGAACTCGCGAAGTTGGCCGGCGTGGGCGAGCAAGTGGTGAAGATCACCGCCGCGGCGATGCGTGGCGAACTCGACTTCAAACAGAGTTTCCGTCAAAGAGTCTCTTTATTGCGGGGGCTCCCGGAGTCCGAACTGGAGCGCGTGAAGAATCGCATTCCCTTGATGGACGGCGCGGATCGATTAACGCAAATGCTGCGCAGGCTGGGCTATAAAACCGCAATTCTCTCGGGCGGCTTTACCTTTATCGGGCGCGAACTGCAACAGAGGCTCGGCATTGATTATTTGCACGCCAATGAGCTTGAAATTCGCGATGGCGTGGTCACCGGCGAAGTAATTTCCGAGATCGTCGACGGCGCCCGGAAAGCCACTCTCCTTGAGGAGATCGCCGCCGAACAGGGTCTTAGCATGGAGCAGGTCATCGCGGTCGGCGATGGCGCAAACGATCTGCCGATGTTGCGTATCGCCGGGCTTGGCATTGCGTTTCGCGCCAAGCCGCTTGTCCGTCAAGGCGCGAAACAATCCATCTCGACACTGGGTCTCGATGGCATCCTCTATCTCCTCGGGCTTCGCGATCGCGAAACCATCCCGTGAATTTATTTCGACCACGCTCCTAGCGCTCGCCGCACCAGCAGCAACTGTCCCAGATGATACGAATTGTGTTCCATCACCAATAGCGCCTCGCGCAGCAGGTTCTGCCCTTCGCCCCACGGAAGCGGCTCGTAGAGGTCATTGCTGGAATCGAGGATCCATTGCGTGAACTCCGCGAAATCCTTCTTATAGGCGTGAATCGAAGCTTCCCACTCGCCGGTCGCGGCTGGTGCGGGCGGCGTGGGCCAATACCCTTCCGGCCATTGCGGCGACTTGTAATCGCCCGATTGACTGAAGCGTAAAATATCGTTCTGGGTGATTCGCAAGTGCTCCAGTAATTCCCAGGCGGAATGGGGAAGCCCCGCCGGGCGGATGCCGATTTTATCCAGCGGAAATTCCTCGACACTGCTCTCGAAAGATGCGTGCGCCTGATCGCCCTTCAGCATATCGGCTATCTGTTTCCTCACCCGCGTTTCATTTGGCATGCCTTCATTCTGTCACTCCGCCGCCGGCCGCGGTTTGCCACTCGGACCGGCCTTCCGTAGACTAATGGGATGTCCAATCGCCTGCTGCTGCTTCTCTCCTCCGCTGCTCTGATGGCTGCTTCCGGCCAGACGCCCGATTGGGCCAAAGTGAACGAAGAGGCGATGCGGCACTTTCAGGGTTTAGTGCAAATCGACAGTACCGATCCTCCAGGGAATGAAACAAAAGTGGTCGATTATGTTAAAAATATTCTGGCTGCCGAGGGCATAGAAGTGATCGTGGCGGCCAAAGATCCGGCGCGCGCGAACCTGATCGCCCGTCTGAAAGGTAACGGTTCGAAGAAGCCGCTGTTGATCATGGGCCACAGCGACACCGTGAAAGTCGATCCAGCCAAGTGGACCTTCCCGCCTTTCAGCGCAACCAGAAGCGGAGGGCATGTCTACGGCCGTGGAACGCTCGACGACAAATCCGACCTCATGGCGGCGATGATGACGATGTTGCTGCTGAAGCGTTTGAATGTGCCGCTTGATCGCGACGTCATCCTTGTCTCCGAAGCTGGTGAGGAAGCCTCCATCGGACCGGGAATCGAGTATTTGGTGAACGAACGCTGGTCCGATATCGATGCCGAAATCTGTCTAGCGGAGGGAGGCGGCGTCCGCAGGCGAAACGGAAAATCGATTTACGCCACTGTGCAAACCACGGAGAAGCAGCCGGGCAGCGTCCGTCTGGTTGCCAAGGGTCCCGCCGGGCACGGTTCCCGTCCTCTGCGCTCCAGCGCCATTCTTCATCTATCCCGGGCCGTCGAAAAAATCGCGATGTGGGATCCGCCCATGCGCTTCAACGACACCACCCGCAGCTATCTGGAGAAGCTTGCCAACCTCAGCACTCCGGAAGAAGCGGCGCGATACCATCAGTTGTTCGATACACAAAAGGCAACCGCCGTTCGCGAGTATTTGGCGGAAAATGAACCGGGGATCTATTCTCTGTTGCACACTTCGATTTCACCAAACATTATTCAAGCAGGCTATCAGGTGAATGTCATTCCATCGGAAGCCAGCGCAACGCTGGACGTTCGGGCGCTGCCGGACGAAGACATGGCCTCCTTTTATGAAATGATGCGAAAGGTGATTAACGATCCAGCGATCGAGGTGGTTCCGGAAGCTCGAAATCGGCGTCCAGGCGCCCCGCCATCCAGTATTGACTCCGATGCCTTCCGCTCAATCACCGCGACCTATCAAAGAACGTACGGCGTTACAACGCTGCCAACCATGAGCACGGGCGCCACCGACATGGCCTTCCTGCGGGCCAAGGGCGTGCAATGCTACGGCATCGGTGCGATCAGCGATCAAGAGGATCCGCCGAAGGGTTTTGGCGCTCATAGCGATCAGGAAAGAATCCTCGAAGATGCCGTTTACAAGCATGTGCAGTTCTTCTGGGACGTTGTCAATTCCATCGCCGGATCTAAGACCGGATCTAAGAAGTGATGCGTTACCGCTCCACGCGGAAGTCGTAGCAACCGGCCTTCTTATCGCGCACATGAATGTAGGCGGCGTCCACTCTCTCAAAGAGGCGTCCCATCGCAATCTCCGCCCGACCATCATCGACATGTTCCTGCTCCAGCAACTGCTGGCCGCTTCCATAAACGTTCAGCACCACGGGATGCGGACGCATGTCTTCCGGATATCCCGCTGCCTCATCGAACCGCGAACATGCTTCGGCATGAATGTAGATTGGTCCAGGCAGAGGCACCTCGCTCGCCGACAGAAAAGGGCTATACGTAAAAAGAGTGCGGCTCTCTTCTCCAGCGCGGAAAGCCCGCAGGCAGTGACGGCACGGACCATATCCTTTCGCCACGTCCGTGTACGACGGGTGTCCGTAGACCGGAGCTTTGCCGGTGGAACGCACGGTGTCGGCAATCTCCGTCGGAATTGCAATTATTCTCATGACACTACTCTGCGCCGCGATCCGAGGGAAAGCTATCCGTTTCTTGCGATCGAAATGAATTAGCTAATTTTGAAATGACGTAACACTTGCGGACCGCGTCGTCTCTATAGATTGATGCGCTATCTTGCACTGGCAACCGATTATGACGGAACTCTCGCTACCGATGGCGTGGTGTTTCCTGAAACCAGAAAGACATTACAGAACCTGCGCCATTCGGGCCGGAAGTTAATTATGGTGACCGGCCGCGAGTTGCCCGATCTGGAGTCGGTCTTTCCCTATCTGGACCTGTTTGATGTAATCGTCGCCGAAAACGGAGGTCTGCTGTATTGGCCTGGTTCGCGAGAGAAGCGCATCCTGGCACAGCCTCCCATTCCCGCTTTTGTCGACAAGTTGCGGGAGCGGGGCGTGGGCCCGATCAGCGTTGGCGAAGTGATTATCGCGACATGGCGTCCCCACGAAAATACCGTTCTGGATGTAATACGCGACCTGGGTCTGGAACTTCAGGTGATCTTCAATAAAGATGCCGTGATGATCTTGCCCCCGGGCGTGAACAAGATGTTCGGGTTAAACGCCGCGCTGTGTGAGCTTGGCCTTTCCGAGCACAACGTAGTTGGCGTGGGCGACGCCGAAAACGATCATGCCTTCCTGACGTTCTGCGAATGTTCGGTGGCGGTTGCCAATGCCATTCCGTCAATTAAGGAAGCAGCCGACTTGACCACCCAAGCCGATCATGGAGCGGGCGTTGTTCACCTGATTGAAATGATTCTC